>NZ_CP098480.1:2790254-4185382 GCF_023702715.1 Acinetobacter sp. C32I | reverse complement strand
TTTATTGCTTAAACCACCAATCGTACCTGCTGTGCCGTCAATGGTGACTGGATTCGCTGTACCGACTTTAATGGTATTACCTAAACCAAGCTGTACACCGTCTGCTGTCGTAGTACTGGTGATGCTGCCATCAGCTGAACCTTTAACATTAATGGTATCGCCTAAAGCAAATTGGTTATTGCTTGTGCCATTACCAAACTTAATGCCTTTGTCTGCTGTCGCTTGCGCTGCATCTGCTGCATTCTGTGCAGTTGTTACATTCTGATTGGTTGTAAATAATTGACCACCATTCACCGCATCAGTTGATGCTGCTGAACTAATATCACCTGCTTTCACGTTAGTAATAGTTGTACCGCTAGCACCTGCAAGTGTGATCTTATCTTTGGTTGTTGCATTGTCATATTTAACTGCTGCATCGTCCAAACCACCCAACTTGCTATCCACTGCCGCCAATTGATCTTCGGTTGCTGCTTGACCTGATACGGCTGTGCCGTTCAAGTTTTATTGCTTAAACCACCAATCGTACCTGCTGTGCCGTCAATGGTGACTGGATTCGCTGTACCGACTTTAATGGTATTACCTAAACCAAGCTGTACACCGTCTGCTGTCGTAGTACTGGTGATGCTGCCATCAGCTGAACCTTTAACATTAATGGTATCGCCTAAAGCAAATTGGTTATTGCTCGTGCCATTACCAAACTTAATGCCTTTGTCTACATTTGCCTGTGTAGCATCTAATTGACCTTTGTTCACTGCATCGCTTGCAACTGTACCGTCTGCAACGTTCTCAACTTTGTTGCCGTTCGCATCTAAGCCATTCGCTGTCACTTTGCCTGCAAATACTGGTGCATCCGCCAATTGGATATCAACTGTGTTGCCTGTAATCACCGTCTTAATGTTGCTGTTCGAGCCAGCACCGGTTAAGCCACCTGTGATGTTCAGCGTTTCACCCAGTTTACGATCCACTGTGCCGCTGTTACCGGCAAAGGTAATTGGTTTAACCACTTCGTTGTTGAGGTTGGTTAATGCATCGCCCACATTGCTTGCGCTGGTGGTGCTGCCATCGGTCTTGGTGGTCACGTAGTTCGGTGCACTCACCGTACCTGTGGTGTTGTCGTAGGTTGAACCGCCACCCAAGTTATTCGCGGTGCTGTTACCTAAGTTGTCAGTTTTAGTGTCTGCTGCTGTGGTTGCTGCATCTAATTGACCTTTGTTCACTGCATCGCTTGCAACTGTACCGTCTGCAACGTTCTCAACTTTGTTGCCGTTCGCATCTAAGCCATTCGCTGTCACTTTGCCTGCAAATACTGGTGCATCCGCCAATTGGATATCAACTGTGTTGCCTGTAATCACCGTCTTAATGTTGCTGTTCGAGCCAGCACCGGTTAAGCCACCTGTGATGTTCAGCGTTTCACCCAGTTTACGATCCACTGTGCCGCTGTTACCGGCAAAGGTAATTGGTTTAACCACTTCGTTGTTGAGGTTGGTTAATGCATCGCCCACATTGCTTGCGCTGGTGGTGCTGCCATCGGTCTTGGTGGTCACGTAGTTCGGTGCACTCACCGTACCTGTGGTGTTGTCGTAGGTTGAACCGCCACCCAAGTTGTTCGCGGTGCTGTTACCTAAGTTGTCAGTTTTAGTGTCTGCTGCTGTGGTTGCTGCATCTAATTGACCTTTGTTCACTGCATCGCTTGCAACTGTACCGTCTGCAACGTTCTCAACTTTGTTGCCGTTCGCATCTAAGCCATTCGCTGTCACTTTGCCTGCAAATACTGGTGCATCCGCCAATTGGATATCAACTGTGTTGCCTGTAATCACCGTCTTAATGTTGCTGTTCGAGCCAGCACCGGTTAAGCCACCTGTGATGTTCAGCGTTTCACCCAGTTTACGATCCACTGTGCCGCTGTTACCGGCAAAGGTAATTGGTTTAACCACTTCGTTGTTGAGGTTGGTTAATGCATCGCCCACATTGCTTGCGCTGGTGGTGCTGCCATCGGTCTTGGTGGTCACGTAGTTCGGTGCACTCACCGTACCTGTGGTGTTGTCGTAGGTTGAACCGCCACCCAAGTTGTTCGCGGTGCTGTTACCTAAGTTGTCAGTTTTAGTGTCTGCTGCTGTGGTTGCTGCATCTAATTGACCTTTGTTCACTGCATCGCTTGCAACTGTACCGTCTGCAACGTTCTCAACTTTGTTGCCGTTCGCATCTAAGCCATTCGCTGTCACTTTGCCTGCAAATACTGGTGCATCCGCCAATTGGATATCAACTGTGTTGCCTGTAATCACCGTCTTAATGTTGCTGTTCGAGCCAGCACCGGTTAAGCCACCTGTGATGTTCAGCGTTTCACCCAGTTTACGATCCACTGTGCCGCTGTTACCGGCAAAGGTAATTGGTTTAACCACTTCGTTGTTGAGGTTGGTTAATGCATCGCCCACATTGCTTGCGCTGGTGGTGCTGCCATCGGTCTTGGTGGTCACGTAGTTCGGTGCACTCACCGTACCTGTGGTGTTGTCGTAGGTTGAACCGCCACCCAAGTTATTCGCGGTGCTGTTACCTAAGTTGTCAGTTTTAGTGTCTGCTGCTGTGGTTGCTGCATCTAATTGACCTTTGTTCACTGCATCGCTTGCAACTGTACCGTCTGCAACGTTCTCAACTTTGTTGCCGTTCGCATCTAAGCCATTCGCTGTCACTTTGCCTGCAAATACTGGTGCATCCGCCAATTGGATATCAACTGTGTTGCCTGTAATCACCGTCTTAATGTTGCTGTTCGAGCCAGCACCGGTTAAGCCACCTGTGATGTTCAGCGTTTCACCCAGTTTACGATCCACTGTGCCGCTGTTACCGGCAAAGGTAATTGGTTTAACCACTTCGTTGTTGAGGTTGGTTAATGCATCGCCCACATTGCTTGCGCTGGTGGTGCTGCCATCGGTCTTGGTGGTCACGTAGTTCGGTGCACTCACCGTACCTGTGGTGTTGTCGTAGGTTGAACCGCCACCCAAGTTATTCGCGGTGCTGTTACCTAAGTTGTCAGTTTTAGTGTCTGCTGCTGTGGTTGCTGCATCTAATTGACCTTTGTTCACTGCATCGCTTGCAACTGTACCGTCTGCAACGTTCTCAACTTTGTTGCCGTTCGCATCTAAGCCATTCGCTGTCACTTTGCCTGCAAATACTGGTGCATCCGCCAATTGGATATCAACTGTGTTGCCTGTAATCACCGTCTTAATGTTGCTGTTCGAGCCAGCACCGGTTAAGCCACCTGTGATGTTCAGCGTTTCACCCAGTTTACGATCCACTGTGCCGCTGTTACCGGCAAAGGTAATTGGTTTAACCACTTCGTTGTTGAGGTTGGTTAATGCATCGCCCACATTGCTTGCGCTGGTGGTGCTGCCATCGGTCTTGGTGGTCACGTAGTTCGGTGCACTCACCGTACCTGTGGTGTTGTCGTAGGTTGAACCGCCACCCAAGTTATTCGCGGTGCTGTTACCTAAGTTGTCAGTTTTAGTGTCTGCTGCTGTGGTTGCTGCATCTAATTGACCTTTGTTCACTGCATCGCTTGCAACTGTACCGTCTGCAACGTTCTCAACTTTGTTGCCGTTCGCATCTAAGCCATTCGCTGTCACTTTGCCTGCAAATACTGGTGCATCCGCCAATTGGATATCAACTGTGTTGCCTGTAATCACCGTCTTAATGTTGCTGTTCGAGCCAGCACCGGTTAAGCCACCTGTGATGTTCAGCGTTTCACCCAGTTTACGATCCACTGTGCCGCTGTTACCGGCAAAGGTAATTGGTTTAACCACTTCGTTGTTGAGGTTGGTTAATGCATCGCCCACATTGCTTGCGCTGGTGGTGCTGCCATCGGTCTTGGTGGTCACGTAGTTCGGTGCACTCACCGTACCTGTGGTGTTGTCGTAGGTTGAACCGCCACCCAAGTTATTCGCGGTGCTGTTACCTAAGTTGTCAGTTTTAGTGTCTGCTGCTGTGGTTGCTGCATCTAATTGACCTTTGTTCACTGCATCGCTTGCAACTGTACCGTCTGCAACGTTCTCAACTTTGTTGCCGTTCGCATCTAAGCCATTCGCTGTCACTTTGCCTGCAAATACTGGTGCATCCGCCAATTGGATATCAACTGTGTTGCCTGTAATCACCGTCTTAATGTTGCTGTTCGAGCCAGCACCGGTTAAGCCACCTGTGATGTTCAGCGTTTCACCCAGTTTACGATCCACTGTGCCGCTGTTACCGGCAAAGGTAATTGGTTTAACCACTTCGTTGTTGAGGTTGGTTAATGCATCGCCCACATTGCTTGCGCTGGTGGTGCTGCCATCGGTCTTGGTGGTCACGTAGTTCGGTGCACTCACCGTACCTGTGGTGTTGTCGTAGGTTGAACCGCCACCCAAGTTATTCGCGGTGCTGTTACCTAAGTTGTCAGTTTTAGTGTCTGCTGCTGTGGTTGCTGCATCTAATTGACCTTTGTTCACTGCATCGCTTGCAACTGTACCGTCTGCAACGTTCTCAACTTTGTTGCCGTTCGCATCTAAGCCATTCGCTGTCACTTTGCCTGCAAATACTGGTGCATCCGCCAATTGGATATCAACTGTGTTGCCTGTAATCACCGTCTTAATGTTGCTGTTCGAGCCAGCACCGGTTAAGCCACCTGTGATGTTCAGCGTTTCACCCAGTTTACGATCCACTGTGCCGCTGTTACCGGCAAAGGTAATTGGTTTAACCACTTCGTTGTTGAGGTTGGTTAATGCATCGCCCACATTGCTTGCGCTGGTGGTGCTGCCATCGGTCTTGGTGGTCACGTAGTTCGGTGCACTCACCGTACCTGTGGTGTTGTCGTAGGTTGAACCGCCACCCAAGTTATTCGCGGTGCTGTTACCTAAGTTGTCAGTTTTAGTGTCTGCTGCTGTGGTTGCTGCATCTAATTGACCTTTGTTCACTGCATCGCTTGCAACTGTACCGTCTGCAACGTTCTCAACTTTGTTGCCGTTCGCATCTAAGCCATTCGCTGTCACTTTGCCTGCAAATACTGGTGCATCCGCCAATTGGATATCAACTGTGTTGCCTGTAATCACCGTCTTAATGTTGCTGTTCGAGCCAGCACCGGTTAAGCCACCTGTGATGTTCAGCGTTTCACCCAGTTTACGATCCACTGTGCCGCTGTTACCGGCAAAGGTAATTGGTTTAACCACTTCGTTGTTGAGGTTGGTTAATGCATCGCCCACATTGCTTGCGCTGGTGGTGCTGCCATCGGTCTTGGTGGTCACGTAGTTCGGTGCACTCACCGTACCTGTGGTGTTGTCGTAGGTTGAACCGCCACCCAAGTTGTTCGCGGTGCTGTTACCTAAGTTGTCAGTTTTAGTGTCTGCTGCTGTGGTTGCTGCATCTAATTGACCTTTGTTCACTGCATCGCTTGCAACTGTACCGTCTGCAACGTTCTCAACTTTGTTGCCGTTCGCATCTAAGCCATTCGCTGTCACTTTGCCTGCAAATACTGGTGCATCCGCCAATTGGATATCAACTGTGTTGCCTGTAATCACCGTCTTAATGTTGCTGTTCGAGCCAGCACCGGTTAAGCCACCTGTGATGTTCAGCGTTTCACCCAGTTTACGATCCACTGTGCCGCTGTTACCGGCAAAGGTAATTGGTTTAACCACTTCGTTGTTGAGGTTGGTTAATGCATCGCCCACATTGCTTGCGCTGGTGGTGCTGCCATCGGTCTTGGTGGTCACGTAGTTCGGTGCACTCACCGTACCTGTGGTGTTGTCGTAGGTTGAACCGCCACCCAAGTTGTTCGCGGTGCTGTTACCTAAGTTGTCAGTTTTAGTGTCTGCTGCTGTGGTTGCTGCATCTAATTGACCTTTGTTCACTGCATCGCTTGCAACTGTACCGTCTGCAACGTTCTCAACTTTGTTGCCGTTCGCATCTAAGCCATTCGCTGTCACTTTGCCTGCAAATACTGGTGCATCCGCCAATTGGATATCAACTGTGTTGCCTGTAATCACCGTCTTAATGTTGCTGTTCGAGCCAGCACCGGTTAAGCCACCTGTGATGTTCAGCGTTTCACCCAGTTTACGATCCACTGTGCCGCTGTTACCGGCAAAGGTAATTGGTTTAACCACTTCGTTGTTGAGGTTGGTTAATGCATCGCCCACATTGCTTGCGCTGGTGGTGCTGCCATCGGTCTTGGTGGTCACGTAGTTCGGTGCACTCACCGTTGTGGTGTTGTCGTAGGTTGAACCGCCACCCAAGTTATTCGCGGTGCTGTTACCTAAGTTGTCAGTTTTAGTGTCTGCTGCTGTGGTTGCTGCATCTAATTGACCTTTGTTCACTGCATCGCTTGCAACTGTACCGTCTGCAACGTTCTCAACTTTGTTGCCGTTCGCATCTAAGCCATTCGCTGTCACTTTGCCTGCAAATACTGGTGCATCCGCCAATTGGATATCAACTGTGTTGCCTGTAATCACCGTCTTAATGTTGCTGTTCGAGCCAGCACCGGTTAAGCCACCTGTGATGTTCAGCGTTTCACCCAGTTTACGATCCACTGTGCCGCTGTTACCGGCAAAGGTAATTGGTTTAACCACTTCGTTGTTGAGGTTGGTTAATGCATCGCCCACATTGCTTGCGCTGGTGGTGCTGCCATCGGTCTTGGTGGTCACGTAGTTCGGTGCACTCACCGTACCTGTGGTGTTGTCGTAGGTTGAACCGCCACCCAAGTTATTCGCGGTGCTGTTACCTAAGTTGTCAGTTTTAGTGTCTGCTGCTGTGGTTGCTGCATCTAATTGACCTTTGTTCACTGCATCGCTGTACCGTCTGCAACGTTCTCAACTTTGTTGCCGTTCGCATCTAAATTCGCTGTCACTTTGCCTGCAAATACTGGTGCATCCGCCAATTGGATATCAACTGTGTTGCCTGTAATCACCGTCTTAATGTTGCTGTTCGAGCCAGCACCGGTTAAGCCACCTCAGCGGTGCTGTCACCTAAGTTGTCAGTTGCTTTGGTCCTGCGGTGCTGTGGTTTGCTGCATCTAATTGACCTTTGTTCACTGCATCGCTTGCAACTGTACCGTCTGCAACGTTCTCAACTTTGTTGCCGTTCGCATCTAAGCCATTCGCTGTCACTTTGCCTGCAAATACTGGTGCATCCGCCAATTGGATATCAACTGTGTTGCCTGTAATCACCGTCTTAATGTTGCTGTTCGAGCCAGCACCGGTTAAGCCACCTGTGATGTTCAGCGTTTCACCCAGTTTACGATCCACTGTGCCGCTGTTACCGGCAAAGGTAATTGGTTTAACCACTTCGTTGTTGAGGTTGGTTAATGCATCACCCACATTGTTGGCTGGTGGTGCTGCCATCGGTCTTGGTGGTCACGTAGTTCGGTGCACTCACCGTACCTGTGGTGTTGTCGTAGGTTGAACCGCCACCCAAGTTATTCGCGGTGCTGTTACCTAAGTTGTCAGTTTTAGTGTCTGCTGCTGTGGTTGCTGCATCTAATTGACCTTTGTTCACTGCATCGCTTGCAACTGTACCGTCTGCAACGTTCTCAACTTTGTTGCCGTTCGCATCGCCATTCGCTGTCACTTTGCCTGCAAATACTGGTGCATCCGCCAATTGGATATCAACTGTGTTGCCTGTAATCACCGTCTTAATGTTGCTGTTCGAGCCAGCACCGGTTAAGCCACCTGTGATGTTCAGCGTTTCACCCAGTTTACGATCCACTGTGCCGCTGTTACCGGCAAAGGTAATTGGTTTAACCACTTCGTTGTTGAGGTTGGTTAATGCATCACCCACATTGTTGGCTGTGTGGTGCTGCCATCGGTCTTGGTGGTCACGTAGTTCGGTGCACTCACCGTACCTGTGGTGTTGTCGTAGGTTGAACCGCCACCCAAGTTATTCGCGGTGCTGTTACCTAAGTTGTCAGTTTTAGTGTCTGCTGCTGTGGTTGCTGCATCTAATTGGCCTTTGTTCACTGGCTTGATCAGCAGTCGTTGCTGCAACATTACTGAATTTTTATTCGCCATTAATTCCCGTATTGGTAACATCCCACAGTAATCGCCACTGTTATCAATCTTGGTGCCTGTGGTTACACTACCATTGGTACCTAAATTAACCGTCTCAGCAAGTTTAATATCAACTGTTGTTACTACCATTCGATACAACACCGCTAATATTGCCATGTTAAGTACCGGTTGCACCACCTTTATTCAGGTTTCACCTAGTTTACGGGTCTTTGGTTCCTGTCACCCACAAAGCCGCGGTGTTAGGCTAAAGTTTGAACCTTACCATCAACATGTTTTAATCACACCCACTTGAACCTGTTGGTGCTGCGACATTGGTTAATCATTGCCACCCAAGCCGTTTGCTGTGCCCGATAAAGTGCTGCCGCACCGCTACTCGTTGATGTACCAGTGACAACACTAGTTCACTTGTTGACCAGTTGACTCACTGTTCCTGCAAAGTGGCGCATCTGCAATTTGAATCGCAATTGAACCTGTTTGATTGTGACTGTTTTACCGCACCGCTATAAGTTGCTTCTCGCTGCTCCGCTGCGCAATAGTTTCCTGCTTGCGATCTACATTTTAATATCACCTGATTTTCTGCTTTCCTGTAAAGGTAATGGCTTTGTTTGCTTGTGTACTTACGGTGTCCAACTGACCTTTGTTCACGGCTTGATCAGCAGTCGTTGCATCCGCAACATTACTGATATTTTTATTCGCTGCATTAATTCCCGTATTGGTAACACTTGGGCCACAGTAATCGTTAAACCACTGTTATCAATCTTGGTGTTACCTGTGGTTACACTACCATTGGTACCTAAATTAACCGTCTCAGCAAGTTTAATATCAAGTTGTTACTACCATTCGATACAACACCAATATTGCCATTGGTTAATGTACCGTTGCACCACCTTTAACATTTAGGTCTTCACCTAATTTACGGGTTGCTTTGGTTCCTGAATCACCCACAAAACCAAGTGGCGTATTTGCTAAAGTATCGACGTAAGTCTTGTTCGCTGCATCACTACCCACTGTTGGTGCTGCGACATTGGTAATCTTTTTATTGCCAACATCCAAGCCGTTTGCTGTGCCCGATAAAGTAACTGCATTCGCACCGCTACCAACCGTTGATGTACCAGTTACAACACTATTACCATTCACTTGCTGGCCAGTTGAAGTCACTGTTCCTGAAAAGTTTGGAGAATTTGCAATCTGGATATCTACAGTACTTCCAGTAATAACAGTTTTTACGTTACTATTTGAACCTGCTCCAGTCAAACCACCTGTAATATTTAGGGTTTCACCTAAATTACGTCCTACGGTTCCAGTATTACCAACAAACGTAATTTCTCTTTGAATTTCAGTATTAAGATTAGACAAAGCTGTGCCGACATTAGTCGCAGCAGCATAAGATCCTGTATCAGCCTTATTAATCGTATAACTTGGAGCAGTATAAGTATCAGTAGCTGCATTGTAACTAGCACCACCACCTAATGCGGTTGTATTTCCAACTGCACGGTTATTTACATCTTTAAGTTGAGCAACCGTCACAGCATCCTGATCCGCCGCACCATCTGCGACGTTCTGAATTCGTCTAAGATTAGAAGCCGAACCAACAGAAACAACTGATGTTGGGGCTGCAGAGTTGGTAATATAACCTGTACCTGATGGTGCAGTTGTTGTCGAACCACCACCTAATGCAACAGAATTCGCAACACTTGCATTTGCATTCGTACCTAAAGCAATACCATCTACTGCACTTGCTCCTGTTTGAGCACCAACACCAAATGCAATCGATCTGTCTGCACCTGCAGTGGTTTTCGCGCCTGCCATAATTGCAGCACTATACGTTGCTTTAGCATCTGGTCCTTGCTGATTATAAGTTGTTCCATTAATTGTGGTTCCATCCCCACTTGAACCCAAAGCAAGAGTGCCTTGTCCATCTGCAATCGCACTTGAATGAGCTGCACTTAAACCACTACCGATTGCAACACCACCTTTACCATTAGATGTAACAGGATTTGCATTAAAATTTGAACCAATAACGACAGCCTGAACAGCACTAGTACTCGCAATAACATCATTTCCTAGAACAGTCGACTGTTCACCTTGGGCTGCAATATTTGCACCTATTGCAATAGATTCAATTGCTGAAGCACATGCAATACCACTTTCATTATTAATTGCTATACCAGCAGCCTCTCCCCCTGAACCTACAGATGTTCTCGTACAGTTAGCTCGTGTTGTTGCACTACCATTCCCAGCCTCATAACCTGCAAAAGCAAACGTTGTCGTAAACACTGCAAAAATAGCTAGAGATAATGATTTGTAATTAAAAAACTGACTGAATCCGTTTTGTTGTTCTTGTTGCTCTAAGAAAGCGACTTGTCCAATACTCCCTCTCGTTTTAGTTTTTGTTTTAGCAAGTTCCGAAACCGCTACCCACGCACCCAATGAGGCGTTCCATACAACCTTATAAACCTTATTCATAATATTTTTCCAAACGCAGATAAAAGTTACAACATGTACGCTTATGTGTACAAGTCTGTCTATTAAGTAAAGAAATGTAATTTATTGCTTATAAAATAACTTTTTTAAAATGAGATGTAAATCACAATTTTTTTCAATAGAGGCACACAAAGTCACTTATTTTTATAAAAACCATATTTCAATTTCTATAATTTAAATATTAATAATCAATAGTTAATTTTTAACAAAAATAAAAAAATAGATCACACCATTTTTACCTTGTGCATAAATTTATGCAAAAAAAGTCGATACATGACATTAATTGACATTTTTATTCTAATTTCATGTAAAAATTTCGCATTAATATTTGTATCTAAATGTCAAAAATAAAAAAAGCCAGCATAAATGCTAGCTTTTCTGATTTGAAAAATTTTACCAAGTCACATTAACACGTCTATTCGGAGCTAAACAGCCAACGAGTTGTGCATTTGCCTTATTACCTGTACATTGCTGATATATATCAGTTTGGCTATTGGCTTGAATTTGAATACGATTTGCATCAATACCTTCATTCACCAATAATTTTGCCACTGTATTGGCACGTTGTGATGAAAGTTGCTGATTATAAGCAAACTTACCTAATGGGTCAGCAAAACCTGCAACTACAATTGGTCCAGTTGAATTACTTTGTTTGATACGCTTTGCAATTGAAGTTACAGAACTAGAACCTTGTTCGATCGCAGCAGTATTAAAACGGTCAAAAGCAAAGAATACACTTCCAGAACGTGCACTATTTACATTTGCATCATTTGGAACTTGGTTATTCGCACCCCAAGCCATTAGGCCCTCACATGCTTCACCTTTCCAAGACAATCTTTCTGAAAGATACTTCTTATCGAAATCGACACGTAATTGGCAACGTAAATAGTCTTGGCTATTCGGCTGACGAATATCTAAAACATAGTTCCAAGTTTTTACAAAGAAGACGCCTTCGCTAAATTGAGGATGGCCCAAAATGTGACGAATTTGATCTTTGGTCAGACCTGTGTCTAAACGTGCAACATTATCGTATTCATAACGCTGTACTTGTTTTAAATAACTTTTCTCAACCGCTGGAAATTTAATTTCTTCTTGCTGAGCCGCAACTTCCTCTTGTGCAAAAGTAGTGGTTGTTGTTAAACCGACTAAAGTTGCCATCATCAAAATTTGAATATTCTTGTTCATTTCTTTACTCACAATATCTGTTGGATAAGGAGAGTCTAGGACTCTCCTTATTGAGGGCAATTAGTCAATAATTGTACTTACACCAATACGTACTAATGGGCTACCTTGGCTGCCTAAAGCAGCACCTGTTGTCAATGACCAGCGACCATTATCAGCAGTACGACGGAACGTCACACCCACTGCATTTTGATCGTTGTAGTAAGCCGCGCCAACTGCCATGGTTAACTTACCTGGTACATAAGGAGCTTGCTCAAGTGCAGCTGTCGCAGCAATACCCGCAGACATTTTGTCTTCCAAATTGTCGATACGTTTGTTGGTGTCATAGAACACTTGTTGTAACTGATCACCAAGGTTGTTGATCTTGTTACCCAACTCTTGATTTGATTGGTTCAAGCTTCCAATCGCATCATTAATATTGTTCTTACCCGTACCACCGATATTATTGGTTGTAATACTGCCATCTTGATTAACAACCGTCTCACCACCAATGCTGTTCTTGATACTGTTGGAAATGTTATGGATCTGGCCACCATTCACGGCTTGGTTAGAACCCGCTTTGATTTCACCGTCCTTAACACCTTGCACCACACGATCACCATCTTTACCAGCCATATTGATACTTGTACCACCCGTATCTTTACCAACGGTAATTTCACCATTTGGCGTCTGTTGCTGAACTAGACCAGACTTACCATTATTGATGTTATTGATGTTGTTATTGATGTTCTGAATATCATTTGAGTTTTTATCAACTTGCTTCTGAACATCCCATAACTGACCACCATTTACAGCATCTTTTGAACCTTCTTCAACCTTACCATCAGCAACATTTTTCAGGTTTGTGCCTTTATCGCCACCGCCTAAAGTCACAGAGTTTTTATCAACATTGCCATCTTTGTCTTTGTCATACTTCACAGCGTTGTCTGACAAGTCACCGATTTCTTTGCCGATTTGGTCTTTAACATCATTAATTTGCTTATCAAGCTGACCTTTATTGACCGCATCTTTTGCATCAACGCCATCAGCGACATTGGTAATTTTCTTACCACCTGCATCAATACCGTTAATTGTGATACTTGGGCCACCCTTGATCGTCAAACCATTGTTGTTCAATACAGTATTTCCTGTAGTGATGCTGTCAAACTTCGCATCTTTCAACAATTCGATCTTGAGGCCATCTTCAGTGGTACGAGTAATCACGTTTTCACCGCTGGTTTTGTCGTCTGCTGTCGAAGCATCAGCACCACCCACAATATTCAACTTCTCACCCAACTTACGATGTACATCCGCACCTGCATTACCTGCAAAGTTTAGACCTTTATTGGTCAGGTCATTTACACCATTGGTGACTTTGTCATCTACCGACTTGATTGCATCATTGATGTTGTCTTTACCTGTGCCACCAATATTGTTGGTGCTGATGCTGCCATCTGGATTAACCGTTGTGTTTCCACCAATGCTGTTCTTGATGCTGTCAGAAATATTCTTGATCTGACCACCATTCACGGCATCTTTAGAACCGTTCGCGATTGAACCATCTGCAACATTGGTAATGACTTTATTACCTGCATTGATGCCATCTTTAGTGATGCTTGGGCCATCTTTAATGGTTAAACCTTTGTCGTTTAATACCGTATCACCAGTCGTGATGCTGTCTAAATTAAGGTCTTTCTTGGTTGAAACTTCGTAGTTAGTACTACCATCTTTATTGGTCGTCTCTTTAACAACGATGTTGTCGCCTTCAGTCACTGTGGTTTTCGCTTTAGTTGCAGCGTCTTTCACATTGCTGATTGCATCATTGATGTTGTTTTTACCTGTACCACCAATGTTGTTGGTGCTGATGCTGCCATCTGGATTAACCGTTGTGTTTCCACCAATGCTGTTCTTGATGCTGTCAGAAATATTCTTGATCTGACCACCATTCACGGCATCTTTAGAACCATTCGCGATTGAACCATCTGCGACATTGGTAATGACTTTATTACCTGCATTGATGCCATCTTTAGTGATGCTTGGACCATCTTTAATGGTCACACCTTTGTCGTTTAATACCGTGTCGCCAGTGGTGATGCTGTCAAACTTCGCATCTTTCAGTAATTCAACTTTGATGCCATCTGCCGTGGTACGGGTAATCACGTTTTCACCGCTGGTTTTGTCTTCTGCTGTCGAAGCATCTGCGCCACCAACAATACTCAACTTCTCACCCAACTTACGATGAACATCCGCACCGGCATTACCTGCAAAGTTTAGACCTTTATTGGTCAGGTCATTGACACCATTGGTGACTTTGTCATCTACCGACTTGATTGCATCATTGATGTTGTCTTTACCAGTTCCACCAATGTTGTTGGTGCTGATGCTGCCATCTGGATTAACTGTTGTATTTCCACCAATGCTGTTCTTGATGCTGTCAGAAATATTCTTGATCTGACCACCATTCACTGCATCTTTAGAACCATTTGCGATTGAACCATCTGCAACATTGGTAATGACTTTATTACCTGCATTGATGCCATCTTTAGTGATGCTTGGACCATCTTTAATGGTCACACCTTTGTCGTTTAATACCGTATCACCAGTGGTGATGCTGTCGAACTTCGCATCTTTCAGTAATTCAACTTTGATGCCATCTGCCGTGGTACGGGTAATCACGTTTTCACCGCTGGTTTTGTCTTCTGCTGTCGAAGCATCTGCGCCACCAACAATACTCAACTTCTCACCCAACTTACGATGAACATCCGCACCGGCATTACCTGCAAAGTTTAGACCTTTATTGGTCAGGTCATTGACACCATTGGTGACTTTGTCATCTACCGACTTGATTGCATCATTGATGTTGTCTTTACCAGTTCCACCAATGTTGTTGGTGCTGATGCTGCCATCTGGATTAACTGTTGTATTTCCACCAATGCTGTTCTTGATGCTGTCAGAAATATTCTTGATCTGACCACCATTCACTGCATCTTTAGAACCATTTGCGATTGAACCATCTGCAACATTGGTAATGACTTTATTACCTGCATTGATGCCATCTTTAGTGATGCTTGGACCATCTTTAATGGTCACACCTTTGTCGTTTAATACCGTATCACCAGTGGTGATGCTGTCGAACTTCGCATCTTTCAGTAATTCAACTTTGATGCCATCTGCCGTGGTACGGGTAATCACGTTTTCACCGCTGGTTTTGTCTTCTGCTGTCGAAGCATCAGCACCACCAACAATGTTTAACTTCTCACCCAACTTACGATGGACATCCGCACCTGCATTACCTGTAAAGTTCAAGCCTTTGTTTTCCAACTCAGTCTTGGTGTTGTCAATCTTGGTGTTCAGTTCAGTTTTGGTGTTATTGATCGTGTTGTTGAGCTCAGTCTTGGTATCTGTGATCTGATTACCTAAGTCTTTCTTCGCATCGTCTAACTTGTTGTTGGTATCCGTGATTTGGTTACCCAAGTCTTTCTTCGCATCATCTAACTTAGTATTGGTGTCGGTAATCTTGCCATCTAAACCATCTTTAACTTTGGTTAACTGGTCAACATTCACCGCATCTTTACCATCTTTACCATCAGCAACATTACTAATAACTTTGTCACCCGCATTGATGCCATCTTTAGTGATGCTTGGACCATCTTTAATGGTCACACCTTTGTCGTTTAATACTGTGTCGCCAGTGGTGATGCTGTCAAACTTCGCATCTTTCAGTAGTTCAACTTTGATGCCATCTGCCGTAGTACGGGTAATCACGTTTTCACCGCTGGTTTTGTCTTCTGCTGTTGAAGCATCAGCACCACCTACAATGTTTAACTTCTCACCCAACTTACGATGTACATCTGCACCTGCATTACCTGCAAAGTTTAGACCTTTATTGGTCAGGTCATTGACACCATTGGTGACTTTGTCATCTACCGACTTGATTGCATCATTGATGTTGTCTTTACCTGTGCCACCAATGTTGTTGGTGCTGATGCTGCCATCTGGATTAACCGTTGTGTTTCCACCAATGCTGTTCTTGATGCTGTCAGAAATATTCTTGATCTGACCACCATTCACGGCATCTTTAGAACCGTTCGCGATTGAACCATCTGCAACATTGGTAATGACTTTATTACCTGCATTGATGCCATCTTTAGTGATGCTTGGGCCATCTTTAATGGTTAAACCTTTGTCGTTTAATACCGTATCACCAGTCGTGATGCTGTCTAAATTAAGGTCTTTCTTGGTTGAAACTTCGTAGTTAGTACTACCATCTTTATTGGTCGTCTCTTTAACAACGATGTTGTCGCCTTCAGTCACTGTAGTTTTCGCTTTAGTTGCAGCGTCTTTCACATTGCTGATTGCATCATTGATGTTGTTTTTACCTGTACCACCAATATTGTTGGTGCTGATGCTGCCATCTGGATTCACCGTTGTGTTTCCACCAATGCTGTTCTTGATGCTGTCAGAAATATTCTTGATCTGACCACCATTCACCGCATCTTTAGAACCATTTGCGATTGAACCATCTGCAACATTGGTAATGACTTTATTACCTGCATTAATGCCATCTTTGGTAATACTTGGGCCATCTTTAATGGTCACACCCTTGTCGTTTAATACCGTGTCGCCAGTGGTGATGCTGTCAAACTTCGCATCTTTCAGTAATTCAACTTTGATGCCATCTGCCGTGGTACGGGTAATCACGTTTTCACCGCTGGTTTTGTCTTCTGCTGTTGAAGCATCTGCGCCACCAACAATACTCAACTTCTCACCCAACTTACGATGGACATCCGCACCTGCATTACCTGCAAAGTTTAGACCTTTATTGGTCAGGTCATTGACACCATTGGTGACTTTGTCATCTACCGACTTGATTGCATCATTGATGTTGTCTTTACCTGTGCCACCAATGTTGTTGGTGCTGATGCTGCCATCTGGATTAACCGTTGTGTTTCCACCAATGCTGTTCTTGATGCTGTCAGAAATATTCTTGATCTGACCACCATTCACGGCATCTTTAGAACCGTTCGCGATTGAACCATCTGCAACATTGGTAATGACTTTATTACCTGCATTGATGCCATCTTTAGTGATGCTTGGACCATCTTTAATGGTTAAACCTTTGTCGTTTAATACCGTGCCGCCAGTCGTGATGCTGTCAAATTTCGCATCTTTCAGTAATTCAACTTTGATGCCATCTGCCGTGGTACGGGTAATCACGTTTTCACCGCTGGTTTTGTCTTCTGCTGTTGAAGCATCAGCGCCACCCACAATATTTAACTTCTCACCCAACTTACGATGGACATCCGTACCTGCATTACCTGCAAAGTTCAAGCCTTTGTTTTCCAACTCAGTCTTGGTGTTGTCAATCTTGGTGTTCAGTTCAGTTTTAGTGTTATTGATCGTGTTGTTGAGCTCAGTCTTGGTATCTGTGATCTGATTACCTAAGTCTTTCTTCGCATTGTCTAACTTGTTGTTGGTATCCGTGATTTGGTTACCCAAGTCTTTCTTCGCATCATCTAACTTAGTATTGGTGTCGGTAATCTTGCCATCTAAACCATCTTTAACTTTGGTTAACTGGTCAACATTCACCGCATCCTTACCATCTTTACCATCAGCAACATTACTAATAACTTTGTCACCCGCATTGATGCCATCTTTAGTGATGCTTGGACCATCTTTAATGGTCACACCCTTGTCGTTTAATACCGTGTCGCCAGTGGTGATGCTGTCAAATTTCGCATCTTTCAGTAATTCAACTTTGATGCCATCTGCCGTGGTACGAGTAATAACATTTTCACCGCTGGTTTTGTCTTCTGCTGTCGAAGCATCTGCACCACCCACAATGTTTAACTTCTCACCCAACTTACGATGTACATCTGCACCTGCATTACCTGCAAAGTTCAAGCCTTTGTTTTCCAACTCAGTCTTGGTGTTATCAATCTTGGTGTTCAGTTCAGTTTTGGTGTTATTGATCGTGTTGTTGAGCTCAGTCTTGGTATCTGTGATCTGGTTACCTAAGTCTTTCTTCGCATCGTCTAACTTGTTGTTGGTATCCGTGATTTGGTTGCCTAAATCAGTTTTGGTATCATCTAATTTTTGATTCAAATTCGTAATATTTTTGGCATTATTAGTGATATTTTGAGCATTATCATTAACACGAGAATCAACATTTTTAAGCTGACGAACTGTCACTGCATCTGAGTCAGCAGAGCCATCTTCAACATTGGCGATACGGCGCTCTTTTCCAGCAGAACCGACAGACACAACACCATTTGACATTGATGCATCACGATTCGTGAGGAATGAACTTCCTGTTGCTTCAGTTGCAACAGCATCTTGACCCAATGCCACACTGTTTTCAGCCTCAACACGGCTGCGAGCGCCCAAAGCCACACCGCCAACAACCATTGATTGCGCACCTTGACCAACAGCTACTGCATTTTCTTGGTCAGCTACAGCTCCGCCACCAATCGCAGCAGAATTTTTACCTGTTGCTTTAGCACCACCACCAATCGCAGCAGCATTTTCATTGGTCGCTTCAGCACCTTTACCCACTGCTGCAGCATTATCACCAGTCGCTTTGGCATTACTACCAATTGCAGCAGCACCATTACCTGTTGCCGTCGCGCCTTCACCAGGCTTATTACCCGAACCAATTGCGGTTGAATTGGTACCAGAAGCAAGTGAGTTAATACCCATGGCTGATGCGCCATCTCCTGTTGCTTGTGCAACAGCACCAAATGCTGAAGCACCTTTACCCGCAGCATTTGACATCACACCAAAAGCCGATGAAGCATCACCAGTTGCCTTAGAGGTCATACCAAATGCTGATGAAAATGCACCTGTTCCGACAGCCTGAGTACCAACTGCTGTTGAACCATGATTCGCTTCAGTTGTTGGATAACGACCTGCTTTTAGCACGCCACCAGTGATATCAGTATAGGTTTTGCTCAATTCAGCATCTTGTGCAATTTTATCAACATCATCACCACCAATCGCAACAGATGAGTTACCACGTGCAATGACATCTGCACCAATTGCAATGGATTGGTCACCCATTGCTTTAGTTTGATCACCGATCGCAATCGACTGATTGCTATATCCAGGCGCAGTACCAGTCGCACCTTTTGTTGATGCATTACGACCGATCGACACATCACCACTGCCCACTGTTTCACTTGCACTACCAACAGCAACAGCACCTGTACCAGCACCTCTTGCGTTTGAACCAACTGCAACTGACTCAGAACCTGTAGAGTTTGTATTCACACCCACTGCAATAGAATTACGACCTTTCGCACCATCATTCTCGTAGTTACCGCCTTGTTGGCCACCATCATTCACACTGACATAATGGGTCCGTGCTGCTTTTAACTGCCCTACAGTCGCTGCATCAGAGTCAGCAGCACCATCAGCAACGTTTTGGATACGACGTTCAGCACCCACATCACCGATAGACAAAACACCTGTTGGTGCAGCTTTTTTAGTTAAGAAACTTTCACCAGTTGCTTGTGTTGCTTTAGAGTCTTTACCAAGAGCAATACTATTTTCAGCTTCTGAACGTGCCCCCTTACCAACAGCCACACCACCAGCAAAAGTCGCTTCTGCTTGGTCACCAATTACAACGGCTTCATCTTTATTGGCTTTAGCACCCGTACCAATAGCAACTGACTTTTTACCGGTAGATGCTGAGAATGCACCTATCGCTAATGAGTTTTCTTGGGTTGCAACTGCTCCACCACCAAATGCGATCGAATCTTTACCCGTTGCCTTAGTCGCCATATTTGGTTGATACGAGGCACCAGCTTGTCCTGCAACAGAACCCGCATTTTCAATATCTGGCGAACCAATTGCAATTGAGCGATAACCTTCTGCTGTTGCAGAGTGACCAATCGCTAAAGAACCCTTGCCTGTTGCAGCCGCTACATTACCAATTGCCTGAGCAAAATCAGCTGTTGCTGCTGATTGGCGACCAATTGCAAGCGCTGTATTTCCTTTCGACAACGCAGCAGTGCCAATCGCCACCCCTGCGATATCGGTGGTTGTTGCGTATGAACCAATTGCAGTACTTAAACCTTTTTCTGTAGTTGCACCAGTACCTAAAGCAATTGATCCACCCTGTTTCTGAGCACCCGCAAAAGCACCAGTTGAATTGTTATATGGATTTTGACGATTTGCGATATTAGAACTTGTTGAATCTAATGTCTTTGCCCCACAACCGATAGCAATATCTTTTGCATTTGCAGCACCAGCTTCACCCTCTCTACAATTAGTACTTGAACCAGAAATGGCAGTTCCCGGCCCTTTCCCGTTTTCAATTCCACTTCCTGCAAACGCAGCAGGAGAAAAACTAATTGCACCAACTAGAACTGCGGCAGATAAATTGAGAACTTTTGATTTAGTTTTTGTTTTGCTTTTTGCCAGTTCAGATGTTGCAACCCATGCGCCAATCGATGCATTCCAAACCACTTTATATACTTTATTCATAAAAATTCTCAGATAATTACTACAGTTATTGATGGTCTAAAAATGCCAATCAGCATTTTTAGTTCGGTGCTAAAAAAAGAGTCGCGGATGCTAATAAAACCAAGTAGATTGGTAAAGAATAAATAAACACTTTTAATAAAAATATGAGACATATTTCTCATATTCACAAAAATAATTAATAAACAAATATTTGATTTAAATCATAAAAAGTATATTTTGTTTGTTTTTGTTATTCTTTTGTTTTATTTTATAAAGAACATGAAAAATAGAGTAATTACTCAATAATATATTAATAAATAATATTCAATACCTCAAATATCCATTAATTATTGAAATAAATAATCAAGATACAATTAATTAGAATAAATACAGATTAACATATGAATTTTTAATTTCACTTAAAGATATGGAAAGCTTTGATTTTAGAATTCAAGCAATAAATCAGGTATGATTATGTTTATTCCAAAACAGTTCTTTAACCCTTATGAGCCAGACACTAAACTCATTAAGAAAACAGCTCCGAACAAAAAGAAGACAACTCTCTCATTACCAACAAAAGAAGGCCGAACAACGAGTTTTAGTCCAACTTAGACAATGCTCTCGATTTAAATCCGCATCAAAAATTGGGCTTTACTTACATGCTTTTGGTGAAGTTCATACTCACAAACTTTTAAAACTTTGTTTTCAGCAGAAGAAACACGTTTACTTGCCCATGATTTGCAATATGAATCAACATTTAGTTTGGATAAGAGTGAGCTCGAAACAATATTTAAATAGACGTTTTTCTCATCATCCTCTGGGCATGAAAGAACCGATGGCAAGTCGTGGCAAACACATCTCGCATTTAGATTTGCTTATCATGCCACTGCTGGCATGCGACCCTTTGGGAACACGAATCGGTATGGGAGGCGGCTATTATGATCGGACCTTGGCATCAGCCAAACATCGCCCCTATCGTCTTGGTCTTGCCCATACATTCCAATATGTAGACACTCCTCTCTTAAGGCAAAAATGGGATCAGCCCCTACATGCGCTGTTAACGCCTAAAAAGTTTTATTATTTCAAGTCTTAGCAGGCAATTTTTCTTATTTCCGCAATCAATTTTGAGTAATTTAGTCTTTTTTTTATATTTTCTAATCCTCCCCCCTTGTATTTTTTTAAATGCACATCACTATAAAAACATGGCAACACCGTTGTCACTCATTAGGAGTGCCCATGTCTGAATATATTTTAAATAATGAAACAAGCTTAGAGCCACAGGTTCCAAGTGTATTACCACTATTAGCGTTACGTGATGTTGTGGTTTATCCACACATGCAAATTGCGCTATTCGTGGGTCGTGAAAAATCGATCAATGCAGTGGATGTGGCTCGTAACAGTGACAATTTAGTATTTGTAGTTGCGCAAAAAGATTCGCTCACAGAAGAAATTGATCACGACAATCTCTATCAATATGGAACCGTGGCTAAAATCGTACAAGTTGTGAATCATGAAAATGATGAAAACTGCATCAAAGTACTGATTGAAGGCCTACATCGTTCTAAGCTCGAACGCATTATTGATGGCGAAGAATACTTAACAGCTGAGCATCATTTAAGCCCAATGACATTAGCTTTGGACCAAGAGGCCCAAGAGACTCGCTTAAATGAATTACGTACCCTATTCGCTCAATATGCAGAAGCGAAACTACGTAATGCACGTGAACTCGTTGCAGCAGCAAATAAAATCGAAGACTTATTGCAATTGATGTTCTTCGTTGCAACTCGTGTGCCTTTAAATATTGAAGTGAAACAAAAATTTTTAGAGCACGACGAGTTTGAAGCTCACTTGCAAGAGTTGATGAGCTATTTGATGAATCAATCTGCTGAACAGCAAATTGAACAAACGCTGCATGACAGTGTAAAACGTCAAATGGAAAAAAACCAACGTGAATACTTTCTAAATGAAAAAATGAAAGTCATTCAACGTGAACTTTCCGATATGAATGGCGGTGCGGAAGATGACGTTGCCGAAATTGAAAAACGTCTTGCTGAAGCCGATTTACCTGAACACGTACGCAAAAAAGCTGAAGCTGAGTTTCGTAAGCTAAAGGCGATGCAACCTGCTTCAAGCGAAGCCGCTGTTGTTCGCAACTATCTAGAAGTGATTTTAGATACGCCTTGGAATAAAGCCAGCAAGGTCAGTATTAACCTTGCCAAAGCACAGGAAATTCTAGATACAGATCATTACGGCTTAGATGACGTTAAAGATCGTATTGTTGAGTATCTTGCAGTTCAATCTCGTGTGAAAAAACTCAAAGGTCCGATCCTCTGTTTGGTAGGCCCTCCTGGTGTGGGTAAAACCTCATTAGGTGAATCAGTTGCCAAAGCAACTGGTCGTGAATTTGTCCGTATGGCACTCGGTGGCGTACGTGATGAAGCCGAGATTCGTGGTCACCGTCGTACCTATATTGGTGCGATGCCAGGTAAGATCGTGCAGTCATTGACGAAAGTCGGTGTCAAGAACCCATTGTTCTTACTCGACGAAATCGACAAGATGGCACAAGACTATCGTGGTGATCCAGCTTCAGCCTTGCTTGAAGTACTTGATCCATCACAAAACAATAAGTTCAATGATCACTATTTAGATCTTGATCTTGATCTTTCAGAAGTGATGTTCATCTGTACTGCGAACAGCATGAATATTCCTGAAGCTTTGTTGGATCGTATGGAAGTGATTCGTCTACCGGGTTATACCGAAGATGAAAAAGTGAATATTGCTGAACGCTACCTTGTTCCGAAAGCAATCAAGAACAATGGCTTACGCACAAAAGAATTGACTGTTCACGAAGAAGCAATCCGTGACATCGTACAGCGTTATACACGTGAAGCCGGTGTGCGTAGCTTAGAGCGTGAAGTATCTAAAATTGCCCGTAAAGTCGTGAAAGAAGCGGTAAGCAAGAAGTCTAAGAATTTACAGATTGACGTTACTTCAGCCAATCTTCCAGAATACTTAGGTCCACATAAATTTGACTTCGGTATTGCAGAAGATGAAGCACAGGTTGGTCGTGTTAATGGCTTAGCTTGGACTTCAGTCGGCGGAGAATTACTCACCATTGAAGTTGCAGCCGTCAAAGGTAAAGGTAAGTTCATTACCACTGGTTCACTCGGTGATGTAATGAAAGAATCGATTACCGCCGCAATGACCGTGGTACGTACCCGTGCCGATGAATTGGGAATTGAAGCATCACGTTTTGAAGAAACGGATGTGCATGTTCACTTACCTGAAGGCGCAACACCAAAAGATGGTCCATCTGCTGGTTTAGCACTGACCACTGCCCTGGTATCGGCATTTACAGGTATTCCAATTCGTCCAGACATTGCCATGACCGGTGAAACTAGCCTTGGCGGTCGCGCGATGCGTATTGGTGGCTTAAAAGAGAAACTTCTTGCAGCTCACCGTGGTGGAATCAAACTGGTATTTATTCCACAAGATAACGTCCGTGATTTGGCTGAGATTCCTGACAATGTCAAAGAAGGATTAGAAATCAAAGCAGTGAAAAGCATTGATGACATCCTGCCTTTGGCCTTGACAGATACACCTAAACCTTTGCCAAAGACACCGATTGTAAAACCAGTCGAAGATACAAAAGCAGCACGTCACTAATCTGTAAATGATTGGACATAAAAGAGAGCTCCGGCTCTCTTTTTTTGTTACATAATGCGGTTGAAAAACAACCAATATCTTGCATAATAAAATAGAGTCGATAAAAACAAAGGCTAAATTTGACTCTGCACTCATTTTAGCGCCATCCGAACTCCAGACGGATGGCACTTTGATCGCAGCTCATACGCATTTTGAGCTGCGTTTTTTATGAGTAGGCTATCACTGCTTGTTGTATTTTTTATGACTAGATAAACCATACTTACCTGCATGTAACAAAGAACAGCGTTTATAATAGGGTTCATTTCCTCAATCAACCGCGCCTATGAAAATCCGCATTCTCACCATTGGTCAAAAAATGCCTGCTTGGGTGTTAACTGGATTTGAAGACTATTTCAAACGTATTCAGCCCTTTGTACAAACGCAAGTGATTGAGCTCCCAATGGCGAAGCGCGGCAAAAATGACTCTGAAGCAGATATTTTGAAATACTGTCAAATTGAAGGTGAAAGTATTCTAAATGCACTCAAATCCAATGAAACCTTGATTGCTTTAGAAGTAAATGGACATGAGCTGAGTACTGAAAAATTAGCTGATACGATGAAACAGTGGATGCTTGAAGGCAATGATATTGCGATTGCCATTGGTGGCCCTGATGGACATTCCGATGCGGTTCGCAAAGCTGCTGCTTGGCATTGGTCATTGTCAAAACTGACCATGCCGCATCCAATGGTTCGTATTCTGCTGATTGAGCAGCTCTATCGTGCCATGAGCATTAACCACAATCATCCTTATCATCGGGCTTAAAGTCGTTCTGATTCTAGAACAATATGTTGAATTTTAAGGGCTATCACTGCGCGACTGAATTTGTCAGGATAATGGTGTATTCCCTTTCAGGTGTTTATTTATGGATCTGCAAACCTTACCCGGATTATTTATTTCTCATGGTTCGCCCATGCTGGCACTTGATCCAGAACAAGTGGGTCCTGCATTACATCGCCTGAGCAGTAACTTACCTAAACCACAAGCCATTGTGGTGATGTCAGCACATTGGGAAAGTCAGGCCTTGGAAGTCAATACTTCAACACGCCCAGAAACATGGCACGATTTCCGTGGCTTTCCACCTGAACTCTACAATATTCGCTATCCCGCGGCGGGTGCCCCAAAACTGGCAGAAGAAATCCTCTCACGCTTTGCAGCGGCTGGTATATCTGCTCATGCCAATAGTACCCGTCCACGTGATCATGGGGTCTGGATGCCACTGTTGCATATGTACCCAGATGCAGATATCCCTGTGATTGAGATTTCACTCCCCCTTTATATGAGTGCTGATGAGATTTACCAGATTGGAGAAGTGCTCTCACCATTACGAGAGCAACAAATTCTGTTGATCGGTTCAGGCAGTATTACTCACAATTTGGCTGAGTTGTCATGGCATGCTGATGCCGGCGTCCCCGCATGGGCCAGTACTTTCCGTAATACAGTGGTCAGTAAACTCAGTCATCAAGATTACGATGCGGTACTAGATTGGCCATCGTTACCTTATATTGAGCGTAATCACCCAAGCCTTGAACATCTTGCACCGCTATTCTTTGCAATGGGTACAGGTCGTCGTTTCAACATTGTACATAGCAGCTTCTCGATGGGTTCGTTGGGAATGGATATTTATCGTTTTGATTAAATTACCAACTACATCACACAATTATAAAATAGGCTTGAACCAAATAATGGCAAGCCTATAAATCTTCTATATTTTTCAAAAATTTTACAAATAGAAACATTTAACGAACTTAACTCCTAAACGGATACCATGTTCTCTTTTTAAGAATACTTTAAGCTTATGTCTGTTATTTACTTATCGTTGTTTTGAATATGAAAATCAAATATTTAGTTCTTGCATTACTTCCGCTCTCTTTAATGGCGTGCCAAACTGTGCAAAATGTGACTGATAATGTAATTTCTCAAATTAATACAACTGCTGCAAAAAACCTAACTGAATATAATTGGACTTACCAAGGTTCTAAGGCATCTAAACCATTAGTTTTATCTTTTAACGCTGACCAAAAACTTGCAATCCAAACAGGTTGTAATAACCAAGGCGGTACTTGGGCAGTTGAAGGCAACAAGATTGTAACTTCTCCGCTTGTATCGACGATGATGGCTTGTGCTGATGATTTAATGCAACAAGAGCGTTTATCTGCTGACATCTTCAGCGAGAAAAAAGTACCATTTGAAATCAGCACAGCGAATGGCCAAGCCATCTTGACTGTGACTGATAGTAAAGGTCAAAAACATGTATTTACAGGTGCAAAAGTGGCGAATAGCAACGTGTTAACCAACTACACTTGGTCATATCAACCTGCTGATACCAAACGTCCAATCGTATTAAGCTTCTTAGCCAATGATCGTTTATCTGTAGACACAGGTTGTAACCGCTTAAATACCTCATGGAAAATTGAAAATGGTTTGATCGCGACAGGCGACGGTGCATCAACCATGATGGCATGTGAACCAGCATTGATGGCGCAAGAAAAATTCGCGGGTGATCTACTACAAAAACGTCAAATCGCGTTTGAAGTAAATGTCACGAATCCAGAGCAACCAACATTGGTGATCGCGGATGCGAAAGGTCAAAAACATACCTTCGTTGGTACAATGACCCCAGAAGCGAAATACCAGTCTGAAGGTAAAACCGTTTTCTTGGAAATTTCACCAGAAACTAAGTCTTGCACAGGTGTTGCACCACAAACTTGTATGCAAGTTCGTGAAATCAAATATGATGACAAAGGTGTAAAAACTTACGCAGATAAAAACTGGTCATTGTACTACGGTCAAATCGAAGGTTTTGAGCACAACCCACAACAACGTGTGATTGTACGTGTTAAACGTTTTGACATTAAAAACCCTGCTGCTGACCAATCAAGCATTGCAGACGTACTTGATATGGTTGTTGAGCAAGAGATTGTGAAAAAACCATAATTTCATTTAGAAATAAAAAATCCGATGTGTTGTCATCGGATTTTTTATGGGAATTCCCTCTTTAATAAAGAGGAAATTCATGAGATTTTTAATAAATACCCTGCGCCAGAATGGCATCGGCAACTTTTACAAAACCAGCAATATTTGCCCCATCCACATAATTAATCGAGCCATCTTCCTGCGTTCCATACTTCACACAGTTACGGTGAATCTCTTTCATAATTGCATGAAGACGTTCATCCACTTGTTCAAATGACCAGCCCAAACGATTGGCATTTTGCGACATTTCCAGACCAGAGGTTGCCACCCCACCCGCATTGGACGCTTTACCTGGTGCATATAGAATTTTCGCTGCAACAAATTTTTCAACTGCTTCAAGTGTTGAAGGCATATTAGCCCCCTCTGCGACGCAGATCACCCCATTCGCCAATAGCGTTACAGCATCTTCAGCATTGAGCTCATTTTGCGTTGCGCAAGGCAGTGCAATATCCACAGGAATATGCCATGGCGTTTGACCTTCGAAATATTCAAAACCATGCTTTGATGCAAATTCTGACATTCGGCCACGTTTGACATTTTTCAGCTCCATCACTTCATCAAGCAATGCTTTACTAAAGCCATTTTTTAAATAGACCGTACCATTCGAATCCGATAAGGTCACCACTTTAGCACCTAAAAACATGGCCTTTTCTGCAGCATATTGCGCCACATTGCCTGAACCTGAAATCGATACGGTTTTATTGGCAAAACTATCGCCACGCGTTTTCAGCATTTCCTCTGCAAAATACACTGTGCCATAGCCTGTTGCTTCAGGACGGGCCAATG
This sequence comes from Acinetobacter sp. C32I, assembly GCF_023702715.1. Taxonomy (NCBI): domain Bacteria; kingdom Pseudomonadati; phylum Pseudomonadota; class Gammaproteobacteria; order Moraxellales; family Moraxellaceae; genus Acinetobacter; species Acinetobacter sp. C32I. The sequence goes on along the minus strand of NZ_CP098480.1, from coordinate 4,157,788 downwards.
AACCGCCAAATGAAATCCCTTTACCTGTAAATACGCAAGATGTGTCATTACTTAACTTCTTCATCATACCGGTCATATAGCCAACTTCACGACCACCGACCCCAATATCCCCTGCTGGAATATCAGTATTCGAACCGAGATGACGATACAGCTCCAGCATCAAAGCTTGGCAGAAGCGCATGATTTCTGCTTCTGATTTACCTTTCGGGTCAAAATCCGAACCACCTTTGCCACCACCCATTGGCAGAGTAGTTAATGCGTTTTTAAAGGTTTGTTCAAAGCCTAAAAACTTTAAAATGGACAAATTCACAGAAGGATGAAAACGCATTCCGCCTTTGTATGGACCAATTGCAGAGTTGTATTGAACGCGGAAACCACGGTTGACATGAGTCTGCCCTTGGTCATCCATCCATGAGACACGGAACTGAATAGCACGCTCTGGTTCAATCAGTCTTTCCAGCAAGCCATATTGTGCATATTTAGGATTCTTTTGAATGAATGGCCACAAGCTGGTCATCACTTCTTCGACCGCTTGTAAAAATTCAGGTTGATATGGATCTCTAGCTTTAACATAATCCAGAAAGTCATTTAAGCTATCGTATTTCAACATTCACCCCCGAGTCTATGGTTTATCTTGGTGCGAAAAATGCACCAAAATAGAATTTTGCATCTATTAAATACAGATTACTATTTCATCACAATATTATTTTTATACTTAACTTTTTTTATCAATCAAAATCATAACTTTAAGTCAAAAAATGTTCGTTATTTATATAATAAATACAAGTGAAATCATCCGAATGAATAACAGAACTTCATTTCAAAGTAGGAAAATAGACCAATTTACAGACAGAAATGCACTAAAAAATTTCATCATTAGCACCATTTTTAAGCATAAAAACACCCGAGTAATTTACATCTTTTGAGATTGCTTAGCCGCGTTAAAGCTTTATTTGCTATACTAAGCTCCCTGTTTTTTGCTTCACTCTCGATACATGTCCCCAACTGCACAACACGCGCTTATTGTCCAAATCGACCAACTGTTACCACAAACGCAATGTGGTTTATGTGGGCATCGTGACGGCTGCTTACCTTATGCAAAATCGATTGCAGAAGGTGAAGAGGCAAATAAATGTGTGCCTGGTGGGCAACCTGTTGCCGATGCATTGGCGACCTTATTAGATCGACCACAACTCACTGCCGAAGCTAGTGTTTGGGAGATTCAACGTGATGGCCGACCACAACGCATCAAAGCAGTGATTCGAGAAGATGAGTGCATTGGCTGTACCAAATGTATTAGTGCCTGCCCTGTCGATGCGATTATTGGTAGTGGTAAGTTAATGCACAGCATTTTGACTGACCTGTGTACGGGTTGTGAGTTATGTATTCCACCTTGCCCTGTCGATTGTATTGATCTAGTAGCAGATATCCAACCTTTACCTACGGCAGCACAACGTACAGCTGAACAGGATGATTTAAGACATCGTTATTACGCCCATATTCAACGTGAAGAAAAACGTCGCTTGAGCCGTAAAGGCCCTATTGTGCGCGCTGAAATTGATGTAGAGTTCTTTGCTCAATTTTCACAATCACAAAACAACGTCCCTGTGATTACCCTGACAGACAAAGCCAAAGACAGCCCTACACTCGATGCTAAAACTACGATTGAGCTTGCCAAGCTACGTACACAAATCAAAAAGCTCGAAAAGCAACTTAGTGTCCGTGCTGATGAATCCAAACAAGCGCAGTTAGTTGCTTTACAACAACGTTTAAATGAATTGCAGGACATCTAAATGCCCGTAAAGAATATGACCAAAAAGCAGATTCAGACTTTTTTTGAACGTTTGCGTGACCAAAGGCCGAGTCCCCAGACCGAGCTAAACTACTCCTCTCCTTTTGAACTCCTTATTGCCGTGTTGCTTTCTGCTCAAGCAACCGATGTCAGCGTGAATAAAGCCACCGATAAACTCTATCCTATTGCCAATACCGCTCAAGCTATTTTAGATCTTGGAATTGATGGTTTAAAATCATATATCAAGACCATTGGCTTATATAATTCTAAAGCTGAAAACGTGATTAAAACCTGCCGAATTTTGGTAGATCAATATCAAGGTCAAATTCCAGAAACACGTAAAGAACTGGAAGCCCTCCCCGGTGTTGGGCGTAAAACGGCGAACGTGGTACTCAATACGGCCTTTGGTCAACCCACCATGGCCGTCGACACCCATATTTTCCGTGTCGGTAATCGTACGGGTCTTGCGGTTGGAAAGAATGTTCTAGAAGTAGAAGATCGTCTGATTAAAGTGATTCCAAAAGAATTTATAATTGATGCCCATCACTGGCTGATCTTGCATGGACGTTATTGCTGTATTGCGCGTAAACCGAAGTGTGGTGAATGTATCGTTTCCGATGTCTGCAACTGGCCTGACCGATTTGAATTTGGTGCCAATAAAGCGATTGCAATAAAAAACCTCAGTTAATCCTGAGGTTTTTTTTGCTGTTGCAGTTTTGGATGCAGTTGGCGTGCTTTGCCATTTTTTCTATTTTCCAAGGCCTGTTGTTGTTGCACATGGCGCAGCATTTTTTGACTTTGGTACAAAAGAAATAACAGTAAAACGATGCTGCATATTACAACTAAAATCAAAACAACTTTTAGTAGCATAAGCCTTCTCCAAATAAAAAGAGCTCTACATTCAGAGCCCTTTTAAAATCAGCAACTTAAATTATTTATCTAAGATTGCGAATAAATCAGCTTGAACGTTTTCAATCGCGCGTAAACCATCTAGCTTGTCATAGGTCGGGGCATTTTCACCAGAAGCAGCACGACCTTGATAGAAGCCAACCAATTGCTCAGTTTCGCTATGGTAAGAACCAAGACGCTTACGAATCGTTTCTTCTTGGTCATCTGGACGTTGCACAAGGTCTTCACCTGTTTCATCATCTTTACCTTCCACTTTTGGTGGGTTGTAAACGATATGATAAACACGGCCCGATGCAGGGTGTTGACGACGACCAGAAAGACGTTGCACGATTTCTTCGTCAGGTACAGCAATCTCAATCACGTGATCAATGCTAATTCCTGCTGTTTCTAATGCTTCAGCTTGTGGAATTGTGCGTGGGAAACCGTCAAAGATACAACCATTTTCACAGTCAGGCTGAGCAATACGTTCTTTAACCAAGCCAATAATCAGCTCATCAGAGACTAAACCACCTGACTCCATGACGCTTTTCGCTTTTAAGCCAAGTTCAGTACCTTCACGAATTGCAGCACGGAGCATATCACCGGTTGAAATTTGTGGGATATTGTAGCGCTTACAGATCAACTGAGCTTGAGTACCTTTGCCTGCCCCAGGTGGTCCGAGTAAAATAATGCGCATAAAAGAACATCCTCATTTAAAAACAATAAATCTTAAATTGAGCAATATCATACAGACTTATCACTCAACCAACATCAAATTAATTATAAGAAAGCAACAAATAAGTGAATTAAACCAGCAAAGAAACCAGTTACTCCACCCAGTACAATCAAGATCCACTCATCTTCTTGGAACGCAGGACGCAATAGGTTCTGGAACTCTTTCGGTGTTAGTTCACGGATGCGGTCTCTAAACATTTGAAAGATCTTCTGCGCGCGACTTGCATTCAAAGCTGGGTCACATACTGGTCCCATGGTAATTTCAATTGAGCGATCAATCAAGTCGGTCTTGAGTCTAGCATACTCTCTTGGCCCTAATGAAAGCTGCAATGAGGTTCTGACCAATGGGGTTTCCATGATTTCATTGATATGACGCTTGACAATACGACGGGTTTTGTCTTTTTTACTGCCATACATCATTTCGGTCATGATCGATTTCAAGGTAATTAAATCTTCAGTTACCACACTGGCAAACACATCCGAAACCTCTTCCTGACGCTTCATAAATGCGCCTTGGACATTATAGGTTCCAATCTTCAACACTGGCACAATCCAAGGAAATTTACGGTCTTTGGTCAAGCGAAAAATCTGTGGATAGCGGATATAGTGCGGTTCAATTGGGTTAAACACCATCCAGATTGCAATCCAGTTGGTTAAAAAGCCCCAAATGGCAGCCCAGAATGGAACCGTCCAATGCCAAGGCACCACAAACCATACGATCATCTGGAAAATACCAAAGAACATCCCGATCAAGGCACTGATATGCCAGATGAAGTTAATTTCTTTTTGACCCACTTTCAGGAACATGCGCACCATCAAGCGGCGATCACCTTCCATTTGGCTGACCACCATTTCACGCATGTCCACCAGTGACTCAACATTCATGGTCAGCTCAGTCACAAGTTCCCTTAAGGTATTTGGCAACTGTTTATGTGCTTGTGCATAGATACGGCGTTTAATCGAATAAGGTAGGTTTTCCCAGAGCACCGCATTACGATCAATCATCACTTCATCAATCAGATGCTCAAGCTCAAAACCGACTTGTTCACCGATGATCATCGCCATATCTTCGGGATCCATTGCCTCTAAAAACTCACGCAATGAACCCAGTTTAGATAAGGTGTTATCGGTAATGATGCCTGAAATACGTCCAGCTTTACGTGGCACAATCCCTTGCCAACCGACAGGTAATGGTCCTAAATGGAATCCCCAAAAGTTAATTGGGTAAAATACCATTTTCAATGCCATCCACACGTGTGCCCATGTTACAAAGGCGGTCACAGGGATGATACTCAAGACTGCCAGATGGTCAGGTCGATTTAGAAAAATCTGCCACAATTCATTGACGTAATCAAACATGCATGACTCTCTGAATTATTGATACATGATGGCCTATAAAAGGATAAACGTTAATTTCCTCTTATAAACCAAAACTTAAGGTATAAGAAAACTGAAGGACAGGTTCTGATTTTTTCACAGTATTGCCATTACCATCTTCTATTTTCTCACGCACCCCTGCGCCCACACTGAACGTACTAATACGTTCATTATTTAGCCAAACATAAGCAAGATCAGCTCCCACACCCAAGTTGCCCTTTTGCTTGCCACCATAATTTCTGCTGTCCAAATGTCCCGCATAGACACCCAGGTAATAACCATTTTTATCGGTACCGGTTAAGTAATATGGATAACGGAATCCAACTTGCCCACCAGGTTCATTGTCATCATTTAAAAATGCACCCGCTTTGGCATAGGCAATACCATAAGGATTTACCCATTCAAGGTTGGCATGTAATAATTTTTTGGTAAAACCTGCACCTACATTCCATGTTGAAACGTTTGCATCTTTTAATTTAGGCTCAGGCTTAAATGGATTGTCATCCGCATGACTTAAGCCCGTAAGTGTTAAAACCGATAATAAAAGGCAAATTTTTCTCATTATTTTCTCCATTTTCCCTAAGAGTGTATTGGAAAATCCTATTTCAAACTGATTGTGACTTTAACAGAATTATTTTGCTTCTAATATACAAGACCATACAATTTTAATGTCTGCAAAGTCAAAAGCTGTCGCAGCATCATTTGCATGATTTGTTGAAAATTCTACAGTATGATCATGCAACTTACGTTAAAATGCGTAGCCTTTATATTCTCTCCATTTTGTAATTAAGTCGACACCCTATGAAACAGCACTTTCCTTTAAAAAATATGCAACAAGAAAAGCGCATTTATAAGGGTCGTATCTTTTTTGCAATCTTTGTTGTGGCGATTTTTCTACTTTTATTGATCTGTCGTTATGCATATTTACAGATTGTTCATTACGATGACTTTACAACGGCCTCAGACAAAAACCGAATTCGTTTACAACCCTTAGCACCCGCACGTGGATATATTTACGATCGAAACGGCGTGCTATTGGCAGATAACTATCCGGTGTTCACCGCAACACTGAGTCGTGCCGATGTCAGTGATATTGATGACACCATTACCCGCATAACTCCAATCCTGGGCTTGACCCAAGAAGATGTTGACCGCTTTAAAAGCCGTGTCAAAACTGCACGTAAAACCGAACGCCTTGCAATCAAATTGAATTTGACCGAAGCGGACATTGCCAAATTCAGTGAAGTGAAATACGCCTTCCCTGGAGTCAAAATTGAAACTCAAATGACCCGCTATTATCCACATGGCGAATTGTTTGCGCATGTGATTGGTTATGTTGGGCGTATCAATGATAAAGAACTCAAATCGATTGATAAGGATTTATATGCAGGAACCAACCTGATTGGTAAAATTGGGGTTGAAAAAAGCTATGAAGACCTGTTGCATGGTATTCCTGGTTATGAATCTGTCGAGGCCGATGCCCACGGCAATGTACTGCGTAATTTAGGTCGCCAAAATCCAGCACGTGGTAATGATCTGTATTTATCCCTTGATTATGGTCTGCAAACCATTGCGGCAAAGCAATTGGCAGATCGCCGTGGTGCAATTGTAGCCATGGACCCACGTACAGGTGAAATCCTAGCACTGGTGTCTAGTCCAAGCTTTAATCCAAACCTCTTCGTGACAGGCATTAGTTCTAAAGATTATAGCGGACTGCGCGACAATCTTGATCAACCCCTCTACAACCGTGCGGTTCAAGGGGCTTATCCACCAGGCTCAACCATTAAACCGATGTTTGGTTTAGGTGGTATTCATTATGGTCTGGTCGACTGGAGTACCGCCATTTCCGATCCAGGTTATTTCTCATTGCCTGGTGACAGCCACCGCTTCCGCGACCATAAAAAAAGTGGTCATGGTTCAGTGAACATGCATAAAGCACAAATTGTGTCCTGCGATACTTATTTCTATGTACTGTCCTATCGCATGGGCATTGAGAAAATGAATGACTGGATGCGTCAGTTTGGCTTTGGTGAAAAAACCGGCGTCGATTTACCAAGTGAAAGCACAGGACTCTACCCAAGCCCAGAATGGAAAATGCGTACCCGCAAATCCAAATGGCTAAAAGGCGAAACCATTTCAGTCAGTATTGGGCAAGGGGCTTTTACCTCGACACCGTTACAACTGGCAATGGCAACAGCAATTACTGCGAATAAAGGTTCACATGTCACACCGCATGTACTTAGAGAAACCAAAGGCGCCAAAAAATTTAGTGTCCACAATGCACCTGATGGCAAAATTAACTTCAATGGCACAGAACAAGACTGGATCAACATGCATGCTGCTATGGTGGATGTAATTCAATCTGGTACAGGTCGGGGCATTAAAGGTGGTTTGCAATATTCAATTGCAGGTAAAACAGGAACAGCCCAAGTCAAAAGTATTGCTCAAGGTAAACGTTATAACGAAGCAGCACTTTCATCTCGACAATGGGACCATGGATTATTCGTTGGTTTCGCGCCTGCCGATAATCCTGAAATTGCCATTGCCGTGGTTTGGGAAAATGGTAAACATGGTGGTTCTGCGGCTCAGTTGGCACGTCCAATCTTTGACTATTGGCTAGTGACCCGTAAAAAGAATCCACTCCGCCCAGCCAGCCATCAAGTCAGTGGAGGCTTAATGACCGCAGGTATTAAGCCTGGCGAGCTACCAAGCAGCAGTGTTGCAACCACGGCAACACAGAATAGCCAAGCGGCGTCTACACCAGTCGCTTCATCCGCTCCAGCTTCTACCCCTGTCGCGCCAGCAACAGTTGCTCAACCAACAGATGGTGTGACCGAATAATGAAAAACCAATTACGTATTATTGGGGGTGAATGGAAACGCCGTACTTTACCTTTTGCCAGTATTGATGGTTTACGTCCAACGCCAGATCGTGTCCGTGAAACTTTATTCAACTGGTTGATGTGGGACATTCAAAATGCACAGGTTTTAGACCTTTGCACTGGCTCAGGTGCATTAGGATTTGAAGCGCTTTCTCGTGGGGCAGCCAAGGTGGTCATGATTGAACCGAATCCAATACAAGCCAAAGTCTTAAAAGACAATATTCAACTGTTAAAAGCGGAAAATTGTCAGCTACATATTGCAACAGCTCAGCAAACTTTAAAAAAATTAAACTCAAGTTTTGATGTGGTATTTCTTGATCCACCCTATAGTCTAGATTTATGGCAAGAGTTGGCTGAACTTGCTGACCCAATGATTGTAAATCATGCTTATATTTATGTAGAAGCAGATCGAGATTTAGCTCAACTCATCCTACCGCCGACTTGGCAGAAAATAAAAGAAACCAAGGCGGGTATGGTCAGAGCAGGTTTATATCAAAAAGGCAATTAAAAAATTCGTAACCAGAAGAATCGAATCAATTGACCTCGGTCAAAGGGAAAGCTGGAAAGATATTCATAACCAATTCGATTGGTCTGGTTCAACTGATACATCATGCCATAACCAACTGAAATCGAAAAATCATCCAGTGACAGGCTAGTGGTATCGCCTGTCAGCATCTTATGGTTAAACTGATTGGTTTGATAAGCCGTATAGTTATAGACACGCCAACGTTCATTTTGAAAAAATTGGTTATGTAAAACTGAATAGGCTGTTTTCATTTCAGGATAAGCAGCATCAAACATCTGCTCGGTATCTTCGCTCGGCTCTGTAAAAAAATCATAGTCATCCGCATAAGCTCCAGCAGAGAGACCAATCAAAAAACAGAATAAGAAAATGTACTTAATTCGCATAACCAGATGTGCTGATGAAGCCCTGCTTTAGCATACCGCTAAAAATCATTTTTTATCAATCAATTGAATGTTTTTATCTACTATTTACAAACTGCTGTTTAAAATAGCCGCTCCATACGGCGACCGTTTGGAATGATATGAGGACTCTCCCCTTCAAAACTCGTTTCCTTGATCACCTGCAACGCTATAAATTATAGGGTACACAGGCATCAACAATCACACAGCCGCGCTTTTCTTATTTTCATTTTACATCCAGTCTATTTAATTTTTGTGCAATTAGATATGCAGAGTAAAAAAAGATTAAATTTTATCGTGTTAGACATAAATAATTAATTTATAAAATTCACCTTATATACAATAATAGCACCTTTAAAATTCTACTTTATCGATCATGAAGCTTTTGTTCCTGCTCATTGCCACCGTGAGCTTATCAGGTTGTCTTTTTGGAAAATCTAGCGAGCTAAAACGCGCTGAGAAACTTTTACAAGGTTTTCAATGTCTTAACATTGAATCCAGTGAGTTAGCAACGTCTTCTATTTCAAATTTTTATCAACAATCACTGGCAGCGAATAAAGACAAAGCAACATCTTATATTGAACAATATAAAAATGGTGAAGATCTCTTTGACATTCCGCTCGATGAAGTTGTACAACAAAAATATCAATTATATAAACAAGCATGTCAGGCACTTGGTGGCGTCTCTACAACCAAAGAAACAATCGCAGTAAAGACCGCGGAGTAACAGCAATAAAACTTGCCTGACTGTATTTAGGATACAGTATGATCGAACAACAACTGAGTTTAAAACATTATATTGCATTGGCGATTGTACTTCTGGTGGTTGCAATCGCAAGTATTCAGCCGCTTGAGTTTGAGGCTTATTTACTACACCAAGCGGGTACCGTCTTGATGCTGATCGCCCTCATCGTCACGATGAAAAAGATTGGTATCAGTTTTTATAGTTTTTGCCTCTATCTGGGCTTTCTTCTAATCCATATTTTAGGGGCGCACTACCTTTATTCTTATGTGCCTTATAACGAGTGGATTGAAAATCTGTTCCACTTTGACTTAAATCAAACCATGGGTTGGTCGCGTAATATGTATGACCGACTGGTGCATTTTGCTTATGGTCTATTGCTCTATCCTTTTTTCTATCGCTGTTTTCAAGTCTGGTTACCAACTGCCAAACCTTTGACCCTATTTTTGCTGGTTATCCAATTTGTCATGGCATCGAGCATGTTCTATGAACTGATCGAATGGTGGATCGCCATTGGTTTATCTCCTGAGGATGCTGAAAACTATAATGGCCAACAGGGCGACATTTGGGATGCGCATAAGGATATGTTCCTGGCGACCATCGGAGCAATACTGATTGGGATCATTCAACTGCTCAAACAAAAAACGCCTATGCAAAAATAGGCGCTGTTCTCAATATAAATACCAATCAGATAATAGAATGTTGCAGTGCCGCAAGCTGATCTAAAGGATCGGCTTTAATGGTCTGAGCATAATCCAGATGGGTTACATCAGCGTTTCCAGAATGACTGATTGTCGCAGATGGGTTTTGCCCTAAAAGTAATTGGTTTAAAACCTCATCCAACTGATTTGATACTGGTTCAGAAGAAGACAACAAGGTATTTAGACTCGGTTTCTCAATATTGTTTGATTCAGACACAGGTTCAGCGTGTTGGGTTTGTAAGGCACCCAAATCAATCGTATCGGCCAAAGAGGCTTTCACCACAGGTGCGACCACATTAAAACTAAATGCATCACTCGCTTCACTAATATTCCCTGCTGCATCAGTCAAGGTTAAGGTGATTTTATGTGGCCCTAGACTCAAATCCTGCTTGACTTCAAAACTCCATCTGCCATTATCCCCGACTGTTACCGTACCAATCGGTTGACCATTGTCATAAATCGTCAGAACTGTTTTTGCTTCGCCCACACCAGCCAAAGTCGGTTTGCTATCATCGGTATCACCTCCCGCTGCGATCGCACCTTTTACCACACCAACATCATCCATCACAGTTTGCAAAACCGGTTTATTCGGCGCAATGGTATCTTTTGTCCCAACCACATCGACTGCATCGGAACGGTTCCCTGCTGCATCAATAATATAGACTTTCCCTACATTTTTATCGGTTAAAGCCGATGATAGAGTAATGCTAAATTTTCCATCCGCACCAACAGTACCTGAACCATACAGTGTTTTCCCATCCGCACTTCTAATTTCAATTTTACTATTCGCTTCCGCCGTACCTGTCACTGAATCACCTGCGGTATTGATTTCAGCAACAGCTTTATCTGGTGCGATGGTGTCTTTTCCAGCACTAATCTCAAGTGGCTTGGACTGGTTGCCTGCCGCATCTTCTACAATGATGGTTGCCTTTTTATCTGCAGCTAAGGCAGGTGAAAGTGTAATCTGAAATTTGCCTTGTGCATCTGTAATTCCACTACCAATGATTTTCCCATCCGCATCTTTGATCTGCACCTTGCTATTCGCCTCTGCTCGACCTTGAATAGATGAACCTTCCTTATTTACATCCACAAAAGGTTGATCTGGCGCTAAAGTATCTTTGCCTGCAACCACTTTAGAAGGTGTAGATTTATTTTCGGCTGCATCTTCAGCGACAACCGTCCCGCCTTTTTCACTGGTTAAAGGAGGTGAAACTTTAATTGAATACAGCCCTGCTTTATTTGCAATCACGCTACCCAATAGCGTGCCATTTGCATCATAAATTGAGACTTTGGCATTGGCTTCAGCCTTACCTGTCACAATCGTGCCATCTGCATTCAGTTGTGCCGTCGGGGCATCTGGTGCAATGGTATCTTTATTTCCTGTCACAACAGTGGCTTTAGACGTATTCCCCGAACCATCAATTGCAGTCACGCTGACCTTGCCACCATTCACCAAAGGTTGATCCAACTTAACCGTGTAATTTCCTTCGGCATCGGCTTGGGTCGTTGCAATCACTTTCCCAGCAGCATCCTTAATTTCGATTTTGGCCTTCGCTTCAGTTTTACCCGTAATCGTTTGTGTATCTGTACCCAAGCTCGCTGTTGGTGTCGCTGGTGGTGTTATATCAATCGGTTGATTGTCATTTTTATTCTTATCGTCATCATCATCTTTTACCGCTAACAAATACACACCTTCTGCCACTAAAGCAGCCAAACCGACTTTTAATAGTTGTGATTTACTAATTGCCGAATCATGATCCACATTTTGAGGTTGAGGAGCTGGTGTAGCTGCATCCGTATACGCAAATTGCGTCAGTGATGTTGCTAGGGTATAACGGACAAATTTCCCTGAATCATCAAATTCTGCGACCGCATAAGTCCCATCCTCTTTTGCAATTGCAAGGCTATGCTCTGTTAAGTTTTCATCACTATAAAAACCACTGACAATAATTTTTTCACCGTTTTTTAATGTAATGACAAGATCACTACCTTGTTTGATCATGGATTTAATATCGGCTTGATTCACACCAATCTGTACGATCGAAGGCTGGTCGAGCACCACACTTTTCAATTGCGCATCTTGTAGAACATTCGAATTTTTCTTTGAAAAAACGACGACTCTTGTCATTATTATGCTCACTTATCAATTATATTTTTAAATACTTTTTCGGTTAATGAATAATTAAGTAATTCATCTTGCAGTTAAAATATCAAATGATCGATAGTGCTACAATCTATTCGATCAAAAGTTTTGTCATGTTTGTTTAATTCACCAAATGTTCAAATCTAGCAACGGCTTTCCCCAAAATCTGCAGGATCAAGCATAAAAAACCAGCCCTATCGGCTGGTTTTTTTAATAGCGTATCTTAGTTCAAATACTTAAAATTTCGGGTCGCGCATTTGTACAATCGTACTATTTGCTTTTGCAAGACTATCGGTAATTTTACTGAGCACAGTCGGAATTAAACTTTCAGCCATTTGTGCTGCCTGTAATCCCAGTTTCTCACCAAAGGTCGGACGTTTACGAGTATTAATCACATAGATATCATGCTTTGGTAACAAGCTTAATAAATATTCATCTGAGGTTTGTAGCTTATCAACCAAGTTCAGTTCACGGGCATCTTCACCATACCAATGCTCGCCTGTTGCGACTTTAGCAACATCGAGTTGTGGGCGGTATTTTTCAACAAAGTGTTTAAATAAAGAATGGGTTTGCTGCAATTCTTCTTCAAACTTGGCCTTTCCTTCTGGCGTGTTTTCACCAAACATAGTCACGGTACGTTTATATTCCCCTGCGGTATACAGCTCAAAATCGACATTGTGCTGCTTTAATAAACGATTAAAGTTCGGTACTTGTGCAACCACGCCAATCGAGCCAACCACAGCAAACGGCGCAGAAATAATTTCATTGGCAATACATGCCATCATATAACCGCCACTTGCAGCAACTTTATCCACACAGATGGTGACATTAAAACCTGCATCACGTAAACGCACCAATTGCGCAGCTGCTAAACCATAGCCATGCACCATGCCACCTGGACTTTCTAAACGAACAACAACACGATCATGCCCTGCTTTAGCAGTCGCTAAGATCAGAGTAATTTCTTCACGAATGGTATCGACCGCAGAGGCTTGAACATCCCCTTTAAAGTCGAGGACATAAATTTTTTGATCATTCTTTTTACGAATTTTGGCTTCTTTCGCCAATTGTTGAACGAGTTGTAATAACTCCAAACGAGAAGCGGTGGTTTGCGCAATTCTTTTTCTTTGTTCATTCACACGCGCATTGAGATGACTAATACGAATTTCAGCAGGAAACTTAGGTAAATGGAATAACATGAAGTATGTGCTCTATAAGTTCGGCGTTATTGTTCTAAGATGTGGTCTGCTCAATAAAAATTCAATAGCGATTTTGCAAAATAGATTCATTTTCATTTATATAAACAACAAGAGCCCGCAGGCTCTTGTTTTATTAGATCGAAAAATTAACCAAAACGACCTGTGATATAGGCTTCAGTCAATTGATGATCAGGCTGAGTAAAGACTTTTTCAGTCGAGTTCACTTCAATCAAGTCACCCAAATGGAAGTAAGCTGTACGGTCAGAGACACGCGCCGCTTGCTGCATAGAGTGAGTGACGATTGCAATGGTGAATTGTTCTGACAATTCTGAAATCAATTCTTCAATTTTTGCGGTCGCAATTGGATCCAGTGCTGAACATGGCTCATCCATCAAGATCACTTCTGGGCTTACTGCAATGGTACGTGCAATACATAAACGCTGCTGCTGACCACCTGATAAACCTGTGCCTGGTTGACTCAAACGATCTTTGACTTCGTCCCATAAACCCGCTTTACGCAAACTGTTTTCAACAATTTCTTCTAGGTCATATTTATCACGTGCCAAACCATGTAATTTCGGGCCATAAGCAACGTTGTCAAAAATTGATTTTGGAAATGGGTTTGGCTTTTGGAATACCATGCCGACTTGTGCACGCAGCAACACCACATCAAGATTTGGATCGTAGATATCTTGATTATCTAAGGTCACTTTACCCGTCACACGACAGCTATCAATGGTGTCATTCATACGGTTTAAAGTCCGCAGGAATGTCGATTTACCACAACCCGATGGACCAATGAATGCGATCACTTCGTTCTGGTAAACATCAAGGTCAATTCCTTTGATTGCCTCAGTTTCACCATAGTAAACATGAACATCTTTGGTACTGATTTTCACTTCACTGGTTTTTGGCTTTTTATTTGAAGAAGCCGTTTCAAACTGAGAGACAAATGCAGTATTTGATTGCTGAACTTGCGCTTCAGATGACGTAAATTCTGTTTGCTGTGGATTCACTGATTTATCCTTTTCTACGGCGTTCATAATATCAATCGTATTCATTGTACTCTCCTCAATTACCAACGCACTTCAAATTTCTTACGGAGCCAAATGGCAAGGCTGTTCAATCCGATCATTAATGCCAACAGAACAATAATTGCTGCTGCGGTACGTCCTTCAAAGAAGTTACGTAATTCATTACCTTGCCACAAATAAACCTGTACAGGTAATGCAGTCGCTTGATCTAAAGGTGTTGTCGGTACACTTGCAACGAAAGCGCTCATCCCGATTAAAAGCAACGGTGCAGTTTCACCTAATGCATGTGCAACCCCAATGATCGCACCTGTCATAATGCCTGGTAAGGCCAACGGTAATACATGATGAAAAATGGTTTGTACTTTCGACGCACCTAGACCCAAAGCGGCTTGGCGGATCGAAGGCGGAACTGCTTTTAGCGATGCACGAGTTGTGATAATCACGGTTGGCAAGGTCATCAAACTTAGAACCAAACCACCGACCAGTGGTGCTGATAATGGCAATTGCATCCAGCCAATAAAGATTGCAGCACCCAGTAAACCAAACACAATTGAAGGAACAGCAGCCAAGTTATTAATGTTGACTTCAATAATATCCGTCATCATGTTCTTTGGTGCAAACTCTTCAAGATAAATTGCACTGGCAACACCAATTGGAATCGAGATCACAATCACGATCATCATCATGAATAATGAACCCATGAATGCGCCGGCTAAACCACTGGTTGCAGGTGAACTACGAGAATCTGGACTAAAGAACAAGTTGGTATTGAAGGTATTTGTAATAATTCCTTCCGCTTTTAGCTGATCTGCCAGTTGACGCACTTCAGGTTCAAGCTGTTGCTGGTCATCTGGTAAACTACGGTCAATATTACCTGCTAACCACACATCAACATTGGCATCTGCCAAGAATTTAATCTCTTCTTTGCTTCCAATCAGCGCAGGGTTTTTAAGCACCATATCACGCAAACGGTATGCTTCAGAACTGGTATATAAACTGCTCAAATAATCACGTTGAGACTCTAAGGCTTTGTTTTTAGCAACGATGCCATTTACGATCAAGGCATCCCAGTCCACCATACCCATTTCAGTTTGCCAAGCGACCATGCGCTCTTCAAAGTGAGCTGGGGTTTCACCTGCTGTTTGTTTTGGCTTCGCCCCAACATTGATGATCGCTGGATCAAAATAAACTGGAACGGTCACGCTGCTTTGCCAAAAAGCAGGCAGACCTTTCGCCAAGATGCTACCAAATAGTAAGGCAACAAATGCCAGCGCGATCACAACCGCCGAGATACCTGCGAAGCGAAAGGTTTTTTCTTTACGATGACGCTTAGCCAAAGAACTTTGGATCTTTCTTTTACGCTGCTCACGTTGTTCAGCAGCTACTTGAGGATCCAATAGGTTCGGATCCAGAGGAGATGTATTTGATGAACTCATTCGTATTGCTCACGATATTTACGCACGATGTACAGTGCAATAATGTTTAGACCCAAAGTAATCACAAACAGCGTTAAACCAAGGGCGAATGCCACCAGTGCTTGTGGGCTGGCAAAGTCAGTATCCCCCGTTAATTGCTTCACAATCGTAACGGTTACTGTCGAAACTGCTTCAAATGGATTTGCATGCAACAATGGACTGTTTCCTGCTGCAAGCACCACAATCATGGTCTCACCCACAGCACGGGATACGGCAAGTAAAAATGCCCCTGTAATCCCTGGTAGAGCAGCAGGTAGAACCACTTGACGAATCGTTTCTGATTTGGTTGCACCTAAGCCCAAAGAACCATCACGTAATGCACGAGGTACCTGAGTAATAATGTCATCAGACAATGAGGAAACGAATGGGATAATCATAATGCCCATTACAAAACCTGCGGTTAGGGCACTGGTCGCATTAATATTGATACCAACACTTTCACCCACTATTTTAAAGAATGGGCCAATAACCATTAAGGCGAATACACCATAAACGATGGTTGGAATCCCCGCCAAAACCTCAATCGCAGGTTTTGCCCAAGAACGCAAGCTTGGCGATGCATATTCAGCCAGATAAATCGCAACCAACAAACCAATCGGCACCGCAACCAATAATGCGATACCACTGACCATTAAGGTCCCCCAAATCAGCGGTAAGATGCCGTAGCTACCTTCTGCATTTCCTGAGGTGCTAAAGCCTGGATTCCATTCGGTACCAAAGAAGAAGTCAACTGGACTGACAAAATGGAAAAAGTGTAACGCCTCTTTTAACATCGATAAAACAATACCGATTGTTGTCAAGATTGCGACACCAGAACATAGGATCAAAGCAACATTAATGGTTTTTTCGACTTGGTTACGTGCACGGAATTGTTGGCTCACATGACGCTTTGCCCAAACTAAACCCGCAAGTCCAGCACTAATCACCACTGCAAGTTTTGCAAATGAGCCAATGGTCTGGAATTTAGCAAGTTGTTGTGCTGCTGCAACTTCATATGCTGCTGGCTGATCTGTTACCCCGAAACCAGAAGCAATTGCTTGCACTCGACTGGTTAAAACATCACGACCTGCCGCATCTAAAGTTGAACTCACAGATGCAGGAATATTATTGAAAATAATATGTTGTAAAATACTTGGTTCAACCAAATTCCAAATAATCAAAATTAAAAAAGCAGGAATACCACACCACAAAGCAACCAACGCCCCATAATATCCTGGACGAGAATGTAGTGTTGCTGAGTTATTTCCCTTACCTGCTAGGTTACGGCTTTTGCTCAGCCCGATTTGATATGCAATTGCCACAAGGGCTAATAACACACCGATAAGTAGCAGATTCATGTAATCTCCACTGTTTTCTCAATTTTCATGATTTGAAAAAACTTAGCTAGACAAAAAGGCTGATGATCCAACGTCTCACCAGCCTCCCTTTTAACAATATTACTTAACTGATTTACCCGCTTTGAAATCAGCTAGGATTTTTGCGCGCTCTTTGTCGCTTAAAGGAATCAAGCCCGCTTTTTCTAATTTAGAACCTTTACCAGAAATTTTCTTGTTTAAGAAGAATTCTGTGAATTGTGGTAAGCCTTTGATTGATTTCAAGTGCTCGCCTTTCACGTAGAAGAACAATGGACGTGAAACAAGGTAGCTACCATCTAGTACAGTTTTCTCAGATGGCGTCACGCCATTTACAGTCGCTACACGTAATTTATCACGGTTTGAATCATAGAAACCTAGACCAAATACACCGACTGCATTTGGAGACGTTTTCAAGCGAGCTAGAGTTTCAGTATAGTCACCCGCAATTTCAATCACACGACCATCTTTACGGAAGGTTGAACATGCTTTCTTTTGATCATCTTTGCTTAAAGCTTTGTAGTAATCAAATGCTTCACAACCGGCATCAACCATCTTCTCTTGGAAAACTTCACGCGTACCGTGGTTAGAAGCAGGAATAACTAAAGTGATCGGCTCATTTGGTAATGATTTATCAATTTGGTTCCAAGTTGTATATGGGTTTGGAACTAATTTACCATTTGAAGGAAGCTGTGCAGATAATGCAGTGAATACATGTACTGGTTTTAATTTATATGCCGCTTTTTTAACATTTGATGCAAATACGATACCGTCATAACCGACTTTAATTTCTTGTACTTGGTTTACGCCAGATTTTTTACATGCATCAAGTTCTGTGTCTTTAATTTGACGTGAAGCATTTGCGATGTCGATAGTGTTATCACCTACACCTTGACAGAATTGTTTCAAACCACCGCCCGTACCACCTGAACCAACAACCGGTGCTTTGAACTGTGGGAATGTGTTGCCAAACTCTTCAGCAACAATACTTGCAAACGGTAATACAGTAGATGAACCAGCAATTTGAATCGTATCACGAGCTGCATTTGCAGTCGTTGCTACAGTTGCCCCAGATACAGCTAATGCAATTGCGATGTGACATGGATTTAAGCGCATTCTGTTTTCTCTCATTTATGCAATTTGGTTTACAACTCTTTTTAAGTTAAGTGTTGTACTTTGGTTAACTGCATTTTGAGCAGATAATATGACAATTAAGTGACAACTTTATGACGCTTTTGTGATAGCCATTTCTTAAGCTCAATTTTTAGAAAATTATTGGTCATAAAGTCATATTTTCTGCTTTATTTTTTGCAGCTCAGAACTCGATTACACTCATAAAATAGCGTTTAGATATTGAATTTTATGGGATTTAAAAGAATACTCGCTGATTCAGCTTAACAAAAAGTATCTTGGGCAGAGCAACCAGTTTATATATGTTTTATGACAATTCCCTATCAAAAAGAACAGATACAATGCTAAATCCTGTCATAATTGAAACACAAATGCTGATTCGTAAACCGGCCCACAGCGTTTTTGAAGCATTTATTGATCCAGAAATCACCTCAAAATTTTGGTTTAGTTCGGCAACAGCACCACTTGAACTAGGAAAAACGGTTGAATGGACTTGGGAAAAATACCAAGTTTCGGCAAACGTAAAGGTGACAAAAATAATTGCCAATGAATTAATTCAGATTCAATGGGGCGAGCCAAGCAGTACGGTTGATTTCATCTTTGAGGCGATCAATGACGATCAAACCTATCTCAGAATTCAAAATTATAATATCCCCTTACAAGGTGATGAGCTGATTACCTTTATTATTGATAATACGGGTGGCTTCACTACCGTCGTAGATAGCTTGAAAGCCTATTTAGAACATGGGATTCAACTCAATCTGGTTCAGGACAAGTTTCCCCCCTTCTAGATCAATACAACATCGATGCAATAAAAAAGGCACATTGCTGTGCCTTTTTTGATTTAAAGGTTGGACTGTGCTTCGGGCAGCACCAACATTTTTTTACGATATTTAAAGATATACATCGCCGCTAAAATCGCCAGCCAGATCGGTCCGAGAATAACAGCCAAACGCATATCAGGGGTCATCGCCATAATAATCAAAATAAAGCAGACAAAGCTGATGGTGAGATAATTACTCCATGGGCTCCAGATGCTTTTAAATTTGATTTGATGTTGTTTCAGGCGCATTGCTTTATTAAATTTCAAATGGGTGACGGAAATCATTAACCAGTTAATCACCAATGCTGCAACCACTAGCATCATGAATAACTGAAAGGCTTCACCCGGAATTAAATAGTTGACCAACACACATATCGCCGTAACCGAAGCAGAGACAATCGCCGCAGGAACAGGAATTCCACGCGCATTCACTTTTTTCAATACCGCAGGTGCATTGCCCTGTTCCGCCAAGCCATGTAACATACGGCTATTACAATAAATACAACTGTTATAAACAGAAACAGCTGCAATCAACACCACAAAATTGAGGACATTGGCAACCCCATTACTATTCAAGGACTGGAAGATCAATACAAAAGGGCTGCCCCCTTCCGCCACCATATTCCACGGATAAAGACAGAGTAAAATCCCGATTGCACCGATATAGAAAATCAAAATACGGTACACAATCTGATTCACCGCCTTAGGAATGGTGGTTTCAGGATTTTTGGTTTCTGCCGCAGCAATTCCGATCAGTTCAAGTCCACCAAAGGCAAACATGATCACGGCAAGCGCCATAATAAAGCCATGCGTGCCATGTGGAAAAAAGCCACCGTGCTGCCATAAATTGGCAATACCCGCCTGTGGCCCCGCAGAACCAGAAAGCAATAAATAAGCACCGAAGCCAATCATACTTAAAATCGCAACAATCTTAATGCAGGAAAACAGAAATTCGGACTCACCAAAGAATCTGACATTGACCAGATTAATGGCATTAATCAGTACAAAGAACACCAAGGCAGTCAGCCATGTGGGCACGTCTGGCCACCAAAATTGAATAAAAGTCCCGATGGCACTTAGTTCAGCCATACTGACCAACACATACAGCACCCAATAATTCCAGCCCGACATAAAGCCTGCCATGCGGCCCCAGTATTTATTGGCAAAATAACTAAATGAACCGCTCACGGGTTCTTCAACCACCATTTCTCCTAAATGGCGCATAATTAAAAACGCAATCACACCAGCAATCGCATAACCCAATAAAATAGAGGGCCCTGCCAGTTTGATGGTTTGCGAAAGACCCAAGAATAATCCTGTCCCAATTGCCCCGCCTAGCGCAATCAGCTGGATATGCCGATTGGACAATCCTTGCTTTAACTCATGTTTATTGTTTACATCCATCACGTTATCTCCAATGTGTGTGTCACATCCTGTACACCTTTTTATACAGCGCATGATTCGAAGCTCAGCATGAAGCTCCGAATCTGATTCGCTCTCTTATCAATTTATAAATTTGAAGATTTTCCAATTTCCTTCTGATCAGAAGGAAATTGCTTTTTTACTGGGTAATGCTTGGGAACGCTGTTTTAAGATTTCATAGCCTCGATCGCCGTAATCAAAGCGTGCAATCACTGACGCAAATTTTTTCAAACTGGATGGAGCATCCATAGCTGGGAGTTTTAATTCGATAAAGGTCAGACCATCGAACTGGTCGATACCACCCAAGGTTTGTTTAAGTTGACCTGCGGTTTCTACCACACAACTTTTATAGGCTTTCGTACCATTGAAGACATTTGGAATCTCGCTATATTTCCAGTCCTGAACATCGTTATAGGCCGCGTTCTCGCCCATGATTAAACGCTCAATGGTATAGCCACCATTATTGAGTAAGAAAATAATCGGCTTCAGGCCTTGACGGATAATGGTTGAAAGTTCCTGTACGGTGAGCTGAAATGAACCATCACCAATAAACAGGATTTGGCGGCGTTCTGGTGCAGCCAACAAACTACCTAATAAAGCAGGCAAGGTATAACCAATCGAACCCCACAATGGTTGAGCAATATATTTCGCGGTTGCTGGTAGCTTGAGCCCTGCCAAGGCTGAGTTAGAAGTCCCGACTTCACCGATAATCACATCATCATCTTTAAGAAAGCCCGCAATATAACACCACAAGACATCCTGACTAAGCTTTTGCTGTTCAGGCACCTCAAGTGTCTGTTGTGCTTGCTGCTCCAACATCGGCTGGCTTAACTTCCGTGGTGCAACCTTCTTATTCAGCTCCACCAGAAATTGTCCAATTTCAATGCCAGGGAAATCCTGTCCAAAAATCGTCAAACCATAAGGTTTGATTTCAATGTAATTTTCAGTGGCAATTTGATGGGTAAACACTCCAGTTCCGACATCAGTAAAACGCACCCCGATGCCCATCAAGCAATCAGACTGCTCAATGGTCTGACGCACATGCGCTTGGCTTGCGCCACCAACATAGGTTCCCACATAACGCGGTGAACCCTCATCCATAATATTTTTAGCGGTCAGCATACTGGCAAAAGGAATCGAACATTTTTTGGATAAATCATCCAGTAGTGAGGTAATCCCAAAAACAGAGGCTTCATTATCAATCAGCAGCGCTGGTCGCTTGGCTTGTGCAATCACCTCACACAGTTTGGTGACTGCACTTTGTAACAGCTCTGGCTCAACCCTTGGATAAGATAAATCGAGTGAACGATCTGTCACTTCAATTTTGACGTGAGTAATATCCGATGCCAACTGGATATGTACAGGTCGACGTTCAAGGAAACATTGACGTAACACACGGTCAATTTCAGAGGCGGCATTGGCTGGGGTTAGACGGGTCTGTGCAACAGTGAACTCTTTCATGCAGTTCATGATGTTGTCGTAGTTACCATCCACCAGCGTGTGATGAACCAGAGTGCCTTTCTGAACCACATGTAAAGGCGGAATCCCTGAAATATGCACCACTGGCACATTCTCAGCATAAGCACCTGCAATACCATTAATCGCACTTAAATCACCAACCCCATAGGTCGTTGTCAAAGCAGCAAAGCCGTTGATCCGTGCATAACCGTCAGCAGCATAAGCCGCATTTAATTCATTACAATTACCAATAAATTCGAGTTGGGCATCTGCCTCAACTTGTTCGAGATAAGAAAGGTTAAAATCACCAGGTACACCAAACAGGTGTTGGATACCCATTTGTTTTAGACGAATATTTAAAAAATCACCGATTTCTATGAACATTGCTCTACATCCTTTCAAGTCAATTTTTTATTCCATAGAAAAATAATATTTCATCTACCTGTTAAATTTCGTGCATAATAAAAACGCATTTTAATAAAAATACAATATTTGTGTATCATAAAAGGATTTTATGCAATGGATAAGTTCGACTGGCAAATCATTCAGGCCCTACAAAAGAATGGACGGCTCACCAATCAGGAAGTTGGAGATTTAATCGGTTTATCCGCTTCACAATGTTCCAGAAGACGACAGTTACTGGAGCAAAAAGGCGTGATCTTAGGTTATGCCGCCCGCATCCACCAACAAGCTTTAGGCTTGGAGGTTACCGCGATGATCCACATTAACTTACGTATTCACGAGGCCAAGTCACAACAGGCCTTTCAAGACTTAATTGAAGCTGAGGACAATATTCAAGATGCTTTTTCAATTAGCGGTGATGCTGATTTTATTTTAAAAGTCGTCGCAGAAAATCTGGAACAGTTGTCCCAATTCGTGACAGAGCGACTACTGTCTTATGGTTTTATTGGCCATATCAAATCTTACATTGTGTTAAAAAAAATCAAAGAACAGAATCACTTTCTCAGCAAATCTAAGGGCCACAGCTACCATCCAGCCACATAAACCTAGTTTTAAGCAGCACCATGCATAAAAACAAAAAGGCGGATATTAGATCCGCCTTAAAAATATGAAGGTTTAGATTTTATTGATATGCACAGTTTGTCCTACTGTATTTTCCAGCAAACCCTCCATGCCAAACTCAGCACCCACACCCGACATTTTCCAACCACCAAACGGCGCATGTGGAACAATCTCAGCATGGGTATTCACCCATGCTGTACCGCATTGTAGTTGTGAAGCGTAGAACTGTGCAGCTTTTAAATCAGAAGACCAGATTGATCCACCTAATCCAAACTCACTGGCATTGGCTCGAGCAATTGCATCATCAATATCACGATATTTTAGAATCGGTAACACGGGGCCAAACTGCTCCTCTTGTACCACTCGGCAGCTTTCATCCAGTTCAGTTAAAATCGTTGGCGCAATAAAATAGCCTTGCTCAGGTATCGTCTGATCACCTGACAGCGCCTTGGCACCTTGCGCAAGCGCATCGGCAATTAAGGCTTTTACTTTTTGATATTGCAGCTGATTTTGCACAGGACCAAATGTGGTCTCTGTCGCCATGCCATCTCCAACATTCTGAGCATTGGCAATATCAGCCAGTTTTTGTGCTAGCGCGTCATATTGGCTTTCGTGCACATACAAACGTTTTAACGCAGCACAGGTCTGCCCAGCATTTAAAAATGCCACGTTAAAAATTCGCTTGGCTATTTGATCAAGATCGGCATCAGGTAAAACAATCCCCGCATCATTGCCACCCAGCTCTAGGGTCAGATGCTTTAAGGTTTTTACCGCACCTGACATAATGTGCTGACCCGTCTTGGTTGAGCCTGTAAAAACCACCTTGGCGATATCAGGGTGAGTCGATAACGCCTCACCGACGTCGCCTTTACCCAGCAAGATTGAAATCACACCCGCAGGCACTTCTTGTTGAATAATTTCACAGAGTTTTAACGTCGCTAAGGGGGTAAATTCAGATGGTTTATTAATCACCACATTGCCCGTACGTAAGGCAGGCATGATATGCCACACCGCAATCATCAACGGCCAATTCCACGGCGTAATCGAAGCCACCACACCTAAGGGCTGATAATGACGTTCAATTCGTTTCTGTTCACTGTCTTCAATAATATCAACTGGCATTTCTAAACTTGCAGTATAACGTGTCCAGCCAATCGCACCCTGCACTTCCATTTGTGCCAATGCCAAGGGTTTGCCTTGCTCAACTACAATCAACTCAGCCAGAGTTTCGGCATGTTGTTCAATTCCATCCGCAATCTTATTGAGTATGCTTTTTCGCTCCTCATGAGAACTGCGTTGCCAGCTTCCAAAAGCTTGCTTTGCCGCCTCAATCGCTTGATTCACCTGTGCAATCGAAGCCTGTGCACACTTTGCTGCAACAGCAGCTGTTGCAGGATTGATAATCTCAAGTTCGCCGGCTTCACCGAGACAAGATTGACCGTTAATAATCAGTTTAAATTGGTTTTGCATATTTAAGTGTTGCATGCCTTGTTCCTTCTATTCATTGTAATCATGATGTTTTGCCTGATCCGACCTCAGCTCTAGGTCTCAAGTGCAAAAGTGATGACATCTATCCATCAAAATATTGAGCATCTCTCACTACAATATGGAATTTGTGCATCACAGTTTATGCATAATTATTTCTGATTTAGATTAAAGATGCACAGTTTGTGCAGAACAGTGACAATTTTCTACCTTGTCATCATAAAAAACCATCGTAGAGATGCTGGACAGAATGCAACTAAACAGCAGGCCAAATGCATACCTTTATGTAATTTCATCTCAACTTCTGTGTTCTAAAAATTACGACACTTCATTCAATTAATTGAAATTTCTTAGAACAGCTGGCTTCGCTATATTCAATACCAATGAGCCAGAAGATAAGAAGATGAACAGCAAAGTGATTACAACGTTTAAGCATACGGATTTACCTGTACACATGACCTTTTCAGAGCATGATTGGCAGCTACTTGCTCAGCACTGGTATCCGATTGCCCTCGCCCGTGATATTTCAGAGCAACCAACAGCAGCCATGTTGCTGGATATGCCATTGGTTATTTACAAAATGGGAGATGAACTGATTGTTGCAAAAGATGTTTGCCCACATCGTGGAGTTCCCCTTAGCTTGGGCCGTCATGACGGGCAAGGTATTGTCTGTCGCTATCACGGATTACGCTTTGGACATGCGGGCAAATGCAACCGTATTCCAGCACATCCGCAGCATAAAATCTCGGAGCGCTTTCATTTGAAAACCTATGCTGCCACTGAAAAGTATGGACTGATCTGGTGTTGCTTAGCGGCTCGCCAAGATGATAAACCTGTTATTCCTGACATGCCCTACTGGGATGATGCAGACTACCAGCAACTGCTATGCCCTTTTGTAGACTTAAATTGTTTTGCCGGTCGGCAACTGGAAGGATTTATTGATGTCGCGCATTTTGCGTGGGTACATCCTGATACTTTTGGCGACCCTGATGATGTTGAAGTTCCCGACTATAGCACCACAGAAACCAGTTATGGCTTCACTGCAGATTATATCAGCAGTGTCGGACGCTATCCGATCGGGACAGCACAACGTGGGGAAGACAATTTTAATTGGCTCAGACATTTTGAAATCAGCCTGCCTTTTACTGCAACACTGACCATTCATTTTCCGAATCAAAGCAAACAGGTGATCATGAATGCCGCCTCTCCTGTAAGCGCGCGACAAACTCGCCTGTTTGCACCTATCTGCCGTAATTATGATAAAGATTTACCTGTTGAGGATGCCTATGCATTCAATTTACAGATTTTTGAAGAAGATCGACTGATTGTCGAAACCCAAAAACCTGAATATCTCCCCCTGGATTTATCGATGGAAGCGCATTTTCCAGCAGACCGTAGCTCAAGTATGTATCGTCGACTTTTAAGGAAAATGGGATTCAATCCTATTTTTGCAGCCTAGCTGATTTATATTCAGTTCCAAGATGCAATAAAAAAGAGGTCTATTCAGACCTCTTTTTTATTTTGATGGATGTGCCAGATTGAAATTAATCAATCGCTGGAACATAAGTTCCTGCAGCAATTGCATCTTTAATACGATCAGCTTCTGCCAACACAAGTGCTAGCAAGTTTTGAACGTTTTCAAGCGTTGCAACTGGGCTTAAAGTGGTCATCTTCAATGATTGAACATTACCTACTTTGGTGACACCAATATTCGCTTCGCCACGGGCAAATAATTCATCTGCCACGTTTTGGTTTAAGCTATCGATAAATTCAGCAGGATAAGCTTCTGGTACGACACGGAACAGGACTGAAGCGAATTGTGGTTCAACCAACAATTCAAGGCCCGCTGTTGCTTTAATATAATCTGCAACTTCACGTGTTAATTTCACACCATGATCAATCATTGAACCATAAAGCTCTTCGCCTAATGCTTCAACCGTCATCCATAATTTCAATGCATCAAAACGACGAGTCGTTTGTAATGATTTAGACACAAGGTTAGGTACACCATGTTCTTCATCATAAGCAGAGTTTAAATATTCTGCTTCGTAATGCATAAAGCGATAGTTTGCTTCGTCTTTCAATAAGAAAGCGCCACAACTAATGCTTTGGAAATAATGCTTATGGAAATCAAGCGTGATTGAGTCTGATAATTCAATCCCATCTAGCATTGCACGATGGTCATTTGAAAGAATCAGTGCACCACCCCAAGCTGCATCGATATGCATCCATGAACCATATTTGGTGGTAATTTCACGGATTTTCTTGAGTGGATCAATCGCACCAGCATCTGTCGTACCCGCTGTTGCAACAACGCAGGCCACGATTTTGCCTTCAGACTGAAGATGCGCCATGGTTTTTTCCAGTGCATCAACATCCATCTGTGCATTTTCATTCACAGGAACAGTGACAACAGACTGGAAGCCCATACCCATCATAGCCATGTTCTTTTGCACAGAGAAATGTGCATTTTCAGAACAGATGACTTTGACGTTTTTCATTGCTTCTGCTGGAATACCATCACGCTGAACCGACCATGGCTTACCATTTTCGTCTTTCCAGTTTTTCGAGATGCACCAGTCACGTGCCAGCAATACACCCATCAAGTTTGACTGTGTACCACCAGAGGTGAACACACCTGCTTGACCTGCACCATAGCCCACTTTTTGGCGAAGCCAATCAATGAGTTGAACTTCCATCAAAGAACCCGCTGGGCTTTGATCCCATGAGTCCATCGATTGGTTGGTTGCATTGATCAACACTTCCGCAATCTGGCTCATCACCATGGTTGGGCAGTGTAAGTGTGCAAGTGAATGTGGGTGATGTACTTTTAAGCTTTTGTTGAGGAAAAGCTCAACCATACGTTGTAATGATTGCTGTACACCTAAACCTTGTTTTGAAGGAGCAAAAGAGATTGCTTCACGCAAATCTTTAATGCTACCGCCAGTGTACATTTTATCATTTTGCAACCATGCTGAAACGGCAGTTACCGCCTCGCCCATTGCTGACTGATAGTCAGCAATAGATTGAGCATCATTGCAGAGTAACGCTTTACGATGTTCTGCAAAATCAACCATGAATTAGCCTCGTACTGCTTTTAATGCTTCAGCAACAGCTTTCTTGAAGCGAGCAACCGCCTCTACGCACTCTTCTTGATTGATAATCAATGGGCAAAGTAAACGGATGACAGTACCGTTACGGCCGCCTTTTTCAAGCAATAATTTATTGTTGAAACAAGCAGTCTGAATTGCAGCAGCCAATTGTGCATCAGCAGGTAATGAGCCCATATGATCCGCAGGTTTACGCTCGTCAACGATCTCAACACCGATCATCAAACCACGACCACGTACGTTACCAATACATGGGAATTCTTGAGCAAGTTTCTTGAACTCTGCTTGTAAGAAATCACCACGCTCTTGCGCATTTTGAGCAAGGTTTTGTTCTTTGATCACTTGAAGTGATGCCAAACCTGTACCCATCGCAAGTTGGTTACCACGGAAAGTACCCGTGTGACCCGCAGGCTGCCAAGCATCAAACTTACGTTTAATACCCAATACTGCAAGTGGTAAGCTACCACCTACCGCTTTAGACATCACCACAACATCAGGCTCGATTCCTGCATGTTCAAAGGCAAACATTTTACCTGAACGTGCAAAACCAGCTTGAACTTCGTCCAAGATTAAAACGATATTGTGCTTTTCAGTCACTTCACGGATTTTTTGCAACCATTTTACTGGCGCAGTAACAACACCACCTTCACCTTGAATCGCTTCAAGGATCACAGCTGCAGGCTTGGTTACACCACTTTCAACATCTTCAATGAAGTTTTCAAAGAAGTACGTTAAAGCGTCAACACCTGCTTCCCCACCTAAACCAAGTGGGCAACGATATTCATGTGGGTATGGCATAAATTGCACGCCTGGCATTAAGCCATTCACCGCATTCTTCGCTGACAGGTTACCTGTCATTGCAAGCGCGCCGTGCGTCATACCATGGTAGCCACCAGAGAAACTAATCACTGTGCTACGACCCGTATAAGTTTTCGCTAATTTAATCGCTGCTTCTGTACCATCTGCACCAGATGGACCACAGAATTGTAGGCAATATTCTTCTTGACCGCCTGGCAAATAAGCCAAAAGCGCTTCAGTAAACGCATCTTTTAAAGGAGTCGTTAAGTCTAAAGTATGCAATGGCAAACCGCTTGCCAATGTGTCTTGAATACTTTGAATCACCGCAGGATGATTATGGCCCAAAGCCAATGTTCCTGCCCCAGCTAAACAATCAAGGTACTCTGTACCTTCAACATCAGTAACCCAACAGCCTTGTGCTTTTGCTATCGCTAACGGTAATTTACGTGGATAACTACGAACATTCGATTCCATCTGACTTTGGCGAGTCAGATAATATTCGTTAGTTGCATTAGCGGCAGGATTTACGGAAGTAACGCTCATATCGAATTACCATCTCTGATATGGGTAAAAGAAATAAGTCTGGTGACTTGCGGTCGTTTGACTCGGTGCTTTTTAGAATCTAGTGCAGACACTTGTTTATATCTTTCAACTAGGAGCGAGATGATACCTAATTTTGAAATAAAATAAACACTTTTTGTGTCTTACATGCATCTAAATTATTGAAAAAATATTTCATTCCAATAACTATGATGGATTATCATCATACTATGTGACAAGCTAAAGAAAGTAAGCTTTTTTTAATCCCACCTGCGTTTTTAGATAAATGGTCAAATTACTCCACTTAATAAACTGATTTTAAATATTTTTTGTTTTATTTTTCTGTTGCAAAACACTGCTAATCTCTTACAAAGTCACCACAAAATATGCAGAAGTTCGACATCAGTTCTTTTTAATATCGAACTGGTAAAAATAAATTTTCGATACCAAATTCTAAGGACATTTTTATGCGTACTTTAGCACTTGCTACATTAATGATCGGGGCTGCATTGAGCCCAAGCCTTTTTGCTCACGAGACTGAGAACTTGAACTACAACATTGTGAATATCCAAGCGGATGCATCTCGTCAGGTTGCCAATGATGAAATGCGTGCCGTGCTTTATGTCGAGAAAAGCAATAAACAACCTGCAGAACTCTCAAATCAGATCAACCAACTGATGAATCAAGCACAAGCGATTGCACGCAAATATTCACAGGTCAAAGTCGAAACAGGTGCACAAAGTACCTACCCTGTGTATGACAATGACAGCAATAAATTGAAAGAATGGCGTGCCCGCGCGGAAATCCAACTAGAAAGTAAAGATTTTAAAGCTGCAAGCCAGTTGATCAGCGAATTACAACAAAGCTTCCAGACCCAATCGATTAACTTCACCGTGTCGGATGAACAGCGTAAAAAAGTTGAAAATGAGCTGATGATTGAAGCATCGAAGAACTTCCAGCAACGTGCGCAAGCCATCACCCAAGCCTGGAATAAAGGCCAATACAACCTGGTGAGTTTAAACCTGAATACCAGCAACTACTTCCCGCAACCGATGATGCGCGGTGGCACGGCCAAGTTTGCCATGGCTGAAGCGGCACCTGCACAGGACATGGCAGCAGGTGAATCAAAAATTACCGTCAGTGCCAATGGTTCAATCCAATTTAAATAATAGTTCTGACAACAAAAAGCCGTGCTTAAGCACGGTTTTTTGTTGTTTGAAATAGCCAAAAATATCTTTAGCAAAAAAACAATTAACTTAACTCATTCCATAGTTATAAGTGATAATCGTTCTTATTTCATTCGATGCAATAACTGATTAATATTCGGGAAATTTACAGCATTTGCCTCCTGATATGAAAATTGCATCCTGCTCCGCTGCGTCTTTGATTAAATTCCAACCCTCTTCTCTGAGTCTCGCCATTGCCATTTCATTGAGTGGCATATCTCATGTCGCTTTTGCTGATGAAGGACACCCCGCTGAAACGCAGACACTTGCAACAATTTCAATTCAGGCACAAGGCAATTGGCTAGACGATGCCAATGCTGAAAAAGTACAACAACATGCAGGCGCACGTAGCATTATTGACCGCAAACGTTTGGATGAGATTGCCACCACCTCAATTCGTGATGCTTTAAAACAAATTCCTGGGGTGCAAGTCCAAGACAGCAATGGTACGGGTGGCAGTGATGTTTCTTTAAATATTGGGGTACGGGGTCTTACCTCACGCTTGTCCCCCCGCTCCACCGTACTCATGGATGGCGTTCCACTTTCTTTTGCCCCATATGGCCAGCCGCAATTATCATTAGCCCCAGTTTCTATGGGTAATATTGAATCGGTCGATGTGGTGCGTGGTGCAGGTTCTGTTCGTTTTGGGCCACAAAACGTGGGTGGGATTATCAACTTTGCAACACGGTCAATCCCCAAAGAATTTTCAGGTTCAGTTGGTTTAACGACAGAATTTGCAACTGGGACAGACCAACTAAAATACACACCGAATCTGTTTATTGGTGGAACCTTGGACAACGGTTTAGGCATGGCCTTGCTTTATTCAGGCAGTAAAGGTGATGGCTATCGAGAAGCCAACAATAAAATTGATATCGATGATGTCATGCTAAAAACCGCCTACCAATGGACCGATCAGGATGTGATTGCGGTGAATCTGCATCATTATGAAGGTCGAGGAGAAATGCCAGAAGGTTTAACAGCGGCACAATTTGCAGATAATCCTTATCAATCCAATCAAAGCCGCAACTATTTTGCGGGTCGTCGTTCCGATGTTTCTGTGAAATATAGCCATAAAGATGAATTGAATAACTTTGAAGTGTTGGGTTATTACGTTGATTCTTTCCGAACCAGTGACTTAGAATCCATTACAGATAATGGCACCAGTCGTATTAGCAACTCTCCTCGTGATTATAAATTTTGGGGGATTGAACCACGTTATTCACGTGCCTATCGTTGGGCGGGAATGGATAACGAAGTGACCATTGGCTATCGTTATTTACAGGAAGAAAGTTCTGAGTTCTCAGGACGCACGCCTTCTTACAACACGCTCACAGGGACACCCGGTGAGCGTATCGCCAATACCACCAGTGACGGCGGTACCAAAGCGCATGCCTTTTATATCGACAACCGTTTTGGCCTCGCGAATTGGGTGATTACACCTGGGGTTCGTTTTGAATCGATTGATACCCATAATGATTTCACAGCTTATCAAGATGGTAGCGCCACCAATACTGTTTATCCAAAAATCAAATCTGACGAGTTCTTACCAAGCTTATCGGTGCTGTATAAAGCCAATGAGAACTGGAATATTTTTGCCAATGCTGGTGTTTCATTTGGTCCACAGCAATACAACCAACTCGTTACGACTAAGTCTGTTGGTGGTGTGAATACTGCTGCAACGACGCTGGATGGATTACATCCTGAAAAATCTAAAAACTATGAAATCGGAACTAAATATTTAGGCAATGGTTTAAGTGCTGAGTTGACGGTCTTTTATTTAGATTTTGATAAAGAATTGATGTTAGAACGTCCTGATGCTATCGGTACAGGGGTTTGGACAGACTTAGGTGCAACTAGTCATAAAGGTGTTGAAACAGGAATCAGCTATGATTTCGGTCAACTGGCTGATGCGCTAGAGGGTCTCAAGGTCTACGGGAATTACACCTTTACCAAAGCAACGTCTGAAGCGGGCAAGTTTGAAGGCAAAGATTTGCCCTTCTATTCACGCCATGTGGGTAACCTCGGTTTAGCCTATCAAGTTGATCAATGGTCAGTGAATGCAGACATGTTTGCGCAGTCCAAACAACATGCACCGGGTTCAGGTGATGTTTATCAAACGCAAGAAACCGCAGATGGCCGCACAGGTGACATTCCTGGATATTCAACTTTTGCCGTACGCACAGGCTATGACTTTAGCAATCAACTCAAAGGCTTAAAAATAGCGGGTGGGATAAAGAACGTGTTTGACAAGCAATACTATACCCGCTCATCTGACTCCACAGGCGGTAAATATGTGGGCCAACCACGAACCTTCTTCCTGCAAACATCATATGATTTTTAAATATAAAACGCCGAACGTTTAAGTTCGGCGTTTTATCTCTTTCATAGCGAATATAGTCGATAAGCCACAATCTAAATGAAATCAAAATCTTGATTCAGTGTATCCCGCAACATTTTATCCCTTAACAAAAAAAATTATATATTTTATGTAAAAATTAAATTAATTTTAACTAAATAATTGCTGTAAATGAGAACCATAATCAATTAAGATGGCGGCGCAAAAATAACTCCTCCAATTCAGATGCTGGGCAATCAACTTATGAAGTGTTCGTTTTCTCATCCTGTTTCTTTTTCAAAATTTAAGCCCTCTACCCTAAGCTGTGCCATCACAGCACTGATCAGCTGCGTTGCAACGACAACATTTGCTGATGACAGCCAGAGTAATACCACACAAACGCTGGCAACCATTTCCATCCAAGCTGAGGGCAACTGGTTAGAACAAGCCAATGCCAAAAAAGTGCTCAACCATCCCGGCGCCCGTACTGTGGTTGAGCAACAAAGTTTAGAAGCACGCGGCACAACCTCAGTGAAAGAAGCGTTGCGTACAGTTCCCGGTGTTCAGGTCTCTGAAAATTCAGGTACGTCAGGCAGTGATGCTTCCTTAAGTATTGGTGTTCGAGGCCTGACCTCAAGATTTTCACCCCGTTCGCAACTGATGATCGATGGTGTCCCTTTAGCTGTAGCGCCCTATGGACAGCCTCAACTTTCATTGGCCCCAACCACCTTGGGCAATATGGAATCGATTGATGTGGTTCGTGGTGCTGGCTCTGTCCGCTTTGGGCCACAAAACGTCGGTGGCATTATCAATTTTAATACGCGCAGCATTCCAGAAAGTTTTGCAGCCAGTGTCGGTATGACCACGGAAGTGGCTGAAAATGGCAATTTAAAAGTCAACCCAAACCTGTTTGTTGGAACCACTTTAGACAATGGCCTCGGTCTAGCTTTGCTCTATTCTGGGGTGAATGGTGATGGTTATCGTGATCAAAATGATTATGCCAATATCAATGATCTACGTTTAAAAGCCCGCTATGCCTTAGATGATTATTCAAGCATTGAAGCGAATCTGCATCGTTATGAAGCCAAGGTGGATATGCCTGGCGGTTTAACGCCTGCACAGTATGCGCAAAATCCCTATCAGTCTTTACGCAACCATGACTATATGGAAGGCAACCGTAATGATATCTCACTGAAATATAATTATAAAAAAGACAACAATGCCTTTGAGGTACTCGCTTACCACCTCGATAGTTATCGTGATGCAGGTGTAGAGCGCAGCGGTTCCAGTCTTTATCAGATTGCCCCACGTGATTATAAAGTGACTGCCATTGAACCACGTTATTCACATGCATTTCAGCTCGGCGATACGCTGAATGAAGTGTCTGTCGGTTATCGCTATTTAAAGGAAACGAGCAGTGAATCCGTTGATCGCGCCAATTATAACAGTGACACAGGCCCAAGTGATTTTTATGGCTGGACCAAAGCGGATGGCGACACCGAAGCGCATGCCGTCTATGTCGATAACCGTACCGATTTAGGCGCATGGTCCTTCACGCCTGGGATTCGTTTCGAGCGAATTAAAACCAATGAGAACATGTATAAGTTAAACCGTGATTATTCAGTTCTGAATGGCGTGAATGCCAGCAAGTCCTATGACGCTGTACTGCCAAGCTTTGCGGTGATGTACAAAGCCAATGATCAATGGAATATTTTTGCCAACTACGGTAAATCATTTGCTCCACTGCAATATAGTCAAATGGCCAATACCAATGCCAGAGGTGCTTATTTGACTATGGATGGTTTAAATCCTGAAAAAGCAGATAATTATGAACTCGGAACGCATTATCTAGATGATTATTTATCACTTGAATTTACCCTGTTCTATATTGATTTCGCCGATCAGCTCAAGCGTGATGATGCTACACAAACCTATTCAAACCTAGGTGCAACCAAGCATAAAGGTGCAGAACTCGGCTTTAAATATAATTTAGGCGCCATCAATGATGACCTAGCCAATGTCTCGATGTATGCCAATACCACCTATACCAAAGCAACCGCATCGGCAGGTCAAGACTCAGGCAATGAACTGGATTTCTATTCAAACTGGATCGGAAATGCGGGTGTGGATTACAAACGTGATCAATGGACCTTCAACACCAATGTCTATGCACAGTCGCGTCAAACCGCCTCAGGAAATAACAATGATGGTACGGGTCGTTATGGCAATATTCCAGGCTATGGTATTGTTGGTGTTCGCGCCGCTTATGACTTTGCCGATACCTCCCTGTCAGGCTTAAAAGTTGGCTTAGGTGTGAAAAACCTATTCAATCATGACTATTACACCCGTTCCGCAGATCAGGTGGGTGGCATCTACGCAGGCCCTTCTCGGACCTACTATTTACAGACCTCGTTTGATTTCTAATACCCTAAAGCCGAATGTCCGCATTCGGCTTTTTATTGATTGATTTCAAAATAATGTGTCAACTCAATGCTATTGGGTAACTCATCAAATTCCGTAAGTTTTTGATGCGTCTCAGCCCAACTGGTTTTGGAGTTCGCACAAAAATTTAACTCAAGCTCTGCAATAAAATCCTCCTGAACCAGTCCCAAAGGAATCCACATCACCTTTGGGTTGATCGTTAGTGCATTCGGTACAGGTGATCCACATTGCCGACAGAAACTACTATTAAAACCGGTATCTTTAATATAAGTCTGAATCAACTGCTCGCCTTGCTGCCATTGAAATGATTCCGTCTGCACAAAGGTGGAGGCATTCGATGCAGCACCACTCTGCTTGCGGCATAGGCTGCAATAACAACGATACATCATTTTGATTTTTGCCAGATGGAACTGAAAGCTGATCGCCCCACACAAACAAGCCCCTGTAAATTGTATCTTCTGATGATTTGCTCTCATCAATAATGATCCTGATTGTTGTTATTTGATTAAGCTTGGCTCAAATGTTGTAATGAATCCCAAGCCGCTTGTGCCAGTATTTCCCGATAAGCCATTGGACTAGTCAATACTTTTTCAGACAACCAAGCACGGCAATAACTTTCACTGGCACCGATCACCAAAGACATCATCAGCTCTGCAGGCACTGACTTTAATACACTGGCATCGGCATAGTTGGAAATATGCGCGATGATGAGTTGATTTCTGAGCTTATTTTTGTCATTTAAGACTTGTCGATATTCACCCTGTCGCACACTCAGATGAGCGAGCAAAAGAAATTGCGCAAACTTGGGCTGATCAGAAACCCAGTCGGTATAACTATAAATCAGCGCATAGAGCAATTCTTTGAGTGTTTTTGCTTGTTGTAAATACTGATCACGTAGCTGCGCCTGATCATCCAATGCAGCAAACACCAGTGCTGCAATCACGCCTTCTTTGTTTTTAAAATGATGATAAATCGCACCGACACTGCTCTCTGACTTCGCTCGAATCATGTCGATACTGGTCGTTTCCAGACCATATTCAAGAAAACAGGACAAGGCATCCGATAAAATCTGGCGTTTTAATAAGGATCTACGTTGTGGATATAAACGTTCTAATAATTGCTGAGCTGCCTGCATGCTTTCATCAAAATGACCAATAATCGGAACTATTGTGTATGACTTGACCACAGCTTGTAAACAGAATTATATTCTGTAAAAGAATTTAATTCCGTTAAAGGAAGCTTCATCATGGCCTCAACGCTAGATCTATGGAACAAAGTCTCTGTCTTACCTGCAGGTAAATGGACATTCACTCGAATGCTGTGCCTTAAAGCACCGTATTTCAGTAGTATTTCCCCACTGTTTGAAGAACTTAAACCTAACGCCTGCAAAATTAGTATCAAGAAAAAACGGAGCGTGTTGAATCATATTGGTACGGTACATGCAATCGCGATGTGTAACATGGCGGAACTTGCGGGTGGGACCATGACTGAAGTGACAGTACCCACAACCCATCGCTGGATTCCCAAAGGCATGACGGTTGAATATTTAAAGAAGGCTGAAACTGATCTGATTGCGATTGCTAGCCCTGTTGATGAGCATTACGATTGGGACAAAGCAGGTGAATATCTGGTGAATGTTGATGTACTCGATCAACACAATGAAAAAGTTTTCCATGCCACCATCACCATGTGGATTTCCAAAAAGAAGAAATAAAATAAAAAAGCCCTGGAGCATATGCATTCAGGGCTTTTCTAGGCGTTTTCGCTTACTTTTTAAAAGGCAGTGCATATTTAAAAATACGCCCAACCACTTCACCAAACTGCTTCACAAAGCTGGCATTGTTATAATGCAGGCCATATTTCTCACAAACCGCCTGTACTTTCGGTGCAACTTGACGATAGCGACGTGCAGGAATATCAGGGAATAAATGATGCTCAATTTGATGACTCAAATGTCCCGTTAAGATATGGAAGGCTTCTGAACCAGTCAGATTGGATGAACCACGGATCTGACGCATATACCAATGGCCACGGCTTTCATCTTGCAATACGGCTTTTGGGAATACTTCAACATCTTTAGTAAAGTGACCACAGAAAATAATGCTGAATGTCCAGACATTGCGAATCCCATTCGCCACCAAATTACCTGTAAATACCGGAATCGCTGCAGGACCTGCAATCAATGGAAAAAACACATAATCCTTAAACATTTGCTTGAGGATTTTCTTTTGCGCAGGCTGCCATTCGCGTTTAAATTGCGCCATGGTTTTACGCTTATACAGCACCTTACCCAATTCAAGATTTTGAACTGCGACCCCCCATTGGAATAACAGGCTAAATGGCAAGATATAGATCGGCTGAATCAAAGTGAACTTCGACCAGCGCTGTTCAGGGAACAAACGGAATACGCCATAACCAACATCATCATCCATGCCCTTTACATTGGTATAGGTATGATGCTTATAGTTATGGGTTTGACGCCAGTTGTCTGAAGTCCCCACCGTATCCCATTCATAGGTTTGACCATTAAACTTCGGATCATTCATCCAGTCATACTGACCGTGCATGACATTATGACCCAACTCCATATTTTCCATGATTTTGGCAAAACCGAGTAAGCCAGTCCCGAGTAACCATGCTGGAGGAAACCAGCCTAGAAATAAACAAGCACGTCCAGCCAGACTGCTATAACGAATGGTGGAATAGACACGGCGAATATATTTGGCATCTTTCTCGCCTAAATCATCTAATACTTCTTGTTTGATTTGATCGAGTTCACGAGCAAAAGCATCTAATTCTGCAGCAGTTAAATCACGATTTTTGGGATTTT
Source organism: Acinetobacter sp. C32I (assembly GCF_023702715.1). Classification (NCBI taxonomy): domain Bacteria; kingdom Pseudomonadati; phylum Pseudomonadota; class Gammaproteobacteria; order Moraxellales; family Moraxellaceae; genus Acinetobacter; species Acinetobacter sp. C32I. The sequence continues at coordinate 4,119,922 of NZ_CP098480.1, read as the reverse complement.
TAAAAAATTCCATCTTAACAGGCATGTTCATAATCAATTACTCTCTTATAGATCAATCACAAGATCAGACTGGGCTGAATTGACACAAATTTTTAATAGCTGTGTTGGTTCATTATTGGCAGCACCATTCAATAAGTTTTTGGTTGCGCCTTGTGCTTTATTACAGGCACATTTATTACAAATTCCCATACGGCAACCATGATTTGGCTTGATGCCTTGATGTTCTAAGCTAGACAGAATCGATTGGCCTTTAGGAATGGCGATGGTCTTATTGGATTGGGTCAATGTGACATTCACAAAGCCCGTGTCCGTCGCATCCACATCAAATTGACTCAAGCTAAAAGCTTCTGTTTGTAAGGCTGCAGCGTCTTGGAACAAACGTTCTGCTGTTGCCGCAAACCCCGATGGTCCACAGGCATAGACTGTGGTTTCAGCTAAATCACGAATTTGGTCAACATGATTTGGATTTAAACGTTGATCTTGTTCTTGGGTATAAAAAGTTTGGGCACTAAAATTTGGAAAATTTTCAGATACTTCTTTCAGATATTCTGCATAAGCTGCATCGGCATGGGTTTTGACCCAATACATCAATTGGACAGATGTTGTATTTAATTGTTTTGACTGACATAACGCTTCAATCAAACTCAGCATCGGGGTGATACCACTCCCCGCTGCCAGCAATACTAAATGTGGTGTTGCAACGGTCTGCTGCATCTCACCATAAGGCTGTCCCAAACGTAAGATATCCCCGGTTTGGCTGCCCTCAACCAACCAAGAACTGACTAGACCTTGATCCACTTTTTTTACGGTTAAACAGAGATGATCGGCATCCACCTGCATCAAGCTATAGGTACGCTCGTAGTGGCGACCTGCGATATCAACTGTTACAGGATGATGCTGCCCAGCAACACCACGAGCAACATGTCGGTTGCATTGCAGAATAAGACTGACGGTGTCTTTTGCCACGATTTGTTTTTTTACGATTTTGGCTAGAGACTGATTAATGGACCACAATGGATTGATTTTCTGTAACCAAAAATTGGCGTCATGGCTGTTCATCACACTGTGAGCCAACGAATTAAATAGAGAATTTCTCTTTTCAATTGCTTGCATGAGCAGGTTTACTCTGGTTGTTTGTTAATTATTATACATATGTATATATATTTGTATATACACTCGTATAAGAATTTACATTTCACAAGTCCACAGACAATCGCTATAATCCCGAGTAGCTTACTTATATATTGAAAACAATGGTTCATTCTTCTTTTTTACCACTCGGTCATGACAACCTAAACGAACAAGATGTCATTCCTATGAAATCTCCTGTGCGCTCAGTAGGTAGAAAAGCAACCATTACCAAAGAAGAGTTGTTTCAAGCCACGCTCAACTTGATTGGCCCGCAAAAAAGTATCGCTTCGCTCAGCTTACGTGAAATTGCACGTGAGGCAGGTATTGCACCAAATAGTTTCTATCGTCATTTTAAAGATATTGATGAACTGGCAATTGCCTTGATTGATCAGTCGGGTTTGGTACTGCGCCGTATTATTCGTGAAGCGCGTTTACAGGCTTCAAAGCAGCAAAGCATTATCCGCAGTTCGGTTGAAGTGTTTATTCAACAATTGAATACCGATGAAGGCAACCTGAGTTTGTTATTACGTGAAGGTTATACCGGATCGACCTCATATAAAGCAGCAGTTGACCGTCAACTGAATTTCTTTCAGCAAGAGCTTCAAGAAGACCTGATTCGTTTAGAGCGTTTAAATAACAGTAAGCTCAGTCATGCTGATCTTGCAGCCAAAGCCATCACCCAATTGGTGTTCAATATGGGCGCAAAAGTGCTGGATTTGCCTGCGGAACAACGTACTGAAGTGGCAGAACAAACCATGGTCATGATTCGTATGATTTTAGAAGGTGCGCGCCATATCAACGAAATGGAAATTGATTAATTGTTCGCAGCGCAATAGGATAGATGTCATCAAAATCATATGTTTGTTCTTTAACATAACAACAACTTAAACTAGGCATCTAGATCATGAATCTACTCAGTGACCGTCAAAGCATCATCGCCAGCTTTATCCTGATGGCTTTGTTTTTAATGATGGTCATTCCCTTGCATTTACTTCCGAGTTTTTTTGCAGGTTTTCTGGTCTTTGAAATTATTAACAGTTTAAGTTCAATTGTTGAAAAACATATTGATGGTCAACGTGCACGCATCTTTATCAGTATTATTCTGGGTATTCTAACCACGTTCCTGATTGGCTTTTTTATTACCAGTCTGATCAGCTTTGTGATCTATGATTTAAAAGGGACTGGACTGAATTCCTTTAATTTTAAGATCGATCAAACACTGATTAAATTCCAAGAGGAAATGAGTCATTACCTGCCAGGTTATTTACCGCATAGCGTGGCAGATATCAAAAACCAGATTCTGTCTTTTATCAAAAATAATATTTCAATCGTCAAAAATACGGGAACTGATATTCTGCATAATCTGGCGACGATGGTGATTGGTCTGATTGTCGGGATTTTGGTGTCGATCCAGAATTTCAAACAGCATGCACCACAACCTGCGTTTAAAGCGGCTGTGCTACATCGAATTCAAAAGCTTTCCGTTTCGTTTAAAAATGTGGTCTTTGCTCAAGTGAAAATTTCGCTGATCAATACCGTATTGTTTATGATCTTTGTCTTTATCGTTCTACCGATCTTCAATATCCATTTACCTTTTGCCAAGACCCTGACCATTCTGACCTTTATTTTTGGTCTACTGCCGATCATTGGCAATTTGATTTCAAATACCTTGATCATTATGGCCGGCTTGACCATATCCCTGTCTGTGGCAGCCATTGCATTGGCCTATCTCGTGATCATTCATAAGCTGGAATATTTCGTCAATGCCAAAATCATTGGTACCAAAATCAATGCCAGTGCATGGGAAGTGTTATTAGCGATGCTCATTTTCGAGTCGATTTTTGGGCTCAGCGGTCTGATTGTTGCACCGATTTTCTATGCTTATATCAAACTGGAATGTAAAGATGCAGGGCTGATTTAAGCCATTTTTTAACAATTCTAAAAGAAGTCTAACAGATGGACGCATCATTCCATCTGAATCAAAACCAATAAAATCAAAAATAAAATTGATGATAAGCAAACTTACAAAAGCCTAGAAAACGAAAACACTCAAGTCTCGATTCAAGCGATAAGCTAGCCATGAAATGAATGGTTTTTATTCACGATGTTTCATCACATTATAATTGAATGAGGTAACTATGAATTCTTCAACAGCGAAAGCTTTAAAAGTATATACACGTAATAATTTAGATGACTCAATTAAAGAGTCCACGGTAAAAATCTTAAATCAAATCCTTGCCAACCTGATTGATCTGTCCTTATTGACCAAGCAGGCGCACTGGAACATGCGGGGTAGCAACTTTATTGCAGTACATGAAATGTTAGATACCTTCCGCACTTCGCTAATCACTCATTTAGACAATGTTGCAGAGCGAGCTGTACAGATCGGTGGAACCGCATTAGGAACAACACAAACAGTTGCAGAAACATCACACCTCAAGCCATACCCTGTTGCCATTCACGCAGTACAAGACCACTTAAAAGAACTGGCAGATCGTTATGGCGTGGTCGCCAACCATTTGCGCGATACCATTGATGAAATTCAAGACCCAATTTCCGAAGATATTATCCATGCTGCACTCGAAGATCTGGATCAATATTTATGGTTCTTGGAAGCCAATATTGATCACTAAATCAATAGACAATAAAAAAGAGGACCTTCATTGTCCTCTTTTTTATTGTCGCTTCAATTAAGGCTTAACCACAACCAAAACTTGAATTGCTTCTGGTGTCACAGACAGACCATCTAACAGACCTAAGCCCTCTTTCTGGAATTTCTGTAGACGCTCGATTTCATCTTGGCGAATACTTGGGTTAAATTGCTTCAAATAACTTAAACGGTCAATTTCATACTGCCACTTACCACTGTAATGCTCTTTAGCCTGTTGCATTAATTCAGGCAATGATCCCTTGGCAATCTCTAAAGCTTGCGCATAACGTGACTCAATCACTTCACGGCGGGCTTTCACCACTTGACGACAGCTATTACCATCTAGGTGATGCAGATATGGACGTAAAATGCTTGGGTCAATCTTGGCAGACAAGTCCTGACCATTTTCACTGAGCAATACACGAATCAATTGTTTCGGCAAACTTGATGGCAAGTTCAATGCTTTCGGCGCAACCACATCAACCTTAAACCACACTTCCAACAAGACTGAACCTTGTTTTAGTGCATTCGATTTCAATAAGGCCACATTGGTACTACCGAATGATTGTGTGCGGATCATTTCCATCACACTTTCAATGAACGGATGTTCTAAAGTCAAATATTGTGCATCTTCACGGATTTGTGCCTGATCACGATAGAAGGTCGCAGTCATGCCTTCTTCATCCAAGGTAATTCCTTGAACTTGCATTTGATCAGTCGGCTTGATGATCACCGTACCATTGCTTTGCTCATCAAAATCGATATTGGTGGATGACATGAAACGCTTCACGAACATTGGCAAAGTGGTGTTGTCATCATAATCTTCAAGCGCTTGTACAATGCCTTGTGCAACCACTGGACGGCAAGAGTTGTACTCAAGCAAACGGTCACGACCCGCTTGTAGCTCAGCTTCTAAGGCTTGACGCTGTACATTGACTTCTTCAAGTAAATCTTCAAACGTCTGACCTTGATCGGCCAATAAGCAATCTTTCAATTCAACAATAAAATTCTCTTGTAGCGTTTGCGCCGTCGGAGAAATACTGCTGAAAATATTGAGTGCTTCGTTGTACCAACGGAACATACGTTCCTGTGCTGTACCCATCAGATACGGCACATGGATTTGAATACGGTTTTCCTGACCAATACGGTCCAGACGACCAATACGTTGTTCCAATACGTCAGGGTTTGCAGGTAGATCAAATAAGATCAAATCACTGGCAAACTGGAAGTTACGCCCTTCTGAACCAATTTCCGAACACAATAGGATTTGAGCGCCATAACTGTCTTCTGCAAAATATGCCGCAGCTTGGTCACGCTCTAATAGACTCATGCCCTCATGGAACATGGCGGTACGAATACCCGCATGTAAACGTAGAACATTTTCCAATGCTTCTACCACTGGCCCGCTGCGTGCAATCAACAACACTTTTTTATGTTTTAAATCTTTGCGCAGCACTTCCATCAACCAAGGCACACGCGGATCATTTTCCATCCATGCGCCATCCAGTTGACCTTCTTCTGGCCACATTTGCTCACGCATTTTGCCATCAAATGACCAGTCTTCTGGTGCTGGCAAAGGTGCTGGCTGGCAATCACGACCTGGGAAGCCTTGAATCGCTTCACGAGTATTACGGAACAAGATACGACCTGTGCCGTGACGGTCTAATAATTCATGAATCGCACGCATACGCTGTTCAGGTTGATCATCAATACGATGACCCAATAAACCGTCCAGTGCAGCAAGATGCTCTTCTGTTAATGCTTGATCAGACATCAACACTTCTGCAATTTTTGCAGTATGTTGATATTGCTCTTCTTCATCAAGGAAACGATCTAGGCTGCTGAAACGTTGCGGATCGAGTAAACGAAGACGGGCAAAATGGCTTTCAACGCCTAATTGCTCAGGTGTTGCGGTGAGCAGTAACACACCTGCTGTTTGTTCAGCCAATTCTTCGACCAGATCATAACGATCATTACCGCCTTCTTCTTCACTCCACATCAAATGATGGGCTTCATCGACCACCAATAGATCAAAACCGGCTTCCATGGCCTGCTCACGCAAGTCATCGTGGTCAACCATCAAATCGACGCTGGCAATAATGCATTGCTCAGTCAGGAATGGATTCAGATCAGGATCATGTTCTTTGATCGAAGCAGTACGGGTTAAGTCGAACAGCGAGAATTGCAAATTGAAACGGCGGCGCATTTCAATCATCCACTGATATTGCAATGAATCAGGGACTAAAATCAGGATACGTTCTGAACGTCCTGTTTTCAGTTGCTGGTGAATGATTAAACCTGCTTCAATGGTTTTACCTAAACCCACTTCATCCGCTAGCAAGACACGTGGCGCAAAACGCTTACCGACTTCATGTGCGATATAAAGCTGGTGTGGAATCAAGCCGACACGCGCACCAAGAAAACCACGTAAAGGGCTGGTGTGCATTTGTGCTTGCAACAGCATCGCTTCAATACGCAGGTCATACCATTCTTTATAATCGACTTGACTGGCTAACAGACGCTCTAAAGGTTTTGACAACTGAATCTGCGCACCGATACGGGTTTCATTCAGTGACTTACGTTCTTGTTCGCCATTTTCAAGGCTACGAACCACATCATAACGCAGTACGCCATGACGATCTTCAATCGACTCAACAGTCCACTTGATGCCTTCTTGGTCTTGTACTTCATCATTAACATTAAAGATGATGCGAGATAAAGGCGCATTGTTACGTGCATAGACACGAGTTTCATCACTTTTAGGGAATAAAATGCTGATAGAACGTTCATCTACATCAATAAGAACCCCTAAACCGAGTTCAGTTTCAGTATCTGATAACCAACGTTGACCAATAGCAAACTGCTGCAATTTTTCCACCTTTATCTCAAGTTAGCCTACATATTTTATGCCCTGACCCAAATAAAAGTTAAGGCATTTTATGTAGTTTTCAACGATGTATTTTGACACAAAGCGCAATCAAATAGCGTGCATCACATCGTGTTTCATAAAAAAGTTTTTAGACTAAAACGGTACTGCACAATCAAAGCTGAGTTGTGCACCTGTTTTAGGATGCGCAAAGCTCAATTGCGTTGCATGTAAACACAAACGCGGATAAAGCTGTTGCTGTTCTGGCGTGGCATACAAGGTATCGCCTAGAATCGGATGACCTAAATATTGCATATGCACACGAAGCTGATGTGAACGCCCTGTAATCGGAATGAGTTTAACTCGAGTTACAGCTTGTCCTTGAATTTCTAAATGTTCGATCGCCTGCCATTCGGTTAATGCCGGCTTGTGATAGGAAGCATCCACAATATGCAATGGCGGGCGGCTTGGATCATAAATCACAGGAATATCGACTGTGCCCTGACCTTGTAAATGCCCAGCCACCAAAGCTTGATAAATTTTTGAGGTTTGACGATCTTGAAATTGGCGCGAAACATTGCTTTGTCCAAATTTGGATAAACCAAACACCAAGATGCCAGACGTATCGCGATCTAAACGATGAATCAGTAAAGTTTTTGGTTCTAATTCTAATAGACGATTGATCAAACAATCTTGTAAATCAGGTGTTTTCCCCGGCACAGTGAGTAAGCCTGCAGGTTTATGGATGACCATAAAATCTTCATCACGATGAATCAAATGTTCACTTAGAAAATCATTCAAGGTAGCCTTCCAACGACTGGATGAAAACAAGCGGGCAATCATAAAAAGCTTGGCGCTGAATTACAATGCATGACACGTATTTTTACTATTTTTTTTCGTGTTTCTCTCGATATTTCATCCAGAATCGAAGTTAAAGGATGATTTAGGTCTGTTGCTCTAGAAATTGTTGAATCGCATGTTGAGCAATTTCTGCATCTTGAAAAGATTGTACACCCGAAACACCCACAGCCCCGACAACCTGCCCTTGATAGACAATCGGCTCACCACCTTCTAACATGCCTTTTGCTGCATTGATCGTTAAAAAGCCGATCTTACCATCACGGATCATATCTTCCGATGCCTTGGTGGTTCTTCGGCTGACCGCAGCAGATTGTGCTTTTTCTTGGCAAATCTGTGTCGAGAGTACCGAGGCGCCATCCATACGCTTCATCATTAATAAAGTTCCACCATCATCCACAACTGCAATGCTGACATTAAAGCTGTGCGCTGTTGCATATTGCCATGCTGCGTCAACTAAAATTTCCACATCAGCGGACGTTAAATAATGTTTAGTTTTCATGTTTTACTCCATTCCTATGGGTTTCTTATAAAAAGCTTTTAGATATGATACAACTGCCATCTACAGCCTACGCAGGCCCAAAGCACAGCCGAGGACCAACGCAAATATAGTTTACTATTCAAGCATTATTTCACCTTACGGTACAGTAAAGATTGTTTATCTTTGCGCTTCGTCGCTGAGGTTTATCGTACAAATAGATAGGAACTCTTTAAGATTCCGTCACGCTCAAGCATTATTGTTAAACCCGTTAAGTTCTCTATTCAGCTCAAGCTAAAATTCACCCATAAAAAAAGCCCGAACAAATCGGGCTTCTCTATGCATCACAGGGTTATTTCATTTCTGCAAAGGTTTCTTTTGCTGCCTGAATGGTCTCTGCAATATCTTGATCTGAATGCATCGATGAAATAAATCCAGCTTCAAATGCCGATGGTGCTAAATACACACCACGCTTTAACATGCCATGGAAGAATTTCTTAAATGCTTCAACATCACAGGCCAACATTGAATCAAAGCTGGTAATGTTCTCTTGATCGGTGAAATACAAGCCGAACATGCCACCCACTTGTTGAGTTTTAAATGGAATACCCGCTTCGTCTGCCGCAGCCTGTAAGCCTGCAAGTAATTTTGCGAGCTGTGCAGCAAGCTTGCCATAAAACTCTGGTTCACGAAGGTGTTTGAACATCGCGATACCTGCACGCATTGCCAATGGATTCCCTGACAATGTACCTGCTTGGTAAACACCACCTAAAGGTGCGATGCATTCCATGATTTCACGTTTACCACCAAAAGCACCGACTGGTAAGCCCGCACCGATGATTTTACCCAACGTCGTCAAGTCAGGTTTAACTTTATAGACTGATTGTGCACCACCTAGAGCAACACGGAAACCTGTCATTACTTCATCAATGATAAAGACAGATTTGTATTCATCACAGACATCACGAATTGCTTGTAAGAAACCATCGATTGGTGTCACTAGATTCATGTTGCCTGCAACGGGTTCAATGATTACACCTGCAATCTCATGACCGAACTTGCTAAAGCATTCTTTCAATGCCTCGATATTGTTATATGGGAGCGTTAAGGTATGTTTAGCAAAATCAGCTGGTACACCTTTTGAGGTTGGCTCACCTTCACCAAGCGTCAATAAACCTGAACCTGCTTTCACCAATAGCGAGTCTGAATGACCGTGATAGCAGCCTTCAAATTTCACAATCTTGTCACGACCTGTATAACCACGTGCCAAACGAATCGCAGTCATGGTTGCTTCCGTACCCGAGCTAGTCATACGTACCAATTCAATAGAAGGCATGATCTCGCAAATAGTATCTGCCAAAGTGGTTTCATATACCGTTGGTGCACCAAAACTTAGGCCATCTTCTGCCGCAGTTTGTACCGCTTGAATAATATCAGGATGTGCATGACCTAAAATCATTGGTCCCCATGAACCGACATAGTCCACATAACGTTTGCCATCGACATCCCACAAGTACGCCCCTTTTGCCTTTTCAATAAAGACAGGCGTACCACCAACACCGTTAAATGCACGTACAGGTGAATTTACGCCACCTGGAATATGTTTATTTGCTTGTTTAAATAGCTGTTCTTGCTTTGGAGATAAGCTCATAAAAGACTCAACCTAGAATCGAGGACGAGGAACGTTGTGGTTCCGAGAAACAATAAAAATTCCGCGAAGCGGATACATATAATTAGTCAAATAACGTTGCCCATGCATTTACACGAGCAGGAATTTCGGCTGTTGATCGTCCTAATATATCACTAATTACGGCACAAAGGCTCGCCCCAGATTCAATCACCACCTGAGAATTTTCAACGGTCAAACCGCCAATCGCACAAATCGGCACAGCAATTTTTTGTTTCGCTTGTTTGATCACTTCGATGCCGACATTACCTGCTTCAGGTTTGGTTGAAGTTGCATAGACTGCACCAAAGGCCACATAAGTTGCACCGTCAGCAATCGCCTTCTCTGCCAGCTCCAATGAATTTAGACAAGTACGACCAATAATCACACCTTGGGGTAAACATGCGGCGGCATCGCTTATTTCACCATCGGACTGTCCAAGATGTACCCCTAATCCAAATTGCTCTGCCAGTGCCAAATCATCATTAATTACAAATGGGACTTGATGCTTTTCACAAAGTACTTTGATCTGCTCAACTTCACTTGGCTGATCTGCTTTTGCGACTTTCTTACGACGGTATTGCAGAATGGCAATCTTGCCTGTCGCTAGAGCCACATCTAATTTTTCTAATAATAATTGGATTGGATCATCATTGGTAATGAGGTATAGACCGCGCATGAACGTTTCACTATTCACTATAATTACATTAACTTCAGGGTATATTTTCTTGGTTAAAAATTAAAGAGAGGGAGTGTATAAGTTCTTATTAATTAACCTATCTACTCTCTGCCTCACAAATAAATGGCGTATACCGCCATGAACATTTTAATCAGCTAAATTCCTTACTTGGGGATTTTCTAAATGGCGTATGCCGCCATGAACCAGCAGAGACGGCCAATAAAACCAGCTTTTTGTTTCTAAATGGCGTATGCCGCCATGAACATCCAGATATGGATAGCCAAAGAATCAGACCATTTCTAAATGGCGTATGCCGCCATGAACCAATTGACTTTTTTGCCCCTGAGTAATCGAATTTTCTAAATGGCGTATGCCGCCATGAACTATGACTGCAAGAGCTACAGAAACATGACCTCTTTCTAAATGGCGTATGCCGCCATGAACATCACCATCAAAACTGCTTTTGTCGTTCTATGTTTCTAAATGGCGTATGCCGCCATGAACACTGCGACAAATACATGGGGAGGGTTTACAGATTTCTAAATGGCGTATGCCGCCATGAACTGGCTATAACAAATTCCTGAAAAAGTTTGCTATTTCTAAATGGCGTATGCCGCCATGAACGGGTGCACACATCTGTTGTTGATACTCATGAATTTCTAAATGGCGTATGCCGCCATGAACATAGACAACCTGTTAGATCGCACATGGTCAAATTTCTAAATGGCGTATGCCGCCATGAACATCTTGTGATGCATACAGCTTGGGCTTTCTGTGTTTCTAAATGGCGTATGCCGCCATGAACATAGCTGTATTAATTTGCTGTCTTAGCTCTGTTTTCTAAATGGCGTATGCCGCCATGAACTATTTGAGGGTTCAGCAGATTCACCAATTCGATTTCTAAATGGCGTATGCCGCCATGAACATAAGTAACTTCAAGCGACCTAACTTTATATTTTTCTAAATGGCGTATGCCGCCATGAACATTGTTCATTCAGCTATCAATGTTTTTACTGATTTCTAAATGGCGTATGCCGCCATGAACTGCCCTGCGCTGAATGTATTTTTAATGGTCTTTTTCTAAATGGTGTATGCCGCCATGAACCCACAGGATGCAGCCACCCTCGAAGCTTTAGCTTTTAAATGGCGTATGCCGCCATGAACTTCAACCCTTCGTACTCTTCACACCAATCCAATTTCTAAATGGCGTATGCCGCCATGAACTATAAAATTATAGTAAAAATATAAGTTACAACAAGTAGTTAATGTAGATTTAGGCATTTTACCCAATCAAAAAATCACTTACTGTAACTCATTGATTTTATTAAGCTGTTAAAGAGTCAAAAAATATTGGGTTAAAACTCTGGCACGGTTGAGAAACGACTTAACCCATAAGTTCCAAATGTTCCCTCCTTTGCCTCATCAGCAACAGATTTACCAATATATAGGCGATACGGTCGATCTATATTTTCTTCTCGCTTGGCACTCAGACTTTTTAAGCTCACATAAGGTTCAATTACAGGCTGATCAATATATTCCTTAAAGTGCTGCCTCGCTTGATCCAAAGAAATATTGTGGCGCTGTGCTTGATGAGTAATACGCTCTTCTAAATTCATCTTTGGATTAATTCGAAAATAATGAGCGTAACCCATGATTTTAGCTTGAGGTACTTCGCGTGGTTGGGTGAAATGGACATAGTCCACAAATCGTTCCAACCACTTCCCCAGATTAAGTTGCTGTAACTGGACTTCTGTATTGGCAAAAATACGAATTTTCTTACCCAAAAAACCAATATTCTTTTGCTGGTTAATACGATATTGAGGGAAAGAGACACCTAAGCGGCTCTGATCCTGATTATCACTATGCTCTGCAAAAGCAATATGAAGTTGGGTATACACTTTTGACCAAATGAAATAAGGTGAAATTTCATCCTGATCAATTAAAGTGATTTCTTGATAATATTGCATTATTAATCCTTCGCACTTTGACCAAACACCCCACCACGCACTAAAACAGCCATAACATAGTGTTCTTGTTCAAGATTTTCTAATGACTCACCTAAAGCATACTTATCAAACAAGGTAAAAAAGTCTTTTTTCTCTTTAGGAGTACGATAAGCTTTTCCAAGATTTGTGACCGCACCATAAGGTTCAATCGCGATTGCTGTTTTTTTGTCATCAAACTCAGGATACCAAGTATCAATTGTACGTAATGCATTACCGATTTTTTGAGAGTGCATTGCAGCCACATCATTGACTTGATAAAGGATTTTACTCTTATCACCCTTACCTTTATCCAAAACTAATTCTTCGCTTGGATAAACTTCTTGTGCTTTACCCACCAAGGCATAAGCCTCAATTTTAATCAATAAATATACTGTTTCACCTTTTAGAGCCTGAGCGATTTGATCAGCTAATTTTTTTAATTTTTCATCAACATGATCAAAATCATGCAGTGGATATTCTAAAGCATTAAATATTATAGCGGGTTGATCATTTATTGTTACCACAACCTCTACTTTTTCTGCACCGACACGGTTACGCCATAAAAAACGAGCATTGGCAATATTAAGTGCATAGCGTTTCGCAAGCTCCGTAAAGCCATATTGGTTAATATAACTTTTTGCTACAGTCTGATAAGAATTTAAAAAAGCTTCATTGTTACATGCAGATGGATTTTCAACACCACCTAATACTTTCAAAGTAAAACCAACTTTTAAAGTATCTTGATGCTCACCTAAAGCACAAGCATCTACTGTTTGTAAATTGGCTTTTTCAACTTCAGCATTCAACTTCAATGGATCACTGGCAACAGCAGGCTTTAAACGGTTTGAAATCGTTCCTCGGACTGATTTAGGAATGAGTTTTAAAGCTGTTTGTTCATTGCGATTATCCCAAGTCGTTCCATAAAAATATCCATCAGATGGAACAAGTTTCTTTTCAAACGCGAGTACACTTGCGACTGCTTTTTCATTTTTAGCCATGAGTCTTTCCTTTTTCAATATCAAATTAATTTGTTGTAGCGTTTTGGCAGAGATATAAATTGTTTTCTGAATCAAAATGGTATTGCCATAACATTTGATCAAGATGTTCTATGCGGTACGGCATCAAAAATTCACCCAAAGTTAAAACACTTTCGGCAAACCGATGTGGTGTATTGGCATCCCTTTGATTTTTTGCGAATCCCAACTCAGAAATTCCTTGAAAGCCAACAGCGACAGGTACAAGCCAACCTTGAGCTTTACGCTTTGAAGTCCATGTCACTTTGTTATCATCATCTACATTAGAACTATGCGTTACGTGTAAATACTCTAAAACCGCATCTAAAGCATCTTTACCTTGATTCATACTGTCTATCACGAGATCACGGCGCTCGATCAGTACATGTCCAAGCATGAGTTTATTGAGGATGGGTTTTAATTCCCTGTCATGATCTTCATCATCATCAAAATCCAGTATTTGGCAATTCTTCACCGTAAGAACATCTCCACTAGCAAATTTCATACTACAAATTAGCTCAGAAGCAAGTTCTAACAATTGCTCTCTTTTTTTGTTATTCAGACCTTCAATTTCAACTAAAAGTGAAACTTCCAAATGGCAACGGGCTTCCTCAATAAAAGCGGGGCGACTTCCATCCTTATCCAATGGATTTGCTGTACCTATAATTGAATGGACAAAATCGCCCTGTCCTTTATAGGTTTGCAAATTAAACTCATGACAACTTACCGCAACTTTAGTTAAAGCCACATCACATGCTTTAGCTTGTAATTTACGTTGCAAAGCGTGGACTGCGCCAAGCCAAGCTGTCATTGCTGGAAATCCAATGGTATATGGGCTACTCATGGCATTGGCATTGTGAAGTTTTAAATGAGAAATCAATAAAAAATGACGCATTAGAAAAACTCCTTTGCTTGTTGTAATGAGCTTTCTACACGCTGTTTAACTTCAACCAACTCAACTGTTCCCAGCATATAAGCATCACTAATTACTTTTTCATAACTTCGTAATATCCAACGCGCTATTTCTCGGCTTAATTCATCACGCCAGTCACTATTTTCTTCTCGCTCGACTTGATAAGTTTTATCTAGCCAAACTCGCTGCATTTTCGGTAAGTTTGCGTAATAATCTTGATTTGTCCATCCTTCAATTGCATATTGTCTAGTCTTTAATGCCTGTAGTAACACTTGATCAATCACAAATTGAATAATATTTTTTATCGCATTTCTAATATCCATATTATTTAGATCAAGCTGCATAAATCTATGCAATTGAATAAAGCTGTCTTGATAATTTCTTAGATATAAACACTGCATAAAAAAATCAGTTTTAGGAAGTCGAATCGCTCTTTTTTCTAATACTGGTGGGCAACTCGACAGTAAATAAGCTCGTCCTGCATTTTGGCTATTTAAAACACTAACATTCTGTGGTTGAGTTCCACCATACGCTGTTATTGTTAAATCAAATATATCCGCATAACCTATTTCATCATGTTCATTTTTCTTACGCAATTCTTTAGATTTTTTGGTTTCTTCCGAAAAACGCATAGCATCAATTGCTTGTTTGAGTCGAGTAATTAAACCAGATGGCGTTAAAATGGATAATAAATGATATTCAGATTGATTAATTGGGAAATAGACCTGTTTTACTAGATGGTCTGTTTTTACTGAATGATCTGCGGCTTTAATTTTTAAAAATTCTGAACTCAATGCTTCAAAATTTAAATCTGCATGCGTAATTAAAGCCCGCAACTCTTGGTTGTCTTGTTCGAAGCCATCCAAAACCGTCATTTTTCCAGTAAGTGGTAAAGACAAAAACTTAAATACGTCCATTGCGGCAGCATTACCAAATACATCCAATGAATATTCCACATTACCACTACGTAAGTAGCCATCATTGCAATGTTTCGCCTTAGCAATAAGGCTTGAAGTCTTGGCACTTGGATGACTAAACTTACTTGGGTGACTCACCATTGCAAGCTGGGTTACGCGCTTTGCTGCATCAGGTAACCATTCATTTAAACTAAATTTATCATTTGCTTGATGTTGCAAAGTTGAAGTTTCAACATCACTTTCTGCTCTTTTTAAACGATCTTTTAGCCAAAGTTCTTTACGTTCATTTAAAAATGCATGAATACTTTCTGCCATATCCTTTCCATCTTATTATTTATTTGAAACCACCAAGCCAAACTGTTCTGAATACATCAATCGTTTATTCTCATCGTACTCTGGCAACATAATCTCACCATAACGTTCCGATAGTCTTTCAATCTTTGCTTCAATATCTTCGTCATTCTCAATTAAATGATCAAGTGTCAAGCGACACAAAATGTCGTAATAATTCCTATTCAACCATAATCTTTTTTGTTCCAAATTATTTAGTTGTAAATAATGAATATTATAAAAACCGCTTCGATCAACATAATGACCAAAATCATTTTTTTCACAGAGTAGCAGTTTATGATCTCTCCAAACAACAAAAATATTAATATTCGGAGAACTTTGCCTAAATTGTATAAATTTTTGAGGTAAAGCTGTTAAAAACCATTTTTGGGTTAACCATGAATTTAATGGTTTTGCTCCAACTTTGTCGTATGAGGTTAATACATCAGCCATTACTGCATGTTCAAGATCTGCTAGTCTTTGTCTTGCTTGTAATGGTCGATTCGTTTTTATTCTTGGTATGGCATTAATATTAAAACTCACATCTGAAATATCAAGCAACTCTTTTAAATCTTTAGTGTGTAATTGGAATTTATCATTATTAAGTTCAAAACCAGGCTTTTCAAAAGCAACCTTAGCTTTTCTTAATCCTTTTAAATTATATTGCATTAAAGCAATATTTGGCTTTTCGATATTCTGTTCCAATTTTCTGTGACGTAACACTCGCCCTGCTAATTGAATAATCGAACGATAAGATGATGGCTCTACAATGGCCCAATCAAAATCATGGTCTCGCCCAACCTCCTCCACAGGGGTTGCAACCAAAATAAAAATCACATGTTCATCTTCAATTGAATCTAGATGCTGACGAATCACATCATTTGAGAATGCCGTCGCCTGTTCCCCCGCTTTTTCTTTACGCTTTAGAACCTGATCTAAGTGTCGCTCCTGCTCACTACGTAGCAACAAAACTTGACGACTATGATAAGCCATAACACGAGGCGCTATGCCCTGCGACCATTCTGCATTGAGTAAGTATTGAGTTAAAGCAACACAGGGAGGAATATTGGCAACACGTACCACACCAAAAGAGACTTTTTTACCTGTCTTAAGATCGATACTGTGATGACTCAAATGTAATTGTTCAGCATTCTGCTGAATCCGTTCAAAATACTGAGACTGCAAACTTTGATCTAAAAATTGAACTTCTTTTTCAGCCACAAGATCAGCACAATCTACAATATAGGCTTTATGTTTAACAACTTGCTGAACTAATGCTGCTGTCCGAAGATCTACAAATTGATCATGTGTATTTTGATATTGTTGTATCAGCTCTTTTGGTGTATTCGAATCAATGGTTTGAATTTTTGTTTTGAACTCATCGACCCACATCGAAACGAGATTTTTATTCTTTAACTTTTTAAAGGCAGAATACAAAGCCCAGCCTTGCTGATAAGCATTAAAAAATCCCTCAGCCAATGCTGGAGGTATGGTTGCTGACGATATCATCACTTTTCGCCCCAACATACCTGCAAGATGCACCAGTCGGGCAATAGCAACTAAGTCTTGAGCATTAAAATCATCCACTTCATCAATGACTAAGTCTGAGGATGAAAGTCTTAAGCTCGGTAAAATATATTTGCCGCCACGCTTGGTTTCAGTCGCTGCCATAATATGATCAATGGTACAGGTTAAAACAGGTTTATATAGAAATGCTTTATTACGTTGTTCTTGATTTTTAGGGAATAAAGCATTCATAAAATCGGCTTGAGGCATCGTGTCGTAATCCAGTTCATTCTCTAATAACGCCTCTAACGACTCTGAACCAATTTCCTCGATATTTAATTCATTCTGTTGATCATTTCTAGTATTTTGATGATGCAACTCCTGCACAGCTTTTGAACCAATTAAAACGGCTAGTTCATCATTACTTAAACCAATATCATGACGGTATGAATCCCCTGTTTGTAAAGTTAATGTTCTCAAACCTAGTGCTAAAATATAACGTAATGATTGTCCGTCCTTAGATAAGGCTTGCATGATTTTCGCATTGGCAATGGTTTTTCCTTTCCCAGTACTTGCCATATTGACAATAAACCAACCTTGTTTCTCAACCCCTTCATTTTTTTGAATGAATTGCTGAATCCCTTTAGCGGCCTGATCCTGCCATTCAAAACCTGATGGACTTTTCTTTTTTAATTTTTGAATATCGTATGCAGATTCCATCTCATCTGCTAAACGGCTTAAAGACTGAGCCACTCGCATAGCATTGTCACTAACTCGGACTAAATGCTCATCTAAATACTGTTTCGCTTGTTTCGTTTTTGGGTCGGTATTTGCAACAAGTGATAAATTCGTTTTCCATGCTTTATCTGCCTCACACGATGAATAATAATGATCCCCCAACATTAGACATAAACGCGCATGATGCAAAATCACTCGCCAACTACCATCAATAAAAATCTGTTCTGATGTTTGAGCTTCCTGTAATAAACGTAAAGACCATTTTTTAATTTGTTTTGTCCATTCAGCAGATTGGCCTAGTAAACCTTGCTCAAACTGAAAACACAATTTAAGTTGTTGTTGGTAATCCTTTTCATCAAATTTGTTTTGATAGCCCCAGTTTGCTTCGATACATTCAAATAATTCTGCAATACTATTTGTAGGTTCAGCAGCATATCTTTTTGAATCTTTATCTTCTTTTAAATTAGGTAAGCGATGGTGTGAAATGATCAGCCACGCGACTAATTGAGCGAATGGTGGAAGCTGAGCTAAAACTTTGGATTGATCTGATTCTTTTACAATCGTTTGCTTGAGAAGTGCCTCATCCCAACTTTGATTAATGAATAAATTTAACCATGCTTCATCAGATTCAATATTGCCTGATGATTGCACCAAAGCATTTAATAATAGGCATGAAATCCATTCATGACGTAAAGGATCACCTTTAAATTGGTTATTTTTATCAAGTAATTTTTGCTGGAATAATACCGTTGCTTTACCCCAATCATGAAGTAAAGCAGAAACTGCAACTAATGCCTTAATTAAAGGTAAATAATGCCAGTCATTTTCCCATTTATTTTGAGACAAACTTTTCTTTGTGGTATTCACGGGGACTATCCCCTGTTCATTAAACTTATTCCTGTTTCCCACAATCCACATTAATTCACTTCTACGACGACCACGTATCCAATGACATGAAACCGCTGTATTTTTCGTCACCGTTTTTCTCAGCAGCTTTTTTACCGCTAATAAACCATCTTCAGTGATCACTGTTTGCCAAGTGTTATCACCAATCCTATCAGCAAAGGCATCGAGTACACGACGAGTTCGAGCAATCGCTTTCTTTTCACACTGAGAGATAAAAGTGACAATCATCATTCGCTCTCCTGATTTGGAAAGCTTTTACCCGCTTGCAACTTCACCTGTTCAAACATCCAGTCTAGGCATTTATACTGTGTGAACTTCTGCAATAGCTGCTGACGGAACTCTTGCTCAGTCAGCCCCTCTTTGGCACAAATAAACGCCCACGGTAAAACCACTGCATCCTTAATGAGATCAGCTACATCAAAAACCAAAGCCCCACGTCGGGTTTTGCCATGCATCACTGCAAAACTATGACTAATACCTAAGACCCAAAGTGTTGTCGCACTGAGGCCATAGGCTAAGTAATTGCCATGATTCAAAAAATCATTGGCTAAATCCCCTTGCTCTGGATTTCGCTCAAAACTCAACTTACAACGGGTTGCTGCAATTTTATAAAGTTGCTTGGTCATCTGTGCTTCGGCGAGGAGTAAATCCCCTACTTTAGCCATATTAGGAATTCTCTTTTCAAAACCAGTCAAAGCTTGTTGAATGTCTAAATCATCCAGATAAAAACCTTCATCCTTTAAATCTTTATCTTTAGCCCAAATTTTGCGGATAAATTCGATACGGGCAAATTGAAATTGCTTTGCCACTTCCAAACGTTTGACATCATCAAACCAGAAGCTCATCCAGCCTTGCATATACTCAGTTGGGCGATATTCACTTTGTGGCGTTAACCATTCCACCTCACTTCCTGCAAATAAAGGCGTGCCACCACCGCCACAGAAACCCACCAGCACACCTGCGCTACACAACATTCGCATCGCAGCCTGAGTAATGGATGTCCCTGTACCCAGCAAAATCACCGTGGTATTGGCAATCGGAATATTCCAATATTGGTTTTCATTTTTTGCTTCGGTGAGATACAACACTCGCCCATCTTTTTGCATTACTCTGCAATGCTCTAAATAATAAAGATTGGCACGTTTAGAATGTAAGATCGCTTTTAAATCAGATGGGTTAAGTTGTTCCATTCTTGTGTTTTTCCCTCATTTTTTATGATCTTACTGAAACGGCGAACAATAAAAAAGCTGCCGAAGCAGCTTTACGACACTTAATGTCGCTTTATAATTTTTAAATATAGGATGATTTAAGAATCAATTTTATCAAACTGACGATCAATCAGACTTAAACGACCACGCGCAACATCCGATAACATGCGCCAATCCGAGATAAAGCTATACAGCGGCTGTTTAAAGCTGGCAGGCTTATTATGTTCAAAGAAAAAATGCCCAACCCAAGCACAGGCATAGCCTGATACCAAACCATACAAAGCATATTTTGCCTGACGTTTACGAATCGCTTTACTAAAGAAATATAAACCGACCGAGCTGCCTGCAACGTGCAAACGACGGCTGGCAATACTGCGATGTTCTGTTAAATAAAAGTGATAAAATTCATCATAGTTTTTAATCGGTAATGAAAATTCCACTGGCTTGGTAATATTCGCTGGTGCATTCATTGTTAGATCATCCTAATCGTGCAAGACTCTCCACACGTTAATGCATTTTCTGTACAAAATAAAGTCATTGCGTGCCATCCTTTCCAAGCTTAAAACAACTTTACAATGATTTTTGAGATCAACAAGTTATACTAAGTTTTGTCTATATCATTCTCGGTGGTCAGGAGTCATAACATCATGGAAATAGAGCTAAAATTTCAACTCCCTGAATCTAAGAAAAAAAGTGTGTTGCAGCTTTTAAGCAAACAAAAAGCACAAAAAATTCAGCTACAAGCAAAATATTATGACACTGCTGACCGTTTACTGGCAAAAAATTATGTTGCAATTCGTCTGCGTCAGGAAGGTGAACATTGGGTGCAAACCTTTAAAGCGGCCAGTAAAAACCATTTACAACGCATCGAAGAAGATATTTATTTAGGTAAATGTGCTGAAGAACCTGAACTGGATTTATCTTTATACAAACATAATCAAACAGTTCAAACTGTACTTCGCGATGTTTTAGGTGAAGCACCTGCTGAACTAAAGCTGCAATTTCAAACTGATGTACAACGTACCTTCCATATATTCGAGTTTGAGGGATCTCAAATTGAAGTCTGCTTAGACGATGGTGAAATCCGTACGCCAACTGATCAAGCCAAAATCTGCGAAGTTGAATTTGAGTTAAAACAAGGATCAGCACAGTCTCTGATTGATTTTGCCAAAACATGGGTAGATAAATATCAACTCTGGCTCGATGTGAGAAGTAAGGCTGAACGTGGTAATTTATTGGCTATGGGCAAAACGGTATCTCCTGCTAGCAAAGCGAAATCATTAGGCTTAGAGAAAAATGTCAGTGCTGAACAAGCAATCAAACTGATTATCGAAAATACGCTTAATCATATCTTACCCAATGCAGCCGCAATTGCTGACGGTGTAGCCGAAGCGGATCATATTCACCAAGCTCGTGTTGGTTTACGTCGTTTACGTTCTGCTTTAAAGCATTTTTCTAACTGGTCTGCCCAAATTGATCCCTCTTGGGAAAGCCAATTGGCTGATATTTTTAGAGCATTAGGTCAATCACGTGATAACGATGCGATTCAAGATTCAGTTATTCCTTTAGTAAAAGAAGTCTGTGATTTTGATTTCCCACTCCCTGAGCGTGTTGACAATAGTGTTTCTCAGTTATTCAGCCACACTCAAACCACACAGCTATTTTTAGCATTACTCAGCTTCATCTATAGTAAACATGAGTCTAAATCTAAACTTTCTAAACAAGCTGCTAAAAGCTTAACCAAGCTTTACCAAAAGATTCAGAAAGATGCAGCTCAGTTTTCAACTTTAGAAGTTGAGCAACAACATCGTACTCGTAAACGCGTCAAACAATTGCGTTATTGCATCGACTTTATTGCAGCAATTTATCCTGAAAAAGAGGTTCAACAATTCTTAAATAAGTTACAGCCAATTCAGGAATATTTAGGGTTTTATAATGACCTGTTTGTTGCTGAACAAATCTTTGAGCAACAAGTTGCTGAACAGCCGCAGTTTTTATTTGCTTTAGGTTGGGTTAAAGCACAGCGACCACATGTGGCCAAGAAAGCGAATAAAAAGCTTCAGACCCTATCTGCTCAGGATGCTTTTTGGGATGAAAAGCGATAGCTCCATTTCCTTAAATCGCTATCGTGCTTGGCGGCATGGATACCGCCACAAATAATCTAAGTCCTACAAAAAGCGGATACTCGGAAACGTCATCAGCAACCTGCGTGATATAAGCAAAGTAATGTTTCTGCGATACATTTTAATAAATCCAAGAAATAGACAGGTTTTGCTGATGACAATGGTTTTGCCTACTTTGTCCGAAAACAAAGTAGGAAATCACCTACGCGAAAACATCCAAACTTTATACAGCTCTTGTGGCTGTGCTATTATTTTTTAATGGAAATTAGAGTTCTAAACTATTTATTCCAATTAAATCATTTACCGATACTTCCCAAAAATCTTCCACGTTCCATTATCCGCAATCGGATCACTATAACTATCATTACGCTGCTTCCGCGGCTTATCCCGAGCATCGACCAATTTAAAATGTCGCTCTACACTCAAAATCACCCCATTCATATAAAACCGCGTTCGGGTATAGTCACTTTGCCCATGTTGGAAAACATAAGTTCGTAAATCAATAAACTCACGATGTGCAACTAAGGCAGCCATATCATCACTGCCCAACCATTCCTGCATTGCAAAAATCTGATCCGTCTCAAACTGCCCACATTTTTCTAACAAAGCCGCCACACCACGAAAAGTTTTCGATTCCTTAGCTCGTGTTTTATTAATTCGAATCCGATCGACATGAAAGAAAAATAGCGGCAGATTTAAATGACTCGGCAAATGAATCGCATCCACAATTTCATCTTCCATAAAAGGCTGGCATAACTGTTGTGCCCGTTCAATCAAGGGTTGCCATTGTCGATAATATTCATCCACGTCTTGTTGCAACCCATAATAAATAGGCAAGCCTTCAACATGCTCTAAATATTGGGGTGGATAAATATGCTGGCGTAATAAAGCAATATCCGTTTTTAAACTTTGAATCGCGATTGCATCTTGCATAGTGATTATTCTAATTGCTTAGGCTATTTTAGGTTAAGGCAAAGGTTTAGTTTCGACAAGGCTTTGTCTATAATAATGTGTCTTAACTTGTCGCTGGGAAAAACCATGTCTCAAAAAATTAACGCCACTGATGTGACGGAAGAAGAAGCTTTAAATGCAATCTTTTTTGAGCGTGCAGATGAGTTCATTAAGCTTGCCAATGATTTCTGCCGACCACCTAAAGGTCAGCAAGCCAAGCCAGAAGAATTACGTGGTCAGGTCAGTGCAGCCATGTTATTCGCCACTGCCCGTTTTAATACCTGGGTCGCAGCCAACAACTTTAAAGACGGCGAAGAAATGCGTGATGCCAAAGAGCAAGTGATGTCTTATCTGCTACAACAATTCCAAATGATGTTAGAAGATAACTTTGACGAATATTGTGAACAGTTTGAGAACTACCTACGTTTCCGCAAAAATGAAGATTTTCATGCCCATAAACATGACCATTAATGATTGAGTCAAAAATAAAGCCACCTCATCGGTGGCTTTATTTTTGATTGCTTATTTCAAGTTTTGAGGCTGACCATATTGATCCGCCATCACTTCAACAAACTGATCAAGCTTGATGTATTTTTTGATGGCCGCATTGACATCTTCTTTGGTCAATTTCGCAAGCTCCTGATCACGCTCTGCACGATCCAACAGCGTTTTGTTTCGCTCTAACTGACCTGTCAGCATGCCATGAATATTACGTTCATCTTCTAAAGCTGTTACACGTTTTTTCATGATATCTGCTTTGGCTGCTTCCACTTCCTGCTCAGTCACGCCTTTGCTCAGCAACTCATTCAATACCTTGTGTACCGACTGTGAAACTTGCTCAGAACGGCCAGAGGTATAATTTGCAGTAATGCTTAAAGTACCATCATCAATATCTGGATCAAGATCTAAGCCACTGCCAAAACCATACACCAAAGCATTCTTCTCACGTAGCTCTTGAGCCAAACGTGATGAAAGTTGTGAGTTACCCAAGATATGGCTAAGAATAATCAATGCAGGTGCATCTTTATGGTATGAACCCACAGGCAATGCCAATACACTTTGATAACTGCCGAACTCACGTTGTTCCGATAAAGCATGCACTTTCTGTGCTTTATATACCGTATATTGACCTGTTACTTTAGTGAAAGGCTGCTTCGCTTTCCAAGAACCAAAGGCTTTTTGTAAGGTCTTTTGCATTTTCTTGGCATCAAAATCACCTGTTACCGCAATTTGTGCATGGTCGGTCTCAAAGAACTGATTATAGAATTGTTTGACCTGTGGCTGAGTTGCTTCACCAATCTGCTTTTTCGCAAGTTCAGGTTCAAAGTGATAACGCATATCCCCCGGTTGATAAATTTCCAGAATTTTCGCTAAGGTCATTGATGACACAACCGCAGGTTCCGTATATGGACGATCCAGCACAGATAGGCTTTGATTTTTCGCCAAATCAAATTCAGTTTGCGAGAATTTCGGTTGTTTGATGACATCAATAATAAAGTTTAGGAAGTCTTCAAATTTATCTTTCTTGGCCTGAACCACAATGGTAAAGCCATTGCCATTTGAACTTACCGATGCCCCACCACTTGCAGCAATGGCTTTATCGGTAATTTCTTGCAAGCTATGCTTTTCAGAACCACGCAACATTAAATAGCTGGTTAAATCTAAAGTGATGCCTTTACCAAATAGGGCTTTTTCATCACCGAAATCCAAGCTAATCGTGGCATAGGTTTTATCGTCACGTGTAGGCGTTGGGAATAGCGCGTAGCGAATGCCATTCTTTAACTCACCACGCTGAATTTTCTGCTCATTCTTTTGCAGTTGCTGCGCAGATTGTGCCATAAACTGGCTGACTTCCTGCTTATAAACACTGGCATCTTTTAAAGGTTCAGGCTTTTCAGCAGTTTGGTCGAGCGTTTTGGGCTTTTCTTCAGCTTTCAGCGTCATTGCTTTTTTCTGATCTTCAGGCGTCGGTAAAATATCACCTGAAATACGATGGGATGACACTAAAAACTCTTTTAGGGTTTGGTTGGCATCTTTTAACTTTAAATCTTTAACTGCTTGTAAATCTTTAAAATATTGATCCCATTGCCCTTGAGAAGAAACTGCATAATCGCTTAGACGCGAGCCTAAAGCCACCGCATCATTCATAATCGTATCCGCATCATTTTGCGTGATATTTTTAATCCGTTGTAACTCAGCCTCACTAAACTCATGGCTGTTTTCGACACCTGCCGTAAGCGCATCATTGACCTTTTTGGCATCATGATTCGGTGCATAAATTGCGCCCATGAACACCAAATTAAAATCTTGATCTAACCATGTGGTCGATTGCACTGCTGTACTAATACCTGTCTCTACCATACTTTTATACAAAGTACCGCTTGGTTGCATGGTATACAATGCAGGTGCTAAGGCTAAAGCAGGCTGCAACTTGGTATTTTTGCCATTCATATAAATATGGAATTTGGCTAAATCACTGCCCTTGTGTACGGTAAACTGACGCTGTTCAATTTTGCTTGAATCCAACACTGGCACTTGTACTTGAGCAGGCACAGCACGCGCTGCAATTGGACTAAAATATTGGTCAACTTTATTGAGTACTTCAGTCTTATCAAATTTACCTGAAATCACCATCACTGCATTATTTGGCGCATACCAAGTTCTATAGAACTGATTCAATTCATTTAGCTGAATGGATTTTAATTCAGGTAAATCGCCAATCGGCAAACGCCCCAGATATTGGTTGCCATAAGCCGCTTTCCACATTTGATCCATCAGAACCGCAAAAGGTTGATCCATACGGATTTCACGTTCACGTTTTACGATTTCAATTTCAGAGGGTACAAATTTTTCTTGCAGTACCAATTTGTCCATACGCTCAGATTCCAGATATAGAATCTCATTCAGCGCATTTTTTTCAGGACGAACAATATTCAAATATTTGGTCGAGTAATAATCCGTGCTGGCATTGGTCGTTAAGGTAAATTGATCTAAACGGCGCTGAAACTCATCACCTTTGACATTTTGCGTACCTTTAAACGCCAAATGTTCCAATAGATGTGCCAGACCACCTTTGCCCTTTGGATCATTCAATGAACCCGTAAAATAGACCGTATTAACATAAACTTTGTTTTCTTTATCGTTTGGCGCAAGAATAACTCTGAAACCATTATCTAATTTATATTCTTCAATATTTTTTTCACTTTTTACGAGTACTGTCTGAGACCAAGACGTCGCACTCAACCCGATCAAACAAAGAGAGAGAGTAAGCTGCTTAAACCGCATTAACATAATTTATCCAAGTAATTTTGGTGATTTAAATAAAAACGTCAAGCTATAGTAGAGAACGATTCGCATTTTTAATAGTTATGTTTTGAAAAAAGCTGTTTATTTAAACAGCTTTTATCTTTGTTTTTGCACAGTTTAAGTTAAATTTCAGATTGCCAGTTCTGCTTGAAGATACAATTTTGCATAACCTGAAATTTCAATACGATCTTCAGATGCAATGACACAATCTAAAATTCCACCCCGTTTAGAGGCTTGAAAGGCTTTTAATCGAGTCTGATTCAATTTTTCAGCCCAGAGTGGAACAATCGCCGTATGAATTGAACCAGTTACAGGATCTTCGTCAATGCCAATTGCTGGCGCAAAATAACGAGAAACGCAATCAAACTGCCCTTCACCTCTGGCGGTAATGGCAACATCAGGCTGAGAAGCGGTAATCGCAGTACGAATTTGTCCCAGTTGTTTTAATTTTTCCAAATCGGGTTGTTCATCCAAGACATCCTGTACGGTTTCATATTCAATAATATAGGCTTGGACATTACGATAAACTGCTTTAAAAGGCTTGGTGAGTCCTTCACGTAATACTGGAGGATAGTCACTAACCAACTCTGCTTTACGAATCGGGAAATTCATTTTAATTTTACCATCAGCATCTTGGCTGACGATAAAAATACCCAGATCACGTACATGAAACTGAATCGTTTCTACCTTGGTGAAATCTTTAAATAAAACAAAAGCACTGGCCAAAGTAGCATGCCCACAGAACGCAACCTCATTGAGTGGAGAAAACCAACGAATCTCATAATTGGTTTCATCAATCGTTTTTACAAAAGCCGTTTCAGATAAATTGTTTTCCATGGCAATATTCTGCATCAAACGGTCATCTAACCATTCATCAACGACGATTACACCAGCAGGATTGCCTTTGAATAATTCTTGGGTAAAAGCATCCACTTGATACATCTTCATAACACGGCACTCGCTCTATTTTTCAGCTATTTTTGAACATCTGGTCCAGAAATTATAGATACAGATTTTTCTAAATTTACGATACACCGTTGCTTTTCTGGTTCAACCTACTTAAACGTCTAAAATTCAAGCCAAAAATGTGTTTCGCTTGCTAACAAATCCGCTTAAAAGTCCAATGATTTAGCATAATTCAAAATAAGCCATACAGAATATTCACAATAAAAAAATTGAAGCTCACTATGGTGTTAGGCAGATTTAATTCGTGAGAAAAGAAATGCCTATTTCTGTGAATGCTGTCGTATTTGATGATTTTGAAACCCTCGATATTATGGGACCAGTTGAATTGTTTGGCTTGCTGCACGAACATTATCAAGTCCAGTTTTATAGCCTGAATGGTGGACTAATTTCCAATAAGCATGGTGTCTGTATTCAAACCAAATCCTTTAGCGAAATGCACGTGAATGACCAAAGTATTCTGCTCGTTCCTGGTGGTATCGTGACCTTTGAACTGATCAAAAATCAGCAGTTTCTTGATCAACTTAAAACTTTAGCGCTTCAAAGTTCACATGTTCTAACCATTTGCACCGGTAGTTCATTACTGGCAGCGACAGGTCTTTTAAATGGTGTTAAGGCAACATCAAATAAAATGGCATTTGAATTTGTACAAAAACTCAATGACCAAGTATTGTGGCAAGCCCAAGCCCGTTGGGTGATTGATGGGAAATTCTATACCTCATCGGGTGTGAGCGCAGGTATGGATATGACCCTTGCCTTCATCCATGATACACAGGGTGAAAAAGTTGCCCAGCTTTGTGCTGAAGAGGCCGAATATATCTGGAATAGCAATCCAAACATTGATCCCTTTTGTAAAGTAAAAGCAGGCTAATCAACGCTGAATATGAAGATTTATTTATTATCACTTGCTGTAGGTGTGTTAAATTTTGAAATCACCTACAGCAAAACATTTAGTTTAAACAACAAAACCTTTAACATTTTTTGACTTTCATAGTACGTATATAATTCAGGCAGCCTAATTCTATTAATAAGAGCTGACACCCCCACAATAAATTAAATACAATCCAGCTCATTATATAAAAACCAATTAAACAAACACATAATTTATAAACAAATCAGGCAATTCTTTGCATAAAAATTATAAAGGTGACAATCTTTATCCAATTATTTTTAAATTTTCTATTTATTTTAATAATTCTGGATATTCATAATATGCAAGCATTTATAACAAGAGGGTGTTTTACTAATCACGGCGGCAAGATCGTTGAAGGAGATGATTTTTGGCTGGTAGATGGTAAAGCAGCTCATTTAGAGGGAATGAGCCATTATTGCCCTAAATGTAATGTAGTTTCAAAAGCGATAGCAACACAACGAGGTTTTATTCAGGTTAATGGACGTAATTTAATTGTCGCTGGCGACCAAGCAACATGTGGTGCTAAGTACATGAAGATTTCTGACTTAGCTGTGCGTACTGGCGGCTCTGGTTCCAATACTAATTCAGGCCCAGCAAGTAATCTCCAAAATATTATTGATCAATTAAAGTTTGATGAACGTGTTCAATTGATCGATAGAGATGATAATGAGCCATTGGTGAACATACCATATTACTTAAAGGACTCTACTGGCAGAATTGTGGCTTCAGGAACTACAGATAAAAATGGATATACAGAAAGGTTTTATACGGCCAAAGCTGAAGATATTCACATTTTTATCGGAGAACCAGAGTGACACAAGGAACCTGCAAAACCAACAAAAATACTGGATCTGTACATAAACAGCCCATCAAGTTAAAAGAATATTTGATATGTGTTTATTACCAAAAACCATCAAAGAGCGATGATAAAGCCTTTCAAAGAGCATCAAACCATTGGTTATCTCAGCTGAGGCTCAAAAACTGCGATGATAATTATCTATTCAAAGAGTACCAAGTTACTTCAGGCCAAGACTTTAAAAAAGTTTGGAAGGAAATCTATGACGAGATAAATAAGAATGTTGCTAAGGTCAAGGAAATGCATGTTTTTAGCCATTCTAGTAAAACAGATGGTGGTAATGATGGCCTAGAGTTTTTGAGCACTAGAAACGCTCGTAATGAAGTTTTAGAGGATGGTACAATTTCCTATAGTGAAATATCCCAGTTAGAGAAATTGCGCTGGTCTCCAAATGCTAATCTCGTTTTGCATGGCTGCAATACAGGACTAAGAGGGACTTCACCTCAATCCATTGTAGATGTATTTGCAATACGGCAAGAAAAATGTAGAGTTCATGGTCAAAGAGGCTGGGCTTATTTTTCTAGAAAAGAAGCTGTTTACGAGCGCACTTTTCCAACAGATAGAGAGATCTATTTATGGGCCTACAGTAGAGGAAATAACAGCTATGTGGGCAATGTTATCGGTGGTGAACGAATCCCAGCTTTAATTGTAGAAAAGAAGAAGTGATATGAAAGTAAAAATCCTATTTTGGAGTGCTATTCTAAACATTATCGGAGTTTTGTTAACTTATGCCCTGTCTTTTATAACAAATAACAATCACTATGCTGTTTCAATTGATAAGTTTTTCATTTTCACCTCAACTTTAATATTAATTATTACATTAATTCTGAAAAATAGAACAATATTTATTATGAGCATTATCGCATTATTACTGAGTATAAGCATGAATATATTTAACATCAGTATTAGCTATCAAAAATGGTTAGAGCGAGAGCAGCCAGAATTAGGCCATCGAAGTACAGATTTTAATAGCGAAAAAATATAATCATAAAACAGCCTCAATAATTAAAGTTGAGACTGTCTTAGCACGGCATTAATTTAATTAGCTCTCAATTTGGAGTATGCTACCTATTACATATCACTCAATACTCATCTTTTGCATATTGTTTAATTTTTTATTGACCTTCTGCAAAGAGATAATATCCAAGTTCTTGAGCTGTAGCATGTTTGATATCACCTACGGCCGATGCGGTATCTTCACAAACACAAGCAGTATTATCATGGATAATCTCCACACACATTGAGTTTAAATAACCGTTTAACAAAATTCTTTAGATCACAATTGATTCCTTTTATTCGGCCCTATCTTTCTTAACAAGATAATTTTTTGTTTTATCTCTCCTAAAAATGAGTGGCCTAAAACCACTCATTTTGACCGAATTATTTTCTCAGACTCAATCAATTCTGACATCGAAACCTAGGTTTTCAGCAATCATCAGCGTTTGATCAAGATTGATAATCGCCTCTTTAATCTGGGTTTCTTTCGGGTCTAAGGCACTCAGATCACTGCCTCTTAAATCGCACTCGGTAAAATCTGCACTGTGTAACCATGCACCAGACAGATCGCTATCTCGAAGCGAGCTGCCATGGCAACGTGCTCCCGTCAGATCAGCTTCTCTTAAACGGGTTCTCAAAAAAGAGGCTTTTTCCAAATCCGCTCCCGGTAATCCCACAAAGGCCCAATCACTGTCCTCGACCTGCATATGATGAAACTGACAATCGCTAAACATACTGCCGACAAATTTGCAGTCAGTAAATTTACTATCAAAGAAGTTGCAGAAATAAAAAGTACAATTTAAAAAAGCACTACGCTGATGAACCGAGGCATTAAAACGTGCCCGACGGAAGGTACATTCATTAAAAATAGCCCCTGAGCTTTGTGCTTCTGACAGATCTAAGTCAACAAACAAAGTCCGCTCATATTTTTGATTACTCAGTACTTGCCCATAGCAATCCAGACTGGTGATGGTTTCTGTGGTTTTTGGCGCGGCTGCACCATATTTTCTTTCAGCCATGATGTTCAATTTTTATTTTCGAATAGATCAACATAGGCCATGCTTTCAGTTTTGTACATGTTTTTCTCCTGACTTATTTATCTCAATTCTAAATAAAAAAAGAGCGGCAAAACCGCTCTCTTATTATGTGGAAAACTAATCTTCCATATGTTGAATTATGGCTTGTCCAAACTCAGAACAACGCAGTAAGGTTGCATTTGGCATCAACCGTTCAAAGTCATACGTCACCGTTTTCGCAGAGATCGCGCCTGAAACGCCTTTAATAATCAAATCTGCGGCTTCCGTCCAGCCCATATCTCGCAACATCATTTCAGCAGATAGGATGATTGAACCCGGATTGACTTTATCCTGCCCTGCATACTTCGGTGCAGTACCGTGTGTGGCTTCATAAACGGCAATTGCACCGCCAATATTCGCGCCTGGTGCAATCCCAATGCCGCCCACTTCTGCTGCAAGTGCATCAGAAATATAGTCACCATTTAAGTTCAGTGTCGCAATCACCGAATAATCGGCTGGTCGCATCAAAATTTGCTGTAAGAAGGCATCAGCAATCACATCTTTAATAATGATATCTTTACCTGTTCTTGGATTTTTAATTTTTACCCAAGGCCCACCATCCAGCAACTGACCACCAAAACGTTCCATTGCAAGTTCATAGCCCCACTCTTTAAACGCCCCTTCGGTATACTTCATGATATTGCCTTTGTGTACTAAGGTTACCGAAGGTTTGTCATTATCAATTGCGAACTGAATCGCTTTACGAACCAAGCGTTGGGTGCCTTCTTTAGACACAGGTTTAATCCCAATGCCGCAATCAGTTGGGAAACGAATTTTGGTTACCCCCATTTCTTCTTGCAGGAATTTAATCACCTTCTTGGCTTCTGGCGAATCTGCCTTCCATTCGATTCCTGCATAGATATCTTCCGAGTTTTCACGGAAAATCACCATATCGGTAAGTTCAGGATGCTGAACCGGTGAAGGAACACCTTCAAACCACCGTACTGGACGCACACAGACATAGAGATCGAGTTCTTGACGCAATGCGACATTTAAAGAACGAATACCGCCACCTACAGGTGTCGTCAATGGCCCTTTTATTGATATAATAAATTCACGTAAAGCATCAAAAGTTTCTTCTGGCATATAGCTGCCATATATTTTGTCTGCTTTTTCACCGCAGTAGACTTCCATCCATTCGATCGAACGTTTGCCACCGTAAGCTTTTAGCACAGCGGCATCTACTACTGCTTTCATTGCTGGTGTAATATCCACACCAATACCATCACCTTCAATAAAAGGAATGATCGGACGATTTGGAACATTCAGTGACAGGTCTGCATTTACTGTGATTTTGTCTCCATCAGCAGGAACCACGATCTTCTGATAACCCATTTTGCAGGTTCTCCCTCATGTATTTAGCGATTATCTCTATGCCTTCTATGGCATACTTTCGTTTTTTATTGCATGAAACAGTTTAGTTCAAAACTGGTTTTTTTGAGATTTATACGGGAAATAACTACATTTTCCCATTAAATAGCAACCTTTATTGTTATGATGCCGCCCATCGCCAAAGCAGTATACTTATATGAAAATAGTCGTATTCAACAAACCTTTCGACGTTTTGTCACAGTTCCGTGAGGATTCCGCTCATCTCACACTCGCCCATTTTATCCATGATCCTGATTTGCGTCTTGCAGGTCGTCTTGACCTCGACTCAGAAGGACTAATGTTCCTGACCGATCATGGTGGTCTGAATCAATACATCACCAATCCAGCCAACAAGAAGTTCAAAACCTATCTTGCACAAGTCGATGGTGATGTGACCGAAGAAGCCTTAGAGCAACTTCGCAAAGGTGTCGAGCTGGCTGATGGAATGACCTTACCGGCTAAGGCGGTGAAAGTCGATCAACCCGAATGGTTATGGGATCGTGATCCTCCTGTACGTTACCGTGCCAATATTCCAACGACTTGGATTGAGCTTCAGATTTGTGAAGGCCGTAACCGTCAAGTGCGTCGTATGACGGCTGCAGTTGGTTTCCCAACGTTACGTTTGATTCGTACTAAAATTGGTGCGATTGATCTGGTTCGTTTAGGTTTACAACCAGGCGAGCAAACCGATATTGAACCTTTGCTGTATCCTGATTTTAAAGATCTCCCAGAAGATAAGCCTTATCGTTCACGTTCATATGTGAAAAAGCCTGGTGGCACGGGTGGTAAACCTATGCACCAGAAAAAGAAAGAAGGTGATAAAAAAGACGGTGACAAGAAAAAGTCAGGCACAAAACGTATTTGGCAAATGGATGAAAGTGAGAAACCACGTCGTAAGACCAATGGTACAACCCGTCCAAACACCAAAGCACCGCGCGGTCGTAGCCGTAATGGTCGTTAGAATTTAGATGTTTTAAAGCCCACTTTCGTGGGCTTTAAAACATGCGCTAAACAACAGATGATTCAGAATACAAAAGAATAAATATCAAAAATGCATTTTATGAAATAACCCAACATAAGTAAGGGACAACCATAAATTATAAAGTAATCATATTTATATTTATTTAGCCGTCTTTCACGAAGAACTTTACACCAATAAATCAAGATCGAAAGATTTACGCAGAGAGCAAAAATAAGACTGATCACTAATTTACCAACAAGTGTTGATAATGATGGAGAAAAGAACTCCCTATTATTTATAATTTTATATTTATCATTATTAATTAAGTCAAAATATTTAACTCTAACCGACTTCACCTCACCTAAATCATTAACTCGGGCTTCGTAGGCTAAATTTTCGACTTTAAAGCCATACTGATAATCACTCCACTCTCGACATAAATGAATCATAGTAGCACCACAGAAAATATCTCCGAGATAAGAACCATCATTGTAAAGCTCAAAATAGTATGTCGTTTTTTTAGCCTGATATTTTTCTACATAAACTCTTATTTTCTCATCTGCTTCAACATATTCTTGTTTCTTTTGATAAATATGATTTTCAATAAAACTGCAAGTGGATTCCGAAACGATATAATAAGATAGATGTAACAATAAAAAAGCTGCCATAAAAACAGAGGAATGCGTATCAGCCCGAGTTTGCCCCATCTTTTACTTTAAAACCCCAAAATCGAAAAATCCGACTCATATTAATAAAAAGCCGATGCTTTCGCATCGGCTTTTTTCACTACCAACAAAATTGGCAGTAATATTTTAAAACTTAAGCTGTTTCAAGAGCTGCATTAAGCGTCGCACTTGGACGCATAACTGCATTCACTTTTGCAGGATCAATTGCATAGTAACCACCGATATCAGCAGCTTGGCCTTGTACTTGAGCAAGCTCAGCTACAATCTTCTGCTCATTTTCAGCAAGTGCTTTTGCAAGTGGTGCAAATTTCGCTTTTAACTCAGCATCTTCGTCTTGCGCTGCTAATGCTTCAGCCCAGTACAATGCTAAGTAGAAGTGGCTGCCACGGTTATCTAACTCACCTGTACGACGTGATGGTGACTTGTCGTTATCCAACAATTTACCTGTTGCTTGATCAAGTGTCTTGGCAAGCAATTTCGCACGGTTATTGTCTTCTTTGATACCAAGCTCTTCCAAAGACACTGCTAACGCAAGGAACTCACCGAGTGAATCCCAACGTAAGTGGTTTTCTTCAACTAACTGCTGTACATGTTTCGGCGCTGAACCGCCTGCACCTGTTTCGTACATGCCACCGCCAGCCATTAACGGCACGATCGATAACATTTTCGCTGAAGTACCCAATTCCATAATCGGGAACAAGTCAGTTAAGTAGTCACGTAAGATGTTACCTGTTACCGAAATGGTATCTAAACCACGTGCTACACGCTCAAGCGTATAACGCATTGCACGTACTTGTGACATGATTTGAATATCAAGACCTGTAGTGTCATGATCTTTCAAGTATTTTTCAACTTTTTTGATCAATTCATTTTCGTGCGGACGGTATGGGTCAAGCCAGAAGATCGCAGGCATGCCTGAGTTACGCGCGCGTGTTACTGCAAGTTTCACCCAATCACGGATTGGTGCATCTTTCACCTGACACATACGCCAGATATCGCCTTCTTCTACATTTTGTGACATCAACACTTCACCCGTGTCTAAATCAGTAATGTTGGCAATACCTGCTTCAGAAATTTCGAAAGTCTTGTCGTGTGAACCGTATTCTTCTGCTTTTTGCGCCATCAAACCAACGTTAGGTACAGTACCCATAGTACGTGGATCGAAGTTACCGTTCCACTTACAGAAGTTGATCATTTCTTGGTAGATACGTGCGAAAGTTGATTCAGGCATCACAGCTTTACAGTCGTAAGGTTTGCCATCAGCACCCCACATTTTACCGCCACCACGAATCATTGCAGGCATAGAAGCATCTACAATCACATCGTTTGGTGAATGGAAGTTGGTGATACCTTTTGCAGAGTCAACCATTGCAAGTGCAGGACGGTGTTCTTGGCAAGCATGCAAGTCTTCGATGATTTCTTCACGTAAAGACGTCGGTAAAGTTGCGATCTTTTCATAAAGACCTGCCATACCGTTGTTTACGTTAATGCCAAGTTCATCAAACAACTTACCATGTTTTTCAAAAGCTTCTTTATAGTAAATTTTCACACAGTGGCCGAATACGATCGGGTGTGACACTTTCATCATGGTTGCTTTTACGTGCAATGAGAACAAAATGCCCGCTTCACGACAATCTT
Source organism: Acinetobacter sp. C32I (assembly GCF_023702715.1). Lineage (NCBI taxonomy): Bacteria > Pseudomonadati > Pseudomonadota > Gammaproteobacteria > Moraxellales > Moraxellaceae > Acinetobacter > Acinetobacter sp. C32I. The sequence continues at coordinate 4,084,238 of NZ_CP098480.1, read as the reverse complement.
CGAGTTCTTTCTCGTAGAAGTCACACAGTGCTTTTTTGCTCATAAACATTGAGTCAATAATTTCACCGTCTTGAAGCGCAACTTTTGGCTTAAGTACAATGGTTTCACCAGACTTCGTGATGAGTTCCATTTTTACATTACGTGCACGGTCTAAAGTCATTGATTTTTCACCGTGGTAGAAGTCGCCTTCATCCATGTGAGAAACGTGAGTTTGAGACCATTGTTTCCACTCGCTCATTGAATGCGGGTGTTTTTTTGCATAATTTTTCACAGCAGCTGGTGCACGACGGTCAGAGTTACCTTCACGCAAGACCGGGTTTACTGCTGAACCAAGGCATTTACCATAGCGTGCCTTGATCTCTTTTTCTTCTTCAGTTGTTGGATTTTCTGGATAATCAGGAATCGCATAACCTTTCGACTGGAGCTCTTTAATACATGAAACGAGCTGAGCAACAGACGCACTGATGTTTGGAAGTTTAATGATATTGGTATCTGGATCTTGTGTAAGACGACCTAACTCTGCAAGGTTATTGTTTACCTTTTGCTCATCTTTAAGGTAATCTGAAAATTCTGCGAGTACACGCACTGCAACTGAGATGTCACTTTTAACAATCTCAATGCCAGCAGGTTTTGTAAAGGTCTCAATGATCGGTAGCAATGAATAGGTCGCTAATAACGGCGCCTCGTCAGTCAGTGTGTAAATGATTTTTGACTTTCCACCAGCCATATATAGCCCCTTGTGTTGGATTGAGTTATGGATAACTGCGCTTGTGGCCCAGCTCCTAGAACCGATTTGCTTAAACAAACTTGAGAGTATCAGCGTTCATCACATGGTAGTCAACGCAATATCCAGTGATAACGACATTTCGATAAAAAATACTACAAAATGATATAATAGTAGCATCATGCCATATATATATGCGGTCAAGTTTTGGCTTTTCAAATACAAACCGCTGTCTGCTATCCCTGTAGATGTCGAATTGATCATTTAGCAAACAAATACATACATTGCTCAATAACCCGTGCTATTTTGACAGGCTTAGATGAAGAATTGGTTAATTCTTTAGTGGTAGGACTAATTTAAATGCGACACCGTTATTGTGATTTTCCACCACGGCGCTGCCACCATGTTGTTGCATAATTGACTTCACAATGGCTAAACCCAGTCCTCCTGTTTGTGCTTTTTGATGCCGACTCTGATCCACTTGATAAAATCGGTCAAATAAGTGTGGCAAATGTTTTTCGTCAATAAAAACACCTTCAGTCTGCACGACGATTACCGCATGTTTATCTGATTGATAGGCTTGTAATGCAATGACCCCCTGTTCTTTGCCATGCAATACTGCGTTACTGATTAAATTTGCAATCGCTCTCTGCATTAAGGCTGCATTAGCGACAATACTCAAATCATCAGTCAATTCAAACACCAAACTCATCTGACGTTCTTCAATCACACAATCAAAATAATCCGCGATATTCCTGAGTAACTGTTCCAGATTCAGTTCCTGCGTTTCAAGATCGTATTCCGCATGTTCAGAACGTGCAATGAACAGCATACTTTCAATCATTTTGGTCAGCCGCTCATACTCTTCTAAATGTGAATACAATAAATTTTCCAATTCTTCGGCTGGACGAGACTGAGACAATAAGATTTGGGTTTGCCCCATTAAATTATTCAGCGGTGTTCTTAACTCATGTGCAATATCTTCTGAAAACTGCGCCAGTTTTTGATAATCCTGCTGAATTTTCTCCAGCATTTCATTCATCGCATGGCTGAGTTGCTGAACCTCAATGTTGTTAGACCTAACTTGGATCCGTGAATTAAGCTTTTGCACATTGATGTTATTGGTCTCAGCAATCAAATGACGCATTGAACGGAACAGATAATGTCCCACTATGAAACCCAATAAGCTTGAGAGTAAAATACCTAAACCACTATAAAATAAGATTTTCCAAAAATATTGCTTGAGCAGGATATTCGCTGCAGACCATTGCTGCCCTGCAATCAATTGATAGTGCTGTTGGCCATATTGGATGGTTTGGAAAGCAAAACGAGTGCTGGGATGTTCGGCAGTATTATTCGCATATTGAATTTGATTTGAATAATTGAATTCTGGGATATTGATCTGCAGCGGATTAATCTGGATCAAATCATGTTGTGCATCTTTGACGATAAATATACTGTCTTCATGTCCCACCATATTTTCATACAGCTTGGGATATTTCACTAAAATATTGACTGAATGGGCATCGGTCAAGAATACCTCCATCCGTTTAATTCGAGCAGTTAGGGCCTTGTCTTGTTGGGTATAGACCATCGCTTTGAAATTTTGATAAGACAATCCACCAATACTGATAAAAACCACACAAGAAATCAGACTAAAAGCCAGACTCAGACGCGAAGCCAAAGACAATTTACCCATGATGTTCATCTTTTAAATCGACCTTATAGCCCATACCACGCACGGTATATATCAACTTAGGAACAAAGTGATCATCAATTTTTGCTCTCAAACGGCGTATCGCCACATCGACCACATTGGTATCCGTATCAAAATTAATATTCCAAACCATTGATGCAATTTGAGTACGAGTCAATACTTCCCCGCGATGCTGAATCAATAATTGCAACAGCACAAACTCTTTGGCGGTTAAATCAATCTTGGTTTCGGCTCGATGAACTTCCCGACTCAACCGATTCAAGCGCAAATTCGCAATTTGATAAATCTCTTTTTCAATCTTTGGTACACGACGTAACAGACTTTTAATTCGTGCCAATAATTCGACATATGAAAAGGGCTTAATCAGATAGTCATCTGCACCAAGCTCTAATCCTTTCACCCGATCCAGCACATGATCCTTTGCCGTCAGCATCAGCACAGGGATTTTTGAAAACGTCCGTAGTGTTTGTAAGACTTGCCAACCATCCAGTTGTGGCAGCATGACATCCAAAATCAGTAAATCAAATGCCTCTCGTTGCAAGCGTGACAATGCTTCTATGCCATCTTTTGCAATAGCACAGGTATAGCCTGACTCGTGTAATCCTTTCGCTAGAAACTGTGCGATTTTGGATTCATCTTCAACAATTAAAATATGCATCCCACATTTTAACCCTGTTTATCCATCGCCAAGATTACAAATCGGTAATCCAATTGTCATCATGATCAGATTCATTTCTTTCTAGCATGTCCTGAGGAAATAAAGATTTTATCAGCAAACATTCCTCTACTGATTTTGGAAAATTGAATATGGACAAGCTACTCACCCGTTTCGCAGTTTCATCTGTTTTACTGACTTCTGCATCCCTAAGTTATGCTCAGGACCTAAATGATCCAGGTTATTATATCTCGGCAAAAGTGGCTGCTGCCGAACTCAAGGCAGACAATATGCAAACCAGTTTACGCCCAGGCATTGGTCAATTTATCGCGGGTAAAGATAAAAAAGATTTAACCAATACCTCACTGGGTTTCGGCTATGATTTTGGCAATGGTTGGCGCACAGAAGCTGAATATAACTTTAAAAATGATGCTGAGTTTACCAGCGGCTCAAGCAATTTCCCTACCAGTTTCAATCATCATAAAGTGGAGACTCAGCGTGTGATGCTAAATGCTTATCGTGATTTTGAAGTCATGCAAAATATAGCGATTTACGGCAATCTTGGCTTGGGAGTGGCACGTACAGAATCCTCAGGTTGGCAAGGCAATGCATCGCGTCAATACCTAGCCAATACGGAAACCCAACTGGTGTATAGCTTTGGTGCAGGTGCAACCTACAAAGCCATTAAAAATTTAAATCTAGATTTGGGTTATCGCTATGTTGACTTGGGTAAAGCCGATAGCGGGTTAAACAACTTTGCCAATGCACGTAGTCTGCAAGATGAGCAAATGAAAGCCCATCTTTATTCAAGCGAGTTCTATCTCGGTGCCAGATACTCATTCTAAAACAACATAAAAAGCACTGATCAATAGTGCTTTTTTGCACTCCTCTCTCATGCCCATGCATTGCCCACACAACAACTGATGGCAATGCATACGAAAATATTGATCAAGAAAGGTAGAATATTGCTATGTATAAAAATCTATTCGCCATCGCCGCACTATCGGCTTCAAGCAGCTTATTTGCAGCGACAAACCCATTAAGTGTGCATGTTCTCAATCAGCAAAATGGTCTACCTGCTGCAGATGTCACCGTTGTTCTCGAGGCGCAACAAAAAAACCAATGGATAGAAATTAATCAGGCCAAAACTGATCAGAATGGAAGAATTACTGCACTTTATCCGACGCAACAACAATTAAAGTCGGGTGTTTATAAAGTGACTTTTAAAACAGGTGATTGGTATAAAGCGCAAAAGCAAAGCAGTTTTTTCCCTGAAATTCCGGTTATTTTTGAAGTTGATGGCACCTTGCCACACTATCACATTCCCTTACTGCTCAGCCCCTATGGTTATTCGACTTATCGAGGCAGCTAATAAAAAGGACGCTCATAGCGTCCTTTTTATTAAGTTCTAACCATTCAACCAACGATCAACTTTGTGTTGGTCTTCAACTTTGAGTTCAACCGTGGTTAATGTGTTTTCACCCGCTTGCAGTTCAAATTGCAATAATTCATCACGACGGAATGCATAGAGCGTAAATGTGCCTTGTTGTTTTGCATATTTCGCCAACAGCTTCTCTGATGCCTTGATGCCATCAATGGCAATAATCACATCATTGGCAGATAAACCCGCTAGTGCCGCCGCACTCTCTCGACGCACTTGCTGTACCACAACGCCTTCCGCTTTATCTACCACTTTTAAGCCAAAAGGCAAAGCCTTGTCATTTTTAAGGTTGTAGCTCAAACCGAACTCAGGGAACAGTTGATCCAGTGGTAACTCATCTGTGGTATTAATCAGATGATTGATTTGCTCAATCCAGTTATCCCCGGTCAATTCATGACACAATTCAAAAATAGTCCGCTCATTAACCTGAATCCCATTTTGGGTATTTTCATATAGGCGACGCATTAAAGCATCTAGGTTTGAACCACGTAAACGCAACCCTAAGTCTAGGCAAAGTGCCACCAAACTGCCTTTGTTATAGTAACTTGTTCCTGCATTATTCGAGTTTTCATCTTGACGATAGAACTTGATCCACGCATCAAAACTTGATTCAGCTACAGATTGCACAAAACGTCCTGGATTTTGTAAATAGCGATCAATTTGCGCTTTAAGTAAATCCAAATAAGATTTTTGTGAAATCACGCCGCTGCGCAACAAAATCAGATCATCGTAATAAGACGTAAAACCTTCAAAAATCCACAATAAGCTGGTGTATGCTTCTTGATGCAAATCATAGTTGGCAAAATTTTCAGGGCGAATAAATTTCACTAACCATGAATGAAAATACTCATGGCTGCACAGACCTAAGAAACGTTGATAATCTTTAGAAGGCTCTTCTGCTTCATCCGCCTTCGGTAAATCATCACGTGGTGTAATTAAGCTAGTACTGTTGCAGTGCTCCAAACCACCATAACTATTGCCTGTGGCCATGGTCATAAAGGTATAGTTTTGGAATGGTGCTGAACCAAACATATTGATTTCAGTCTGGCAGATCTTTTGAATATCGGCCTCTAAACGCGACAAATTGGTCGTATGCTTCCCAGAGATTACAAACTCATGCGGAATACCGTTGGCTTCAAAACTAAAACGACTTTGCTCTGCCAATTCAAATGGACTATCAATCAACTGATCATAGTTGTCTGATTTTAAAGTAAAACGTCCTTTGACCAAGCTTTTGTTTGGTAAACCTGTCGCGATTTGAAAATGTTTGAGTTCATCGGGTAGAAAGATTTCCACTTCGCACGGCGCTTGCTCTTGATCTTTTAGCCCCAAACAAACACAAGCTGGGTTGACGTATAAACGAGTTTGATCAACATAAGCCCCACGCACTGATAAATCATAGGCATACACATCATATTCAACTGTAATCAGCTCATGATCGGTATTGAATAGGCGCCAGCGATTTTTCTCTGTTTTTTTAATACTGAGTAAACGCCCTGCTTCATCAGATGCTTTTACCGATTCGATATGTTTGGAAAATTCTCGAATCAAATAGCTGCCAGGAATCCAAGTGGGCAACCAAAGCTCTTGATTGGGATTTGCAAGAAAACGAAGTGTGACATGAATCAGGTGCTGGCGATAATCGTCGAACTCAATTTGATAGTGCAACATAATTTTTAATCATGAAAATAGGAACAATTTCACACAGCTTAGCATTTTTTTACAAAGTCATGCGCAGATGTCGTAATTGTCAGCAAAAGTTTAAGGGCTATTGTCACTTTATCTATGGTTGCGACATGAGCCGTATACGGCGCAAGATTTTTTAGGCGATACAAGGCATGTCTTGTGAAATTTAGTCATTCTAAATGAACCAAGGCATAACGTAGTAGCGACAAAAAATGCCCCTGTCCCAAAGGGTTGTGGCTAAAATAGCCTCATACTTCGTTATGAAACTTGGCAAGGGAATAGCCATTCCCTGCGTTTCATGCCTCGTCTGATGATTTTTTAGCCTACAACGCAATTCATATATAAAATGTCAATAGCCCCTAGATTCTTCAACAAAAAAGTCATAGCATTCTCCTCTCACATTTAAGGCCATCGGATCGGCAATACAAGGTATTCACGTGAAATTTCTCCTCTCCCTCTTTACGTTGTTTAGTCTCATTTGCGCAAACCTTGCACATGCAAATTTACTTAACATTGCCCCTGAAACCGTTGAAGCTCAAGCATGGTCAGTGATTGATGCTCAATCAGGACAAATTATTGCCGAGCATAACAGCCACGTTCAACGTGCACCTGCATCGCTCACCAAAATGATGGTTGCTTATATCGCGCTCAAAGAGATTGAGGCAGGTAAATTACGTAAAGAAGAAATACTGACCGCAACTCCTGTTGTCAGTACCGTCATGTGGGATGAGTCACAAATGTACCTCAAAGCAGGGGAACAGATTTCTGTTGATCAGCTTTTGGCAGGTCTCATTGTGATGTCTGCCAATGATGCAGCCGTTACGCTTGCAGAAAAAATTTCAGGCAGCGTACCGCAATTTGTGGCGCGTATGAACCAAGAAGCGCAAGCCTTGGGCATGAAAGATACACATTTCAGTAATCCAGCTGGGATTACCATGCCTGATCATTATTCAACAGCAGCTGATCTGAGCTTGCTCGCAAAAGCGATTGTGAAACAAACTCCTGAATATTTATATTATTCAAAAATGCCAAGCTTTAGCTATAACCAACATTTTCACCATGCAACCAATCTTGCTTTGAAAATGGATCCAACAGCAGATGGCTTAAAAACAGGTTTTACCAAAGCGGCAGGTTACAACTTAGCCCTCACTGCTGAGCGTCCGACCTTTAATCCACAAGTTGAAAAACGTCGTCTTATCGTTGTGGTTCTGGGCACACCAAGTGCCGTAAAGCGCGCTGAAGTTGCACATAAGTTAATGAATTTGGCTTATACCTATACCCGTGATGAAGAAGTGATTCCGAAGCAAAGACTGATTGCCGAATTGCCTGTGATTAAATCAACTTTGAAAATGTTTAAAGTTGAAACACAGCAACCGACCATTGTGACTACTTCTCTCTATGGTCAAGCAGCACCGATTGATTTAAATACTTTTGATTTACTGACACAACGTATTCATTTGACCGATGCCAACCAGCAAGTCACGACGGTTGAGCCACTTCAAACCACCAATACGCATATCAATGTCGAACTGAATGAACAGCATTTAACGGCGCCTTTGACTCAAGTCATGAACTTGGCCACCGTATCAATTTATCAAAACAATCAATTGATTCGCAGCCTACAAATTGAGAATGAGGTACAGATTGAAGAAGCCAATATTTTCCAGAAAATAATGATCTGGTTTTCTAATCTGTTTAGCTTTTTCTCAACAAATGATAGCAAAAACCCAAAACTTTACCCCTTAAATCAAGGTTAAAAAAAACCTACTCTTTCTATCAAGATTACCAATACACTTTTAAAAAAAGGATGGCATAATCCTGCCATCCTTTCACAAAAATAATTAGGTTAATCATGAGTAAAACCTTACATCATATCGTGATTGTAGGCGGTGGCGCGGGTGGTTTAGAACTTGCGACACAACTAGGTGAACGTTTTGGCAGACGTAAGAAAGCCCGAATTACCCTAGTCGACCAAAACCTCACACACATATGGAAACCTCTCCTACATGAAATCGCAGCCGGCTCACTGAATCCCCACGAAGAACAGACCAATTATTTTGCGCATGCAGAAAAACATCATTTTGAGTTTGTCCTAGGCACCTTAATCGATGTTCAAAAAGATAAAAAACAAATCACCATTTCTCCCCCACAACTTTCTAAAGAACATACTCCCCTAACTCAAAGTCTCAGCTACGATACGCTTGTACTTGCAGTTGGTTCTGTATCCAATGACTTCGGTACCGAAGGTGTACGTGAACATTGCCACTTCTTAGATAGTCGGAAACAGGCCGATATCTTCCAGCAGGATTTGTTTCATCTCTATATCGAAGCACAAAGTCAACCCAATGAACGTGCCCTAAACATTGGCATTGTTGGTGCAGGTGCAACAGGGGTTGAACTGGCAGCAGAACTGATCGAGACCACTAAAAATTTCTATCGTTATGGATTGAAAAAAATTGACCCTAAACAAGTCAAAATCACATTAATTGAAGCTTCTGATCGTATCCTGCCGGCACTGACTGAAAAAACGGCTGCACACAGTGCCAAGCAACTCAAAAAAATGGGCATTGAGATTCTAACCCAACATAAAGTCCAAAAAGTTGATGAATCTAATGTCTATTTTAGCAATGGCAATGTCCTGCACTCAGACATTACGGTTTGGGCGGCAGGAGTCAAAGCACCTAAAGTTCTGGAATCGTTCCATGATTTTAAACGCGACAAAATTAATCGGTTAATGGTCTATGCAACCTTGCAAACGTATTCTGATCCCAATGTCTTTGCCTTTGGTGACTGTGCCAACTGTCAATTGGATGCGCGTCAACCGCCATTAGGTCCACGTGCACAAGTCGCAAGCCAACAGGCAACCTTTTTAGTGGATGCAATGGCTGCACGTCTGTCGGGTTCGCCACAACCGATGTTTAGCTTTAATGAAAAAGGCTCACTGGTGTCATTAAGCCACAATCAAGCCGTGGGAGAATTGCTGGGTGATGTCAGCGTACAAGGTTTTATTGCCAAAACCATGTATGTGTCTTTATATCGACTGCACCAAGCTAACATTCATGGTTATACCCAAGCAGGTATGCTCACCATGAAAGATTTCCTGACGCGTCGTGTCCGTCCAAAAATTAAACTGTATTGAGTTGAAATCTGATTTTTCGCCTCAATACTTAAGTAAATCGTTTCAAAAAGTGGAAAATAGTCAACAAAACCTATTTTTCACTTTATGATATACAGCTAAAACTATTGATGACATGGATTCAAAACATGACTGCTATTGCAAATAACCACGTGGTTTCATTCCACTACACTTTAACAAACGCTGAGGGTGAAACACTTGATCAATCTCAAGGTGAACCACTTGCATATTTGCACGGCGCGGGCAACATCATTCCTGGTTTAGAAAATGCGCTTACAGGTAAAACTGTTGGTGAAAAATTCACTGTAAACGTTCCAGCTGCTGAAGGCTATGGCGAATACAACCCTGACCTCGTTCAAGAAGTTCCAGCTCAAATGTTCCAAGGTGTTGACAACATCCAACCTGGTATGCAATTCCAAGCTCAAACTGATGACGGCGTTCAAATCGTAACCGTTAAAGCGATTGAAGGCGACAACATCATCGTTGATGCGAACTTCCCGCTTGCTGGTCAAGATCTTACTTTCGAAGTTGAAATCGTTGAAATCCGTGATGCTTCTCAAGAAGAATTAGATCACGGTCACGTTCACGGTGCAGGTGGTCACCACCACTAATTCATGCTTTGAATTAGATGCAAAAAGCAAAGCTTCGGCTTTGCTTTTTTATTGCCAAGGACTTTTACAAAATCAGAAAATCGCTTAAGGTCATGACACTCACCATTCACAGCGCCGACTATGTCTCATCCCTATCAACTGATTTGGTTTCGCCAAGATTTAAGAATCCATGATCATGCTGCACTTTGGCATGCGACTCAGGCTGGCCCATGTCTGGCACTGGTGATCTTATCGCCTGCACAATGGCAACGACATGATGATGCAGCGATTAAAATCGAATTTTATTTACGCCAACTACAACAATTAAAACAACAACTGGATCAACTCAATATTCCTTTAATGATTAAGACCATTCCACTTTGGAAAGATCTACCTGATTTTTTTGCTGATTTGCTCCAACAACTTGAGATTGAACATGTCTATGCCAATGTCGAACTTGGCGTCAATGAACTCAAGCGGGATCAGGCCATACAAAAGCGATGCAATCAGCAGCAAAAAGAATTCACTCTTTTTCATGACCGCACCTTATTTCCTGTTGCCTCAATCCGCAATCAGTCTAATTTGCCTTATCAAGTGTTTGGCGCATTTAAGAAAACCTGCTATCAACGTTTACAGCATGGTCTACCCCAATGTTATCCAGCTCCTGAAACACAGCAGAAACTAACACTCGACTTTTCCATGTTTCAGCAGAGTGATATTCAACAGCTACAACACGATTACCGCCAACAAATAGAACATACTCATTTTACTGAATGGCAAGTGAGTGAAGACTATGCGCTCAACTTACTCGACCAGTTTATTGAAGAGCACTTAGCAGATTATAAAACTGCACGTGACCTACCTGCTGTTTCAGGCACCAGTCAGTTATCAGCCTATTTAAATATTGGGATAATTTCGATTCGGCAATGCCTACAAGCCCTGTTTAGACAGCAATATGGTCATTTTGAGATTCAATCTGAAGGCCAACAAACATGGTTAGATGAGCTGCTTTGGCGTGAGTTTTACCAACATGTGCTATTCGATTTTCCTCAGGTATCAAAACACCTTCCCTTTCAATCTGCTACAAAGAAAATCATCTGGCGAAATGATCCTGTTGCTTTAGAAAAATGGCAACTCGGGCAAACAGGGATTCCGATTGTTGATGCAGGCATGCGGCAAATGTTAGCCACAGGATGGATGCATAATCGGGTTCGTATGATCTGTGCCATGTTCTTAAGCAAAAACTTACTGATCGACTGGCGCAAGGGTGAACAATGGTTTATGCAACATTTGATCGATGGTGATCTAGCCGCGAATAATGGCGGATGGCAATGGTGCGCCTCGACAGGTACAGATGCTGTACCCTATTTCCGCGTATTTAACCCCATTACACAATCCCAGAAGTTTGATCCCAATGGTACGTATATTCGCCAATGGGTTCCTGAACTGGCCCATCTTGAATCAAAAATTATTCATGAACCTTATGCAAAAAATCAGACCTTAATACTGGATTATCCTGAGCCATTGGTTGATTTAAAGCACAGTCGTCTACGTGCCATAGCAGCGTTCAAAACAACCTAATTCAGCTTACATAAATTAAAAATTCTTATCATTTTGACTACTTTTTATTATTCTGAAATACAGGCTATACTGTATGTTACTGTTTATAAAATTATTTTACAAAGCTAACAACAGAAAAACTATCGTCAAAACCGTAAAATAATGCTAACTTTTTCACAAAAGACATGTATTAAAACTAAAACGATTATGCAAAAAAATCCAGCTCCAGCACTCGTCTTATGGATAATCTCGGCCCAAATCTTTATGGGCATTGTTGCGTATGAATGGCTGCCAGCAAGTTATCGTGGAAGCTGGGTGTTCCTACTCATTTTGTTAATCTCAGGCGCTTTCTTAAATGTCGGCATGGCGATCATCCTAGGTTTACTCACGTTTATTGGCGTTGCTGTTTATTTTTTCTTAGATTTAGCCAATCAAACCTATGTGGAACGTCAATTGTTATTGCTGTTTGTACTGCCAATTACGCCGATCTTTCTAAGTGCCATTCGACATAATATTCAAAATGCCTTAAAAAGTTTCCGAGCCATCCAAAGCTATGATCGTAATTATCAGCATGATATTTTGCCGTTGACGGCTTTAAAACATTTCCAAGGCGAATTAAAAAAACTGCTTCAACTTACTCAAAAAGACCGCTATAAAATCATTACGACACAAATTAGCAATACCGTATTGATTCGTGAAATGTTGGGCGAAGATATTTGGAAAGAAACCCAAAATAAAATTATGGCCATTTTATCCACTGAACGTGACAGTGTGATTTACCATTTCATTAATGAAGAACTCAGTGAAATCAAAAGTATCGTGATTCATGAAACAGCCTCAGATGAAAATCAAAGCTACCCCCTATTTATTCAGGATCTTCAAGAACTCACCGTACTTAAATTACAAATTGAACAGCATACTGAATACTTAACACCTCCAACTAGCGAGGTAGACTAATGTCAGTACTCCTCAATATTTGTGGTGTCTTGGTCGCCACCAGTCATTTTCCTGACACAACCTTGCAACAGTTTTATCAGCAGTACTATCACTGCCAGATTGAAACTACGAAGCAGCAATTCAGTTCGCAAGTTCAGACACCTCAAACGGTTGCAGAATTATTTCCACAACCTGCGACGTGGTGGCCAATATTTACTTCCGATCAATTGGACTCCGATAGCTTTAGGCAATTAATTGCACAAGGTGTAAAACCTGGTGTGATTTTACCGAATGAATACTTTAGTGCAGTTAAGTACTATAAAATTAAAAAAGCCGTCAATGAAGGTGCCATTCCTGTCGCCTTCTATCAGATGACCCATGCCAAATATTTTGCGGCCAAAGCTACTTTTTCAACGGCCATTGGCTTACGCCCTTTAGCTGCGCTGATTGAAACAGGTTGGGATGAAAACATCATTGCTCAGCCTGCGGGTAGTTATATTATTCAATCCAATCTCCCCGATGAGTTGCGGATTCCAGCACGTAAAATTCAGTATAACCAACACTTTTTTTATCAAGCTATTTCGGATCCCTCGCAAAGCTCAGGCTATCAAGTCGTAATTAATCCACCGCTTGGAATGCCACTGAATACCATCGAGTATCCTCAATTGGGTATTTCCTGGGATCTTAACCGGACTCAATTCACTAGCACGACTGATGGCGTTAAAACCAGTTTGTTTGGTTATGTACTGATTGGCCTGAGCACCGTGGTCATTCCACTGGATTATATCTATTCCGCACATTATCCAAGCCTGCTCAGCAGCTTTGGTAGTTCAATTTCTTGGATTTCATTGTTACTCGGTGGTGGACTTCTTCTGATCTTGATTATTTCGATTATCCGTAGGAGAAGAATAAATGCCCGCGATTGATATTCTTTTCTTATTCGGTTTTTTAGGCATCTGGATTCCTCAAGCCTTCTGGGCTTGGCTCAGTTTTCAGGCATGGAAGTATTCAAAAAACGCAGCCAAGGAACTGGAAAATATGCCAGTTCCTGAACACTGGCCTGTATTAAGTGTTTTGATTCCTGCCTATAACGAAGGTGTGGTGATCGAAGATACCCTACATGCGATTGCCCAGCAGGATTACCCTGCCCATGCCTATGAAGTGCTACTGATTAATGATGGCTCAAAAGACAATACACTAGAAATTGCGGAAAGAATGGCGGCCATTTATCCCTGCATTAAAATTGTCAATGTGCCGAAAGGAATGGGCGGAAAAGGTAAGTCACGTACTCTCAATAATGGTTTACCCCATGCCACCGGTGAACTTATTGTGGTCTATGATGCCGATAGTACCCCTGAACCTGACTGTGTCCGTTTATTAGCCCAGACCTTACTGGCGGATAAAAAATTAGTCGCCGTGAATGGTAAGGTCCGTACCCGCAACTGGCGTGACAGTATTTTGACCCGTTTTATTGCGATCGAATTTATTTTCTTCCAATGGATTTTCCAAGGGGGTCGTTGGCAACGTTTTGAACTGTCCACCCTGATGGGCACCAATTATGTAATCTGGCGCGATGCTTTGGAAACACTTGGTGGTTTTGATGAAAAATCTTTAGTTGATGATACTGAAATGAGCTTTCGTATCTTCCTTGGGCAAAGACGAATTAAATGGGTACCTTATGCAGTCGGTTGGCAACAAGATCCACCCTCGTTAAGTGTCTTTGTCAAACAGCGCTCACGCTGGACCCAAGGAAACTTTTATGTCACCAGTAAATATCTGCCAATTGCGTTGAGAAAACCGTTTCCAATCGGCATCGAAATTTTTAACAACATCATGTGCTATGTCCTATTTGTACCGGCACTGATCTGGAGTCACATTACCTTAGCTTTAGGATTGCTTGGGATTGCTGGGATTACTGTTCCAGGTCCATTCACCCTGCTTTGGGGCTTATCCTTCTGTTTATATGTCGCACAAATGTGGTTCACCTTATCTTTAGAACGAGCCAAACCTCAACTATATTTCTTCTCGGTCTTATCTTACGTAACCTATTCACAAGTGTTCTTATTTATCGTGTTTAAAGCTGCTTATGACATGCTGAAAAATAAGATTCAGGGAAATTCGTTACAGTGGTATAAAACTGAGCGTAGCAAGGAGAAAAAATAAATGAAAAATAGAACTTTACAACATCCACTTTTAAAAGCTGTAGTTGCCAGTGTTGCCTTCTCCTTGCCCGTATTTGCTTTTGCGGATACATTGAATACATGGACCTTTGACAACATCAACACGTCCAATAAATATACCATTGAGCCGCATTTCTTCTATGTTGGCAAAGGCTCTGAATGGCAGAACATTCGTTTTAGCAGTGACTATTCCACCGAACACTTCACCACTTTGTTGGTTAAGTTTGATGACAAGCTGATCTATAACACCACTTTAAACGGTGATGGCACCTTAAGCTTCGATATTCCCGCAACCCAAAGCGGTTTTCATCGCCTAGATTTTATTTTACAGCAATATTCCCCCAACACTTCGCCAGCAGCTGACCGCACCACCTTCTGCAGTGAAGATGTCGATCAGGTGACCTATTTAAGTAATTCTAAAATTGAATATATTCGTCATCGGCCTGTTTATCGCTTAAAGGATTTACCTGATGCCTTATTCAATCCTCAGGTTGTGCGACCAACACCTTTTGTCGGTGTGTTGAAATATAACCCAGCCAATCTCAATGAAGCTGCAATGTTAGGACGTCTGATCAGTGCTTGGGGTTCAGTCACGCCAATCCAATGGTATGAACAAAATGCAGCAACGGAACAAGCACCCAACTTTTATATTGAAATTGTAAAATCAGCGACAGCCTTACCGAAAGGAACACTGGTTCAAATCAGTACGGCAAATGATATTCCAACCTTACAAATTCAATATGACCAGCCTGAAAAACTGGTCTCCGCAATCAATGGCTTACTTAACTCAGACTATTTACAACAGCTGAATACTTCGGCAACCTTTCTTCCCAATAAACTGGCAGCACCGGACTGGGCTAAAATCAAACAAATCCATACCCTTGCAGACCTAGGAATTAGCGATTTCCGTTTGAATCAAGCCGAAAAAAATCTCTTCCTTAATTTCCCAGCAGTTTGGCAACCCACTGATATTTTACAAGGTCAAATTGCATTGCGTGTGCAAAGCGGTTTATTGGAAGGCTCAAATATTACCACATGGATTGATGGCGGCTTTGCAGGGAGCTTAAAAACAGCCAATTTAGATTCTGACCCAGTAAATCGACAATTCAACTATTTTGCCAAAACCATTTCAAATAATACGACCTTCAATTTAAAGCTCGAAAATTCAGTGATCGTCAATTCGCAGTGTTTACCAACCGCAAAAGGTTCGCTTTGGATTGATACGCAAAAATCAACAGTGAAACTACCGCATAAACTCAAAAATGGAGTTGCCTCACTCTCCATGAGTTTTGCAACCCACCCGACTATTGCCATTGATGGTAATGCGGGAAGCTTAGAAGTTGCGATGATCGTCAGCCAAGTGACTAAAAAAATGCTGATGACCAATGACCCAATTCCACTAAATCTGGTCAAGCTCGATCCAGCAAAACCTGAATTGCTCAATGTTCAGGTCAATCCCAATATCTATCGCCAACAAGTTCTAATGCATCAGAGCACACTATATGCACCAGCAACCGTGAATGGCTTCTTGGTGAGTTTCCATGATCAACGCTTTGATATTATTACCGACTCGATGCAAGGGGCACAAAACTTCACTAAACTTTGGGAAAAGATTCAACAAAATATCCCAAATAATGCCAGCAAAATATTGGTGACTGAAAGCGGGCAAGTCTTTATTTTACAAAAAATTATGGTCGGAAACCAAAAAGCACCTTTAGTAAAACAATCTTCGTTCTTTCTCTTGGTCGTTATAATCTCTGCTATCATGATTATTGCAATCTTGCTCTGGTACTGGCGACAAAGACCAAATGCTAAAAATAAGGCTGACTAAAGCAACGTTTTTAATCACACTTACATTATCAGCACTCTTATTTTTAGGAGGTTGTATTCATCATCTCAAAACAGATGTGCAAGCTCCGCAAATTGAAGGCATATTCTGGCAGCCTGACTTGGCAACTACGCCACCGTCAGGCAATTGGGACTTACTCGGTGTTTCTACTTTTGTACCACAATGGTCAGTGGTGCAATCTAAATCATGGTTTGATCATGACATCGGTTTAGAAAAATGGGATAAAAACATCAATCTGAAACAGCTGCAGCAGAAAGCATGGGCACAGCATATTGTACTCGGCCTCGCTGGAGAATATGATGAAAAGCTCGCTCGTGCCAATGTCTTAAAACTTGCTGAGAGCTCCCAAAAAATCATTAAAAACACCCAGTTTATTCCACTCAAAGGTTATTATTTTCCTGTAGAAGCCGACCCAAGCTGGATCTGTGTTGATGATCTGGCCAAAGCGATCCGAACTTTACCCAAACCACTATGGATCAGTATCTATAGTGGAGAACAGACACCAGAGCATCTAGATTCTTGGCTCAAAAGCTGGTTACCAAGCCATACGGGTGTGTTCTTCCAAGATGGTGTTGGCGTTGGAACACGTACACCACAACAGGCACGTGTTGTATTAGAAGACCTTCAAAAAGAGTTTGGCAAAGACAAGATTGTGATTGTATTAGAAGCGTTTCGTCCCGTGAAAGGCGGAAAATTTCGCTCCGCCTACCCGTGGGAAATTGTGCAGCAACTTAAGGCTTATGAAGGACAAACCGTCTATATTTTTGACGGTCCACATTATATGAACCGCATGACCGTATATGCAGTTGCCTTGTGGTATAAGCTAAAATATTGAGCCATCCCACAGAGATCAATCGAACTTAAAAACTCTTATAAAAAACCAGTTCAGTTCGGGTGTTGTTATAATTTTCAGTGCCATCGGCTAGAGCATCTTTAAAATAATGCCCATACAAACGCTCAACTCGGAGTTTCACAGGCATATAGTTAAACGGTTGCCATGCAAGCCCAGCACCATATTCAAATAAGTTATTGTAATTTTCACCTTTAGAATCGGCTAAGCTATGCAATTTAGCATAAGCCTGTACCGTACCCGCTTCACCACGATATACATTAAAACCTGAACGCAATCGTAAATCAGCAATCACGTTATAGTCTTCCCGAGAGTAACTCGCAACATTGCCATACAAATCCGTGAAATAATCATTCCAAATCGTGCGCTGCTCTATCGCAGGATTGGCGTACCATTCTTGATAACCGGTCACGCCACCGACGACACTTTCACGGAATTTGTCTCGATTACGATCGATCAGATCATAACTACCACCAACTTCTAAATAAGCACGGATCGGAATCGATTGCCAAGGTTGATAATTCGCTCCCAAGCCGATGGTTACTGCATTCTCATCAATAATCTCTGGACGTACACCACCTTTGGATTTGGTGTCACGGTTTAGATTGACAAAGCCATACACTTGAGCACGGCCGCCATCCAGATTTTTCCCATAACGCATTTTTAAGGGAAAAATAAAATCGTCATAACGAGACTCATAAGACGGGGCAAAATACACATCTTTAAATGTCGACGGAACCGATGAACCACTCAGGTTTTGCACTGCTTGTTGTGATTTTGCAGCAATTTCAGCATCAGATGAAGTCGATAAATTCTTAAAAATGACTAAGGCTTCTTTATTCCGTTTCTGCTGATTCAGCAAATACGCTTCTTGTAATTTCAGTTGATCATCTTCAGGTGCAAGCTGTTCAGCTTTACGCACACTTTGAATGGCCTCGTTGTGCTTATTTAAGCGAATCTGCAAGTAGGTCAAACTTTTCCAGACTTTGATATCTTGTGGCGTGAGTTGTCCTAATTCAAGCAAGATTTTCTCAGCTTCTATTGGCTGGCTTTGTTCAATTTTATAAAACTTATCCCAACGATCATAAATTGGGTTGCCTGGTTTATATGCCGCGTCCCCTTCTTTAACAAAATCAGAGTCAGCACTGAATGCATGTTGAACTGGTAAGATAAGACCTAAAATTAATAGTGTATGACTCAGCAGCTTATTTTTGGAATTGTTCATCGCAGATCTCAACTAAAAATATCAACAATATGGGACATAAAAAGCCAATGTAACCCAAAGTTAAAGTGTTAAATTATTCACATATTATAACCAAATCATGGTTATGCTATCGTTAAAATAAGTTATTTTATAATAGATTAAGTTTATGAATCATCAATAGAATTTTACAAATATTCGCTACATTCACTTTTATAAATAATGAGATTCACTCGATCTAAAAGAGCAAGATTATGTCCTACTCCCAACATGCAGAACCGCATGTGATACAACGTTCTGGCTGGCTAAGAGCCGCTGTTTTAGGTGCCAATGATGGCATTATTTCCGTCACCAGTTTAATCATGGGTATGGCTGCAAGCGGCGCAAGTTCGCATACTTTATTGATTACTTGTATTGCAGGATTAATTTCAGGCGCAACCTCAATGGCTGCAGGCGAATATATCTCGGTCAAATCTCAAGAGGATATCGAAAAATCTGATCTGCGATTCGAAGCCAAAGAACTGGAAAAAAATCCGCATGCTGAACTCAAAGAACTGACTCAAATTTATATTTCACGTGGCCTAAATCCAGAGCTTGCCCATGAAGTTGCCAAGCAACTGACTGAACATGATGCCCTCGGTGCACATGCGCGAGATGAAATTGGGATTCATGAAAATACAGCTGCCAATCCTGTTCAAGCGGCGCTTTCATCCGCAGCCTCTTTTTCCTGTGGTGCCGCCTTACCGATGCTGGCAATCTTACTGAGTCCAAACACGTGGGTTGCCCGTTCAGTACTAATCACTGGAGTAATTTCACTGGCTTTATTAGGTGCTTTATCCAGTTACTTCGCGCGTACCTCCATGCTAAAAGGCAGTTTACGCATCACCTTATGGGGTATTTTAGCAATGGCCTTTTCCAGCTGGGTCGGCTCACTGTTTAATGTCACATCCCTCTAGGATCTCTTTAAACACTAAAAATACTGTCTATATTCAATAATTAAATAGCGATTATTATTTGCAAGCCTTTTTGTTTTTACGTTATGGTGAATGAAAAGGGAATGAGTAAAACAGCATGTCAATTTTAGAATTATTAGAAATAAAACACCCGATTTTACTTGCACCAATGGCAGGTGTTTCCACGCCCCAACTTGCGGCTGAAGTATCCAACCAAGGCGCTTTCGGTTCTTTAGGGCTTGGCGCCAATACCCCTGAAGCTGCAAAAGCACAAATCTTAAAAACTCAAGAACTCACAGATCATGCATTTCAAGTCAATTTCTTTTGTCACCAATCCGAAATATTGAATCCTGAAACAGCGCAACAATGGATTGATTACATTCGTCCACAATTTGAAAAATTTGCTGCACAACCACCCACCCAGCTCAATTGTATTTATCCAAGCTTTTTAGACAATGATGACTTTCTCAATGTGGTGCTTGAAACTCGCCCTAAAGCCGTGAGTTTTCATTTTGGTATCCCCCTTCCACATCAAATCCAAGCCTTGAAACACGCTGGCATCATCACCTTAGTATCTGCCACCAATTTAATTGAGGCACAAGCGATTGAGGCGGCTGGCATCGATATCATTATTGCACAAGGGATTGAGGCTGGCGGACATCGCGGTATTTTCAACCAGCAATTTGATGCAGCCATCAAGACATCTGATTTAGTGTCTTTGATCACTCAACATTGTACGATCCCAGTGATTGCGGCAGGTGGGATTATGAATGGCGAACAAGCCAAAGCCATGCTGAAACTAGGTGCTGCGGCAGTACAATTGGGAACAGCCTTTGTTCAATGCAAAAGCTCCAGTGCCAATGCTGCTTATCGCAAAGCGCTGTTTAGCCAACCGATTACTCAAATCAGCGCAAGTCTGTCTGGTCGACCAGCACGTGGCTTACTCGGGACTTGGCATACCCAGATTGATTCACCCAATCGCCCTATCGTACCAGCCTACCCTTATACCTATGACCTCGCCAAACAGCTCATGAGCATTGCTGGCGGACAGCATGATTTTAGTTATGCTGCCTTTTGGGCGGGTAGCAATGTAGCACAAATCCGAGAATTAGAAGCTGCAGATCTGGTCAATCAACTGGTTTTAGAGATGAAAACCAACTAAGCCCTTACAATCAAAAAACCGACCTTTTAAAGGTCGGTTTTTTATGATCTTACTTAATTGCTTCTAACAAAGTATGTTGTGCATTATGTGGCTCTTCACCGTCCATAGGCCGAGCACGATCCCAGATACCATCGCCCTGTAACAACCATGCTTGCTGATTATCTTTAAGATAGTTCAATAAGCCTAGTTGATAAATACGCTTCTTCAATACTGGATCTTCAATTGGGAAACAGGCTTCAACACGGTTGAATAAATTACGATCCATCCAGTCCGCACTTGAACCATAAATACGCGGGTTGCCGTTATTACTAAAATAATAAACGCGGGTATGTTCCAAGAAACGACCTACAATTGAACGGACGCGGATATTTTCTGACAGATTTGGCAAGCCCGGACGTAAGCAGCAAATTGAACGAATGATTAGGTCAACCTGTACACCCGCTTGCGATGCTTCATACAATTTATTGATCAATTGAACTTCAGTTAAGGCATTCACTTTAATAATAATTTGCGCAGGCTTGCCTTCTTTGGCATTGGCAATTTCATCATCAATATAATTAATCAGTTGCGCATGTAAGGTAAATGGTGCATGCAGTAGCTTTTTCGGCTTCGCCATTTTCCCCATACCGGTTAATTCTTGGAAAATACGATGCACGTCTTCACACAAATCTTTATCTGTGGTCATCAAACCATAGTCGGTATAGATACGTGCATTGGTGGCATGGTAGTTCCCTGTTCCCAAATGTACATAGCGCACCAGTTTATTATTTTCACGACGCACCACTAAAATCATCTTGGCATGGGTTTTATAACCCACGATACCATACACCACCACTGCACCCGCTTCTTGCAGGACGTTGGCCACTTCAATATTGGACTCTTCATCAAAACGGGCACGTAATTCAATGACTGCGGTGACTTCTTTCCCATTTCGTGCTGCTTCGGCAAGTACTTGTACGATTTCTGAATCAGCACCACTACGGTAAAGGGTTTGCTTAATTGCCAGCACTTGCGGATCACGTGCCGCTTCACGTAACAGTTGAATCACAGGCGCAAATGATTCAAATGGATGATGTAATAAAATGTCCTGCTTCTGCATGGCAGCAAAGATACTTTCAGACTTTTTAAATGCTTTGGGAATCACAGGGGTATGCGAATCATAGCGCAAATGTGGACGTTTAAAATTAGACAACAAACGTGCCAAGTTCACTGGCCCATCAACACGATAAAGTTGCTCTTCGTTTAGATCAAATTCATCTAACAAATATTCATAAATATGCTTCGGACAGTTATGTGTCACTTCCAAACGTACAGCACGACCAAAACGACGTGAACTTAATTCACCTTTGAGTGCTTTAGCTAGATCTTCGACATCTTCATTCAAGGCTAAGTCGGCATTACGGGTCACTCGGAATTGATAACAGCCTGTAGCCGTCATGCCAGGGAACAAGTCCGAGACATGTTCATGAATGATTGCAGACAGCATCACATGATGTTCTTTGCCATCGGTGAGCTCATCAGGCAAACGTACTACGCGTGGCAGAGAGCGTGGTGCTGGTACAACGGCAAGATCAATCTGACGACCAAACGCATCTTTCCCTTCCAAGGTCACAATGAAGTTTAAACTTTTATTGACTAGGCGCGGGAATGGATGGGCAGGATCAAGACTGATCGGTGTCAGCACAGGGGCAACTTGTTCTTGGAAATATTTCTTAATCCATGCCGATTGCGCAGGCGTTAATTCACCACGGCGTAAGAAGCAAATATCTTCTTCACGCAATTTCGGCAAGATTTGTTCATTTAAAATACGATATTGGCGTTCAATCGCAGCATGTGTTGTTTTTGAAATTTGATCTAACACTTGTTTAGGTGTTAAGCCATCTGGCGTACGGCTTTCATTACCTAAGGTGAGTTGCTCCATGACCCCTGCAACACGAATTTCAAAGAACTCATCTAAGTTGCGTGAAAATATCAGAAGGAAATTCATTCGTTCTAACAGTGGGTGAAGTGGATCGACGGCCTGTTCAAGTACACGAAGATGGAAATCGAGAATCGAAAGCTCACGATTAATATAACGGTCGTTGTAACTATATTCTATGGGCGCTGTTGTCGTCACTGCAGTATTCATACCGAACCTTGTCGCATTATCATTCATCAAGTGATGATTTAAGTATGCTGCAAAATTATGTCAATTTGGTAAAAAAGCCCAAAAATATTGGGCTTTTTTAAAATTTATTTAATTATTGTGGAATTTGTATCGCATTCATATATTTCAAGATGACACGTTTGCGAAATTGCAGCTTACGATCGTTGCGATTGTCTTGATAATACTTCGGATTTGGCAGTAATGCCGCCAAGAACGCTGCTTGTTCACGGCTTAAACTTTTTGAACTTTTGCCATAATAAAATTGCGCCGCTGCCTCAACCCCATAGATGTTCTGACCAAACTCAACCGAGTTCATATACACTTCTAAAATGCGGCGCTTTGACCACATCCGTTCCATCATCCATGTGGCAATGGCTTCTTGCCCTTTACGAATGAACGAACGCTTATTATAAAGAAAAAGGTTTTTTGCCAGTTGTTGTGAAACGGTGGAACCACCTGCAACCAGCTCGCCTTTTTCACTATTCCGTTCCAATGCAAATTGAATTCCCGCCCAATCAAAACCATGGTGATGAATAAATTTGGCATCCTCACCCGCTAAAATAGCGCGTTTGAAATTATCACTAATATTATCGTAGTCACGCCACTCTTGTTTAATCGGCTTAAAGTCTGTTAAATAATCTGCACGCATAAACATCGTGGTTTCAACGGGATGGGTACGCCACCAGACCAAACTACCAAAGATCCATAATTGAATCAGTAGAATGACGCCGATAATCAACATTACTGCGCGTGCTAAAAAGGCTTTCATTAAAGTGCATCACTCCATCGTGCAACGAATCCATGCTAAGCTATTTTTTATATCAATAACTAGCGTAAACACATGACTGAAACGACTCCACCACAAATTAATCAAAAACTGCAAATACAAACATGGTGGTTTACTGCGCTACTGATTGCAGTCAATGTCGGATTATTTGGCTGGCAAATTCTTTCAGGGGTGAATATTACCGACCCTGCCCCAGTAGATGCAATCGCTTGGGGGGCAGATTTTACTCCACTGACCTTCACAGCTGAACCTGAACGCTTATTCAGCAGCATGTTTTTCCACTTTGGCATGATTCATTTAATGCTGAATATGTGGGCACTTTATATTTTCGGCAGTGTTGCCGAACAACTATTTGGACGAAGCTACTATATTGGTCTGTATTTTCTTGCAGGCTTAATGGGCAGTGTACTATCGAGCTATTTAAGCATTCGTGATGGCTATGAACTGTTGCAGCACTTTGATCCAAATCTATTACCACGCATCAGTGCAGGTGCATCAGGCGCCGTGATGGGCTTAGGCGCAGCATTAACTGTCGTGTCCTTATTTCCACCTTTACCGCAACAACGTTTCTGGCTCGATAAGAAATCATTACTGATGATCATGGGGATTAACTTAGTCTTTGGTTTTACCGTTTCAGGCATTAATAATGCCGCACATATTGGCGGTATGATCATGGGAGCTTTATTAGCTGCGACATGGTATTTCAGCCAAAAAATGCAAAACAAAGGCTTATTCCAGATGATCGCCTTAGCTATTGGACTGCTGCTACTTACTGCATTTTATTGGTATTGCACAGTGTTAAGCACAGGACTCAATCCTTTATGGCATGAAATCCTGCGCCAAAATCAGTCAACATTTTAAGACTGATTCATTTCTCTTAGACTTTGTAAGGGTGGAATATCGCATAAATAACTCAGGCGATAACGGCCGATTAAAGTACAAATGATCATCATGCTCAGCGGTAAGATCAACCAAATTTCAGGATGCCATTGCACGGCCATTTGCATCCTGTGACTGGCAATTGCACTGATTGCCTCTGCAAACAAACACGCCACCACACCTGACAACAATCCAATAAAACCAATTTCAAGACTGAGCATCCGTTTGAGCTTATTCTTGGCAACACCAAATGAACGTAATAAAGCGACTTCTTTACGACGCTCATCCATCAGCACATTTAAACATGCAATCAGTACCAATACACCAGAGAAGCCAACCAATGCAGCGAGTACCGTGACAATCTGTACCAGCACATTCACCAAGCGTTTAATTTCATCCAGAATCCGTCCGACATCAATAAAGACGGTATTGGAAAATTGCTGAATCAATTGCACCATTTTCGGCTGATCGGCAGGTGGCAAATAGAAGCTGCCTAAATAACTGCCCGCGTTTTCATCCATGGTTTCTGGTGAGAAGATGAAGAAAAAATTCGGACTAAAGCTTTCCCATTCGACAGTACGTAAGTTCACCACCGTTGCTTCTAAGGTTCCTTCAGGCAGGCTAAAACTGAGTTGATCACCAATTTGAATGCCAAGCTCATGCGCTGTTTTTTCTTCAACCGACACTTGTCCTGCTTTGCTAAAGTTTGCAACCCCTTGGGTAATCACATTGTCTTTGGGGTAAAGACTGGCTTGAGTCAGATTGAGCTCACGGCGTAGTGAATTGTTTTGCTTAACCAACTCTGGTGCAAATGCATGACCATTTTTAGCCAGTAGCCGTCCGCGAATATTGGGATACAGTGGCGTTGATTGCCAACCATTTTGCTCAATCTGTTGCTTAAACTGGGGCATATCAAACGGCGGCAAACCATAAACAAATTGGTTCGGCGTGCCCACAGGCAATTGCTGTTGCCAGCGTTGCAGCAGATCGGTTCTCAATACACTCAATACCGTAATCAAACTCAGGCCTAAAGCCAGTGCGGTGATCTGCAAAGCGGTTTGATGTGGAATCCGTACATAAGCCGCTAGAGGATGTTTCAGTTGTTTAATCGCTTTGAGTAGCAGCCAAATCACAGCATACATCATCGCGCAAAGCAGTAAGATTGCGCTGAGTACCAACAAGCTCAACTGTAGGTTATCACTCAACACCAAACTAAACAGAATCAAGCTGACAATACCAATCGCAAACATTGCCACATAAGACTTCCGTGAACGCTCCTGTTGGCGAATCACCCGAATCGGTGGTGTGTTTAATAATTCCCAAATGCTTGGCAAAATAAAGCCAATCAACACCATCACACTGGTAAAGATCGCAATCGGTAAGGCATAAAGTAGATCGACGACTGCGAAGCTCAATTGCAGTTGCGGAATCAATTGCAACATCAATTGCAATAAACCATAACCCAAAGCAATCCCAATCAAACTTCCTAACACAATCGACAAAGCACTGACGATTCCAAGCAAGGCAATATAGGCCAATAAAATTTGTCGCTTACTCGCCCCCAAACAACGCATCAATGCAATATGATCTTGATTCTGCTGTACATAACGCTGACTGGTTAAAGCAATCGCGATACCACAGAGTAAAATGGTCAATAGATTGGCCAGCTGTAAGAAAGTATCCAAATTTTCAATCGGCTTCATTAGACGGGTATTGGATTGGCTGGCATCTCTAAGTTTCAGTGAGCTTTGTTCACCTTCAAGTTGTTGCTCTGCAGCCTGGTCCGTACCTTGTTCATCTTTCTGAGATTGTTTAAAAATCTTTTTATAGGTCTTGATTGGTTCAGGTTCACCCGCAAGCAGCAATCGATATTCAATTCTGCTTCCAACCTGAACTGCATTGGTTTTGGCAATATCGGCTTGGTGAATAATCACCGTTGGAGAGAACCCTGAAAATCCAGTCTCTTGATTAGAATCACGTTCAATAATGCCGGTGACCTTCAACTGAGCATCGGCAATTGCAAGTGGCTCCCCCATTTTTGCATGTAATAAATCCATCGCCCGTTGACTTAACCAGACTTCTCCTGGTTGTATCGCCTGTGCTTTGGGCTGAATCACCAACTGACCACGTAAGGGAAAATTTGCATCTACCGCTTTGACATTCACCATCACAAATTGATTTTGGGTATGTGCCATTGAGCTAAATACGGTCACTGGAGCATGTTTTAACTTCAGTTCATCTGCCTGTTGCAACCAATTCGGCTGAATGGGGTCTTTGTCTGATAAAACCAGATCCCCACCCAACATTTCAGCCGCTTGTAGCGCCACCGCATTTTGTACTTGAGTATTACTAAACTTGAGCGCCGTGGTTGCACTGATTGCCAAAGACAAGGCAATAATCAGCAGATATAAGCCCCCAGTACGAAAACTTTGTAACAGTAAGGGTTTCAGGACTGAACTCATACTCCCTCCTGCAACTTGACGATTTCCTGAATTTGGCCATCGGCGAGTTTGACATGGCGTTGGCACAATGAAGCTAAGTTTTGATCATGAGTTACCAGTACTAAGGTCGTACCGAGTTCCCGATTTAAATCAAATAACAGTTGCTCAACCTCTTCTGCAGTTTGTCCATCCAGATTCCCTGTGGGTTCATCTGCAAAAATGATTTTTGGCTCTGCAATTAACGCCCGTGCAATCGCAACACGTTGCTGCTCTCCACCTGAAAGCACTTTCGGCGTTTGCTGCGCTTGTCGAATCAGTCCGACCCGTTCCAACCACGCTAGTGCTTTTTGTTCTGCTTGCTTGAAATTAAAATCGGGTTGTAACCGTAACGGCAACATCACATTTTCCAAAGCGCTTAACTGTGGCAATAACTGAAAAGATTGAAAGACAAAGCCAATATTTTCCAAACGGACACGGGCACGTTGTTCTTCAGTAAGCGTATGAACAGCTTCGCCGCAGACCCATAATTCGCCCAGACTCGGTCGATCCAATGTCGCGAGAATACCTAATAGCGTTGATTTCCCCGAGCCCGAACGGCCAGTAATCGCAATCTGTTCACCTTGATAGATATCTAAATTTATATCTTTTAAAATGCTCAGACTTTGCTGATTGATTTGAATGTTTTGTGTAACTTTTTGGGCAGAGATAATCGGTTGTGGCATGATGTCACGTATCCTTTAGGACAAATTTGAAATACGATGCAAAAATCTAAAGTTATCTGGTCACTATCAAAAGCTGTGGGAATCATCGCCATTGGCTTGATTCCAACATTGGTTTCAGCAAAGACTATTTTAATTTTGGGTGATAGCCTGAGCGCAGGTTATGGCATCGATGTAAAGCAAGGTTGGGTGCAATTATTACAACAACGCTTAGACCAACAGTATCCGAAACAACACAAAGTGGTCAATGCAAGTGTCAGTGGTGAAACCACCAGCGGTGCATTAGCAAGACTTCCGAAGTTATTACAAACCTATAAGCCTGAAATCGTGGTCATTGAGCTGGGTGGCAATGATGGCTTACGTGGCCAACCGCCACAAATGATTCAAAAGAACCTTGCTCAATTGGTACAACTGAGCCAAAAACAGAAAGCCAATGTTTTACTGTTTGGTATGAAAATACCACCGAATTATGGGACAGCCTATAGCACGGCTTTTGAAAATAATTACAAAATTGTAAGTCAGCAATATAAAGTGAAACTGTTACCGTTCTTCCTTGAAGGTGTGGCTGGGCAGAAACATTTAATCCAGAATGATCAAATCCACCCCAACGCCAAAGCGCAACCGATTATGCTGAATATGGCTTATCCCTATATTAAAGGCGCCTTATAAGCACTAGTTGAGTCGCTCAAGCTGCTTAGCCGATATTTTTCTTAAAATACACCACACGTTCAGTTTCATGAAAACCGAGTGTTCGATGCATTGCATGGCTAATATGATTGTCCAGCGCTGCATCTGAAGCGAACTCAGTACATGCAAATTGTTTCGCCCATTCCTCTACGAACTGAACCAACTGGGTCGCGATACCTGAACGGCGATATTCAGGTAATACATAAATCCCTTCAAGAAAAGCCACAGGTGATGTCTCTGTACCATTCACATATTCATATCGAATCGAAGCTTCCAACATGCCAATTGCTTGTTGGGTGTCGGTATAAGCCAATAACTGTAAAGTATCGGTTTGTTTAAGTAGCTGGTGCATTTCCTGTAAATGCGCATCTTCATGATCAGGCCAGAGCAAACTTCTTAATGCTAGCCAATCTGATAATTGTGATTCAGATATCGGCATAATATTCATAGTGGAGCTGCTCTTTGAGTGAAACATCCAAATTTTATTAATGAAGTATAAAGCATGAATGATAAAATAATGGCGAGTCTCTCAACTCGCCATCTGCTTTAAAAATCGAAGAAACTGACTTCACCTGTTTCCAGTGAATATTCAGCGCCAACCACAATCATTTTGCCTTTCTCGATCAGACTTTCCAGCACGGCTGAACCATGACGTAATTGATTCACTGAAGCAAAGACATTTGAACGAACCGCATGAGCCGACAGTTTTTTCAAATCATTTTTTAAATCTGTTTGCATTAAGATTTCAACCGAAGGACGTACCCGATTAACAATCGACATCAAATTTGACGATGGTGGTTGCTGTGGGTTCATCAAAGTATCAATCGTCGCTTGAATCGCGCCACAGTGACTATGACCTAATACCACCACAACAGCACAATCATAACGCTCTGCCGCAAACTCAACACTCCCCACCTGTGACGGCGCAACAATATTGCCGGCTACACGAATCACGAACAAGTCACCTAAACCTTGGTCAAACACCATTTCCGCAGGTACTCGGGAATCAGAACAACCTAAAACAATCGCAAAAGGATTTTGTTCACTTGCCATTTCGGCACGTTCTTGGTGAGACAATAATTTTTGTTGAACTGCCTCTCCCTTTACAAAACGGGCATTACCAGCTTTTAAACGTTCTAGGGCTTCTTGAGCAGTGAGCATGCTTAAATCCATCTATGGTTGACATGAGCAAATAGTGTAATGTGCGCCTGTTTGAAAGTCACTGACAAAAATAAAAACTCTCTGGACGCTTGCTAATGTTTTAATCAGGGAAATAATGGAAAATTGATGATTTCATTGGCAAGAATTTCCATACAGCTGTAGATTATGCAAATGACTACTTCAGTACTTTCCCCAATAATCAATGGGCGTAAAAATAGATCAAGGACAGAACAATGAATACAAAAAACCAATTTGCAATGCCCTTCCGCAGGACACTCACAGCAGCTTTACTGGCATGCAGTTTGACTACCGTTGCAATCAGCACCACACAAGCTGCGGAAATTGAGATGAGTTTCCAAAACCTACTGCAACAAGAGCGTGCTTGGGCAGGCTTACAAAGTAAAACCTTAAAAGTAGGTGATATTACTTGGTCATATAGTGAAGGTGGCCAAGCAGGTAAACCAATTGTCATTTTGATTCATGGTTTAGCCGGAAGTCGCGATAACTGGAACCGTGTCGCACGAGCCTTAACTGCAAACTACCATGTGGTCATCCCTGACTTGCCTGCCAGTGGTGAAACTCAGGTTCCAAAAGATTTTGATTATTCTGTACCCAACGTGACTGAAAAACTGCGTCGTTTTGTTGAAGCAGCCAACCTCACCGGCCCAGCCCATGTGGCAGGTCATTCACTCGGTGGTTCAATTGCGATGCTATATGCAGGTCAATATCCATTTGAAACCAAGAGCCTGTTCTTGATTGATGCGGCTGGGGTGTATAAATCTGCCACCACGCCTTATCTCAAAGATCCAACTCAAGTAAGAAACATGATTGTGAGCAAGAAAGGAGACTTTAATTTCTTGATGCAGCAAGCCATGTATACACCACCATTCATTCCTAAGGAAATTGCACAAGCGCAAGAGAAAATGATGATTGGTCAGGTTGAGCAAACTCAAAAGATGGTTGATCAAATCATTGCCTTGAATAAGCTCTACACTCCAGATTCATTTGCCTTATTGGCGCGCTCAATTGATGCACCTACCCTGATTTTATGGGGTAAACAAGATAAAATTATTAATGTTGAAGTTGCACCTGAGTTAAAATCACTGCTGAAAAATGCACAAGCACCTGTACTCTTAGACAATGTTGGACATATGCCAATCTTGGAAGCAGATCAATTGGTGGTTCAGCAATATCTACCTTTCCTCAGTAAGATTCAGGCACAAAAGCCTGCAGTAACACCTTCACCCTAAATTTAATGAGCGATTTGAGATTTTATGTCGAAACAACCCATGATAGAACAACTGATTGATGCACAACTTGATTTTCTAGAGCAGGAGTTTGCACAGGCAGAAACTATTCAACACGAGTTTAAACAGTTCTATCATTGGTTACGCTTACAACAGTTACAGCATCTTTGGTCGTTTGAACAAATCTTTGAGCTGATTGAAAAGCAGATTTTGGCTACGCCTGCCAGTCCATTTTTAATCGAACAAATTGCTGAACATATTCGTTTTGCCTTGATTCATCCGATCAATGAACAAACCACGATTGAACAGGTCATTCCTGTCCTGACCATCGACTCAATTGCACAATATGTAGCAAGCAAAAGTGGTCATCGGCAGCGTTTGATTAAAACAGTGGTGAACAACCCTGCTTTTTCTGCATTGATTACCCAACTGATTCAACACTCAATCCAAGATTATCTGGATAATTCCATGTCAAAACGTGTTCCTGGGGTTGGACATTTTATGAAAATGGGAAAATCTGTTTTAGAAACAGTGACCGATTCCAATCTGAATGACACCATTAACCACTACTTACAAAAGAACATTTTAAAAATCAGTCAAATGAGTGAAAAAGTGTTAAATCAACACTTTAACGATGACAAGCTTTACCATTTTCAGGCCAACCTCTGGCATAAAATTAAAGTCATGCCTTTATCGGTCTTGCGTAATTATGTCGAGGTACAAGATTTACCTAAGACAGTGGGTATGGGACATGAAATTTGGGAGCATATCCGTCAAACCCCTTACCTAAAACAGCAAGTACATGACGGCGTCTATGCATGGTATGCACGTAATCAGGAGCGCACTTTTGATCTTTTACTGCGTGACCTGAATATTGATGAAGCCTTGATTGAAAATGAGCTTAACCATTTGCTCAGTCCTGTTTTACAGCAAGTGATTACAACTGGTTATTTGAGGCAGCGTGCCCGCGTGTATTTAGAGAAGTTTTATGATTCTGAAACCGTAAATCAAATCTTAAATAAACAAGGATAAGGCATTTGCTGCCCTATCCTTTCCTTATTGTTATTTAAAAGCTATAAGTCACGCCAAGATTGTAACGGCGACCATCTAATACATAATTATAGGCTGCTGTATCAATCTCTTTATCAAACAAGTTATAGATCCCCGCAGCCACTGCGATATTTTGTGTAGGCTTATAATTGACCCCAACATCCACCATAGTATACGCAGGTTTACCTTTCGCCATTGCAGTACGGCTCAAGTAATCTGAGGTTTTACTACGATAGTTAATACGTCCCCAGCTTGAGAACTGATCATTAATTTCCCAGTCTGCAGTGGTATTAAACATATGCTTTGGCATTTCATTTAAAGGCTTGCCTTTATTCACGCCACTCTTTTGTTCAGTGTCAGTGAAAGTATAATTTGCACTCAAATTCACATTAGGGAGGACTTTCCAACCAAAGGTTGCTTCTGCACCACGCATACTAGCCTTATCAACGTTCTCACGTAAGCTAACAAAGTCGAACTTCTCGCCTAACCAATCACAACTCAGTGATCCAGATGCTCCCTGACAGGTTCTAACCTCAGTGATCTTGTCTTTAAACTCACTATTAAACAGCGTCAATCCTGCTGTCAAATTATCTAAGTTATCCCAGTTGAAAGAAACTTCATAGTTGACACTTTTCTCTGGTTTTAGATCAGGATTCCCTACAATCACGCCTTTACTCTGACCACCACCCGTTGCTTGACCCCACTCTGCAACTGTGGCACGAAGTGCTGGTGTTTTATAACCTGTAGAAACCCCACCTTTAATCACCCAATTATCATTTAAACCCCAAACGCCATAGACTTTTGGACTCCAGTGATCACCAAACTTTTCATCTTTATCTAAACGAAGAGATGTAGTTAGGGTGAAATCATCCACAATGTTCCAAGCATTTTCAGCAAACAAGGCCCAACTATAACGATCAAGGTTCGAGACTGGCTTCGCTCCACCCACACTTAGCTGATTGCCTTTATCATCTAATTCTTCTTTTAAATACATACCACCAAAACTAAGACTATGGCGATCAAAATTAATTTTATTAAGAGTGTTAAATGTAGTATTGATTGCTTCCATATTGCGTGATGGATTTTCATTTTCCTCACGTTGAATATATGAGTGTGTTTCTACTACACCGATCTGGCCACGATGGGTTAAGCTATATTCGGTACGATAATAATCTGTAAGCGAATTAGTAGGTCGGTTCCGCCCTGTCTGTACTGGAGAAATACTCTTTCCAACCGTTGCATCTCGATTTTGAATTGAACGTTGATACTCCAAATCAATGGTGTGATCATCGTTCGGTGTTAGGCTAAATGCAGCCCCACCCGCACGAATTTTTTGCTTGCTATAACCACCATAAATTTCATCTTCATCACGCTGCGAATACAGGCCATTGGCTTTAAAAGATAATAGATTTGCGATCAAAGGGCCTGCAATATAGGCATTGGTTTGGTATTGATTACCTGAGTCAGAATTTTCCTGCAATGTGGTATCAAGCTTGATTGATCCAGTCCATTCATTGCTATTCTTTTTGGTAATGATATTAATTACACCACCCATTGCATCTGAACCATATAAACCAGACATTGGACCACGGATGACTTCAATACGTTCGATCGCACCAATATTTGGCAACCAGCCCTGTTCAATCCCCGAATTATCACTATTTGGTCGTACAGAGCGGGTATTTACTTTTTTCCCATCGACCATAATCACAGTATAGGCACTCCCCATACCACGAATACTGATATCACTTGAGCTCCCACCACCCGTTACAACAACCCCTGGGACATCTTTAAGTGCATCCGTCACATCACGATACGCTTTTTTATTAATTTGTTCATGTGTCAGTACCGAAATCGAGGCTGCCGCTTTTTTAATATCTTGTTCAAAGCCACTTGCTGTGACAACAATCTTGTCTAATTGCACTGCATCTTTATTAGTTTGAGTTTCTGCTGCATGTGCAACTGTCATCATACCGCTCAACACAGAAATTGTGAGTAGTGATTGACATACTATTGTATTGGACATATTCCCACCTAATTCAGAAAAAATCTTAAGATTTGCTTAAAAATTCATGAGAATTCTAACAAAAAACAAATAAAACTCAATAAAAATGATAATTATTATTATTTATAAATTCATTTTGTTTTGTATACATCTCTTTATAGAATAAAGAAAAATCATCTCAGTTTTGATTAGGTAATAAAAAAAGCCCTCAAAAGGACTTTTTTTATTACGTTCATTTTCTAGCAATTATTTGAAATAAGCGCCTTCTGCTTGTGTATGATCGGTTTGGTCCACTACACGCTGCAACTCTGGCACATGCTGTCTTAAAGTGGTTTCCACACCTTGCTTCAAGGTAACATCAATCGCAGAACAACCTTGGCAACCACCACCGAATTTCAATACAGCAGTCAGACCATGTTCTGGATCATTATTCACTTCGACTAAACTACAATTACCGCCATGTCCTTCCAGACCTGGATTAATTTCAGATTGCAGTACATAGGTAATACGCTCTTCAATTGAAGCGTCTGGACCAACACGTGGCACTTTCGAGTTTGGTGCACGGAAGGTTAATTGACCACCAAAACGATCTTTGTTGTAGTCAATCACTGCATCAACCAAATACGGAATTGATGGCGCATCAACATAAGCAGGAAAATTAGGATAATCCTGTTTATAGTCTGTTGGCACCACTTCTTCAGGTGCACTATATGCCATACAACATTCAGCACGTGGAGTACCAGGATGCTCTACAAAAACACGAACGCCAATTCCTGGGGTATTCTGCTTTGCTAATAAATCACCTAAATACTCTTGTGCAGAGGGAGTAATTAAAAGGTTTGGAATTTCTTCTGCGACAGCAGTGTTGGTGTTCTCAGTCGACATAACAATAATCCTCAAGCTGATGTCGTTATATTAACCGAAGATGGAGGGTAATTAAAAAAAATCAACCATTTTTGTAGGAATTCTATGCAAGATCATTGTTTATTAAGTTTTTAATGGCATTATTGCTTAGACACTGATCAATTTAAAACCTATATGTTACATCTACCCTTTGGTCACACTGTGACTCTGATCATTATTACCGTTGCAATTTCCTTATTGGCCTTCTCCAATCAGGCGGTGATGAACCGTTTAATTTTCTGGCCTCCCGCAATGCAGCGTGGACAATATGATCGTTTTATCACGCATGGCTTTATTCATGCCGATGGTACGCACCTCTTGTTCAATATGATTACGCTGTTTTTCTTCGGCAATATTATTGAAAGCTTCTATCGTCAGTTTTTCTATGACATGGGCTTTGTTTTGTTCTATTTGGGCGGATTGATTGTCGCGATTTTACCGAGCTATCTAAAACATCGCCATGATGCACAATGGGCGAGCTTAGGTGCTTCTGGTGCAGTTTCAGCAGTCCTGTTTGCCTATATCCTGTTCCAACCTTGGAACTTGATCTTTGTGTTCTTCATTCCTGTTCCTGCAATTATTTTTGCGATTTTATATGTAGCTTATAGCATCTGGTCAGGTAAACGCGGCAATAGCAATATCAACCACAGTGCGCATCTCTGGGGGGCTGCTTATGGTGTGGTGGTGACCATCATCTTGGAGCCAAGGGTTATTCCTCATTTCTTGAATCAACTCACCAAAATCCCATTTTAAATTATCTTAGAAATAAGCCCTGTATTGGGGCTTTTCTTTTTTTTAGATTAACAATCAAATTTTAATTATTTTTATCATAAAAATCATCTCTCTAAACTCGCCCTAATTCTTTGATAAAATTAAGTCGATTCTCATGTCTCGTAACAGCCTTCTGAGCACACTTTCAATTGCATTATTTAGCCTTTCGATTTCAGCATGCAGCAATAATGATTCTAATGACTCCAATACCGTGGTTGAAACCAAGAAACAACCCAATATTTTATTCATCATGGCAGATGACTTAGGCTATTCCGACTTAGGCGCTTTTGGTGGGGAAATTCATACCCCGAATATCGATGAACTGACCCGAGCAGGTCGTATTTTAACGGATTATCATACCGCTCCAACCTGCTCTCCAACACGCTCACAATTGATTTCGGGGACTGATCACCATTTAGCAGGGATTGGTGCAATGGCTGAGCTCACACCTGAGCATCTAAAAGGTCAACCGGGTTATGAGGGTTATTTAAACGAACGCTCACTCTCGATTGCCGAAGTCCTGAAAGACAATGGTTATCGAACTTATATCAGTGGCAAATGGCACTTGGGTTTAACCGATGCAACCAACGCCCATGCCAAAGGTTTTGATCATTCATTTACGCTATTGCAAGGCTTAGACTTACATTTTAAACAAGCACCAAGTGCCTATAAGCGTAATGCAACGTATACAGAAGATGGCAAACAAGTGCCGATTTCATCCTTACCTGATGATTTCTTCTCTACCAACTACTTCACCGACAAACTGATCAGCTATCTAGAATCAGGTAAAAACTCAGGTAAACCGTTCTTTGCCTATGCGGCTTACACTGCACCGCATTGGCCTTTACAAGCACCTGCTGAATATCGCGATCGTTATCGTGGTGTTTATGATGCTGGCTATGATGTGATTCGCGATGCACGCATAGCCCGCCAAAAACAACTCGGACTAATTCCAGCAAATTTTAAAGCGGCAGAACCAATCGAAACACCAAATGCACCACAAAAATATGCTAAGTGGAATGAGCTTTCAACCGAACAAAAAGCGCTTGAAGCACGCAGAATGGAAATCTACGCCGGTATGGTGGAAAATCTGGATGCCAATATTGGTCGAGTGATTCAGTATCTAAAACGTAATAACTTATATGACAACACTTTAATTTTCTTTGTTTCCGATAACGGTGCAGAAGGTTTTATTCGTGGCAATTATGGGGCTGAGTCAGGTTTTGATAACAGCATTAATAACGTGGGGACATCAAGCTCTTACCACTATGTTGGGCCACGTTGGGCTGAAGTCAGCGCTGCACCCTTCCATCTCTGGAAAGACACTGCAGGTGAAGGCGCAACCACAGCACCTGCAATTGTGAAGCTCCCTTATCAAAGCAAAGCCCAAGCCACGCATCATGGCTTTGCCTCAGTCTTGGATGTGTTCCCAACTGTCCTCGACTATGCCAATATTGCCGTCCCACAAGGTCAATACAAAGGCCGTCAAATCAATACCCCAAGCGGCTATTCGTGGAAACCTGTACTCGATAATAAAGCGCAAGCCATTCGCCCTGCCAATTTCAGTTTTGCCGATGAACTGCATGGCAGTAAATATGCATGTCAAGGCGACTGGAAAATTGCATTACAAGGCAAGTCAGAACTTGGCACAGGTACTTGGGAATTGTATAACCTTAAGAATGATCGTGGTGAAACTCAGAATCTTGCTCAAGATCAGCCTGCTAAGCTACAAGAACTTGTTGATATCTATAACAAATACACTCAACAAAATGGCGTTCAGGAATATTTCCGTAAATGAAGTGGATTTGCTTTTTAGTTTCAATCAGCAGCCTGTCCCTCGTGACAGGCTGTAGCAAAGCGAAGCCTGATCCTACAAGTCATGCAGCTATGCAAAGTAGCTCAGTAGTACAGCTAGGCTCGTTGTCTCAATGCCAACAGTATTCGGGCTTACCTGAGGCATGGCAAAACAGTAAAACCGCGGGCATGGTGCAGATTCCCAAAGGTTCATTTCAACTGGGTTCAAACTTAGCCTACCCTGATGAATTGAATTTTGGCCAAGCACAACGCCAAGTAGCAGGTTTTTGGATTGATCAAACCGAAGTGACCGTTGCTCAATTCTCCAGTTTCATCAAAGCTACAGGCTATATCACTGA
The DNA here is from genome assembly GCF_023702715.1 of Acinetobacter sp. C32I. Taxonomy (NCBI): domain Bacteria; kingdom Pseudomonadati; phylum Pseudomonadota; class Gammaproteobacteria; order Moraxellales; family Moraxellaceae; genus Acinetobacter; species Acinetobacter sp. C32I. The sequence continues at coordinate 4,046,649 of NZ_CP098480.1, read as the reverse complement.
TGCTGAAAAACAGAAACAGGCTGCGGTATTTTCGCCAGATACAAATAATCCAAAACAATGGTGGCAGCTGAAAGCAGATTACACATGGAAAACGCCGAATGGTGTTCAGGGTCAACCTCCATTACCTTCTGAACCTGTTCGCTATGTCACTCAAAATGATGCAGAGCATTATGCCGTTTGGTTGGGTCGGGATTTACCTACAGAGCAAGAATGGGAATACGCTGCCAAGGCTGGTTCGAAAACCGACACCCCTTTACACCAAGCACCACAGGATGCCCATCAACATCCGCAAGCCAATTATTGGCAAGGTGAATTTCCTTTCAATAATACGGCTGAAGATCATTTTCAAAGTGTCGCACCCGTCGGCTGTTACCCTGCTAATGCCTTTAAGCTGTTCGATATGATTGGCAATGTCTGGGAATGGACCTCATCTGTTTATCACGGCGCACATGATCAGCACATGGGCAATTATGCAGAACTGCGTCAACAAAACAGCACCGCAACACAATACGTGCTGAAAGGTGGCTCTTTTTTATGTGCCTCCAACTTTTGCGCCCGTTATCGCAACAGCAGTCGCTATCCACAAGAATTTGATTTGGCGGCTACGCATGTCGGATTTAGAACTGTTTTACGTACAGCCGAATGATACAAATCTCTGTTAAAAACCTGCATCATTCTGCTAGCTGAAACCGACTGATCGATTTACAGTAGAAGGGAAAGCCATAACAATAGGATGCAAGGATGAAAATAATACTGCTCTGCTTCAGCACGTTACTTACATTCGGCTTATCAGCCTGTGCCGTACATACCCCGCATGGTAGTGTGGTTGTTGATCCAGACAACCATCATGATGGTCGCGGTGATTTTTGCCCACCAGGACAAGCCAAGAAAGGACGTTGTTAAACTCCAATATGCCTAAACTACTATCCAGTTTAGGCATATTCATACTTATTCTCCTTAAAATGATTTAACAAAAAACACCAATTTCGTCAGATCATTGCCTAACAAATCACATTTTTTTAATTTAATAATTTCATTTAGTTAAAATCCATATAAACTATATGGAAATTTATTCTATTCTTTTAATGGGGTTTTTAGATGAATTTAACCCAGCATCGCCCTGTCATGGACATCTTGAATAAAGTTCAGCATGCTGATGATTGGATTATTTTCTTGGAACAATTGAATCATTATTTCAATGTTCAAGCCTCACAACTTTTAGCCGTTGATCTCGAAGTCCAAGCACTTTCATTTAGTGTGCACCACGGCGTCAATTTTGATGCACATCAACTTGAACAAGCGGCACTCACTCAAATTCGTTTAGATATTGATGACGACCCACGTTTAAAGAAAATGCTTTTGGGGCCAATGACGGGATGGATGCATTGCATTCAACACTTTCAAGAGCATGAAATCACCCAGACTCAAGTTTACCAACGTGTTTTACAACCATTAGATCTACGTTTCTGTTCAGCCATCCAAATCATTTATGATCATAAAGTCTGTGTATTACTCGCTTTTCTCACCAGCCCTGAGCGTGGTGCATTAAGCTGTACTGAACTTCAGCCGATTTATGAAATTTTGCCGATCGTACAACAAAAAATTCAACAATATCGCCATCATTTTGAATACTCTACTATGACCTTACTGGGGTCACAGTTAATCCAAAAAATGAACCAGCCCATTGCCATTATTAATCTCAATGGAGATATCTTAGAAATTAATGCTGAAGCTGAGCAGTTACTGAAACAGAATCCACACATCCAAATCCAACAACGTCGCTTTATTTTCAGTGAAAACAGGCAAATTCAGTTTGATCAAAACCTAATTGAATTGGAGCGTCATTATAAAAACAATCCAGAGCAGACGAATCATAAACGGTCTAAAATCATGCTGCTGGATCAACACTTATTCTTAACGCTAGATTTACTCAGCCCAGAAAAAACGCATAAGATTTTTGGCCTTCGTCCAGTCTTACTTGCAACCTTCTCTGGATTAAAACAGAAGCCAAAATATCAAAAAGACATCTGTACCCAGCTGTTTATGTTTACGCCTGTTGAACATAAAATATGTGAGCAACTTCTAGAAGGTAAAACCACCAAAGAAATTGCCCTTTCACATGAAATTCAAGCGGATACGGTGAAGAAGCATCTGCAATCAATTTTTAAAAAAACCCGAACACATCGCCAAAGTGAGTTGATGCAGCTATTAATGCAACTTCTATAAGGATTGAAAATAAAAACCCTAGGCAATCTCTGCTGGGAATGCAATCACTTGATCAATTTTGACTTGATTCATCGCAACCATGAGTAAGCGGTCAATCCCCAAGGCAATACCCGAACATTCAGGCATATTTGGTAAAGCTGCCAATAAGTACTGATCCGTTGGAATCACGGCTAAGTCCTGCTTCGCACGTTCCGCATTATCCGCCTCAAAACGTGATGCTAAAACCTCAGCATCTAATAACTCATCATAGGCATTGGCCAGCTCTAAACCTTCGATATACACCTCAAAACGAGCTGCAACGGATTCACCATCTTCATCCTGTTTCACTTTTGCCAGTGATGCCATTTCAGGTGGAAAATCGGTCAAAAATACAGGTGCATCGAAGCCCAGACTAGGTTCGACAAAGTGCGAGAATAACAGGTCCATATAAGCTAGACGATCATCACCCAAATCAAGATTAAGCCCAACACGATTGGCTGTATCTTTGAGTTGTTTCAAGCTGGCTTGCAAAGGATTAATCTCCAAACGATCCTGAAAAGCATGCTTATAACTGAGAACAATAGGACGAATATCACCAAAACGATGTGCCAAACAGGTTTCTAACAGCTCCGCAGTTTCATGCATCAAGCCCTTTAAGTCTAATCCCGGTCGATACCATTCCAGCATCGTAAATTCACTGTTGTGCTTACGCCCATGCTCATCATCACGGAACACTTTACAGATTTGATAAATCGGACCACTGCCACTGGCCAATAAACGTTTCATTGGAAATTCAGGCGAGGTCTGTAAATACTGAGTATTTAATTTACCGTGAATATGACGCTGTACTTGAACAGAAGCCAAATGTACATCTGTCACGCCTGCCTGAGACAAAATCGGGGTTTCAACCTCAAGTATTTGCCGCTGAACAAAGAACTGACGAATCTTGCTGTACATCTCTGCACGCGCTTTTAAGGCATCAATTGAACAGGTCGGTTGGTAAGTTTTCATTGCTTGACTCATGCTTTTGGTCCACCGTGAGCAGCCCACTCACGGCGTAAGGGATAATTTTTTCGGAGCAGATCAAATGCTGTTTGCTCAACCTTGCCCGCCTGTACACAAGCACGGAGTTGCTGATCATCGGCAGCAATATCATAAATCTGAATCAGATGTTGTTGAAGCGCAGCTTTTAAATCCTGCTGTCCGAAATATTGTTCTACCTGAGGCAATTGACTCTCAAAACGCTTCGAGGCTTGATAAGAAAATTTATCGCAGAAAGCTTGATAGATCATCTGTGTTCCTCTGGCCTTACCTTCCAGACTATAGCCTGCAATATGTGGTGTTGCTAATGCCAATACATCCAGTAATTGCTCAGGAATCTCAGGTTCAAACTCAAATACATCCAGTACAACTTGACGCTGCGTCGCGATAATATCTGCCATTAATGCAGCCTGTTCAATCACAGGCCCACGTGCACTATTGATTAAAATAGCAGAGGGTTTCATTGCAGCCAAAGCAGCCGCATCAAATAAATGCTGTGTCGGGAAATCACCTGATAAGGTTAAAGGCACATGGATTGAAATGGCATCGGCACGTTTTAACAGCTCGTCAAAAGAGACATTTTCAATACCGCCTAATTGCACATAAGGATCATAACCAATCACATTCCAGCCGAGAAGTTGAGCCATCACAGCAAGGCGGCTACCGACATTGCCCAAACCAACAATGGCTAAAGTGAAGGCTTTATTTTTTTCCAAGAGATTAATATCTAAATGTAGTAATGCGGTAATCACATATTCTGCAACAGCTTGTGCATTACAACCCGCGGCATTACTCCACGCAATATGTTGTTGTTCTAAGGCTTGAATATCAAGGTGATCTGTACCAATTGTGGCACTGCCTACAAACTTAATTTTACTCTGATCAATTAAGGCATGGTTCACTTTGGTCACTGAACGAACTAAAAGTGCATCCGCATCCTGTACATCCGCATGGGTCAGGGTACGCCCTGCTCGATGTTGTATTTCCGCAAATTCCGCAAAGAAATAATCGGTAAATGCCAAATTTTCATCTGCGATAATTTTCATGCAGAAATGTCCTTCAATAATTCTGTGCTTATTATCCTTAGCACAGCACAAATTGACAATTTATAAATGCAAGCTTTGTAGAGATTTATGGCAGAAAACTGTGGCTCATGGTACACGCATGCGACATATTGCCAATTTACTGCAACATCTTTGCTCTTATACTAAGGCTTTCTCTCATTCCTCTATCGTAATGACGCAATACTCTCCCTATAAAGGCAAAAATGGTATTAAACGGATTTTAAATGCAACAGGCTATTCAGTTGCTGGCTTTAAAGCAGCGTTCCGTTATGAAGCCGCCTTCCGACAAGTTCTATTGCTGAATATTATTCTCATTCCACTGAGTTTTTTCATTCATGTCTCAGCTGTTGAACAAGCCCTGATGGTAGCGGTCTGTTTGTTGGCGATTATTGTAGAGCTATTTAATTCGGCCATCGAAGCTGTAGTGGACCGCGTTTCGTTAGAAAAGAATCCGCTATCTAAGAATGCAAAAGATATGGGCAGTGCTGCGCAATTTGTTTCCTTGGCGATTATCTTTTTTACTTGGACGATTATTTTATTTAAATAAGCATTCAATATTTGGCACATAAAAAAAATCCCTGCATAGGCAGGGATTTTTTTGATCTAGACAGAGATGTATTACATCATTCCGCCCATACCACCCATACCGCCCATATCTGGAGCAGCAGGTTTATCTTCTGGGATATCAGTAATCATACATTCTGTGGTCAACATCAAACCAGCAACAGATGCTGCGTGTTCAAGTGCAGAACGCGTTACTTTAGCTGGGTCAAGAATACCCATCTCTAACATATCGCCATATTCGCCAGTTGCAGCGTTGTAACCAAAGTTACCTTCACCCGCTTTAACTGCATTGATCACAACAGAAGGCTCATCGCCTGCATTCGAAACGATTTGACGAAGTGGCGCTTCAATCGCACGGCGTAAAATGTTGATACCCGCAGTTTGGTCTTCGTTAGCACCTTTTAAGTTGTCTAACACGTTTACCGCACGTACCAGTGCAACACCACCACCTGCAACAACACCTTCTTCAACTGCTGCGCGAGTTGCGTGAAGTGCGTCGTCAACACGGTCTTTCTTCTCTTTCATTTCAACTTCAGTTGCTGCACCAATTTTGATGACTGCAACACCGCCTGCTAATTTAGCAACGCGTTCTTGAAGTTTTTCTTTGTCGTATTCAGAGGTTGACTCTTCGATTTGCGCACGAATCTGTTGAACACGTTCCGCGATTTGTGCTGCATTACCTGCACCATCAACAATCACAGTGTTCTCTTTAGATACAGTGATCTTATGAGCAGTACCTAAGTCTTGAAGAGAAGCTTGCTCTAAAGACATACCTACTTCTTCAGAAATCACAGTCGCACCAGTCAAGATCGCGATATCTTGAAGCATTGCTTTACGACGGTCACCAAAACCAGGTGCTTTAACCGCACATACTTTGATAATACCGCGCATGTTGTTCACAACAAGTGTTGCAAGCGCTTCACCTTCAACATCTTCAGCGATGATAAGAAGTGGCTTACCTGTTTTAGCAACTGCTTCTAATACAGTAATCAATTCACGAATATTGCTGATTTTTTTATCAACAAGAAGAATGAATGGATTTTCAAGTTCAGCAGTCAAAGTATCTTGTTTGTTCGCGAAGTATGGAGAGATATAACCACGGTCGAATTGCATCCCTTCTACAACGTCTAACGCGTCTTCGAAACCAGAACCTTCTTCTACAGTGATAACACCTTCTTTACCTACTTTTTCCATTGCTTGCGCAATCAACTTACCTACAGTTGTGTCTGAGTTCGCAGAGATTGAACCGACTTGTTCAATTGCTTTGAAGTCATCAGCAGGTTTTGCATTGGCACGGATATTTTCAACAACTGTTTTTACTGCGATGTCGATACCACGTTTTAAATCCATTGGGTTCATACCTGCAGTTACAGATTTGATCCCTTCATTTAAGATTGCTTGAGCAAGTACAGTTGCAGTTGTGGTACCGTCACCCGCGATGTCATTGGTTTTAGAAGAAACTTCGCGAACAAGTTGAGCACCCATGTTTTCAAACTTGTCTTTTAAAGAAATTTCTTTCGCAACTGTTACACCATCTTTAGTGATATGCGGCGCACCGAAAGAACGGTCAATCACAACGTTACGGCCTTTAGGACCTAAAGTTACTTTTACTGCATCTGCAAGTACGTTTACGCCTGCAATCATTTTTGAGCGAGCTGAATCACCAAATTTTACGTCTTTAGCTGACATGTGAAACTCCGAATCTTTTTAAATTACTGTATCTGATAATTTGTGAGTTATGTGCCGATTAGCCTTCAAGTACCGCTAAGATGTCTGACTCTTTCATGATCAAGAGCTCTTCACCGCTTACTTTTACTGTTGTACCTGCATAAGTACCGAACAATACTTTATCGCCAACTTTAACGTCTAAAGCGCGAACGCCATTGTCAGTGATTTGACCATTACCTACTGCAATTACTTCACCTTGAGATGGTTTTTCAGCAGCAGAACCTGGAAGTAAAATACCACCAGCCGTTTTAGTTTCTTCTTCTACGCGACGAATCACAACACGATCATGTAATGGACGAATGTTGCTCATAGTTAACTCCATCAGACTTAGTCTTTTTGATTAATTCGTATCGCCAATTCATGGCAATACATAAAATTTTGATATGCCACTTTTGTGGGGTTAAAAAAAATAGCTTCAAGGGGCGAATTAAAAAAAACTCGACTTTTTTAGTATTTTTTCTTCAAACTGATTTTGATTGAACAAATTGTCTACAGCCAAGAAAAAGAGCTGTCATTTACAGCTCTTAGATTTTCATAAAAAGATGTTTAAATAATAATTTGGTGGTTACCCAATAATTCACTCAATGTTGTGTTGACATTGTTGAGTACTACTAACTGAACACCGCTCTCAGCAGAGGCTTCACCATCTCGATCTATACTCACGATGGTATTCTCACCCTCTTGCTTGACATGAATGAATTTTTCCAGAGATGCAGTCGAACCATCCCCAGTGTAATCCGTCAATAATTGACTGAGATCAATCTTATCTGCTTGCAAATCTGTCCAGACATTACCGACATGAAAATCTTGCCAGCGATCAACAAGTCCATCACTATAATTCAATATGTTATAAATCACAGTATCCGAACCTGCACCTCCAATATAGGTATCGTGACCACCACGACCATCCAAAATATTGTTCCCAGCGTTCCCTGTAATCACATTATCCAATCCATTACCTGTGGCATTGATATTTGCACTACCAACTAGCTCAAGATCTTCAATATAACGCCCACTTTCTAAATGTCTTTCTATACTTTCTGGATCATTTACCCAGTCATAACTCCCCATCAGACTATAACTTACAGAACTCAAAACTTTATCATGCCCACCAAAGTCTACATCTCGGTAACCAGATTCGATCAGTTGATTTTCCCAATAGCCACTTTCAACCCACGTATATTCCTCATGTCCCTCAACCCAAACACTTTCATAATAACCATCAACCCACTGATCTTTATAAGAATCACCAACCCAAATTTGTTCAGAATACAGATTACTAACCCATTCTTGCTCAACCTCAGGTCCATTAAGGGCATAACCGTCCTGCCATAATCCTAATTCGGAGTCAAAATACTGATTTACATAAGCATCATATGAACCATCATCAGTATAGTAACGCTTACCGTCCTGATCACTATAGTAATCACGGTAGCGCCATTCCCCATTGTCAAACCAAATTTCCTCATAATGGCCTTCTATTAAAACTGGTTCATAATGGCCTTCTATCCATTGCTTTTCATAATATCCATCAAACCACTGAGATACATAATGGCTATCATCTACCCACACTTCTTTATAATTTTCATAATGCTCAATACGATATTCTTGGATAAAATCAGAACCATGATCTACTTGATAAATATTATCAGTCTGATCTCCTCTAAATTGATCTACCTTAATCTGGGGAATCTCTGTTGGTTTAATTATTACCGTAGCACTTTGGTTTCCCGCACTATCAATTACAGTCACAGCCAATGAGGTTGCTTTATTATTCATATAGACTTCAAATATTCCCTCCTTTTTCACAATAACTGTATTGGTATAAGACGGCTGACCGTCAAAATTATAAGTTATTTCAACTAAGGCCTTAGGTTCTGCATGACCGATGAGATAACCAGATTGATTGACTGCAAATTGCGTTGCCGCAGCTGGTGCGACAGTATCGACTGGCGTAATAACTTCGGTATAGTTACTTTGATAGCCATTTTGTTCTACAACAACCCGTAGTACCTCACCCGTCGCTTGAGAACGATTTAATTCAATATTAAAATGTCCCCATTTATCGACAACGATATCACCAACAAGAAAACCTTGAGCATTTACAACTTTTAAGTAGCTATCGGGTACTGCATCTCCTGATATAAAGAAACCATTGTCAGACATAACGATATTTTCAGCTGGGCTGGGCGCATTACTATCGGCATTAAAAATAATGTGAACTGGCGTGCTGACATTTTTTGCTAAATCCGTTGCAGTAATAAATAACTGCTCACCGCGTAAAACTGGTGGATAAATACTTAAATTGAAATGCCCCGTTTCATCTGTGTTGAACTCTGCACGAACATCACCATCAGCATCAATGACTTTAATTGTAGCTTTTGGTTCAGATTGTCCACTAATTCCATCACCATTTTCAGTAATAACCACCTCACTGAGCAGTGGCTCAATATTATCCAAAGGTGCAATAACTTCAGTGATTGGACCATATAGACTGTTCGTTGGGTCTAAGGCTCGGACATATAATGTCTGTCCCTGTAAATAGTAGTTATTAAGCTGTATATTAAACGTACCATCTTCATTAACAACTAAATTCCACCAATTACTATCAACACGCTCCCCCATCGCATTACTGACAATAATCTGCAAACCAGCAACTGCCTGACCAGATAAATTATGTCCTTCTGTATCAAGCAATAAATCTGTCACAGCTTGCGGGGTATTGAGCAATACAGGCAAAACTTTTTGTACAACATCACTGCGATTCCCTGCAGAATCTCTCACCATAAAGCTTAAGGTTTGTGTTTGATATTGACTATAGTTGATCCAGTGAGAAAAAGAGCCATTGTAGGCCACAGTCGTTGTGATCAAATTTCCATATTGATCAATAATATCAACTCTTGCATTTGATTCAGCCAGACCAGAAATCCATCCTGCTTCATTTATAGTGATATTTTCAGCAGCGAGAGGTGCAACTTCATCCAATGGCGCAACAATCGTTACTTTTTCACTCACATTGCCTGCACGATCAGTGACTGTGACCGTTAACGTCTGCGCGTTTAAATAAAATTGATTCAAATAAACAGTAAATGTGCCATCAGTATATGCCGTACTGCTCCATCTACTGACTAGATTATTATTCTGATCATAAACTTGAATGATGCTATTAGGTTCAGCGATACCCGTTAAAATAGAGCTATCGCTGCCCTCCGTTAATTTAAGATTCTTAGCCACATCTGGTGGAGTTGAGTCTTTTATGGCTTCAAGTGAAAGGGCTTCACTTTGATTTCCAGCTCGATCAAAAACAATAAAACTTAATTGTTGTCCTTTTAAATAGACATTATCAAACCAACCTGAAACTTTACCATCACTCCCCGCAGAACCGCGTCCAACTTCATTGTGGTTTGCATCATAAATTTTAATTGTACTATTGGCTTCTGCTATTGCTGTAAAACGACGTCCATCTTGATCAAACTCAACTGATTGAATGGGGTCAGGATTAATATCATCTATAGGTGCAACAATGCTGGTTTTTTCACTGACATTTCCTGCACGGTCAATCACAGTTACAGTTAATATTTGGCCTTTTAAATAATATTGATTTAGATAGACAGCAAATGTTCCATCCGCATTAACCGTATTATTCCATGAATAAACTAACTGATTATTTTCATCATAGACCAAGATCATGGTGTTTGCTTCTGCAATACCCGTTAAAATCGATCCATTATGACTTTCAACTAGAATAAGATTTGTCGCCGCCTCTGGTGGCGTATTATCATTTAGTGCATAAGCAGTAACAGCTTCACTCTGGTTGTCTGCCCGATCAAAAACAATAAAACTTAATTGTTGCCCCTTTAGATAAACATCACTTAATTGACCTGAAACTTTACCTTCACTATCAGCATAACCACGACCAATTTCGTTATGATTTACATCATAAATTTTAACCGTGCTATTGGCTTCGGCTATTGCCGTAAAGCGAAGACCATCCTCATTGAACTCAATCGACTGAATAGGTTCAGGCTTAATATTATCTATTGGTGCGACAACGATTACTTTTTCACTGACATTACCTGCACGGTCAGTGACGGTGATGGTTAAGGTCTGTTCTTTTAAATAATATTGACTAAAATCTACAGCAAATGTGCCATCAGAATTAACCGTAGTGTTCCATGGATAAACTAAATTATTATTTTGATCATATACCTGAATCGTGGCATCAGGTTCTGCACTACCCGTCAAGATTGAACCTGATCTTCCCTCTATAAGCTTAAGCGTAGTCGCAACTTCTGGAGCTACTGTATCCACGACAACTTTTTCGATTGCAGTTTCTACAATATTCCCCGCAATGTCTGTTCCAACAACCTTAAATAAATAAGTACCATCAGCTAAATTGACTTGCTTGGCAGTCGTTTCTTTCCATGTTTCTCCACCATCAGTAGAAACTTCATAGCGATTATTAAACGTAGCTTCCTTATTAATTACAATTGGATCTAATGCCTGTAAAACAAAGCTATTATCTTGGGTAATTTGATCAAAAGGTGAATTACCGGTGTCATTTAAATTAACAATTTTTAAAGTGCCTGCGGCTGGTGCGATCGTATCTACCGTCAAGGTAGGAGACAATACCTCACTAGTATTCCCCGCCTGATCCATCACAATGGCTTTAAATTGATAAACTCCATCCACCAAATCTTTTTGTGCTGCAACTGTCTCAGCCCACTCACCGCCATTTTTAGACACTTGATAGGTAACTACAATTCCTTGTTCCTGCCCTTTAAGACTCAAATTAAAGGTCTGATCATTGGTGATGTAATCCGTTGCTGAAACACCTGTATCGGTAAAATCAGTAAATGATAAAACACCTGCCTGCGGTGGCGTTCTATCAACAGTCACAAGCTGAGACAACACTTCACTGCTATTCCCCGCCTGATCCATCACAATGGCTTTAAATTGATAAACCCCATCTGACAAATCTTTTTGTGCGACAACGGTCTTAGTCCACTCACCGCCATTTTTAGACACTTGATAAGTAACTACCGTTCCTTGTTCCAGCCCTTTAAGGCTCAAATTAAAGGTCTGATCATTGGTGATGTAACCCGTTGCTGAAACACCTGTATCGGTAAAATCAGTAAATGATAAAACACCAGTCTGCGGTGGCGTTGTATCAACAGTCACAAGCTGAGACAACACTTCACTGCTATTCCCCGCCTGATCCTTCACAATGGCTTTAAATTGATAAACCCCATCTGACAAATCTTTTTGTGCGACAACAGTCTCAGTCCACTCACCGCCATTTTTAGACACGTGGTAGCTAACTACTGTCCCTTGTTCCTGCCCTGTCAAGCGCAGATCAAAGGTATTACTCTGCGTAATATAATCCTTATCCGAATAGCCACTATCAGCAAAATGAGTAAAAGCCAAATGTCCAGCAATAGGTGCTGTAGTATCAGGTGCCGTGATTAGACTAGCTGTACTTTCATTGCCAGCTTGATCTTTAGCTGTCACATAAAGCTGTTCACCATTGGTCAAAGCATGAACTAAAGTCAGACTAAATTTACCATCAGCTCCCACTATTATTTTCGCCAATTCTTTACCAGTTATGTCTTTTACAATAACAACACTACCGATTTCAGCCTGCCCCGTTATGGTTTTTCCATCATGTTGTTCAGTAAAACTAGCTTGAGGTATAACAGGTGATGTGGTGTCAGGGGCCGTGATCAGACTAGCTGCACTTTCATTACCAACTTGATCTTTAGCAGTCACATAAAGCTGTTCACCATTGGTCAAAGCATGGACCAAAGTCAGACTAAATTTACCATCAGCTCCCACTATCGTTTCCGCCAACGCTTTACCAGTTACATCTTTCACAATAACCGTACTGCCAATTTCAGCTTGGCCAGTTATGGTTTTTCCATCCCGTTGCTCAGTGAAGTTACCTTGAGGTGAAACAGGTGCTGTGGTATCAGGGGCTGGATCATTTTTTTTACTGCCATTACCGCCACCACTGGCAGCAGCGATTGCACCGACACCTGCCAAACTTCCAGTAATCCATGCCCAAGTCGGGATGCTCCCTACTGTGCTAGAAGCTGTCGTTGCAATTGCATGGCTAGTCTCAACTGAACGATCAGTTGCAATCGCATTCGGGATCTCAGATACGGGACGAACAACTGAGCTGTCTGAAGCCAAAACATCGGGCGGAACACCATCTAAGACTAAATAATCGGAAATCGGTTGCTCTTCAACTTTAGTGTCGACAATTGCAGCCCATAAACTTTCTCCATCCTGTAACGGAAGCTGCAAAATATCCTGTACAAAGAATCCTTCTAGAATAACTTTTGTACCATCAACTAGATGCACAATTGCATCATTACCAATACGTGTAATTGAAGCGATTTGATCAACGTTAACCCCAGATTTTGCAAGCAAAGCTTGATTTAAAAGGATTGGTTTTGTTTGTCCTGCTATTCCGATCTCAGATGTGGCGGCTGTTTTATGATTATTTTTATTCAGTAAAAATACACGTTTCATTTTGACCCCTAACTGCCTACTGAAATCGCAAAAATGTTCAATATTTTATTTGCGATTTGCATATATTATTAAAAAGCAAATCTTAGCAAAACTTAGGCAGTTACAACATATTACAAACTAAAATTTAGAAAGAAAAACTCAGCAGTTTTCAAAGTAATTTATATTTTTTAAGAAAGAATAAGCTCAATTATAAAATGTATTTTTTATTTTAAAATCAAAACCAAATCATTGATTAATAAAATATTAATCAAAATTTTAGCCATTAATCACATTTCAATTATCGCCGAACAAAACAAGTAAAGCTAAATTTATATAACCTATAACCATCATCTACTTAAGCACACAAGAATCTTTATAACTGGTTTATTTCAATGTGTGAAAGTTACCCAAGCTCTCATCAAACCAATAATGCTCAATCTTGCCATTATCCGAAATTACATTAAAACTATTGGTTAATCCAAAGCGTAATCGGTTTGAAGTCGCTGTGCCTGCATGGATATCTAAAATTGGATGATCAAATCCCAACTGAAAAATTTGATTTAAATCATGCACAGCAACTTTATGTAAATGTCCGTGCAATAAACCAAATAGCCCTGTCTCTCCCCAGCGTTCTAAAGCAATTTTTCCAAGCACAGGACAATCTTTATCACCATGCTCATTTGGGAAGGTATAAAAAGGCTGATGGAAAACCACCAGTTTTATTTTATTCGCAGGCGCATGATTTAACTTTTCATAGGTTTCATGAATTTGATCCAGTGAAATATGTCCCCGCGTATGATAGCGCCGCCGAATACTGTTCATCCCGACTATATAAAAATGCTCTGTTTCTAAGGTTGTTTCTAAGCGGCCAAAAAAAGCCTGATAACGGACAAAGGGAGAAAAGAAGCGATTCCAGACATGATACAGCGGAATATCATGATTACCCGGAACAACAATATAAGGAAGGTTGAGAGCATCTAGAAATTGGCGACATGCATAAAACTGCTTAAAACGCGCACGCTGTGTGAGATCGCCACTGACTACAATGGCTTCAGGACGATGTTGTTGGCAAAATTGTTTGATTGCTTGAATGCAACCTTCACGTTCCGTTCCAAAATGTAGATCAGACAGGTGTAATAACATTCGGAACCATCACTTTTAACGCGGATTTTTTCACTGAAAATTTTAATGGGGTGTCCATCTCCATAAGCTCTCCATCTATTGCCACCGTTAATTTTGGCTTTTTACAATTGACCAGTATATGTTCGGCACAAAATGAATACACATCCGAAGCTTGATCAATTTTGCCCTGAACCAATTTCCATAACATTTTCATTAAGCTAAAACGATCACTTTTAGCAACAACAACCCCTGCTAACTTTCCATTAGCAGCACATTCTGCAATTCTTAATTTCATATCACTCAGTTGCAGTTGATTATTACCAAAAAAAACTAACGGTGTTGCAACAGGATAGCGCTGTTCATCAATGGTCACCGCAAGTTTTAAGGATTTATGTTCACGCAGTAATACATCTAAACCCGATGTATAGGCATTTAGCGGAAAACGTCCAAGTCGTTGATTGTATAATTCACGCTTTTTTATAAATAAAGGGTACAGCCCTAAACTCGCATTATTGAGATAAATTTGATCATTGATTGCAGCAACGTGCACTGCTTGTACCCTGCCCGTTGCAATCACTTCTGCCGCTTGAGCCACATCAATCGGGATATTCAACGCCCGTGCAACATAATTAAACGTACCCAGCGGTATGATCCCCATCGGAATATCCGTATGGATTAACTGTTTTGCAACCGCATTTAAAGTTCCATCTCCCCCAGCCGCAACCACAACGCCACGTAATTCAGTCTGTTGATGCCTAGCCAAAACAGTTCTCATCATGTCATCAAAATTAACCTGCTGATTTAATTCAAAAACCTGAATTTCAAACCCATATTGTGTCCAATATGTCATAAGGCGCTCATATTCATCATCTTGCTGCGTAGCATGGAAACCTGATTTTTGATTATAAATAATAGATAAAGGCTGTAAATTTCGACTCATTCGCATCAATCTTAAGACTTTTGATAAGCCTATTTTTGTTTACAAAATCAACAAATAAAAGCAAGTTTATGTAAATTTTGAATGAACATTATTCATATAATCAATAACAATTCTCAAAAAATTAAAAATAAATTAAAATATTGATTAACAAAGAAATTTATAAAAAAAATATTACATATAAAAAAACAAAATAATAAAACATAGAATAATAAAATTATTAAAAAACAATATTATAATCACAAATCAACATTTCCCTCCTTCCACACCTACCTATTCTTTAGTCTTATATTTTTTATGATTTTATGCTTTAATACAGCCACTTTTTTTACTTCATCTGTCTCACTGCCATCCAGTGGATAGAATTTGTACGTCGTACACACTTTAAAAAGGCATCACCATGACCCAAGTGAACGCACCAGAATTCGTTCGTCACCCTAAGCTGATTGCATGGGTGGAAGAAATTGCAAAATTGACCAAACCAGCAAAAATCGAATGGTGTGACGGTAGCGAAGAAGAATATCAACGTCTCATGGACTTGATGATCGCTAACGGCACCATGCAAAAACTTAACCAAGAAAAACATCCTGGTTCTTATCTTGCAAATTCTGATCCTTCTGACGTTGCTCGTGTTGAAGACCGTACTTATATCTGCTCGCAAAATGAAGAAGATGCTGGCGCAACAAACAACTGGGTTGCTCCTGCAGAAATGCGCGAAAAATTAAATGGATTATTTGACGGTGCAATGGAAGGCCGTACCATGTATGTGGTTCCCTTCTCGATGGGTCCTTTAGGAAGCCACATTGCTCACATTGGTATCGAGTTAACAGATTCACCTTACGTTGCAGTCAGCATGACTAAAATGGCACGTATGGGTAAAGCAGTTTATGACGTGTTAGGTACAGATGGTGAGTTTATCCCATGCGTACACACTGTTGCTGCACCATTAAAAGATGGTCAAAAAGATGTTGCTTGGCCATGTAACAACGAAAAATATATCGTTCACTATCCAGAAACTCGTGAAATCTGGTCTTACGGTTCTGGTTACGGCGGTAATGCATTGCTTGGTAAAAAATGCCTAGCGTTACGTATTGCTTCTGCAATGGGTCGCGAACAAGGTTGGTTAGCTGAACACATGCTAATTCTAGGTGTGACTAACCCACAAGGTGAAAAACACTACATCGCAGCAGCATTCCCGTCTGCATGTGGTAAAACAAACTTTGCGATGTTAATTCCACCAGCAGGTTATGAAGGCTGGAAAATTGAAACTGTAGGTGACGATATTGCTTGGATCAAACCAGGTGAAGATGGTCGCTTATATGCAATCAATCCAGAAGCTGGTTTCTTCGGTGTTGCGCCTGGTACAAATACCAAAACCAACCCGAACTGTATCGCAACCATGCATAAAGATGTGATTTACACCAACGTTGCAGTAACCAAAGATGGCGAAGTATGGTGGGAAGGTCTAACTAAAGAAGTTCCAGCAGACTTAATCACTTGGAAAGGTCAACCATACGTTGAAGGCGAAAAAGCAGCGCATCCAAACTCGCGTTTTACCGTTTCTGCTGGTCAATGCCCTTCGATTGACGCTGACTGGGAAAATCCAGCAGGCGTACCAATCTCTGCATTCATCTTCGGTGGTCGTCGTGCTGATACAGTGCCTTTAGTTTCTGAAGCATTTGACTGGGTTGATGGCGTTTATAAAGCAGCAACGATGGGCTCTGAAACAACTGCGGCAGCGGTTGGTCAACAAGGTATCGTTCGTCGTGACCCATTCGCAATGCTTCCATTTGCGGGTTACAACATGGCTGATTACTTCGGTCACTGGTTACAACTTGGTCAAGAAGTTGGTGCAAAAGCTGAAGCTGCTGGTAATAAACTACCAAAAATCTTCAACGTAAACTGGTTCCGTCGTGATGCTGAAGGCAACTTCGTATGGCCTGGTTTCGGTCAAAACATGCGTGTTCTTGAGTGGATTATTGATCGTTGTGAAGGCCGTGCTGAAGCGACTGAAACACCTATCGGTTATGTTCCAACTTACGAACAATTGAACTGGAATGGTATTGATTTCTCTAAAGAGCAATTCAACACTGTTACAGCTCAAGATAAAGATCAATGGATCAAAGAACTTGAAAGCCACACTGAGTTATTCACTAAACTTGGTGCTCGCCTACCTCAAGCACTTAAAGATCGTCAAAATGAATTATTAGCAGCGGTTAAATCTGCTTAATCATCATTGACATAAAAAGGTCGCTACGGCGGCCTTTTTTGTCATCTTACATTGTAAAACTATAATAAACTAACAGCCTCAAAAGTAATTTTCATCCATCGAAGATGAATAAATTAAGACTTTAATGTGCCAGCAAAAGTCAGTTAAAAAATATAAAGAGATCCGTATTTTATCGATTTAAACAGGAAAAGTTATGCAACAAGACATTACAATTGCACAAGATTTTTTAAAATTACTCCCAGACTCAGACACCATCTTTACAAGCAAAGACGCCTTTCTCGCAAAGCATTTACTCCCCCTCATTTCGATTGACCTTGCCCAGATCAATCCTGAATGGCACGGTTGGATTCATTTAGTCAATCCAATTGAGCCTTATGAGTGCTACATCGGCTCAGAAACTGCTGAGTTTTATAATGAATTTGCGCATGAAAATTGGTTTATTTTACAGTTGGATGAGCAGTCTCAATACCATTGGCTGGCTGATCAACACTATTTTATTTTAGAAAATCAAAATCATCCTTTATACGCTGAAGTTTTGACGCATAGCCAAGAAATGCATGAAGATTTTAGACAGGTCAAACAACGCTTCTTAGAACAAAAAAG
Organism: Acinetobacter sp. C32I; assembly: GCF_023702715.1. NCBI lineage: Bacteria > Pseudomonadati > Pseudomonadota > Gammaproteobacteria > Moraxellales > Moraxellaceae > Acinetobacter > Acinetobacter sp. C32I. The sequence goes on along the minus strand of NZ_CP098480.1, from coordinate 4,028,642 downwards.
AGTGATTAGTACATCTGATATCAATTATCAAAATAAGGAACCTACCATTTTACTCAATCAACTGGGTGGTGATGCTGAGTATGGCAACTGGTGCTATCCGATTGAAGAACAACTTAAATTGGAAAATATTGAACAAGATGACAACTGTTTTGTACACATCTTTGATCAACAGCAACGACGTTATTATTTCATTGCCTCAGCATCCGGTTGGGAGTATTGCAATCATGGTGCCGACAATATCTTGATGTTTTACCAACCCGAAACTCGACGTGTCCTATTTACATTTGACTGGACATAACTGATCACAGGTCGCTTCGGCGGCCTTTTTTAATGCCCTATTTTCGAAAATTCCTATCAACCCTCCACCCCACGCTAGGTATTCCCATTAAGCTTTGGACGAAATAAATTGCAAAGTTAACGAATATTAACAATAATTGTAATAATAATATCTCTCATTTACATGGTTGTAGACATGAGTTCTTCCACGCTGTTTAAACGCACTCCCCTTTTTTTAGCAATCTCCACATTAGTCAGTATCAGCTCATATAGCCATGCACTTGAGGAAGGATCACAACAACTCCCAACCATCAAAGTTCAAGCCTCGCAAGATAGCAATGCCAGTGAAAAAACCAAAACATATACCATTAAAAATAGTTCAAGCGCCACCAAACTCGATATTGAAGCCAAAGAAATCCCTCAGACTCTCAATGTAGTGACACGACAACAAATCGAAGATTTTGGCCTGACCAGTTCTCGAGATGTACTCAACAATACCCCTGGTGTGACCGTCAATTCACTTGAAACTGAACGCTCGGTGTATATGGCACGCGGTTTTGAAATCTCAAACATTCTTGTTGATGGCGTGGGCTTCCCTTCTGGTGAATGGAATTATAATGACACCAATCCAGATAGCTATTTCTATGATCGCATTGAAGTCATTAAAGGTGCAGATGCACTGACCAATGCCTTTGGTGATCCAAGCGCAACCATTAACTACATCCGCAAACGCCCAACTAAAGAGTTCCAAGCCAATGCAGGTCTAAGCTACGGTTCATGGGATACACAGCGCTATGAAGCAGATGCCTCAGGCCGCTTGTCATCAGATGGTGCTGTTCGCGGCCGTATTTCTGGTTTCCAACAAACAGGTGATTCTCATCTAGATCGCTACACCTCTGAGAAAAATGGAATTGCAGGAATTTTAGAAGCTGATCTTGGAGACAATACCTTACTAACCATTGGTGCCAGCCAAGAAAAAAATAAACCCAATGCCAATAACTGGGGTGCGTTACCGTTGATGGATTCTACGGGTAAACAAATCAGCTATGATCGCTCCTATAACCCTAATCCAGATTGGACCTATTGGGACAATACTTCACGTAATGCGTTTTTTGAGTTAAAACAAAAATTATCAGAAACTTGGTCTGCCAACCTAAGCTACAACTACAATGAGAAGGATCGTAAAAGCCAACTGCTCTACTACTATGGCTATCCAAATGCTGATGGCTCAGGTATTTCCCTAACACCAAGCGGCTTTTTAGAAAATAATAAACTACATACAGCCGATTTAAATCTACAAGGCAAATTTGACCTGTTTAATCGTGAGCATGAAGCAATCATCGGCTATACCTTCTCAAATAGCCACCAAAATGACCATGCAAAAAATGGCACTTTGCACGACAGTAACATTAACTATGTGGATAATGTCCCTTATACAACAGATTGGTCAAGTTGGACCCCGAACAATGTTACTTGGTCTGATTTTTCTGAAACAGCCGACTATACACAGCGCAATCAATCCATTTATGCAGCGACACGCCTTCATTTAAATGAAGACCTAAAACTCACTTTAGGCGCAAACTACGTCAAAGCCAAAAGTGAAGGTACAAGTTACAATGCACCAATGGTTTACGATGAAAGTAAAGTTTCCCCTTATGCAGGTATCACCTATAACTTCACACCTGAATATACGGGCTATATGAGCTATACCTCAATTTTCCGCCCACAAACTGCAGTCGATGAGAAAACAGGAAAAGTTGCAGATCCGATTAAAGGAAAAAGCTATGAAGTCGGATTTAAGAGTTCTTGGTTAGATAACAAGCTTACCGGGACACTGGCGGTCTTTAGAACTGAAGAAAATAATTACCCACTTCGCCCAACAGATAGCCACCCTTTGAATCGCACTTCAGCAATCAGTGATCTACGTTCACAAGGTGTAGAGGTCGGCTTAGCTGGACAATTAACAGATCAGGTCAATGTTTCTCTCGGCTACACCCAATTTAGCCTGCAAGATCTGAAGAATGGCGGTGCTGCCAGAACCTACAATCCAACACAAAGCTTTAACCTGTTAACGACCTATTCACCAACTCAGCTACCAAAACTTAAAGTTGGTGCAGGTCTAAAATGGCAAAGTAAAATCACCCGTTTTGACCCAAGCTATAGCACTTATCTCAAACAAAGTGATTATGCCTTGCTGAATTTGATGGCAAGTTATGACATTAGTCCAAATCTCAGTATTCAGGCCAATGCCAATAACGTAACGGATAAAAAATATTTAAACAGCTTTACCGATGGCCAAGCCTTCTACGGAGCACCTGCAAATTACACCGTTGCATTCCGTTTCAAGTACTAATTAAGACCAATAAAAAAGCCCCTTATTTAAAGGGGCTTTTTTATTGAAAACTGTTAAGCAGCAACCGTGGTATTTGGTTTATTTGCCAGATACACATCTAAGCTTTCGATTTCAGTTGGCGTAAAATTGAGACCAAGCTTTGAACGTCTCCACAAAATATCTTGGCTGATCGTTACCCACTCAAAGCGGCATAAATAGTCCACTTCTTTCGCATACAAACCTTGACCAAAATGCTGACCTAACTGCTCAACCGAAGTAGCTTCACCTAAGATATTCCAAATACGTGAACCATAAGCAGATGCCCAACGTTTTGCCAACGCCTCAGATGCATCAGTGACTTGTGCACGAATCTCTTTCGCCAACTGTTCAGCTGATGCCATATTTTCACCGCCAGGCAAAGCTTCTGTCGCTGTCCAACTGCCTTTCATTTCTGGGAAAAACGCTTTGAGCTGCTGCATTGCAGATTCTGCTAACTTACGATAAGTCGTTAACTTACCGCCAAACACAGACAGTAATGGGGCTTGATCTTCCGATTCTTGCGATAAAGCCAAAGTATAATCACGGGTAATTGCAGATGGATTGTCTGATTCATCATCACACAATGGACGTACACCAGCAAAAGTCGAAATAATATCCGCTTGTGTTAACTGATTTTTGAAGTGTGCATTACTCACTTCAATCAAGTAATCAATTTCTTCTTGGGTGATTTTTACTTGCGCAGGATCACCTTGATACTCACGATCCGTGGTTCCAATCATGGTGTATTGGTCTAAGTATGGAATCGCGAACACAATACGACGGTCATCATTCTGCATGATAAAGGCTTTATCGCCTTCATAAAGCTTCGGCACAATGATATGACTGCCTTGAATCAAACGAATACCATACGGCGATTTAAGTTGTAGATCTTGCTTAATGAATTGTGCCACCCAAGGGCCAGCAGCATTCACTAAAGCCTTGGCTTTAATCTGGAATTGACCTTTTTCATTTTCCAAATCCACAACCCAATATTGCCCTTCACGTTGTGCTGATAGACAACGGGTACGTGTCACAATATCCGCACCCTTCTCACGCGCATGCATGGCATTCAGCACCACCAAACGAGAGTCATCAACGGCACAGTCTGAATATTCAAAACCGCGAGTAATTGCAGCATTTAATGGGCTGTCTTCTTTAAAATAAACGTTATTCGAACCCAATAACTTTTCACGTTTACCCAAGTGATCGTAAAAGAATAAACCTGTACGAATCAACCATGCTGGGCGCAGATGTGGGCGATGCGGCATGATAAAACGCATTGGACGGATAATGTGTGGTGCTTTTGCCAACAATACTTCACGTTCAGCCAGCGCTTCACGGACTAAGCGAAACTCTTTGTGTTCAAGATAACGTAAACCACCATGAATCAACTTACTGCTTGCAGAAGAAGTATGGCTAGCCAAATCATCTTTTTCACAGAGGAATACAGATAAACCACGACCTGAAGCATCCGCTGCAATACCAACACCGTTGATACCACCACCGATTACAGCAAGATCATAAACTTTGTCGTTTGACTGAGGAGAAGTTTGCATAAATCACCGCAAATTTTCATTATTGTTCAATAACGAACATTTAAACATGTAAAATGAAAACAAACAATAAAAAAACGTCAAAAAAATGCCAATTTATAGACATTTTTAGATAAATGGTCAAAATTGAAAATGAATCGATTAAAAAGAGGATCTTCTGGCAATACAAAGCCTGCTCATGGTTACAGCATTATTCTTATTTAAATATTCTTGAGCCAAAATACTCAACTCAAGAAAAGTAACAATTTTTCGAAAATGAAGATTTACTGAGCAACAATCAAGCCAACATCCAAATCGCGGATAGTTTTCATAAACTCATCATTCGGTTGTTGATCGGTAAAAATACAATCAACTTGCTTGAGCGAGCCCAAACGGATCATCGCATTACGACCAAACTTACTGCTATCCGCAGCAAGCAACACTTGACGGGCACTGGATACAATTTCCTGAGAGACACATACTTCTTGGAAATCAAAATCCAGCAAGGTACCATCTTCTTCAATACCACTAATGCCGACTAAAGCATAATCCGCTTTAAACTGCTTAAAGAAATCCGCAGTCGCCTGACCAATCACGCCACCATCAGGACGCACACGCCCACTGGCAATCAAGACCTCAAAGTCTTCTTTAGTACTCAGAATTTTGGCAACGTTGAGATTATTGGTAATAATACGCAAACCCGTATGGTTCAGCAATGCGTGGGCAATGGCTTCAGTGGTGGTCCCAATATTGATAAATAAAGAAGCATAATCAGGAACTGCAGCAGCCACCGCCGCTGCAATCCTTCTTTTTTCTTCCAACATATGACCAACACGCATGGTATATTCAGTGTTTTCCACACTTGAATCATGCGCTGCACCGCCATGATAACGGCGAAGCAAACCCTCATCGGCCAATTGATTAATATCACGACGAATGGTTTGCGGCGTGACATCAAAATGCTGAGCAAGTTCTTCAATACTGATATAGCCACGCTCTCTCACCAATTCGAGGGTTTTCTGTTGGCGTAGTATCAAGCTCATGCTCATCCATCCTATGTTGTTTTAGTCATCTTAAATTGAGATTATTTTAGCTTAATCTTCCGCCCAATCACGAGTACGTCCGACTGCTTTCAACCAACCTTTATACAGTTTTTCAGTCACATCCTGACTGCACTCTGGAGTAAAGGTATTTTCGATGGTCATTCTACTCTTCAATTCATTTAAATCCGACCAGAAACCGACTGCGAGACCTGCTAAAAATGCTGCGCCCATACCTGTGGTTTCTTTCATTGCCGGACGTTCAACAGAAGTGCCCATGATATCGGCTTGAAATTGCATCAAGAAGTTATTCGCGGTTACACCACCATCGACACGTAAAGTACGCAATTTCTCCCCTGAATCTTGCTGCATGGAGTCCAAGACATCACGAGTCTGATAAGCAATTGACTCCAATGTGGCGCGAATAATATGTTCGATGCTCACACCACGGGTAATCCCCAAGATTGCACCGCGCGCTGTTGGATCCCAATATGGTGCGCCCAAACCTGTAAAGGCTGGAACCACATAGACCCCATTACTGTCTTTTACTTTGGTCGCATAGTATTCAGAATCATGCGAATCATTAATCGCTTTCAGCTCATCACGCAACCACTGCACACAAGAACCGCCATTAAACACTGCACCTTCCAATGCATAGTTCACTTCACCACGTGGACCGCATGCGATTGTGGTCAATAAGCCATGATCAGATTGAACAATACGTTTACCTGTGTTCATGAGTAAGAAACAACCCGTACCATAGGTATTTTTTGCTTGTCCTACTTCTACGCACATTTGTCCAAAGAGTGCAGCCTGCTGATCACCCGCGATCCCTGCAATTGGAATTCCAATTTCTTGCCCGCTAATGGTATGGGTATAGCCATAGATTTCTGAAGAACTGCGAACTTCAGGCAACATCGCTTTTGGAATATTCAGGGCTTCTAGTAACTTGTCATCCCATTGCAAAGTCTCAATGTTGAATAACATGGTACGAGAAGCATTAGTATAGTCAGTCACATGCACTTGGCCATTGGTCAATTTCCATAGCAACCAAGTATCAATCGTACCGAACAACAACTCACCGCGTTCTGCTCGTTCACGGCTACCTTCAACACGATCCAGAATCCACTTAATTTTTGTCGCAGAGAAATACGGATCAAGCACCAAACCTGTGACTTTATGAACGTAATCCTGCCAACCGTCTTGACGCAGTTGATTACAAATTTCATTGCTTTGACGGCTTTGCCATACAATTGCATTGTAAATAGGTTTGCCGGTCTGCTTATCCCAGATGACAGTGGTTTCACGCTGATTGGTGATCCCGATTGCTGCAATTTGCTCGCTAGAAATACCTGCTTGCGCTAAAGCTTCAACCCATACGGCACTTTGTGTCGCCCAGATTTCCATTGGATCATGCTCAACCCAACCTGGTTGTGGGTAGATTTGCGTAAATTCACGCTGAGCAATACTGATGACATTCGCATCGTGATCCAACACGATCGCACGTGAGCTTGTTGTACCTTGGTCAAATGCAACAACGTATTTCTTTTGACTATCTGTAGAGATCATGACATACCTATCCAGACTTGCTTATGTATAGTGCAATAAATTAAATGCCCGTTAAAAAACGGGCTCAAATACTACAAAAAAGCAATGACTTCTGTATTAAATAAAAAACTTGGCAGATTATATGCAAAATTGTTCGAAAACGAAAATTCTTTCTTGATATTTGAAGCTAAAAAACGATGAATAGCCTGTGTTTTAAAGATTCCTCACAATAAAAAACTTATTTTATGCGATACTAAAACCAGAAATAACAGGATCATTGATATGAAAAAAACTAATTTATTGTTAATTATGAGCGGTACTCTTGTTCTTGCAGCCTGTCAAAGCAGTCCACATCAATACAATGGCACAACGGGTTATCAAATCGAAAATAAAACGGCCACGTCTGCAACCGTTGCCTATACTTTAGCCGCGCGCAGTAACAGAGATTTAGATGAAAAAAAATTACAACATGCCTGCAAGCAAATTTTAGGTGCAGACAAGACCTATAAACTTGCAGTGTTGAGTATCAATGAGATCGTCAATCCAGCTCAAGCAGAACAATACGGGGTAAAACTAGGGAATAGCCGTGCAACATTTGGCTTATCTAATTCGCCAGATTTGAATAATAGTGAAGGCTATGCAACCCGTCAGGCACTTGAAACGCGTCCAAGCACACTCAAAGTGGTTCGTTATACCTGTTCTTAATTTTATGATTTGATTAATGAAAATGGATGTATTGCAGCAACATTTAGAATACATCCAACTCAACTTATCCTTTCAATACGTCATGAATCGAAAGATCTTTATCAAACACCGATTTTGCAAACGGGCATAAAGGAATGACTTTCACCTGACGTTCACGCACAAAGGCGATCAGTTCCTTTAATAGTTTATGCCCGACACCTTGTCCACGAAATTGATCACTTACATCAGTATGGTCAATAATGAGCATACTGTCCCCTGCCCATGTATAAGCCATTTCACCCGCAAGGACCTCGCCCTCGAACAACTTAAATGCCCCATGTTTGCCATCATCAATCTGTTGGATACTCATATACTTTCCTTTTAAACATTCTTTTAGCTAATAGAATAAATATCGATTAAAGGCGATCGCTTTATTTCATTTCAATGTTTTAGCATGAGCAGTAACAATGTTGTGTTGAGATTTGATAATCTCAACACAACTAAGCTTTTGTGATCGCGAATATTTATTTGGTGCGATAAAAGCTGACGTTTCTAAACTCTTTGGCTTCATCCAAATCTGGCCAAGTGCTTGCGCTACGTTCATCAATTTTTAGATATTGAGGATGACTAAAGTTTTTAACTCGACTATCGGCGACCCAGACTTCAGGTGCAAACTTTAAGAACTCATCCAGAAAGAAACGATTAGATTGGTCATACAACACATCAGCGGCGAGCAAGACGTCAACCTGTTCGGACTGATATAAATCATCCAGATACTCGAGTTCAACATCATTCAATAGCGCATTTTCACGACACGATGCCAGACTCACAGGATCAATATCACAACAAATCACACGTTTAGCGCCTGCCATTTTTGCCGCAATCGCAACCACACCCGAGCCTGCACCAAAATCCAGAACCACCTTATCTTTAACTTGATGCGGCTCTGCCAATAACCATTGCGCCATCGCCAGACCAGAGGCCCAACAAAAAATCCAGTACGGCGTTTCATTCCAAATCCGGCGAATCACCTCATCATCTAAACGGTCCGTTGGAAATACCGGAGGAATTAACCAGAGGGAAATCGGCGTTTCAGGTAATTGTTGTGCCAATAAATCAGTATTGGGAATCACCTGATGCAAGGCCTGCAACAAATGTTCAGGTGCTTTGGGAAATTGAAATGTACAACTCATATTTATTTAATTCTAAAAAAACCCCTCTTCGCGAGGGGTTATTAATCTTTAGGCCAATGCTTTTTCAGCAGCTTCTACAGTTTGACGAATCAAAGTCGTGATCGTCATTGGACCCACACCACCTGGCACTGGAGTATAAGCAGAAGCGATTTCTTCGATACCGACCAGTTGGATATCACCAACACCACCACCATCACGTGGATGGAAACCTGCATCAACCACAACAGCACCTTGTTTGATCCAGTCTTTTTGAATCAGTTCAGCTTTACCGACTGCACCGACAATAATATCCGCTTGTTTGACCAATTCTGGCAGGTTTTGAGTACGTGAATGGCAAATGGTGACCGTTGCATTGGCTTGTAATAGCATCATCGCCATTGGTTTCCCCAAAATAGCAGAACGGCCTACAACAACCGCATGTTTACCTGCGATTTCAATTTTGTTTTCTTGCAAAATGGTCATGATGCCTGCAGGTGTTGCAGAACCATAGGCCGCTTCGCCCATTGCCATACGTCCAAAACCTAAACACGTCACGCCATCGACATCTTTCGCCAACGAAATCGCATCGAAACATGCTCTTTCATCAATTTGTTCTGGCACTGGATGTTGCAACAAGATGCCATGTACATCTGGATTGGCATTTAATTTTTCAATTTCAGCCAATAATTGTTCAGTTGTGGTTTCTTTTGGAAGCTCAACTTTTAATGAGTCCATACCAACACGACGGCAAGCATTCCCTTTCATACGCACATAAGTGGCAGATGCACCATCATCACCAACCAAAATAGTTGCCAAGATTGGGGTACGCCCCGATTTTGCTTTTAATGCTTCTACACGTACCAACAAATCCGTTTCAATTTGTTTTGCTAATGCACGACCGTCTAAAACCAATGCCACAGCGCATCTCCAAAGTGGGTATGAATCAATTGCGTAAATAATACATGATAATTTGAGCAATATTCTTTTAGATGTTGTTTTTATGTGCATATTCGCAATAAACACTATTGTTTTTTTTTTAAAGGTTGCTAATATGTGCATCACCAAGAGATGGCGGGGTGGCAGAGTGGTCATGCAGCGGACTGCAACTCCGTGTACGCCGGTTCGATTCCGACCTCCGCCTCCATTGGTAAAGCCCGAGTGGTGAAATCGGTAGACACAGGGGATTTAAAATCCCCCGCCCACAAAGCGTGCCAGTTCGAGTCTGGCCTCGGGCACCATCTTTCAGTTAATGAAACATGGTGCAAATAAAAAATCCAGCGCAAGCTGGTTTTTTTATGTCTGAATTTAAGGAAAAATAATAAAAAGCCAAGTACATTAACTTGGCCTTTGCCTAGTTTTTAAACCTAGGCTACTTGCTGCCCTGTTTTCACAGGCAATAAGTTTTTATCCAAACTCAATTGATAGCCTCGTGATTGATCAATCACATATTCAGGCTTTTTGATTGAATCGACATAAATCCATTGTGACTGAACTTGTGCAGCATCAAATTGAACAATCAAATAGCCTCTTTGATTTAAATTGCAGTAATTTAATTCATCAATCAAAGTTGTGAATGCAAATTCAAACTGTTGCAACTGCGCTAATGGAATATTTAAGTATTTTTCCAAACCTGGCGAAGACACCGAACTGGTTGCTAACTCCACCCCAACAAATGCACCATCTTTACTATATAAATTCGATGACCACGCATTATGGGTATCCCCAGCTAGTACCACTACTTTTTTCTTCAGTTGCGCCAAAGCAGCATACACAATCTCACGCTCAGCAAAATAACCATCCCAGGCATCTAAGTTATAAGGTGCAACCGTCAGAACACGTGCTTTTTCTTGTGCTGTTAAGCTAGGATCCCCTTGTAATAATCGAATTTTCAATTTCACTAATTCAGTGATTTGGGCATTCATCTTATTTAAAGTATCTGTACTCGGATTACCCGCAGTAATTTCCGCCAAAGCAAGTAGCAACTCGGCAGGAACCAACATCTTGGTCATTAGAATTTGCTGACCCAGTACATTCCAGTTTGCTGTAGACTGTTGCAGCTTTCCAATCAGCCAATCACGTTGGGTATAGCCCATTAGCGTACGTGCTGGATTAGTAAGATCTGCTTGGAATTTTGCAATATCTAAACCATTCGCTGTCATATAGTTGGCATAGTCCAACTGTTCATCACGCGCAATAATTCGTGTATCTAACATCGTTAATTGAACCAGATTACCAAAATCGAACTGGCGATAAATCTTGGTGTGTTGATCGTCGACAGGACGAATTGGCATCCACTCAAAATAGGCTTGTAAAGCTGCCAATTTACGATCAAGGAAAGATCCTTCATTCGGCTGGTGATTTTCAGCCCCTTCTCGCCATGCATCATTAGCTAATTCATGGTCATCCCAAATCACAATAAATGGATGACGATGGTGCAAGGCTTGCAAGTCTTTATCTTTACGATACAACGCATAACGCTTGCGATAATCATCCAACTTAATAATTTCTTTATTATTGTCTGCCGCGAGACTTCGCCCAAGCTTAGCCGCATCTTCTGCTGCATAGCCATCTGCACCATATTCATAAATATAGTCACCTAAATGGATCACCACATCGACATTCTGCTTGGCCATTTCGCGATATATATAGAAATAACCTGCTGGATAATTCGAACATGAACACACCGCAAAACTGACTTTTGTCGCACTGCTTGGCAAAGTCTTGGTTTGCCCCACAGGTGAGGTCTTATCACCAAAGATAAAGCGATAGAAATAAGACTGATCTGGTTTTAAGCCAGTCGCATCCACTTTCACGGTAAAATCTTGTGAAGCCGTTGTCGTGACTTTATCGGTTTTAATGATTTGTTTGAATTGCTGATCTAAAGCGATCTCCCATGTCACTTGCAGACGTGCACTACTCTCGCTTGGCGTCAGTCTTGTCCATAAGATCACGCGATCTTGTAAAGGATCGCCACTGGCAACCCCGTGTTCAAAACTCACTTGTAATGTTGCTGTCTCTTGATCTGAACTGTCGTTACACCCCGTAAAACCCGCAGATAAAGACAACGCCCCGAAACCGAATAGACTTTTTTGAATGAGTTCCCGTCGTGAAATTTTTGCTGTCATTTGGATAGCTACCTTAACTTTTATCACTATAAGTAAATGATTGAAATTAATGGGCTTAGATGAAACTTTGATCTCAGTTTGATGAAAGAATCATGAAAGTTATATGACAGTGCTTAATTTTCATCAGATAAGCACATGAATTGATTGAAAAGAAAGCAAATAGCAAGTTTTGCTCTTGCCAAGTTTTAAAGTGTCCTCTATTATTGCGCACATGCCCGAGTGGTGAAATCGGTAGACACAGGGGATTTAAAATCCCCCGCCCACAAAGCGTGCCAGTTCGAGTCTGGCCTCGGGCACCATCTTCCTACAAATGAAAGATGGTGCAAATAAAAATCCAGCCTAAGCTGGTTTTTTTATGTCTAAAATTTAAGAACAAATCATAAAAAATGCCTTAATTTTTTTAATTAAGGCATTCGATATTTTTCGATTCAGAACAATAGCTATTATTATTCTACGCGAATAATTTTACCATTCTCATCGTGATGTACGATGCTGATCTTCTGCTGACGTCCAACCTGAATTTCTTGCTCAGGTAATTCGAAATAACGTGCATAGTCAGGTAAGGTCTTTTCAACAGCATGCTTTTTATGCACACGTTTTGCAGGCAATAACCCCCATAATAATAATGCAATCGCACACATAAATAATGCAGTTACACCATGCTCAATGCCATCACTAAATGCAGACATTAAACGCTGTGCGATATGGGTCTTCTGTAATTCAACCAACACCCATACCAAAATAAATGGGCGCCATAACAACAACCAGCCCGCCCACATCATTGCGGTGGTGGTGGTCGAGAAGTAACGTTTATGCCATGGGAGTTGGCGACGTACATCAATAATCAAACTGTCTGCTTTCATTGCTTTTTACTCAGCAAAATGAATCTTTCCGATTCAACGAATTCCACGATCTGGGCTAATCCAACGGGCACGCTTCTCATCATTACGCAACAGCACCTTTGGAAAGGCGACGATTGTAGCAGTAATTGTGATCAACCAAAACACAAACGGGTACCAAATCATCCAATAATAATTTTTCCCAAGGTTTGGTTCATAACGACTATCCATCCATTTGCTTAAAGCAAACTGAATTAAACAGGTCGCACCCAATAAAATTCCACTACCGTAGGGTAAAAATGGCGAGCTCACCACCGCTAGTGCTGGAATTGCAAAGATAAAATGCAATAACCAGATGATCGCCATAATAAGCATCAAATATGACCAAATGAGTGTCAAACATAGTTCAAACATCAACGGCCATAAAAAATTAAGTTTAGGCTTTAAAAACACATCAATATTTTTAACTAAGACCTGTGCACCCCCCATAGCCCAACGTAGACGTTGCTTCCATAGACCATTAAGGGTTTCCGGCATCAATATCCACACCAAAGCATTGGGTTCAAAACGGACATCCCAACCTGCGCGCTGCAACTTCCAAGTGATATCAATATCTTCAGTCAACATATTTGGTGACCAATAGTCGACTTGGTGCACGGCGCTTTTACGAAAGGCAGTAATCACACCCGATACCGTAAATAAACGACCAAAGGTTCGTTGTGCGCGTTTGATCATACCAACAATGGAGGAAAACTCCCCGACCTGGATCCGCCCAAGCAAGGTCGAACGCGTGCGGATACGCGGATTACCGGTTACTGCTGCCACTGTTGGATCATCCAAGAAATGACGCATCATCCATTTCGCCGCATGAGGATCTAGCAGAGCATCACCATCGATCCCGATCAGGAATTCGGCATCGGTCATCAAGCTCCCCGCTTGCAGCCCCATTGCCTTGCCTTGGTTTTGTGCCAGATGGACCACACGTAATTTTTCATACTGTGTTGCCAATCGATCGAGTACTTCACCGGTATTGTCAGAACTACCATCATTAATCGCGATCACTTCAAAATTAGGATAATCCAGCTTAAGCGCATGGCTAATGGTTTCTTCAGCATTCTCCCCTTCATTAAAGCACGGCACTAAGACCGCAACTTTAGGATATTCAGCTAAAGCCGCAGGTTGCTGATAAGGAGGATCTTGACGCTCTCTCCAATAGAAAATGAGTGCCCCCACCATCCACAAATACGACATAAATAATGGATAGTAAAAAACAAACTTAATGGCATATGACCACAATAAAGCAATCCAACTCATCTACATTACTCGACTATGGCACTAATTGGGGTGATTTTAGCCCAAAAGCTTTACGCATGGTTTCTACATCTGGATGCCCTTTAATCGGATCATCTGGATAATAGGCTATATGCATTGCACCCTGCTCATATAAAGACTTAATCGTTGCCGCCATTTCTTCAGACGGTACTTTTTGGTCATTGCGCCAATTCACTGCCTGCAATTCCATCACGGTCTTTTTAATGCCGTTTGGATACTGCTTCACACGATTCATAATGTCTGAATAGAATTTTGCAGGATTGTCCGATTGCTCCATATAAGGCATCGCCATAATCGCAGTAAAATCATAACGATTGAGTGATTGCTCTAGAGATTGTGCATACCAGTTTTCCGCATAGGCATTTAAAGCCACCTGTGCATATAAATTACGGGCAGTCACCAAAAACGGCTGATACTGACGCACCTCTCCTGCCAATTCCATTGCAAAATTATCTAAATAATTGGTTTTATATGCTGTCCATTTTTGCAAATCTGCATCGTTGTCACGGATTTTTGCAAGATCTGTTGGTAAGCCTTGTTTGGCATATGCCGCCAACGCATCAGGGCTGGCATCTTCATAGTCGGACAAGGTCACATCATCATGGAACAACAAGCCATCAAACGGGGTTGATTTAGCCAAATCCTGATAAATTTCTTTAATGGTCTGACGCGCTTGTGGTGAAAATGGACTGAGACGGATATAGCCCATATTCAAATGCTCGCCTGCTTTGGCTTGTTGGGTTTCCACTAGATCTTTCGACACTGGATCAGTCTTAGGCAGTTCCCACGCCAAGAGTGGCATCCAGGCATATAGACGCTGTACAGGTGTACGGGTTTGAATTTGCCAAGCAACACGATTAAACAAATCCGCACGCATTGGAATATGACGATTTGGGAAATACACCATATCCGCAGAACCATTGGCATCTGGATCAGAAAAGGCCTGTAAATAGACTGTGTTCACGCCCATCCCATTAATACGGTCAATCAAATGACCAAGATTACGTTCTTGCTGCTTCTCATCCGGATCATAAATATAGTCCAAATCGACATGCATAATTTTTTGTGGCCGATTATTGTCATTTAGATTCAGTTCACGGTTCTTAATCTCTTGCGCTAAAGCACTGGTTGACATATTGCCCTGAATCAAAATACGACTCATATTCTGTAACGATTGCTTGGCATGATCTGCCCCATCATCCAAGGTGATGGTAATCGGCATCCCCAACTGTTTGGAGGTTTGTACCAATTGCATATTATAGCGACCATATGGCCAGACCATCACACGCGGTGAACGCAAACCATGTGCCTTGAGTAAATCATTGTTCTTTTTTAAATCTTGATAAACGCGGGCTTGATAAGCAGCATCGCTTTCATAACTCTTGGTTTTAGGGTCATAAATACGTGTAATCGCGGCAGGTTCTGAATTCCCTTGCGGATTACCATTAATGCCTTGATGTAAATGGTAACTGTGGCTGGCAATTTCAACCAAACCACTGTCCTGCATTTCCTTGAGTTCATCCCAACTCAGGATTTTATTACGCTCAATCAGCTCACCACCGAAATCGACTTTTTGATTCTCTTTTGGCTCCAACCAAGATCCAACGACAGCCAAAACCACTGGAATTTTTTTCGCGCGAATAATCGGATAGGCATTTTGATAAAATGACTGATAACCATCATCAACCGTCAGCAAAATAGGTTTAGCTGGTAATTTATACTTACCTTGGTGTGCTTTGATCAGTTGATCAACATTAATAAAGTGATAGCCATTCTTTTTCAGCCAGTCGATGTGCTCACCAAACTGCTTCGCGGTGACCGCATAACTTGGAATCAGTGCATCTTTTCGATCTGTAATTTCGTGATACCCAATGACAGTCAATGTGGTTGCATCGATTTTTGGATTTGCCGCAAAAGTTGTGGTACTGGCAACCACCCCAAACACAAGACCTAAAAAAGTTTTTAACGTCGGGGACACTAAACGTGTTGTCATAGAGATATCGTCTCAAGATTAGAAATTCGCTGATCGCAGATCATGCCTGCATCATCTTACAATTTTATGGACAAATAAGATGTTTTTGATGGTCAGCTGGAAATACGGATTGTATTTATAATTTTAAAAGCTGAAAATAAACTTAAATGTATTTTTTATGAAATCAATCACATTTTAATTGAATATTTTTTGGTAAGTACCCCAACCCCTATTTCAAGACTTGAATTAGGGGCATTTAAGCATTGTTGTACGAGATTAATACTGAATTAATTGAAAGTTGGGATGATCTGCAAGCTGCTGTAAATAGTGGCGCTCTTTTTGATAAAAGTATTTATTCAAACGGTTCACCCACTCCCCTCGGCGGAAGGTCTGAATTTTTTTATGCACCCCATCATAATCCAATAACACCACATTACTGTCATTTTCCCCTACAGCCAAACGCGTGATTTTATAATCATGTGGCGCATACTGATGCGAAGGCTGTAAAGATCTGAGGATTTCAACTTTATAATCACCATCCATCCAATAGTGTTTGTCCGTCAGCGCTTTTTCATTGACCCAAAACCCAGTCTGGGCACCATCATGGGTATCAATCAGAAAAAAATGATCTAACTCTCTTAATAGTTCTGATGCAGTGATATCCAAATAATCATTCATATCGACCTCTACTCACTCAAATTCTTATCATTACTTTTTGCGACATTTTTTATCATCGATGAACAATAGCTGACTTACCCACATCAACTTAGAGCCACCAGAAGCACAACATTTCACACCCTGAGAATACAGACTGATGCTTTAACAATAAGGGCCATCGAAAAATTGCTCTTTGAACTCAAAGATATACAGGACTGTATACAGAATCAATATATTTTTCTTGGGCTGTAATAAAATTCAGATGAAAGAAATGTTTTTAAAATCAAAATCTTATTATATAATTATTAATATTATTTTATCTTTATGATTTTAAAGCGATTTAGTCTAAAAATAAACCAAACCGCTTCAATTTACTCAACCCAAACTGGTTATTCGTCGCGTGTTTTTACGTCAAATAGTTCAATTTCAAAAGTCAGATTGGCATTGGCTGGAATGATCTTGCCCATTTTACGTGAGCCATAGGCCAAATGTGCAGGCACAATCAGTTTACGCTTTCCCCCCACACGCATGCCCATAATACCTTGATCCCAACCTTTAATCACACGACCTGTACCAATCACGGTTTCAAAGTAGTTACCACGATCTAAAGACGAGTCAAACTTGGTTCCATCTTCCAACCAACCGGTATAATGAGTCGTGATCAAAGCACCACGAACTGCTTCTTTACCTTCGCCAACTTTTAAATCAATAATTTCTAATTCTGTGCTCATTGCTATCTCTCCACATCACTCAAACTAAAATTATTGCAATTGTTGCCACTGAATGTCGACTTGACCTTTGTCACTTAACAAAGTCCATTCGCCATCCATAATATTCAGCTGCAATTGCATGGTACGTTCGCATAGACCCTCAAGTGCCTGCGTAGTTTGTGGAGCCAATTGCCACACTTGCACATTGCTCAAGGTTTTAATCTTGCTATTCTTTTGCCACCAATCATCTGCTTGAGAAGCATAAGTCACCACTGCAACCTGTTTACAACGCGCACTGGCTTTTTTCACTTTATCTTCAGATGGGCAACCGACTTCAATCCACTTTTCCAATAATCCTGTCAGGTCTTTTTGCCATAATGCAGGTTCATCGGTTTCAAATAAATCTTTGGTAAATTCTAAACGCTCATCGGCAAAACGCGCATAAGCCAAAATACGTACCATTAAACGCTCAATGGTTTCAGAAGGATGCTGAGCAAGTGTGAGCTGATAATCTGCATAGATATGCTCATCCATATTGGCGATATTCAGATCTGCCTTATATATTGTTGCTTTTAGCGCCATAAACGATACTCTTCAATACGGTGTACTCAAATTTGGCGCTAAGCATACTCTATTTTACCGAGAAGCATGTGCGATTTGATCATGTTGATCATCAATCGGATCGATACGACACTGCAATAATTGCGTTTCAAAAGCCAACCAGTCACGTGTTGACTGACAAATCACTTCAATTCGATTGTCGATACTCTCCTCGGCCGACTTATAGTTAAACTGCTGCGGGTTAAAGTTAAAGCTTTTCCAACCTTGATCAGTATTAAATATGCCTTTAATACGCACCCAATCCTGTTGCACACATAATAGATCCAACAGATCATAGAAATTAAACTGCCAGCGTTTCGGCAATTTCCAACCTGCGACCGTATAGCCTTGCGTCGTTTCAACATAATGATATGGGAGCTGTTTTATTTCCGGCATCGGTTCAACAGCTTGCGTTTGCTGCAATCTTAATAAAGGTTGGATCTTACGTTGTACAGGTTGCTGCCGCACATCCAGTTGTTGAATATCCACCTGCCCATTTTCAGCCTCAATCCAATGTTGGACATAAGTACCATATTCTTGTTTTAAATCCGCATAAGCCAGATGGTCTGCGACTGTCATACAATCGGTATGCGACAACACCACAATTTGTGCTGCTTTTAATTGATCGTGATATAAATTCTGTTTTACCCAGTCTTGGTCATGTAGGCGACTGCCATCCACCACAATCACCAAAGCGCGCATGTCTAAGCTACTTTGCCAATGCGGTTCAGTCAGTTGTTCTAATAATTGTGCAGGATGGCCTAAACCTGTTGGTTCAATAAACAAACGATCCGGTTTACTTTCACTCAGCAAGCGGGACAATGCGATTTGCATCGGTAATTGACTGCTACAACACAAGCAGCCCCCGAGTAACTCTTTTACCGCATAGCCTTGTTGCTGAGTAATCAGTTGCTGATCAACACCAATCTGCCCAAACTCATTCATCAGAACTGCCCAGACCTCATTTTCTGGTTTCTGAGCCAGTAAATGCTGCAATAATGTGGTCTTACCCGCTCCTAAAAAACCAGAAATAATATGGGTAGGCACTGTTTTCGGAGCAACAAGCTTCACGATCGACTCGCATTAAAAATTTATTTCATTCTAAAGCGAAAAATTGATGAAATAAAATAAAGAATGGCTTCGCCGACAATTAGACCCACACCTCCTCAATCAAAAATAAAGTGATACATATCACAATCAAAATCTAAAAAGATTATTTAAATATTCAATATAAATGGTTTATTCAATTAAGCATTTTTTAGAAAACCAAACTGAATGTTTAAAACACGTAAAATTATCGATTATTTTTTAACCACAAAAACATATTTACATACATTTTCATCCTTAATTTCTCCATGCTGTTTTACATAGAACCTACAAAAAAGGACGCAATATTTCATATTGTTAAGATGGACGTAATAGATTGTTAAGGATATTGCCGCAAATTGCATTGGCACATAGCATGGACCTCATGCCGAAATTGAGAGATTTGGATTAACTGAATCATCTTATGAAGGTTGTTATTTTAAATGAAATAAGGATGCCAAACATGAAATTTATCAAAACTGTTCTTGCAACTACACTTACTCTTGCAGCAGCGTCTACATTTGCAGCACCAGTAGAAGCTCAAACTGAAGAAAAAGTTGTTGTTTCAACTCAAGAACAACCTGAAACTCAAGGTCAAGCTGCAACTGATGTAGCAGCAGCTGAAGCACCAGCATCAACACCAGCACCAACAAACTAATTAGATCTCAAGGTTCCTCCAGTTCCTTAGACCCACATTGGTAATGGCTTAACCCTTACTTCATTACCAATGTAAAAAAAGATCGAACCATGCTGCGGTTCGATCTTTTTTATATCAGCACTCGATTAAAAGCCAAGCACTATGTCGTTTTCTTAAAAACGCTGCATGAAGGTTGGTGAACTTCTTGCAAACGGATTGCCTTGCGCTGCTCCGCAGCTTCAAAACGACAACGCTTCCATTCGGTATCCAAATTTAGCTGTGGTACTTCTTTTGGCTTACGCTGCTCATCCACGGCAACCATGGTGAAATAACAAGTATTGGTATGTCGAATCGTGCGCTTTTGAATATTTTGTGCCTCAACACGAATGCCGATTTCCATCGAAGTACGGCCGACATGATTGACACTGGCAAGAAAAGTCACCAACTCACCTACATAGATGGGCTCTTTAAAATTGACGCGATCGACCGACATGGTCACCACATAGCTACCTGAATATCGGCTGGCGCATGCATAGGCGACTTGATCGAGCAATTTGAGAATAGTTCCACCATGAACATTACCTGAAAAGTTTGCCATATCAGGTGTCATTAAAACCGTCATCGTTAACTCTGACTGGTCATCAGGTGCTTGGTTTGCTTGATCTAATTGATACATGAGAGCTCATTGAGAATGCAACATTGTTATTATCGTTCATTCATGCGCGTAAAAATATGCGCAAAATCATAAAACATCATCAATTATTTTTATAATCTTTCTATTATTTAATTCAAAATAATGACAATGAAACTGTTTTTATGCAGATACGCTCTTCAAACTAGAAGATGAATCGCATAAAAAACAGCTTCAATATCAGCCAGATCAAATCAAGCTAGAACCTCATTAACTCAAATTAGCTGAACGAATCAGACCAACGATACCGTTTACAATCATATCAATTGCAATGGTACCGATCAGCAAAGCAGATAAACGCCCAACAATATCAAAATAGCGATCGATATATTTTGCATGCTTATAACGTAAGTGATCATGACCAAACTTCATCAAGATCAAAATACTGCAGGTTAAAATCAAAGTCAGCGCAATCACGGCCATTGCTCCTGTGAAAGGAACACTGACCCCTGTCACCACCGCAGCACTGATTGTACCCGGGCCAATCATAAATGGCATGGCAATGGTACCAGCAAGGTGTTCAGGCGCACCACGCATCTCGCCAATGGTTTCCGCCCCTTGGAACACATAGCGATAACCAATCACCAAGAAAATTAGACCACCAAAAATTTGAAAGGATTCAAAGCGCACATTCAAATAGCGGCTAAAAATATTCTCACCACCCCATGCAAATAGGACGAACACCCCAAAGGCAATTAAACTGCCTTGGATCAGCGCTTTGCTAAAAATTTTGGCATCGGTATTCCGAATCATCCCGACCATATAAACACTCATCAGGAAGGGATTAAGTAATGAGAAAAACAATGCAAACGCATGAATATAAGGAGAAAACATAATACTCTCTTTTCATCTGCGGAAAATTTTAAATGCCTGCAATCACAGGCAAGGTTTAGAATTGCAATACAAAATTAATTTAGGGCTTGCTTACAACCTACAGTGGCATTCTTTAACGAATCATCTTTATTCAGATCAAGATTAACCCCTAGTCCTAATAAACTCATGTGAATGTTGGCCTTGCTGTTATTCAACGCTTTGACTTTAAACTTGACCCCTTGATCACTGTAGAGGGTGTTATCAACCAACTTTACCCGATAAGACATGACTTCCTTACGGTCATCCATACACAGCATCCCACTGCCTTGACGGTTCAGACTTAACGCAACTGATGCAGCACCCGTTTCACCGGTCCAACTTCCTGAAAATGGGATCTGGGTTGTGGTGAGCTGGTTAAATTGTGCAGGAGACATTGTTGTAATCGAGGTACAGCCCACTAAAGTAAATGCAAAAATAACGGGTAATAAAATGTTTTTCACAACCATCACCTAAAACGATAAAAATCAAATAATTCTTAATATTTTCACATATCAGGGCTTTTTTTAATTTGTACTCCATGTATATGACAAGTATTGGAAATGTAAAGATAGTTTGAATAGATCTCAATTCCTCATTTAGTTTGAACCCTTCATTTAAGTAAGATGAAAATATGATTGAGATAAAAAATTCTATTTTTTTTAGCATAAGCCAATAAATAGTAAATATTTTTTTCAAAGCAAGTGATTATGAATCTTTGTATAAATATGTGTATTTATACAATTAAAATAAATAAAAAATTATTGCTTGATTTTTAGCTTAATCATCTGTAGATTTTCTTTTTGAGCGAGTGATTCAAATGACTTTCCAATCTATATTTGAAACTTTCCAGACTCTTCCGAATGGAACGGATGCCTACAAACAATTAAAAAATCAATGTGAACAAGCGATTGTTGCCGCCGAGCAGCCGCTACAACACAGTGCTTTATTGCTTATTTATGGTTTTGCAAAAAACTATGTCCTACTCTATGAAGATCAACCTGTTACGCCAGACTTTTCCAATAAAGTAAAAGCACAGCTTTTAGCTTATATGCATGAGCTCAATCAAGCATTAATAACACAAGATGCAACGCATATATTAACGGCGCTTAATCACGTCTCTACCCAATATATCCAGAGCTCTAGAATATTTTAATACTTTAAATCAGATAAAATATCTAATTTAGGATGACATTTAAATCAAGCTTCTAAATCAATGCTTATACAACATGATTATTATAAGCGAACAATTTAGAAGCTTGGTTACGAGTTTTATTTATACACTGGCTTACTCACGCCAAAATTAACCGTGCATGTTTCACAATATGTTCAGTCAAAAGTTGTAAAGGTTTCGATTGCTGATTCCAGTGATGCCAATACAATGCAATCTCTATTTTGGCATCCGCCAACAATTCAACCAAAGTATCTTCTTTATTGTCAGCATTTAATTGCAGTTCAGGCACCATACCATAACCTAACCCCAATTTAATTGCCGTCACAAAAGACTCAGAAGATGGAATTAAGTGGCAAGGATAAGTCCCTTTCATCAGTCCATAGTTTTTTTCAAGAAGATCGAAATGCATACGGTCTTTTTCATTAAAAATAATCGCGGGTGCAGCACGTAATGTTTCTCGATGAACACCTTCTGTAAACCATTTTCGTCTAAATTGCTCAGTTGCCATCAAGCGATAACGCATCAGTCCCAAATATTGCGCATGACAGCCTCGCATCGGCTGATCTTCAATCGAAATACAGGCACTGACTGTACCCTTTTCCAATAATGAATAGGTATGCGACTGATCATCGGTTCTCAGCTCAATCACAATTTTCTCTTTAAGCAGAACCTCTTTTAAGCTAGGCAATAACCATGTTGCTAAGGAATCCTCATTAGAACCAATCACGGTTTTAAAAAAGTGTGACTCCCCTGCACCGGTTAAACCATGCAACAGATTTTGTTCTAAACGTCGGATGTGTTGTAAATGCTCAAACATTTGCTGACCCGCTTGCGTCAGGACACAAGGGCGACCACGAATCAACAGTAATTGCCCCAGTTCTTTTTCCAGCGCCTGTACTCTTAAAGTCACCGCTGATGCCGTAATACACAGCTTCAGCCCTGCCTGTTCAAAGCTTCCATTTTCGGCAACTGCAAAAAAGGCCTCGCATTGTTTATTGTCCAGCATAGCAACCTTAAAAAAAATTTAGCAAAATCTAAATAATCTTAATTTTACTGACTTTTCAAAATAAAAAAAGATGATCATAAACCAATCAGTTTTCTATTAAAAAAACCGTCTATTCTTTTAGGGAATAAATCAGAAGCATACCTTCAGGTGCTTCTGATTGAGCTTGGTGCCACAGATTTTTCCAAAATCATGGTTAATTTTCCTTTCCAATCATGACCAGCGCAAAATACCTTGGTCATTTGATCTAGATCAAACCAGCCTTTTTCTCAAATAAATAATACTGAGTAAGGCAAATCCTAAACCGATAAAGGACGGTGCATAACCAAAAGGTGTTGCTAACAACCCCACGATGACCGCACCCGCTACTGCACCGCCATAATTAAAAATATTAACACGAGCAATAATTTCATCGCGTCGACTTTCATCCAAACGCCCCACAGCAGAATAGGTCAGTGGAACCAAAGCGCCTACAGCCACACCAGCCAATGCAAAACCCAAAATAACAGTCATTAATGAATGACTGATTCCAGACAATACACACCCGAATGCTCCAATCAGGAGCGTGAGTAAAGCAACCCACGCCGCTGTTTTAAATTGCAGCAAATAATCAAGACTTAAACGTGTGAGTAAGATTCCAATTTGATAGGCTGCATAACCTAAAGGAGCAACCGTTGCCGAGCTTGCCAAAACATCTTTGAGGTAAATTGAACTCCATGTACTGATTGCAGAATCAACTGTAAACACAATCAGAATAATCAGCCCAAAAATAAGAAGTTGTTGATATGGAATCGCTGCTTTCTCTTGCTGATGTATGTCTGAGGATTGTTTTTGCTGAAATAAGCAGTGTCTAGAGAGTTGCGAGGTGATAAAAGCAATCGCCATTGCAATGCATAATGCTGTCGTTGCTCCAAGTGCCGTTGAAACAGTGGCCGACATAATCAATGCCCCTAAAAATGCAGCCGCGGTATAACATGAAAAAAAACCACCAAATACACTTTTACTAAGCCGTTGTTCCATAATAACGGCTTGCATATTCAGTGCTGCATCTAAGCAACCGAGTCCAAGTCCATAAAGCAAAAAACTCGCAATCATGACCATCACATTGGGACTCAATGCAGCAATTGCTATTCCTATGGCTTCAAAAATAAAACCAATCACAACAGCAAGTCGTGAACCAAGTTTGACCGCGATACGATCAGCTAAAATTGAGCCGAGTGCTGCAGCAATGCATACCCCTAGAATAATTATCGATAACTGATCATCTGAAAGTCTGAATCGGCCTTTTATTGTGGGGAGTGCCGTCATTACGGTCGCGTAGCCAAGGCCTTGTGTGGCAAAACCAAGTGCAATCACTTTTCGAGTTTTGCTGAGCATCAGATTGTTTTCATTATGAATATTATGATTGAGGTCCATGCCTGACTCACTGCATTATTTTTAAATATTTATCTGGATATTTCCTCGAGCACTTCCTGTGTCGATTGTTTTTAATTTTGATCTAAAACGATGCTTAAAATAAGGGCAATAATTGAAGAATAAGGGGGGTAATTCGGACAACAATACCTAAGCTTTTTTGTTGCACCCACCTACCTTTAAACCTTAAAAAAATTTAGCCAAACCAAAACAATCTTAATTTTACTGACTTTTATAAATAAAAAAAGATAATAGCAAACAGTAAATTTTTAATGGAAAAAAAGCATCTAACACTTGATCTAAGCGTTAGACGGACTGCCTTTGCCTAAGCATTTGCACGTTATTTTCCATCCAAGACCAACACAGACCATCCTATATGATTGAGGAACCAAAATATGACTGCATTTTTCTATGGGCTTGGTATTGGCTTTTCTTTAATTTTAGCCATTGGCGCACAGAATGCATTTGTTCTAAAACAAGGCTTAAAGCAACAACATGTTTTTTGGGTGTGTTTGATCTGTGCACTTTCGGATTCTATCTTGATTTATTTAGGGGTCATGGGCTTTTCCAAAATCGTGATTGACTTCCCTTTGATCGTCACCATTGCCAAGTACTTTGGCGCTGCTTTTTTATTTTTGTATGGGCTCAGAAACTTTTACTCAGCCATCAATAATAGTTCATCACTCAATCCCAGTGAAATCGAAAAAGACTCGCTGTTTAAAATTATTGGACTATGTCTGGCCTTTACATGGCTGAATCCACATGTCTATCTAGACACCGTAATTCTGGTCGGCTCAATTTCAGTTCAGTTTGCTGACCATCTGTACTGGTTTGCTGCTGGAACCATCCTTTCCTCATGGATCTTCTTTTTCGCTCTAGGTTATGGCGCAAGAGTTTTATTGCCTTGGTTTAAAAAAGCCAGTTCGTGGAGAATTCTAGATGTTGTTGTTGGACTGATGATGTGGGCGATTGCAACCAAGTTGTTAATCTAAAATACAGAGAAATAAAAAAGCCCTTATTTTCATAAGGGCTTTTTCGTATTTGGCGGAAGCGGTGAGATTCGAACTCACGGAGGACTCACACCCTCGTCGGTTTTCAAGACCGGTGCATTAAACCGCTCTGCCACGCTTCCAATGGCGGCTATCATATAAATAAAAGTTCAACTTGGCAAATCTTTTATTCAAAATAATGCATCAACCGCTCAAAATAAAATCAACACTCTGTAATTTTAAGCATTTTCAGGTTTTTCATAGCGAATTGAGTTGATATACCAAAGTTTTTTCCCCAACGGCGTATGCACTTCAACCTCATCATCGACTTGTTTACCCAGTAAAGCTCGTGCCATAGGCGACTCAATCGAAATATGTTGCGGATGATGATCATAGATTTCATCAACCCCCACCAAACGCAATTTTTTTTGCTCACCCGCATCATTTTCAATTTCAACCCAAGCGCCAAAGTAGACCTTACCCTCTTGCTCTGGTACATAATCAACAATCTTTAATTCTTCTAAACGCTTTCCTAAATAACGAACACGTCGATCAATCTTTCTAAGTATTTGTTTATTATATTGGTAATCTGCATTTTCTGATCGATCACCGAGGCTTGCCGCCCAATTCACTTTCTTGGTGATCTCAGGACGCTCATCATGCCAAAGCTTTTTGAGCTCAGCGACCAATAAGTCATGTCCAGTACGCGTAATTAAATTCGATTTCATAAGCCCAAATACGTTAATACAACAGTCCATTTACAAGTTTTTGCATTGTATTCCTTATTTCGCCACCACTAAAGTGTATAAATTTTATTCTTTTCCAAATCATAGGTTTGTGATGCAACTCTCAGTTTTTTATTGTGCAAAATTTGACATTCTTGGATTTGCCGCTTAATATGCGCCCCTAAGTTTGTTTTTGTTTATTTTTTATACACTTTGTAAATGTTGTGAAACATTTGCATCATTTTTCCCTTTAATCAATGTCATTTTGAATGACGTTCATGATTTGCCCACCCCTTATTGAATTTATCAACTTTTAAAAGTTAAGGCAGTGTTTTGCTGAACTTTTTGGGCATAAATTATCTGTAGCGGAGACAACATGCACAGTAATTCAAGTTCTGGGTCGAGGCCTAGCCTTAACTCTTTATCTTCCAAACGACCTTTTCAAGCTTTAGCCTTAGGAGTAGCCATCCTTCCTTTCAATAGCTTGAATGCTGAAAAATCACATCAATACAACACGATTGTGAACACCAATATTTTAACAGTGGTTGCGGTTGAAACCCCAACAACAGTGTTTAAAGAAGGTGAATTCCTACATGGTTTTGGTTACGATTTAGCGCGTAAATACGCACAAAGTTTAAATGTAAAGCTCGATTTTAAAACGGTTCCCGACAATGCCACGGCATTGAAATGGGTTGCACAAGGTAAAGCGAATATCGCGATGACCACGGCCAACCTGGCTGCAATTGAAAGTAAACAACTGGTTTCATTTTCAGCAAGTTGTGGTGACCAAGCAAGTTTGAGCAAAAATGGTTTAAATCCTCAGTTAAACTGGGTGTTTAAACAAGCAGATGATCCACTTACTCTCACCGCAAGTGGTTTTATCTGTCAAAGTAAGCAATCGGGTATGACCCAGCAATTGGCCTCGTTCTATAACCGCAATGTGGTTAAACCAGAGTCGTGGTCAACCATTCAAAGAGATTTGAAACAACGCTTACCGATTTATAAGGCCAGCTTTAAACAAAGCGCGTCTAAATACAATTTAGATTGGCACTTACTCGCAGCAATTGGCTATCAAGAGTCTTATCTTAAACCAAGCTCAGTTTCTCCCACTGGTGTTCGCGGTTTAATGATGTTGACCAATAGTACAGCCAAAGCAATGGGCGTGAGCAACCGCTCAGATCCTCTGCAAAGTATTCAAGGTGGTGCGAAATATTTTGATCTGATGCTAGATCAATTTGGCAATGTGCCTTATCCAGATCGTAACTGGTATGCCTTAGTGGCTTATAATATGGGACCTGGCGCAGTCAGCCAGATTCAAAAACGTATTCGTGCACAAGGCAAAGACCCGAATCAATGGGTCAACTTATATGACTATTTACAGCGCAACCAAGCGCGAAATGGTCGCTATAAGCAAGCGGTACAATATGTAACGCGTATCCGTACTTATTTAGAACACCTCAAAACCAATAGCCGTATTGATGTCTAAATAGAGATAAAAAAAGCTTACCACTGGGTAAGCTTTTTTTATGGCAACAGTAATTAAGCTGTTTGCTCAAGTACTTTCTTAAATAAATCTTTTTGTTCTTGGCTTGGCTTGGCTGTTTGTAAAGCCATAAGTTGTGACATATCGCCTTGTACTTTGATTTTACCTGTCATGAATGCTTGCATTGCAGCAGCCATGTCAAACTCTAAGAATACTTTACGTAAAGTCTCAGCATCCATGTTCAAAGTTGTTTTAGCATTTGAAGATAAACCTTTTTGGATTTTACCTGCATCTAAAGCCAATTCAGTATTACCTGCTGCATCTGTTACAACCAAGTTAATCGCTAAATTCGCAAGTGCTGGTGGTAAGTTTAAATCACCAGCTTCAGCAGTCAGTTTTTCAACAGTTGCAAACCAATCATCAGTTAAAAATGCAGCCATGATTATTCCTCAAATGTATTTGTTCAATTTCTTGTGCCATCTATCCAGACGACATCTCATGAAGCAATTTGCTTGTGCCCTGTTATAGCATGTAATTTTTAATTTAGGCTATGATTTTTTGTACGCGTGATTCAATTTTTAAATTTTTTATAAAAAAAAGGTACTTAAGCAGTACCTTTTAAAAAAAATTTTACACTTTACTCAGCAGCAAAACTCAGATTCACCACATCCAAACGATTTTTCAGCTCTTCTGGATCTTTCATGTCAAATTCACGTTGACCATCCAATGCTTCAAAATCGAATAGCTCACGATCCGCCAATTGCGATGGAGAAACATTCTGTAAGGCACCAAAAATACTGTGTAAACGCTTAGGATGCTGTTTATCCCATTCACGCAACATATCATTAATAATGGCACGCTGTAGATTTTCTTGTGAACCACATAAGTTACACGGAATAATCGGGAACTGACGTAATTCAGCATATTTGATAATGTCTTTTTCTTCGACATAAGCCAAAGGACGAATCAAAATATTCTTTTTATCTGAAGAAAGTAATTTTGGCGGCATTGCCTTTAAGCTACCACCATGGAATAAATTCAAAAAGAAGGTTGCCATAATGTCATCACGGTGATGACCTAATGCAACCTTGGTTGCGCCAATCTCTTGTGCAAAGCCATATAGCGAACCACGGCGTAGGCGTGAGCACACTGCACAATAGGTTTTACCTTCTGGGGTTAAACGTTTGGTAATGGTATAGGTGTCTTTTTCCAGAATGTAATACGGAATATTGTTTTCTTCCATATAGCGTGGCAATACATCTTCTGGGAATCCTGGTTGTTTCTGGTCAAGATTCACCGCAACGATATCAAAATTGATCGGTGCAATACGTTTAAACTGCAACAAGATATCGAGCAAGGTATAGCTGTCTTTACCACCAGACACGCAGACCATGACTTTATCGCCCTCTTCGATCATGTTGTAATCACGAATTGCATGCCCAACCTGACGACGAAGCTTTTTCAATAGACGATAATACGCTGAACTTGTCGGAAGTTCTGGCTTGAAATTAAATCCTTGATTGGACTCCACTGGCGCGTACATAGACGTGATTTACTCATAAACAAAAATACCGCAAGATTTTATCTCATTCCGAAAAAATGCGCATCTAAAGAATTTTTCAATTTCTTTCAATCGTCATATTTCAGTTTCATACTGGTAAAATTCTGATCAAAAAATATCAAATTGGCCTAGATTGCTTATATTTCAAACTTTTCCACAGTTGTCCACAAAAGCTGTGGATAAATTTGTGGATTTCTTCGCTATTGACAAACTGTTTTTATCTTAAAATAAGGCTTCCCATTAGATTGATCATTTTTTAACCAATCATTTTATTAAAATAAAATCAACTAGTTACATAAGTCAAGACTTGGTTTTTAAAAAAAATATTTTAATTTTTTTTGCTGAACATTCGAGCAAAAAGACTTGATTTTTGTCCGACAGCCAAAAATAAAAAAATTGTAGCCAAAGTTCTTTTTTTACTTTTTTTTGTTAAACTGCTGTGAAGAACTTATGCTCATCCTTTTGTGAATATTATAACGATGAACAAAACAACGTATTTTTTTACCCTTTGCTTGGGGACAATCGGTTTTTTTAATGGCATAACCTCAAGTTATGCGGGGCAGACCATTTACCAATTTAAAGACAATAATGGCACTACCCTGCTCACCAATAAGAAAAAAGCCGAATACAGTCATTTAAAAGTGATTAAAGCCACTTATTATCCCGACAGTAATATCCATAGTTATAGCAACTGGGGCGCCAGTGAAGCCTCTGTACTCCCAAGCTATAGTCGCAATAAAAATGCTTTTGATCATCTAATTCGCCAAGCTGCACAACAACATGGTGTTTCCGAAGGATTGATTAAAGCCGTGATGCATACTGAATCTGGGTTTAATATCAATGCACGCTCACCTGTAGGTGCTCAGGGCCTGATGCAATTGATGCCTGCCACAGCACGCCGCTTTAATGTAAATAATGCCTATGACCCACAACAAAATATCTTTGCAGGTGCACGTTATCTGAGTTGGCTAATCAAGCGCTTTAATGGCGATACCCGACTTGCGATTGCTGCCTATAATGCAGGTGAAGGCAATGTCGATAAATATGGTGGTATTCCGCCATTTCGTGAAACCCAAGATTATGTGCGTCGTGTGACCAGCCGTTATCAGAATCTTTACGCCTCTGGCTTAGGCAACTCCCTCAATAATTCCAACAGCTCAGCGACGAATGCCCAAGTATTGACCCAATCTGCAAATTACACAGCCCCAGCCAACGAAGCTGTTGAAACCACTCCTGCCCCAAGACAATATAATCGCCAAATTATTACCCTTGCCGATGGTACCTTTACCGATGCACCATCAGGGACATATACCACCACCAATGCCACTGCTTCTGCCAGAATACGCCTCAGTGATTGACAATTCAGGCCAGCGATTCTCACAGAATGATTTTGCCTGATATTTTTTAGACAAAATTTCATTTAAGTCACTGTTTCATAGCCAATTCATCGTTTTATAGGCTAAATGTATCTGCGCCCACTTTTTGCTTGAATTTTTACAATTCGCCCTGCATATTAGCGTTATGATTTATAATTTATAAATCAGATCACTTTTTCTTTATAAGAGGGTTTTCTCAATGATGCGGATTGGTTTGTTCTTGCTAACCAACCTCGCGGTACTGGTTGTAGCTGGCATTATCTTGTCACTCTTCGGTGTCGGTAGTTACCATGGCGCGGGTGGCTTGAATCTAGGCAACCTACTAGTCATCTGTTTCGTCTTTGGTATGGTGGGTTCTTTAATTTCCTTATTCATGTCGAAGTGGATGGCAAAAAAAACCACTGGAACTGAATTAATCGACCCAAATGCACCTCGTAGTCAAGCAGAAGCTTGGTTATTACAAGAAGTCGCGCAATTATCGCAACGTGCAGGTATTAAAATGCCTGAAGTCGGTATTTTCCCTTCTTACCAATCCAATGCATTTGCGACAGGTTGGAATAAAAATGACGCACTGGTAGCTGTTTCAACAGGTCTACTTGAGCGCATGAACAAAGATGAACTTCGTGCAGTACTCGCACACGAAATTGGTCACGTTGCCAACGGCGACATGGTGACCCTTGCATTGATTCAAGGTGTAGTGAACGCCTTTGTAATGTTCTTTGCTCGTATTGCAGGTGACTTTATTGACCGCAATGTGTTTGGTCGTGAAGAAGGTGAAGCACCTGGTCTTGCTTATTTTGCCATTACCATCGTACTCGACATCGTATTCGGTATTATGGCCTCTGCCATTGTGATGTGGTTCTCTCGTCAACGTGAATATCGCGCAGACGAAGCCGGCGCACGTTTAGCAGGTAAACAAGCGATGATCTCAGCTTTACTTCGTTTACAAGCAGAATCAGAAATGCCAGATCAAATGCCGAAAGAAATGAAAGCATTTGCGATTGCGGAAGGTAAGGAACAAGGCTTTAGCTTAGCTGCTTTATTCCAAACTCACCCAACCATCGAACAACGTGTTGCTGCATTACAGCAATTAAATGTTCAATAATCAGTATCAGATAAACAGTAAAGCCTCCATCACGGAGGCTTTATTTTTGCTTAAAATCTAGTGGGCTTGAAAAGATTGATAAAACTGCCACAGATAACTGAAGCCTGCCCAAACCGCGATAACCAATAACATAAGGACTGCAATTCCCAATAAATCGGGGATTCTTAACCAAATCCAGCTGACAACTGGATTACGCCAGAAAGCTGAAGTCTTCTGCTTTTGTTCCAGTGATTCATGTAAGAATGGGTGCACCACATGAATATCACTGTGCACCTGATACTCCTCACGAATATGCGCATGTACGATTTCCAAAGTTCTTCGACTTGGACGAATAAAGACATCGAATACCGTGCCGACAATGGGGACAAATCCGACCAGCATATCCATAATTGCCAGCTTGACCACCCCCTTGAGTTTATGTTGTGGTACGCCCACCTCTCTGGCTTTTTTAAAGGCGTATAGCGTCAATACAAAACCCGCGATATCGCCCGCAAAAGGAATGGTACTCAATGCAGCATCGGCCCCGACCCCCTGTTTGGTAAACGGAATCCGAACCAAACTATCCATGGTGTTGGCAAACTTGGCTAAATCACGCTCTACAGCGATCGCTTGCTGCTGAGTTAATTTTTTTTGTTCTTTTGAACCTGTCATTCACACAACCTAAAACGATGTTTATGCTTGAGAATAAAGTAGTTTTTAACTTTTGTCGGTACAATTATTATTACGACTCAGAATAAAATCATTGAGGCGATAAATAAATACACCAATACCCCTGTCGCATCACAAATTGAGGTGACCAACGGCGCAGAAGCACTGGCAGGGTCAAGCCCAGCCTTATTTAAGATAAACGGCAAGCTCATACCAATCAGACAGCCCATCAGTACAATGCCCATCATACTCAGCGCCAGTACCAAGGCCACCATTTCATCGCCACGGAAATAACCCAGTAATGACACGGCAACCGCCATGGTGCCACCTAAACATAATGCCACTAAGCTTTCCCGCCCTAACAAATGAAACCAGTCTTTGAATTGCACATCGCCAGTTGCTAAAGCACGCACCATCAAGGTCGAAGATTGAGATCCAGCATTCCCGCCACTACCCACCAATAACGGTAAAAAGAACACCAATACCAGATTTTTCGCAATCACATCTTCATAGTGAGCAATACCGATCCCCGACAGCAAACTACCAAACACGAGAAAGACCAACCAAAATACCCGTTTCTGATAGAGTTGTAGAATCGGTGCTGATTTAATACTCAGCTTAGAGGATGCATTGACCGCACCGACTTTTAAGAAGTCTTCTGTTGCCTCTTCGCTGGCCACATCCATTGCATCGTCATAGGTCACAATCCCGACCATCATCTGTTGATGATCAATAATCGGCAATGCAAGCAAGTCATAACGGGCAATGGTTTTTGCGACTTCATCTTGGTCGGTATCCACATAAGCAGTGAGGACATTGGTCTCCATCAACTCATTAATATTTTGCTCTTCAGGCGCAAGTATCAATTGCTTTAAAGATACAACCCCGAGAATTTTACGTGCTTCATCCAGCACATAAGCAAAATAGATCATTTCAGTATCAGGCGCTTCAAGACGCAACATTTTAATTGCATCATTAACCATCATATTCGGTTTTAAAGTCGCATATTCGGAACTCATGATCGCCCCTGCCGTGCCCTCTAAATAAGATGACAGTTGGCGGATATCTTCTCTCTCCGCCTGTGCTAGGGCTGGTAATAGTGCATTTTGTTGTTCTTCATCCAAACATTTGAATACGTCAGCACGTTTGTCCGATGACATTTCACCAATTATTTCAGCCAAGACATTTCTGGGCATGGCTTGGGCCAGTTTGACCTGTTCGCTGGGGGGAAGATAGGAAAAGACATAGGCACGATCAGGTAAATGCGTCAGCAGCAATTGACTTTGTTCAGCCGAGAGTTGCGTCAATACATCTGCAATATCCACCGCCTGAAAGGTTTCAACCGATGCAAGTGCAAGTTCAATATGATTATTTTTAAGTGCGTCGTTTAATAAATACAAAAAATTATTGTAGCTCATGTCTGCCTCTTCACTACAAAGTATCTGCAATGAAGGACTAAACGCAGCGTATTATTTTACGATCGAATAGAAAACTTCATTCAGATTTTGATTAATATAAAAATGTGTAATTTGAAATAAACTACAACTCTGCGTGTCCATTTAGGGAATCAAACCTCATTAGGCCGCTTATACGGCAGGGCAATACTACAAATATTTTTTTATATTCTCAACTTAGACAACAAAAATGAACAATTCGAACCTTTATTAGAAGAACGAATTATTCATATCTGCTATTGATTTTGACTGCGCTTAAGCAGTTTCAATTTTTACTTTTGGCTTAAACAAGGTTCTGACCAGTACATACATAAATGGAATAAAGATCAGCACCAGAATCGTACCAAACACCACACCACCAAACACACTATAGCCAATCGCTTGTCGGCTCAATGCACCCGCACCACTGGAGAACATCAATGGAATCACGCCTGCACCAAATGCAATCGAGGTCATCAAAATCGGTCTGAGACGGAGACCCGCAGCCTGTAAGGCAGCCTCCAGTGCTGTCCGGCCTTGCTGCTGTAAACTTGCTGCGAACTCAACCATCAAAATCGCATTCTTACAAGACAGGCCAATGGTGGTGAGCAGCGCAATCTGGAAGTAGATATCATTGGCGAAACCAAACCAATAACTAAATAGAATGGTTCCTCCAATCCCAAGTGGAATCGCGGCCATGACCACCGAAGGAATTGACCAACTTTCATACAGCGCAGCAAGACAGAGGAAAATAAAGGCTACAGACACCAGATATAACCAGATTGCCTGATTACTGGATTCCTGTTCTTGATAAGACAATCCACTCCATTCCAAACCAACATCAGGCATTTGATCCACCAGACCGCGAATAGCCTGCATCCCCTGCCCACTACTAAAGCCATTGGCTGCATCTGCTTCCAAACTGATCGCAGGATAGCCCATAAAGCGCTCCAACATCGGCGGTGCACCTTGCCAAGCAATCTGACTAAACTGCGAGAAGGGTACCATCTGCCCATTGGCATTTTTAACATACCAGTAATTCAGGTCCTCTGGCTTAGAACGATACGGTGCATCACCCTGTAAATAGACCCGTTTAATACGCCCACGATCAATAAAGTCATTGATATAGCTGCCACTCCACGCTGTCGAGAGGGTGCGGTTAATTTCACTGACATTAAGACCATGAATCATCGCAGCTTTATGATCAATCTTGATATTCAATACGGCCTGATCATCATTGCCTTTTTTATCAAGGTTTTCGACCGAAGGTAATGCATTCCCTTGTTGCTGCAAACTTCGGAAAGAGTTCAATAAACTTTCTCGACCCAAGCCTTTGGTATCCTGTAGCCAAAACTCCATTTTGTCAGAGTTCCCGAGCCCACGAATCACCGAAGGCATCAGCACCATAATGCGCGCTTGATTATTTTGGGAAAAATACTTCATTGCCCGCGCACGAATTTGCTGTGCGCTATTTTCTGAACCTTTACGATCATTCCAATGTTTTAATGAAACAAAAGCCTGCCCTAGATTCTGCCCTGTTCCTGAAAAGTTACGCCCATGAATCACCATCACTCCGTTCAGGTTGGCCTTTTCATGTTCAAGAAAATAATCTGAAATTTGTTTTCCGACTTCTTCGGTCTTGCTCATTGGTGTCCCTTCCGGTAAACGGAATTGAACGCCTAATAAGCCTTGATCTTCTTGTGGTAAAAAGCTGGTTGGCAGATCACGATAAACCCAAATAAAACTAGCAATCAGCAGCACAATACCCAATAGCGAAATGGTTTTTAAATTGATGACCTTTTGTGAAACATTGAGATAACGCGTTTTAATATAGTCCAAACTCTGATTGAACTTGATCGCCCAACGTGCCTGTTTCTGCTGAGGCTTCAATAAAATCGCACAGAGCGCAGGAGTTAGAATCAAAGCTACCAGCAATGAAAGTCCCATTGCGACCACAAGCGTAATCGAGAACTGGCGATAAATAATCCCTGTTGCACCACTAAAGAACGACATCGGAATAAACACCGCGGTCAGTACCAGAGTAATCCCGACCAAGGCCCCACTGATCTCATGCATGGACTGAATTGAGGCTTGCTTGGCACTGAGTTGCTGTTCATGCATCAGCCGTTCAACATTCTCCACCACCACGATCGCGTCATCGACCAACAAACCAATCGCCAACACCATCGCAAACAAAGTCAGGGTATTGATGCTCATCCCCAAAACCGCTAAGACAGCAAAAGTTCCAAGAATCACCACCGGCACGGTAACCGCGGGAATTAAAGTAGCCCGCCAGTTTTGCAGGAAGATAAACATTACCAAGACCACCAGACCAATCGCTTCAATCAAGGTTGATACCACTTGCGACATCGACTCTTTTACGAAAGGCGTATCATCTCGTGGATAGACCACAAAATAGCCTTCAGGTAGCGCTTTTTCTAAGCGTGCCACTTCCTTATACACTGCATCAGCAACTTGCATCACATTGGCCCCAACCGTCAAGGACAGTGAAAGCCCCGATGCAGGATAACCATTTAGACGGTTAAACACCTGATAATTTTCAGCACCGACTTCGACACGAGCGATATCTTTTAAGTAAACAAAGCTGCCATCTGTATTGGCTTTAACAATGATATTTTCAAACTGTTCTGGTGTTCGTAATAAAGAACCCGATGTGACTTTGGCATTTAAATATTGATCTTGAGCGGCAGGTAAATCCCCAATCGCACCTGCTGCTACCTGTGCATTCTGGTTTTCCAAGGCAGAGCGCACATCACTCACTTGTAATTGATAACGTTCTAGGCGTTGTGGATCGAGCCAAATACGCATGGCATATTGCGACCCAAACACACTGACCTCGCCAATGCCTTCGATTCGACTGAGATTCAGCTCAAAATTATTGGTTAAATAATCTGAAATATCTAAATTGGTTGAACGCCCTGATTTATCTCCCAGACCAATCACCATAAATGAATCGCTCAGCGACTTGCGGACATTGACGCCTTGTCGTTGCACATCTTCTGGTAAACGGTTGATCGCGCCATTAATCGCATTTTGCACCTGAACCTGTGCTTGATCTGGATCCGTACCTTGATCAAAGAACAGACTGATTCGGCTATTCCCACTGGCATCACTGCTGGAATTGAAATACAACAGATGATCAATGCCTTTAATTTGTTGTTCTAAAACTTGAGTAACACTGTCTTCAACTGCTTGTGCATCTGCACCACTATAATTTGCCGCAACAGTTATTCGTGGCGGTGCAATATCGGGATAACGCTCCACTGGTAATTTTAGAATTGAAAACAGACCGACAGCCATGACTATGATTGCCAGTACACCAGCAAAGATCGGGCGATGAATAAAAAACTTAGATAACATGGCTGTTTTATTCCATTCTAGAAACAGTCAATTTTTCAAAAAGATAGCTAAAAAACGAATACTTTCGGTCTACGATCATTACTGAGCTTTCAGGCAAACACCATCCCTATTAACATATCATTTCAAAAAGCAGAAATTGAGGAGGAATAATGGATTTTGATCAAGTTCAGCATAAATTAATGCGCTGTATTTGCACCAATTTAACAGTTTAGCTGTGCTAATCAATTTAATTTACTGTGCAATCAAATACTTCTTAATTTAGAATTGACACATCCCTTCGTTAAACCGATATTAGCACGCTTAACTTCTCTCCCTTACCGTACTAGGCATATATGAAGGCCAGCTTAAAAAACTTAAATATTCTGCTGCTAATTTTGCTGCCTGCACTGATTACAGGCGGTTTGCTTATTGCCGCAGGTAATTTATCAGATGGTTTAAGGCTCGGCTTTTTGTCTCTCCCTGGTATTTTGTTTATCTATTTGGCCATTACACGGCAGAAAATATATTGGTATGTGCTTAGTATTGCCTGGTGGTTTATCGCTTGGCTAGATGCATTGCTGCGCTCCAGCACTTGGTTTTTATTCAATAGTGATAACGAAGCCTATTTTATTATTGAAGCGATTGCGAATACCAATCATCAAGAGATTTGGGGATTTTTACAGCTGCATCTGATCACGATTGCCGCAGTAGTTTTTGCTTTACTGAGTGTCCTAACATTATATAGCTTTTCAGTGTTTAAACTGGTTAAGCCTGCCCATTTTAGTCAACTCTGGCAGAGTCGACTTTATCGTAGTTGTATTATCTTATTGGTGTTATTAACCATTACCAGCTATGTGATGAAGCCATCTCGAAAAGTCCACCCCATTATTTTTTGGACTGAGTTTGAAACTAAAATTGAAGACTTTAGAAATAGAATTAAGCAGCACAAAAATGTCCATCAGCAATGGGATGTTAGTGCTCAACACAATCTAAGATTGACCCAACAAGCAGCTGGTAAACAGACCCATGTGTTAGTCCTTTCCGAAAGCCTAACTAGCTTAAACTTAGGGGTTTGTGGTTATACACGCGATACCACACCAGAATTAACCAAACGACTGACTGACATCAAAGTCTTCTGTAATGCTTTCTCACCCTCTCCATCGACCATTAATGCATTACGGGTCTTGTTGACCGAAAGCCCGGCATCTGAACATGATAAATATTCGCCTGAGAGTGTTTTAGCTTATGCACGTGCTGCTGGCTATAAGATCTATTGGCTCAGCAATCAAGATGATACTTATTTGTCCTCTTTATTTGGTTCCTATGCCGATAAGGCTGTGTATAAAAACAATCGCTCTGGACGTAGTAGTACCTCTTTAGATGAAAGCTTGTTACCCGATTATCAACAAGCACTGGCAGATCCTGATCCGAAAAAGTTAATTATTCTTCATCTAATCGGTGCACATCCGAATTATAAAGAGCGCTATCCTGCCACCTTTAATAAATTCAGTAGTGAAAGTAATGATACCGTAGAAACTGAACTGAAGAATCGTGATATTGACCCTTGGATTCGTTCCTTGCGTAATGATTATGATAATGCCGTGCTATACGAAGACTCGCTGCTGGCGCAATTTTTAGATACGCTGAGAGCCGATGCCATCCCAGACTTTAGATCATTCACGGTTGTGTCAGATCACGGCAATGAAGTGGGACATGAAATTGACTATGCTGGGCATAGCCCCAATACCAAAGCAGGCTATCAGGTTCCTGTGATCATGTGGTCGGATAAAATGCTCGCCACTGGGGTCAACAAAGATAGAATCCTCAATACCGCCGAACTTGATAATAACCTAATGCATATTATGGGACTGAAAGATAAATCATCGCCTGGACAGTCTTATTGGCAAGATAAAAACTATCAGTTTAGCCCCGAGATCAATTGGCCGTATTGGAAGCATAAATCCTAACATCATGATTAGACATCCAGTTATGAGCAATCGTACAACTGGATGTTTGCTATACATTACACAGACATTTTAAAATTCTTGATAATTTCATAAAAGCATCATGCAACTGTCATTGATTTGATAACTTTCGCTTGCAAACTAGCCGCTTAAATAAAAACTGATGAGTTTATTCATGTTTAAAAAAGCTGCGCTTTGTCTCTGCCTGATCAGTCTTGCAGGCTGTAATGATGACGATAATAATCAAAGTAAGACCACTCAACCTGAATATCAACTGCCAAAAATTTTAGTGATCGGACATCGTGGTGCCAGTGCACTTCGACCAGAACATACTCTCGCCTCTTATCAAAAAGCTATAGATGACGGCGCTGATTTTATTGAACCTGACTTGGTTTCAACCAAAGATGGTGTCTTGGTCGCTCGCCATGAAAATGAAATTGGTGGGACCACCAATGTGTCCACCCTACCTCAATTTGCAGACCGTAAAAAAACGAAAGTCATTGATGGGGTCACTTTAGAAGGTTGGTTTACCGAAGACTTCACTTTAAAAGAGTTACAGCAACTCAAAGCCCGTGAACGTATTCCGCAATTCCGACCAGACAATCAGAAATATAATGATCTCTATGCTATTCCAACCTTAGAACAAATCATTGAACTGGCAGAAGCACATTATAAAAAAACTGGAAAAATCATCGGTCTGTATATTGAAACCAAACATCCAACCTACTTTCAGCAACAGAATTTGGCGATGGAAGATGCTTTACTGAAAACCTTATCCAAGTATCAATACAGCCGAGATATTGCACCTATTTATTTACAGTCTTTTGAAGTTGGAAATTTAAAATATTTAAAAAGCCAACTCGACTTACACAAGAGTGTTAAGCATGCACAATTGATTCAGCTCTATGATGCGCCAGAAGCAAGACCAGCAGATTATGTTGTGCAAAATAATCCTAAAACCTATGCGGATCTGGCAACGGCACAGGGCCTCAAAGACGTTTCAAGCTATGCCAATGGCGTCGGTCCATGGAAAGTCTATGTCTTTAAAGATGCCGCAATGACACAGACCACCTCTTTTATTGCAGATGCACATAAAGTCAATTTAAAAGTACACCCTTATACCTTCCGTCCAGAAAACAACTTCCTGCCCGATACGCTGAAATGCAGTGCTGATGTCGCTAAAGCAGCTGAGCGTTGCAGCACAGGGTCCATCAAAGAAATGCAGCTTTATTTTAAAGCGGGGGTCGATGGTGTATTTACCGATGATCCAGCTTTAGGCCGTCAAGCTGTACAGACCTATCAGGCAACGACGAAATAAGACTTAAATACACAATAACAAGGGCAGCTCAGCTGCCCTTCTATTTATAGTTGAAACTGTTGCTTTTGTTTGACCTGTTGCCATTGCCACCATCCATAGGCCGCCAACCCAACAAAAGCCGCATAGAGTCCCGCGGTCAGGAAAACCTCTTTGTAAATAAACATACCGACATAGATGATGTTGACAAAAATCCAGAGAATCCAAGTGGCAATATGCTTACGGCTGGTCCAGTAGGTTGCAAGTAAACTAAATGCCACCAATTGTGAATCCAACATCGGTACAGCAGCATCGGTAAAGTGTTTAAGAATCAAGCCAAACAGCAGACCAAAGATCAGTGCCACACACATTTGCACCAATACAGTAGTCTTGGCAATCGGTTCAATCCGAATATCATGGTCTTGACGTTTACCTTTGAGCCAGTAATAGAATCCATAAACATTCATCGCAATAAAGAAAAATTGCAGGATCGTTTCACCATATAACTTGATAGTAAAGAAAAAATAGGCATACAAACCACACGCCAAAAAGTTAAACCACCAGCACCACATATTGCGTCGAATGGTCAAGGTCACACCAATCAGACTAATCATCACCGCAAAAATTTCAAAGGCAGACAAGAGCAAACTTCTTTCAGAATTTGATGGCAACATTATGGAAAAATCTGCAATTTTAGCAATGCCCAATTGTTTATTTGCTTTGCTTATATTTTTATCTTTATTTGAGAAAACGACTATTTTTCACCCAAAGCCTATGTTATAAAAATCCAAAGCTTATTTCAGAATATTGATATGTTCAGCAACAAAGTGTCTTTCGCACCCGTCATCGTGATTTCGCATGCTACTTCTGTCCATGCGGCATGGCGACGTGTCTGCATTTTTATGCGAGGAGACTTTGTACAGCTTCATCCGATGACCATTTAAAAAAAGCATCATTTGAATCCCAAGGTCGCCTCAATAGCGACCTTTTTTGTTGCCTAAATTTTTAACCCCATCTAGCGTTTTTATAACAGGAGTCTCAACATGAGCCAGTTACCCGAAAAGAATTTTATATCCAGCACACAGATGCAACCGGCTGTGGCCCTCGTTTCCCCTCGCCTTGCCACAGTCGGTCAATTTATTGCAGTCGTGCTGATTTGGTCATTCACACCTTTGGCCGCAGTTTTGACTGTGCACGAAATTCATTGGGCTTGGGGACTGTTTTTCCGCTTTAGTATCGCCATTCCTTTGGCATGGATTTGCCTGTTTTATTTTCGACAAAAACTTATTTTGACGCCTCAGGCTTTGATCAGTTATAGCGCAGGTGCGGTTGGCTTATTTGGCTCTATGACCTTCTGCTATATGGGCGCAACCCGTGTTTCATCGGGTATGATTTCGATTATTTATGGTACGGCACCGCTCTGGTCAGGTTTGATTGCCGTGTTTATTCTAAAACGCGAACATTTTTTAAAAC
This sequence comes from Acinetobacter sp. C32I, assembly GCF_023702715.1. Classification (NCBI taxonomy): domain Bacteria; kingdom Pseudomonadati; phylum Pseudomonadota; class Gammaproteobacteria; order Moraxellales; family Moraxellaceae; genus Acinetobacter; species Acinetobacter sp. C32I. Next base: position 3,986,520 of record NZ_CP098480.1, on the reverse strand, counting down.
GTCAATGGTACGGACTCTCACTGGCAATTTTTGGCTTGTCTCTGACACTCGGTATTGGTGCTGACCATATTCAGCTGGATTTGGTCGGGGTGTTATATGAAATCATTGCAGTTCTACTCTATGTACTTTCAATGTTTAGTGTTGCCAAAGTTGGCGCCGAGATTCACCCTATTGTCCAAACTACAGGTTCAACTTTGGTTTCATGGTTTGGCTATCTGTGTTTACTGCCTTTTTTTCTCGCTGAGGCACCAACGCAGTTCCCTAGTCTACAAACCAGTTTGGCCCTGCTGTATAGCGCCTTATTTTCTTCTGTGCTGGCCATGATTTTTTACTTTCATTTAATTCAGAAACTCAACCCGACTACAGTGATGCTAATTACCATTCTGACGCCTGTGTTTGCGACTTGTTGGGGCTTTTTGTTCAACCATGAGCCTCTCAGTTCACATCTGATCATGGGTCTAATGTTGCTGTGTTTCGGTCTCTTTCTTTATGCCTATCGCAATCGACCACGCCCACAATAAATATGCAAACGGATCGGTCAGGTAACACCTCCGATCCATGATAGTATCTATTGATCTGCTCAAGTACACTGTACTAACGCTCTGCGTGATATCTCAAAGATTTGTTCAAGGATGAAATAATCGATGCGTTCTTACGTTTTATGGCTTTGCTGTAGTCTGATATTCGTATTACAGGGTTGTGTACATGCGACGACACAGCCCAATTCAATAACGCTTAAAACAGCGGAACTCAAACAGCGCTATTATCAAGCCAAAACCACTGCAGCTGATGGCACAGTACTCGCATTTACTGTGTATCAACCGCATTTAACATCGGATCAAACCGCCCCTTTACTCTTACATACCCATGGCTTTGGTCTATCTCGAATGAAACGGCCTGAACTCAGTTTATATGGCTTTCTTTTACCAACAGGACAAGTGGCAAAAACCGCTTGGCAGAATGGTTATTGGGTGATTAGCTATGACCAACGTGGGCATGGAGACAGTCAGGGTAAAATTCGTCTGACTGATCCAAAAAAAGAAGCGCAAGATGTCATCACCATTATGAACTGGGCAGAAAGGAACCTGCCACAACTGGCCAAGAATCAAAACGGCGTTCGTACCGGTATGATTGGCGAGTCCTATGCCGGTGGTGTGCAGTATCTTGCTTCCGCTTTAGATCCACGTTTACAGGCCATTGTTCCCATTACCACGTGGTATGACATTGTGCATAGCCTCGCCCCCAATGGCGTACCTAAAAGTAACTGGATTGGTTTTCTCAATCTGATTGGTGACTGGTGGAATTGGAATAAATTTGACCCTGAACTGAAACGGGCGTATCTGGATACGCAGCAAGGTCAATTAAAGCAATCGACTTATGATTTTCTCAAGACCCATCAAGCCAGCTGGTTCTGCAGTCACAACCAAGTCCCTCAGGCAGATGCCTTGATTATTCAAGGTTTCAGAGATGTACTCTTCCCTTTTAATGAAGGGATTAAAGCAGCACAATGTATCCAACAGGCGCAACATGAAGTGCATTTGATCGGGGTCCAAGGCGGCCATTTACAACCCTTTACCCAGCACTCTCCCTTAGGCAGTACCCCTTTTTGGTATATTGGCAAATCGGTTCGCTGTGGCAATCAACAGCAGTACAATCTACAAAAAACCATTTTGACTTGGTTTAACCAGAAGCTAAAAGATCAACCACCTGCCGAATCATTACCTGAGTTATGCGTCGATCAAAGCCCTGTCAATCATTTTGCCGATCTTAAACCTGTAACCAGCTACGATCTGAAAAAAACATGGATCGCACCGACTGCGACCCAAGCCGTTTTTATCCCGATCCATACTGCTCTGCAACCCACCTCAATCACAGGTTCAGCGCTACTGAGTTTAAATATGGAAACGACCCATGAATATGCAGATGCGACCTTGTTTATCTCAATGGCAATTAAATCAAAGATCACAGGAAAATATACCGTTTTAAATGATCAAACGGCCCCATTTAATCCAGCCAAGAAAGCAAGCTATGATCAGATTCGATTAGGTTTAACGGCTCAGAATAGCAAAACACCAAGCATCGAATTACCGAGTGTGTATGGACAACTCAATCAGGGAGATACGCTAGGCTTATTGATCAATAGCGAAAGTCTGTATTATCAAAAAATACAACAGCCCAAAATTGAAGCATGGATCTCAGGGCAAATTGTGTTACCAAAACTTTGGCAGGTAGCAGCTGCGAATTAGTTGTTATTATAAAAAACCAACGAGAGTGAAATTTACCACTCTCGATTGGCAATCAATTCTTCCATTTCAATGTCTAGATAACCCACATCTTGCACCACCATCATCATGGCTTCAGCAATATAATCTGCAGCGGTATCATCTAAACTTGATTCCAAATCTTCAAACTGCGGTTTCATTTCGTTAATTTCAATCAGGGTCTGATGTGCATAACGATAGATTTCGGTCTCAGATAGATCGGTACGGTTGACCTTTTTGGAAAACTGCTGGATATGCTGCTTCACTTCAGCAACGAGAATATCGGGATAATATTCATCGTCAAACATCGGGAGGAGTAAATTTTCAAACATAAAAAATAATATGCAATAAAACGCCATGCTTATAACATAATCTCACCGAAATCACGATATTTAGCCATAAAAAAAGCGGTTTTTCTAACCACTTTTTAAAGTGGAAGATAATCAACTTTGCCAAACCGTACCCTTTCACCTCGAGCGAAAGACAATTTGCAAAGAAAAACTACCTTCAAATCCATATTTACATGACAAATTGTTGCGCATATTTTGCAAGCTGCTCAAAAGTGATCGATGCACCACCACAAACAATCACCAGTACATCGTCAGATGGACTAAAGTTAACTTTTTGATCATATAAAATGGACAAGCTTGCACCACACGCAGGTTCGACCAAGGTCCGGTGATCATCTAAAAATTTTAAACAGGCGCTTACTGTATCTTGATCAGCAACCGTTATTGTCTGAACCTTTGGCTGTTGAGCGATCTTAAATGCTTGCTCACAGACCCGTTTTGCTGCAAGTGTGGTTGCAATGCCCGTGACATGGTCTAGGCTAATATGCTGCCCGAGTTGTATTGAGGTATTTAAAGAAGCTGTACCTTCAGTTTCGATTGCATAAATAGGAATATCCAGATGATGCATTTCTAATCCTTGAGCTATACCAGATAGTAAACTCCCCCCACCAACCGATAAAACTACTGCTGAAGGACGTACCCCTTCGGCAATCACTTCATCGATAATACAGGCAACGCCATCCCACAAATATTGGTCATCAAAAGGATGAATATAAACAGCATTCTCATTCACAAAAGAAAGCGCAAGTTCATTGGCTTCAATCCAAGAGTCGCCATGCACAATCACTTCAGCACGTTCTTGCTGCATTAAATCAATTGCTTTCTGTGACGTTGTTTTAGGGACAACGACCGTCACAGCTACCCCTAACCGCTTCCCCATATATGCAACAGAAATTCCAGCATTACCACCAGAAGAACTCACAAATTTCCTTGCACCTTTTTCAACATAGTTTAGGCAAGCATTGCCAATACTACGCTGCTTAAAAGAACCCGTAGGCTGAGCAGACTCCATTTTTAACCACACATTGCAACCATTCAGCTCACTTAACTTGCTTGATCTAATCAGAGGGGTCTTCATATTGGTATCATTTCTGTATTGTTAATCATCAATATTATTCACGGCCAGTCATTTAACATTTCCGACCGCTTTTTTAAAAACACAGCTTAATCTTTTTTCGCGCTCAAGCTTTTGGCAATCTTCGCAAGTTCGACAAACTCCTCACGCATTTGATAGGGATCAGGTTTGGCAGATTGTTGTGCCAACTGAATAATTTGATCCCAGCCCATTGCACCGTTATATTGCCCACCTTTTAGTTGCTGCGCATAGGAAGCCACTGCAATCGCAAAACGGGTATCGTTATTGGCGTGTGCAAGGGTTTTACTTTCAGCCTTGACGGCTTGATTGAGCAAAATACTTTTCTCTTGGTTTGGTAATTTATAGCGCAGGTTGATAAAGGCATATTCAGACTTTTTCGCTGTATCTGTTTTTGCTGATTCCTGATAGCGCGAATCATTGAGCCAACCTTGCTGACCAACTAGAATGATTTCATAAATTGCTGTGACATTATGCCCTGCACCAATATCGCCAGCATCAACTTTATCATTATTGAAATCTTCCTGCTTTAGCATCCGATTTTCATAACCGACTAAGCGATATTCTTTCACCGTGGCTGGGTTAAATTCCACCTGAATTTTGACATCCTGAGCAACGGTTGCCAATGTCGAGGAAAGCTGACGCTGTACTACTTTTTTCGCTTCATTTTTATTATCGATATAGCTGTAGTTTCCATCCCCAGCATCTGCCAGTTGCTCCATCAACTGCTCATTGTAGTTGCCTGTACCAAAACCTAAAGTCGTTAATGAGATTCCGCTTTTTCGTTTCTCCGCTACCATGCCTTTTAAGGTATTGAAGTCGGTGATGCCCACATTAAAGTCACCATCTGTTGCCAATAAAATTCGGTTAATGCCGTTTTTTACCAAAGCTTTTTCAGCTTGTTTATAGGCCAGTTGAATCGCTTGTTCACCTGCAGTTGCCCCGCTTGCCTGCAAAGCATTAATCACGGCTAAAATCTTGTCTTTCTCATTTCCAGACGTTGGCTCTAAAACCAATTTTTCACCACTGGCATAAGTGATAATGGTGACTTTGTCTTGAGGACGTAATTGCTCGGTAAGTAAACGCAAGGTTTGTTTGACTAAAGGTAATTTATCAGGCGCATCCATACTCCCTGAGACATCCACCAAAAATACCAGATTGGCTGGAGGTAATTGTTTAGTGTTGAGATCTTTAGCCTGAATACCAATCTTAATCAGCTTGGCATTTTCCTTCCAAGGAGAATCTACAGTTTCTGTGGTGACAGAAAATGGATGAACGCTATTGGGTTGTGGATATTGATAATCAAAATAATTGATCATTTCCTCAGCACGAACCGCATCAACAGGCGGCAAACGACCATCATTCAAAAAACGGCGGGTATTGGTATAACTACCCGTATCCACATCTATACTAAAAGTTGAAACAGCTTGATCCGCAACACGATGAACCGGATTGACCTCATTTTTTTGGTATTTTTCAGTATTCTGCTCTAACCGTGGTCTCTCCATCGTTGGCATCACTGCAATATAAGATGCTGGTGCAATCATTTTACGCGTCTGAGCCAAGCCTTGATTTGACTGGGTAATCGGTGACGGTGATACAGGCATCGTTGTTTCAATCATCACTTGGTCATTGTGTTTGATAGGACTACTACAAGCCATGATCATGCAGCTGAGCAAACTCAGTGTTAATATTTTTGTGGATTGGTGCATGCTTAAATTCCTAAATTCTATTTTGTCTTTTCAAATGAAGGTGATATTCAAAGATTGTATGCAAAAAAAGAAAGATACATGGTATTTGTATGTATCTTTCCTTCGATCTATTTAATTTAGAGGAGCTTGGTTTAATTCAAGCCTTAAACGTTATTCAATCGCATAATTGATGGTGACCACCACACGGGCAATTTTATTAATGGTGGCTTTGTCATAAGCCCCCCCATAATCACTGTCATCATCAGAACCACTTTCAGGTAGGATATAAAATGCGCCTTGACTGGCTGAACGCATCATCCCAACCTTTACCCCACCGACTTTGGCAAACTCATTGGCTCGGCTATAGGCATTTTTGGTGGCATTGGCAATCAAGGACATTTTGATTTCTTCTAAATTCGACACCAGATATTCAGGTTTTTGTTCAATCGAAATGCCTTTTTCATCCAGTAAATAAGCATCTTTTGCCGCCTGTTCTATTTTCTTGATATTTCGACTGCTGATCACCAAAGACTGCAAGGCAATATAGCCTTTAAATTCCCGCTTGGTACGCCCTTCACCTGTATCGACTTCCTCATAATAAGAATCCGAACGTTTATTTCCGAGTTGCATATCTGCGGCTTTAAAGCCATGTTCAACAAAGAACGCCTGTAATGCTTTCATTTGTTGATCAAGTAATTGATAGGCTTCTGGGATCGTGTCAGAAGTGTGGTTGGTTTGTAAGTTGATTTCCCAACGTGCAGAATCGGCTTGAATCGGCTTTTCAGCTAAGCCTTTGACTGTAATTGAATTTTTTGTGCTATTAAACTGTTTAAGCGCATAACCCATCACACCGGCAGAAACAATGAAACCAAGACTCAGAATCAGGGCAAACACCCATAAACTTTTATATGTGATTGTTTTATTTTCCATTTTTAATATTACTCATCTTCATTCTACATTTGTTATATTTAATCTGATTCAGCAAGTCAATAGAGCCCTTGGGCCCTACTGACGCTTACAAGCTTAATAATTTTGCATCCTGTTCCAGACTTTAATCGCATCGCTGGTGGCTTTAACATCATGCGCCCGTACAATACTGGCCCCCTGCTGAATACTCAGCAGATGTCCCATTACGCTCCCTACAGCACGTTCCTGTGCAGGCACACCATCTAAGGCTTCACCAATAAAACGTTTCCGTGATAGGCCCGATAAGATCGGATAGCCCATTCGATTGAGTTTCCAGAACTCATTCAGTAATTGAAAGTTTTGCTGTGCATTTTTAGCAAAACCAAAACCAGGATCAATAATAATATTTTCTTTTCTCACCCCAACTGCAATCGCTTGATCTAAGCGTTGTTGTAACTCCTGAATTACCTCTTCAGTCACATCCTGATATTGATCCAACTGGTTCATATTGGTGGGTTCACCGCGCATGTGCATGAGTACCACAGGGATATTTAATTCTGCAGCCGTTTCTAAGGCCTGAGGCCGAGTCAATGCACGGACATCATTCCAGATATGTGCCCCTGCTTGTACAGCGGCACGCATCACCTCAGGCTGACTGGTATCAATCGAGATAATCACATCGTATTTAGATAATGCTTCAACCACAGGAATCACACGACGAATTTCTTCCTCCAATGCAACTGCTGAAGCATTCGGACGAGTCGACTCACCACCAATATCAATAATGCTGGCGCCATCTTGCATCATCTGCAACGCATGTTGAATAGCTTGGTCTTTTTGATGATGTTGCCCACCATCACTAAATGAATCAGGCGTGACATTTAAAATCCCCATCACTTGGGGTTGGGAGAGGTCTAAGCTAAAACGGCCACACGGTAACTGACATTGTGATAAAGGCATCAACTGCATCAAAGCGCTCCATATTGGAATAGGCTTATTTTAACAAGACAGAGCTTGCTGCGTAGCTGATTTATTTTCAGTTTAGGCCAAAATCAAGACAAAAAAAGAGCGACCGAAGTCGCTCTTTTTATTTTATCTTTAATTAGCCCATTGCTGGTAATGGTGGTGGCGTTGATGGACCATCTTTCGGTGGTTCAAATGCAGCCACTGGATTATCAGCAACATAAACTTTAGGTGGTTGCGGTTCACGACCTTCCATGATGTCACGGATTTGGTCACGATCGATTGTTTCCCAATCCATCAAGGCTTTTACCATCGCATGTGCGATATCTTTGTTATTTTCCAAGATATCACGTGCAACTTTGTACTGTTCATCCAAGATACGACGAACTTCTTCATCTACCTTTTGCTGAGTCGCTTCAGAAATCGTACGGCTGCCAACATTACCGAAGAAACCATTTTGGTTTTCATCTTCATACACCATGACACCAAGGCGATCTGACATACCATATTTGGTGACCATTGCACGCGCCATTTTGGTTGCACGTTCAAAGTCGTTAGATGCACCTGTCGACATTTGGTTAATGAACACTTCTTCTGCAATACGACCACCAAACAAGATTGAAAGTTCATTCAACATCTTATCTTTATAATGGCTGGTCTGGTCTTGCTCAGGCAACTGCCAAGTCACACCCAATGCCCAACCACGTGGCATGATCGTTACTTTATGCACAGGATCTGTACCTGGCAAAATTTCAGCAACAATCGCATGGCCAGCTTCATGATAAGCCGTTGCACGACGTTCTTCTTCACGAATCACCATCGATTTACGTTCAGGGCCCATGTAAATCTTGTCTTTCGCATCTTCAAAGTCATGCATATCCACCGTGTTTTTATTACGGCGAGCAGCAAACAATGCAGCTTCGTTGACCAAGTTTGCCAATTGCGCACCAGAGAAGCCTGGTGTACCACGTGCAAGTACTTTAAGATCCACACCTGTCACTGAAGGTAATTTCTTCAAGTGAACATTCAAGATTTGCTCACGACCACGGATGTCAGGTAAACCGACCATCACTTGACGGTCAAAACGGCCTGGACGAAGCAAGGCTTTATCCAATACATCTACACGGTTGGTTGCAGCAATAACGATAACGCCTTCATTGCCTTCAAAACCGTCCATTTCAACAAGCATTTGGTTCAAGGTTTGTTCACGCTCATCATGACCACCCCCTGTACCAGAACCACGATGACGACCAACTGCATCAATCTCATCAATAAAGATGATACATGGCGCATGACGTTTTGCTTGTTCAAACATGTCACGGACACGTGAAGCACCAACACCGACAAACATTTCAACGAAATCAGAACCCGAGATACTAAAGAATGGAACTTTAGCTTCACCCGCGATTGCTTTCGCCAATAATGTTTTACCTGTACCTGGAGGGCCAACCATCAATACACCACGTGGAATGGTTGCACCAAGGCGTTTGAATTTGGCAGGGTCTTTTAAGAAATCAACGATTTCAACCACTTCTTGTTTTGCTTCGTCACAGCCTGCAACATCACTAAATGTTAACTTGATTTGATCTTCAGATAACATTTTTGCTTTTGACTTACCAAAACTCATAGGACCGTTTTTGCCACCAGCACCACCGCCCATATTACGCATGAAGAACATGAATAATAAGATGATGAGCAATACTGGGAAACTCGCAATGAGAAGTTGCATCAAAATGCCTTGACGTTGTGGCGCTGTGCCCTCAACCACTACATTTTGTTTATTTAAGCTTGGTAGCAACTCAGTGTCTTCGACTTGTGGACGAACCGTCTCAAATGAAGAACCATTGGTTTTTTCACCATTAATATTTAAACCGTCAATTGTGACTTGTTTAATTTGCCCAGCATTCACCGCTGCAACGAAATCAGAATATTTCATCGCTGCAGGCTTATTGCGGTCACTGACGTTGCTAAAAATCAAAATCAGAACACCGAGTATGATGAGCCACAATACGGCATTCTTGAAGTAATCGCTCAAGGCTTTATTCCCATATCAATCTAATTTGATCATACCTAATCTTGGCTGACCTTCACAAAAACAGCAATGAATTTGCGTTGCAAAAAACTTAAAAGGTACAAAATGCACAATTTTTAACAACTTGGCAAGTACACTTTTATTGCAATGCCTTTTTACGACCTTGACCAATCAAAAAAACTTCTTTCGATCGAGCACGTGAAGCCGCAGGTTTGGCTGTTTTTAATACATCAAAACCATCGACCACTTGTTTTCTGAACTCATCAAATCCTGAACCTTGGAACACTTTAACAAGAAACTGTCCGTTTGGCCCGAGTACTTTTTGAGCAAAATCCAAAGCCAATTCACATAAGTAAATTTGACGTGGTTGATCAACAGCCCTATTACCTGATGTATTGGGGGCCATATCTGAAATTACAACGTCTACTTGACGCCCATTTAAAATATTTAACAATTTTTCGAAAACTTCTTCTTCACGGAAGTCACCTTGCAAGAAGGTCACATCTGGAAGAGCATCCATTGCCAGAATATCTGAAGCAATGACTAAGCCCTTTGATCCGACCAATTTACCTGCAATTTGTGACCAACTACCTGGTGCCGCACCTAAGTCGACCACCGTCATCCCAGGTTTGATCATTTTATATTTTTCTTGGATTTCAAGTAACTTATACGCCGCGCGTGCGCGATAACCTTCCTTTTGTGCTTTCTTCACAAAATGGTCATCTAAGTGCTCTCGCATCCACACACGACTGCTTTTAGACAATTTTTGATTGGTAATGCGTGTCGCCATAACTCACTAAATTTCAAAAAACTTCTGATGAGTCATTGTACGTGAAAATTACTCTCATTACAGTACGGATGTACTTCATTCAGAAACTTTTACAGATTTTTTTTCGATCATCATCATTGGTTATTTCGGCAATTTTCACAGATTTGTTTCAAGTGCCTATCTGCTGAATCTATCTTAGAAACGGGATGCAAGTTATACTAGGTCGTTTTCCCAATCAGGTATTTTTAATGGCGGCTTTATCTATCCATGAACGTAAACGTTTACGTCAAATTGGTCATGCACTTAATCCAGTAGTAATGGTTGGTGGCCAAGGTCTTACAGAAAACGTCATTGAAGAAACAAATCGTGCGCTAAATGATCACGAATTGATTAAAGTGAAAATTGCGGGTGAAGACCGTGATGCACGTGCTGCAGTGATTGACGCGATTGTTGAAGCAACAGGTGCGGAATCTGTACAGAAAATTGGTAAAATTGTTTTGCTTTATAAAAAAGCAGCAAAGCAAAACCAACACCTGTCTAACTTGGTTCGTTTTGCTCATTTAAATAATAAGTAATTACGATGGCAAGTTATGAACTGTCTGCTTTTGATCGCTTTAGTGCCATTACGGTGGTTGGCGCGATTGAGCAACAAACACCAGCAACACTGAATGTTGGTTTTTGGGTTCGTGACCCAAATCAATTTTTGATTTACCCAGATCAAGTTGCAGCGAATCCACGCCATGACTTTTTGTGGGAACAGACTTGCTATGAGATTTTTGTGGGTGTGAAAGATCAAGATTTCTATCGTGAAATCAACCTTTCCCCTTCTCAAGCTTGGCAAGCCTATCAATTTGAAGAATACCGCTTCCCAGAAGATATGCCACCCATTGCCGCCTATGATATCGAACTGAATCATTTACAGCGTACCCATTACGGTTTGAATGTCAGTTTAGATCTGTCGCAATTTATGCGCGAGCATCAACTCAAATGGGCTGACCTGTATATCGGTTTAACAGCCGTATTAAATACTACTCAAGGTATGTATTATTTTGCAATGCAACACAGTAGCCCTCAAGCCGACTTCCATAACAAGCGCGATTGGTTACATCAGTTTTAATATCTTAAGCATAAAAAAAGCGAGAAAAATTCTCGCTTTTTTTATCGCTATGCCAAATTAACTTGCACGCACTTTGTTCCAAGCTTCAACGGCTTGCTCTTTGGTACGCTTAAAGCTACCCACTAAAGTATCTTTATGCTTCACTGAAATCTGGCTAATGTCATCTTTCAGTTCTTTGCTGACTTTAGTTAGGTCTTCAATCAATGCATTTAATTCGGTTTTCAATGCATTTTTCAATTCAACAAGGTTACCTTGAGATGAATTAAGTTGAGTTTTAATCACCTCAATACGCTCTAACAGATCTTGCTTGATTTGAGTGAGCTGATTTTGAATGTTCTGGTTCAATTCTTTCGCTTCGGTCTCAATTTTCTCTTGAGTTTCAGCAAGTGCTTCTTTAACTTGACCCTGAGTCTCAGCAATCACTTCTTTTGCTTGCTCTTGAGTTTCAGCAATCACTTCTTTTGCTTTTGCTGTTTTTTCTGCTACTACTTCTTTCGCTTTTGCAGTTTTCTCGGCAACGGCTTCTTTGACTTCAGCAGTCTTTTCAGCAACAGTGTCTTTTGCTTTTGTCGCTTTTTCCACTACAGCTTCTTTCACTTCTTCAGCAGTTGCAGCAGGTGTTGTTTGATTCGCAGCCATGTTGATTACCCTCTTATTGATTGTTGATTTTTTGGCTAGATATAAGATAAAACGCTCACTTCCCAAACATAAAAAAAATTGTCTAACAATTTGCATAATATCTCATGATATCGATAGAAGGATGATTGATTTTGCAATAGACACTGCTGTACTGCTGCTTAGAAAAGAAATTGGGAAATTCTGACTTTAATAAATAAAACACATAGACTTTTCACGCACTCATGCGTATAATGCGCTGTTAAGTTACAAGCGAGCAGACTGGAAGGAGGGGCATGTTTTTTTAAGACAGCCTGCCTTTTTTTATGTCTACTCGCTTTTTTACAGCCCTATTTTTGTGGTCTTAGTTCAGGAGCTTTGGTTTGAGCACCCCCGCCATTTTAGCCCTCGCAGATGGAACGATCTTTAAAGGAACGTCTATCGGTGCATCGGGTAGTACGACTGGTGAAGTCGTTTTTAATACAGCCATGACTGGTTATCAAGAAATTTTGACTGACCCAAGCTACGCACAACAAATTGTGACGTTGACTTATCCTCATATTGGAAATACTGGCTGTAATAGTGAAGACGTTGAATCAGGTCGCATCCATAAAGTATGGGCGAATGGTTTAATTATTCGTGATCTTCCTTTATTACACAGTAATTTCCGTGCTGAACAATCACTCAGTGAATACTTGGAACAACATAATGTTGTTGCAATCGCTGATATTGATACACGTAAATTGACACGTATTTTACGTGACAAAGGTGCACAAAATGGTTGCATCCTTGCTGGCGAAAATATTACAGAAGAAGAAGCAATTGCCAAGGCACGTGCATTCGGCGGTTTGAACGGTTTAGATCTTGCAAAAGAATGCTGTGATCCAGAAGGTTTCGAATGGACTGAAGGTTCTTGGACTTTAGGTCAGGGCTTCACTCAACCAGAATTTAAATTTCATGTTGTTGCATACGATTATGGTGTCAAAACCAACATCTTACGTATGCTCGCAGACCGTGGTTGTAAATTAACAGTTGTTCCTGCGCAAACCCCTGCTGAAAAAGTGCTCGCATTGAATCCAGATGGTGTGTTCTTGTCAAATGGTCCTGGTGACCCAGCAGCATGTGACTATGCGATTGAAGCAGTGAAAACCATTGTTGAAACCACAACACTGCCAGTATTTGGTATTTGTTTAGGTCATCAAATTTTAGCGCTTGCTTCAGGTGCGAAGACCATGAAAATGAATCACGGTCACCACGGCGCCAACCATCCTGTACAAAATCTTGAGAATGGTACAGTGATGATTACTTCTCAAAACCACGGCTTTGCTGTCGATGAAAGTACCTTACCTGCAAACTTAAAAGTGACACATCGTTCACTGTTTGACGGTACAAACCAAGGTATCCATCGTACGGATAAACCAGCATTCAGCTTCCAAGGTCACCCTGAAGCTAGCCCGGGTCCACATGACTGTGCTCCATTGTTCGATCATTTCATCGAACTTATTGAAGCCGCTAAGAAGTAATTAAGGAGCGAATAATGCCTAAACGTACGGATATTAAAAGCATCTTAATTATTGGTGCTGGTCCTATTGTCATTGGTCAGGCCTGTGAGTTTGACTATTCAGGTGCGCAAGCATGTAAAGCGCTTCGTGAAGAAGGTTACCGCGTTATTTTGGTGAACTCTAACCCAGCGACCATCATGACCGACCCTGCAATGGCGGATGCAACCTATATTGAGCCAATCACTTGGCAGACAGTTGCACAAATCATTGAAAAAGAGCGTCCAGATGCAGTCCTTCCAACTATGGGTGGTCAAACTGCATTGAACTGTGCCCTTGCCTTAGACGAGCACGGCGTTCTTGAAAAATATAATGTAGAACTGATTGGCGCATCAAAAGAAGCGATTGAAAAAGCAGAAGACCGTAAACTGTTTGATATCGCAATGCGTAAAATTGGTTTGGAATGTCCAAAAGCTGCTATTGCTGAAACAATGGAAGAAGCTTTGGCGATCCAAGCGGGCTTCGGTTTCCCAGTCATCATCCGTCCATCATTCACGATGGGTGGTTCTGGTGGTGGTATCGCTTATAACCGCGAAGAATTCCTTGAAATCTGTGAACGTGGTTTCGACCTCTCTCCGACTCACCAATTATTGATTGATGAATCATTGATTGGTTGGAAAGAATACGAGATGGAAGTTGTTCGTGACAAAAACGACAACTGTATCATCGTCTGTGCAATCGAAAACTTCGACCCAATGGGCGTACATACAGGTGACTCAATCACGGTTGCACCTGCTCAAACATTGACTGACAAAGAATATCAATTGATGCGTAATGCCTCTGTTGCAGTTCTTCGTGAAATCGGTGTAGAGACTGGTGGTTCGAACGTTCAATTCGGTATTAACCCGAAAGACGGTCGTATGGTTGTGATCGAGATGAACCCACGTGTATCACGTTCATCTGCACTTGCATCTAAAGCAACAGGTTTCCCAATTGCGAAAATCGCAGCGAAACTTGCGGTCGGTTATACCCTTGATGAATTGAAAAATGACATCACTGGCGGCGTAACTCCAGCATCTTTCGAACCGTCGATTGACTATGTTGTGACCAAGATTCCTCGCTTTAACTTCGAAAAATTCCCACAAGCTGAGCCTGTATTAACAACTCAGATGAAATCTGTGGGTGAAGTCATGGCGATTGGCCGTAACTTCCAAGAATCTGTACAAAAAGCACTTCGTGGTCTTGAAGTGGGTGTATGTGGCTTTGATGAAAAAGTTGAAGCTGGTACAGCCAATGCCAAAGACATCATCTTAAAAGAGCTTAAAGTTCCTGGCCCAGAGCGTATTTGGTACGTTGCTGATGCATTCCGCCACGGTTTCTCTTTAGATGACGTATTTGAAGCAACCAAAATCGACCGTTGGTTCTTGATCCAGATCGAAGACATCATTAAAACTGAAGCACAAGTGAAAACTTTAGGCTTCGGTGATTTGAATGCTGACAATATCCGTTCGTTCAAGCGCAAAGGTTTATCTGACCTGCGTATTGCCAACTTAATGGGTATTTCACAAAAACAATTCCGTAAACATCGTTGGAACTTGGGTGTATATCCAGTTTATAAACGTGTTGATACCTGTGCAGCCGAGTTTGAATCGGGTACTGCTTACATGTATTCAACTTACGATGAAGAATGTGAAGCAAATCCATCAAACCGTGACAAGATCATGGTCATTGGTGGTGGTCCAAACCGTATTGGTCAAGGGATCGAGTTTGACTACTGCTGTGTACACGCTGCGCTTGCAATGCGTGAAGACGGCTATGAAACCATCATGGTGAACTGTAACCCTGAAACGGTTTCAACCGACTATGACACATCTGACCGTTTATACTTCGAGCCAGTAACACTTGAAGATGTACTTGAAATCGTACGTACCGAGAAGCCTAAAGGCGTGATCGTACAGTACGGTGGTCAAACACCTTTGAAATTGGCACGTGCTTTGGAAGAAGCAGGTACCCCTATCATTGGTACATCTCCTGATGCAATTGACCGTGCAGAAGACCGTGAACGTTTCCAGCAAATGATCCAACGTCTACAGCTTCGTCAACCAAACAACAGCATCGTAAAGTCTGCTGAAGAAGGTATTTCAGAAGCGGCTAAAGTGGGCTATCCACTGGTTGTTCGTCCATCTTATGTATTGGGTGGTCGTGCAATGGAAATCGTGTACAACGAAGAAGAACTTAAACGTTACCTTCGCGAAGCCGTACAAGCATCGAATGAAGCCCCAGTCCTGCTTGACCGTTTCCTTGACGATGCAACTGAAGTTGACGTGGACTGCGTATCTGACGGTAAAGACGTTGTGATCGGCGGTATCATGCAGCACATTGAACAAGCTGGTATTCACTCAGGTGACTCAGCATGTTCGATTCCTCCGTACTCGCTTTCTCAAGAAGTACAGGATGAAATGCGTCGTCAAACTGTTGCGATGGCAAAAGAACTTGGCGTAATCGGTTTGATGAACGTTCAGTTTGCTGTTAAAGGCAACGACATTTATGTACTTGAAGTGAACCCACGTGCATCACGTACCGTTCCTTTCGTATCGAAGTGTATTGGTGACTCTTTAGCAAAAGTTGCGGCACGTTGTATGGCGGGCCAATCGTTGGAATCACAAGGTTTCACTCAAGAAATCATTCCAACACATTTTGCGGTTAAAGAAGCAGTATTCCCATTCGCTAAATTCCCTGGTGTAGACCCAATGCTTGGGCCTGAGATGAAATCTACAGGTGAAGTGATGGGCGTTGGTAAAACATTCGGCGAAGCATTCTATAAAGCAGTGCTTGGTTCAAATGAACGTTTACCAGGCTTACCAACTGAAGGTGAAGTGAAGCATGCATTCTTATCGGTTCGTGAATCAGATAAAAAATACATTGCCAACATCGCGAAACAGTTGATCGAGTATGGCTTCAAACTTGTTGCGACCAACGGTACACATCGCGTACTAAAAGAAGCAGGTATTGAATGTGAAGCAGTCAATAAAGTGACCGAAGGTCGCCCACATATTGTTGACCGCTTGAAAAATGGTGAAATTCATCTTATTGTCAACACAACTGAAGGCAAACAAGCTCAATATGACTCTGCCATGATTCGTCGTGCTGCCCTCCAAGGCAAGGTGTATTACACCACCACGATTAACGGTGCAGAAGCAGTTTGCCAAGCATTTGCTGTGAAATTGCCAATGGATGTATACCGCTTGCAAGATTTACAAACTGTAGGTTAATTCTCTACCGATAAAGTCCCGTCACCTTATCGGTGGCGGGCTTTTTCTTTTTTTAATCCTGTATTTTCCCAACCAATTTAGAGGGGACCAGAATGCAACGTTATCCTATGACTCCCGAAGGCAAGGTTGCCTTAGAGAAAGAATTACAACAGCTCAAGACAGTGGATCGCCCACGTATTATCCAAGCGATTGCTGAAGCTCGTGAACACGGTGATTTAAAGGAAAATGCTGAATATCATGCTGCGCGTGAACAGCAAGGTTTCTGCGAAGGTCGTATTCAGGATATCGAAGGTAAACTGGGCGCAGTACAAGAAATTGATGTCAAAACACTTGAGCAAAATGGCCGTGTTGTCTTTGGCGTGACTGTAACGATTGAAAATCTTGATACCGAAGAACGTAAGACTTATAAAATCGTCGGTGATGATGAAGCAGATTTTAAAATCAATAAAATCTCAGTGAACTCACCGATTGCACGTGGTCTTTTAGGTAAAAATGAAGGCGACGAAGCAAAAATTCAAACACCACAAGGTGAAGTTGAATACGAAATCGTAAGTGTGGAATATATTTAATATTTAAAAATAAATAAGCCTCCTATTGGAGGCTTATTTATGATCATTGAATAGATTTTAAGTAATTATTAAACTGTTGAACGATATCTGGATTACCATTGAAATATTCCTCAAAAAAATAACGATGGGTTAAAAACTCTGGTGGAGTGATATAGTACTCTCCATCTTCATATTCTTGTTTAATCCAATTTTTAGAAATTGTTGGATCGGTGATTTCAAATAAATTTTTCTCAAATAAGGTTGGTTCCTTACGTTCATTTAATAAACCAAATGTATTCTCGCTAATTTCGAGCACCTCATATTCTTTACCAACAATAAGTGCATGTTGTTTCACAACATCATCATAAATATCATAGTTTGTATTTTTCAAAACCCTTACTTTCATTATTTTTCCTTGAAAACGTATTGAAATGCTATATAGCAAGTACAAAGCCTTAATCAATACAATAACGTGATAATCATTTGATCATTGATGGCTATCGCTAAAATCTCTTTTGCTTATTCGGCTTTGTATTTCCCAATCAAATTCAATGTTTGTTTAGCTGGCTTTGGAAATTTTTCTCTAACCCGCATTCTCTGCTCATTTAAAAGCTATAATAACGCAGCTTTCTTTTGGTATTTTGTCTAAATATGGATCCACTCATCAACTCCCCTGTTAAGCATTGGTGTGAGTTCGAGTTTATTGCTAAAACGGTAAACAATCCGAACATCCATATTAAAGGCAATTACTCGTATTATTCTGCTTATTGGGATCAAGGTTTTGAACGCTGTGTGGTGCGTTATCTACACGACAAAGCGGCTACACCTGAAAAGCCAATTGATCAACTGCATATTGGCAACTTTGTCTGCTTTGGTGCCGAATGCGTGATTATGATGGGTGGTAATCAACTGCACCGCCCAGACTGGATTTCAACCTTCCCTTTTGATACACGTAGCTTTCAACCTGCGGGTGATACAATCATTGCCGATGGTTGCTGGATTGGCAGCCGTGCCATGATCATGCAAGGTGTTAAACTCGGTGAAGGTGCTGTGGTAGCAACAGGTGCTGTGGTCACCCAAGATGTGCCAGCATATGCAATTGTCGGTGGTGTCCCAGCCAAAGTCATCAAATACCGCTTTCCTGAACATGACATTGAAAAACTGCTTTCCCTTAAACTTTATGACTTAGATGAAAAGCAGATTTTAAAAATGCGTGAGCAGTTGCAGACGGATGATGTGGATGCGCTGATTCAATTCTTTGAGCGAAATTAAGCCAGCTTTTATAGATAAATCATGATGATACATGCTTTTATTTTTATGGAAATTTCATCTATTCTTAAACTCTTCTAAGCTTAACCATAATCCTATAAATAATAACTATCCCTATAAAAATGCTAGGTTTTATTTTCATAACAACAGGTTTAATATAGAACTATAGTCTGTATTTTAAACAACTTTTTATTCTGAAATTCAATGCAAAATCATAAATATAAGGAGTATCCCTCATGGCTTATCAGAAAATCTTAGTGGCGATCGATGACTCTGAAATTGCAGCAAATGTCATTCGAGAAGCAGCACAACTGGCCAAAGCCTTAAACAGTGAACTGACGGTTGTCGAAGTGATGACTTTAGATCCTTATCTTGCAGATGCCTATATTCGTATGGGCCAAAGCAATGATTTGATTGAACGTGTCAGAGGTTATGTTCAAGAAAATTTAACGAAAGCTGAGCAAAAGTTTGAAGAACACGGTCTGACCGTTGCAACACAAATTCTGGAAGGTTTTTCAGTGCATCAGGAAATTATTGGTGCGGCGCAAAACCTAGGTGCAGATTTGATTATTATGGGTTCACATGGCCGCACAGGTTTTAAACAATTTGTACTCGGTAGTGTGGCACAGAAAGTTTTAGCAGAAAGTCACATTCCTGTATTAATTGTGCGTTGATAATTCATATTAATCATTTAGAAATATTAAAAAAGCATGATAAATATTTATCATGCTTTTTTATTGCTTATTACTAAGCTTTTTATTGAATTGGTTTTGCTTTTTCTAAAACTTCTTCAGAAAGTACATTCGTAGAAACGATTGTTAATGATTGAGCATTGGCTTGAAGATTTTCTTTCTTTAAGTCATTTAGAACAACATTGGTATCTTTTGTATTTAAACTATACATCGCCCCAGTCGCAGGATCGACAATTAACAAGCCAATTACCCCACCAAATAAAATATTCCCGATATACCAACCATTCATGCTCGAAGTAACTTTGATTTCTTTCTTTTCATAACCTTCTTTTTCAAAGATAACCGTATATCTTTCAGGAACAAAGAAACCAGCTCCACGATTCAGGCTCACGGTTACAGGTGCTTTTCCAACATGGATTTTCTTGCCATCACGATTTAAAATCGTAATATCACTGAGTTCTGGCGTACTTTGGAACGTCATGGTTTGGGTTTTACCCGAGATAATACTTGCACATCCAGATAAACTCAGTGCAGCAACCCCAAAAATAACAGACAGTTTTTTCATTTAAATACCAAAATCATTTCAATGTAATCTTATGTATCCAGATTGTAAATAAACCGTAAATTAATTTCAATATTAATTCTGATCTGTCCAAAACGATTTAAGGCTGCCAAGCAAATATTTTTAAACTGACCTTGCCATTTAATAAATACACCCCTTCTGCTTCTAATAAACATTGCTGAACATTTTCACCTTTCTCATTGATTCGAGTCACACTGATTTTTCCTTGTGAGTTAATCACACGATACCAAGGAATTTCACTGTCTTTATCTAAATGCTTGAGTACATAACCCACTAAACGTGGATGTTTGGGTAAACCAGCCAATTTGGCAATTTGTCCATAACTTGCCACTTTTCCATAAGGAATCAAGGCAATCACTTCTAAAATTTGCCGATGTAGTTCATTGGTATCTTGCACCATACAAGCTCCAAAAATCTGCTAAGATAATCAAAATCATGCGAAAAGCTAGCTTTACAATAATTAAAACGTAACTACTTGAGAGAACAAAAATGCGGTTAAAAATCACTGCCCTGACGCTATTATGTCTGATCTTTAGTGCATCTTGTACCACTCAAAAAGCCCCGATAAAAAAATTGCCTTATCAGTATCCGCTAGATGTCGACCATTTACCTGTGGTCAATGTCAGTTTTATTGTGACCAGCAATCGTCCAGAAGTAAAAGCCCTAGATCGTAAAGCACAAATGTATAAAGAACTGGCAATCTTGAACCGATACTTTGTCGATGAAAATAATCAAAAAATCTTTAAGTTTAAAATTCATCGTTATTATTCCTATCAAGATTTTAGTAAACGCAAATGTGATCTCGCCAACCAATTAAGCCAAGCGAAAGCAATTGTTCCAGACAATCTGCCAAGTGCGGTCAGAACTTGCTTCCCTCGCCGAAAGAGCAAGGAAGTGCTGTTTATTATTTATGATTCTTATGGCGAAAAATTAAAAGATGCTGATATCACCAGTTGGGGATTCCGCAATCAAGGGCAACCCTTTATTTTGATTGATTGGCAACGGCTGAATTACCAAACCCAAGCTGCCAGTATCCATGAAATGGGACATGCCTTCGGTCTCAGCCATGTTTGTTCACCTAAAGCGACCAAAACCACACCGACCAATATTATGAGCAGTTATGATTGTCGCTTAGGCAGTGGAGGCTTACGTAATTTGGGATTTAACAAAGAACAACTGAACATCATGCTCAACAATTACAACCAATATCCTTAAAAGTTGAACTGCAGATAATGACCTAAATCATCCTGCCCCACACTGTAATTTACTGGATCTAATTGATGGGTCAATAAGGTTTTCGCTTGTTCAAATTGTAGTTCATCAACACTATGCGGTTGCCAAAAGGTCTTCTGATTATGGGTATAAATCGGATAGAGTTTTAATCGGGATTCTTTTAAATTGATTCGCACAACAGCCCCATAAGGCAAGGCTTGATATTTTTCAAAATGGCCATTGCTATTAAATACCCCATTGCCAATGCCAAAAATAACGGGCTTTTGATGAATGGATTGAATTGGCTGCAGGGTATGAGCACCATGACCAATCACCACATCTGCCCCAATCTGAGTCAGGACCTTGGCCAGTTTTTCTTGCTCAGGATGGATCGATTTAAAATCCACACCCCAATGACAAATCACCATAATTTTATGGGTTGGATGTGCTAAACGGTATTGCATCAGCTGTTCGAATAAAATCGCATTGAGACAAGCTACCCCAGCACTGTTACCGAGTGCATAAAAATCATACTCCTGATAGGCAGCTCTTCTATGCCAATAGCCATTAAAAATAGCCAGACATTGCCCCTGATCATTTTTAATTTCTAGACCTTGATGTGCCTGTTGTTGATTCTCACCTGCCCCAATAACATCAATCTTGGCATGCGCTAACTGAGTTAAAGTATGTTTTAGACTGGCTTCTCCATAGTCTTTTAAATGATTATTGGCCAAACACAAGGTATTGAGATGAATACGTTTAAATTCAGATAAAGTTTCCTGAGCTTTTGCCCCCAAAATATAGGCTTTTCTGCCTGCTAAAATTGAATTCTCTTCAAGATTGAAAACCGCTTCTAAATTGGCAATATTAATATCATCGGCGCCAAAAAATTGTTTAATTGCTTCAAAAGAATAGCGATAACCATAACGTTGTAAAGCATCATCTATACCTTTGTTTTTTCTTTTTTCGGTATAGAACTCCCCAAAATAGGTATCGCCAAGAATATTGATCCATTCAGTTTTGGCGTGCAGCTGTTTAGTTGGCAATAGCCCTTGTTGGAAATAATGATAATACGGGGCTAAATGATCAATTCGATGGAGCTGGTCTAAAAGCTGAAAAATACCTAAGCTCTGATTTTCATGACGATAAGAAAAATAGCAGTCTCGACGTTGATCTGTCAGATAAATCACTGCATCCAGTTGTGTACAGCTTGATAATGAATGGATCGGAGCAATCTCCTGCCCATGAATATTCGGTACTTTGACAAAAACTTGCTTCAGCAATTCAATCGGTAGATTAAAGATGGATTCCGCCAAACCATAGAGTTTTTGCAAGGTATTTGGGGTCGCAACAGATTGATGCTGAATACTCAATCCAAACTGCTCTGCCTTACTGGCGATTTCAATTTCTGCCTGTTGCCAATTTCCAAACAGGTGGCAACCCAGCAGCTGTTGTGTAGCATTGTTTGGGCTAAAACTGAGATACTGTAATAACTGTAAAACGGAATTACTTGGATTCCAGATCAAATCAGAAGAATCACTTTGCTTCGCTTGGAAATTCTTATCAATAATTATCCCATCTTCAAGTAATAACCGACCTTCAACCACCGCCTCTAAAGCTAAATATAATAGAATCCAAGCAGAGCAATCCCCTGAAATTTCTGTCTGCCAAACAGGAGATTGAAAGTCTTGATTGCCCATCTGGCTAATAATTTTGATTTCTTGAGGTGTACTCATCAATTTCACCCTCAAGCTTCAGTTTCAAAATGCTGAACATAGGCCACATAACCTGAAAGATTATGTTCTTGGTCATCAATCCGTACACGAAAACGATCATGCCGCACATAGAAGGCATTCAATGCTTTATCTGGCCGTGCCATATACATGGCGACTTCTGGATAGAAAAATCCTGTGCGCTGAAACTCAGCCCGAAACTCAATCAGCTTTTTTAGATCATCAAACTGCGCCTTTTCGAACAAATGTCCTAAACCCAGTGCTCGAATTCGGAGAACCATTTGATAGGCTGCCATCATCATTTCCAACAAAGTGGCATAGGCCGTTTTACGGTTACGGATAAATACCAGATGCCTTAAATAATTATTCAGGCCAAACTGGAAATATTTTTCTTCGGGGCAAATTTTGGTCAGTTCATTGCTACAGTAGCTGAGCCAGTGATCATGATAACGATCATATTTTTTTTCAATGAATCGTTCAAACATGCATTTAACGGTTTGCAGTAATTTTTCGTCTGCATGAAGTTGATAAAGACGTAATAAGCCCAAAGCAGCTTCACCATCATAATAAATGATGCGGAATTTCTCTTTAATCTCATAGCTTGGGTAATGCAGTACATGTGTGGTTTCACCTGCATCATTGACCATCGATAAAATGCCATTGGCTAAGGCCTGTGCATAAACCAGATAGCGATCATCACCTGTAATTTCTTGATATTTGCTGAGCATTAAAATCGCGGCAGCATTGGCCCCTAGCTTAATTTCATCTAGGCCTGTGGCTTCATTACCATCCAGCATATAAGCCAATTCCACCTGTTTTTCGATATAGAAATGCTTTAACGCATAATCAATCGCCAACTGAATTTTTTCGATAAAAACGTGATGTGATCGAATCACTAAAGTTTCGAGTAAGGCATAGACCGAAGTACAGTGCCGAACCGTGTTGTAACTCCGAATTTCACGATCATAGGCGGGGAAAAAACCATACGCGAATCGCCCATCCTGCTGAATTTGCTGATAAAGAAATTGAGCATTGCTTTCTATCATTTTTTTAAAATGCTGTTTTTTCGGCTCAACTAGATAACGCACGCCATTTTCAGTGAACTGACTGTGCAAAGGTACCAACTGCTCTGCTTCATAAATCACAGCATAAGTATCAAAAGTCCAGAGCTGTTGAAGTTCCTTAATTTTGATGTTGTGTTGCTGATTTGGATATTTTCTTAAAAGGCTATTATTTAAGTTTTTTTCATCAAGAAAATTAGGACTGTTATAGCTCAGCGCACGAATAATGGCTTTGCCGTATAACTCTTGCTCTAAGAAACAACAGTTAAAATCTGCATCGAAACTGATTCCTTTCCGATAATGATTATTATGGAATTGGTTCTTCAAAGTCTGTTCAATATCCGACCATTTTTCTTGTTGGATATGAAAGGCAATATCAAATTTTAGAAATGTAGGCAGCTTTTCAGTTACAGCGATGTGTTGCTCAAGAAAATTAAATAATTGCTGTTGAATATCAGCAAAACCTGAGCAGGCTGAATTCCAGACTTGACAACGTTGCGTCTGCTCACCATAAGAACAGAAAATCACTGCTTTAGACACATCAATATGTGGCTGTACCTGCTTAAAAAAGTGTTCACTCAACAAATGTGTCAATTGCTCAAGTGCTAAAATCGTTGTAATGCTCATATCTTTGGTTTTTAGAATTTTTAAGTGTTTTACACACCATATCATATATTTTTATGATCTTCTCAAAATGAAAAAGAGAACCCGAAGGTTCTCTTTTTTTAAAGTGAAGGCTTTGGATTAGTAAATGATTTGTCCATTATTCAACAAATCATTCAGCGTTAACGGTGCTGTAATATTTGTGAGCTGTAACAATGGAGTTTCGGTATAGGTACCTTCAATCAATACGCCACCATCACGGTCTACACTGATCGTTGCAGTTTGTGTACCTGCATCGTAGCTCACCGAAACATATTGACCAATGGTTAGACTGTTTTGAGTACCAATCAACAAGTTACTTAAATCAATCTTATCCGCTTGATCATCTGTCGCGGTATTACCGACATGGAAGTCAGTCCAGATGTCTACACCACCACCTGTTGTATTACCACCTGTTGCATTGGTAACGCTCGCAGCGGTCAATGTGTTGTAGATCAAGGTGTCAGAACCATTACCCAATGTGAAGACATCATTTGCAGACGTACTCACCACCAAACTATTCAACTCTTGACTCAAGTTAATCGTCAATGAAGAGGTATATTCACTGCCATCAATCACAGAAACCAACTTGTAATCAATCACATCAGACGTTGCATTTGCAGCACTATCAAATGGTTTGTAGAAGTAAGAACCATCATTGTAGAGATACAATGTACCTTCACCTGTATTCACACCCTGACCAGCAGCTAATTCATAGCTACCTGTTGTTGAGTTAAAGACATGCAGTTGGGTACCCTCAGCAACATCATTCGTTAATACATTACCTGTAATCCAATCTGTTTGACCGTCTGGTATGTATTGGTTTAGATGCGTAGCTGTTGTAGTGACAACTGAGTCTAGAGTTACCACGCCTAAGGAAATCAAGCTAGATAAGCTAAAGACCACACGATAAGTTCCTTCTGACAGATGAGGGATATCTGCAGAGAATGCTGGAGCACCCAACACACCAGCTAAAGCCGTCGCCGAACCCGAATATGCAGTATCAACCCAAGACGCGCCAACCAATTGCTGAATTGTATATCCAGTCGTTGGGAAAGCAGACAAGCTTAATGATGCCGTATAATTCAACTGCACATGAACATCACTTACAGTATTAGCAGCAATCACAAATTGGTTAGATGTCACAGTACTGCTCAATACAGGAAGCGGTATTGGGAAACCAGCTAAATTACCGATGGTCACATTACCACTTGTTACATCTACAACAGGATCAGTGACATGCTTCATACTAATGGTTGCATCGTCAGTATCAGCAATAACCGAAGGTGCTGGAAGTGTTGCATCTGCAGAAGGATCTGCGATGTTCCAATTCACATCAACATCAGGTGAACCCACCTGGATATGTAATGTAGCGGTATCGGTTCTACCTGTTACAGGATCTACGACGGTGTAGGTGAAACTATCCACTTTACCGACATTCGCCATATTCGCTGTTGCTTGGTAAGTATAAGTACCATCTGAACCAATTGTTAATGTTCCATATGCACCAACAATCGTTGTTGGAACACCAACAATAACACCTTCAACATTGCCATTTTCTGATGTCACTGATGTCACAACAGTCGTGGTGGTAATATAGTCTGGCGTATAGTTTGGACCATATATCGCTGAGTCACCATCAGCAAGGACATTGCCTGTGATTGGATCAACAACCAATACTGGCGGCTGAGTAATATCACCATGATTCAATGTGATATCCGCAGTGACATTACCTAAAGCAGTCAGAAGTGTATTGCTCTCCATGAACAGCTCGTAAGTACCTGCACTCAAGTTATCAACCTTGAATTGAACTTCGGAACCAAAGATACCTAACAGATCAAGTACACCCGTATTGGCACTGTCAGCAATCACTGTACGACTACCGTCTGGATTGACTCGTGTTAATACCACATGTAAGCCATCAACAATCGTTGCCACTGAACCAAAGTTTACAGAGATAATCGCATCAGTAAGATGACCTGGATCTACGTCAAATGTCGCTGTACCTTGTTTAGTACCGATCACAATACCGCCAATACCGAGTAACCAGTTATAGCTAATCGCATTATCAAGGACTTCTGTGGTGACAGGATAAACCATGTCAATTTCAGCCGAAGCAACATTATCCATTGCATCCACTGGAACTGGACCTGTAATCACAGCAGGTTGAGATGGATCTGCTGGATTCCATGTCATATCGACACCGTTACTATCCAAGTGAACATAGAGAACCGCTTGTGAAGTATTGCCTGTAACAGGATCGAGTAAGGTATAAGTAAACTGGTCAACCTGTCCAAGATTTAAACCATTCGCATTTGGTGTGTAAGTGTAGTTACCATCTTGATCAATCACCAAGTTACCGTATGTGCCCACAATAGTGGTTGTACCTGTTGCACTTACTGGATCACCATTCACCATTGAGATGACAGCATTGCTGCTCGCAGCATCAACTGCCCCATTAATACCCACATCTTTGATGACATTGCCAGAGATTGGTTCAACAGAATATCCAGCAATAACATATGGATTATAAACATCCATTGTACCTGTTAATGTTCCGCCTAAGCCTACACCCAACAAGCCTTCATAACCGATAAAGGCACGATATTGACCAGCTTCCAAACCCTCAATCACCGCAGTTGCCACCCCACCAATGAGGGATAAATCAACCAATGTTGCTTGTGGATTAGTACCACCAATAGAGACCCACTGTCCTGTTGTTGCATCATATTTTTGAACAACCAGCGAGTAATCACTCAAGAGGTTCGCAGTCAATAATCCGCTGAAAGTAAATGTTGCTGTACCTTCACGATCAGCATCAACATTGAATGCAACAGTGGCATCACCCAGCAATTGTAAATTTAATCCAGCCAGAGAAACAGCAGCGAGATAACTTGCACTTCCAAGGGCTACATCATCAGCAACTAACAATGCTTCTGGATTAATTTCCGCAACAGCAAGGTTATCTGATGCTTTCACTGAACTTAATTGGATGTTCAATGTCGCTTGAGCCGTATCACCCGTTACAGGATCTCTTAAGGTATATACAAACTGATCAGTTTGACCAATCCCTGCCGCATTTGAGTTCGGTGTATAAACATATGAGCCATCGAGATTGATAACCAGATCACCGAAAGCACCAGTAATTACAGTACCATCTGCTAACACAGGTTGACCATTCACTGCATTAATCACAGTTGTTGGTGTGACCACATCAGCTTGACCACTATCATTGAGGTCTACAATCACGTTACCCGTAGCCGTTTCTGTGTAGAATCCGCCAATTTGAGTGGTATCGTAGATATCCATTGTCGCAGTTAAAGTACCAAGTAAGCCTATACCTGCAAGGCCTGTATAGGTCATAAAGGCACGATATTGACCTTCTTCAAGACCATCTAGAGCTACGCCTGGGGTCGAACCTAGTAAAGTCAGTTTAATAATATCGGCTTGGCCACCGCCATACACTGAAGTCCATTGACCCGTCACAGGATCCAATTTCTGAACCACAAGTGAGTAATCAGCCAGTGCGTTCACACCGATGAGTGCACTATAGGTAAATGTTGCATTACCTTCTTGATTTGCCGCCACACTAAAGCCGATTGCTTCAGAGCCGAGTTGTAAATCAAGCCCTGCAAGTGAAACAAGTGCTAAGTATGTTTTGCTACCAAGTAGTGCATCATCTGAAATCAGCAATGGTTGAGGAGCAAGTACTGCCGTATCAAAATTATCGAATGCAATGATAGAGCTGGCCAGCGTATAGGTTTGTGTGTCTTGAAGCGTACTATTATTACCGGCTATATCTGTAAAGGTTGCTGTCGCCTCAATCGTTAAATCTGTATCGGCGGCAAGTTGACTACCTAGAACACCTATGCTCCAAGTACTTGTTAAAGGATCAACCACTGCGGTGTAATTGGTTCCATTTACATTCACTTGAACTGAAGTTATTACTGCATCAGCTGGAATCGTCAAGGTACCAGTCAATGTGACTGTACCTGATACTTCCGCTGCATCGAGAATATTGTCTCCAGTGATTGCATTAATTGCGATTGCAGCAGTCGTGATATCAGGAGGTGTAATATCAATGGTTACTGATGAATCAGCACTATCAATGTTACCTTGAGCATCGACTGCTTCTGCATGAATCGCTAATGAGCCATCAGCCAAGACTGCTATCGCTGCAGTGATGAAGCCATTCACCAAGTCCGCTGCTGTTACTGTGTAGTTGGTACCATTTACGGTTACCACTGTTCCCACTGCTGCATCTGGACCGAGTGCCACTTGTGCATCGAAGCTACCATCCGCACCCAATTCAGTCGCATTCAAGATACCATCACCGTTCAGATCATCTGGAACTGTGATCGCACCAATCAAGTCAGCTGCAACTGTATCCACCGTGATGGTTACATCTGCATCTGCACTGTCAATGTTACCTTGAGCATCCACCGCTTCTGCATGGATTGTGATGCTGCCATCTGCTGCAACGGCTATCGCTGCAGTGATGAAGCCATTCACCAAGTCCGCTGCTGTTACTGTGTAGTTGGTACCATTTACGGTTACCACTGTACCCACTGCTGCATCTGGACCAAGTGCCACTTGTGCATCGAAGCTACCATCTGCACCCAATTCAGTCGCATTCAAGATACCATCACCGTTCAGATCATCTGGAACTGTGATCGCACCAATCAAGTCAGCTGCAACTGTATCCACCGTGATGGTTACATCTGCATCTGCACTGTCAATGTTACCTTGAGCATCCACCGCTTCTGCATGGATTGTGATGCTGCCATCTGCTGCAACGGCTATCGCTGCAGTGATGAAGCCATTCACCAAGTCCGCTGCTGTTACTGTGTAGTTGGTACCATTTACGGTTACCACTGTACCCACTGCTGCATCTGGACCGAGTGCCACTTGTGCATCGAAGCTACCATCTGCACCCAATTCAGTCGCATTCAAGATACCGTCACCGTTCAGATCATCTGGAACTGTGATCGCACCAATCAAGTCAGCTGCAACTGTATCCACCGTGATGGTTACATCTGCATCGGCACTGTCAATGTTACCTTGAGCATCCACCGCTTCTGCATGGATTGTGATGCTGCCATCTGCTGCAACGGCTATCGCTGCAGTGATGAAGCCATTCACCAAGTCCGCTGCTGTTACTGTGTAGTTGGTACCATTTACGGTTACCACTGTACCCACTGCTGCATCTGGACCAAGTGCCACTTGTGCATCGAAGCTACCATCCGCACCCAATTCAGTCGCATTCAAGATACCGTCACCGTTCAGATCATCTGGAACTGTGATCGCACCAATCAAGTCAGCTGCAACTGTATCCACCGTGATGGTTACATCTGCATCGGCACTGTCAATGTTACCTTGAGCATCCACCGCTTCTGCATGGATTGTGATGCTGCCATCTGCTGCAACGGCTATCGCTGCAGTGATGAAGCCATTCACCAAGTCCGCTGCTGTTACTGTGTAGTTGGTACCATTTACGGTTACCACTGTTCCCACTGCTGCATCTGGACCGAGTGCCACTTGTGCATCGAAGCTACCATCCGCACCCAATTCAGTCGCATTCAAGATACCGTCACCGTTCAGATCATCTGGAACTGTGATCGCACCAATCAAGTCAGCTGCAACTGTATCCACCGTGATGGTTACATCTGCATCGGCACTGTCAATGTTACCTTGAGCATCCACCGCTTCTGCATGGATTGTGATGCTGCCATCTGCTGCAACGGCTATCGCTGCAGTGATGAAGCCATTCACCAAGTCCGCTGCTGTTACTGTGTAGTTGGTACCATTTACGGTTACCACTGTTCCCACTGCTGCATCTGGACCGAGTGCCACTTGTGCATCGAAGCTACCATCCGCACCCAATTCAGTCGCATTCAAGATACCATCACCGTTCAGATCATCTGGAACTGTGATCGCACCAATCAAGTCAGCTGCAACTGTATCCACCGTGATGGTTACATCTGCATCTGCACTGTCAATGTTACCTTGAGCATCCACCGCTTCTGCATGGATTGTGATGCTGCCATCTGCTGCAACGGCTATCGCTGCAGTGATGAAGCCATTCACCAAGTCCGCTGCTGTTACTGTGTAGTTGGTACCATTTACGGTTACCACTGTTCCCACTGCTGCATCTGGACCGAGTGCCACTTGTGCATCGAAGCTACCATCCGCACCCAATTCAGTCGCATTCAAGATACCGTCACCGTTCAGATCATCTGGAACTGTGATCGCACCAATCAAGTCAGCTGCAACTGTATCCACCGTGATGGTTACATCTGCATCTGCACTGTCAATGTTACCTTGAGCATCCACCGCTTCTGCATGGATTGTGATGCTGCCATCTGCTGCAACGGCTATCGCTGCAGTGATGAAGCCATTCACCAAGTCCGCTGCTGTTACTGTGTAGTTGGTACCATTTACGGTTACCACTGTTCCCACTGCTGCATCTGGACCGAGTGCCACTTGTGCATCGAAGCTACCATCCGCACCCAATTCAGTCGCATTCAAGATACCGTCACCGTTCAGATCATCTGGAACTGTGATCGCACCAATCAAGTCAGCTGCAACTGTATCCACCGTGATGGTTACATCTGCATCTGCACTGTCAATGTTACCTTGAGCATCCACCGCTTCTGCATGGATTGTGATGCTGCCATCTGCTGCAACGGCTATCGCTGCAGTGATGAAGCCATTCACCAAGTCCGCTGCTGTTACTGTGTAGTTGGTACCATTTACGGTTACCACTGTACCCACTGCTGCATCTGGACCGAGTGCCACTTGTGCATCGAAGCTACCATCCGCACCCAATTCAGTCGCATTCAAGATACCATCACCGTTCAGATCATCAGGAACTGTGATCGCACCAATCAAGTCAGCTGCAACTGTATCCACCGCGATGGTTACATCTGCATCTGCACTGTCAATGTTACCTTGAGCATCCACCGCTTCTGCATGGATTGTGATGCTGCCATCTGCTGCAACGGCTATCGCTGCAGTGATGAAGCCATTCACCAAGTCCGCTGCTGTTACTGTGTAGTTGGTACCATTTACGGTTACCACTGTACCCACTGCTGCATCTGGACCGAGTGCCACTTGTGCATCGAAGCTACCATCTGCACCCAATTCAGTCGCATTCAAGATACCGTCACCGTTCAGATCATCTGGAACTGTGATCGCACCAATCAAGTCAGCTGCAACTGTATCCACCGTGATGGTTACATCTGCATCTGCACTGTCAATGTTACCTTGAGCATCCACCGCTTCTGCATGGATTGTGATGCTGCCATCTGCTGCAACGGCTATCGCTGCAGTGATGAAGCCATTCACCAAGTCCGCTGCTGTTACTGTGTAGTTGGTACCATTTACGGTTACCACTGTACCCACTGCTGCATCTGGACCAAGTGCCACTTGTGCATCGAAGCTACCATCTGCACCCAATTCAGTCGCATTCAAGATGCCGTCACCGTTCAGATCATCTGGAACTGTGATCGCACCAATCAAGTCAGCTGGAATGGTATCAATCGTAACTGCACCCGTATCTGTACCCACATTGCCTGCCAAGTCTGTGGCAGTCACTGTGACCGCATGTGGACCTTCACCCAACACTGGTAATACATTGTCTGGAAGTGTCCATGTACCATCACCATTGTTCACTGCTGGATAGTCAACGCCATCCACATTCACAACAATGGTCGCATTCGGATCATTGATCGTACCTGTCAACTCAGGAGTGGTGTCATTAGTAGTTTCATCTGTAAATGTTACAACTGGTGGTAAGCCATCTCCATCAACAATCTCTGTACCCGGCAATGAAACGTTTCCTGCCAAGTCTGTTGCTGTTGCTGTAACGGTATCACCATCAACCAGATTACCTGGATTTGGTACTGTCCACGCACCTGTGATTGGATCAGTTGGCACTTGAACTGTGGTTCCGTTCGGGAAGGTCACCGTCACTGTCGAACCTGGTTCTGCTGTTCCTGTAATCGGATCAACTGCATTGATTGGATCAATGTCTGGTGCATTCGGTGCAATCGTATCGATTGTCACTGTACCTGTATCCGTACCCACATTGCCTGCCAAGTCTGTGGCAGTCACTGTGACCGCATGTGGACCTTCACCCAACACTGGTAATACATTGTCTGGAAGCGTCCAAGTACCATCACCATTGTTCACTGCTGGATAGTCAACGCCATCCACATTCACCACAATCGTTGCATTCGGATCGTTGATCGTACCGCTCAAGTCTGGTGTTGAGTCATTGGTGAATTCATCATTCAACGCGACGACTGGTGGTAAGCCATCTCCATCAACAATCTCTGTACCCGGCAATGAAACGTTTCCTGCCAAGTCTGTTGCTGTTGCTGTAACGGTATCACCATCAACCAGATTACCTGGATTTGGTACTGTCCACGCACCTGTGATTGGATCAGTTGGCACTTGAACTGTGGTTCCGTTCGGGAAGGTCACCGTCACTGTCGAACCTGGTTCTGCTGTTCCTGTAATCGGATCAACTGCATTGATTGGATCAATGTCTGGTGCATTCGGTGCAATCGTATCGATTGTCACTGTACCTGTATCCGTACCCACATTGCCTGCCAAGTCTGTGGCAGTCACTGTGACCGCATGTGGACCTTCACCCAACACTGGTAATACATTGTCTGGAAGCGTCCAAGTACCATCACCATTGTTCACTGCTGGATAGTCAACGCCATCCACATTCACCACAATCGTTGCATTCGGATCGTTGATCGTACCGCTCAAGTCTGGTGTTGAGTCATTGGTGAATTCATCATTCAACGCGACGACTGGTGGTAAGCCATCTCCATCAACAATCTCTGTACCCGGCAATGAAACGTTTCCTGCCAAGTCTGTTGCTGTTGCTGTAACGGTATCACCATCAACCAGATTACCTGGATTTGGTACTGTCCACGCACCTGTGATTGGATCAGTTGGCACTTGAACTGTGGTTCCGTTCGGGAAGGTCACCGTCACTGTCGAACCTGGTTCTGCTGTTCCTGTAATCGGATCAACTGCATTGATTGGATCAATGTCTGGTGCATTCGGTGCAATCGTATCGATTGTCACTGTACCTGTATCCGTACCCACATTGCCTGCCAAGTCTGTGGCAGTCACTGTGACCGCATGTGGACCTTCACCCAACACTGGTAATACATTGTCTGGAAGCGTCCAAGTACCATCACCATTGTTCACTGCTGGATAGTCAACGCCATCCACATTCACCACAATCGTTGCATTCGGATCGTTGATCGTACCGCTCAAGTCTGGTGTTGAGTCATTGGTGAATTCATCATTCAACGCGACGACTGGTGGTAAGCCATCTCCATCAACAATCTCTGTACCCGGCAATGAAACGTTTCCTGCCAAGTCTGTTGCTGTTGCTGTAACGGTATCACCATCAACCAGATTACCTGGATTTGGTACTGTCCACGCACCTGTGATTGGATCAGTTGGCACTTGAACTGTGGTTCCGTTCGGGAAGGTCACCGTCACTGTCGAACCTGGTTCTGCTGTTCCTGTAATCGGATCAACTGCATTGATTGGATCAATGTCTGGTGCATTCGGTGCAATCGTATCGATTGTCACTGTACCTGTATCCGTACCCACATTGCCTGCAGCATCTGTCGCAGTCACCGTCACGGTATGGTCGCCTTCACCTAAGGTCGGTAAGGTGTTGTCTGCCAAGGTCCACGTACCATCACCATTGTTCACTGCTGGATAGTCAACGCCATCCACATTCACCACAATCGTAGCCGTTGGGTCATTCACGGTACCGGTCAATGCAGGAGTTGCATCGTTGCTGAGGTCATCATCTACCGTCACGATCGGCGCAGTCACATCTGTAGAAACCGTACCTGTGCCTGGTAATGAGGTGTTGCCTGCTGGGTCAGTCGCTGTCGCAGTGACTGTCTCACCATTGGTTAAGCCACCTGGGTTTGGTGTGGTCCATGCCCCAGTGGTTGGGTCGGTTGGTACTTGAACACTTGTACCATCCGGGAAGGTTACCGTTACTGTTGAACCAGGTTCTGCCGTACCACTGATTGGGTCGGTCGCATTGATTGGATCAAGGACCGGTGCATTTGGTGCAACCGTATCAATCGTAATCGTACCCGTATCGGTACCCACATTGCCTGCAGCATCTGTCGCAGTCACCGTCACGGTATGGTCGCCTTCACCTAAGGTCGGTAAGGTGTTGTCCGCCAAGGTCCACGTGCCATCACCATTGTTGGTCGCTGGATAGTCAACGCCATCCACATTCACCACAATCGTAGCCGTTGGGTCATTCACGGTACCGGTCAATGCAGGGGTTGCATCGTTGCTGAGGTCATCATCTACCGTCACGATCGGCGCAGTCACATCTGTAGAAACCGTACCTGTGCCTGGTAATGAAGTGTTGCCTGCTGGGTCAGTCGCTGTCGCAGTGACTGTCTCACCATTGGTTAAGCCACCTGGGTTTGGTGTGGTCCATGCCCCAGTGGTTGGGTCGGTTGGTACTTGAACACTTGTACCATCCGGGAAGGTTACCGTTACTGTTGAACCAGGTTCTGCCGTACCACTGATTGGGTCGGTCGCATTGATTGGATCAAGGACCGGTGCATTTGGTGCAACCGTATCAATCGTAATCGTACCCGTATCGGTACCCACATTGCCTGCAGCATCTGTCGCAGTCACCGTCACGGTATGGTCGCCTTCACCTAAGGTCGGTAAGGTGTTGTCCGCCAAGGTCCACGTGCCATCACCATTGTTGGTCGCTGGATAGTCAACGCCATCCACATTCACCACAATCGTAGCCGTTGGGTCATTCACGGTACCGGTCAATGCAGGGGTTGCATCGTTGCTGAGGTCATCATCTACCGTCACGATCGGTGCAGTCACATCTGTAGAAACCGTACCTGTGCCTGGTAATGAGGTGTTGCCTGCTGGGTCAGTCGCTGTCGCAGTGACTGTCTCACCATTGGTTAAGCCACCTGGGTTTGGTGTGGTCCATGCCCCAGTGGTTGGGTCGGTTGGTACTTGAACACTTGTACCATCCGGGAAGGTTACCGTTACTGTTGAACCAGGTTCTGCCGTACCACTGATTGGGTCGGTCGCATTGATTGGATCAAGGACCGGTGCATTTGGTGCAACCGTATCAATCGTAATCGTACCCGTATCGGTACCGACATTGCCTGCAGCATCTGTCGCAGTCACCGTCACGGTATGGTCGCCTTCACCTAAGGTCGGTAAGGTGTTGTCCGCCAAGGTCCACGTGCCATCACCATTGTTCACTGCTGGATAGTCAACGCCATCCACATTCACCACAATCGTAGCCGTTGGGTCATTCACGGTACCGGTCAATGCAGGAGTTGCATCGTTGCTGAGGTCATCATCTACCGTCACGATCGGCGCAGTCACATCTGTAGAAACCGTACCTGTGCCTGGTAATGAGGTGTTGCCTGCTGGGTCAGTCGCTGTCGCAGTGACTGTCTCACCATTGGTTAAGCCACCTGGGTTTGGTGTGGTCCATGCCCCAGTGGTTGGGTCGGTTGGTACTTGAACACTTGTACCATCCGGGAAGGTTACCGTTACTGTTGAACCAGGTTCTGCCGTACCACTGATTGGGTCGGTCGCATTGATTGGATCAAGGACCGGTGCATTTGGTGCAACCGTATCAATCGTAATCGTACCCGTATCGGTACCGACATTGCCTGCAGCATCTGTCGCAGTCACCGTCACGGTATGGTCGCCTTCACCTAAGGTCGGTAAGGTGTTGTCCGCCAAGGTCCACGTGCCATCACCATTGTTCACTGCTGGATAGTCAACGCCATCCACATTCACCACAATCGTAGCCGTTGGGTCATTCACGGTACCGGTCAATGCAGGAGTTGCATCGTTGCTGAGGTCATCATCTACCGTCACGATCGGCGCAGTCACATCTGTAGAAACCGTACCTGTGCCTGGTAATGAAGTGTTGCCTGCTGGGTCAGTCGCTGTCGCAGTGACTGTCTCACCATTGGTTAAGCCACCTGGGTTTGGTGTGGTCCATGCCCCAGTGGTTGGGTCGGTTGGTACTTGAACACTTGTACCATCCGGGAAGGTTACCGTTACTGTTGAACCAGGTTCTGCCGTACCACTGATTGGGTCGGTCGCATTGATTGGATCAAGGACCGGTGCATTTGGTGCAACCGTATCAATCGTAATCGTACCCGTATCGGTACCGACATTGCCTGCAGCATCTGTCGCAGTCACCGTCACGGTATGGTCGCCTTCACCTAAGGTCGGTAAGGTGTTGTCCGCCAAGGTCCACGTGCCATCACCATTGTTCACTGCTGGATAGTCAACGCCATCCACATTCACCACAATCGTAGCCGTTGGGTCATTCACGGTACCGGTCAATGCAGGAGTTGCATCGTTGCTGAGGTCATCATCTACCGTCACGATCGGCGCAGTCACATCTGTAGAAACCGTACCTGTGCCTGGTAATGAAGTGTTGCCTGCTGGGTCAGTCGCTGTCGCAGTGACTGTCTCACCATTGGTTAAGCCACCTGGGTTTGGTGTGGTCCATGCCCCAGTGGTTGGGTCGGTTGGTACTTGAACACTTGTACCATCCGGGAAGGTTACCGTTACTGTTGAACCAGGTTCTGCCGTACCACTGATTGGGTCGGTCGCATTGATTGGATCAAGGACCGGTGCATTTGGTGCAGTGGTATCCACTGTATAAACTTGAGTGTCCGTTACATTGCTGCTGTTACCTGCCGCATCCGTAAACGTAACTTTGGCATCAATGGTCTTATCGCCATCCGCTAATAATCCACTACCTGGTACACTCACACTCCATGTACCATTCGCTGAATTAACTGTCGCTGTATAAGTCACACCATTCACAACAACAGTCACTACAGTCGTCGCTGCATCTGCAGGTACACCTGTTAATGTGCCTGTTAAGGTTACATTCCCTGCCGACTCTGCTGCATTGATGACGTTATCCGCAGTCACAGGATCAATATTCAGTGTTGTACCTGAAACATCTGGCCCAACTGTATCCACTGTTTCTGTACCTGGTACAGACGGGTTACCCGCTGGATCTGTTGCTACTGCCGTAACGGTACTGCCGTTTGGTAAATTACCTGGATTTGGTGTGGTCCATGCCCCAGTCGTTGGATCGGTTGGTACTTGAACTGTAGTGCCATCTGGGAAGGTCACCGTCACTGTCGAACCAGGTTCTGCAGTCCCTGTAATTGGATCTGTACCATTGATTGGATTAATCTCTGGTGCATTTGGCGCAGTGGTATCCACTGTATAAACTTGCGTGTCCGCTACATTGCTGCTATTTCCTGCCGCATCTGTAAACGTAACTTTGGCATCAATGGTCTTATCGCCATCCGCTAATAATCCACTGCCTGGTACACTTACACTCCATGTACCATTCGCTGAATTGACCGTCGCTGTATAAGTCACACCATTCACAACAACCGTCACCACAGTCGTCGCTGCATCTGCAGGTACACCTGTTAATGTGCCTGTTAAGGTTACATTCCCCGCCGATTCTGCTGCATTGATAACGTTATCCGCAGTTACAGGATCAATGTTCAGTGTTGTACCTGAAACATCCGGGCCAACCGTATCCACTGTTTCTGTACCTGGTACAGATGGGTTACCCGCTGGATCTGTTGCTACCGCAGTAACTGTACCGCCATTTGGTAAATTACCTGGATTTGGTGTGGTCCATACCCCTGTGGTTGGGTCGGTTGGTACTTGAACTGTAGTGCCATCTGGGAAGGTCACCGTCACTGTCGAACCAGGTTCTGCAGTCCCTGTAATTGGATCTGTACCATTGATTGGATCAATCTCTGGTGCATTTGGCGCAGTGGTATCCACTGTATAAACTTGCGTGTCCGCTACATTGCTGCTATTTCCTGCCGCATCTGTAAACGTAACTTTGGCATCAATGGTCTTATCGCCATCCGCTAATAATCCACTGCCTGGTACACTTACACTCCATGTACCATTCGCTGAATTGACCGTCGCTGTATAAGTCACACCATTCACAACAACCGTCACCACAGTCGTCGCTGCATCTGCAGGTACACCTGTTAATGTGCCTGTTAAGGTTACATTCCCCGCCGATTCTGCTGCATTGATAACGTTATCCGCAGTTACAGGATCAATGTTCAGTGTTGTACCTGAAACATCCGGGCCAACCGTATCCACTGTTTCTGTACCTGGTACAGATGGGTTACCCGCTGGATCTGTTGCTACCGCAGTAACTGTACCGCCATTTGGTAAATTACCTGGATTTGGTGTGGTCCATACCCCTGTGGTTGGGTCGGTTGGTACTTGAACTGTAGTGCCATCTGGGAAGGTCACCGTCACTGTCGAACCAGGTTCTGCAGTCCCTGTAATTGGATCTGTACCATTGATTGGATCAATCTCTGGTGCATTTGGCGCAGTGGTATCCACTGTATAAACTTGCGTGTCCGCTACATTGCTGCTATTTCCTGCCGCATCTGTAAACGTAACTTTGGCATCAATGGTCTTATCGCCATCCGCTAATAATCCACTGCCTGGTACACTTACACTCCATGTACCATTCGCTGAATTGACCGTCGCTGTATAAGTCACACCATTCACAACAACCGTCACCACAGTCGTCGCTGCATCTGCAGGTACACCTGTTAATGTGCCTGTTAAGGTTACATTGCCCGCCGATTCTGCTGCATTCAGTACATTGTCCGCGGTCACAGGATCAGTATTAAATTTTACGCCATCCGTACTAGGAGGTGTGGTGTCTGTATTATTATCATTATTTCCGCCACCTCCACCCCCACCACTTGCAGCTGCAGCAATCCCACCAATTGCAAGTACAGGTAAAGCCCATAGCCATGGACTAAAACCACTCGCTGCCTCACCCGCATAAAGTAATGGCTCTACTGCTTGAATCGGCTGCAATGCTGCTGCTTCAACAGGTGCTGCTGCCGCTTCTGGTACCACTGCTGGCGTTTCTTCTAAAAAAACAGCCCCTTCATGGTCATCATCATCAGAGTCAGCATCTGCGTCAGCATCTGCGTCAGCATCTGCATCAGTTTCAGCATCTTTAAAATGTGCCCAAACCAATTGATTGTCTTCACCTTGAAGAACCAGACTGTTATCTGCTATTTCACTATTATTGAAGAAATTATGAATAACGATTGTTTCGCCATTTTTTAATACCACTACCGCATTTACACCATCTCTCTTAACAACTGAAATATCATTTGCAGAGACCTTAATTAATACAACTGAAGGTTCAGAAGGTAATGTGGCTGTTTTTCCCGTCGTATTTACAAGGGTTTGATGACTTTCCTTGGAAATAATTTGTATTTGAGACATGGTTATATTCCTCATTATAAATTTTTAATATTTAATCAATTCTTAATGACATTATTAACTTAAGTTTAAATTATTGTTTCTGAGTGATAGAGTTCACAGCACCACTTTAAATCAAACAAAATAAATGTTAAATAGCGCACAAAATAAAAAAATAAACTTACATTGTAATATTTTTTCACAACAGGATAAGATGATGATTTAAAAGAACAAAAACAAAATAATAATTTTTCAATAATTGTTAAATTTACACTTTTAAACAAATGACAGAAAAATATTTAATAGATTCCTAAAAGGTATTTAAACCAAATTTAACAAACTTTTTAAATAAACTATCTCAATTAAAATAAATTCAAAAAAACAAAAAAATCATTAAAATTTACTTAAAAAATATTTTAATTAGAACTACTCAATAAAATAAAAAAGCCTTTTACATTAAAAGGCTTTTTTAACAAAAAACAAAAATATGCAATTAAAAATTATCAGGATTCTCTAATCGTTTCACTTCTTCCCGCTTATTCGGATGATGCATGGTTGCAACACCATCATCTGTTTTCTGATCCAATAAAATTTCTGGATTATAAATAGTAATTGTTTCTCTTCCCAAACTATCTTCACCCACAATATATTTGAAACCACGACGATTCATCTTATTGCACATTCGCTGATAAAAACCCTTCAGCCCTTGGGTCTCTTCACCTGGATTGTAGTAGAAAGCATTCATCACAGCAGGTAAACCAAGACCACAAACTACACCTGACAGCAGTACACTAATAAAGGTATAACCAATCAGGATACTACTGTATTGGCTCAATTCTGGAATATTCGCCACTGCAAGGATCAACGCCAGTGAAATCCCTCCTCGAACACCACCCCACGAGAGAATTGCTAAACTGCCGTTGTAGCTTTTATTACGAAAGGATGGAAATAGGGCGAATGCAGCGAAGTTTGCTGCAAAACGAGATAAGTGCAGAATAATAAAGGCAATGATGCCGCCAATAATCAAATTGGCACTTAAATCCAGAATAAACAACTCTAAACCGATCAAGGTAAATAGGAATGAATTAATAATCCCTTCAACGGTATGCCAGAAATGGTTTACTTCACGAATTTCTCGCTGTTCTCTAATTTCCTGCCATTTATTACCGACAATCAAACCGCCAATGACACAAGCAATCGGAGCAGATGCATGTGCAAATAAGGCAACGAGATAAGAACCACTTGCAAGCAATGCCGTGGTTAAAATCAGTGACTCCATCTCATGTTTACCTCTTAGTAAACGTAAGATCGCAAAACCAAATGCAAAACCAATAATTACTGCAACAAAGATTTCATATAATAACGTTTCTATGGTTGCTAATAATGAAAAATGTTCGCCTTGCAGAACTTTCAATAAGGTCATAAATAAAGCAATACACATCGCATCATTAAATAATGACTCACCTTCTAGTTTTACAATTAGATGATGCGGTGCTCGAATAGAACTTAACACCCCTTTAACGCCAATTGGATCAGTTGCACCAAGTGCCGCACCTAATAATAGTAAGACACCAATTGGAACTGGGTAACCAACCAGCCATTGAAATAAATACAATAATCCTGCATAAAATCCTGCACATAACACTAGTGCAATCGTAGCTAAAATACCAATTGGTTTCCAGTAACTCCTTAAATCTGAAATTTTAAATTTCAGCGCAGATGAAGTTAAAATAAAACAAATCACGCCATTGATTAGAAAATCATAAAAATCAATATTTCTTACAGCAGCTTCAATATTATGAATATTAATGGTAATAAATTGATTGCCATTTAATAGACTTGCACCCCACTGCAAAATAAAGACAAAAATAGCTGAGACAATTGGAACACCAATTGCCTGAGGAAAACCGAGTATTCGTTTATTAAAAATAGTCGTCGCAATGGATAAGGCAAAAACAACCGTCAATGCTTGTAAAAGAAAAAAGTTACCCATATGACCTCTTTATTTATTCAATTTTAACAACATATACGTTATTTAAATTTTAAAATTTTAATCAATGATAAAATTTAAAATATTATGCGATTGAATAAAGAGTGAAGGTCTATGCTGTAATTCCTCCATTTTATTATTTAATTTATATTAACAAATGGTTTAGGTACAACAATAAACCAATCATCCTCAATTCAGCATAGACGCTCTTATTTTACGTTAATTGTTCTTCTGATTCGTATATCTTCCGTATAAAAATCAAGGAGCAACGCTCCTTTTTTATCCTATTTAAAGGTATTACACTGATTCACGTCACCTGATTTCAAACCGATCTGAAACCATTGCATCCGCTGTTCACTGGTACCATGAGTAAAACTATCTGGCACAACTTGTCCAGTGGCACGGCGCTGTAGATAGTCATCTCCAATTTTTTCGGCTGCATCCATTGCTTCTTCAATATCACCTTGCTCAAGGAACTGCGTACGCTTTTGATTCTGATGCGCCCAAATTCCTGCAAAACAATCTGCCTGTAATTCTAAACGTACAGAGAGTTGATTGCCTTGTGCTTGACTGGCCTGTGCACGTGCTTGCTGCACCTGACCTGAAATACCTAATAGGTTTTGGATATGATGCCCCACCTCATGCGCAATTACGTAGGCCTGAGCAAAATCCCCGGCCTGATCCTGACGAGAAAGTTCTGTTTGATTTTGTTCTCCAGAAATACCCATTTGCTGACGCATATCTTTAAAGAATGAGGTATCAATATAAACTTTCTGATCAGCCGGACAATAAAAAGGTCCCATCGCAGCCTGTGCAGTACCACACCCTGAACGTACAACGCCACTGAAGAGTACTAAGCTTGGCGGCTTATAAGTCATCCCGAGCTGCTGAAAGATTGGTGTCCAGGTATCTTCTGTATCTGCCAACACCGTTCCAACAAACTCACTGGCCTCTTTTTGTTCAGCAGTCAAATTCTGTGGTGCACTGCCCTGTTGAGAAGACTGTGCGGTTACAGCTTGTGTCGCTTGATAGGCTTGCTGTGGGTCAACCCCAAAAAATTTCCAAGCCACAAAGGCGACCACTAGCCCAATAATACTAATTCCACCTGCTTTCGCACCGCCACCACCGCGACGGTCTTCAACATTGGTACTGACTCGACGACCTTTCCAACGCATAACTACCTCACATAATTCTGATGATAACGACCTAGGTTTAAGCGGATACTTTTTTTGGCCAGAGTTTTTGGATCAAACTGACAATCATCAACACTACAGCACCAGCAAGCAAGCCAATACCAAGGTTAATCAAGGTTGGTGTTAGAGCACCGATAATTGAGCCTACACTCGGAATCAGCTCTAAATGATCAACCGTTTCTTCAGTAAAATGATGCAATAAAGGAATGGTATGCGTAATGATTCCCCCACCCACTAAAAACATTGCAACCGTTCCTACAATTGAAAGTGTTTTCATTAAAATTGGAGCAAAACCAAGCAAACCACGACCTATTTTATTTTTTAATTCAGAAGCTTGTTGTGTAAGATATAAACCCAAATCGTCAATTTTTACGATCATTGCAACTAGGCCATATACCCCGACAGTCATGGCGATTGCAATAATACTTAATACTGTCACTTTAGTCATAAATGCAGCTGTTGCAACGGTACCTAACGAAATCACCACAATTTCGGCAGAAAGAATAAAGTCTGTTCGAATCGCTCCCTTTACTTTTTCTTTTTCAAATTTGGCTAAATCGACCTCGACGTGTTGCAAGTTTTCACTGGCCACCTCTGCTGTTTTAGCTTTCTTATGAAACAGCATATGCACAACCTTCTCTACCCCTTCATAACAGAGGAATAGCCCCCCGATCATAAGCAATGGATTAATCAGCCAAGGAGCAACAACACTAATCAATAAAGCCAATGGAACGAGAATTAATTTATTAACAAATGAACCCTTTGCAACATTCCAAACCACAGGTAATTCTCGATCTGATCGTACCCCACTGACTTGTTGGGCATTCAGCGCTAAGTCATCACCTAAAACCCCAGCGGTTTTTTTAGCTGCCATTTTACTCATGACGGCAACATCATCTAAAATCGTTGCAATATCATCCAGTAGGAGTAATAAACCACTCGCCATTTTTATTTCCTGATTTGTATTTATACAACCATTGTAGAATCCCGCAGTGAAAGCACAATATGATTTTAAGAAAAAGTTAAAATTATCGCTGACGAAAAAAATTTATTTCTCGTACAATAATATCAATCTTATATCTATGAAATTACTGAATCTTGGAACATATCATGAGTAATATTGATCAACGTCCCATC
The DNA here is from genome assembly GCF_023702715.1 of Acinetobacter sp. C32I. Classification (NCBI taxonomy): domain Bacteria; kingdom Pseudomonadati; phylum Pseudomonadota; class Gammaproteobacteria; order Moraxellales; family Moraxellaceae; genus Acinetobacter; species Acinetobacter sp. C32I. The sequence goes on along the minus strand of NZ_CP098480.1, from coordinate 3,942,529 downwards.
ATTTTGACAGGCGACCGTCCAACAGGACAACTCCACCTCGGACATTTTGTCGGTTCATTACGTTCTCGTGTAGGTCTACAAGACAGTCATCATCAACACCTGTTATTGGCTGATGCGCAAGCGATGACAGACAATGCCGATAATCCAGATAAAGTTCGCAACAACATCCTGCAAGTTGCACTGGATTATCTTGCTGTCGGGATTGACCCAAGCAAAACCACGATTTGCGTACAGTCTTGCTTACCTGCCTTAAATGAATTGACTATGATTTACCTCAACTACGTGACCGTTGCACGTTTAGAGCGTAACCCGACCGTAAAAGCTGAAATCCAATTACGTAATTTTGAGCGTGATATTCCAGCAGGTTTCTTATGTTATCCAATTGCACAGGCAGCAGACATTACCGCATTTAAAGCAACTGTAGTTCCTGTTGGTGAAGATCAACTCCCAATGATCGAACAAACCAACGAAGTGGTGCGTCGTATTAACCGCCAAATCGGTCATGATCTATTACCAGAATGTAAAGCACTGTTATCAAATATGGCGCGCTTACCTGGTTTTGATGGCAAAGCGAAGATGTCAAAATCTTTGGGTAATACCATTGTGTTGAATGCTACAGATAAAGACATCAAAAAAGCTGTCAATGCAATGTATACCGATCCGAATCACCTTCGTATTGAAGACCCAGGTCAGGTTGAAGGCAATATCGTGTTTACCTATCTCGATGCTTTCGATCCAAATAAAGAAGAAGTTGAGGAATTAAAAGCACATTATCGTCGTGGTGGTCTTGGTGATGGTACTGTGAAAAAGCGCTTGGAAGGTGTTTTACAAGAGCTCATCGCACCGATTCGTGAACGTCGTGCTGAGCTAGAAAAAGATCCTGATTACATTATGGATGTGCTCAAACAAGGAACTGAAAAGTGCCGTATTATCACACAGCAAACGCTGGATGAAGTAAAAGCAGGAATTGGATTATTCAAATTCTAATTTACGTTACTTTTCCAATAAAAAGCCCAAATTTGGGCTTTTTTATTTTAAGCCTTTGATTTAGGTTTAATTTTAGAACTTTATTAAAAAATAAAAAACTAACAATTTTCGTCACTTATTAACATCAATTAACAGTAGTTAACATGAATACCGATGAACTTAGTCAGGTTTTTTCATACTATGGGCTCGTAGGTTAGTTAACACTAATCTCATGACATTTCTCCTTTCAACCGAAACTGTTTTAAACAGATTCGTTGTTCAACGCAGTGATCACCCCAATCATTGCGTTTTTTTTCGTCTGCAAGAATGTGGTCAATTTAGGTTGAAATTTAGGCGCATTGGCTTTACTCTTATAACTGTTTTATTTTTATAAAAAATTTATTAATTAACGCTAAAAGAAATAAGAGTAATCGCGATGATCTGGGATCTTTTAACACATCCTTCTAACCTTGTTTTTAGCATTGCTTTGATGCTGTGCCTGTTTATCGGCCTACTCGAATTCATCCTATTATTATTCGGTGGTAGTTCTAGTTTTTTGGAACAATTTTTACCAGATAGCCTGAGCGATATTGATCATGCCGATATCTCTGTAGAACAACCTGATTCTGTTTTGACTCAGTTTCTGGAATGGTTGTATTTGGGTAAAGTTCCCTTACTCATCTGGCTGATCATCTTCTTAACCGTCTATGCACTCACGGGTTTAATCATCCAAGATCTGTTCTATCAATTTACCGAACATTATCTTTCTGCATGGATCATTGCCCCTGCCTGCTTATTTTTATGCATGCCACTGGTCCGTTATAGCGCTGCCTTGATTGCCAAAATTATTCCTAAAGATGAAACCACGGCAATTCAAACAGACGATTTGATTGGCAGAACAGCACATATCATTTTAGGGGAGGCTAAACCCAACTCCCCTGCACAGGCCAAAGTTAAAGACCAATTTGGCCAAACCCACTACGTCTTGGTTGAACCCGAACTTGATCTGGTTTTCCATCAAGGACAAGAGGTTATTTTAACGCAAAGAACCAAAATTGGATTCCAAGCGATTGCGACTTAATTTTTATATTTAATACATGAGGGTATTTACATGTTGAATTCAGCATTGACTGAAATTTTAATTATTACTGGTGTTATTTTTGCAGCACTGATTTTTATTGGCATTATTATCGCCCGTCTCTATACCCGTTCGAGTAAAGAAGTTTCTTTTGTGCGCACAGGTTTTGGTGGCGAAAAAGTGATTCTAAATGGCGGTGCAATTGTCCTCCCTGTCTTACACGAAATTATTCCAGTGAATATGAATACCTTACGTTTAGAGGTAAAGCGTGCGGCAGATCAGGCGCTGATTACCCGTGACCGGATGCGTGTTGATGTGATGGCTGAGTTCTATGTCCGGGTCAAACCGATTGCTGAGTCAATTGCAACTGCGGCCCAAACCTTGGGGCGTAAAACCATGTCTCCACCAGAGCTTAAAGATCTGGTCGAAGGTAAATTCGTCGACTCACTGCGTGCTGTTGCCGCTGAAATGGCGATGGAAGAACTACATGAGAAGCGTGTCGATTTTGTACAAAAAGTTCAACAAGTCGTCTCAGAAGATTTATCTAAAAATGGTTTAGAACTTGAAACCGTATCCTTAACGGGGCTAGATCAAACCAGCTTTAAATTCTTTAACCCACAAAATGCCTTCGATGCGGAAGGTTTAACCAAGCTGACTGAAACCATTGAAGACCGTCGCAAGAAACGTAATGATATTGAACAAGATGCTGATCTTGCGATTCGTGCCAAGAACTTAGAAGCAGAACGTACTCGTTTAGAAATTTCGCGTGAAGAAGAATATGCAAAGTTGCAACAAGAGCGTGAAATCTCGATTCGTAAAGCTGAACAAACCGCAGAAATCGCCTCTCAAGAAGCTGGTAAAAAACGTGAGGCCGAAGAAGCTCAAATTGCTGCTGAGCGTGAAGTGGAGCTAAAGCGAATTGCTTCTGCGCGTGATGTAGAAAATGAGAATATTCAAAAAGCTCAATTGATTCAAAAAGCACAAGTTGAACAGAAGAAAACCATCGAACTGGCTGAGCAAGATCGTGCCATTGCCATTGCTGAAAAATCTCGTGCCGAATCTGAAGCTAAAGCACATGCAGATAAGGCCCGTGCTGAAGCGGTAAAAGCAGAGGAAGAAGTTGTGACGGTACGTGAAACACAACGTGCTGAGCGTCAAAAAGCAGTCGAGCTGGTTGCAGCTAAACAAACGGCAGAGAAAGAAGCGATTGCGATTACCGTAGCTGCTGATGCAGGTAAGAAAGCCGCTGCCGATGAAGCAGAAGCCGTACGTATTGCAGCAGAAGCAGATGCTGAAAAGATTCGCTTAAAAGCTAAAGGTGAAGCAGATGCAAAAATTCTACTTGCTCAAGCGTTGGAAAAACAATATCAGGTTGATGCTGAAGGTGCGCGTGCGGTGAATGAAGCAGCCAATACTCTTTCTGCTGAACAGGTAGAAATGCAAGTGCGCTTGGCACTGCTCAAACATTTACCCGAGATCATTCGTGAAAGTGTTAAACCAATGGAAAACATTGATGACATCAAGATTTTACAAGTGAATGGTTTAAATGGCTTTGCTGGCGGTTCTGCTATTTCAGGTGAAAACACTGAACATGGCTCAACGGCTTCGTTATCCGATCAAGTAGTAAATAGTGCCCTACGCTACCGTTCACAAGCGCCATTGATTGATAGTTTAATGAATGAACTTGGCCTACAAGGTGGAGATATTAATGGTTTGACTCAAGGGTTAAAACCAAAAGCTGAGTAATATAATTTTTTTGCAGAATTGTCTTGTTCCATTGCATTAAAATGGAACAAGACAAATTATTAAACACACTCAATCCCAGCCAATAAAGCAGACATAAAAGCACGTTTATCAATAATTTCATTATCGAATACAAGTTCAATACGATCAAAGAGCGCAATAAAGTCTTCACTAGAATCCAAAATTGTTGCATGGATTAGAGTGATTAGTCGTTGCTGTGCAACCTGAGAGTATGTATTTAACTCAGGCAAAAGTAACGCCTTTACAGCAGTAATAACATCCTTAGTATGGTTTACATCCAAACCATGCAGCTTTAAACAATCTTCATCGCTTACATAGTTTGCATCAAATACCTTGAGCAAACTAAGCAGATCAAATATTTCCTGTTTAGCTTTCATTATTTCACTTAAACTTCTAGTTAAATTGTAAATGCAATATCTTGATGGCTTACTTCTTTGACTTCCCAATTGTTAATTAATACTCCTAGCCCATGTTCTGGTTCCCATGAACACTCAAAAAGTAAACCAATAGCCTCTTCTTGTGGCTCTAATTCCCCAATGTAAATGCCAACAGAAGTCAGTAATTCTTTAAGTTGAGAGGCGTTTTCTACTGAGGGAACGAGATGGGCAAAATTTTCACCGAACTGAGCTTTTAAATCTACCCAACAGTCGTGATAATAAGCCAATATGCTTTCAAAGATCTGTTCTTTCAGTTCTTTTTCTTTTTCACAAAATTGATAAGCCAGATTTAATTGCCACTCTTCAATCACTCCACTTTCAGTAGGAATAGTTAAAGTGACTTCTTTTTCGAAAATTTCACTGACATAAGGAATAATATATCTACCATATTCATCTGGCTCAATCCCTTCCAATGATATACCCGTAATCGATTCCATATAACGTTCCAGAAATTAGATGTATAACTCAATTACTTTCTTATTAAGATTTAAATTTATCAAAAAAGTAACCACATTAAATATTTTATCATGGCTATTCCTTCATAAATTAAATGTGAATTTGCTAGATAATATTCCTCCAATAAAAAACCCCAATGTCTCCATTGGGGTTTTTTTAAAGATTAAAATCTAACGTATTACGCTAAACCTTTCTCTTTTAAAACTTGCAACATAGTAGAACCAAGCTCAGCTGGGCTACGCGTGTAAGCCATTCCCGCGCGTTCAAATGCAGCGAATTTCTCTTCAGCAGTACCTTGACCACCAGAAATGATCGCACCAGCATGACCCATACGCTTACCTTTAGGTGCAGTTACACCAGCGATGTAACCTACAACAGGCTTAGTCACGTTAGATTTGATGAATTCAGCAGCTTCTTCTTCCGCTGTACCACCGATCTCACCGATCATGATGATTGCATCAGTATCTGGATCGTCTTGGAACAATTGAAGCGCTTCGATCTGGTTCATACCAGGGATTGGGTCACCACCAATACCGATACAAGTAGACTGACCTAAACCAAGCTTAGTTGTTTGAGCAACAGCTTCATAAGTCAATGTACCTGAACGTGAAATGATACCAATACGACCTGGTTGGTGGATGTGACCAGGCATAATACCGATCTTACATTCACCTGGAGTGATCACGCCTGGGCAGTTAGGACCAACTAAACGAGTACCGTTACCGTTAGTTTCTAAGTAGCGTTTCGCTTTAAGCATGTCGATCGTTGGAACACCTTCAGTGATCACAACGATTAGGCCAACACCTGAATCAACCGCTTCAACGATTGAGTCTAAAACGAATGGAGCTGGTACATAGATTACAGATGCATCAGCATTTGTTTCACGTACCGCTTCTTTCATTGTGTTGAATACTGGTAGGTCAAGGTGAGTTGTACCACCTTTACCTGGAGTAACACCACCAACAACTTTTGTACCGTAGTCTAAAGCTTGTGCAGAGTGGAAAGTACCGTTTTTACCAGTAAAACCTTGTACCAATACTTTAGTGTCTTTATTAATTAATACGCTCATGATTGATACTCCTTACGCTTTAACTGCAGCTACAACTTTTTCTGCGGCATCAGATAAACCGTTCGCAGAAATTAATTTCAAACCTGATTCATCAAGTAATTTAGCACCTAACTCAGCGTTGTTACCTTCTAAACGAACAACAACTGGTACAGTTACATTTACTTCTTGAACCGCTGCAATAATTGCTTCAGCAATCATGTCACAACGTACGATACCACCGAAGATGTTGATTAAAACACCTTGAACAGACGTATCAGCAAGGATGATTTTGAACGCTTCGATTACGCGCTCTTTCGTTGCACCGCCACCAACGTCAAGGAAGTTTGCAGGCTGACCACCATAAAGTTTAATGATGTCCATTGTTGCCATTGCAAGACCAGCACCGTTCACCATACAACCGATGTTACCTTCTAAAGCAACATAGTTAAGGTCAAATTCAGATGCTTTCAATTCACGCTCATTCTCTTGAGATTTGTCACGTAAAGCAGCAACTTTAGGTAAACGGTAAAGCGCGTTAGAGTCTATACCTACTTTTGCATCTACACATAAAATATCGCCATTTTCACGAACTGAAAGTGGGTTAATTTCGAATAATGCAAAGTCATTTTCAACAAATGCTTGGTAAGCAGCAGCCATGATTTTTACGAATTGGCTGATTTGCTTGTCTTTCAAACCTAAAGCAAACGCAACTTCACGCGCTTGGAATGGTTGTAAGCCAACTAATGGGTCAACTTCAACTTTGATAATTTTTTCAGGCGTTTCTTCTGCAACTTTCTCGATTTCTACACCACCTTCGGTAGAAGCCATGAAAGTAATACGACGGCTAGAACGGTCTACAACCGCGCCTAAGTAAAGCTCACGCTCAACTGGATAAACGTCTTCAGCAACGATAATGCTGTTAACTGGCTGACCATTTGCATCTGTTTGATACGTTACAAGACGAGTACCAATGATGTTGTTAGCAAATTCAATTACATCTTCTTTAGATTTTGCAACTTTAACACCGCCAGCCTTACCACGGCCACCAGCATGAACTTGCGCTTTCATTACTGCGAATTTACCACCAAGCTGTTCAAATGCAGCGACTGCTTCGTCTGCATTTGTTGCCAAGATACCTTCTTGTACTGGCATGCCATATTCTTTCAATAATGCTTTAGCTTGATACTCATGTAAGTTCATTTAGTTACCTACTATGTTGTTTGTAGTGATGCAGCCTAGATCTTCTTAAAACCAGACTGCTACATATTGAATCAATGCTTGTCTAAACCAGACAATCATCATCATTCAAAAAAGTGTGGCGAACCACACTTTATGTTTTATTTACGCTTACGTTGAATGGCGTGGATTGCACGACCGTCAACTGAAAGCGCTGCTTCATGTACAACTTCTGAGAATGTTGGGTGACCAAAAGTCATCAACTGTAAGTCTTCAACAGAAGAAACAAACTCAAGCGCGATCATACCTTGGTGTACGATATCAGATGCATTAGGACCCACAACGTGCATACCTAAAAGACGATCTGTTTTCGCATCAGCAACGAACTTCACAAAACCAGCAGTATCACCCGCAGCCAACGCACGACCATTCACCGCAAACGGGAATTGACCAGCTTTAACTTCGTGACCTTTTTCAGCTGCTTGTTCTTCAGTTAAACCAACCCAAGCTGCTTCTGGATGCGTGTAGATAACGCTGATGATTGTGTCATAGTTCACTTGAGCAGCATGACCGTGGATACGCTCAACTGCCATTACGCCTTCTTCCATTGCTTTATGTGCAAGCATTGGACCGCGTACCAAGTCACCAATCGCATAAACACCTTCAACAGATGTTTGGCACTGATCATTTACATCAACCAAACCACGTTCAGTTAATTTAATGCCAGAATCTTCTGCCAATAAACCTTCTGCATAGGCTTTACGGCCTACACAAACGATTAACTTGTCAAAAACTTGTTCTTTGTCTTCGCCAGCTTGGTTATATTTAACCGTTACTTCGCGACCATTGGTTTCAGCACCAGAAACTTTTGCACCGATACGGATATCTAAACCTTGTTTTTTCAAGATTTTTTGATATTCCTTCGCCAATGCTTTGTCTGCCATTGGTAAGAAAGCATCTAATGCTTCAAACACAACAACTTCCGAACCAAGACGACGCCATACTGAACCAAGCTCTAGACCAATAACACCTGCACCGATCACACCAAGACGCTTAGGAACTTCTGGGAATTTTAATGCGCCAGTCGAATCAACAATCAAGTCTTCATCAACAGGAGCTACTGGAATATTTACAGGTACAGAACCCGTTGCAAGGATCACGTACTTCGGTTCTAAAACCTGTACATCACCTTCAAACGGTGTGAATTCTACTTTTTTACCTGCAAGTAGTTTACCCGTACCTTGTAACCACTCGATACCATTACCTTTCAGTAATTGAGCAACACCACCCGTCAATTGATCTACAACTTTGTCTTTACGTGCCAACAAAGTGTCTAAATCAAATTTAACTTCACCCGTCGTAATACCGTGTTCAGCAAGTTCATGAACAGTTGCTTCGTAACGGTGAGAAGAGTCAAGCAATGCTTTAGAAGGGATACAACCCACGTTTAAACAGGTACCACCTAAAGATGGCTTACCGTTGTGAATACGTTTTTCGATACAAGCGACTTTGAAACCAAGTTGAGCTGCACGAATCGCCGCTTCATAACCACCAGGTCCACCGCCAATGACAACAAGATCAAACTGTTGAGACATTTTTCTATTCCTTAAATCTCCCCCTAACCCCCTCTTTGCAAAGAGGGGAAATACCGTTACTGGTAGTCCCCCTTTATCAAAGGGGGATTTAGGGGGATTTAAATATGTTAAAGATCAAGAATGAGTTTAGCTGGCTCTTCTAACAATTCTTTGATTGTTACCAAGAAACCTACAGCTTCTTTACCATCGATTAAACGGTGGTCATAAGAAAGCGCTAAGTACATCATTGGCAAGATTTCAACTTGACCATTTACCGCCATAGGGCGTTCTTGGATTTTATGCATACCCAAGATCGCTGTTTGCGGCGTATTCAAAATTGGCGTAGATAATAATGAACCGAAGGTACCACCATTGGTAATCGTGAACGTACCGCCAGTCATGTCTTCGATACCTAATTTACCGTCACGTGCTTTGAAAGCGTAATCACGGATACCGTTTTCCACTTCTGCATAGTTCATACGGTCAGTATCACGAAGGACTGGTACAACTAAGCCACGCTCACTCGATACAGCAACACCGATGTCATAGAAACCATGATAAACAATATCATCACCATCAATAGAACCATTCACTGCTGGGTAGCGTTTTAATGCTTCAGTCGCTGCTTTAACAAAGAAAGACATAAAGCCTAAACGCGCACCATGACGTTTTTCGAAAGCATCTTTATATTGCTTACGCATTTCCATGATTGGCTTCATGTTAACTTCGTTGAACGTTGTTAACATTGCAGTTTGTTGTGTAGCCGCCAATAAACGCTCAGCAACACGCTTACGTAAACGTGTCATTGGAACACGTTTCTCGATACGCTCGCCTACAGCAACGCTTAATGGTTGAACTGATGCAGCAGGTTTAGCTTGATGGCTAGCAACATCTTCTTTAGTGATGCGACCACCACGGCCTGTACCTTGTACGTCAGCAGCATTGATACCAGTTTCAGATAATGCTTTACGAACCGCAGGCGCTTGGTTTGAATCAACAGCTTGAGTTGATGCAGCCGCAGGCGCAGATGCAGCAGGAGCCGCCGCGGCTGGAGCAGCAGCTTCAGGAGCAGCTGCAGCAACAGCACCAGCTTCGAATTGAGCAATCACTTCGTCAGAAAGAACTGTATCGCCTTCACCTTTAATGATTGCAACTAAGCTACCATCAGCTGGAGCAACCACTTCTAAAACAACTTTATCGGTTTCAATGTCACAGATCACTTCATCACGTGATACAGGTTCACCTACTTTCTTGTGCCAAGTTGCGATCGTACCGTCAGCAACTGACTCTGGAAATACCGGTGCTTTAATTTCGGTTGCCATTATTTAGAATCTCCTGATTGTTCAACTTCAATCGCAAGTGCGTCATTGATAAGCTGAGCTTGTTGTTTTGCATGCAAGTATGGCGAGCCACAAGCAGGTGCGGCAGATGCTTCACGACCAGCATAGCTAATACGGATTTGTTTACCAGATTTAAGAACGTCTTCATACAAACGAGGAACGATGAATAACCAAGCGCCTTGGTTCTTCGGCTCTTCTTGTGCCCAAACAAGTTCTTGAATGTTTGGATACTCAGCCATAACTTCAGCCAAGCGTTGTTCTGGGTATGGATATAATTGCTCGATACGCACAATCGCAACATGGTTTAGACCAAGTTCACGACGTTTTTCGAGTAAATCGTAATAAACCTTACCACCACAAAGCACTAAGCGAGTTACGTCAGCTTTGTTGATTTGATCAATTTCATCGATCACAGTTTGGAATGAACCGTTTGCTAATTCATCTAAAGTCGAAGTCGCAAGTTTATGACGCAATAATGATTTTGGTGACATCACGATCATTGGCTTACGAATCGGACGAACTGCCTGACGACGTAATGCATGGAAAATCTGTGCAGGCGTCGTAGGTGTCATCACTTGCATGTTGTCTTCTGCACAAAGCTGTAAGAAACGCTCTAAACGTGCAGATGAATGCTCTGGACCTTGACCTTCATAACCGTGTGGTAACAACATTGTTAGACCACAAACACGCTCCCACTTGGTTTCACCCGAAGCGATAAACTGGTCAATAACAACTTGTGCACAGTTTGCGAAGTCACCGAATTGTGCTTCCCAAACGATCAAGCTTTTCGGCAATGTGGTTGAATAACCATATTCAAATGCAAGAACAGCTTCTTCAGACAGTAAAGAGTCATAAACCGCAGTACGTGGCTGATTTTCTTTGATATGGCAAAGTGGAATATAAACAGAACCATCGACTTGGTTATGTAATTTGGCATGACGGTGCGAGAATGTACCACGCCCCACGTCTTCACCCGTAATACGAACCAAGAAACCATCATCAAGTAAAGTCGCATACGCTAAGGTTTCTGCAGCACCCCAGTTGAGTGGCATTTCACCTGTTTGCATTTTCACGCGATCATCGATGACTTTTTGAACTTGACGCTGTAATACAAAACCTTCTGGTAATGTATTCATTTTCAAACCAAGTTCTTTCAAACGATCAGCACTGAACGTCGTATCCCAAAGATCAGTGTATTCATGGCCCAAATACGGGGTCCAATCCACAAACATCTTTTTGTTTGGTTCACGAACTAAAGCATTGGCAACGTGATTACCTGCTTCTAAATCAGAACGATAGCCTTCAACCATTGCATCTGCGCTTGCGCGATCAAGTACTTTTTCTTGAACCAATTGATCAGCATACAAGGTACGCGTAGTCGCTTTCTTGTTGATCACTTGATACATTAATGGTTGAGTTGCTGATGGTTCATCTGCCTCGTTATGACCGCGACGACGGTAGCAGAACAAGTCTAAAATGACATCTTTACGGAAAGTATGACGGAAATCATGTGCAAGCTGAGTTACGAAAATCACAGCTTCAGGATCATCACCATTCACATGGAAAATTGGTGATTGGATCATTTTTGCAACGTCAGTACAGTATTCTGTAGAACGTGTATCACGTGGATCAGAGGTCGTGAAGCCAACTTGGTTGTTGATCACGATATGGACTGTACCGCCCACTGTATAACCACGTGTTTGTGACATTTGGAAGGTTTCTTGGTTTACACCTTGACCCGCAAATGCAGCATCACCATGTACAATCACTGGTAGAACGTCATCACCGCCAATGTCTTTACGACGAACTTGACGTGCACGAACCGAACCTTCAACCACAGGTCCAACGATTTCTAAGTGTGATGGGTTAAACGCTAATGCCAAGTGAACTTCGCCACCTGGTGTCATGACGTTTGAAGAGAAACCTTGATGATACTTAACGTCACCAGAACCTTTCTTATGTAGGCTCTTACCTTCAAACTCACCAAACAGGTCAGCTGGGTTTTTACCCATAATATTAACAAGAAGGTTGAGACGACCACGGTGTGGCATACCAATCACAACTTCTTTACAGCCAACACTACCTGCACGCTGGATGATTTCGTTCATCATCGGGATAAAAGACTCACCGCCTTCTACACCAAAACGTTTCGCACCAACGAATTTATTACCAAGATACTTTTCTAAGCCTTCTGCAGCGGTTAAACGCTCAAGGAAGCCTTTCTTCTGATCACTGGTATAGTTAAATTTACCGCGAACACTTTCCAAACGTTGTTGAATCCAACGCTTTTCTTTGGTGTCAACGATATGCATATATTCCACGCCAACTGAACTACAGTAAGTCGCTTCCATTGCCTCAACCATTTCAGACAATGTTGCTTCTGCTTTTCCAATTGCGAGGTTGCCTGTATTAAATACAGTATCGAGATCTGACTTGGTTAAACCGTGAGCAGATAAATCGAGGTCAGGAACGTCTTCGCGTTTCGCAAGACCTAATGGATCGAGTTTAGCTTTTTGATGACCACGGTTACGGTAAGCAGCGATGAGTTGTAATACACCAATTTGACGACGCTCATGTTCTGTACTTACAGTGCTTTGTACGACAGGCTGAACTCGGCTTGCATTACGTCCCAAAAGGAGGAATTGCTCGCGCACACTGCCGTGTGGTTGATCACCTTTAGGGTATTTATCGAAATATTCACGCCAATCCTCTGACACTGAGGTTGGAGAAGTTAGGTACTGTTCGTATAGCTCTTCAATATACGCTGCACTATCAGCGGAAAGTTCAGTGTCAAGACGCGATGCGTCAGCAACTTCTTGCATTTTTGGACCCATTTCCTATTGCAAAAAATAATACAGGCTGCCTTTTAAGCACACCCATGATTCATAGTGTCAAACTGGTAAACACGACACTACTACTCAAGATCATCCAACCTTGAGACATTATTACTACACATCAGGAGTATTCCCTTTGATGTAACAAATGAGCTACGCACCTTCAATTCAAGGTCCATAACTCATTCTTCATACTCGATGAAATCGAGCAATTTTTTGCAAATCATTTTAGAAAAATTAACTCGAATTTTAACTTTTCTAAATTGACTTTTCTGATGAAATCTGTACAAATCAACAAGACACTATCGAACGATAACATCCAGAATCTGTTTATTTTTTGATTTCATTTGTGGCAGAAATCCTAACATGTTCTCACGCTGGGATTGATTTTTTTGACACATACCATCCATAAAGCAGCGAAATACACATATCAAATTATATTCTAATATACCGCCCTTTTGATAAAAGTTGCACTCCAATCGATCAAAAATAAACATTCTCTACAAATCTTGCACAAACGCTATTCAATTTGATGAAAAATAAACCAATATTTTTAAATATATCGATTCCCATGATTTGTCTTAACAGCAAAATCTATAAATATTTAAGGTCGAACTGCTAAAATTCAAGCCTTGTTTTTTTAAACAAACACTTTTTAACCAAGCCCGTCCTTTAATCAAATCCCAATAAAAAAAGAAGCCCCTTCCGGAGCTCCTTTTTTGCATCAGAAAACAGATTAGCCTGCTTGATCTAACAACATATTACGAATGTGACCAATTGCCTTTGTCGGGTTCAAACCTTTAGGACATACCGATACACAGTTCATGATCCCTTTACAACGGAACAAAGAGAATGGGTCGTCTAAACGAGCCAAACGCTCTTGTGTTGCCGTATCACGAGAGTCGATGATAAAACGGTAAGCATTTAACAATGCTGATGGTCCAAGGAACTTATCAGGGTTCCACCAGAATGATGGGCATGATGTTGAACAACATGCACAAAGAATACATTCATACAGACCATCTAAGTGTTCACGTTCTGCTTGAGACTGTAAACGCTCTTTCGCTGGTGCTGGTTGATTGTTAATCAAGAACGGTTGAATCTTGTCATATTGATCATAGAACTGGTTCATGTCTACAACCAAATCCTTGATCACTGGCAAACCAGGTAAAGGACGGATCACAATCTTCTCTGGTAAGTCGTTCAAGTTCCACAAGCATGCCAAACCATTTTTACCATTGATGTTCACACCATCCGAACCACAAATACCTTCACGGCAAGAGCGACGGAATGTTAATGATTCATCTTGCACTTTCAACGCAAGTAACGCGTCAAGCAACATACGGTGCTTATCGGTTAACTCAAGTTTGAAAGTTTGCATGTACGGCGCTTTATCCTTATCAGGATCATAGCGGTAGATTTCGAATGTACGAGTGCCTCTACTCATCTTTGTTCTCCCGATTAGAATGTACGTGGCTTAGGTTCAATTGCTTCAACCGTTAATGGGCTGAAACGTACTGGCTTATATTCAAGACGGTTGTCTGATGAATACCATAATGTATGTTTCATCCACTCATCATCACGGCGACCGTAAGAGTAAGTTGGGTGATCTGGTGCTAACTCATAGTCAACAACCGTATGCGCACCACGACACTCTTTACGTGCAGCAGCTGAAATCAGAGTTGCCTTCGCTACTTCATATAAATTTTCAACTTCTAATGCTTCAACACGCGCTGTGTTAAATACTTTAGATTTGTCTTTTAAATGAATGTTACGAACACGTGGTTCAATCGCAAGAATTTCTTTTACGCCTTTATCAAGCAATGCTTGAGTACGGAATACACCCGCGTGATCTTGTACGATATCACGGATTGCATCAGCAACTTCTTGCGCATTTTCACCCGTTGTTGAATCATCAAGCTTACGGATACGCGCTAAAGTGTTCACCAAGACATCAGTTGGAAGCGGTGCATAATCATCGCCATGATGTTTGGTTACATAATCAATGATGTGCTCGCCCGCTGCTTTACCAAATACCACAAGGTCAAGCAAAGAGTTAGTACCTAAACGGTTTGCACCATGTACAGATACGCAAGAACATTCACCAATTGCATAGAAACCTTTGACTGGCTTCACATAGTCACGTGTACCTTTATAAGAATACTCTTTAGTATCCTTATCATAATGCGCAGAGAATTCACCCTCTTCAACACCATGTGGAACAACCACTTGACCATGGATATTGGTTGGAATACCACCCATTTGATAATGGATTGTTGGTACGACAGGAATTGGCTCTTTAGTACAGTCAACGTTTGCAAACTTCTTACCAATCTCGAATACAGATGGAAGACGCTTCATAATCGTTTCAGCACCCAAATGCGTCATATCTAACAAGATATAATCCGCTTTAGGACCACAACCACGACCTTCTTTAATTTCTTGGTCCATTGAACGCGATACGAAGTCACGTGGTGCCAAGTCTTTTAAAGTTGGTGCATAACGTTCCATGAATGGTTCGCCGTCTTTGTTACGAAGGATACCACCTTCACCACGACAACCTTCAGTTAACAATACGCCTGCGCCCGCAACACCCGTAGGGTGGAATTGCCAGAATTCCATATCTTGTAATGGAATGCCCGCACGAGCAGCCATACCAAGACCGTCACCAGTATTGATATAAGCATTGGTTGATGCACGATACACACGACCCGCACCACCTGTAGCAAATAAAGTTGCTTTGGCTTGGAATACTGCGATGTTACCCGTTTCTTGGTCAATCGCCGTTACACCAAGTACATCACCTTCTTCGTTACGGATTAAATCTAATGCAATCCATTCAACGTAGAACTGTGTACCCATTTTCACGTTGCTTTGATACAAGGTATGCAATAACGCATGGCCTGTACGGTCAGCAGCAGCACACGCACGTGGAACTGCTTTTTCGCCGTAGTTTGCAGAGTGACCACCGAATGGACGCTGATAGATCGTACCATCTTCGTTACGGTCAAACGGCATACCTAAGTGTTCAAGCTCGTAAACAACTTTTGGCGCTTCACGCGTCATGAACTCGATTGCGTCCTGATCGCCTAACCAGTCAGAACCTTTCACCGTGTCATAGAAGTGGTAGTGCCAGTTATCTTCCTGCATGTTACCTAACGACGCACCGATACCACCTTGGGCAGCAACCGTATGCGAACGTGTTGGGAATACTTTGGTCAATACAGCAACTTTTAAACCCGCTTGAGCAAGTTGGTAAGCAGCACGCATACCTGAACCGCCGCCACCAACGATAACAGCATCGAAAGTGAGGTTTTGAATATTTGAATAATCTTCTTTAGGGTTAATTGCGCCCATGATCTCTTCCTATCAATTTGCCCAGAAAATCTGGATACCCCAGATTGCGTACACGAACACTGAAATAATGACAGCAGAAGTCAGTACAAGGCGTAAACCTGAAGCTGAAGGACCCATTTGACGAGTCGTTACATAATCAGTAAAGACTTGCCACATACCAATCCAAGCGTGTGCAACCAGCGATAACACTGCTAATAAAGAAAAAATCTTCATTGGCAAAGTCAGCATAAAGCCAGCCCATTGTTCATAACCGAATCCGCTATTGCAAAGGATCCAGCCAAACAAAACCACAGTGTATGCAGCTAACACTACAGCACTGACACGTTGGATATACCAATCGCGAGAACCTGAACCTGTTAAACCTGTAGCACTTTTCATCAGAACATAATCCATACGAATGCTGCGACAATACCAATCGCAGACAAGATCAATGAAACTGTAGCAGCGATACGACCGCTTTGAAGTTCTTCAGCAAAACCGAGGTCAGCAAGTAAATGCTTCACGCCTGCGATAAAGTGGAAAATCAAGCCAGCTACAAATACCCATACGATGAAACGTACAATGATATTTCCGAAAACGACATTTTTAACGTAGTCAAATCCTTCTGGTGAAGATAAAGATTTATCCAAAATCCATAAAAGAACTGCGACTAATAAGAATACGATTACACCTGATAGACGGTGTAGAATTGATGCAATAGCCACGGGTGAGCGTAAATTTACCGCTAACACCTGACCCATGGACAAATTGACAGGTCTGTTGCTTTTCACAGCGGGCATCCTGTAGGTAGAAACTCCATCCGGAGTTTGTTTGAATTAATTCAAAGGAAAGCTGGCATTGTTAGGCAAGCACAGCACATGCCTAACCTATAAACGACATCGAATTATAAAACGTGAAATATCAAAATACAAACAATCAACTTTCGCTTTAGTCGAAAAAAACTTTAAATAAGAATCATTCACACGCATAATAGCGGCGATTAATGCAGCAAGTTTAAGCAAAAACAACTATCTGATTGTTTTGTAATGATAAAAATAAAATACTATTTTTTATAGATACTTTTTAATTTTATAAATTCTTTTCTTCATATTTCACAAAAAATGCCCTTTTCAGCGTCAAAGCAGCACAATTTTTCAACCTTTATATATAGCCCCAAATAATACTGCTCATTTATATATTAAATATAATTAATTAATAATCTATTTTTAAGATTCCTTTTGCCAAATTCAATGAGTCATTTTTTAGCCAATTAATCGCACCAAAATGCACCAATAATGAATTTACCTAGAGCGCTTTTGATTGCTGTTTGAATGAACAGTTCACGGCAAAGTATGGCCGTTATAGGGCTTGCAGATGGGATAAGTATTTATTTTATAAGCAGCAACATCGGACCCAAATAAAAATTTACTTACAATTGGACTGATGCTTCATTTTTTTTATGCACCTGAAACTTGATTTGACATATTATACTCGACCGGTGCTGTGATTTTACTCAGTTTTTTCTTCGATACTGAATGACTAATTGACTGTAGCAACGTCATTTTTTATCCCTAAGTATAATTGACAAAATTTTAGTAACCACTAATCTTATAGCAAATTTTGACACCGTCTGATTCGCACATGACAAGATTAGTATTTCGAGTCAGATAATCATTCACCAGGACAGGAGATCTATTGAATGTCTGCAGCAACTGGCAAAAAAGCCGTATTACAGCTTGATGGCAAAGAAATTGAATTACCAATTTACAGCGGCACATTAGGCCCAGATGTAATTGACGTTAAAGATGTATTGGCATCAGGTCACTTTACTTTCGATCCTGGTTTTATGGCGACAGCGGCTTGCGAATCTAAGATCACATTCATTGATGGTGACAAAGGTGTGTTATTACACCGTGGCTATCCAATTGATCAATTAGCGACTCAAGCAGACTACTTAGAAACTTGCTACTTATTACTTAATGGCGAGCTTCCAAATGCTGAACAGAAAGCAGAATTTGATGCGAAAGTACGTAACCATACGATGGTTCACGATCAAGTAAGCCGCTTCTTCAATGGTTTCCGTCGTGACGCTCACCCTATGGCAATCATGGTTGGTGTTGTTGGTGCATTATCTGCGTTCTATCACAACGGTTTAGACATCGAAGATGTTAACCACCGTGAAATTACTGCAATTCGTTTAATCGCGAAAATCCCTACACTTGCAGCATGGAGCTACAAGTACACTGTAGGTCAACCATTCATTTACCCACGTAATGACCTTGGTTATGCAGAAAACTTCTTACATATGATGTTTGCTACGCCTGCTGACCGTGATTATAAAGTAAACCCAGTTCTTGCTCGTGCAATGGATCGTATCTTCACGCTTCATGCTGACCACGAACAAAATGCGTCTACGTCTACCGTTCGTCTTGCTGGTTCTACTGGCGCGAATCCATATGCATGTATCTCTGCAGGTATCTCTGCACTTTGGGGACCTGCTCACGGTGGTGCGAACGAAGCTGTACTTAAAATGCTAGATGAAATTGGTAGCGTAGAAAACGTTGCTGAATTCATGGAAAAAGTAAAACGCAAAGAAGTTAAACTCATGGGCTTCGGTCACCGTGTTTATAAAAACTTCGATCCACGTGCGAAAGTCATGAAAGAAACTTGTGACGAAGTTCTTGCTGCATTAGGCATCAACGATCCACAATTGCAACTTGCAATGGAACTTGAGCGTATTGCACTGAACGACCCGTACTTCGTTGAACGTAAACTTTATCCGAACGTAGATTTCTACTCAGGTATCATCTTAAAAGCGATTGGTATCCCAACAGGTATGTTTACGGTGATCTTCGCGCTTGCACGTACAGTTGGTTGGATCAGCCACTGGTTAGAAATGCACAGCGGTCCTTACAAGATCGGTCGTCCACGTCAGCTTTACACAGGCTCGACTCAGCGCGACATCAAACGTTAATCTCGATTAGCGTTAATAAAAAAGGATGCTTCTGCATCCTTTTTTTGTTTTTATCGGTTATGCTCAAAAAAGAAAACGTAAACAACATTCATTTTTACAAAACTAATTTACCGAGCCGATGATCAAAAAAACCACTGTTTTGATGCAAGTCACACTGCCCGTCTTTCAAATAAAAATGGCGTCTTTCGCATTATTTCTATTGATGATCATACTGACTTGGCTGCTACTGGTTTACTTTAGTTATGATTTAAGCCTGTACTATCTTTATCAATTCCTGCCTTTCTTCGCCCAACTGCTCAGTATTGCTTTGATGTTTGCTTTATTGATAGCAACACTTTACCTGTATAACCAGCTTTATCAGAAATACTTTAGCCGTCCTATCACCTTTAAGTTATATCAGCAAGGCATGGCACTGGAAGATTCCAAGCAATCTACTTTTTTCTGTTGGCAAGATTTGATCCAGATACAACTTAGACAACAGCAGGCACAAATCCATAGTCTCAATCTACTCAGTAAAACCCAACCTTATCAGCAGTATTTTTATTTTAATTCATGGATGTGGCCTGCCACTTTAACTCAGCAACATTGTGAGTTTTTACCGTTCTGGAAAAAACTGGAGGCGCTGGCAAAACAGCAACAGTTGCAACGGATCAGCAACGCAAGTACCCACAAGAAAACCCATGTTGACATCATTCGCCTCATTGCAGATCAGCAAGCGCTAGACACTTTTCAACGAAAACAGAGATGGTCTGCTATCGGATTAACGCTTGGTATTTTAATCAGCTTTAGCCTATTTATTGCCTACCTACTCTGGCATGAATTTAACGATGGCAGCATTGATCTGCCCCATCAACAAACCCAGTCAATCTCTGGCACAAATTTCGAAACATTTCAGAATCAGGTCTATATTTTTAAACAAGGCCAAGGCACTTTTTTACTTCCCCAAGTCAAGGCTGA
Organism: Acinetobacter sp. C32I; assembly: GCF_023702715.1. Lineage (NCBI taxonomy): Bacteria > Pseudomonadati > Pseudomonadota > Gammaproteobacteria > Moraxellales > Moraxellaceae > Acinetobacter > Acinetobacter sp. C32I. The sequence continues at coordinate 3,922,589 of NZ_CP098480.1, read as the reverse complement.
TCAATTTACAGGCTTAGCTCTGAGCAATCTCCCTGATCGTGCAGATGAACTATATAGCAATGTCGGTAAAACACCGCAACAGGTTTACTGGCAAGACCACATCCTGTCTCAATTAAATCCTGCACAAACACGCTATTTAGGTAATGATTTCACCAAAGATGCTCAACAGGTTTACTTTCGCGATATACGATTAGCCAACGCGAATGCCGCTCATTTCTCGGCAATCTTACATCCTAGCTTCAATACACTTGGCTATTTTTATGCCAAGGATGATCAACAGGTCTACTACAAAACAAAAGCATTAACAGATTTAGATCCGCAACAGAGCCAAGCATTTCCAAATAGCAGCCAATATATTCACGATCAACAGGTGGTTTATTATCAAGATAAAAAGCTGGACAAGTTAAATGCGCAACAGACGCAGATTTTGAGTGGTCGTAATCGATTTAGCCGAGATCTGAATTTAGCAACCGATGGCCGATCTTTTTATTTAAATGAACAGCCACTCCCCCATATTGCTGAGCATAAGTTTTGGGGAACAACACCTGTTGACGTAACTCAGCTACAACTGCTTGGCAGTCAAAGCAGTGAACCCTACCCTGGAAATTTCAGCTATCTTTTTGCAGATCAGCAATACATTTACGTTTATGACGAATTTTATCAACGATTAAAAGTACTCTATCGATTTCCTCAACCAATACAGTTACAGGTTCTGGAGGATCGGCGCTTTAGTGATGGAAAAAATATGTACATCATCACTGAAAAGATCTACCGATCTAAAGGGCGCTCTTCAGGAACGACCACACATGGTTTTAAAATCAGCCTGATTCGTGAACAAGATCAACAGATCATGGCACAATATTTTGCTCGTAACCCTAGCGCTTTAAAACTATCCAACCTGCTTCATAACAGGGAGATCAACGGATCTCAGAATTAACAAGATCAGCTGGATGTTGATCAACACCTTGCATCATCGACAAGATTACCTACAACATGCGATTGCTTAAATCTCATCTTCCTCAAGCTCTAATGCACGCAATAAGGTATTGCTAATGCCATCCGCACGCAACCAAGCCAATTCATAACTCGCCTTCGCCAGAGCCAGTACACGACGTTCAAACTCATCCCAGATCGGTTTAACCTGAGCATCGCTAATTCCCAGCCCACTATCATGTGCCAAGTGTTTGTTTTTTTCACAAATCTTCAAAGCATGATAAAGCTTACGTCCTTTACTGGCACTTTCTAATACGCGTGTACGCTTATTCTGAATAAAGCCTTCAATATGCGGTAAATTTGCATGAGGCAACAAGGGCACCAGAATTTGATCCAGTTGCGCATCTAAGCGCTTCCAAACCATCAAACGCTGCTCTGCGGTATAAGTATTCCACTGAATCACTTCATGATTAAAACGGCGACAGCCACGACAGACCAGATCACCAAATACCGTTGAACAACGCCCTGCACATGGGGTCAATGAAGGGATTCGACGATCATTACTCAAAACCAACTCCTCTAAAACCATATTTATTTTATGGTTTTCTCGCTTATTTTCAGATTTCGCGCTAAAATGTGCGCCTCATTTTTCTATCTTAATACATTTGGAGTTATCCATGAACGCTACTGTAGAACAGCTTGCACCTGTAGAACAGCAAGCGACCAATAATTGGGTTGTTGCGGCACTATATCAATTTAAAGAAGTTTCAGATGCAGCGGATCTGCAACAACGTCTTTTGACCTTAGTGAATAGCATCAATTTATGTGGAACTCTGATTGTAGCGTCTGAAGGGATTAATGGAACTGTTGCTGGCGACCGTGCCGCGATTGATGCAGTCCATCAATTCCTTTTGAACGAAGGTTTTAACGCAATGGAATATAAAGAGTCTGAAAGCTCTGAAAAGCCATTCCGTAAAATGAAAATCAAACTTAAAAATGAAATTGTAACTTTAGGTGTAGAAGTCAAGCCACGTGATTTGGTTGGCCACTATCTTGATCCTAAAGAATGGAATGACCTGATTAGCCGCGACGATGTGATCTTAATCGACACCCGTAATGACTATGAATATAAAGCAGGCACATTCAAGGGTGCAATTGATCCTAAAACAGAATCATTCCGTGAATTCCCTGAATACGTAAAACAGAATCTTGAACAGCATAAAGATAAAAAAATTGCGATGTTCTGTACTGGTGGTATCCGTTGTGAAAAATCTACCTCTCTCCTGCTTCAAGAAGGTTTCAATGAGGTTTATCACCTGAAAGGCGGTATTCTTAAATATCTAGAAGAAACCCCTGCCGAAGAAAGCATGTGGGAAGGTGAATGTTTCGTATTTGATGGCCGTACTGCGGTGACCCATGGTGTTGAAGAAGGTGAAAACATCAAGTGTCATGCTTGCGGTTGGCCACTGACCAAAGTTGAAGCTGAACTCACAAGCTATGAACACGGTGTTTCATGTGTGTACTGTATTGATAAAACCTCGGACAAGCAAAAAGCAGGCTTCCGTATGCGCCAGTCACAAATTGCAGCAGCAAAACGCAAACGTCTATAAGCTTAACAAGTCGATTAAAAGCCATAGTTAAACTATGGCTTTTTTATTGTCTTGATAAAAATCATGTAACGATTCACTCCTTGAGCATTACCCTACACCGCTCTATGCTAAAAATAATAATCAAATGAACTATATAAGGGCATTATGGGACTTGAAGAGTGGGGCTTATCGATCATGGAAAAACTTGGGTATTTAGGTATCGCATTTTTAATGTTCCTAGATAATATCTTCCCGCCTATTCCCTCAGAAATCATTATGCCATCGGCTGGCTATACCGCATCAAAAGGTGAACTCACCCTGATCGGCGTCATTATTGCAGGAAGTGCCGGTTCAATTTTAGCTGCGATGTTGTTCTATTGGATCGGTCGAAAAGTCCCTCAGCAACGACTGTTTCAGTTTATCGAACGTTATGGAAAATACCTCCGTATTCAGGTCGCTGATCTAGACAAAGCACTGTCATGGTTTAACAAACATGGGCATCGCATTGTTTTCTTCGGGAGAATGATTCCTGCAGTTCGTTCCTTGATTAGTATTCCTGCTGGTATGAGTAGAATGCCTTTTGCCAAATTTATGTTCTACAGCACTGCTGGAACCGTGATTTGGACCAGTTTTCTAGCCTATCTGGGCTATCATTTTAGTGAAAATCAGACACTCATGCTGGCGATTCTTCAACGCATCAGCTATCTGATTTTCGCCCTAGTCGCCCTATATCTCATCTGGTGGGCAATTAAAAAGTTTTACCGATCTAAATCAAATCATAACCAATAACACCAACAAAGCTTAGACCCGAGATGAAACTGCGTTAAATCCCAGTTGGCTTTTATGCATTTCATCCCTTAACCAGTCTCTCAACAATCGTTTACGAATATCCGCTTCAAAAGGCTGAGCAGACAATAAATGATAGGCCGAACCATCCGCATAAGTCGTGGTGATTGGCTCCAGCATCTGATATTTCATTTCTCGTTCAACCATATAGGCTGAAACCACCGTAGCACCTAAACCCGCCAAACAAGCCTCAATACAAAGATAAAAATGCTCAAGCGAAGATCGTTTTAAATCACTGAGTTGCTCTGGATGCCCACGTTTAAACTGTTGCCATAGCTGAGGCCTGGACTTAGAAATAAACAGCTGTGTCATTGCCGCATGATCATTCTTCGCCCGTACAGCGAGCATCTGTTCATCTGCAATTTTTTCACTATACAGGGTAGCGCCCCAATCAAAATCATCTCTTCTCAGCGCCACATCGATATGCTGTGCGCTAAAATCCACCGCTCCACCACCGGTTAACAAGCTCACCTCAAATTCAGGATAGCGCTGTTTAAATTGCGCCAAGCGGGGAATCAGCCATTTCATGGCCAGTGTCGGTTCACAAGAAAGGATTAGGTTCTTCTGCACCTTATTGTGTTGCTGTAATTGCACTACGCACTGCTCGATCTGTTGAAAGACCTGCTGACAACAATCAAACAGCACTTCACCTTCTGAGGTTAAAGTTAATTTTCTGGCTTCACGCACAAATAACAGCAAGCCTAAACTTTCTTCCAAGTTTTTAAGTTGCTTGCTCACCGCACTTTGAGTCACAAATAGCTTTTCCGCAGCAAGCGTCACACTTTCATAACGGGCCACGTAATAAAAAAACTTGAGTGAATTCAAAGACAATCGTTCAATCATTCCAAAAACTCATGCATAACAAGAATTAACTTCAATTTTAAATATAGCAAGAATATGAAAAATATAAAAAATCTTTAATGAGTCAGTTTAGGAATAGATGAGTGAATGAAATCATTGCCGTCGGCATCGTCACCCTGCTTGCAGTCATCAGCCCAGGTGCAGACTTCGCCCTGGTGACCCGAAACAGCTATCTCTATGGTCGCCATTTGGGCATGTATACCGCCTATGGCATTGCGATGGGTGTCTGGGTACATATCAGCTACAGCTTGATTGGGCTCAGCTTTTTACAGCAACACCTGCCCAAGCTCATTCATCTGATTCAATATATTGGTGCAGCTTATTTGATCTATATTGGCTACAAAACCTTTATTCAAGCCCCCATTCTGTTTGATGAAAATAGCCATCAAATCACACGCTGGCAGGCCATTCGGCATGGTTTCCTCACCAATAGTCTCAATCCCAAAACCACGCTTTTTGTCATGAGTATTTATTCTCAAGTCATGACCAGCAATAACAACCTACACACATTAATCGGATATGGTGTATTTATTTCTGGTAGCCACCTGGCTTGGTTTTGTCTCGTGGCACTTTTTTGTTCTGCCCCTTTGATTCGCAATAAAATCCTTGCGCGACAAGTCAGTATCAATCGTGTCATTGGCGGGATCTTGAGTGCTTTAGGACTGAGTCTGCTTTTCGCTCATTTTTAAATCTTGATCTTTAAACGCTTTAAATCCAAAGCCTCAACACGCAGCAATAAAAAAACGCCTTCTAGAGGCGTTTTCATATTTTATGATCATTCATCAACCACGATGACCGCAGTATCAGCTATACCCTTACGCTGGCGTATGGTACATCAGATAAATTTCATTTAGATTATCAGGAATTTCTTCAGCCAATTCATCCATTAACTGACCATTACGGCGGAAAGATTCCATCTGTGGATCTTCTTCATCAATCCCGCTAAACACCATGATTGGTAGGGTTAAATCAACCAACTGCTCTTCAAACTCTGGTGCAAACCATGCATCTTCATTGAGGAACATGGCATCGACGAAACCAACACTCCAATCACCTAAGCTTGAATCCACATCTGCTTCTTCAATTTCAAATGGAAATTCGATTCCATTTTCATTGGCCAAGTCTTGACGAATTGATTCCAACCAAGCTTTGACTTGTTCAATGATTTCACTTGGAACTTTCTTTTGATTGCTCTCAAAAAGTTCATCTAACCAACGATCGAATTGTGGACCAACTGCAATCGCACATAAAAAGCCATGAGTCGCTGCAAAATCTAGACCATATTCGTTTTGATCGCCGTCAAGATAGTTACTCAATAAGTCTAAATCTAACGTGCTCATTCTTTCATCCAACTTTAAAAATACATCGGCAACAGCATAACATTTTCGGACATAAAGTCTTAGCTATTTTGCTCAGTCTTCGTCGTCAAGGTCATCGTCGTCGAAATCATAATCAAAATCTTTGAGTTCTCGCTCTAAACGACGTTGGGCCAAGAGATCATCGATCAAACGGCGCTTTTCTAATGATTCTTTGGCGCTAATTTTTCCAGATGATTCGTCAAAACCAGCATCATCTTCACCATAGTTATCATCATCTAATTCAAAATCTGTAGAAGACACTAAGTACCTCTAATGAAAAAATATAAATGGGCCTAGCCGCTATTTATCGGTCTTGGCCCACCTTGTCAAGTTTTATTTGTTTTTTTTACTATAAAACGATGTTTTGTACTTTTTTTCGGCAGTTTTTTTGTGTATTTATAATCTGAGGATTGTTGCCCTTAAAAAACATCTTTAATCAGGACTGACTGCTTGAAAAATGATAACTTAACCCCATATTCAAGGAACGAACATGAAATCAAAGCTATTTTTTATTTAAAGCAAACGGATCAAATCCAAAACATTCGTCGTGAATTGTGCTATCATGCACGGTTTTTCACCGCCCCAGATTCAACAAAAGAGTAAGCAAAGATGAGCGATATGAATTCCCCTACTTCGCAAGTAGCGGCTCTGATTAGCCGAGGCAAAGAGCAAGGTTATTTAACTTACGCTGAGGTTAACGATCATCTACCAGACTCAATTACGGAAAGTGAGCAGATTGAAGACATCATTCAGATGCTTCAAGACGTTGGTATTCCAGTGCATGAACGTGCGCCAGAAACTGACGACACCATGTTTGGTGAATCAACTGAAGCGGCTGATGAAGTTGCCGAAGAAGAAGCTGCTGCCGTATTAGCATCGGTTGAAAGTGAGCCTGGTCGTACCACAGACCCTGTACGTATGTATATGCGTGAAATGGGTACGGTTGAACTTCTTACACGTGAAGGCGAAATTAGCATTGCAAAACGCATCGAAGAAGGTATTCGTGACGTTTTACACTCCATTGCTTACTGGCCAAATGCTGTTGAAGTTGTTTTACAAGAATATAATGACTTTTTAACTGGCGAGCGTCGTCTTGCCGATATTCTCTCTGGTTATTTAGACCCAGAAACTGACGAAGATATTCCTGAAGTTCTTGAAGAAGAAGCAGAGCTTGAAGAAGAAGCAGATTCTTCTGCGAAAGCCAAAGACGTTAAACTTGATGATGATGACGAAGAAGAAGAGTCTGAAGGCGATGACGATTCTGAAGGTGATTCAGGTCCAGATCCAGAAGTTGCCAAAGTTCGTTTCTCTGAATTAGAAGCCGCTTGGAATGAAACCAAAGCTGTTGTGGCGAAACATGGCCGTAATAGTGATGAAGCCAATGCAGCACTTGAAGCGCTTGCAGCTGTGTTCATGATGTTCAAATTCACACCACGTTTATTTGACATCATTTCAGAAATGATTCGTGGTACGCATGAGCAAATTCGTTCGAACGAACGTGAAATTATGCGTTATGCAGTTCGTCGTGGCCGTATGGACCGTAACCAGTTCCGTATGACCTTCCCTGAGCAAGAGTCAAATCCAGCTTGGTTAGATGAACAAATCGCGAAAGCACCTGCTGAAACCAAAGCACACTTAGAAAAAGTACGTCCTGACGTATTGGCATTCCAGCAAAAGATTGCCGATATCGAAAAAGACCTTGGCTTAAATGTTAAAGATATCAAAGATATCTCTAAACGTATGGCTGTTGGTGAAGCGAAAGCACGTCGTGCCAAGAAAGAAATGGTTGAAGCAAACTTACGTTTGGTTATTTCGATTGCGAAAAAATATACCAACCGTGGCTTACAGTTCCTCGACTTGATTCAAGAAGGTAACATCGGTTTGATGAAAGCCGTGGACAAGTTTGAATATCGTCGTGGTTATAAATTCTCGACTTATGCAACGTGGTGGATTCGTCAGGCGATTACGCGTTCGATTGCGGATCAGGCACGTACCATTCGTATTCCAGTACACATGATTGAGACCATCAACAAGATCAACCGTGTATCTCGTCAACTTCTTCAAGAAATGGGCCGTGAACCGACTCCTGAAGAATTGGGTGAGCGTCTGGAAATGGACGAAGTTAAAGTTCGTAAAGTACTTAAAATCGCAAAAGAACCGATTTCGATGGAAACACCGATTGGTGATGATGAAGATTCGCATCTTGGTGACTTCATTGAGGACTCAAACATCACTTCACCAGTGGATGCTGCGACCTCAGAAGGCTTAAAAGAAGCGACCCGCGAAGTACTTGAAAACTTGACTGAACGTGAAGCGAAAGTATTGAAAATGCGTTTTGGTATTGATATGCCAACCGACCATACTTTAGAAGAAGTAGGTAAACAGTTTGACGTAACACGTGAACGTATTCGTCAGATTGAAGCGAAAGCGTTACGTAAGCTTCGTCACCCTTCTCGTTCAGAACACTTACGTTCATTCTTGGAAAACGACTAATCTTTGGGAAATCTTGTGCTAGACCAATGCATGGTATTGGTTTAGCGCAGGACTTGAAGTTCAACACTTCATCCCCATCTATGTATTAGATCAAAAGCGCCTGCACTGATGCAGGCGTTTCAAATTAAGAGGTTGCTCATGTTAGACCGCACTCCTTCTCGTGAATTGCAAGAACATCTTTGGGTTTTCCCGATGGACTATCCAATCAAATTGATTGGTAATGCAGGGGATGAACTTCGAGTGGCTGTTGTTGATATTTTGCAGAAGCACTTCCCTGAATTTGATGGTGACACAGTAAAAGTTCAGCCGTCACGCACAGGTAAATACCACTCTTTAACTGCTCAACTGCGCTTTGAAGAGTTGGAACAAGTTCATGCCTTATACGCTGACCTTGCAGCCTGTCCTTTAATTAAGACAGCGCTTTAATTAAAAAGTCCAAAATACGAAAGTGTTTTGGATTTTTTTTCGAAAAAAATAATACCCAACTTTTTCGATAAATCCCTATTTATCTGATTTAAATCATTACATAATTCAACAACTCATCAATTTAACGCTGCCAAGGAAATCCTGTTGTAATGAGTGCTGCAAAACCGACTTTAATCATTCGTTGTTTCAATGATCTACAAGATTACACGACTCGTTTTGAAGCAATGAAAGACTTCACAACTAATCGTGATGAAACCACACCCGATGAAGTTTGGCTGCTTCAACATCAAGATGTCCTGACCCAAGGACAAGCAGGCAAGCCTGAACATATTCTGCTGCACAGCAACCTGCCGATTGTACAGACTGATCGCGGTGGCCAAGTCACATGGCATGGCAGAGGTCAGTTGGTTGCCTATTTCCTGTTAGACCTGAATCGCTTGAAATGGCATGTGCGTACTTTGGTCAGTTTTGCAGAACAAGCCATGATTGATCTGCTCAAACAATACAATATCGATGCTTACGCCAAAGCTGATGCCCCAGGCGTTTATGTAGATGGACGAAAAATTGGTTCACTCGGTTTTAAAATTCGCCGTGGTCGTAGTTATCATGGTCTGGCCTTGAATATCGACTGCGACCTCACTGGTTTTCAAACCATTAATCCCTGTGGTTATGCGGGCTTAGAAATGGTGCGCTTACAGGACTTACTGACAGATTACCCAAGCTTTGAACAGCTCTGTGATACTTTCATTAATTATTTAAAAAATACCGATTTCTTTAATGACCTTGTAGTCAAATCTGAATAATTTACTTTTCAATTCTAATAAAATAAATTAGAGTAAATACTCTAAATTAGCTTTTGCATAATTTTAACAAGGGATACGCAAGTGATTTCAACCAAAGCAGTGAAGCCCACGTTGCAATTTGCCTACGTCAAACTCATGATGGATGTTGTGGGTCGTGGCCTCGTGATGGCAAGCCAAGTGGATGATGAAGTACAACAGGAAGTGTCGAAGTTTCCTGTTGGTTTTATCCTTTCAATGAATGTTTTCCCCAATGGACCTGCATTTGTTGCTCGAGTAACCGAAGAAAAACAATTAGAGCTATTGTCCAATTACAAAGGCAAGCCTGATTTAACCATTACCTTCAAGCATTTAACCCATGCCTTTTTGGTATTTTCTTTCCAAGAAAGTACCGCGCAAGCCTTTGCCAATGACCGTATGATTGCCGATGGTGATGTTTCAAGCGCCATCCGTCTGGTGCGTTGCTTGAACAAAATGGAAGCCCTGATCTTACCTAAGCTAATCGCTTCACTTGCAGTCAAACGCTACCCTGCTGAATTAACATTAAAAGAAAAATTCACGGGTGCAAAAAATATTTATCTTAAAGTCGCAAAATCATATCTCAAACGGAGCGCATAACATGGCTAAGCCTTATTACGAGTTTTTCTGTCCTGTAAAAGTCATTGCTGGTAACGCTGCCTTAGAGCATATCCCATTTGAACTTGCGACGCTTGGCGCAAAACGCCCAATGATCATTACCGATAAAGGTGTACGTGCCAATGGTTTACTCAGCCCAATCGAAGCAGCATTCAGCACTACTGATGCTGTAATTGGTGCAATCTTTGATGATGTTCCACCCGATTCAAGCTTGGAAGTAGTTCGCTTAGCCGCAGAACTTTACCGCCAGAAAAAATGTGATGCGATCATCGCGATTGGTGGTGGCTCAGTCATCGACACCTCTAAAGCGACCAATATCTTGGTGTCTGAAGGTGGTGATGATTTATTGCAATATTCAGGTGCTCACAATCTACCGAAACCACTCAAGCCATTCTTCGTGATTCCAACCACCTCTGGTACAGGTTCGGAAGTGACTATGGTTGCTGTGGTGTCGGATACCCAACGCAATGTCAAACTGGCTTTTGCTTCGTATTACCTGATGCCACATGCCGCGATTCTTGATCCACGCATGACTCAGACTTTGCCGCCGCATCTGACTGCCATGACGGGTATGGATGCACTGACACACTGTGTTGAAGCCTATACCTGCTTAGCTGCCAACCCACTCAGTGATGCCTATGCCAGCGCAGGGATTAAAAAAATCAGCGAAAACCTGTTCAAGGTTTTAGACAATCCAAGCGATGCACAAGGTCGTTTAGAGCTTGCACAAGCATCTACCATGGCGGGGATTGCCTTCTCAAATTCAATGGTGGGCTTAGTGCACTCATTGGGTCATGCGCTCGGTGCAGTTGCCCATCTGCCCCACGGCTTATGCATGAACTTATTCCTGCCATACGTGCTGGAATATAACAAAGAGATTAATGGCGACAAGATTGGTGAATTGCTGCTGCCACTTGCAGGTGCCGATATTTATGCACAAACCCCAGCTAACTTGCGCGCAGACAAAGCCATTGCCACAATTTTAGCCATGCGCGATCGTTTATTCAGCCTGACCAAACTGCCACGTACGTTACGCGAAACAGGTAAAGTCACTGAAGCACAGTTGGATGAAGTTGCAGACAAGGCATTGAATGATGGTTCTATCATTTACAACCCGAAAGAAGCAAACTTGCAAGACATTCGTGCAATCTTACAAAAAGCATGGTAATACATTGAGTTAAATCAAGTATTCCTGCTTAAAAGCCCCGATATTGATTGAGTATCGGGGCTTTTTAATGTTAAGTGAATCTTTATTCATCTATTTCTTTACCCAATTGGCAAAAAAATTGCTAAAAAAAGCATAAAAGTACTGACAATTTATAGTGTTTTAGGATAGATTGGCGCACTTTCATTTTTTGTACGGGGGATCGTTTTTGTCTCAAACGATCCTTAACACTATGGCTGATCTTTGATCAACGATTATGAGGATAACGCCGTTGACAAATTTATCTGGGACTCAACCAACAGCGAAGCTTCAAAAGAATCTTGTGCTTTGGCACATCATCATTATTGGCTTAGCTTATATTCAACCATTAACTTTATTTGATACGTTTGGTTTAGTATCTGAAAGAAGTGGTGGTCATGTACCGACTTCCTACATATTTGCCTTAGTTGCAATTCTTTTAACGTCGATCAGTTATGGTCACATGATTCGTCGTTATCCGTCTTCTGGTTCTGCATATACCTATGCCCAAAAGTCAATTCACCCTAATGTTGGTTTTATGGTGGGTTGGTCGTCGTGGTTAGATTATTTGCTCTCTCCTCTGGTAAATATCATTCTTGCTGATATTTATTTGAGAGCACTCTTCCCAGAAGTGAACAACTGGATTTGGGTGATTGGTTTAACCGTGCTCATGACCGTGATTAACCTGTTTGGTGCACGTTTTGTCGCACGCTTTAACAGTACCATTGTGGTGATCCAGCTCGGTGTCATTTTCTACTTTGTGTATCAGGTCTATATCCTGCTCACACAAGGCGTTTATGCCGATGGCACACTGAATCCAGACAAAGCTGAGTTATGGTCACTTGCGCCATTCTGGAATGAAATGACCTCTGTCGGGGCGTTAATTGCAGGTGCGACCGTTCTATGCTTCTCATTTACCGGTTTTGATGCGCTTTCTTCGCTTGCAGAAGAAACCAAAGATGCTGAGAAAACTTTGCCACGTGCAATTTTCACCACAGCATTGCTTGCAGGTATCATCTTCATTGTCAGCACCTACTTTATTCAGCTTTACTTCCCAAGTAATCCGAATACCTACTTCAACCCACTGGATGAATCTCAACCCGTGATGGTTGCAGCGATTGGTAGCCTTGCATTTAAAACCATGGTTTTATATTTTGCAGTCGTGGCAGTGATGGCATCAGGTATTTCGGCGCATGCAGGTGTATCGCGTTTGATGTATGTGATGGGTCGTGATGGCGTGATCAATAAAAAATTATTCGGTCATATTAGCCCACGTTTGCATACCCCAACTTACAACATCTTGATTGTTGGTGTTGTTGCGTTGTCTGCTGGTTTCCTTGATCTTGAGCATATCGTGAACTTAATTAGCTTTGGTGCATTAACTGCATTTAGCTTTGTTAACTTCTCGGTGATTTCTCGCTATGCATTGCGAGATGGCAAGAACAAGACGCCAAAAGACATTATCAGCTACATCATCATCCCAACACTGGGTTTTGCCAGCGTGTTTATGATGTGGTTAGAAATTGATAAATTGGCTTTACAGATTGGTCTGGCTTGGGCAGTAATCGGTGTCGGTTATCTTGCTTATAAGACTAAAGGCTTCAAATACAATGCGCCACAGCATAATGAATTTGATGACAGACATTAATCCCGTGAAGTAATAAAAAAGGCGCTGAATGCGCCTTTTTTATGTGCTTAAGTTTAAATAATTCTCGACTTTGATCTTCTTAAGCCTTCGACATTTGATCTAATCTGAGTAATTAAATCTCCACCGTCACGAATGGCAATCAGGTTTAAAACTTTATCTGTCTTGTCGGTACTGATCAGCACAATATTACTTAATCCAAAGATACGTAGAAAAAAAGGCTGCTCATGTCGATAGTCTCTGACTCGATAGAGTTCCAATTGATTGGTAGTTTTATTCAACACCCCTTTGGACATAATTAAACGCTCAGAGGTTAACTCGTATTTTGTATATTTGGTCTGCAACCAACGCCATAAGATCAATAGCAAAGGAATGACCAAAAAGAATAAAACACCACATACAACAAAGTATGCAAGATTACTGATTTGAGAAGGTGTCCCCTGCCATTCTACATTTTCCATAACAACCCCGATAAGTGATTTAAAGTATTTATGAGATCGCTTTCACAATTATTTTTATCGCTCTTTCCTTTATTAGAAATAAATATCTTAAAAATTAATTATTAAAAAATAATGTATGAAAGCATTCTATTTAGCACATATTAATATGGATGAAAGTTTAATATGTTCGCAGTAAATATAATCAAAAAAATCAAAGTGATCAAAAGATTCAGATGTAAAGCATCTTGAATAAAAAAACATTTAAAACCAATTTATTAACCTGATGAGGCCTTTTGTTTATTTCCCTTTCCCAGCTGCATTATGATTAAAAAAAATCTAACAATATTTGAAAGTTAAAAATCAAATTGATTTTTAAACACCACAAAAACAGAGGGAATAGAATAATGAAAAATATCGTGAAAGGAAGTGGCGTTGCGCTGCTTTCGGTAGCACTCAGTGCTTGTTGGTTTGACTCTGGTAGTGGCGGAGGTTCAAGCTCGTCTGAACCGACACCTACTCCAACGCCTACCCCAACGCCAACACCAACGCCAACACCAACGCCAACACCAACACCAACACCAACACCAACACCAACACCTACACCTACACCTACACCTACACCTACACCTACACCAACTCCAACTCCAACTCCAACTCCAACTCCAACTCCAACTCCAACTCCAACTCCAACTCCAACACCGACACCGACACCAACGCCTACACCAACGCCAACGCCAACGCCAACGCCAACGCCAACGCCAACGCCAACGCCAACGCCAACGCCAACGCCAACGCCAACGCCAACGCCAACGCCAACGCCAACGCCAACAGTATCTCAAACCTTTGCAGGAACTTGGGAATCTCAATCATGTGCAGCAGCACCACTTAATTTCCGTCTAATTATGGAAAACCATGTCGTATCGAATAATTCATTCGACACACTTCTTGATACTGAACGTTATCAAGAAGCCAATTGCTCAGGGGAAATTTTTGGCGATTTTGAACACGATGGCGGCCCTCGTGGTCTGTCGTACTACAATATCGGCAACGCGCAACGCACGAATCAAACAACCTATCATCTGGCACGAGTAAAACTTTATGGTGCCAACGATAGTAATTCCAATGCAGCCGTACTGGCCTTTAAAGATGCAAATACGCTTTGTATTTTTGAAAGCTCAGAAACCAATGGCGCGAACATTGATCGTACAGTACAAGCCATGGACCCAAATCAGTGTTGGAGAAAATCGCCACTTAAACGCTTCCAAAGCCTAAGAGCAAGTCCATTGATCACGACCAGTACCTATGAATTTAAAGACTTGGAACCTACCCTTGCACGACTGAAAAATCAACTTGATGCCCAAGCCAATGCAGGCTTTAGACTAGTCGATGTCCGCATTGATACCAATGTCATCTCGAACACCGCATCTTCTCTACTAACTACATCAGAAATGAATATGCGTAATCTTTATAGCAAAGATAACGCAAACAATGCAGCTAAATGGCAATACCAACTCACCACTGCCACTACGACAGGAACATCAACCGAAAGACACAATCTGTTCAAAGCTGAATTAACGACTCAAGCGAGCCAAGGTTTTCACTACCGCACCCAATATCGACTGGATGGCAACAAAGGCACTTTTAATATTTATGAAAAACGTGTTGGTGATACCGCAGTCTATACGGTAGATGAGAGAACTGTTAATCCGAATCTTGTGACTGGTGCTACTTGGACAAACTATGCCAATGAACTTGGTAGAACAGGATGTCGCTTGGAATATGCTTATCGTGCCACTAATAATCTGTACTCTTTCCTCTGTACCAACAGTAATCTACATAACGGAACATATGACTATAGATGGATAGCCCTTAATCGAGATACAAAAGCGGCAGAGATTCAAACAATTTTGACCCAACAAAAAGCCGCTGGCTATGTCTATCGCTTTAATTTTGAAGATGTTAATAGTGTATATGGTTTAGTATTGGAAAGAGACAGTAGCAACAGCAATACCACCAATTTAGTATACAAAGTCTTTGATGGCAGTGTCTTAGATGATCGTGAGCCAGGTGCCAGTGTTTATCTATATACACAACGCCTGATTGGACAGTCTTCACTTGGCTGGAACCTATGGAGCACACCAATAGCTGTTGAACGATTCACTGGTGGTGATCAAACGCTTACGATTTATGCCAATCGTGCTAAAGACTAAGCCCATCGTGACACAACATTAAAAGCAATAACAAAAGACCGCCTAAATTTGGCGGTCTTTTTTATCAACTTAAAATCTTAGCCATGCAATTTTTCGACAATCGATTTCACACGTTTTGCATAAAGCTTCGCTGTTTCCAAATCCCCTGTTGGAATCTCATCAGTACTCGCATCAGATGGCGATTGAACCAACAAACCAACCGAACCACCTAGGTTATTTACATCTTCACGTTTTGCATTTTTAGTATTGGCAGGCAACAAACCTAAACTCACCCAAATACCGCCATGCTGAGAAGCCAAAGTCTGTAACTGAATCAAGGTCACTTGCTTGTCACCATTCAGGCTCGCGCTATTGGTAAAGCCCGCAAACACCTTGTCTTGCCAACCACGGGTAAACCAGATTTTTGAAGAAGCATCAGCAAACTTTTTAAACTGCCAAGGGGCTGCCGCCATATAAGTTGGCGCTCCAAACACAATACCTTGAGCCTCATTTAAAGTCTGCCAATCCTGTTCTGTAATCTCACCATTCTGATCAATTTCAATCAGAGAGGCATCAATCGCACCCGCAAAAGTTTCCGCAACCACTTTGGTATGGCCATAGCCCGAGAAGTAAACAACTGCAATTTGTGTCATGAGAGTATCCAAAATTTTTCAAAAGTTCGATTTAATGATATATTTTAGAAACTAGGTGTCAATTAGTTACCAACTGGTAACTACTAACATTCGATTGAGAAAATGAGGGTTATCGCTATGAATCAGGCATTAAAATACGATATTTATCAACAACATTGCCCTGCTCGGTTATTTTTTGAAAAAATTGCAGATAAATGGGTACTGATGATCATCAATGTGCTTGCGCGAGAGACCCAGCATTTCAATCTATTGAAAAAAAGCATACAAGGCATCTCACCTAAGGTATTGTCACAGAAACTAAAAATGCTGGAACGAGACGGTTTTATCGAACGCCAAGTGCAGAATACCGCTCCAATTCGGGTGGATTATTCACTCACCACACTCGGTTTAGAAGTTGCAGAAATGGCCTATCAACTCAAAGATTGGGCTGAAAGTAATATTGAACAGGTGATTTACGCTCAACGACGTTTTGATACGATACAGGAACAACAATTCGAATAATTCCGTGAGGTGTGTATGTACCCACAACCATTAATTGCAGTTGCAGATGTCGAGAAAACTAGTCAGTGGTATCAAACTGTGCTGGGCTTAGCAAGCGGACATGGCGGCAGAGAATATGAA
Source organism: Acinetobacter sp. C32I (assembly GCF_023702715.1). NCBI lineage: Bacteria > Pseudomonadati > Pseudomonadota > Gammaproteobacteria > Moraxellales > Moraxellaceae > Acinetobacter > Acinetobacter sp. C32I. Next base: position 3,905,916 of record NZ_CP098480.1, on the reverse strand, counting down.
CAGTTGCTGTTTGAGCAAAGCATGGTGCTGCAACTGCACCAATGGCAAGCGCATGATCACTCACATATCGGAGACCCTAAACGAGTGATTGGGAATGGCGTTTTATTGTGGTTTGAAAGCAATCAATTTGATGAGATTGTACAAAAACTACAAACCCATCAAGTCGAAATTTTGGAAGGGCCGAAATATAACCCCAACGCGCATCATCGCGAAATTTGGTTTAAAGACCCAAATGGCTACACGCTGGTTGTGGCGAGTCCATATGGTGATATCTAAAGCACGATAAATCAGAGTTGTTTAAAACCCTGTTGTCTCCACGCTTCATAGACAATCACAGCAGTTGCATTGGAAAGGTTTAAACTTCTTGAATTTTCAGCCATCGGCAAACGAATCCACTGCTCTTGCGGGAACATGAGACGTACCTGTTCAGGTAAACCACGTGTTTCAGGTCCCATCAACAAGGCAACTGGACGGTTCAGATCAACCGTATGCGGTGTTGCTGTGCCTTTCGTGGTGAGTGGAAAAACATGCTCCACGCCTTTGGCTTTTAAGTCCGCAAGACAAAGTTCGATATTGTCCCAAATTTGCATTCTTGCCCATTCGTGATAATCCAAACCTGCACGTTTCAACTTTTTATCATCCAGCTCAAAGCCTAAAGGTTTGACCAAATGGAGTTGCGCACCTGTATTGGCACATAGACGAATGATATTACCTGTATTCGCTGGAATCTCAGGTTCGTATAGGACGACATGAATCACTTAATTACTCACTTATACATATATTGGCTAGCTTGGCACAGAACCTAATTTATTAAAAAATATGGCCATTAAGCTTCACTCAGGCATAGCCTTCGTCTTCTTGCGGAGTTTTCACTCCTCAGGGCAGCGATAATCAATCGCTGCTTCTCCTCACTCATGCCATTTTAACTGTTCACGTAGACTCACCACTTCACCAATAATGGTCAAAGTTGGCGCTACGATCTGATGTTCAGATACTTTGGTCGCGATATCTGCCAATGTACCGACCACCACTTTCTGATCAGGTGTTGTCCCTTTAGAAATTAAGGCCACAGGCATGCTTGGACGCTGACCATGTGCAATCAATTGCTCACAAATGCGTTCTAAACCAACCAAGCCCATGTATAACACCAAAGTTTGGTTTTCATACACCAGTTCATTCCAAGGTAATTCAGGTGAACCTTCTTTTAAATGCCCCGTCAGGAAACGTACACTTTGTGCATAATCACGATGCGTCAGTGGAATACCTGCATAGGCAGAACAACCTGAAGCTGCGGTAATGCCCGGAACGACTTGAAAGGTCACATTGGCTTCGACCAATTCTTGAATCTCTTCTCCACCACGGCCAAAGATAAAAGGATCACCACCTTTTAAGCGACAAACACGTTTACCTTGCTGTGCATATTCCACCAATAAGGCATTGATGCCATCTTGTGGAACCGAATGATTAGAACGGGCTTTACCCACATAAATCTTTTCAGCATCACGGCGGCATAAATCTAGAATGGGCGCAGACACCAAGCGGTCATAAATCACCACATCAGCTTGCTGCATCAAGCGCAAAGCTTTTAAAGTCAGCAGTTCTGGATCACCCGGACCTGCCCCGACCAAATACACCTCACCTTTCGGTGCAGTCCATTCTGTTAAAGCCTGCTCAATCAAATCATTGGCCACATCAATATTGTCATTGAAAACCTGTTCTTTCAGCGGACTGGCGTACAAGTTTTCCCAGAAGATACGACGTTCATCTGGATTGGCAATTTTGGCTTTCACTTGCTTACGCCATTGTCCCGAAAACTCAGCCAATTTACCCATGCCATGCGGCACAATGGTTTCGATCTGAGTACGCAACTGTCTGGATAAAACGGGTGATGCGCCATTGGAAGCCACCGAAATTACCAAGGGTGAACGATCAATAATCGCAGGCACCATAAAACGGCAATGCGGAATATCATCGACACTGTTGACTAACAGATTACGCTGTTCACACTGTTCAAATACTGCTTTATTGACGTCAGGCTGGTCTGTCGCAGCAATCACCAAGCGATAAGCTGTTGCCAGAACCGTTTCAGAAAAAGAAGCTTGAATATATTGCCCTGCCGATTGTTCAACCAGTTGGCCTAATTCAGGAAGGATCTCTGGTGCAATCACATCCACAATTGCACCAGCTTTGACGAGCAGGTTTGCTTTGCGGTAGGCAATATGCCCACCACCCACAATCAGACAACGTTGCTGCTGCAACTTTAAAGAGATTGGGAAAATTTCCACGTGACGCCTCTATATTTTCAATCTGATTGAGCTTAAGCAAAAACTATGCACAAAATCGATGCAAAGTTTAGTCGATGTAGCTAACACCGCCCATATATGGACGTAAAACTTCTGGAATCTCGATTGAGCCATCAGCACGTTGGTAGTTTTCCATCACTGCAAGCAAGGTACGACCAACTGCCAAACCTGAACCATTCAAAGTATGCACCAATTCGATCTTCTTCTGATCGACACGGTAGCGTGCTTTCATACGGCGTGCTTGGAAATCGCCCACATTTGAGCAGCTTGAGATTTCACGATAGGTATCTTGGCTTGGCACCCAGACTTCTAGGTCATAAGTTTTGACTGCACCAAAGCCCATGTCACCACCACAGAGCAAAATCTTACGATACGGTAAGCCTAATGCCTGCAAAATGCCCTCTGCATGTGCAGTCAACTCTTCAAGTGCCTGCATCGAGTGCTCTGGTTTTACGATTTGCACCATTTCGACCTTGTCGAATTGATGTTGACGAATCAAACCACGGGTATCACGACCATAAGAACCAGCTTCACTGCGGAAACATGGTGTGTGTGCAGAATATTTCAGTGGCAAACGATCCGCATCAATAATTTCGTCACGCACGAAGTTAGTCACTGGCACTTCAGCGGTTGGAATCAGGTAATACTCTTTTTCACCTTGTAGCTTGAATAAGTCTTCTTCAAACTTAGGCAATTGACCTGTACCACGTAAGCTGTCTGCATTGACCAAATACGGTACATAAGCTTCGGTATAACCATTTTTAAGTGTGTGTGTATCAAGCATGAACTGAGCTAAAGCACGTTGTAAACGCGCCAAAGGTCCTTTCAATACGCTGAAACGTGAACCTGTTAATTTGGTCGCTGTTTCAAACTCCAGACCACCCATCATTTCACCAAGATCGGTATGGTCTTTGATCTCGAAATCAAACTGGCGTGGTGTACCCCACTTTAAGATTTCAAGGTTATCGCTTTCATCTTTACCAAAAGGAACAGACTCATCTGGCAAGTTTGGAATTGCGAGAGACTTTTGCTCAAGCTCAGCTTGTAATTCAGCCAAAGCTACTTCTGCAGCTTTGATCTCATCACCAATGGCCGCCATACGCGCCATGATCTCAGAAGCATCTCCACCCGACTTTTTGATTTGACCGACTTGCTTGGCACCAGCATTACGCTCTGCTTGTAGGTTTTCAGCTTTGGATTGCAAATCTTTACGGCGAGCTTCTAAATCAGCCCACTCTTGTACATTTAGCTGAATACCACGTTTTGCCAAAGCAGCATTGACTGCTTCAATATTATTTCTGAGTAATTTTGGGTCGATCATAATCAATCATGAATAGAGAAAAAACTGGCTATAGTGTAAGGCTTTAACCTAAAAAAATACAGCGCTTGCGCAGCATCTACACATCATATGTCGATGCTGCAGCAAAACTAGTTCGGATCTTTTGGCAGGCTTGGTAAATATTCAGCTTTTACAAACTGCTTGGCTGCGTAGTACGGCAAGGTCAACTCACTCATCCCTTCCGCATAAGACGCCAATTCATACAGTGGATAAACAAAGACAATGCCATTTACCCCATAGTAATAGTTATCACTGAGCTGTAATTGTTCTTTTTTAATGCTGTGATCTTCCAACCAATTTTGATTGGATGCATACAGCTCATCGCGCAGTTTGGTATTCATATCAGGTTTAAGCAATTCACTGACCGTGATATGTTTTTTATTGCTCAAGTCAAAATTCACAAATTCTTGATGTGACATGCCATGGGCAGCGCCTGCAGAATAGGAATAGGTCTGAATGGCAAAAGTCGCTAGATTATAATTTTGCCCAACAAAGCGCACATAGGTACTGCTTTCACTTTGCGATGGTTCATCTGCTGGGACTTTGACTTTCTGATCTGCAATATTGGAAAAAGCATTCGGCTCGGCCTTTTTCATCCGATTGACAAAATATTCATCAATCCATTTCTGATTGGTTTCAACCGTTTGTAAATCATAAGTGGTACAACCATCCTCCAAACAGACTTTTTGCTTTGGAATTTTAACCGCCACCACGTTTGCATGAATCAATGGAATATCGACTTTTTCAGTTGTCGCTACAGTATCTTTTTTAGGTTGGCAACCTACAAGTGCAACGACAGTCAGGATGGGAAGAAGTGGAATAATTTTTGATAATTGTGAAGTATTCATCGTCATGCAAGTCTCTGATGTTTTTCTTCACTATACAAAGCCTTGTAGAAATATAAAATTAAGAAATGTATCCAAAGCTCATATCAAAAAAGCCGCAACATGTGCGGCTTTTTAAGTAAAGCAGAGAATTACTGATCAATAATATCGGTGCCTTTGGGCGGTGTGAAATTAAACACAGAAGCTGGAATCGCCTGATTCACTTTAATATTATTGAAACGCACATAAGTGGTTTGACCCAAAGAGTCTTGTAATACCATCAAATTCGGTGCCTTATTGCCACCAAAACTAATCGTTAAGCTTTGGAATGCTCCATCTTCCTGTTTCGGATACAAGGTGTAATACAGTTTGGTACGGTCTGGTTGAGTCACACGATAAGACTGCATGATCTGGTTGGTATTACCCGATAACAATAATGCAGGCGTATTGGCAATTTGATCATCTAAGCTTTGACGTACGGCTTGCTGCAAATCTGGATCATAAATCCACACCACTTTACCTGTCGTCACAATGGTTTGTTTGGCCGGACTGGTGGTTTCCCAATAAAATTTCCCCGGACGCTCAACTTTCATGGTTCCTTTAAAGGTCTGATTCATGTGTTGAGCAGTTAAACCTTTTTTTTGTACTGCTTTATTACTGTTTGCTACTTTTGTGGTTTGTTCAAAATCTGCGGTGAATCGTTGCAAGCCAGATAACTGTTGAACCAAACTTGTGGTCGCTTGCTGAGCCGATGCAGCGACTGGTGCAGCGAAGACCTGACTACTCACAACAGGAGCAAGTGTCATTGCACTTAACGTTGCAGCATAAGCCATTTTTTTTACGAAATTCATAAAAACAACCTTCTATCAGATTTCTACTGGTATGACGACATCTTACTGTTTTTGATCATTAAAAAAATGAAGAAAAGCAATGGTTTTGTGTAATTCGTGTCGCAAAGTTCTGCATTATGTATGAAGTTGCAGCCTTTATGTAGAGATTGTAAGAATGAAAAACAACTTTTCGACCATTCACTGACTGCGTCCGTCAATGTCTCATTCGGGAAAATTATTAATCAGCTTGAATCTAGACGAATCATCAGCATTTGCTAAGCTAAAAGCCAATGATTTTAATAAGCATCATTCATGAAAAGTCTCGCCTTTATCCACCGGAATGACACACGATTTGCGATTGGCGATTTTTATCCAGCCCTTTCGGTCTTTTCTTATCAGGAACTGGGGAATACCACCTCACCGTTTTTATTATTAGATCATCTAGGGCCAGGACGCTTGTCGCCCAAAAGCACGAAGAAAGGTGTCAATGAACATCCACACCGCGGCTTTGAAACCGTGACCTTTGTTTTTGCTGGTGAATTACAACACCAAGATTCTACGGGTCAAGGCGGCATCATTGCGCAAGGCGATGTGCAATGGATGACGGCAGCTGCTGGTATTCAGCATACCGAACATTTTAGTCCAGAGTTTCGTGAGCGCGGTGGATACTTTGAAATGGTGCAATTGTGGGTCAACCTTCCCGCAAAAGATAAAATGTCTGCACCTCGCTATCAAAGCTTACTCAATCCTCATATTCCCAAAATTTTACTCGAACATGATGCAGGTTATGTCCGTATCGTGGCCGGACAGTTTCAGAATATTCAGGGTATCGCCCAAACCTTTAGCCCAATGAATGTCTTAGATGTCCATCTGAATAAACAACAGCAACTTACCCTGCCTGCCAATCATGGCGACACGACTTTAATTTATTTACGTAAAGGCAAGCTTCAGTTCGCAGCGCATGAAGACCACTTAGAAGAACAGGCCTTAGCGGTGATGTCGAGCTTTGATACCGATGTTCTGATCACTGCCTTGGAAGATTGTGATCTGCTCTTTTTGTCCGCACCGCCCTTACAAGAACCAATCAATGGGCATGGCTTCTTTGTGATGAACAGTTATGAGGAAATTTTACAGGCTTACGAGGATTTAAAAACAGGACGCTTTGGAACAGCGTCAGACTAAGCCATCATTCAAAACTTATACGCATAAAAAAACCCGCTAAAAGCGGGTTTTTTCGAACTATTAAAACTTAAGCTTCAACAGTTACATAGCGACGGCCAAATTGACCCTTCACTTCAAATTTTACTACGCCGTCAGCAGTAGCAAATAAAGTATGGTCACGGCCCATACCAACATTTGCACCAGCGTGGAACTCAGTACCACGTTGACGAACGATGATGTTACCAGCAGTTACAGTTTGACCACCGTAAACTTTAACACCTAACATCTTAGGATTCGAATCACGACCGTTCTTCGTCGATCCACCGGCTTTTTTAGTTGCCATGTCTATTTACTCCTCGTATTAGCCTGCGATACCAGTAATTTTCAACTCGGTAAACCATTGACGGTGACCTTGTTGTTTACGATAGTGTTTACGACGACGCATTTTGATGATGCGGATTTTGTCGTGACGACCATGGCCAACTACTTCTGCAGTTACTTTTGCGCCAGCTACAACTGGAGCACCGATTTGAATGTTGTCACCGTTAACAACCATTAATACGTCATCAAACGTAATAGTCGCGCCAGTTTCAGCTTTCAATAATTCTACTTTAAGGGTTTCACCCTCAACAACACGGTGCTGTTTACCACCGCTTTGGATTACTGCGTACATAATGTACTCCAACTTGCCCGTGTCGTCGTGCCGATAAAGGGACATATCGATCTTAAGACGAACGCCACTGGGGTTATACAAGGGGACAAATTTTAAGTGAAAATTGATCAAACGACAAGTGATTTTACACAAACACATGTATATCGATAACTTGCTTGGATTTTTAAGCAAAATCAATTAGATTGATGGCGAACTGTTTTGATTGATTCTGATCAAGATTTGAAATACATTTTTGAAAACAAATTGTGACAATAACAAACTGTGTTTTTACAGTGCCATAAGTAAAGTAATGGCGTTTGGTGGGAACTTCCCCTTTTTTCTGTCTAATTTAAGACCAAAGAGCTCATCATCGTGTTTTAAATGACAGATTACACAGTCTGTATAACTGTTTAGTCACAGATTAATTGATACACTTGGCAACACTACCCACCTATACGAGGTTTTTCTTCATATGGTTATCGATTTTAAGCAAGACATTCTCTCCCCTGTTGCGACAGATTTTGCTGCGATGGATCGCCTGATTAATGAAGGAATTAGCTCAAAAGTGGGCCTCGTTATGAGTGTCAGCAAACACGTGGTTGAAGCAGGTGGCAAACGCATGCGCCCGATTATGTGTTTATTGGCAGCACGAGCGTGTGGACTTGCCGATATGCAACAAGCACAGCATTTGGCTGCGGTGATTGAAATGCTGCACACTGCAACATTGGTTCATGATGATGTCGTAGATGAATCAAGCTTGCGCCGCGGTCGCCCAACTGCAAATGCAACTTGGAACAACCAAACGGCGGTTTTGGTCGGTGATTTCCTGATTTCACGTGCGTTTGATCTATTGGTCGATTTAAACAATATGACCTTATTAAAAGATTTTTCGACTGGTACCTGTGAAATTGCGGAAGGTGAAGTACTCCAACTCCAGTCTCAGCACCAGCCAGAAACTTCAGAAGAAACCTATTTAAGAATTATTCACGGTAAAACTTCTCGTTTATTTGAACTTGCCACCGAAGGTGCAGCCATTTTGGCGGGAACGGAAGAGTACCGTGAACCTCTGCGTCGCTTCGCAGGTCATTTTGGTAATGCCTTCCAAATTATCGACGATATTTTAGATTACACCTCTGATGCTGAAACATTAGGTAAAAATATTGGTGATGATTTAATGGAAGGAAAACCAACTTTACCGTTAATTTCTGCATTAGCTCATTCAACTGGCGAGGAACACCAAATCATTCGTCGCAGTATTGCAACAGGTGGTGTTGAGCATTTAGATAAAGTGATTGAAATTGTTCATCACTCGGGTGGCCTAGATTACTGTCAAAAACGTGCCCAACAAGAAACGGATGCTGCTTTAGAAGCGTTAAAAGCGCTACCAGATAATGAATATCGCCAAGCACTGATCAATTTGACCTTAATGGCTTTACATCGACTACAATAATTTTTTGACTGCCTATGCATTTAACGTTATCTGATCTTTTTTTAAAAATGCAGGAACAGCTTGACCAACCTCAAGCTGTTCTTGACGAACAACTGTTGATTGAACTAGTCAATCGAATCCGTCCCAAAAATCCAAATGATGCGGATGAAGTCAAACAGCGTATTCATGCACTGATCAAAATATTATTACTGACGCCAACCTCTGCAATCCTGCTGCAAAATTTCCTACTCAAGCTCATTAGCCAATATAAACAGTTAAGCTTATATGCTGACAGCGGGATTCTATCGCTGGATGGTTTTTGGAACCAGTTGGGACAACGTCTAGGCGCGCATTTCCTCCCTTTAGTCGAAGACGGTCAACAGCTTAAAACCCTGATTGGAAAAGTGTTCCATCAAGAAAATGACAGTGAATGGCTCGATCTGATTGAGAATCAGGACTGGATTAGGCTATTCAACCTGTTAGGTGAAAGCCAAAGCAATACCAAAGAAAAGCAGGTTTCAAAAAATGAGCTGATTAAAGCGATTACGGTATTGTCCTATCGGATTAGCGGTATCGGTTTATATCCTGAATTTATTAATGCGCAACCCGAAATTACCGAATATGAATCGCCTTTTTTGGTACAAAACCGAGAAATTGTAGAATTCATCGAAAAATATAAAAAGCAGATTGATGATCAAGATGCGGTTGTTGTTTTGCCACCACCAGACGCTTCACAAGCCTTTGTGATGCTGGATCAGTGTCGTGAAGTGGTGCTCAAAATTCGCCGTGCCACCAAGCGGATTGGGGTTAGTATCAGTCTGACCTATTTATTGTCGCTATTAGAGCAGGCGATTGATCGGATTGAACTGCTGCTAACTTTATTAGCCAGTCAAAATGATGCACGTTATACCGCATTGGGTGAGCTGATCGTCGATTTGACCAAAGCACATTATAATGAAAAAAGTGTTCGTCACTTATTGACGTCAACCAGTGAGTTGATTGCCTTACAGGTCACCGAGAATGCCAGTAAAACAGGCGAACATTATGTAAGTACCGACAAAGCTGGTTTCTTTGGCATGTACAAGGCAGCTGCGGGTGCAGGTGCAATTATTGCCACCATGGCAACGCTGAAAATTTTAACTGCACGCTTGGTACTCGCACCCTTTGGTCATGCCTTTTTATACAGCATGAACTATGCGCTTGGTTTTATGCTGATCCATGTATTGCATTTTACCGTGGCCACCAAACAGCCTGCCATGACTGCAGCAGCGTTGGCATCAACCGTACAGCAGCAAAAAGGCAGCAAGACCGCACAAATTGCCGAACTGGCCGCACTGATTATTAATATTATCCGAACCCAGTTCATTGCGATTCTAGGCAATATCTCGATTGCAATTCCAACCGCAGCACTGATTACCTTTTTATGGCAATACAATCTCGGTGAACCGCTGCTCAATCATGCCAAGTCAGCCGCTTTGCTACATAGTCTCAATCCCTTTACCTCACTCGCCGTTCCACATGCGGCAATTGCAGGTGTGTGTTTATTTTTCTCGGGCTTGATTGCGGGTTATTTCGATAACTTGGCGGTTTACCGTAAAGTTGGTCCACGCTTAAAGCAGCATCGACGCTTAAAACGTTGGATGGGACAACAACGTTTAGATAAATTTGCCAACTATATCGAGACCAATCTCGGTGCATTGGCGGGTAACTTCTTGTTCGGGATCATGCTCGGCAGTATGGGAACGATTGGATTTATCTTAGGCTTGCCTTTAGATATTCGTCATATTGCCTTTGCTTCTGCCAACTTTATCCAAGGTCTAATGACCATTGGTGGTCCTGACATTGGTTTAATTTTAGTGTCATTCTTAGGTGTGATGCTGATCGGCTTAACCAACTTATTTGTCAGCTTTACCTTAACGATTATTGTTGCACTTCGTGCGCGCCGCGTTCGCTTTGCACAGTGGAAACCATTGGCAAAATTGGTAACCACCCACTTCCTGACCCGACCTAGCGATTTTTTCTGGCCACCCAAACAGCCTGTTGAAGTGGAAGAACACAGCAAAAACGTGTCATCACCACACTAGCTTTGTACAGAAAAAGCAACAAAGTACAAGTCTAACATTTAGACTATTTTTGCGTATAATCAATGCACCAAAAATAGTTTAAATGGGTTGGTATTCCCTGCATCTATTATTCAATAGATTACTTCTCCGCCATGGTATCCCTTTTACTAGGAGATACTATGACGCCAGTCTATAAGTATCTCGATTTGAATGAGAGAACAAAACAATGCATTTTCATTGCCAATCTTATGGCTGCACCTATTTGATGTGACCCATTAATCAGTCGCTTTTTGATTTTAGAAGCTTTACTTAATTTTGGATCTTGAGGCTACTTCTTAAGTTATAGGATGTTCAACAAAGCTCATCGATATAAAGTCCAGATCATTGATCAAACTGATTGAGAAACGCTTTTTTCATGAAGATCTAGATTCAATTAAAAGTGAGATATACATCAAATTTTGTTATGTTTTTTTACTAAACCTTAAAAAAACATCAAAATGAAATTATCATAAAATTTCAAGACTTGACCAAAAGTGTACTCGCGAGTACACTTTCAAACACTCAACAACCCTGAATAATGGTTAAGCAAATAATGAGTAGCGCATGCCGTACCTATTGCTTTGTATTGGTTGCTTTTTTTTAGGATTCGGTGTGATTGGACTAATTCTTTCCAACACATCAACTTTAGACCTTTTTAGTGTTCAAGCTTTTTTTGAGCACCGTTCATTTACGCTTAATCATGTGACAGTTCTGCTCTCTCGGCTTGGCGGAATGCCCTTTTTACTATTTTTAACTACATTTTTGTGTCTTTACCAAACTTGGATTAAAAATTATAAGAATGTGACGTTTATCGCTTTAAGTGTGATTGGCAGCATTGTGATTGGTTGGCTTCTGAAATGGAGCATTGATCGGCCAAGACCAATGGAGTTTTATCACTTGGTTCAAAGTTATGGTGCATCCTTCCCAAGTGCCCATAGCCTTTATGCTGCAACCCTTGCGAGTTTAGCCATGTTGTTGTGTCAACAACACAAATATCGCACCAGTGTCATTTTAGTATCTACTTTATGGTTTATATTCATGGGGATATCTAGAGTTTATGCGGGGGTTCACTACCCAACTGACGTCCTTGCCGGTTGGGGAATTGGGTTGATTTGGACTTCGTTGCTTTGGTTTGGGCTGTATCAAAGCACTTTCAGCAATAATTTGTTTTTAGATAAAAAATCTAAATTGAGGTGGAATAATGATGTCGGCTAAGCTTTGGGCCCCTGCCCTAACTGCTTGCGCATTAGCAACAAGCATTGCGCTTGTTGGTTGTAGCAAAGATCCTAAAGATGCACAGCAAGCTGCTGCTGCTCAAAAAATGCCACCTCCAGAAGTTGGTGTCATTGTTGCACAACCACAAAGCGTTGAACAAAACGTCGAACTGTCAGGACGAACCTCTGCATATCAAGTTTCTGAAGTACGCCCACAAACAGGTGGCGTGATTCTAAAACGTTTATTTGCTGAAGGTAGCTACGTTCAAGCAGGTCAAGCACTTTATCAAATTGATGCAAATACCAACCGTGCAACAGCAGACAATGCTCGTGCAACGTTATTGCGTCAACAAGCAAACTTAAATGCATTGCGTGTGAAAGAAGGTCGTTATCGTCAATTGGTAGGAACAAATGCTGTTTCTAAACAAGAGTATGACGATATCAATGCGCAAGTAAAATTGGCTGAAGCGGATGTCGCTGCGTCTGAAGCTGCATTAAAGAATGCTGAAATTACCTTGGGTTACTCAACTGTTCGCGCACCAATCTCTGGTCAGTCGAGCCGTTCTTCGGTGACGCCAGGTGCCTTAGTGACGGCAAACCAAGCTGATCCATTGGTCACGATTCAACAACTTGATCCAATCTATGTTGATATCAACCAATCAAGTGCTGAATTATTGCGTTTACGCCAACAACTCAGCAAAGGCAGCTTAAATAACAGTAACAATACCCGTGTCAAAATCACACTGGAAGATGGTTCTGAATACCCTGTCGAAGGGCAGCTTGCGTTCTCTGATGCAAGTGTGAATCCAGATACTGGTACTGTGACTTTACGTGCAGTGTTCTCAAATCCAAACCACCTGTTATTACCAGGTATGTATGCAACGGCTAAAATCTCGCAAGGTGTTTTACCAAATGCATATCTGATTCCTCAAGCAGCTGTAACTCGTTTACCAACAGGCCAAGCAGTTGCATTGGTGGTAAATGCCAAAGGTGCAATTGAAACACGCCCAATTAAAACAGTGGGTGTCAAAGGTCAGGACTGGATTGTAACTGAAGGCTTGCAGGCTGGTGATAAGGTTGTTGTTGATGGTGTTGCCAAGGTAAAAGAAGGACAAGAAGTGTCTGCTAAACCTTATCAACCAAAAGCAGCTGAAGCTCAAAATGCAGCACCAAAAGCTGCTGAACAAAAACAAGCCAATTCACCAAAAGCTGAACAAAAAGCAACTTCAGAAGCTTAAGGGGTAGATTGCATGGCTCAATTTTTTATCCATCGCCCAATTTTCGCTTGGGTGATCGCACTGGTCATAATGTTGGCGGGTATTATCACGCTGACAAAAATGCCAGTTGCACAATATCCGACAATTGCCCCCCCCACAGTAACGATTTCTGCAACTTATCCTGGGGCTTCTGCTCAAACTGTTGAAAATACGGTCACCCAAATCATTGAGCAACAAATGAATGGTTTGGATGGTTTACGTTACATTTCATCGAACAGTGCGGGTAATGGTCAAGCATCGATTAATTTGAACTTCGCACAAGGTGTTGATCCAGATATCGCGCAAGTTCAAGTTCAAAACAAGCTGCAATCAGCTACAGCACTTTTACCTGCTGACGTACAACGTCAAGGTGTAAAGGTAACCAAGTCTGGCGCAAGCTTCTTGCAAGTGATTGCTTTTTACTCACCAGATAACAGCCTTTCTGCATCTGACATTAAAGACTATGTGAACTCAAATATTTCTGAGCCACTCAGTCGTGTGGCGGGTGTAGGTGAACTCCAAGTGTTTGGTGGTTCATATGCAATGCGTATCTGGTTAGATCCTGCAAAGCTGACGAGCTTTAACTTGACGCCAAATGATGTTGCAACAGCCATTCGTGCACAAAACTCTCAAGTTGCAGTTGGTCAGCTCGGTGGTGCGCCATCAACAGCAGGTCAAGTACTCAACGCAACGGTGAATGCACAAACCATGTTGCAAACTCCTGAACAGTTTAAAAACATCTTCCTGAAAAATACTTCAGGTGGTGCTCAAGTTCGTTTAGGTGATGTTGCACGTGTTGAACTCGGTTCAGATAACTATCAATTTGACTCGAAGTTTAATGGCAACCCTGCCGGCGGTGTTGCAATCAAATTGGCAACAGGTGCCAATGCCTTGGATACTGCGGCTGCAGTTGAGAAACGTTTATCTGAGTTGCGTCATAACTATCCAAGTGGTTTAAAAGACAAGCTTGCGTATGACACCACGCCATTTATTCGTCTCTCGATTGAAAGTGTTGTACACACGCTAATCGAAGCCGTTGTCTTGGTATTCATCGTGATGTTCTTGTTCTTACAGAACTGGCGTGCAACGATTATTCCGACATTGGCTGTACCTGTGGTGGTATTGGGTACCTTTGCCGTGATTAATATCTTTGGATTCTCGATCAACACCTTAACCATGTTCGCAATGGTACTGGCCATCGGTCTGTTGGTGGATGACGCCATCGTTGTGGTGGAAAACGTTGAACGGGTGATGCAGGAAGAACATCTGGAACCTGTTCCTGCGACTGAAAAGTCGATGAGCCAGATTTCAGGTGCCTTGGTCGGTATTACCAGTGTATTAACAGCGGTATTCGTCCCAATGGCGTTCTTTAGCGGAACCACTGGGGTAATTTATCGTCAATTCTCGATCACGCTGGTTACCGCGATGATCCTGTCTTTAGTTGTAGCATTGACCTTTACCCCTGCCCTGTGTGCGACCTTGTTAAAACAACATGATCCAAACAAGCAGGAAAGCAACAACATTTTTGCGCGTTTCTTCCGTTGGTTTAACCGCAGCTTTGAAAAACTTTCAGAGAAATACCAAGGCGGTGTCAATCGTATGACCCACCACAAGTTATTCTCTGGTGTGCTTTATATTGCTGTCATCGCTGCTTTGGTTGGTATCTATAAAGTTTTGCCATCTTCTTTCCTACCAGAAGAAGACCAAGGTGTGGTCATGACCTTAGTTCAGCTACCACCGAGCGCGAGCTTGGAGCGTACTGATAAAGTCATTGATACCATGACGGGCTACTTCTTGAATAAGGAAAAAGAAAATGTAGAGTCGATCTTTACAGTTGCTGGTTTCTCATTCACAGGGGTGGGTCAAAACGCGGGTCTTGCCTTTATTAAATTAAAAGACTGGAGTGAACGTACCACACCAGAATCACAGATTGGTGCCATCATTCAACGTGGTATGGCATTGAACATGATTGTGAAAGATGCGTCTTACATCATGCCATTGCAATTACCAGCAATGCCTGAATTAGGTGTCGCTTCTGGTTTCGATATCCAGTTGAAAGATGCAAGCGGTCAAGGACATGAAAAACTGATTGCTGCACGTAATGCAATTTTAGGTATGGCCTCTCAGGACAAACGTCTTGCGGGTGTACGTCCAAATGGTCAAGAAGATACACCGCAGTACCAGATCACCATTGATCAAGCACAAGCAGGTGCAATGGGCGTCAGTATCGCTGATATTAACAGCACCATGAGCATGGCTTGGGGTGGTTCATATATCAATGACTTCGTTGACCGTGGTCGTGTGAAGAAAGTTTATGTCCAAGGTGAAGCGGATACCCGCATGATGCCTGAAGACTTGAACAAGTGGTATGTGCGTAATAACAAAGGCGAAATGGTTCCTTTCTCTGGCTTTGCCAAAGGTGAATGGACTTATGGTTCACCACGTCTAGAGCGTTATAACGGCGTATCATCTGTTAACATTCAAGGTACGCCTGCACCGGGTGTCAGCTCTGGTGATGCAATGTTGGCAATGGAAGAAATCATTGGTAAGTTACCCTCTATGGGCTTAACCGGTTTCGACTATGAATGGACAGGTTTATCTTTAGAAGAACGTGATTCTGGTAGCCAAACGGCTCCTCTGTTGGTTCTTTCATTATTAATCGTATTCCTATGTCTTGCTGCTCTCTATGAAAGCTGGTCAGTACCTGTTTCGGTATTGCTGGTTGTACCTTTAGGTATCGTAGGTGCATTTACCTTGACATGGTTAGGTATGCTGATTAAAGGTGATCCAAACTTATCCTTTAACATTTACTTCCAGGTTGCGATTGTTGCCGTAATTGGTCTTTCAGCGAAGAATGCGATCTTGATCGTCGAATTTGCGAAAGAATTACAGGAACAAGGCGAAGAGCTCTTTGAAGCAACATTACATGCTGCAAAAATGCGTTTACGTCCAATTATCATGACCACACTTGCATTTGGTTTCGGTGTTTTACCACTTGCCCTTGCAAGCGGTGCTGGCGCAGGTAGCCAACACTCAGTAGGTTATGGTGTACTTGGTGGTGTAATTTCTTCAACACTTTTAGGTATTTTCTTCATCCCTGTATTCTTCGTGTGGATTCGTAGTATCTTTAAGTACAAACCTAAAACTTTAAATACTCAGGAGCATTGATCGTGATGCAAACTGTATGGTCTATTTCCAGTCGTGGCATTGCAATCTCTGCACTCGCGCTGTCTTTGGCTGCCTGCCAAAGCATGCGCGGGCCAGAGCCTGTTGTGAGTTCAGATGTTCCTGAAAGCTTCGCGTCTTATGGCAATGCTTCTGGAAAATCAATTGCGGAACAAGGTTACAAAGATTTCTTTGCTGACCAACGTTTACTGCAAGTGATTGATCTGGCGCTTGCCAATAACCGTGATTTACGTACTGCGACGTTGAATATTCAAAAAGCGCAACAGCAATATCAAATCTCGGAAAACAACCAATTACCAACGATTGGCGCAAGTGGTAGTGCGGTTCGCCAAGTTTCTCCAAACGTTAACCCAAACAACCCATATTCAACCTATCAAGTTGGCTTAGGCTTAACGTCGTATGAATTGGATTTCTGGGGTCGTGTACGTAGCTTGAAAGATGCGGCTTTAGATAGCTATCTTGCAACGCAAAGCTCACGCGATGCAACGCAGATCAGTTTAATCAGCCAAGTCACTCAAGCATGGTTAAACTACTCATACGCGAACGCGCAATTGAAATTGGCGGATCAAACGCTAAAAGCTCAACAAGACTCGTTTAACTTGAACAAGAAACGTTTTGATGTGGGTATTGATAGCGAAATCCCTGTGCGTCAGGCTCAGATTTCAGTTGAAACGGCTCGTAATGATGTTGCGAACTACAAGACTCAAGTTGCTCAAGCACAAAACTTGTTGAACTTGCTTGTTGGTCAGCCCGTTCCTCAGAACTTGCTCCCTCAACAACAAGTGGCGCGTATTACACAACAAAGTGTGTTCAGTGCGGGTCTACCAAGTGACTTGCTTAACAACCGTCCAGATGTAAAAGCATCTGAATACCAGTTAAGTGCTGCGGGTGCGAATATTGGGGCTGCTAAAGCGCAACTGTTCCCAACCATCAGCCTGACAGGTTCTGCGGGTTATGCCTCAACCGACTTGAGCGATCTGTTTAAAGCGGGCAATGGTGTCTGGTCTATTGGTCCAAGCCTGAATATCCCAATTTTTGACTGGGGTACACGTAAAGCTAATATCAAAATCTCTGAAACCGATCAGAAAATTGCACTGGCTAACTATGAAAAATCAGTTCAGTCAGCTTTCCGTGAAGTGAATGATGCTTTGGCGACGCGTGCCAACATTGGCGACCGTTTAACCGCTCAACGCCGTTTGGTTGATGCAACCAATACAACATACAAGCTTTCAAATGCCCGCTTCCGGGCTGGTATTGACAGCTATTTAACCGTATTGGATGCACAACGTTCTGCTTATTCAGCTGAACAAGGTTTACTGTTATTACAACAAGCCAACCTCAACAACCAAGTTGAACTATACAAAACTTTAGGCGGTGGCCTCAAAGCGTCTAGTAGTGAAACGGTAACGCATCAGCCATCTAGCTCTGAACAACATTACGCAAAAAAATAATTTCATCTTTTGCGCATAAAAAAGCTCACTTCGGTGAGCTTTTTTATTGCAACCATTGTCAATATTTCTTATCTTCAAACTGAATATATTGATGATTTAGAAAATACGATGTTACTAAGCAGTTTAGAGTCTGTACCAGGTCATGAAATCTTACGCCAGCTAGATGTGGTGTATGGCAGTACCGTTCGCAGTAAACATGTGGGCCGTGATTTGATGGCAGGTTTAAAGAATATTGTGGGTGGTGAGTTGACGGGTTATACCGAATTGTTGGAAGAATCACGTCAGGAAGCCACACAACGTATGATTGATAAGGCCAAAGCGTTAGGTGCCAATGCGATTGTCGGTATTCGTTTCTCAACCTCGAATATTGCCCAAGGTGCATCAGAGCTATTTGTTTACGGCACAGCAGTGGTGGTACAGCCTGTTGCGCCTAAACTTCCTGATCCATTCGGCGCATAGGTTAAACCATGGATGGATTCATTTTTCAGATTGTCCTGTTTCTGATCCTATTTTCAGTCGGTTGGGGTTTTGGTCGTCATATCGAGCAAAAACATTTGCGCGAGCTGGATCAAAAAGAAAAGCAATTTTCCCATATCCGTATTGACACCAATCGCTTTGTCGAAACCTCAGCCTATGGGCAAATGGTCAGTAGTAATGTGGTGATCTCCCACGATTATTTTAAATATGTACTGGCAACCATTCGAAACTTCTTTGGTGGACGTCTAGTCAGCTATGAAAGTGTGGTGGAACGTGCGCGTCGTGAAGCTGTGATTCGCCTTAAGCAAGAAGCGCATGCCATGGGTGCGAACCATATTATGGGGGTTCGACTCAGTACCACTGAATTGGGTATGCAAGGTGGAATGGTTGAAGTGTTTGCTTATGGAACAGCCATTGTAAACGCTCCTCATTGATGACAGTCGCCCATTGGGGAATTACTGTCGTACCCATAAAATAAAAATGCCTCAAATCATGAGGCATTTTTATCGTTTAGATTTTAAAGTTAATGAAATAAAACGATCGCCTTTTGTAAGGTAAACCAAATCCCTGCCAATAAAGGAAGACCCACTACCAACCAAGCAAGTACCACAGTAATTGTTTTGGATGGCGCATGTGCTACATCATGATTCAGGCTTAAATCTTGCGGTAATTTCTCATGTGCCAAAGCCTTTTCAGCAGCCAATTCAGCCTCTGTCATGTATTTATCTTCATCAACTGGTTTGACCATTAAATTGAGTACAAATCCAATCGCTAACATAGCTGCCAAAATATACATCGTCGTGTCATAAGATTGCGCTTGAGCTACGCCATGTGCCAGTTGATAATCTCGAATATTGGTAATCAGTAAGGTTCCAAATACGCCTGCCACAGACCATGCGGTAAGCAAACGCCCATGAATGGCCCCAACCATCTGGGTACCGAAAATATCAGCCAAATAAGCAGGTACAGTGGCAAAACCACCACCATACATCGACAGGATGACACAGAAGGCTAAAACGAATAATGGCAAATTTTCGGCATGTGCCAAATGTGGAATCGAGACATATAACAAGAAACCCAATGCGAGAAAAATGAAATATGTGTTTTTACGACCAATAAAGTCCGATGTCGATGCCCAGAAGAAGCGCCCAGCAATATTAAATAAGGACAGTAAACCCGTGAAACCCGCTGCAAAGGTTGCAATCTGCATTTTTTGGTCCGCGTTTAATTCATTAATTCCCACATCTAAGCCGATGAGGCGTCCGCCAAATACCTCCTGTAACAACGGCGAAGCCATTGCTAAAATGCCAATACCAGCAGAAACGTTTAAACAGAGTACACCCCAAATCAACCAGAACTGCTTGGTTTTCCATGCCTTATTTAAATGCACATGACGATTGGTCACAAGGCCCGTCGCCTGCGTTACTGTCGGTTGCCAGCCACTCGGCTTCCAATTTGAAGGCGGAATGCGATAACCGAAGGCACCGCCAATCATAAAAATAAAATAAACGGCAGCCAGTACCAAAAACGTTTGCCAGACACCCACAGAGGTATCCGTTGCAAAGAACTTCATTAGCTTATCTGCCAATGGTGCACCAATCATGGCGCCTCCACCAAAGCCCATAATGGCAAGACCTGTTGCTAAACCACGACGGTCTGGAAACCATTTAATCAGGGTAGATACAGGTGAAATATAGCCAAGCCCAAGCCCGATGCCCCCTATTCCACCTCCCAACCACAATAACCACAACTGATGTGTATAAACACCCAGCGCAGATAAGATCAAACCACTTGCCCAGCAAAATGCAGCAACCACGCCTGCCTTTCGCGGTCCTGCATGTTCAAGCCAGCCACCAAACAAAAATGCGGATGAACCCAAAAAGACAAAAAATAGCGTGTACATAATGCTTAATGTAGACACACTCCAGTCGCAGGTTGTCGTGAACAACTGCTCAAGCAGACCTATATTTTTACATTCGATTGGGGCATCAATTCCCAATGCTTTGGATAATGGCAACCAGAACACGGAAAAGCCATATGCCATACCAATACTGAGATGAATCGCTAACGCAGCAGGAGGCAATAGCCAACGGTTATAACCAGAATGGGCAATCGTGCGTTCCTTGGCCAGAAGTGAAAGTCGTCTTTCCATGTACAATCTCCATGCCTTCACTGCTAAAGAGAGGTTAGTATTATTCATTTGGATCTAGGCAGCGATTCGCGCTGATGCCAGAGCTTAGTATTATGCTTATTTTTCAGTGAATACCAATCAAATGATTGTGCAAAAAATATCTTGTTCTTATCAAGTAGCTTTTTTTAATAAATAGTACATAACAGATTTAATGATTTTTAAAAAAATCCTGTGCCATGCACAGGGTTTTTGCTTAGGATTCGGCAAAGATCGCTTGCCAATAATGATAGGTTTTCTCTTCCCCATCTTCTAACTTAAACTCGTATGACATCTGACGAGTTTCAGCAATCTCAAATTCAACAGCATGTTTGAATAAACCGCCTGCATAAGCAAAGGTATGGTATTCGCCATTTTCACCACAAACATCAACATCGCTTGGCATCCGCTTAATCAAAGCCGTATCGATATCCTGTCCAATAAACGACTCATCCAATTTACTGGCATCGGTCACGATGATCTTGGTTTTAATGCCTGAATCCAAAAAGTCCTGCATCACTTCAAGCGAGTTTAGGTTCCATATCGGCTCAACCACTTCAATGCCTAAAGGATGTAAACGGTCTTCACGATATTTGCGTACATCGCTGAGGTAAATATCACCAAAGATAAAGTGCTCAACGCCCTGTGCCTTAAAATGATTGGCTGCATCGAGCATACGTTGCTCATAGACAGGTAGATTTTTCGGCAGGAATACAGGATAGAGTGGAATACCAATACTTTCAGCCTGCTTTTCAAGCAATGCATGCGGAATGGCGTGCATGGATGACAACGCTGTTTCTTCATTGACCGTGGTTAATAAAGCAACCACCTCAAATTCATTTTGCTGTAAGACTTTATACAGTGCCAATGAAGAGTCTTTACCACCGCTCCAATTAAAAACGGCTTTCTTACGATTATTGATTGTCATTTGACCATACCATTCAATAGAGCATCTAAACTCTACTCTATTTTCAATTATTTCAGTCTAGTGAAAAACGCTTGTGAGATATAAAACCAAAAATAAAGTTAAGCAACCCAATACCCAAACAACAGTCGATAAAATGTGACATGCTTTTTTGATTATAATCGGCAATGCAATGAGGCAAGCCAACAAGATTGATGGGACAGACAGTATAAATACGCCAATCCAAGCATCACTCTTTGTATTTCCGAAAAGAGGAGCCATGATTGTAAATAACTGACTTACTAGCCCACCCATCAAAAAACTAGCAGGTAAACTAAGCAACAAATAACTTACAATCAATGTAATTGATACTCGATGGCTTGAAGATGGCTGAGATAAATTTGGACTATCTTCCACCTTTACTTCACTTTCATTTTGCGAATCATCTTATACAACAAGTTTGGTGACAATCGAGAAACCAACACACCGAATTGTTCTTTTTTCCCACCGACCACAATATATTGCTCCCCTGCCATCAAGGATTCAACTACACGCTCCGCAAATACATCAGCATCTAAACCATTTTCAATAGCTTCATCCTGATGACCTTGAGGCTTGCCTTCACCATTTAAGGCATTGAATGACACATTGGTTTTAACAAACCCAGGGAAGACCACCGAAACTTCTACACCTTCTGGTGCAACTTCAGCACGTAAACTGTTGGCCCACATGTGAATGGCTGCTTTGGCTGCTGAATAGGTCGCGCGATATTGGGTGCCTAATAAGCCCGCGACACTGGAAACGAACACTACTCGCCCTGTTTTTTGTATTAACAGGGTTGGCAGTACTGTTTTGGTAAAGAATACCTGTGAAAAGTAGTCAACTTCCATGATGGCACGTTCAGTATGCATGGTGGTGTCTTGAATCAGAGCCCGCTGGCTTAAACCCGCATTATTGATCAGCCAGTCAATACGTCCTTTACAGGCCAAGACCTGTTCATGCGCATGGCGGACTTGAGCTTCATCGGTAATATCTGCGGCAATCGAAAGATGCTGTTCGGGCTTGAGTAATCCAACGCGTACCGCTTCCAATTCATCATAGCGGCGGGAGGTCAGTACCACTTGTGCGCCTTGCAATGCACATTCCCGCGCCAAGGCTTTACCTAAGCCAGACGAAGCACCTGTAATCCAGACCACTTTATTTTCAAGTGTTTTGAGTTTTGCCATTTTTATACTCTACCTATGCTTGCTGACGCATAAATTTCAGAAAATAATCTACATATGTTGCCGCGACTTGCTGATCAATTTGCGCACCGAGTTTTTCCAAACGCTTATAACCCAAATGTGTGGTCATATTAATCACCCCATTCAGGGTTTTATCCACCACAAAATTGAATTTAAGACATTTTTTCGGTTCACGGATTAAGTGATTAACGCCTACATCAATGACTTCTGTAAGCAATTTGAGTGCATTGGAAACTTCAGCATGATCACCACCTGCCAATTTTTGGCTTGAGTTTCTGACTTGCTGTGCCAAATGCGGCGCGACTGGATAGGTCATATAGATGGTTTCATCTTCAATTTGTAGCGTCTTCGAAAGATATTCAACCAAAGGAATTAAACGGTCATTGCCAAAAAATGAGATCGACCACGGCATATATTTGCGAATCGCATCTAAGATTTGCTGAATGACTTTTTCAGATTCACCGGTTTGTGAATACTGCTGATTCTCTTGTAGCAGTACCATAAACACTTGTTCAATTACTTCACATGCCATTTCCGACAATACACTGCCTAAAGCATTGGCCTGACTTTCTTTACTTCCTTGCAATAATTGCGTCCGAATATGTGCAAAACGTGCATAAGTATCCGCATGAATATTTAAAAAAACGGCGGTGTTCATTCTAATAACCCTAGTTTTTGGATCGCATAAAAAAGAGCTTGTTCAACAAGCCCTTTTATCAGATCAATTTTTCTATCATTTTTGGCGTTGTACACGCCGAATTTAGCACACTCTATTCTGTATCGACATGCATAAATGCTAAAAAATGATTGACACAATCCGTTGCTGCATTGCTATCCACTTGATTACCCATTTTCTCTAAACGCTTATAACTTAAATGTGCAGTCATATTGATCACCCCATTTAAGGTTTTATCGACCACGGTATTAAAGTTGAGACATTTTTTCGGTTCACGAATCAAACTGGTCACCCCCAAATCCACGATTTGAATCAAGGTTTGGAACACATCGACCATATCACTGATTTCATTATTCTTGAGTTGGGTGACCAATGTATGTGCCTGCTGTACCAATTGTCGATCAATCGGATAAGACACATAAACCTGCTCATCGTGATACTTGATCATATTGGAAAAATAATTGGCAAAGGGACACAGACGTTCATTCCCAAATAAAGCAATCGACCACGGCATATATTTACGTACCGCAGCAATGATCTGTTGAATCACCCTTTTAGATTCAGCAGTATTTTTCTGGGTGAGCTGCGTCGGCTGACGATTTTGAATCAAGAGTACTGAAAACACTTGCTCGACAATCTCACAGGCAATTTCGGATAACACCTCACCCAAGATACGGGATTGGCTCTCATGCGTACCAGCATTGAGCTGTTGGCGGATGGTTTCAAATTGTCCATGTGTGACGTCATTAATTTTCAACAGGATTGAATAACTCATGAGAAGCATCCCTTTTTTAGTTTTTCGCATTCTTATATTGTTGTTTTAAGCATCAATATTTTTAAGTTATGTGATGCATTACACAAATCTAATCCTATTTGTATAAAAATCCAACGCCTTTCATCGGCTTTTTTAGAAAAATTTGAACCCTATAAAGACTTTATCTTGATTGAGCAGTCGATCATCAGGCATAAAAGCCACATGATGAAGCTGTATTAAACCTCTCCTCTATAAAAGCTCAAAAAACTGCAATTCAGACATTATTTAAGCAGCTTTTCGCATTAACACTTGGCATGGCTGAAATGCCTACAGAAGCGAGGATTTTTTGCTACAATAGATCTAATTTTTTATTCAATTTTAATCTTCTGTACTATGACTGACGCTCAATCTGCTCAAAATATTGCAACCACTTACGATCCAACCGAGATCGAAAAGAAATGGTATCAAATCTGGGAACAACAAGGTTATTTCAAACCATCAGGTCAAGGTGAATCATTCTGTATCATGATTCCACCACCGAACGTCACGGGTAGCTTGCACATGGGACATGGCTTTAACAATGCCATCATGGATGCACTGACCCGTTACAACCGTATGATGGGTAAAAATACCTTATGGCAACCAGGAACTGACCATGCGGGGATTGCAACGCAGATGGTGGTCGAGCGTCAACTAGGTGCGCAAGGCGTCAGCCGTCATGACTTAGGTCGTGAAAAGTTCATCGAAAAAATTTGGGAATGGAAAGAGCAATCAGGCGACACCATCACCCGTCAGATTCGTCGTTTAGGTTCGTCAGTCGACTGGTCGCGCGAACGCTTCACTATGGATGAAGGTTTATCCAATGCAGTAAAAGAAGTTTTCGTAAAACTGCATGAAGATGGCTTGATCTACCGTGGTAAACGCCTAGTCAACTGGGACCCGAAACTACAAACAGCGCTATCAGACTTAGAAGTTGAATCGGATAAAGAAGAAGCAGGTTCATTGTGGCACTTCAAATATTTCTTTGAAGATAAAAACCTCCGTACCCATGATGGTAAAGACCATATCGTTGTCGCGACCACTCGTCCTGAAACCTTGTTAGGTGATACCGCTGTTGCTGTGGCACTGGATGATGAACGCTATACGCACCTTGTGGGTCAGAACATTATCCTGCCAATTACAGGTCGTGCTGTTCCAATCGTTAAAGATGAATATGTAGATAAAGAATTCGGTACAGGCTGTGTAAAAATCACCCCTGCACATGACTTTAACGACTATGAAGTCGGTAAGCGTTGTGAATTGCCAATCATCAATATCTTCAATAAAAATGCAGAAGTATTGGCTGAATTTGAATACATCGCCAAAGCAGGCGAGCAAATTTCTAAAACCATCCCTGCCCCTGCGGACTATATCGGTTTAGAGCGTTTTGCAGCGCGTAAAAAACTGGTTGAACAAGCAGAAGCTGAAGGCTGGTTAGATCAAATTCAACCTTATACGCTTAAACCACCTCGCGGTGACCGTTCAGGCGTGATCGTTGAACCATTATTGACAGATCAATGGTATGTAAAAATTGCACCATTGGCGCAACCTGCAATTGAAGCGGTTCAAGACGGTCGTATCAAATTTGTTCCTGAACAGTACAGCAACATGTACATGGCGTGGATGAACAACATCCAAGACTGGTGTATCTCTCGTCAGCTTTGGTGGGGTCACCGTATCCCAGCTTGGTACGACGCTGAAGGCAACATCTATGTGGGTCGTGACGAAGCTGAAGTACGTGCCAAAAATAACATCCCTGCCGATGTTGTGCTAAACCAAGATGAAGACGTACTGGATACATGGTTCTCTTCTGCGCTGTGGACCTTCTCAACCTTAGGTTGGACGGGCGATGCCAAGAAAGATGCGGAAAACTATTTCCTCAATACCTTCCACCCAACTGATGTATTGGTGACTGGTTTTGACATCATCTTCTTCTGGGTTGCGCGTATGATCATGTTTACGATGCACTTCATGAAGAATGAAGATGGTACGCCACAAGTACCGTTTAAAACGGTCTATGTTCACGGTCTGGTTCGTGATGGCGAAGGTCAAAAAATGTCGAAGTCTAAGGGTAACGTACTTGACCCACTGGACTTGATTGATGGTGTTGACCTTGAGACTTTAGTACAAAAACGTACTACGGGTCTAATGAACCCGAAACAAGCGGCGAAGATTGAGAAATCAACCCGTAAAGAATTCCCAGAAGGCATTCAAGCTTATGGTACTGACGCGGTTCGTTTCACGTTCTGTGCGCTTGCCAATACAGGTCGTGACATTAAGTTCGATATGAAACGTGTTGAAGGCTACCGTAACTTTGCCAACAAGATCTGGAACGCAACTCGTTTCGTATTGATGAATGTTGAAGGTCAAACGGTTGCTCAAGAAGCTCGTCCTGAGCTTTGGGAACTTCCAGAAAAATGGATCATGAGCCGTCTGCAAAAAGCAGAGGCTGCGGTACATCAAGCATTCGCTACCTATCGTTTAGACCTTGCTGCGCAAGCGATCTATGACTTTATTTGGAATGAATACTGTGACTGGTATGTTGAGTTAACCAAGCCAGTTCTGAACGATGCCAATGTCTCTGAAGAGCGTAAAGCTGAAGTTCGCCGTGTATTACTTGCGGTGATGGAAGCGTCTTTACGTTTGGCTCATCCTTTGATGCCGTATTTGACTGAAGAAATCTGGCAAACCCTTGCGCCGATGTTAGGCAAAGGCGGTGCAACGATTATGACTGCACAATACCCTGTTCCTGATCAAGCCAAGGTAAATGATCAAGCTGAAGCAGACATGCAGTGGTTACAAGGTTTGATTGGTGCGGTACGTAATATTCGTGGTGAAATGGGCTTAGGTAATGCGCGTTTATTGCCTGTATTACTTAAGAACATTTCTGATGCTGAGCGTGAGCAAATCATTCGTATTGAAGCTTTATTCAAAGCATTGGCTAAAGTTGAAAGCATTGAGTTCTTAAGCAATGAGCAAGAACCACCGTTGTCATGCTCTAGCGTTGTTAGCCATGCATCGGTATTTGTACCAATGAAGGGCTTGATTGATCCTAAAGCTGAATTAGGCCGTTTGCAGAAGGACTTGGATAAAGTTCAAAAGCAACATGATCAAATTGCCAATAAACTTTCGAATGAAGGTTTTGTTGCTAAAGCACCTGCAGCGGTTGTTGAAGGTGAAAAAGTAAAATTGGCTGAGTTTGCTGATCAGTTAGTGAAAATTAAGCAAAGTATGGAGCAGATTGCTGCGCTTTAAATAATTGCTAAATGATTAAAAATTAAGATAAAATCCCCTCGAATTCGAGGGGATTTTTTACATATATGAAATTAATAAATAAGTTCCAAGAGAGCTAAAAAATGTCCAAGGCCTATTCATACAGATGACAAAGACTGTTCTATAAAAAGCTAAATATAGAAGTCCTAATACTCTTTCATCTCAGTTCTTTTTTGTATATCTGTTTCTTTAAGAAAACATGCATATTCACTCAACTTAGAGAGCCTCTTCTCTCTAGGTTTTATGTCCAACCAATATTTCACATCCAAGAAGATATCATTCTCAATATCCCATATTTGCTTATAGCGGATATCAATTTCTTTTTTCCCACCAATAAACAGTTGAAAAGTATTTTTTAGAAAACCATCTTTTTGAATTACTGTTAAGTGCTCATCATCTAAACGATACAATTTTCTATCGAATAGAAAAAAAATAAACTCTTCGCAACCCAAAATTGCTACTAATTTTTTATGTTTATCTACATCAATAAAAAAACCATATCCATTCGCTGCACGATTTGTTATAGATATATTTGATTGGTCTAATTCTTTATTTTCAAAATTAAAAGAATAAAGTTTTTCTTCGTTATTAATATTTAAAAAAATTACTGGATTATTGTCCATTCTTTAAAATCCAAATAATTCTAATACTACTATGTTGCTGGATTCTATTCACGCTAAAAGTAGCAGATTTTCTAACACAGATCCGATATATCGATATTCCCTCTCCTTTTAGGAGATGAGCAGCACTGCTGCGCAAGGGGAGAGGTCTTATTAGAAAGCGACCAACATTTATTCCATAAATCATCCAAAACTCTCTCAGTATTTTTTAAAATTTCATGATTCCAATACCGTACTACTTTTAAATCCAAAGCCTCTAAAAACTTGGTTCGTTCAGCATCATATTCAATCGCATCTTCAGCTCCGTGCTGGCTGCCATCTAGTTCAATCACCAAACCCAATTCATGACAGTAAAAATCGACAATATAGGGGGCAATCACATGCTGTCTGCGAAATTTAAGATTCATAAATCGTTTAGCACGAAGTAGTTGCCACATCAGGTGTTCTGCCTCAGTTGCATTACTTCGCATAGTTTTGGCGAATTCTAATAACTGTGGGTCTAGTTTCATTTTATGTTAGCACCTCTCCCTAGCCCTCTCCTAAAAGGAGAGGGAATATCATCTAATTACATACCACTATAAAATCCATTGCTACTCCCTCTCCCTCAGGGAGAGGGTTGGGGTGAGGGAAAATCAAAGCACCCCATGCTCCAACAACATCTCTACCCCACTCACCTTCTTCATATGCTTTAAACGCTCTTTTTCCCACTTCAACTGCTGCTTTAACTCAGCACAATCCGCATCTATGGCTTTATACACATCACCAATATGCACAAGCTCAGCTTTGACTTTCTTCGCCAACTGAAAAGAATCCAAAATCGCTTCAATTTGACTTTCAAGCTGCTGACTCTGAGCATCCAAAGCGAGTTTATAAAACTTCACTTGCTCCGCTGATAACTCTTTAGCTCCAACACCCTTATTCTGTTCAAGCTGTAATTGAAGTTTCAGTAAATAAAACAAATCCTGCTGTTCATAAGCCTGACTTGCCTGCTGGAATAACTCAGTTTTTTCTTCTTTCTTGCTCTCGTCTTGCTCACGGTCGGGGTGAATCATGGCAGCAATTTTTAAATATACGGTTTTCAACGACTGCGCTGCCATCTGCTCAGCTTGTTCACGTTTCTGCTGTTGTCGAAGTTGCTTGGCCTGTTCCCGTGCCTGTTGCTGCTCGGCCGCATACTGCTCAAAATCATCTTGTTCTGATTCTGCACTTTGCTCAGGACTTTCTTCATGCTCAAACTTTGCTGACTGTACTTTTTTATTCTTTTTAGCTGGTTGTTGTAGATGTTGCTGATAAAAGGTATCGATCTGCTTGACCAGCTTTAACTGTTCATCCTTCAACATCTTGGAACGCTTTAGCATCTGTGCAAGCTGGGCAATTTTTTCATCCAGTTGCTGCATATCCGCTTTGGAAAACTCATGCTGTTGTAATAACGTCCAAAGCTGATCTAACTGCTGAAACAGGATTTCATGCAATTCGCTATATACAGGCATAAGTTTTTGCCGTGTATGTTGCTGAATCTCGGCTTGGGCATTTTGCCATGTGGCAAGGCTGATTTTTTGCTGCTCTATTTGATCAATCAGGCGATTTAGCTTTTTTTGCTGTGCAGAAGGTTCAGCCCTTTGCTTTAAACTGACTTTAAGATCAAAAGACATCACGCATCTGCCTAAAAATAAAAAAGTGTAGCAATAATCAGCTAACGAAGTCAGCAAACGCTTTCAATATCGTGTTTGGACAAACAAATCGCCGAACTAAGCTTTACTCATCACCAAATAAGGCATTGGCTGAAACGACTTTGGTGATTTTAACTTTATCTTGTTTCAGCAAAGGATAAATTTTTTGTCTAAGTGCATCACTGGTCATGCTGCCATTTAAATTCAGTAATACAGGTTCTTCACTCAGTGAGCCTTTGCCCAAGTACTCTTGATTCAAATCATTGGTGGTTGCTTGATTCACCACAACAAAATATCCCGAAATGCCTTTGACCTGACCACAGGCCAAACTTTGCGGAGACCAATCCCCTTGGCGAATCACTTTTTGCAACGTATAGCCTTTGCTTTTTAATTGCTGCATTTGTGCTGCGGTTGCAATTGGAAAATCAATCCGCTTTTGCTGTCCTTTCCAATTCACCAGCAAATGACTCGATTGACAAGATTCACGCATGACACCTCCACTTCCTCTCAATGCGCCTTCATCGGGATCAAAACAGGATGAAATCACTTGAAAAACCGCTTCACCACAATGCAACGGCTCGGATTGATAGGTCTTAAATGGCGTTGCTTGAGCGTGGCTTAACTGAGTTAAACAGACTGATAAAAGACAAAAACTGATAAATTTATTGTTCATATGAAGTCATATTAGAATTAAAGGCTGATTCATTCTAACTCAAAAAATAGCGAATAAAGAAAGTTCGCATACTCCTCATTTTGAATTAAACATTAAAAATGACAGACCCAATTTTTAAGCTAAAATCGGTTATATACATCATCATTTAAATACTCAAATTGTATGAAGAATAAAGTCCTATTACTCACCTCATTTATTTTGCTCGCTGGATGTAATGAAAAACCAAAAACATCAGCAGAAAGCGATCAACCCATTCAAAAGGCAGCTCAACAGACTCAAGCCGTGTCAGAACCTGTGCTTATTGCTGCTACACCCGAATCCGATTATCTCGCCAATAATTCAACTCCACTACCAAAAGGCTATTCAGTCGATACAACCCATCTCAAAAAGCCTTTATTTATTGATTTTGATGGTGATGGAGATCTGGATACTTTTCGGGTGCTGAAAAATCCAAATAAAAAGGGAATGAAATATCTTTTTGAATTCCGTATCTCAAATAGCGACAAAGTTTATTATTACGAAAATACAGATAAAGATTATGACCTCGATATTTTCGGAACTTTTGAAGTTGCACCTAAAACAGATATTTACGTGGATGAAGATTATCGCTTTGATGAAGATGGAAATATCTTAGCTGATGAGCAAATTGACCCAAAACATTATCTAAAGTTCAAGGGTGATGGTATTTCTGTCAATGTTTTAGAAGAAACCTGTGCCACATCTGTATTTTTCTTAACAGATGAAAAAATTAAACGAATTGCGCTGTGCTAAATCCTAATTTCCATTTCATAACAAAAGCCGCCCAATTGAGCGGCTTTTTCAATCACGTAAACGGATTACTGTGCGGTATAACCACCATCCATCACCACCGCTTGTCCTGTAATCCCTGCACCTTTGCTACTGGCTAAGAAAATCGCATAATCGGCAATTTCTTCAACACTAAGCAATCGCTTCTGCGGCACCATGGCTAAAATAACATCTTCCAAAGCACTTTCCAGACTCACATTACGGGTTTTGGCTAAGTCAGCAATTTGCCCACGCACCAATGGCGTATCGACATAGCCCGGACATAAAGCATTCACAGTAATCCCGTCACGCGCACATTCCAGAGCCGCCACTTTGGTCAAGCCAATCACCCCATGCTTGGCACTGTTATATCCCGCCTTCCCTGCAAAGCCAATCAAACCATTGATCGAAGACATATTGATAATACGGCCATATTGCTGCGCTTTCATAATTGGAAATGCATGTTTGATTCCGATAAATGAACCTGTCAGCATCACCTGTACCAGTTTCTGATAAATATCAGTGGAGAAGTCTTCAATTGCTGCAACATGCTGAAAACCTGCATTATTGATCAGGATATCCAAACGCCCAAAAGTTTGCGTGGTCAAATCAATTGCCGCTTTATAAGCCTGTTCATCTGTTACATCACAAGGTGCAGACAAAGCGTCAAAACCTTGCTGTTTTAACTGCTCCACTGCTTGCTGACATTTCTCGGCATTGACATCAGAAATCACTACTTTCGCGCCTTCCTGAGCAAATTTTTTCGCAATTTCTAAACCAATACCGCTAGCCGAACCGGTAATAAAGGCTACTTTGGCTTCGAGTTGTTGAGTCATTGTACTACTCCTGTTCTTGATGATCTGAATCACTCACCTATAAATATAGGCAAGCTCAAATTAAAATTCGACTTAGACAATACCGAACCATGTAAATGCAGCAATCACCACAAATACCGCCAAGGTTTTAATAATGGTGACTGCAAAAATATCTTTATAGGATTGCTTATGGGTTAAGCCTGTGACCGCAAGCAAGGTAATCACCGCGCCATTATGTGGAAGTGTGTCCATACCGCCCGATGCCATCGCCACTACACGATGCATCACTTCTGGTGGAATACCTGCCGCGACAATAGCCGCATTATAGGTTTCTGCCATCGCACTCAAGGCAATACTCATCCCACCCGAAGCTGAACCGGTAATCCCTGCCAATACGGTCGTGGTCACCGCACCATTGACCAAAGGATTGGTAAAGGTGGTACCGAGTGCATGGCTAATCAAAGCAAAGCCCGGCAATGCCGCAATAATTGCACCGAAACCATATTCAGAAGCAGTATTCATCACCGCCAATAATGAACCACTGATACTTGCATTAACACCTTCTTTAAAGTTGGTCACCACGCGCTGATAATCAAATAAAATCGCAGCAATAATCCCGACAATCAAGGCCAAGCCGACTGCCCAGATTGCGCCTGTTTTTGCCACATCAACGGTGTAGTTGGCTAGACCAATCGCATTAAAATCAAAGCCATTTGGATACCATTCTTTGATGGCTGTGGATAGATAACGATTCATCACCGCAACTAGAATCAACGGAACAAAAGCCATGCATTGACGTAGTACTGAACCATTGTTTTGGGTTGATGACTCAATATCGGCAGCCGTTTGCATGACTGCATCTTCAGCAGCAAAACCTGCATAGCCTTCACCAGCACGAGCCGCAGCTTTACGACGTGATTCCAAATACAGTAAGCCCATGCTCAAGACAAAGATCGCCCCAATGACACCCAAAAACGGCGCTGCATAAATATTAGTGCCGAAGAAGGTGGTCGGAATCACGTTCTGAATTTGTGGTGTCCCTGGCAAAGCATCCATGGTGAATGTAAATGCGCCTAAAGCAATAGTGCCGGGAATCAAACGTTTTGGAATATTGGCTTGTTGGAACAACTGATTGGCAAATGGATAAATCGCAAACACCGCCACAAACAGACTGACACCGCTATAAGTCAGAATAGCACCGAGCAAAACCACGGTTAAAATGGCTTTCTTTGCGCCAATTAAATTGACAATGGTACGGGCAATCGACTCGGCAATACCGGACATTTCGACCACTTTGCCAAAAATCGCGCCCAGCAAGAACACCAAGAAATAGTCTTTAATGAAATTGACCATTTTCGGCATGAAAACACCCGAATAAAACGGCAGCACGTTGGCGGGGTTAATCAGAAAAACCGCCAGCAATGCACATAACGGCGCCATGAGAATCACAGAAAAACCGCGATAGGCGGTGTACATCAGCAAGCCTAAAGACAGCAGAATGACAAATAAGTCCCACATATTCTTTTACTCCATTCCAAAGAATATATGTCAGGGTCAACCAAATTATTTTTTTTATACTGTGTGGTGGTTATCCTAACCATAAATAAAATCAAAATACTGCTAATTACAGTACAGAATCTAAAACAATGACGCATGTTAAAACGTATTTTAAAATAGCATTAAAATCACAAAAAACAAGATCATTAAAACAAAATACATAATTTAAATTATTGTTAAAAATCAAAATATTAAATAAATTAAGATTAAAAAATTTAATTGATTAATAAAACAAATTAACTATTCAAAAATACTCATTAATCTCATCAAATTATATTTAGCTTATTCTTTTTAAAATCCATTTTTCGATATTTAGATAAAATAAATCAATAATCGCATGTCAATTTTTTAAAAATAAACAGCTTGCCTCTCGCTACCGAATTAACAAAAATGCCAGTCACAATGTGCTGTTTTTTTTATAAATTACAGCATATAAATCAAAAACTTTCCGCACAGGTCGTCCACCATGACTTTAAAGCAACTCAAAGCATTTCTGGCTTTGACTCGTACCCTGAATTATGCAAATGCCTCTGCTGAATTGCATCTCAGTCAATCTGCTTTAAGTCTCAGTATCAAATCACTGGAAGAAGAACTGGGCGGCAAGCTATTTAAACGCAATACCCGTCGGGTTGAACTAACACAGGAAGGAAAATCATTGATCCCCTATGCCAAGAAATTACTGGCCAATTGGGAAGATATGGAAAAAGACGTCAAGCAACGATTTAAACTCAATCGCGGCACCCTGAACATTGCCTCGATGCCCTTTGTCACCCATGCAATTTTGCCGCAAGTCATTCATAGCTTCTTAGCCAAGCATCCCAATATTAGTTTTTCTATTCATGACATTCCCAATGAAAAAGTATTGGAGAATGTGCAGGATGGCATTTTTGAAATTGGCATTTGCTTTGAACCACCACGCAATGATCAACTGGAATTTAAGCCCTTATTTGAGGAAGATTTTCTGGCGCTGTTGCCCAAGACTCATCCACTGGCAAGCGCAGATTCAATCAGTTGGAAACAACTGTGTGCCAATCCCTTTGTGACCTTGCAACATCCCTCGATTGTTCGGCACCTGATTGAAGAAAACTGTCTTAAAAACCATCTGACTTTAGATTTAAAAGTCGAATGTCATCAGATCAGTTCCCTTTCAAGTTTTGTGGCATTGGATATGGGCGTTAGTGCCATCCCCCGTCATTTTCAGAATTTTATCGACAAGGAACATAACGTTCTGATTGAGATTGAAGACGGTAAACTGCCGCAAGCGATTGGCATTGTCTATAAAAAAGATTTTGAGCTTTCCAATATTTCAGCCGAGTTTATCGAGATCTTACTACAACATGATTTTGGCTAATCCATTTCGGCCGCTACACCAAAATAGATTCGCCCCGTCATCCTAACCTTTTGGGTGAAATAGATGAAATTTATTGTATTAATGAGTTTCCCTCATTAATCCTTTAGAAATTTAAACTTCTGTAAATAATCCCTGAGTGCTAAAACTAATAGAAACCAAGGAATTTACAGGTGAAAAAAATGAATAAAGTCTATTCAACCGCAGCACTGGCACTACAAGATGTGGTGCAAGATCAACAAACATTTGCGGTTGGTGGTTTTGGCCTATGTGGTATTCCTGAAGCCTTAATTCAGGCGCTGAAAGAAACAGGTGTAACCGGCCTAACCTGTATTTCCAATAATGCAGGCATTGATGATTTTGGCTTGGGTGTGTTGCTCAAAACCCGACAAATTAAAAAAATGATCTCGTCTTATGTGGGCGAAAATAAAGAATTTGAACGTCAGTATTTGAATGGCGAGCTGGAAGTTGAACTCACACCTCAAGGCACACTCGCCGAAAAATTACGCGCTGGCGGTGCAGGTATTCCTGCCTTTTATACCGCAACAGGTGCAGGCACCTTGGTAGCTGAAGGTAAGGAACAACGTGAATTTAATGGTCGCACCTATATCCTTGAACCATCACTGACCGCAGATGTGGCACTGGTTAAAGCCTATAAAGCAGATAAAGCTGGCAATCTGGTATTCCGTAAAACCGCGCAAAACTTTAACCCTGAATGTGCCATGGCTGGAAAAATCACCATTGCAGAAGTCGAACAGATCGTTGAAATTGGCGAATTGGATCCGGATGAAATCCATTTAGCGGGCATTTACGTCAATCGTGTGGTGCTGAATGCCACGCCAGAAAAACGGATCGAACAAAAAACCCTAAAAGCACAGGACGCATAATCATGGCATGGACACGTGAACAAATGGCACAACGTGCCGCAAAAGAATTACAAGATGGTTTCTACGTCAATCTCGGTATTGGTCTTCCAACACTGGTTGCCAACTACATCCCTGAGGATATGGATGTGTGGTTGCAATCGGAAAATGGTCTGCTCGGCATTGGCGAATTTCCGACTGAACAGCAACTCGACCCTGATTTAATCAATGCAGGCAAACAAACTGTCACCGCTCGTGCAGGTGCGGCATTTTTCTCAAGCAGCGAATCCTTTGCCATGATTCGTGGTGGCCACGTCAATATCGCCATTCTGGGTGCTATGGAAGTCTCCGAACAGGGTGACCTCGCCAACTGGATGATTCCGGGTAAAAAAGTCAAAGGCATGGGCGGCGCGATGGACTTGGTTGCAGGCGTACAACGCGTGGTGGTGTTGATGGAACACAATGCCAAAGATGGTACCGCTAAAATCGTCAAACAGTGCAGCTTACCGCTCACAGGTCAAAAAGTGGTGCATCGTATCATTACCGACCTAGGTGTTTTGGATGTTGTTGCTGAAGGCATCAAGCTGGTTGAACTGGCACCTGATGTGACTGAACAACAAATTCAAGCTGCTACAGGTGTTGAGCTGTTGATTGAAGCCAAAGCTTAATCCTACACACGCTTTTATTTTTCTCGTTGAAGTGATGCTGTAATGGCATCACTTTTCGCTGTTTTCGGGAGCAGCACATTCATTTAGGACAAATGAATCAGATACAACAAAATTAAAAATGGATGCTCAAGATGAATAAACAACCTGCCTTGTTAGAACGGTTTGCCCTGCGGATTAGTCACTGGTCGGAAAAATGGTTTCCTGACTCTTATATCTTTGCCTTGCTTGGTGTGATTATCGTTTCCTTTGCTGCAATCAGTATCGGTGCATCGGTACAAGATGTCGCCAGTTCCTTTGGAAATGGTTTTTGGAGCTTAATCCCTTTCACTCTGCAAATGACCATGCTGATTATTGTTGGCTATGTCGTTTCGGTTTCTGCACCTGTGAAAAAACTGATTCAGATGATGGCACGTATTCCCCATTCGGGACGCAGTGCCATTGTCTTAGTCGCCACCGTCAGCTTATTGATTTCTTTGGTCAATTGGGCAGTCAGTACAATTTTGACCGCATTATTGGTGATTGCGCTGGCCAAACGTAAAGAGCTACAGATGGACTATCGTGCTGCCGCCGCCGCTGCCATTATTGGTATGGGCGCAACTTGGGCACTCGGTATCAGCTCGTCTGCAGCCCAGTTACAGGCCAATAAAGCCAGTCTGCCTGAGTCGATCTATAACTTAACTGGTGTGATTCCATTTACCGAAACCATCTTCCTGTGGCAATCGATGCTGATGACCCTAATCTTGGTAATTGTCTCAATTGCGATTGCCTATTGGTCTGCACCGAAAGGTGACAATGTCAAAACCATGCAGGATTTTGAGCTCAATTTTGAAGAAGAGGAAAAGACCGAAGTCAAATCGACCCGACCTGGGGATTGGTTGGAGAACTCACCGCTTTTGACCATTATTGTGGTGGCATTAGGCTTGATCTGGATGTTTATCGAGTTTTCTAAAACCAATCCAATCATCGCCATTTCCAGTCTCAATACCTATAACTTTGTGTTTTTGATGCTGGGTCTGGCACTACACCGCACCCCGCGTAATTTTCTCAATGCTGTCAGTCAAGCGGTGCCTGCGGTTTCAGGGATTCTGATTCAATTCCCACTCTATGGCAGTATCGCCTTTATTATGACCCAAGCGCTGAATAGTCAGGACTTATCCCTATCGCACTATATCGCTGAATTCTTTGTCTCGATTGCTTCCAAAGAGACCTTTGCGATTGTGATGGGTATCTACTCTGCGGTACTCGGTTTCTTTGTGCCATCAGGCGGTGGGAAATGGATTATCGAGGCGCCTTATGTGATGCAGGCAGCCAATGATTTGCAGGTGCATTTAGGTTGGTCGGTGCAGATTTATAATGCGGCCGAAGCTTTGCCAAATCTGATCAATCCCTTCTTTATGCTGCCGATGTTGGGCATTTTAAAACTCAAAGCCAAAGATGTGATTGGTTTTACCGTCACTCAATTGGTGTTCCATCTGCCTTTAGTACTGTTCTTATTGTGGATTTTAGGCCGTACCCTCAGCTATAGCCCACCTGTCATGTAAGACCAGCAACAATTGCACAGCGCTGCTTTTTATATTGAACATTACGGATATGAAAAGTGGCGTGAGCTGTTCTTTAACACAGCAAAAAACCTCTCCCCATTTGCATTCAAATCCCCCACGACGCCTTTCATTTAGAAATGCTCAAAACTGTGCTATTTTTAAGCAAATTGCACCACTTTTCATCAAAATGATAATTTAACCTCTAAATTGGTGCGTTTTTTGCATTAGATATTTCATCAAATTGAGCTGTTGCGATATAGCTTGAGTTTTTAGATTTACTAAATCCATTTTGGTGCAAAAAACGAATCAAATATTTGCACCAAAATAAAATTTAGCACTTTTTTTGAGCGCCACTATGCAAAACGTAGATCTATTTTTTTTACTGCTCGGGGCAGTACTGGTATTAGCAATGCACGCTGGCTTTGCATTCTTGGAATTGGGCACAGTACGCCATAAAAACCAAGTCAATGCGTTGAGTAAAATCCTCACCGATTTTGCCATTTCAGCAATTGCCTATTTCTTTGTAGGCTATTGGATTGCATATGGTCAAAACTTTTTCCATGCTGGCAGTACCTTAGCAGCCGATCATGGCTATAACCTGATGCGCTGTTTCTTCTTACTGACCTTTGCTGCTGCAATTCCTGCGATTATTTCGGGTGGGATCGCAGAACGTGCCAAAATGCGTGCTCAAGCCATTGCAACATTGATTTTGGTGGCACTGATCTATCCTTTATTTGAAGGCATGATCTGGAATGGTAATTATGGCCTGCAAAAGTGGTTAGAGAACTCTTTTGGTGCAAGTTTCCATGACTTTGCAGGCTCCGTTGTGGTGCATGCCATGGGCGGTTGGATTGCCCTTGCTGCGGTGATTTTACTCGGTGCTCGTCATGGTCGTTATAAAAATGATGGTCGCGTCAGTGCCCATCCACCATCATCTATTCCATTCCTTGCTTTAGGTTCATGGATTCTGATTGTTGGTTGGTTTGGCTTTAACGTGATGAGTGCACAACGGGTTGAAGCGATTTCAGGTCTGGTTGCAATCAATTCTCTCATGGCAATGGTCGGTGGTACTTTAGCAGCCAATTTTATGGGCCGTAATGACCCTGGTTTCTTACACAATGGTCCATTGGCTGGCTTGGTCGCAATCTGTGCGGGTTCGGATATTGTGCACCCAATTGGTGCGTTAGTGATTGGTGGTACGGCGGGTGCACTGTTTGTTTACCTGTTCACCTATACCCAAAACAAACTTAAAATTGATGATGTACTTGGGGTGTGGCCATTACACGGTGTATGTGGTGCATTAGGTGGAATTGCAGCGGGCATCTTTGGTCAACAAGCTTTAGGTGGCTTAGGGGGTGTCTCCATCATCTCACAAGTCATTGGTACGGGTCTTGGCATTATCATTGCCTTAGTCGGTGGTTTTATTGTCTATGGTCTACTCAAAGCCACTATGGGTATTCGCCTGTCACAAGAAGATGAGTATCGTGGTGCGGATCTTTCAATCCATAAAATTTCAGCTAATTCTGAAGAATCGATGTTCTAATTTTTCAAACTCTTTTAAGCGACGGAAACGTCGCTTTTTTTATCTCGACTAAAAACGAGCTGACTTTTCGTTTTCGTATTTGATCATTCTATTCCAATCAACCTTGCCTATACATAGCGGTTTTAATACTGGGATAAAGCAGTTGTGCAACAGACTCTGTCCTAGTGAATCCAAGCGATCATGGCACATATCATGCTTTATATTTCTTGCAATTTTTTACTGTAATTTACAGCTTTTAAATTACGCCATTCATCCACCATTACGATTAACAAAACCGTAAAGAATATCGCTTGAGCATGCGCATTGAACTCTATTAAGATGAAAAATAATGTTTTTTAATACATCAAAAAGAACATATTATTTTTCATAACAATGAACGGTTAAACCGCAACAATGACGCATGCGATCATAACGATACAAAAGGAGTTTTGTACATGATTTATAAACGCACCATGACCTCTCTGCTTTGTGCAGGCACATTGGTATTCGGACTCAGTGCTTGTAGCGACAACAAAGCGCCGGCTGCTGGCGACAAAGCGACTGAAGCGGGTGCCTCCACTTCGGGAACATTAAACAAAATCAAAAGCTCTGGCACGATAGTGCTGGGTTATCGAGATTCATCAATTCCCTTTTCTTATATTGCATCTACCCCAAACCAACCCGTCGGTTATGCGCATGATCTGCAACTTAAAGTGGTTGAGGCCGTAAAGCAGAAGCTGAATATGCCAGACCTAAAGATTCGCTACAACTTAGTCACCAGTCAGAACCGTATTCCACTGGTCTCGAATGGAACTGTCGATCTGGAATGTGGCTCAACCACCAATAATAAAGAACGACAACAGCAAGTTGATTTCTCTGTCGGTTTCTTTGAAGTGGGCTCTCGACTGCTGACTGCAAAAAATTCAGGGATTAAAGACTTTGTCGATTTAAAAGGCAAAAAGCTGGTCACCACCGCAGGAACCACATCTGAACGCTATATTCGTCAACACCAACAAGAACTTGGCATTGGCGAAATCATTTCCGCCAAAGACCATGCTGAATCCTTCCTGATGCTGCAAAATGGCCGTGCTGTGGCATTTATGATGGATGATATTCTGCTCGCAGGTGAAAAATCTAAAGCCAAAGATCCGAATCAATGGGACATCGTTGGTACTGCGCCAATTCATGAAATCTATGGTTGTATGCTGCGTAAAGGTGATACTGGTTTTAAACAGGTAGTCGATGATGCGATTAAAGCAACTTATGCCTCTGGTGAAATCAACAAGATGTATGAAAAATGGTTCCAGCAACCGATTCCGCCAAAAAATATTAATTTGAATTTTGCCATGTCGGATCAGCTCAAAGCCTTAATCAGCAATCCACATGATCGCGATCAATAATTCGCTCCCCTTATCGCAAGCATAGTAGTGTGAGATCGGGAAACAGTGGATGTTGTCCCGACTCTACTCAGGAGTTGTTATGAATTATAGCTGGAACTGGGGAGTTTTGTGGCAATCTACAGGTATCGGAGATACCACCTACCTGAACTGGATCATTACAGGTCTAGGTTGGCTGGTTGTGATTGCCGTGGTCGCATGGACTATTGCCCTGCTGCTGGGCAGTATCCTCGGCATTATGCGCACACTCCCCAATAAAACCGCCAGAGCCATTGGTACCACCTACGTTACCCTGTTTAGAAATGTACCTTTACTGGTTCAATTATTTATCTGGTTTTATGTGGTTCCCAACTTTCTGCCCGCCCCGATTAAAAACTGGTGGATGAATGATCTCGGGGCCAATACCACTGCCCTGATTTCGGCCAGTATCGGGCTGGGTCTATTCACTTCTGCGCGGGTATGTGAGCAAGTCCGAACAGGGATTGAAGCCCTGCCCAAAGGACAAATCAATGCAGGTTATGCCATGGGCTTTTCCACGGCGCAACTGTATCGCTATGTCATTCTACCGCAGTCATTTCGCACCATTTTACCGCCGCTCAGTTCAGAGTTGACCAACTGTGTCAAAAACACCTCGGTCGCCTCGCTGGTTGGTGTTGCAGAAATTATTTCACAGATGAAAACCATCAGTGAATACACCCAGAATACCATCGAAATTTACACCTACGTCACGCTCATTTTTATTCTGATTAACATCTGTCTTATTTTTAGCATGAACCTGTTGGAAAAGCGTCTGCGTATTCCTGGTTTAATATCAGGAGGAAAGTAGTATGGAATGGCTAACGTCTTTTCTCAGTGACTTACAGCAGTCTGGACCTGCGCTGTGGTATGGATTCAGCATTACCTTAAAAGTTGTGGTGATTGCGACCATTGGCGGTATTGCGATTGGTACTCTCGTGGCCCTGATGCGCCTGTCATCAATCAAAATTTTAAATTGGATTGCACAGGCTTATGTGGATCTGTTCCGTTCCATTCCGCTGCTACTGGTGCTGATGTGGTTCTATTTTGCTGTACCATTTTTTTATACCGCAATTACAGGACAATATCTGACCATTGATACCGCTTTGGTTTCAAGTATCGTGGCCTTCATGCTGTTTGAAGCCGCTTATTTTTCTGAAATTGTCCGTGCAGGAATTCAGTCCATTCCCAAAGGTCAAGCTGCCGCGGCTTCTGCATTGGGCATGAGCTATGGCCAATCCATGCGACTGATTATTCTGCCACAGGCATTCAGAAAAATGACACCGTTACTGCTTCAACAGACCATCATCCTGTTTCAGGATTCCACCATGGTCTATGCCATTGGCTTACTCGATTTTTTCAGAACAAATTATGTTCGTGGCGATTTAATGTCTCTGCTCACCCAATATATTTTATTTGCAGGACTGGTGTACTTCACCATCAGTGCTTTAGCGACATTCGCAGTGAAACGTTTACAAAGGAGGTTAAGTGTATGAGCGACAATAAAGTAATGATCGACCTCCAGAATGTCAGTAAATGGTACGATCAATTTCAGGTGCTAACCGAATGCAGCACCCAAATCTGCCAAGGTGAAGTGGTGGTGGTCTGTGGCCCATCAGGCTCAGGAAAATCAACCTTGATTAAAACCGTAAATGGTCTTGAACCCTTTCAGCAAGGTAAAATTTTTGTCGATGGCGTGCCAGTTCACGAACCGAAAACGGATATGACCAAGCTACGCAGCCGTGTCGGTATGGTGTTCCAACACTTTGAATTGTTTCCTCATCTCAGCATTACCGAAAACCTGACCATTGCACAGATCAAAGTGCTTGGCCGTTCAGAAGCGGAAGCCAATAAAAAAGGACTGGCCTATCTGGATCGGGTTGGACTCAGTGCCCATGCCAATAAATATCCTGCCCAGCTTTCAGGGGGGCAACAACAGCGAGTTGCGATTGCCCGTGCCCTCAGTATGGACCCGATTGCGATGCTATTTGATGAGCCAACTTCTGCGCTTGACCCTGAAATGATCAATGAAGTTCTCGATGTGATGGTGGGATTGGCCAAAGAAGGCATGACCATGATGTGTGTGACGCATGAAATGGGCTTTGCCCGTCAGGTGGCCAATCGGATTATTTTCATGGACCAAGGCAAAATCGTAGAGGACTGTTCTAAAGATGAATTCTTTGGGGCACCACGTGGAGAACGTGCACAGCAATTCCTTAATAAAATCCTGCACTAATCAGTTCTGCTTTACCGTAGAAATAAAGCAGCCAAATGGCTGCTTTATTTTGAAAACCCTGCAAAATAAATCACCTATCTTATTTTCCAATGATCGGTCTGTGCCCTTTTTAAGGCTCATTTAAGAGCCAATTAAGCTTCTAGACATTAAATAATCAGAACATCATCCAGCCCTAACAGCCAGTTCCATGATATTGAAAACACCATTCTTCTTATGGCAGAGTTTTTTACTTTTTATTAGCTTTTTCATTTTGTTATGGGTGTTTCCTGTGGGAGGAGCAATTGACTTAAACCTGATTCAACCGTGGGTGAGTCAGCATGGCACGTTTCCTTATAAGAATGATTGGTTCCTCGACAAACTTAACCACACTTATGTCAAACAACTATTAACGCTTGTTTATGTGGTTTTTTTCGTTTTATGGTGTGCCTCTTTTAAAGTCGAAAAGCTAAAGCCACAACGTTGGCAATATGGCTATATGTTTTGGGTCAGCATGCTCTGTACCTGTATTGTCGGGCTACTCAAAGCCCACTCCTCGCATGCCTGCCCATGGTATATGACCCATGAAACCCCAACAGGTTTCATCTGGGATTTCTCTGCGACTACGGGGCATTGCTTTCCAGGTGGACATGCCAGTACAGGTTTCGCATTGGTGACAGGCTACTTTGTTTATCGTTTGCATCAAACACAACGTGCTTGGTTTTACCTCATTGCAGCAATAATCATTGGCTTTGCCATGGGTTGGGCACAGATGATGCGCGGCGCTCATTTTCTAAGTCATAATTTATGGACCGCATGGATCTGTATTGCCATTAATTTGCTTTGTTATGCATTGACTTATAAACATCATCAAGACGTTACAAATCGCAATACCAGTACCGTTTCCAACATCTGATGTGGTAAAGTGAACGCCCGTACTCAAACAACGAGTACGTTTGACGCTCACATTAGGATTATTTTTGTTGCCGTATGTCTGACTATCAAAGGTTTTTAGAATCCACTTTAACGACTCAATCTGACTCTATTCAATCTTATGAACTAGATTCCCGTAAAGTATGGCTTAAAAAAGCATCTGAACGTCATGGTTTATGGTTATATACACCACTCAAATGGTTAGCCAAAATATTCAATTTAGGTTCAATTACCCCTGTTCCCAATCAAGGTGGATCTGCTGCAATCCAATGTGAATTCAAGCGCATCCAACAACTCAAAGCTTTGGGGATTTCAACGCCAAATGTATTGGCGCTCTCAAAAAAAGGCATTTTACTTGAAGATGTCGGCTCACAACGTCAAAGTTCTGTGAGTCAGCTAGATCAGAAGATTGCCAGTCTAAAGCATCATCCTGAACAACAATTCGATTTGTTTCATCAAGCCATTCAGTCTATTCGCCAACTGCATGCAGACGAAGGTTATTTAAGTGAAGCCTTTGCGCGTAATATTTTGGTCGATGAACAAAATCAGTTTACTTTTATTGATTTTGAAACAGACCCACGAGATGTGCTTAGCTTGCATGATTGTTT
Organism: Acinetobacter sp. C32I; assembly: GCF_023702715.1. Lineage (NCBI taxonomy): Bacteria > Pseudomonadati > Pseudomonadota > Gammaproteobacteria > Moraxellales > Moraxellaceae > Acinetobacter > Acinetobacter sp. C32I. The sequence goes on along the minus strand of NZ_CP098480.1, from coordinate 3,861,407 downwards.
TGTGCGGGACTGGTTACTGTTTATTTTCTCAACCGCTTACCATTTTGAATTTGAACGACTCGAACCAGCCAGCCAATTGCTCTATCAAGCTTTGCTGGATGAACCTCAAGTCTATAAAGATATTTGCAAGGTCGGTAAGCGTTTAAATTGGGTACTGCGTTTCAATGTCAGCAAAGTTGGCAATGATGGCAAACGTATCCAGAAATGTGTGTTATTCCTGCGCTATCTGAAACAACAAGCCGAAACAAGTACCGAATCTAATTAAAGCTTTAAGTATATTTTTCTGGATTTCCATGTTGCTCATGATGCGCAAGTTTTTTTGGTAATTTCACCAATACGCTCAAGCCACCTAATTCAATACTTCGAGATAAAGTCAAAATTCCACCTAAACGTTGCGTGGCTTTATCAACGATTGAAAGTCCAAGTCCACTGCCCACTTCTAAGTGATGGTGCACGCGATAAAAACGTTTCAGAACTTTGTCGTATTGTTCAGGATCGATTCCTGTACCGCTGTCTTCAATTTGAATATAAGCAAAATCATCCGCATCACTATACACTGAGATATTGATCACCCCCTGATAAGGCGTATATTTGATCGCATTATCAATCAGATTAAATATAATTGAGTGTACCGTTGACTCAAGGCTCTGCATTTCAATTGGATCATTACGTTCAAAACCTAAATCGATTTCCTTTTGCATCGCCAGATTCACCAACTGCTCAACACAATTTAAAGCAACATCATTCAACCTAAAATTTGTATTTGGCTCAATCAGACTCAGTGCAACATCCTGTTTCGCCAAGGCTAACAACTGCGTGACCAAATGTTGAATACGAGCTAAACCTTTGCTCAGATTTTGCAAAGCCTCATGTTCTGGAAATTGACTGATCAAAATTCGAGTTTGCAAATTCAGCGCAGTCACTGGTGTTCTCAACTCATGCGCGGCATCGGCAATAAATTGCTTTTGTTCCGTCTGTGCATGTTGAATCCGTTCAAATAAACGGTTCATTTCTTCAATCGTTGGTTGTAATTCTTGTGGATACTCACTGCTGTCAATTGGTACCAAACCATCCGAATCACGTTGCGTCAGCTCAGCTTTAAAATCATCTAAGGGCTTTAAACTCAAACTAATAATAAATGCCAGTACAATAATTGCGATGGGTAGTAGAAGTAGATAAGGAATAAACATACTCCCTGCCAGCTCCAATGCAAAAACCTTACGTACCTGTTCCTGTTGGCTCACCTGAATCTGGAAATCTTTTAATGGAATCACATAAACACGCCACTTCCCTTGTGGTGTGTTTTGCATATAAAAACCAGCCTGCTTCACAGGCGGAACCAGTAAATGCGTTTGATGCCATAAATGACTCTGATCTTTATAGGCCCAAATATCAATCAACAAATCTTCTTCATGATAAGTGCGATGTAGCTCAACCCGACTAGCCGTTGGAGTGAGTGGCTGTAAGGTCGAGCGCTCAGCCATATATTGCATTTGGGTATCTAAAATTTCATCGACTTCATGCAATGAAACTTTATAAGCGGCCAAAATCAGAAAACAACCCAGTACAATACTGAAAATGGATGTCCCCCAAATCAGCCTTTTCTTGAGTGAATAGTACCTAGTTGCTTTCATCAATTTAAGCTTGTCCCAAACGATAACCTAAGCCACGAATCGTACGAATAAAGTCTTTCCCAAGTTTGGCGCGCAAATGGTGTACATAGACTTCAATGGTATTACTGGTCACTTCGCTATCAAAATCATACAGCTTATCTTCAAGATTTGCTTTCGAGAAAATTTTGTTGGGATGAGAAACCATTGGAATCAGGATTGCCCATTCACGATTGGAAAGTTCAATCTGCTGTCCTTTAAAAGTCGCTAAATGTTGCTCTATATCTAGGGTTAACTCACCACTTTTTAATAGCTGAGTCGAGCTCTTCAATTGTGCCGTCTCGTTATTGCCACGGCGTAATAAGGCATTGATCCTTGCAAGCAGTTCATCAAATTCATATGGCTTGATCAGATAATCATCTGCGCCTTGATTCAATCCATCGACACGGTTTTGCAGTTGATCACGTGCAGAGATAATCAAGACTGGAACAGCACTACGTTGACGAATCTGTTTAAGAATTTGCATCCCATCCATCAAAGGTAGGCCTAAATCCAACAAGATTAAATCAAAAGGCTGTTTGGTTAACAAAGCCAATCCATCTACCCCATTGTTGACCCATTCCACGTCAAACTGATGATATCGCAATAAAGTCAATGTTGACTCTGCGATCATAAAATCATCTTCTATCATCAAGATCTTGGTCATGATTTCACTTCACCTTATGGCTTAGGACATGTTTGTAACATGTCATCTTTAGGATTAATTACTTTAGTTTTAATATCAAGCAAACTGAGCATCGTTGGGAATAAATTATCCTGACTGAGTTTATTTTTACTTTGTTGTGCCAAACATTTGATTTGCTTGCTTGCCTTTTGCTGCCATGCACTAGAAAACCACATCAACATTGGAACATGTGTCTGCTGGCTCGGTGCAATCGCATAAGGCGCACCATGCAAATACATGCCACTTTCACCCGTTGATTCACCATGATCAGATAAATACCACAAACCTGTTTGATATTGCGTAGTATTTTTTAATGTATTGATCAATGAATCTAGAACATAATCAGTATAAAGCAAGGTATTGTCATAAGTATTGATTAAAGCTTCTTGAGTGCATCCCTGAATCGCATTGGTATCACAAGTTGGCTTAAACACACGAAATTCCTCAGGTGCACGCTTATAATAAGCTGGACCATGACTCCCCATTTGGTGCAAGACCACCAATTGCGGACGTTTATCATCTTTTGGAATCGTTTGAAGATAAGCTTTCAGGCTATCAATCAAAATATCATCCAGACATTCACCATCCTTACACCATTTCTGCTTGATCGATTCTGGAATTTTATATTCTCCAATCCGATCACATGTCCCTTTACAACTTGAATTATTATCAATCCAAGTGACTTGGTAACCCGCACGTTTTGCAATATCCAGTAGCCCTTCTCTATGGCTAGCTAAACGCTCATCATAATCCACCCTTTGCATACCTGAGAACATACACGGTACGGACACTGCCGTTGCAGTACCACATGAACTCACCTGAGAGAAATTCAAAATATCTTGTTTAGATAACTTAGGATTGGTCTCTTTTGCATAACCATTTAAAGAAAAATTTTCCGCACGCGCTGTTTCACCCACCACCAACACCATTAGTTTAGGTGCACCTTTTGGGGGTTGAGAAACTTGTGCATCTTCACCGTAATGCACGAGAGGTAAATTCTCTTTAGGTGCTTTCTTTTTATAATAAGATACCGATGCAGCAATCATATTTTGCGGGGAAATCATGCCTTTTAATTCACGATTTTCACGAAAGATTGCAGCAAAATCGACATAGAAAATAAATAGCAAACCACAAACAAGCATTAAGGAAACAAACGATGCCATTATTTTTTTAAAGAATTGCTTCCCCCCTGACTCTGGCTTTAACTGAACTTTTATAATCACGAAAATCGGTAGAATGATCATCCCGATGACCCAAACCACCAAACGCCAAGACCAAGTATCGCGAGCCTCAGCAATATTGGTTTGCATCATATTTTGGATTTGGTCAGCAGTAATCCAAACGCCTAGAGTATTCACCGCATAGGCTGCAAAACCACCAATAAATATCAAAGCAATTGCAATTGGCTTTGCCGTCCATTTCCAATTTAAAATCTGTAAAGTAAATAAGTATAACGCTGTCACGACACCCACTGAAGCAGCCACAAATAGCCCAGCCTTAAGTCCTGTATAGGGCGTTAAGGCTTGCATCTTTTGATAAAATGCAATATTCAGAAATACACCCAACCAAATTGCAAGTAACACATTGAAGGTCAGGAGTGAAATCGATCTAGGCATGGTTTTTTGTAGCAACATAGGCATCACGGTCTAAAAATAATTTTCTTTGCTTTTTTAAAAATAAGAATAAAAACTTAAAAATCACTTAAACCCTGTAATAAGTGTGCAGATTTGCTGAATTGCTTTGTTCCAAAGTAAAATGAACCATACAATCTAAAAGCGCTGATCATATTTTTATAGTTGATGAAATAAATTTTATGATGATTAAATTTTTCTCTTATTACGATCCCAGATAAACAAAAAAGCCCTTTAAGCAAACTTAAAGGGCTTTTTCTAACACAAATAAATTAGAACTTAAATTCCAAACCTAGTCCAGCAACAGGTTGTTTATCCTTTTTGCTTGCTTGTTCAAGCGTTAGATAACCTGCATAACCATAAGTTTTAACTTGTTTGTTAAAAGCATAATCCGCACCAGCAATAATTTGCTTCGCTTTAAAATCGGCAGTATTGGTTTTAAAGCTAGTATCATTCTGGCTATATTGACCTTTTACCGTCCAGTTTTTGGCTTGCGGAATGTTATATTCTGCACCCACTAACCAGCCCTGTGCATCATCAATATTTTCAGAACCTGCTGCATTACCTTCTGCTTTTTCAACTTCAGAAGTCTGATAAAGTGCTTTTAACGCCAAACCGTCAAGTGGCGTTACTTTACCAATCGCACGTACAGTATTCGCCGCTGCAAAAAGACTGCCGCCTGCAATTGCTGGCTCAGCAGCATTTAAGAAACCACGCCCAAGGAAGTTACTTGGAATGGCTTTGTCATAACCAATCCCCGCCACCACTAATGGGTTTTCATAGGTAACAGATGCAGACCATGCATCACCTAAACCACGGCCCGCAGTTTTAACAACACCTTTGTCTGATTTAATACCGCTTGATTCACCAGTCGCAAGTAATGCATTAAATTTAAATGCACCATCCAGTAATTTCACAGCTGGAGATTCATAGACAACCACATTCGATACGCGGTTCTCACCGGTGAAAATACCAGTGATATCGGCCTTGTTGGCAACATAATTATTAAATGTATCGACGGTACTCGATAATTGCTTTAATGGCGTATCATGTGCACCAATTTTCAATGTACCTAGTTGCGCATCTTTTAAACCAACAAAACGGTTACGCTTGCTCCAGTCGTCACCATCGCCATCGGCATTAAATGCCCATTCGATGGCATAGACGGCACTTAAACGCTCAGTCAGTTTTTCATCGCCTTTAATCCCAACGAATGAACTGTTGGAACTGATTTCCCAAACATCTTTGTTTGATTTAGTGGCATTTTTTTCTGGTAAATAATCAACACTGGCATCAATTTCACCATAAAATGTTGGTGCTGCAAATGTGGTTGTTGCAAGCAGACTAAGCACTGCTGCTGTTACAATTTTGATTTTCATTGTTTACATCCTGGTTAAATTTGTAACAAATCCTACACATTAACTTTATATGACAAAACGATTAAAATCTTATTAATTTATTCCAATTTCGACTAAAGTTTAATTTTTATACACTCACTTATTCATTCTAATTGATCTATTTAAGACATTATCCACTGGGAATTTAATTGCTATATCAATTAATTATCGTAATATTTCTTTATTTTTATTCACAGAATTCTCTATATTCATAAAATGATAAAATCCGACGAAAATCATCCTATTCCTATATAAGCCGAGTCATGTGCTCAGTTTTTTATTTCAATATACGTCTTTTAAACACAAAAATTGTAATAAAAAGTGACCTTTATCTTGCTTTATTTTTCCAATAAAAGATCGGACTCAAACACAGTATTGCAATGACGCAGATCACCAGCAAATAATCCGCATAGCCCAGCCAGTCGCCCACCACACCACTGAATAAATACAACAAACCACTGACCGTTGCCATAATTGAGACCTGAAAGGTAAAGTCCGTTCCTGCAAAGTGTTTACGACTATATTGCATGACCAGTGTCAGCATCACCACCAGCAGCATTGCAGAACAGGCATCTTCAACCGCATTTATCACATACAACCAAAGTGGCGCAATTTGAAACTGTGATTCGTAGGCATAGCCGAGAACGGCATAGGCCCCCAAACTGATCAATTTCAAAAATGAGAACACGATTAAACAAGAGCTTCTCGAGAAATATTTTAATAATAGTCCAGCGACAGCCGCCCCCAATAATGCAGCAACCGCTCCAAACATGGTAATAAACACCCCAATCTGAGTGAAATTCAATCCCATATCCACCATCAATGGTTTCAATAAAGGCCCCGCTAAACCATCAGCCACTTTAAAACTGATCAATACCAGTAACCATGCTTTTAACTCTGGAGACGACTGGAAATAATTTAAATAGCTTTTGACTGCCTGTATAAAGGATTGTGAGCTGGCGTGTTGGAGTGCAACTTTACTTTGATGTTGAGGTTCTCGATAAAACAGAACTGGCAAGGTATTGACCAACACCAATGCAGCCAAAGCCAGAAAAGTCTTTTGCCAATCCAGCCAATCCAAACACCAAAGTACAGCTCCCCCACCGACAATAAACCCCAAGCGCGATCCAATCACCTGAAAGGTATTGCCCCAATGCTGTTGATCACTTTTGAGTAAATTAACAGCCAAGCCATCGGTTGCGATGTCTTGAGTTGCACCAGTTAAATTCATGATTAGCAATAAACCAAAGAAAACCAATAAATAAATCGGCTGATCTAAGGATTGAATCGGAAAAAATGAGAGAACAATCAGAATAATAACGCTAGATAGTTGGGTTGGAATGATCCAACTACGATAATGTCCCAATCGAGAGATACCCAAACGATCTACGTAGGCGGCCCAAAATATCTTGATCGACCAAGGTAACATCAATAAACCAAAACCACCTATATGTGCCAGCGATACCCCCTGTGCCCTTAAAATCACCGGCAATGCATGCGTCATAAAGCCAACAGGCAAACCCTGCGCCCAATACAAAGAAAACAATAAAATGTAAATCTGTCGAAGATTAAGCATTCCGAGTTTTCCATGGCTGTACGATAAAGTCGCTCAAGTATCTAATCCTTTCATCAGCAAGGCAATAAAATCTTATTTTTTGCCAATGCAGACACTGTCATGAGTGTTTAACATAATTGTAGTTGTCATTACATATCGTGATTTATGCCGCAACATTTTCCAGATTTACCTCCGCTAGTTCCACAACGTGGTAACGCTTATAGTCGTGCATTGTGCAAAAAACTTTTTCTCAGTCAAGGCTGGACGGTTGTTGGTGAGATTCCCAATCTACCCAAAGCTGTTGCCATAATCTCACCACATACTTCCAATATTGATGGTTGGTATGGCTTTCTCGCTATTGGCGGTCTAGGTTTAAAAATTACGGTTTTAGGTAAAGATACTTTATTTAAACCAGCTTTGAAGCCGCTTTTAAACTGGGCGGGATTGATTCCTGTGCATCGGGATAGTACTCACGGGCTTACTGAACAGGTCGTCGCCACGATTCATCAACACGATAAAATCTGGATCGGAATGGCGCCAGAAGGCACCCGTAAAAAAGCTGAAAAAATGAAAAGCGGCTTTTATCACATCGCCCATGCCGCTGGTATTCCTATCGTAATGTTTGCCTTTGATTATGATCACAAAACCATTTATTGTTTAGGTGCCTTTACCCCGACGGGTCACTATCAGCAGGATCTTGAACAAATCATGCAGCGTTATGTCGGTCACTTCTCGCCGAAAAACCCAGACTGGCTGGCTGAACCCTTACAAAAACTTGTGAAAAAAAACTAGAAAATTAAGGGCAAATCTGGTCTGATGTGCCCATCTTTTTTGTTCATTTTATCTGCACTTGATATGAAAATTGCTCGACTGTCTTGCTTGGCTGTACTGAGTCTCGCTTTATTTGGTTGTGATCAAACAGTAAAGAAAACACCTCAAACTACGGCGATTAAAGCGCGTGAACCTGTCATTGCACTCGCACTGGGAGGCGGTGGTGCCAAAGGCTTTGCCCATATTGGTGTGATCAAAGTACTAGAGTCGCATGGTATTAAAGCCAAAATCGTGACAGGCACCAGTGCGGGAAGCTTCGTGGGCAGTATTTATGCCAGTGGTCAAACCCCTTATCAAATGCAGAATCTGGCATTGAAACTGCAAGAGTCAGATTTACGTGATTTAACTTTAAATAGTCAAGGTATTATCCTTGGCCAAAAGCTACAAAATTATGTAAATACGCAAGTGAGCAATAAACCGATTGAGCAATTCCCAATTCGTTTTGCTGCAGTCGCAACCCGTTTAGATAATGGGAAAAAAGCTGAGTTTATTAAAGGCAATGCCGGACAAGCAGTTCGTGCTTCATGCAGTATTCCAAACGTATTTGTGCCTGCAGTGATTGGCAATACCAAATACGTGGATGGTGGCCTCGTCAGCCCTATTCCCGTGAAAACAGCCAAAGATATGGGGGCCGATATCGTGATTGCAGTAGATATCTCCGCACGTCCAGTCGGTGGCAAGCCTTTAAGTATGTGGGGCTTATTAGACCAAACCATTAATATTATGGGGCAACAAAGTATTAATGAAGAGCTCAGTCAAGCCACTGTCGTGATTCAGCCTAAAGTCGGCCATCTTGGTGCCTTAGACCTGAAATCCAGTAATGAAGCAATTTTAGAAGGTGAAAAAGCAGCTCAAGCCAAAATTACGGCGATTCGAAATGCCATTACCACATTTAAAAACTCCCCTGCTGCCCTCAAACCTGCACCAAAATCTAAATTCTAAACATCCGCTCAAGGGCTGTTGGCGCTCATAAAAAAACTGTCCTATGGAGCAGCACTTTGAGCCGCAGCAGCCCAAAACCTAAAAAAACAATCTTTGTATATTCATCAAGATAATCATCTGTTACAGTGCTAAAGGTGAATATTTTTTCACCTCCACTCCGTTTCATTATGCGAGCAAATCTATGGAATTTGTAGTTGAACCTTGGCACTGGTTTGTATTAGGGATTTTACTGATTCTTTCAGAATTGATTTTGCCTGCTTTTGCTGCATTATGGTTTGGCATAGCAGCAGTCATGGTCTGTATTTTACTGTGGCTTTTCCCGATGATGGGCTTTACCACCCAAGTGATTACTTGGGGTGTTTTATCTATTTTATGTACGATTCTTTGGTTCAAATTTATCAAACCACTGTCCATTGATAAAACCAAAGCAGGACTCCCACGTGAAGCAACCATTGGTCAAGTTGGTATGGTCATCCAAACTGGTCTTGAACATGGACAAATCATTGTACGCTTCTCGATGCCTGTTTTAGGTTCTGATGAATGGAATTGCCGCTGTGCTGTTCCAGTACAAGTGGGTGATCGCGTTCGCGTGGTTGATATTTTGGGTAATGATTTAGTCGTTCAACCTCATACGTCATAAACACAAAGAGGGTTTTCAATGTCTGTCGGTACGATTGTTGTTTTAGCATTTTTAGCTTTTATCGGTATAACCATTTTTAAAGGGGTTCGCATTGTTCCCCAAGGTTATAAATGGATTGTGCAACGTTTAGGTAAATACCATACCACGTTGGCACCTGGTCTTAATTTCGTGATTCCCTATGTAGACGAAGTTGCTTATAAAATCACGACCAAAGATATTGTTTTGGATATTCCTTCACAAGAAGTGATTACCCGAGACAATGCAGTATTGGTCATGAATGCGGTGGCTTATATTAATCTCACCACACCAGAAAAAGCGGTGTACGGGATTGAAAACTATACCTGGGCCATTCAAAACCTTGTTCAAACCTCATTGCGTTCAATCGTTGGTGAAATGGACTTGGATGATGCGCTTTCTTCTCGTGATCATATTAAAGCGAAACTGAAAGCAGCTATTTCTGATGATATTTCAGATTGGGGGATTACCCTGAAAACGGTTGAAATCCAAGATATTCAACCTTCACACACCATGCAAGCGGCGATGGAAGCACAAGCAGCTGCTGAACGTCAACGTCGTGCGACGGTGACCAAAGCCGATGGTGAAAAACAGGCTGCGATTCTAGAGGCAGATGGTCGTTTGGAAGCCTCTCGTCGTGATGCAGAAGCACAGGTAGTCCTTGCTGAATCTTCACAACGTGCGATTGAAATGGTCACCACTGCAGTAGGTGATAAAGAAATCCCTGTTGCTTACTTACTCGGTGAGCAATATGTGAAAGCGATGCAGGATCTTTCTAAATCAAGCAACGCAAAAACTGTGGTACTTCCTGCGGATGTACTCAATGCCATTCGTGGAATTATGGGTAAACACTAAGCCCTGTTTCCAAGCAGAAATAAAGCAGCGTTATCGCTGCTTTATTTTTTATACATTCTGAATCCGTTTTCGATCTTTAACAGGGAGTTTCCCCACCACCAAATCATATGAATCTTGAATCAAGTCTTGCAGTAAATCAGCTGTAATTTCATGACCACTGGCTATCGAGATCCAGTGTTTCTTATTCATGTGATAACCTGCCGAAATAGAGGGATACAGCTCCTGATATTCCAAACTTTTCTCAGGCTTACATTTAATCGTCACCAGCAGCTTGCCCGAATAAGCACCAATCAACATGAATACCTTATCGCAGATTTTAAATACCTCACAATCTGGACCAAAAGGTTGTGACTGAATGGAAAAAGCCAGTTGTTGTCCATTTTTAAGCGCAAGTTGTTCTAATTCTTTATCATTCATTAAAATATATCCTATTGTTATGAAAAATGAATTTTAATATTTCACCTGACTTTTTTCACTTTAGTTGATCATAAAATACTTCGAACTCTACTTCACCACCCTTTGCGGATATCCCCCATGGTTGTTCTGTCGTTATAATGCAACGTTCCCGCCCATCTTGTTCGATCCATAAACGAATCATCTCACACGGAATCTTTCCATGTTGTGGATAGCTACTCGTTTCATGCAAATTTTGATCCGTAAAAATAGGGATTTTATCTATAAAAAACTATTGTCGATTCGAAGCATCGGTTAATAGACACTCAACCCATCCAGGAAAAGATGATTCTACGAACCGAACGATTTGGACATTTACCATGTACATAATATATGTCACCTAGATTAAATTTCGATAATTAAGCCTATCTCATTGCTCTAAATGATTAATCAAGAATACATATTTTAAGAAATGAATATCAACTTTTGCGTGCCAGTAGAAACTGTGAAATTTCGACTAACTCTTTAGCATCATCACCAAAATAAGCCAAAGCTTCAAAGGCTTGATCATGTAGGTTTTGTGCATAGGCCTGTGCTTCTGCTAAGCCCATTAAAGCAGGATAAGTTGATTTCTGTACTTGCTCATCTTTACCCGCGGTTTTACCTAAGGTTTCAGTGCTGGCGGTAATATCCAAGATATCATCTTGCACTTGAAAGGCTAAACCAATCGTTTGTCCAAATTGGCGTAATTTCGGAATGGCCTGATCCGTCCCATTAAAAATGGTTACTGCCCCCATCATAATCGCCGCTTGAATCAAGGCACCCGTTTTATTACGGTGAATGTTCTCTAATTCCGTTTGATCGACCTGTTTACCTTCCGCTTGCAGGTCTAATACCTGACCACAAACCATTTTTGAACTGGCTGTTGCTAAAATCTGCATTTGCTTTAAAACGATTGCAGCCTCTGCGCTTTGTCCCTGTTCATCGAACAAACGACTGCCCAAAATCTCAAATGCCATCGACTGTAAAATGTCACCAGCTAATAACGCGGTATCTTCACCAAATGCCACATGGCAAGTGGGTTGACCACGGCGTAATAGATCATTGTCCATACATGGCAAGTCATCATGTGCCAATGAATAGCAATGAATCAATTCAACCGCAACAGCAGCTCGACGCGCTGCAGCAAAATGATGATTCGGCTGTAAGGATGCTGCTGCATAACATAAAGCTGGGCGAACACGTTTACCACCTAACATCACGGCATGATGAACGGCGGCTTTTAAAGGTTCTGGAATGGAAAATGCAGCCAATGCTGTCAATAAATCTTGTTGAATACGTTGTTGAGCTTGTTGTAAAACATCCGCATTAACTTGAGAAATAGATGACACAGTTGCCTCGGGAAATCTTAATGAAAGGAAAATGACAAGACTTGCCAGAATGGCGACATCATAACACTATTTATATCAGGAAATTGTGTTTGTATTTTTAATCAATTCAAAATAATAAGGCCTTCAAATGAAGGCCTTATCAAATAACACAATACACAAATTAGAAAGTATCACCTGGTACACGCACCCAGCCTTCCATCAGCACACGTGCGCTACGACTCATAATGGCTTTTTTCACCGCCCATTTACCATCAATCAATTCAGCTTGAGCGCCCACGCGCAAAGTCCCAGATGGATGACCAAAGCGCACTGCTTCACGCTCACCACCACCTGCAGCTAAATTTACCAAGGTACCCGGAATAGCTGCAGCTGTCCCAATTGCCACCGCCGCAGTTCCCATCATGGCATGATGTAATTTACCCATCGACAAGGCACGTACCAATAAGTCCACATCACTGGTCTCAACGGGTTTACCGCTGGATGAGCTATAACTTTTTGGTTGTGAGACAAAGGCAATTTTAGGCGTATGCTGACGCGCAGCTGCTTCTGAAATATCTTTAATCAAACCCATATGTACTGCGCCATAGGCACGAATTTTCTCAAAACGTGCTAAAGCTGCGGCATCAGCATTAATCTGATCTTGTAATTCTGTCCCTTGATAGCCAATATCTTCGGCATTCAGGAAAATGGTCGGAATACCTGCATTAATAAATGTGGCTTGGAATGTGCCGACGTCAGGAACGGTCAATTGATCGACTACATTTCCTGTCGGGAACATATCGCCGCCTTCTTCACCATCATCAGCGGGATCTAAAAATTCAATTTGTACTTCTGCTGCGGGGAATGTCACACCATCTAGTTCAAAATCACCGGTTTCCTGCACCTGACCATTGCTCACAGGAACATGTGCAATAATGGTTTTTTGGATATTCTTCTGCCAGATCCGTACTGTGCAAATGCCATTCTCAGGAATACGCGCTGCATCAACCAAACCATTTGAAATTGCAAATGAACCTACTGCTGCGGTTAGGTTGCCACAGTTACCACTCCAGTCGACAAACGGCTGATCAATTGAAACTTGGCCAAATAAATAATCAACGTCATGTTCTGGCTGTGCACTTTTTGCCAAAATAACGGTTTTACTGGTACTTGAGGTTGCTCCCCCCATCCCATCAATCTGTTTGCCATAAGGGTCTGGACTGCCAATCACACGCAGAAGAAGTTGATCACGTGCCTTGCCCGCTACTTGTGCCGCTTCAGGTAAATCATCCAGTTTGAAAAATACACCTTTACTTGTCCCCCCACGCATATAAGTTGCTGGGACTTTTATTTGCGGTACTGAGCTCATGTCAATGTCTTCCTTTTATCATGTTCTTGGTGCAGATTGGTTTTGAATCTAAAGGTACTGCACGGCCATCAAAAATACCATACGACCAATGGTTTTGGGATTGGTCATAATGTGTAAAATCTGTGCATTATAGTGAGTAGATTTCAAGACTTTCACAATGGCAAAAATACCATTCCATCCGTCGGGAAAAACAAGGACTTTATTTAACTGTATAAATTTACAGCAAATTTCATTTTAATATTCATCTAAATATAAGATTTTCAATAACTTTTAAAAACAACTTTCCAGTCATAGCATCGCTGTACTTTTACTAGGCGAAAATCTTTGAATCTATTAGAATAATCCAGTTAATTCCTCGTCGAGCTCAGTCCTTTGAACAACGATTCTTCTCAACTTCAGCGTGGACTAAAAAACCGCCATATCCAACTCATTGCGATGGGTGGAGCGATTGGTACGGGCTTATTTTTAGGTTCTGCGCAAATTATCCAGTCTGCTGGGCCATCTATTATTTTGGGGTATGCGATTGGCGGCTTGATTGTTTTTCTAATCATGCGTCATTTAGGTGAAATGATTGTTGAAGAACCTGTTGCAGGTTCATTTAGCCATTTTGCTTATAAGTATTGGGGTAAATTTCCAGGTTTTATCACTGGCTGGAATTATTGGGTACTGTATATCCTTGTCGCAATGACTGAGCTAACGGCAGTAGGTAAATACATTAATTACTGGTGGCCACAAATCCCCGCTTGGCAGTCTGTATTGTTCTTCTTTGTCGTGATTACGGCAGTGAACCTGACCAATGTTAAATTCTATGGTGAATCAGAGTTCTGGTTAGCGATCATCAAGGTGACTGCTGTCGTTGCCATGATCTTGTTTGGTCTGTTCTTACTCTTTACTGCGGATGCAAACTCAACAGCTTCATTTAGCAATCTATGGTCACATGGCGGCTTTTTCCCGCATGGCTTCGATGGCTTGTTCTATATGCTGGCTTTCTTGATGTTTGCCTTCGGGGGCATTGAGCTGATTGGTATGGCCGCAGCAGAAGCCAAAGATCCAAAGACCACCATTCCTAAAGCGATTAACCAAGTGGTGATTCGTATTTTAGTGTTCTACGTGGGTTCGCTTGCTATTCTCTTATCACTTGTGCCTTGGAATCAGTTGGATCTCGGTGGCTTAGATAAAAGTCCATTTGTAATGATTTTCAGTCAAATGGGGATTGGTTGGGCAGCGCATTTACTTAACTTTATTATCCTGACAGCAGCATTATCCGTCTATAACAGCGGTATGTATGCCAATAGCCGAATGGTATTTGGTTTGGCTCAACAAGGTAATGCACCAAAAATCTTTACCAAAACCAATAAACAAGGTGTTCCTGTTCCTGCCGTACTTCTCTCGGCTTTCCTGATCTTCGGCTGTGTATTACTCAACTACTTTGTACCAGAAGATGCATTAGGTCATTTGATGTATGTGGTTGTTGGTGCGCTTGTTTTAAATTGGGCCATGATCAGCTTAACCCATTTAAAATATAGACGTCATATCAAAAAAGCTCAAATCAAGACGTCGTACCCAGCTTTATGGTCTCCATTCAGTAACTATCTTGTTTTAGCATTTATTGGTGTGGTGCTGTATATCATGTGGCAACAAGGCTTCAAAGAATCAGTACTGATGATTCCGATCTGGATCGTTGCCATGTTTATTTTCTATAAGTTTTTAAATCGTAAAACTGAAAATTAACAGTTGATCGGTTTCATCAAAAAGTGATTGCTTCTGCAATCACTTTTTTGTTTATAATCATAAAATTATGCGCTTATAGCTTAACTGGATAGAGCAGTTGCCTCCTAAGCGACCGACGTGGGTTCGAGTCCCGCTGAGCGCATAACCCATCTTCATTTTGCTTATGCAGTGATGGAGGACTTTAAATATCCCAACTCTTTTCGATCGCTGTAATTTGGCTATAAACACTTTGATATTCAGCCTGCTTTAGCGTACACCAAAGCGTGGCAAAGTCCTTCCCCAAGTACTCGATTAAAACCGAATTGGCTTGGAATAATTGCAATGCCTGCATTTGCTCAGTCGGCAAGAACACATGCTCACTTTTCAGTTTTAACTGATGCGCTTGCTTTGGAATATCTAATCCCTGTGTTAGACCATGCAATGTACCGATCAAAATTGTAGCGACAGCCAAATAAGGATTACAATCTGCTCCTGCCACGCGGTATTCCAGTCTCTGATTTTCTTGATCTGAGCACGGAATACGAATCGCCACATTACGATTATTCAGCCCCCAATTGGCCTCAAGCGGCACATGATGACCCAATTTAAAACGTCTAAAAGAGTTCAGATTGGGCGCTAAAATCGCCATTGAATCAGGCATCAAGAACAGTAATCCACTCACCGCTTTTAATAAATTATCAGAGATTTTTTCTTGTGCCGAACTAAAAAGATTCCCCTGATTCTGATCTAAAAGACTCATATGGAAGTGCATACCACTGCCCGCCTTATGCATATCAGGCTTGGCAAGGAAGTTTGCACGTAGTCCATGTTTATTCGCAATCTGCTTGATGGTTCTTTTCAGCAACATAATCTGATCGCATAAGCTCAATAGATCCGTCGTATGTTGCAGATTAATCTCATACTGACCTAAAGAGGATTCAGAAACGATTCCTGTAATTTGAATGCGCTGTCGTTTTGCGACTGCTTCGATCTCATTCAGAATATTTTGGTAATGATCGGAGGTATTAATATCAAAGCATTGGCTTACCGATTCTTCAACCTCATCAGCCTCACTTAAAGGCTGTAGATAGAACTCGACTTCGGCAGCGATACAGGGAAAGTAACTTTTATCATGAACTTGAGAGAGTATTTTTTTCAACATATTGCGAGGTTCAAATATGCAATCTTGCTGATGATCATCCTTCATACTGAGCAGTAGTTGGGCTGTTGTTTCTGGCTCAAGTGCGTGTGGTTTCAATGTTCCTAAAACAGGTTCACATAAATGATCAGGCTCTCCAATATATTTACCCAGTCCTGTCTCTTCAATCACTTTGCCATCCAAACTCATAGCATAGATCGACAATGGAAAATAACAGCCTTTACTCAGGTTTTTGAGGCAACCGACATCTATACGTTTACCGCGTAAATGTCCATTTAAGTCACATAAATAAATATCGACGTGTTGGGTCTGTGGATAATGTTTTAAATAAGTTTCAACTTCTTCTATAAATCGTTTTTTTAGCGTAGGACCATCAATATCATTGTTGCAGATTGCTGTTTGAATATACTTTTTAAGCGCAGATGGATGATTGATCTCAACAAGTACAGCACTCATAGCTGAAAGCTCAAGTTATATAGATAAATTTAGCTTAGTTGAGGCTGTACTAGAAGTAACGTAAACAGTGCGTAAACTCTTGGGGTAATCGAATAATTTTTTTATAACTCAGACAATAAAAAACGGAGTCAAACTCCGTCTTTATTAGTTTAAAATTTCTAGTCCGCAATGCGAATGATTTTTAACCTTCTGATTCGGATTGCCAATTCTTTCAGTGCATAATTGACTAATACAACCAGCATAAAACCAATCACAAAAGAACCAATCACATCGAATGGGAAGTGAACACCTACAAAAACTCTCGATAGTCCGACAATGACACTACACAACAATCCAATCAGACCAATCTTTTTAAAACCCGCCATCCAATAAGAAAAGCCAATAATCACAACCGTTATCGTATGCTGACTTGGGAAAGATGAACTTGAACCGTGACCAATTAACTTATGACCTAAGTCGATTTGAAATGGTCGAGGATGATGATAAAAGAATTCAATAATGTCACTTAGAAGTAAAGAAAACAGTACAATCACTAAAGTTTTGGCAAATAAAAGACTATATGTTTTCCATTGGATCACCAATAAAAATACAAGAAAACTGATAAATACTGTATTTAAATCTTCTGCTAAAAAAATTGCGATTTTATCTAAAACTGGATGCTCTTTTGCAAAAGCATTTACACTATTAAACAAAGAGATATTTAAATCTTTAAACATCATTTCCTTTTCTATCCACACTATCCATGAAGATCAATGCGCTCAATATACAGGATAATAATGAAGAAATTATTAATAATTTTTATATTTTATTATTCACATATTCCAAAACATTAAAATTGAATATTCATTGTCTTTCTTCGCGCAGACAAAGCAACAAAAGCATCAATAAATAGAATAAACGTCCCCTATTCATTGATGCTAATTAACTGAAAATTAGAACTTAAATTCTAAACCCGTCCCTGCAATTGGCTGCTTGTCTTTAGCACTTGCCTGCTCAAATGTTGAGTATCCAGCATAACCATAAACTTTCACTTGTTTGTTAAAGGAATAATCCGTCCCTAACAATAATTGCTTGGCATCGAAATCAGCTTCATTGCTTTTAAAGCTGGTGCTGTTTTGGCTATATTGTGCTTTTACTGTCCATTTTGACTGATTCGGCAACTTGTATTCCGCACCAATGAGCCAGCCTTGTGAATCATCAATGTTGATTGCAGCCTCATCATTCCCCTTTTTATCAGCGACCTTCGAGGTTTGGTATAGCGTTTTCAGTGCTAGGCCTTCAATTGGTGTTAAACGACCAATCACACGCACGGTATTCGCAGCAGCAAAGACTTCATCCACTTGCGTTTCAGTCTCAGCTGCATTTAATAAACCGTGTCCCAGAAAATCACTTGGAATCGCTTTGTCATAACCAACACCAACCAAAAACACAGGATGACTATAGCTCAACGATGCCGACCATGCATCACCTAGACCACGACCTGCAGCATTCACACCACCACGTTTATCATCTTCAATGCCTCTACTCTCACCTGTTGCAAGTAAAACACTGGCTTCTAAGTTACCACCATTCAAGGCAATTTCAGGTGAATCATAGACCACCACATTATTGACACGATTCTCACCTGTCATAATGCCGGTGATATCCGCTTTATTACTGATATAGTTATTAAAACTATCAACAGGACTGGATAAATCTTTTAATGGGGTATTATGTTTACCAATTTTGACTGTACCCAAACGATCATCTTTTAATCCGACAAAACGATTACGTTGCGACCAATCAGTTTTGTCGCCATCCGCATAAAATGCCCATTCCGCTAAATAAACCGCACTCAAGTTTTCGGTTAATTTTTCTTCACCCTTAATCCCAACAAATGAGCTATTGCTATTTACTTTCCATACATCATGGTCTGCTGAGTTCGCATTTTTTTCTGGTAGATAATCAATACTGGCATCAATTTCTCCATAAAATTTTGGTGCTGCAAATGCAGAACAGGTCGCAATACTCATCATCGTTGCGAGTGCAAGTTTCATCTTCATTGTTATGTTCCTAACCATCTAAAAAAGTGTAAAAAATCTCTATTTCACTGTGTTTCAAGCAAAATTTAGAATTAAGTGGGAATGCGTAAATAAGTATGCTTTTATATTCTCATGAATATAAAAGCATTATAACAATTTGATTTACATATTATAAAATGGAAATACACCAAATATTAAGGCACTGCCCATCAACACGCAGCAAGTAATAAATGCCCATTTCAAAGTGAATTTCTGATGATCACCCATTTCTACCGCAGCCAAACCACAGAGTAAGTAGGTTGAAGGAACCAACGGTGATAATAAATGGATCGGTTGTCCAATAATCGATGCACGTGCGATTTCAACTGGTGCAATGCCATAGTGCGACGCTGCTTCTGCCAAAATCGGTAGAACACCAAAATAAAAGGCATCATTAGACATAAAAAAGGTTAAAGGCATACTTAAGACACCCGTAATTGGTGCCAAATAAGGTCCCATGCTCGGTGGAATCACCGCAACGAAACCTTTAGACATGGCCTCAACCATACCTGTGCCCGATAAAATCCCTGTAAAAACACCCGCAGCAAAGATTACACCCACTACTGCTAAGACACTGTCTGCATGCATGGCAATACGCTTTTTCTGCATGTTGACACACGGATAGTTCACCACCAATGCAATACAGAAACCTAGCATAAATAAGATCGACATCGGTAAAATCCCTTTTACCAAAGACGCCATCAAGACTAAGGTCAAAATACCGTTAAACCAACGTAAATGTGGACGTTGTGCTTCTGGATCTTTTGAAATCGAAATATCATCTGCATGGCTAATATCGACCAGTTCAATCACGCCTAAACGTTTGCGTTCATACATGCCATACAGATAAGCCAAGAAGAATAACCAAGCAGCCGCCACAATCATCGATGGAATCATCGGAATGAAGACTTCACTGGCATCAACTTGTAATGCACTTGCAGCACGGGCTGTTGGTCCACCCCATGGCGTCAAATTCATCACACCACTACAAAGCAACATCAAGCAGGTCATGATCAATGGATTCATGCCAACACGTTTGTATAGTGGCATCATTGCCGCCACACAAATCATATACGTGGTTGAACCATCACCATCTAAAGAAACCAATAATGTGAGAAAAACTGTACCTAAAGTGATTTTTAATGGATCACCTTTTACTTTCTTTAAAATCCATCTTACCGAAGGGTCAAATAACCCCGAATCAATCATTAAGGCAAAATATAAAATAGCGAAAAGAAGCATGACGCCTGTTGGTGCGAGCTTTTTAATACCCTCTAACATGGTATTGCCAAGTTCGGCCAATTGAATATGACTTAAGCTGTCAAAATAAAAACCTAAGCCCCAAGCGATAATAGCGAATATGAATGGGATTAAAATTAATGCAACTAATGCACTGAGACGTTTTGACATGATCAAATACATAAAGCACATGATCATGCTGATACCTAAAAAAGTCAGCATTGAATGCAATCCTTAGCATAATAAGTTTTTTTTAATGGGTAGACCTACCCTAATCCAGCACAGATTCTATGCGATTTAACTTTAGCTAATTCATTTAATTTAATTATATAGTGAACACATCCATTCACATGAAAAATACCTTAAAAGTATACAAATATACTTTTATTATAAAACTTTAATTATTAATATATTTTTCCAAAAAAAATTAGACTACCCGATCAAAACACCTGAATAGTAAATAAACAAAGGACCATTTAGCCAAAATATTAATGCATTATTATGGTGCGTTTTTTGATTGAAAAATAATACATTCCATTGAATGATAATTAAAACAAATATCATTTATTTATAATTCTACTATTTAAATTAAAATAAAAGCGGACTAAATACCCGTTCAAGCTTATTCCAGAATAATAACAAGTATTATTAATGAGAGATATTAAAAATAAATTAAAAAATTCATATTTTGAGAATAAACATAATTATTTAAACTCAATTTCCACATTCTTATGCACTCTATACTCATTTGGTGAAATCCCAACCCAATTACGATAGGCTTTTCTAAAATTTGAGGTATCAGAAAACCCTAAACGCTCAGCAATTTCATCAATGCTCAGGCTAGTTGCCAAATACTCATCCGCAAGCCGCCTTCTGGTACTGTCTAAAATCTCTTGATAACTGATATCCACATCGGCTAAACGGCGATACAAAGTCCGCTTGGATAAATGCAAGTGATCTGCCATCTGTTGTGCCGTTGGAAAGCTTCCCACTGCATCTAATAAAATGAGTCGAATGCTACGGACTAATTCAGGTTCTTGTTCATTGTCATCTGTAGCTAACATGCGCTCACAAAAAGATTGGCACATATCTGCAGTAATCGGATTGGCATTCGGACACGGTTTATCAAGCCAATCAAGATCAAAATGCCATTGCATCACATCAGCATCAAACTCGACTGGACAGCGAAAGACTTTTTCATACTCTGCCGCATACGCTGGGGCGGGATAAGGCAGTAATAATTTTTTCGCTTGAAAGGGTGCTTCCAAAACACATTCAATCAAGGTTTGCATCGAACTAAACCAAAATTCACACACCAAAGGCAATAATTGACCCAGCGCAATAATTTCATGACCTTCAAAAATGGCAACTTGCTTTTGAATTGAAAAGCTTTTCTTAAGGACGGGAGCCGCGAGTTTGATATGGCGAATACCAAACTCCACGGCTTGTTGAAAATTACGAGAGGAAGACAGCGCATAACCATAAACGCCAAAGTCAGATAAACGTTGCTTTTGCCCAGCTCGCATGCCAATCAGCGGATCTTTAGATAAACGCTGAATGGTTTTAAACAGTTGTAATTTTTGATAGGGGGAAATATGAGAGGCTGCACTATTCAGCGCATCTTGAGAAATGCCTGTGCCCGCTAAAACCTCATCCAAACGATAACCTTGCTGTTGCATGGCTTCTAGCAGACTAGTTAAACCAAGGATCGGCGTACCTTGAGCCAATTGATTTTGATCATAACGTGCTTCGACCAATGTTGAGCTCATCTCCTGTTTACGCATTTTTTCACCTCATCCCTTGAGTGATGATGCATAATGGCACTAAATTACCTTTTGTTGTCTCAATTTAACATCGACTACAAATCTCATCAATCATAAAGTCTATTCTACTAATAAGCATGAAAGGAGCAACAATGACACTTTCAACTTCACAAGCCTTCAGTGATCCTGCAACCGAGCATATGTATTCGGTTTTTAATCAGCAACGTGCTGCTTTTGATGCTCAGCCCTACCCAGATCTCGATGCTCGTCGTACCAAATTATTGCAAATAAAAAAACAAATTATCCGTTATCAGGATGTGATTGCGACTGCAATTAATACCGACTTTAGTTCACGCTCAGTAGATGAATCAAAACTGCTTGATTTACTCGGTTCAGTGCTTGAAGCAGAACATGCGATTCGTCATGTCCGCCGTTGGATGCGACCAAGTAAACGTAGCACTGAACTGCTATTTTTATCCAATCACCTACGTGTGCAATATCAGCCTAAAGGTGTAGTGGGTGTCATTGTTCCGTGGAACTTCCCTGTTTATTTAGCCTTGGGACCCTTAATTGCCGCAATTGCAGCAGGCAATCGGGTGATGATCAAACTACCAGAAGTGACTCCTGCAACCAATGCCGTAGTTAAACGAATGCTGGCTGAGATTTTCAGTGAAGATGAAGTAGCTGTTTTTGGTGAAGAGATCCTTGATCCAGCACAATTCACCTCACTGCCCTTCAACCATATTGTATTTACAGGTTCACCTGCGATTGGTCGGGTGGTGATGCGTGCGGCAGCAGATAATTTAACCCCAGTCACCTTAGAACTTGGTGGTAAATCCCCAGCTTTAATTAGCCGTAATTACCCACTGGCCGATGCAGCAAAACGTGTTTTACACGGCAAAGCCACCAACTGTGGTCAGATCTGCGTTGCGCCTGACTATGCACTGGTGCCAAAAGAAAAAGTGGATCAATTCGTTGCAGAATGCCAAGCGAATTTCACTGCGATGTATGGCAAAAATATTAGCCAAAACTCCAACTACACCTCAATTGTGAATGATCGCCATCTAAAACGTTTGCTTGATATCTTAGATGATGCCAAAGCCAAAGGCGCTCAAATCATTGCCTGTGGCGAATATGATCGTGACAAAGATGCACGTAGTATGCCTGTACATATCGTCCTGAATTGCACCCCAGAGATGCGAATTCTTAAAGAAGAGCTATTTGGCCCAGTTTTACCTGTGGTTGCTTACGATACCTTGGATGAGGCTATTGATTATATTCAAGCGGGTGAACGACCTTTGGCCTTATATCTCTTCACCCATGATGCCAATGAACGTGATTATGTCTTAAAGCAGACTCATTCAGGCGGTGTGACCTTGAATGATTGGGGCTGGCATGTGGTCAATCACGATGCACCATTTGGTGGTATTGGTAACTCGGGCATGGGCACATATCATGGCGAAGAAGGTTTCCGTGAGCTTTCCCATGCAAAAACTGTTTTTGCACGCCATCGCTTCTTCCCAACACAGTTGTTCTATCCACCTTATGGGACTTGGGTACAGAAACTCGCCTTACGTTTCTTCTTGAAACAAGGTGATCCAAATATTAAATAAGATTCGAGAATAAAAAAGCCTCATCAAGAGGCTTTTTTATTCTGCAGATGAAACATGAATTACTTCACTACACCATCTTGTTGGTATTTCGGTGAACGAGGTCCATAGAGCAAGCCCAAACCAGGGTTATGCTGTGTCGGGGTAAAGAGTTGGGTATTTACAATCGTTGCCAAGGGATAAGCACGATCATTTAAGCTCCCCGCAATTTGTTCAACCAATGCCCCGACCAGTGCAGTGAGTAAATCATTGTTGCCACTATTGCTGGATTGCACGGCTTTCTTTTCACCCGACCAAAGCGTCTCATTGGTTTTTAAATCGACCAGTTTTGCTTCCACACTCACCGTTGCAACACTTTGAATGACTTGATACTGAGAACCATATTCTTTAATTCGAATATACAAAGCCGCATCAGCACCAAAGATTTCCTGCAATTTCTGTGTCGAAATGCTTTGTGCGTCATGACCATTGGTCACACCGTTCTCTTTAAACATTGTGTCGACCACAGCAATTGGAAAGACGTAATAGCCTGCTTCAGCAACAGGCATAACGACTGTCGGCCAATAACTATAGGTTGCCTTTACATCTGGGGAATCATTGACAGGTGGCAACACCAAAATAGATTTCGGCATATGCTGTTTATACGCCGTCATATCCTTATTTACCGCTGGAGATGAAGCACAGCCCGTCAAGACCAAACCCGTAAGCAAAAGGCTGACAACTAAAAATGTCTTGATCATGGCTGCGTCGATCCCACATTGGTATTCATTTTCCGCAACAGCCGATCCATCAGCACCGCTGATTCAGGATAAACTTGTCGTTCCAATTGAAAATATTCAGCTGCTTTCTGTGCATTATTCACTTGTAAAGATAGCCATCCTAGATGTGCATATAAGCCTGGTGGAACAGCCAGATTCTTCGCCTTGGCTTTTTCAATTTCCGCTTCTAACTTAATGATTTGTGCACTCGGTGTGGCTTTTTCTGGCTGGTTATACATCAGATAAGTCTGTTGCGTATAAGAGCCCCAACTATATAAAGATTGAGGCCCAGCTGCACAGCCAACCAAGCCGATCGTGATTAGACTGCTGAACAGAATTTTTTTCATTTTACAGCGGTCCAGTTTTATTGCGCAGTCCAACGATTATTCTGAATATCAGTCACCAAGTTATTCACTGCTTCACGTACAGCCAAGTCTAAAACTTTACCATTTAAAGTCGAATCATAAGATGCGGTAGAACCAAAACCCAGTACTTCACGCGCACTCAATGCATATTCCCCCGCACCTTGTACTGAATGTACAATCTCTGAGGTTTTTACATCCACAATATTCAAGTTCACTTTGGCATATGCAATTTGCTGTTTACCGCGCCCTAAAATCCCAAATAATTGCTGATCACCCACTTCTTTGCGACCAAATTCAGACACATCACCTGTGATCACATAACGTGCACCTTTAATGCTTTGAGTGCTGTTGCTAAATCCCACTTCTTGTTTAAGTTCAGACAAATTATCGCGATTTAGAACCGAGAAATAACCCGTTTGCTGTAAATGCGTTTCTAAAATAGTTTTCGCCTGCCCACCAAGACGATCAACATTGTCAGAGAAAATGCCTCTCATATAACTAGAACGATTATCAAACTTACCAATCGAAACAGGTACTTTCACCCCGTTATATTTAATCTGTTGAACTGCTGCCGTCACTTGAGGACTTTGAATTGATTTAGATGTTTCTGTGGTTGAGCAGGCCATTAAGCCAAAAGTACTGAATACTGTCACTGCTAATAATTTTTTCATTTTGACTCAAATAAGCAAGATATAAAAAAGTCTCACCAGTATATACTAAAAAGCTGAAAACAGCTTATTAGCTTTTACACACTAAGCCATTATTAATTATAATAAAATTTATTTCACAGTCTCGTGAATATTACACATTATAAGTACATGATTATCGTTCAATCTGCTGGAATAACCGAGAATCCCCCTTACGCCTTGGCTCAATCAGATAAAATGATCATTAAAGTTTTAATATGAATAAAATTTGCTTTCATATTGACCACTATTTATCTCAATGCTACTTTCATTTTGCTACACCTAAAGTTCTCTCCATAGCCAAGCTGTGCTACATCTCTAGATAGATCATTCACCCTAAATTTGCCTATTAAATATCATTTTATTTCAGCTAGTAACTATAAACAGTAAGATAATCAACCTTATGTTCACCTCTTAATTGAACAAATCAACCCGCAAAAAGGATAAAAAATGTTTGGAAAAATGATACATCAGGATTTATTGATTAGTAACTTAATTGAGCATGCAGCAAAATACCATGCAGATACTGCCATTTTTTCACGTGAAGTCGATGGTCAGCTGAGCACAACGGATTGGAAACACATCCAGCAGAATAGTAAACGCTTAGCAAATGCTTTCAAGGCGTTTAATTTAACAGAGGGTGATCGTATTGCCACAATCGCATGGAATAACCGCCGTCACTTAGAATCATGGTATGCCATTTCCGGATGTGGTTATGTTTGTCACACCATTAACCCTCGATTATTTCTAGAACAGTTGACCTTTATTATTAATGATGCCCAAGATAAAGTTATTTTCTTCGACATTACATTTTTGCCATTAATCCGTGCCATTAAGGATCAAGTTCCTTCGGTTGAAAAATTTATCTGTTTAAGTGCCTATGATGAAAGCGTTGCCACCGCACTTCCAAACGTTATTTTCTATGATGCATTAATTCAAGATCAATCCGTAGAATTTGATTGGCCACAATTCAAAGAAGAAACACCGAGCTCCTTATGTTATACCTCCGGCACGACGGGGAATCCCAAAGGTGTGTTATATAGCCATCGTTCGACCTTACTGCATAGTATGGCCATTGCACTCCCCGACTCGTTAAACATATCTGCTCGAGATATTGTCATGCCAGTAGTGCCTATGTTCCATGTCAATGCATGGGGCATTCCCTATGCAGCAGCAAT
The DNA here is from genome assembly GCF_023702715.1 of Acinetobacter sp. C32I. Classification (NCBI taxonomy): domain Bacteria; kingdom Pseudomonadati; phylum Pseudomonadota; class Gammaproteobacteria; order Moraxellales; family Moraxellaceae; genus Acinetobacter; species Acinetobacter sp. C32I. The sequence continues at coordinate 3,835,091 of NZ_CP098480.1, read as the reverse complement.
GGTAGGGAGTTCTCTAATTCTGCCTGGACCACATTTAGATGGTGATAGCCTCGTTCGTTTAATTGATGATTATAAAGTGACAGTGGCATTGGGCGTTCCGACCATTTGGCAGGGCTTATTAGTTGCTGCTAAAAAAATAGGCAGCCGCTTAGAAAGTATGCAGCGTAATGTTGTTGGTGGTGCAACCTGTCCACCCTCTATCATCCGTGAATTTAGAGACACTTATCATTGTGACACGATTCATGCATGGGGGATGTCAGAAATAAGTCCCTTGGGCACAGCCAATCAACCCAAAGCAAAACATGCCTCGTTAAATCCTACAGAACTTGAGAAATTGCGCCAAAACCAAGGTCGTCCACCTTTTGGTATAGAATTACGTATTGTTGATGAAAAGAGTACAACACCGCTCGCAAATGATGGGCATACACAAGGAAACCTACAAGTTCGTGGTCCATGGGTTGTTGATCACTATTTTAATCAAGAAAAAAGTTCTCTGACTTCAGATGGTTGGTTTGATACTGGTGATATCGCAACCATTGATTCTGATGGTTACATGACCATCCGTGATCGTGCCAAAGATTTAATCAAATCTGGCGGTGAATGGATTTCATCTGTTGAAATAGAGAATATTGCAGTGGGCCATCCTGAAATTCGTATGGCTGCAGCAATTGCTGCACAGCATCCCAAATGGGATGAACGTCCAATCTTAATTGTGGTAAAACAAGAGCACTCCACTTTAACTGAAGAAGATGTGCTTGAATATTTTGCCGATAAAACTGCATCTTGGCAGATTCCTGACGCCGTGATTTTTGTTGATGCTCTGCCTATCAATGGTACGGGGAAAATTGTGAAGGCCGAGCTACGTGCAAAATATGGTGATTTTTTACTAAAATCATAATAGCTAAATACAGCGACAAAATGATTTCACTATTCACCAAAGCGTAGCCCTACACCCGCAATGGTGAAAATGTACTTAGGTGTCACTGCGGAATCCCCTATTTTAGTTCTGAGTTTTTTTACCAAGATTCTAAGATAGTGGGTATCCTCTTCATGCGTAATGCCCCATAACTCGGTCATGATTTGTTTTTGTGTCACGATCTTGCCCTGATGACGAATCAATAAAGCCAGCAACTGAAATTCTTTTTTGGTTAGGGTAATGTCCTCGCCTGCCAGTTTGGCTGCATGTTCAGCCACATCAACCCAGAGCTGTCCATCATTAAACATCAGATTGTGTTCTGCCTGTTGTGGCTTATTGCGGAACATCACCCGAATACGCGCACAGAGCTCCTGAATGCTAAATGGCTTGGTGACATAGTCATTCGCGCCTGCATCTAACAGTTTAATTTTTTGATTTTCATCTGGACGGGCCGACAAGACAATCACAGGAATATCTGACCATTGTCGCAACTCAAGCAATACCGCCTGCCCATCCATATCCGGTAGGCCCAGATCCAGAATCAACAAATCAGCACCACGCGTCGCCAAAACCTCTAATCCTTTCATACCATTTTCAGCCACATGTACCTGATAACCCTGTGCACGTAAGGCAATGTCTAAAAACTTCCGAATTTGTGGCTCATCATCAATAATCAGAATTGATGCTTGTGAATGAAATGATTGCGGCATAAAAGTGGTTTTAATCCTGATGCAGTGGTAATCGTATTCTAATTAAGGTGCCCTGACCATATGTGCTCGCTAGGGCTTCGATACTGCCCATATGCGCTCCAATAATCGCTTTGACAATAGCAAGACCTAAACCAGTTCCTGTTTTACCACGATCGCCACGTTGCATGGTATAGAACATATCAAAGATTTGCTCTCGCTCATCCTCTGGAATACCAACACCTTGGTCCATGATATCAATTTGCAGGAATTGATCTTGTTGTCGAATCCGCACCTCAATCGGCACATCATCAGGTGAAAACTTGGCTGCATTTTCCAACACATTAAAAATAGCCTGCTCAATCAATGCGGGATGCACATGCAATTGCGGCAAGTCTTCTGGCATTTCAACATGAATATTAACCTTGGGCTGATAGCGTTTCAGTCGCTGTGTCGCTGAACCAATCAGTTCTTCTACCCCAATCCAGTCGCGACTGAGACTCAAACCTTGATGGCCAAGTCGGGTCATATCCAGTAGGTTTTGAATATAACGATCCAGCCGCTCACCTTCAACATGAATGGTGTCCAATAAGCTTTCACGATCTTCTACCGACATCTGCTCAGCATAGTATTTCAAACTATCCGCCGACCCAATCATGGCCGCCAAAGGTGAACGTAAATCATGGGAGACCGATGACAATAATGCAGAACGTAATTTTTCAGTTTCAGCCACCACACGGGAGTTCTCTAGCTGTAAAGACAATTGCACTCGCGAAGTGGTTTGCGCAATATCATCAATCATCAACTCAGCCAAACGCTGCTGCTCAAAATTAATGGTTTCGGTTTTTTGATTAAACCGAAGTGCAATTACCCCATAACCTCCCACCAGATTCAATGGATTAAACCACCATTCGGATTGGGTTAAGGTATTGGTAAAGCGCCCACAAGGCTTGGCATTTTTCTGAGTCCAATTGGCCGCGATCTGATCTTTTTCATTTAATAAACGGCTATCGCCTAATTCCTGTGTACCAACTCTTAACCACACCGTTGCATTTAAAGAACTCTCTAGATGTTGCTTGGCGATATTTAACACCTGTTCGATATCGACACAACTGGATAATTTGCGCTCCAACTCCTGCATTTGTAAAGACACTGAATTGGCAGCACGTAAACTCAGGACCTGAGCGCGTAATTGATTGGCTAAGCGCCCCACCAATAAGGCCGAAGCAATAAAGATAACAATGGTGATCACACCACGTTCCGCACTAATCCTGAGGGTAAATCGCGGTTCAATAAAGAAATAGTTATAGAGCACGAAGCAAATCACCACACTCAAAATGGTGATCAGCATCCTCGCCCGCATTGCAACCACCAGCACGGTGACCACAAAAATTAAAGCCAATTCGCTATAACCAATAAAATGATCGCTCACCGTTGCCACAATTAAGCCCAATAAGACAATCAAAATACTCTCAATGATCTCACGTGGATTAAAAGCCAAGCCTTGTTCCAACCAAGCAGCACCGTCCCGATCAGTTTGCAGCTTGGATTCATTCACTTTGGCTTTTAAAGGTTGAACAAAAGTGATCTCAAAAGGATGCTGTTTTTCTAAGAGTTGGTCGGCAATATGATCTGAAAACAGACGTTGCCAGAGTGACTTTTTAGGACTCTTCCCCAATAAAATATTGGATGCACCATAATCATAGGCCGCCTGTAAAATGGTCGATGCAATATGATTACTATGTAACAAATAGGTATCGGCACCCAGCTTACGCGCCAAGTTAAATGCTTTGGTCACGGCTAATGTCTGGGTTGTGGTTTTCTGGCTCTTTTGGATCGAAATCACACTCCAGATTGCATTGCGTCTTTCTGCAATACGATGTGCCCGCCGTACCAGATCTTCAGAAAATTCTGATCCATCAATCGCCAACATCACATGATTTTGAATCGGGATAATCTGCCCTTGCGCAACAAACTTCTCTCGATAATCAATTTCAACTTGCCCTGCAACGGTTTGAATCGCCAGATCACGTAAAGCCGTTAAATGGGCGGGTTTAAAAAATCCTTGTAATGCTTGAGGTGCAACATCAGCGAAATAAATTTTTCCATGATTCATGCGTTCTAATAGTTCTGGTACAGGCAAATCCACCAAACGGATGTCTTTCAATCGTTTTAATAATGCATCGGGAACAGTTTCACTGACCCGAATCCCAGTAATCTGATAGACCACATCATTCAGACTTTCCAAATGCTGAATATTTAAGGTGCTATAGACATCAATGCCTGCATCCAGTAATTCATTGACATCTTGCCAACGATATTCATGCCGACTGTTTGGCACATTGCGATGTGCGAGTTCATCCACCAACACGATTTCAGGCTTTAATTTGAGAATTTGATCGAGGTCCATCTCTTCCAGCATCCGACCTTGATATTCCACAGCCTTTCTTGGAATCACATTGAGGCCTTGAATCAAACGCTCGGTATCAGATCGACCGTGGGTTTCGACCACTCCAACCATTACATGCTGACCTTGTTGCATCAGTTCATGCGCTCGAGTCAACATAGCATAGGTTTTTCCCACGCCAGGTGCTGCACCCAAGAAAATGGTTAAACGTCCAGATTGTTCACGTTGACTATGAGCCAACCATGCATCTGCTTTGTTATTACGGTCAATCTGCATAAAAGAGGCTCTATCAATGAGGTGTAGATGACAATTGATCTAAGGCTAGATTCAACTGCAGTACATTGACTCGTGCTTGCCCATATAAACCAAACTGCGCAGGCTGAATCTGTTGTTGCACCAAATCTCGCAATTGTTGCTCTGCTAAATGACGTTGCTCAGCCACTCGCTTCACCTGTAACAATGCACTCTCCGGTGAAATATCGGGGTCAATCCCACTGCCTGATGCTGTGACCATATCGTTCGGTACGTGTTGCTCTGAAATATGATTATGCTGGGCAAATTGCACAGTTCTTTCCTTAATTTGTTTTTGTAAATCAGGATTAGAGACCGCTAAATTACTGCCGGCCATTCCATCTACACTGTAACTTACCGCACTGGGGCGGCCATGGAAATATTGTTCACCAACAAAATGTTGCCCCACCAAACTTGAACCAACAACTCTGCCATCAAGTTGGATTAAGCTACCATTGGCCTGCTTCGGAAAAATTAACTGAGCAATCGATACACTCACAGCAGAATATAAGACACCTGCGACAAGGAACCCCACCAAGATCAAACCAAGGCTTGGACGTAACATCGAATGTACTGGATTGGGTAATGGTAGGTCCTGTTTATTCAATTGCTCATGATTCAATAAAGTATTCATCTCTCACTCCTAAATCCACAAGGACACAATAAGGTCAATCAACTTGATTGCAATAAACGGAAAGATCACGCCACCTACACCGTAAATCAGCATATTACGGCGTAACAATTGCAATGCACTGGCGGGTTTGAATTGCACCCCTCTCAATGCCAATGGGATCAACATCGGAATAATCAGTGCATTAAAAATCAAGGCTGAAATTACTGCACTGCTTGGACTACTGAGTTGCAGAATATTCACCCCCCCAAGTTGTGGAATTGCTATTGCAAACAGTGCAGGTAAGATCACAAAGTATTTGGAGACATCATTTGCCAGAGAAAAGGTGGTTAAGGCGCCACGGGTAATCAATTGTTGCTTCCCAATTTCCACCACATCCAGCAGTTTAGTTGGATCGGAATCCAAGTCCACCATATTGCCTGCTTCTTTTGCGGCTTGAGTACCGGAGTTCATGGCCAAGCCAATATCCGCCTGTGCCAAGGCAGGTGCATCATTAGTCCCATCACCCACCATTGCCACCAGTTTACCTGCCGCTTGTTCTTTACGGATGCAAGCCAATTTATCTTCAGGTTTGGCCTCTGCAATATAGTCATCCACACCCGCTTCTGCGGCAATCGCTGCTGCGGTCAACGGATTGTCTCCTGTGACCATGATGGTTTTAATACCCATCTCACGTAACAGTGCAAAGCGCTCCTTAATCCCAGACTTGATTACATCCGAGAGCTCAATCACCCCTAAAATACTGTGATTAGAAGCCACTACGAGGGGTGTCGCACCTTTTGATGCCACTTGTTCAACACGAGTTTTAAGTTCAATGTTGTCCTTAATCTCTTGATTAGTAAATCTAAGAATGGCGTCGACAGCACCCTTACGAATCTTTTGCCCTGTGACCAAATCCACACCAGACAACCGTGTCGAGGCACTAAACTGAATGAATTCGGCATCTTGAGGCTCACGAATACTCTCTCCCATTTCTTTACCCAAACTCACCACGGATTTACCTTCAGGGGTTGGATCAGCAAAAGAGGTCAGCATGGCTGCTTGGCGCAATTCACTTGGCGTTACACCTGCCAATGGATAAAAGGCGGTGGCTTGACGGTCGCCATAGGTGATCGTGCCAGTTTTGTCCAATAGCAACACATCAATATCACCTGCAACTTCAACCGCTTTCCCTGATTTGGCTAAGACATTGGCTTTTAAAGCACGGTTCATCCCAGCAATTCCAATCGCAGGCAGCAAGCCTCCTATTGTGGTTGGAATCAAACATACCAACAGTGCAATCAACAAGACGATGCTGATTTTTATGCCAACCATAGAACCAATAAAAGGTAAGCTTGCCACCACCACAATAAAGGTAATGGTCATGATGTTAAGCAAAATACTGAGTGCAATCTCATTCGGTGTTTTTTGGCGGTTGGCACCTTCAACCAAAGCAATCATGCGGTCTAAGAAACTATGACCTGCTTCATTACTCACCCGAATAATAATTTCATCGGACAAGACCTTAGTCCCACCAATCACCCCTGAACGATCAGTATGAGCTTCACGCAATACGGGCGCAGACTCCCCTGTAACAGCTGATTCATTGATGGTGGCAAAGCCTTGAATAATCTCCCCATCCGCAGGGACTATCTCACCTGCTTTGACGATGACAAGATCATCCTTCTTGAGTAAATTTGCAGAAATGGTATTCGGTATCGCATTTAAATCGAGGATACGATTTGCGGTTAAGTTTTCACGGGCCTGACGCAATGATGCTGCTTGTCCGCGACCTTTGGCTTCTGCAACCGCTTCTGCATAATTGGCAAATAAGACCGTCACCAATAAGATCAGACTCAACAGCAGACCAAAACCGAAGCTGGCACTGCCCATCACGGTTGCGGCAATGGTTAAGATTGTTCCCACCCAGACACAGGCCATCACTGGGTTTTTAAAAGCATACTGTGGCAACAGTTTATGAAAAGTTTGCTGAATAATTTCTTTATTCAAAATATCCATTTGTTGTGTCACATTTGAATGTTTCATTGTTGTCGCTCCACGCTTAAACTTTCACAGATAGCACAGATAAATAATCAGCAATTGGCCCAATCACCAACACTGGCATGAATTGCAATAAGGTGAGAATTAACACGATTCCGATTAAGGTCAGTGCAAATGTCGGTGACTCAATATGTAAAGAACCTTTGCTTTCGGTTGCTTGAGCTTTGGTAGCCAAACTGACTGCAATCAACACAGGGATGATCAATACGCTGTAACGACCTGCCAATAACGCGACACTGGCACTCAGATTCCACCACAGAGTGTTATCGCCTAAACCTTCAAAACCAGAACCATTGTTGGCATAAGCAGAGACATACTCATAAAACACTTGGCTAATCCCATGAAACGCTGGATTTGAATTCCCTGTAATCGATGGAAATGTAATGGCAATCGCTGTTAAGCCCAGAATCACCACGGGTTGCAGTAGAATGACCAAAGCCAATAACTTGATTTCAGTCACTTCAACTTTTCGGCCAAACAATTCAGGGGTACGTCCCGTCATCAAGCCTGCAATAAATACAGCCAAGAACAGGTAAATAAAGAACTGTAATAGACCACAGCCGATACCGCCCCAAATGGCATTAATCAGCATATTGCACAGCTCAACCAATCCCGTCAGTGGTGAGGCAGAGTCATGCATCATATTGACCGAACCGTTATTCACTTGGGTGGTCAAACTTGCCCACAGCGCCGATGCCTCCGTACCAAAGCGGACTTCCTTACCTTCCATCAATGCCGTGTTTGGAATCAACGAAGATTTTTCAGCCCACAACGTTAATGAGGTTGAAGCCAATGACATCAGCAACATGGTGCCAAAAATCATCCACATCAATTTCTTACGTTGGATAAAGCGTCCCACCATAAACACCACAGACAATGGAATCAGTAAAATCGCGATCATCTCGATCACATTGGATAACGGCGTTGGATTTTCTAAAGGCACACTACTATTTGGACCATACCAACCACCACCGTTACTCCCCAGTTGTTTAATCGCCACCATCGGCGCAACTGGACCCAGTGGAATATGTTGGGTTTTAAGCTCTACGGTTTGATCCAAGACCTGTGCGGTTGGACCGGCAGATAATGTTGCAGGAACACCTTGAAAAGTCAGCAGCAAAGAAAAAATCAAGCCGAGCGGAATAAAGAATCGAAATAATGGTCGGATGATATCCATCCAGTAATTACCTAAATTAATCGTATTCCAGTCTTTCTTATCCGCACCTTCTTCCCTGCCAGATTGTAGGAATAAGGCTCTTAACATCGCGACAAGCAACGCCAAGCCAATAATAGGCGACAAATATTGCAATCCGACAATCACCGTCATTTGCGATAGATAAGACAGTTGAGCTTGTCCTGAATAGTGTTGTTGGTTGGTATTGGTCAGAAATGAAATGGTGGTATGTAAAGCCAGATCCCAATTCATATTCGGGATATGATCAGGGTTGAGTGGTAACCATGCTTGAGTCATTAAAATGGTGACGCTTGCAGCAAGCAGTAAAATATTACTGAGCACAAATGCCGTTAAATATTGCCGCCAATTCATTCCACTACGCTTAACCCCCAGCACAGCATAAATTGGCCGCTCAATCCATTTAAACAACGCGTCACTTTTCATTGGTTTTGCTTGCATCACATCGGCAAGATAAGCACCGAGCGGATAAGCCAGCACTAATGAAAGGACAAATACAGAAATAAATTCCCACATAGCATATGCCATTAAAAAATAGGTCAGCTTTAGTATGGAAATTGGGGACGTAAATTCTCTATATTGAAAAAACCAGTAGACGTAAATTCTGCGTAAAATTATTCAGCTGCGTTCTAATGCGCTGAAATTTTACCTAAAAAGAAAATATGGAGAAATAAATCTCATTTTTTACAAAAAATCTTTGACCAAATAAAAAACTTTTCGGGGAAAAATGCAAAAAAGAACGATTATTATTTTAAAATAATAATTTATATTTATCATTATTTTACAAATAAAAACACATATGTATATAAATTTTTTAAGATTTATTTTTATCCATTTTCATCTAATCCAACGTACTACAGAGTTCATTTAGAACATTTACTCTTATTTTAATTATGGTATTTTTGTTACATGAAGTTATAGCCAATCACGATAGATAACTTTTTTGTTGTCAGATCATAGCTTCTTAACACTTAAGAATCTTGAAGTTCAAGGAAAGATTACAATGAAATTAAAACATCTTAGCACTGCCATGATCTTAGCAACGCTACCTGCAACTGGAGTTTTTGCAGCGGCGTTAGACCGTTCAGGTCAATCTATGTCTGCATTTTTACAGCCGGGTAACTATTTTGAAGCCGGTATTTCGGTTTTAGACCCAACGGTTAAAGGTCAGGAAGCAGGTACATCTGCAACGACACGTAAAATTGGAGATATGGGTGATGACTATTATTTCCCTAGTGCAGCGTTAAAGCTTCAATTAACTGACAAATTCTCTTTTGGTCTTCTTTATGATCAACCTTATGGTGCTGATGCACAATATACTGGGAATAATGTTTTTGTATCAAATCCTGGCTCTGATACTGTTTTACCCCAAGATCGCCTAGACGCTTTAGCTGATGCAGGTCGAGCTAAAGTTGCTGCTTACATGCAATCTGACGCAGCTAAACAAGCAATTGGGACACTAATGTCTCAAGGCCTATCTCAACAAGCAGCAACTCAAGCTGTTTTAGCTGAAGCGAGTAAACCACTTCTTGCAATGCAAAAAGGGCTTGCTGAAGCAAATGCTTCTTTAGGTACTGGTAATACTTCAGTAGAAGTTGATACCCAAAATATTTCATTGGTTTTCGGTTACCAACCCGTTAAGAACTTAAATCTTTATGCAGGTGGTGTATATCAAACCGTTAAAGGTAAAGTAAATCTTCGTGGTACCGCATATAGTATTTATAATGGTTACGATGCAGATATCAAAGAAACTGGTGGTGGTGGTTGGTTAGTCGGTGCAGCATATCAAATTCCTGAAATTGCACTTAAAGCATCTTTGACTTACCGTTCAGAAATTGATCACAAAGTAAATGTCAATGAGAACTTTTCTGTTACCTCTGCATTGACAAACAATCCAGCAGTATTAGCAGGCTTATTAGGTGTTACTCCAGCTCAAGCATTAGCTCAAGCTCAAGCTCTTGAAGAAGGTAGTGCTGGTAAAAAGACTAAAATTACCACACCTCAATCTGTTAACTTAGATTTCCAAACAGGCATCATGGCGAATACTGTTGCATTTGCTAACGTTCGCTGGGTGAATTGGAAAGACTTTGCAATCCAACCATATAAATTTGGCTTGTTATCTCAACAGATTGGTGGCTTAGTTGGACGTCCAAATGGCTTTAACTTAGTTGAATACTCTGATGACCAATGGTCTGTAAATGCAGGTGTTGGCCGTAAACTCAGCGAGCAGTGGGCGGGTAACGTTTCTGTAGGTTGGGATTCTGGTGCAGGTAATCCTGTAACAACACTTGGTCCAACAGAAGGTTATTGGAACGTGGGTCTAGGTGTTCAATATAGCCCTACTCCTGCAACCTTTATTGCCGGTGGTGTGAAGTACTTCTGGTTAGGTGATGCCAAAGCGCAAACTGGTGCTCAAGCTGGCGGTAATGAATATGTTGCTAAGTTTGAAGACAATAATGCAATCGCTTATGGTTTGAAAATTGGCTATAAATTCTAATTATAATTTATAAAAGAAAGGTCATCTTAAGATGGCCTTTTTTATTGTGCTTTAATAAATAAAATCAAAACTATAGATCAAAATTCAACATTCATTTCAAATCATAGAAACACCAAGATAAAACTTGAATGCTCAACCATTTTTCGTGACCTCACCAGTTCATTTATTGACATTTGTAAAATATTTAAGCGCATAAAAATTATGTTACTTTCCGCGCCATTCTGTTACAAAGTGATTTGAGAGAACATATTAATGAAGCTGAATGCTATTCAAACGGCTCTTCTACTTAGCTTAGTTCCTACAACGACAACATTTGCCGCAGCACTGGATCGCTCAGGCCAATCCATTGCAGCTTTTTTACAGCCAAATAACTATTTTGAAGCAGGTATTACAGTCCTTGATCCCAATGTATCAGGTAAGGACACATCACAAAACAATACTGGGAATATGGCGAATCACTACTACTCGCCTAATGCTGCCTTAAAAATTCAAGCAACAGACAAATTCTCGATTGGTTTGATCTATGACCAACCTTATGGTGCGGATGCAGAATACACAGGTAAAAGCAACTTTATCGAAAGCCGTCCTCTACCTTTTAAAGGTGGTACATCGGTTACGGTTGATACTGAAAACTTAAACTTACTGTTTGGTTATCAACCAACACAAAACTGGAACCTCTATGCGGGTGCGGTTTATCAAACCTTAGACAGTACTGTACTATTACGCGGCCAAAGCTATAGTGCCTATAGTGGTTATGATTTTAAAACGGGTAAAGATGAAGCTGTAGGTTGGTTAGCTGGTGTTGCCTATCAAATTCCTGAAATTGCACTCAAGGCTTCATTAACTTATCGTGCCAAGATCAAGCACGAAATGAATGCCTATGAAACGCATGGCATTGCAGGCATGACAGGCAATGCGGGTTTTGATGCAATTTTAAATAAAATTAATCATTCAGAAGGCACCACTGAAATCACCACCCCTCAATCAGTTAATCTTGATTTCCAAACAGGGATTATGGAAAACACAGTTGCCTTTGCGAATTTACGTTGGGTGAATTGGAAAGACTTTGCCATTCGTCCATATAAATTTGGTGCAGCTTCGACTCTCCCTCCAATCGTTGCTTCAACAGGTAAAAAAGACGGTTTTGATCTGGTTGCCTATACCGAAGATCAATATTCAGTGACTGCAGGTGTTGGCCGTAAACTGAATGATCAATGGGCAGGTAATTTATCTGTGGGTTGGGACTCTGGTGCAGGTAATCCTGTGACGACATTAGGTCCAACAGAAGGCTATTGGAATGTCGGTATCGGTGTTCAATATAGCCCGACGCCTGCAACCTTTATTGCGGGTGGAGTAAAATATTTCTGGCTCGGCGATGCCAAAGCACAGTCAGGTTCACAATTCAATACACCAGGCTATGTGGCTGAATTTGAAAATAATGATGCCATCGCTTATGGTTTAAAGATTGGGTATAAATTCTAACTATCGACCCAAAATAAAAGGCGCTATTTAGCGCCTTTTATTTTTCAATTTTCCCCAACATACTTAAAAGAAAGCTGAGGAGAATTCATTATTCAGGAATATCACGTTGCGATACCGAACGAATCGCTTGTTTTAATGCGTCATAACCATGCAATGGTGGGAACTGTGGAAATTCTGCAATCACATTGGCTGGTGCATCAAACAAGAAACCATGATCAGCCTCACCCAGCATCGTGGTATCGTTATACGAATCACCTGCCGCAATGACACGGAAGTTCAAACCATGCAATGCTTTTACTGCCTGACGCTTTTGATCAGGTTGGCGTAATTTATATGCGGTGATCATGCCATTTTCATCAGTTTCAAGCTTATGACAGAAAATCGTTGGCCATCCCAGTTGTTTCATGAGTGGATGTGCAAACTCATAAAAAGTATCAGACAAAATAATCAATTGGAAATGAGTACGTACCCATTCAACAAACTCTTTCGCGCCTTCAAATGGTCCCATATCTGCAATCACAGCTTGAATATCATTCAATCCCAAGCCATGCTGTTTTAAGATATTCAAACGTTGTGTCATCAGTACATCGTAATCTGGAATGTCACGTGTAGTTGCTTCGAGTTCTTTAATCCCTGTTTTTTTTGCAAAGTTAATCCAGATTTCTGGAACTAACACCCCTTCAAGATCTAGGCATACGATTTCCATGAATGCTTCCAATGTTGGTTAAAAATTGCTGTATCATAGCACTAAGATTATTCAATTTTTGCGCTGTTGTTGAATAAAATCATTTTATTCTGCAAGATTAAAATCAATGACAAGCACACTGCTTTGCTTCGATTGATTTACAATTGTGCCCAAGCCTATCGCCAGGAACATCCATGACTGTTATTCCGACTATTGACCTTGTAGATGCGCTCGCTGCTGAATATGCAGATAAATCGCCACGAGAAATTTTAGCACTTGCGTTAAGCCAAGAAGGTGAAATCGCGATTTCATTTTCAGGCGCAGAAGATGTTGTTTTAATTGATATTGCCTCTCGTCTAGGTAAGCCCTTCCGTGTTTTTAGTTTAGATACGGGACGTTTACATGCAGAGACTTACCAATTCATTGAAACTGTCCGTAAGCACTATAAGATCGATATTGAAATTTGCTTCCCTGAGTCTGCTGCTGTTCAGCAATTCGTGACTGAAAAAGGCTTGTTTAGCTTTTTTGAAGATGGACATCAGGAATGCTGTGGAATCCGTAAAGTACAACCTCTACGCAAGAAACTGGCAACATTAGATGGATGGATTACTGGCCAACGCAAGGATCAAAGTCCAACCCGCAGCGATGTACCTGTGGTTCAAGCTGATGCTGGTTTTTCTGGCGAAGGCAAGCAGCTAATCAAATACAACCCTCTTGCGAATTGGAGCAGTGCCGATGTTTGGAGCTATATCCGCATGATGGAAATTCCATATAACCCATTGCACGAACGCGGTTTTATTTCAATCGGTTGCGAACCATGTACACGTGCAGTGCTGCCAAATCAACATGAACGTGAAGGTCGTTGGTGGTGGGAAGAAGCTACACATAAAGAATGTGGCTTGCACGCAGGTAATCTTAAAAAATAATCAATTACAGATTTGGTATATTAAAACCACTGATTCGTCAGTGGTTTTATTTTTCCTGACTCGCCTGTCTAAAGTCATATTTTAACCAGAACAAACAGTATATACTGCGCAGAACGGTTCCAATAATTCTAATAAGAGCTCTTCGAGAGTATCTTAGAAAAAATGCAATGAGAGGCTAGATCTGCTATGCGCCCACTACACCCCATTGATTTTATCTTTCTCTCGCTAGAGAAAAGACAACAGCCTATGCATGTAGGCGGCTTGTTTTTATTCGAGCTTCCAGAGAATGCATCACCGACCTTTGTGCACGATCTAGTCAATGAAATTCGCCAATCAAAAAGTATTCCTGTTCCACCATTTAACAATCAATTGAATGGTTTATTCTGGGGTGAAGACAGCGAATTTGATCTGGATCACCACTTCCGTCATATTGCGCTGCCAAATCCTGGTCGTATCCGTGAATTACTGGTTTATATTTCACAGCAACATAGTTCTTTGATTGATCGTGCCAAACCCCTTTGGACCTGCGACATTATTGAAGGCATTGAAGGCAACCGTTTTGCCATGTATTTCAAGATTCACCATGCCATGGTAGACGGCGTCGCAGGTATGCGTCTGATTGAAAAATCATTGTCACAAGATCCAAATGAGAAGCATGTGGTACCACTTTGGTGTGTAGAAGGTAAACGAACCAAGCGCCTTAAAGCGCCAAAACCACCGACAGTCAGCAAAATCAAAGGTGTGATGGAAGGGATTAAATCTCAGCTTGAAGTTGCACCTAAGGTTATGCAGGAACTGTCTCAAACTATTTTTAGAGAAATGGGCAAAAATCCAGACTATGTCTCGACGTTCCAAGCACCACCCTCGATTTTAAACCAACGTGTAAGTTCTTCACGCCGTTTTGCAGCACAATCGTTTGAGCTTGGTCGTTTCCGTCGGATTGCTAAATCATTGGGTGTAACACTCAACGATGTGATCTTAGCCGTCTGTTCTGGAGCTTTGCGCGAATATCTGCTTAGCCATAACAGTCTGCCCAAAAAACCTCTGATTGCCATGGTACCTGCATCACTGCGTACCGATGATTCAGATGTCAGTAACCGTATTACCATGATTTTGGCCAATCTGGCGACCCATATCGAAGACCCTATTGAACGTTTGGAAATTATTCGTCGTAGCGTACAGAACTCAAAACAGCGTTTTAGCCGTATGACGGCCAATGAAATCTTGAACTATAGTGCGGTTGTATATGGCCCAGCAGGTTTAAATATTGCATCAGGTATGCTACCTAAGCGTCAAGCCTTTAACCTTGTGATTTCCAATGTCCCAGGCCCACGTGAACCGTTATATTGGAATGGTGCGAAGTTAGATGCGCTCTACCCTGCATCAATTGTGATGGATGGACAGGCACTGAATATCACCATGACCAGTTACTTGGATAAATTGGAAGTGGGCTTAATTGCGTGTCGTAATGCATTACCAAAAATGCAAAACTTACTGACCCATTTGGAAGATGAAATTCAACGCTTTGAGCAAGCGATTCAAGATTTACCACAGCAAGTGGCGAATTAAGGATTGAGAAAAAATTAAGGGGCTTTCAGTGGCCCCTTATTTTTTGATTGTGCGGCAACGTTGTAACAGTTGATGGCAGGCTGAACGAATCATCGCCGTAGTAATCTGAACTTCTTTACCTTGGCTGTCTACCATATAACATGTATTTACAGGGTTACTGTCTAAAACATGTTTGAAACCGTGGTTCACTAATCTTTCACTCACATTCATGGTTATATACCTCATATTATTTGCTAAGGGACCCAAAAGTACCTATGGCTCATTTTATGGTTCTAGTATTTAAAATTCATGATAGAAAGTAAAATTTCAGTTGTAACAAGGCTTAAGCGAAATCTTGTTACAACTTTAGGTCAAAATGATATCGTATTGCTCTTGCGTATATAGATTTTCCACTTGGAATTTAATCACTCGATTAATGAAATGTTCTAAATCCGCGACAGCTGGGGCTTCTGCTGTTAATAGGCGATCAATCACCGCTGGATGTGCAACGACAGTAAAGCCACCCTTGGAATCAAATGCACGCGCATAACGCAGGATCTCTCGAAATATCTCGTAACATACTGTCTCTGCAGTTTTCACATATCCTCGCCCTTGGCAGGTTGGACAGGATTCACAGAGCAAATGTTCCAAAGATTCACGCGTGCGTTTACGGGTCATTTCGACTAAACCAAGCTCAGAAACCTGAGTAATTTTGGTCTTGGCGTGATCACGTTCCAACATGCGTTCAAACTGACGCATCACTTCTTCACGGTGCTCAGCTTCTTGCATGTCGATAAAATCAATAATCAGAATCCCCCCCAAATTACGCAGACGCAGTTGTCTTGCAATCACTTGAGTTGCTTCCATATTGGTTTTAAATACCGTGTCTTCTAAACTGCGCCCACCGACATAAGAACCTGTATTGACATCAATCGTGGTCATGGCTTCGGTCTGATCAATCATCAGATAGCCGCCAGACTTGAGTGCGACACGGGTCTGCAAGGCTTTTTGGATATCTTCTTCAACGTTATACAAGTCGAAAAGTGGTTTTTCACCCGGATAATGAATCAAACGGTTTTGAATGGTCGGGACAAACTCATCAACAAACTCGCTGAGCTTGCCATGAATCTCACGTGAATCAACATAGATCTTCGCGGTTTCATCACTGGCAAGATCACGTACGATACGTTGTGGCAGAGGTAATTCTTCAAAGATCAGTTCAGCTGTGGCTGCTTCTTTTTGCTTGCGCTGGATAAATTCCCACAACTTACTGAGATAACACATGTCTTGTGCAATCGCGGCTTCGTCCACCCCTTCGGCCGCAGTACGTACAATCACACTACCCGGCAAATTATGTTCGGCCTGAATATGCTCAATGATGCCACGTAAACGATCACGTTCTTCTTCTGATTCAATCCGCTGTGACACCCCAATATGGTTACCATACGGCATCAACACCAGATAACGGGATGGGATGGAAAGATCGGTACTCAGGCGTGCGCCTTTGGTTCCCAACATATCCTTCATCACTTGGACAGTCAGCATTTGCCCAGGATGTAATAATTCAAAGACATTTGGCGTGGGCTGCGAACGCGGCCACACCATATCGTTAATATGCAAAAAAGCGGTTCGAGACAAACCGATATCGACAAAGGCCGCTTGCATACCTGGCAGTACACGAACCACTTTACCCTTGTAGATATTACCCACTAACCCACGTTTTACAGTTCGCTCAACGAATAGTTCATTGACCGTACCATTTTCAATCAATGCCACACGACATTCCATCGGCGTGACGTTAATCAGCAACTCTTCTGCCATAACAAACTCAAAACTTTTATAAAAATTCTTATACCCGAAAGTGTCAGCGTAGTGCTTTAACCCTTTCTAATAACTGTACTGTCTCATGCAAAGGCAAACCGACGACATTACTATAACTGCCTCGGATCTGCGGAATATACTGCGCTGCAATACCCTGTATTGCATATGCGCCCGCTTTGCCTATCGGCTCACCCGTGGCCCAATATTGTTCCATGTCTGCATGACTGAGTTGCTGCAACTCAACTTGCGTTCTTACCACTGTACTCAATATTTGAGTCGTCGTTGCCACACAAATGCCAGAATAGACATCGTGCCATTGTCCAGAAAGTGCCGACCAGATGCTAAAAGCATGTTGCTTTGATTCTGGCTTGCCAATAATCTGTCCAGCAAAACTTAAGCTGGTATCTGCTGCAATCACAATTGCAGCAGGGTATTTCCGTAAAACAACTTGTGCTTTATCTCTGGCTAAGCGTTCAACATAATGCTCAACCACTTCTCCATCATGCACTGCTTCATCGACATCTGGACGATAAATTTCAAAGTCCAAACCCAATTGCTGTAATAGCTCCTGCCGACGCGGCGAGCTTGATGCGAGAATTATATGCGCCATTTATGTAAACAATAATAAACCAGAGGCCATGCCAATACACTGGTCACAACCGGTTGCCAATGGCGTGCAATCGAAAAATGTGTACCCGCAATGGTCTGACTAATCCACAAAAATGTAATATGTGCAACAGCCGCAATCACCGCAATCACCCATGAATTACCAAAGGTCAAAATACGACGTTCACGAATTAAATAACGGATACCAAAACTGATCAGTACGAAGCTGAGCGCATTTAAGCCAAATGGTGCATCGAGAAGCAAGTCGGCAAAAAGCCCCATCCCAAAAGCAAACCAAACCCCGCACCAGACGGGTTGGTAAAGAATCCAGAACAGCATGACCAAAAGCATGATCGAAGGTCGCCATCCTGAAGCCTCGTAGGCCATTGGATAAACCATCAATACCGAAGCAATCACAATGGATAAAATAATCATCCATAGTGGATCTTTGCGTTTCTCATAATTGAGCTTAGCGATCGGCATAAGGTTGCTCCTGCGCTAAGGATTCAGAAAATAACACCACCACATGATGACCGCTGGCAAGTTGCGCCGTTGGCTTAACATCAATTTCGGCAAACTCACCCGAAGTATGACGACTCACTTTAGACACGGTTCCGACTAAATAACCCGCAGGGAAATGTTCACCTAAACCCGAACTAAACACTTTGTCTCCGACCTGAATATTGGCACTGGTCGGTACATATTCCATTTTGAGTTGCCCCAAATCACCGGTACCTGACACAATCGCACGCATTCCTGTCCGCTCTAAACGTACAGACAATGAGTGTTCCTTATCAGACAGCAGCATGATCCGTGCACTATGCGGATAGACATTAATAATCTGCCCCATAATCCCTTTATCATCCAAAACTGTTTGTCCGACTTTTAAATGATCGACCGAACCACGGTTAATGATAATAATATGGCGCAATGGGTCTGCATCGGTTCCAATCACTTCGGCAATTTGCATACGACCATCAATAATCAATGGCGTATCCAACAGCCCTCTCAAACGGTTATTTTCCGCAGAAAGTTCTGAAAGTTTTTGGAGGCGGACTTGTGCTTGAAGGAGTTCAGCTTGCATGGCTGTGTTTTCACGGCGCAATTGAGCTTCAGATTTGGTTTGTTGGTTCAGCCATTCTCGCGACAGTACAGGATAGCTTGCCAGCGCATAAATAGGATTATACGCGGCATACAAGACATCCCTTGCTGGTTGAATTACATAGGGCATGCGCCAATCAAAGAAAAGCACCACCAAACATGTAATGACCGCAATGACAAATGAGCGAAAAGATGGCGGTTGTCTTGAAAAAAGATTCGGTTGCACCGCCTAGTCCTTATGATTTAACCAACGAAAAGCATGTCATGGTTTGGATTGTCAAAGAATTCTAAGACTTTACCGCCACCGCGAGTTACGCAAGTTAAAGGATCATCTGCAACAATCACAGGTAAACCTGTTTCTTGAGCAAGTAATTTATCAAGGTTACGCAGCAATGCACCGCCACCTGTCAACACGATACCGCGTTCTGCAATATCCGAAGACAACTCAGGTGGTGTTTGTTCAAGCGCAGATTTCACCGCACTCACAATGCTTTGCAAAGGATCAGCAATCGCTTGAGTGATTTCATCAGAAGTCACCGTAATCGCACGAGGTACACCCTCTGCTAAATTACGGCCACGAACTTCGATTTCGAGGGTCTTACCATCAGCAACAGCCATACCCACTTCTTTCTTGATCACTTCAGCTGTGGTTTCCCCGATCACACAACCGTGTGCTTTACGAACGTAGTTGATGATTTGTTCATCAAATACATCACCACCGATACGTAATGAATCTGCGTAGACACAACCTTGCAATGAAATAATTGCGATCTCAGTCGTACCACCGCCCACATCTACCACCATCGAACCACATGCTTGCTCAACTGGCATACCTGCGCCAATTGCAGCCGCCATCGGCTCTTCGATTAAGCGAACGTCACGTGCACCTGCATTAAATACAGCCTCACGAATGGCACGACGCTCAACCAAGGTTGATTTACATGGCACACACACCACAACGCGTGGTGCTGGCGGGAATAAACGCTTTTCATGCACTTTGCCAATAAACTGATTCAACATGGTTTCAGTTACTTCAAAGTCAGCAATGACACCGTCTTTCATCGGACGAATCGCTGAAATATTCGCTGGTGTACGGCCTAACATTTGTTTAGCATCGAGACCTACAGCGGCAACAATTTTTTGTGAACCACTGTGACGAATTGCCACAACAGTTGGTTCATTTAATATAATGCCACGGCCTGGTGCATAAATAAGTGTATTTGCAGTACCTAAATCAATGGCTAAATCCGGCGAAAACAAGCCAATTAGTCGTTTTAGAATCACGGGGGCGTTCTCAATTAAACTTTGTGTGAATACAAGGTGGCAACTTTAACTAAATGTGATGATTTGAACAAGTCAATCGCTTATTATAACGCACGATATTTTGAAATTTTTTAATACTGAATTAGGTAAAGTTATGTCTACATCATCAGATGCTCAGCAGACAACAGACTTAAATGCGCAAACGGTCTCGCAAATTGCACACCTTGCTCGTTTATCTCTCAATGACACGCAATCTGCTGAATATACTCAAAGTTTAAATAAAATCCTTGGCATGATGGAAAGCTTGAAAGGCATTAATACCGATGATGTTGAGCCTTTAAAGAGCCCATTTGACAACCCGCAACCGTTACGCGCTGATGTTGTGACGGAAAGCAACCATCGTGATGAATATCAAGCGGTCGCGCCTGCTACAGAAGCAGGTTTGTACCTCGTACCTCGCGTAATTGAATAAGATTTATTCGATTAGTCAATATTTTATATTTAGAATGTAAAGAAATTTTTCATATGACAGATTTACATCGCTTATCAATCCGTGAACTCTCTGAAGGCTTAAAAACAGCCCAATTTTCATCACGCGAATTGACTGAACATTATTTAAAGCGTATTGCCCAAATTGACCCGAAAGTAAAAAGTTATGTAACGGTCACCGCAGAACAGGCACTTGCTGAAGCAAATGCAGCCGATGCAGCACTGAAAGCAGGCAATGCACACGCACTGGCAGGTATTCCACTTGCCCACAAAGATATTTTTTGTACCCAAGGCATTAAAACCACTGCCGGTTCAAAAATGCTGGATAACTTCATTTCACCTTATGATGCAACTGTAGTTGCAAAAGCCAAAGCTGCGGGTCTCGTGACTTTGGGTAAAGTGAACATGGACGAATTCGCCATGGGTTCAACTTCTGAAAACTCTTATGTCGGTGCAACGTCTAACCCTTGGGCACTGGATCATGTTCCGGGTGGTTCATCTGGTGGTTCTGCAGCGGCTGTTGCGGCTGATCTTGCGCCAATCGCAACAGGTACCGATACAGGTGGCTCAATTCGTCAACCTGCTTCATTCTGCGGCTTAACAGGCTTAAAACCGACCTATGGTCGTGTGTCTCGCTTCGGTATGATTGCGTATGCATCATCACTGGATCAAGGTGGTCCAATGGCACGTTCTGCGGAAGACTGCGCTTATTTGATGAATGTCATCGCAGGTCATGATGCCAAAGACTCGACTTCGATCAACAAAGAAGTGGATGATTACGTTGCTAACCTAAACGGTACGGCAGTGAAAGGTCTACGCATTGGTATTCCAAAGCAATACTTCAATGTGGCTGGTTTAGACGCTGATGTAAAAGCACGCGTTGAAGAGTCATTGAAAAAGCTTGAAGACATGGGCGCAATCTTGGTTGAGATTGATCTCAACATGACTGAAGCCTATGTGCCAACTTACTATTTGATCGCGCCTGCGGAAGCTTCTTCGAACCTGTCACGTTTTGACGGTGTCCGTTATGGCTACCGTTGTGAAAATCCTGTGGATTTGATGGACTTGTACAAACGTTCACGTTCAGAAGGTTTTGGTGCTGAAGTACAACGTCGTATCTTGATCGGGACTTATGCCCTTTCTGCGGGTTACTATGATGCCTACTATGTGAAAGCGCAAAAAGTACGTCGTTTGATTCAGCAAGATTTCCTCAAAGCATTTGAAAATGTTGATGTGATTGCGGCGCCATCTGCACCAACCACAGCCTACAAGATCGGTGCGAATCTCAGCCCGACTGAAATGTATTTGGGTGATATCTATACCCTTGCAGTGAACTTGGCAGGTTTACCAGCCATCAACGCACCGGTTGGTTTCGATAAAGACAGCTTGCCTGTGGGCTTACAGTTGATTGGTAACTACTGGTCAGAATCACAATTGCTTTCGATTGTGCATCAATATCAACAAAATACAGACTGGCATACCAAACGTGCGGCAATTGCTGAGGAGAATGCATAATGACTGAAGCTCAAAAGTTAAAGCTTATTGACGGTTGGGAAGTCGTTATCGGGATCGAGATCCACACGCAGTTGGCGACCAAGTCTAAAATCTTCTCTGGTTCATCGACTGAATTTGGTCAAGACCCAAATACACAAGCCAGCCTTGTTGATTTGGCGATGCCGGGTGTATTGCCAGTATTGAATGCTGAAGTGGTTGATCTTGCGATTCGCTTTGGTTTGGGGATTGATGCCTATATCGACCAAGCGTCTGTATTTGCACGCAAGAACTACTTCTACCCAGATTCACCAAAAGGCTACCAGATTAGCCAGATGGACAATCCGATTGTGGGCTTGGGTCATATCGACATCCAGCTTGAAGATGGCACTGTGAAGCGTATTGGCGTAACACGTGCCCATCTTGAAGAAGATGCAGGTAAATCGATTCATGACCAATTCGAAGGTATGTCGGGTATCGACTTAAACCGTGCGGGCACACCATTGCTAGAAATCGTGTCTGAGCCAGATATGCGTTCGGTTGAAGAAGCGGTTGCCTATATCAAATCGATTCACACCCTAGTACGTTGGTTAGGTATTTCTGACGGTAACATGGCAGAAGGTTCATTCCGTGCTGACTGTAACGTATCGTTGCGTCGTCCGGGTCAACCGTTCGGTACGCGTTGCGAGTTGAAAAACCTCAACTCATTCCGTTTCATTGAGCAAGCGATCAATGTTGAAATTGAACGCCAAATGGAAATTTTGGAATACGGCGGCACAATTGATCAGGAAACCCGTTTGTTCGATCCGAACAAGATGGAAACTCGCTCAATGCGTTCAAAAGAAGAAGCGAACGACTATCGCTACTTCCCAGATCCAGACTTGTTGCCAGTGATCATTGCCGATGAGCAGATCGAAGCGGCACGTGCTGCCCTTCCAGAGCTGCCTAAAGCGCGCCGTGCGCGTTTTATCGCTGACTTTGCTGTGACTGAGTACGATGCGCATGTATTGACGCTGTCACGTGAAATGGCGGACTTCTACGAAGCGGTTGTGGCTGCTGCTGGCGGTGCAAAGCAAGGTAAAGTCTCTGCAAACTGGGTAATGGGTGAATTCTCAGGTGCTTTAAACAAAGCGGGCCTAGAATTGGCGGACTCTCCTGTTTCTGCTGAGCAATTAGGTGGCATGATTGCACGTATTGTCGACAATACCATTAACGGTAAAATAGCGAAGCAAGTGTTTGGCTTTATGTGGGAAGCAGAAGGAAAATCTGCGGATGACATTATTGCGGAGAAAGGCTTAAAGCAAGAAACCGATACAGGTGCGATTGAAGCGATTATCAAAGACGTACTTGCAGCCAATGAAAAAATGGTTGAAGAGTACAAGTCTGGTAAAGAAAAAGCCTTTAATGGTCTTGTTGGTCAAGTCATGAAAGCTGCAAAAGGTAAAGCTAACCCAGCTCAAGTGAATGAATTAATGAAGAAATTGATTGGTTAATACAATCTAATTTCAAAAGAAAACCCGCTTTAGAGCGGGTTTTTATTTAGTCTGAAATTAAAGTTATAAACCATCAACAATTCAAATGAAAGCAGAGCCATAAGGGAAATAACAATATTATTAGACTTCAACAAATATTCAGCATAGTGTAAATTAATTCTTTCAGAACTTGAACCAGATACAGGATAGTTAATCACTTGGCTTGATTCATTGTACTTCAACCATTTATGATGAGTTGCATTTCTTAATTTATTATCATACTCATATCCAAAAATATTAAACAGCAGGGCATTATTTTCAAAACACTTCATTCTCCCTCCTTTGTCAGAGGTCAAATAATTTTTTGTAGCTTTATCACTTTCGAATTCATTATAATTTCTAGAGTTGAAAATATTGTTTAAAAAAGCAATGCTACAGATACTTGTTCCTAGGACTTCAAATGCCTCTCCGTAAAACATCTTTGTGCGCTTAAAATTAACAGATGAAACTTTTGAATTTTTGAACGTCTCGACTTCTAAACGAGCTTGCAAATTAAGCTGTTGAAAGTCTTGAAAATTTGAGAAAAATGTATCAAATATCTCCATGTAAGCATCAATTTTCTCTGTTTGGTTAGGGAGCATATACTCTTTAACAAATTTATTAAATTCAGAGTTATTCTTTTGATGAACCTCTTTTAGAAATCCTCCTAACATCTTAATATTTCTTTCAAATCTATCTTCACCTATAAATATACGAATGAAATGAAAAATTAATTCACACAAATCCTCACCCTTAATTATTTTATCTCTTTGAATAAAATTACCTTTTAAATTAAATCTATAAGCTTTATATAAATCTTTCCATAACTCTTCAATATTTGAAGCTCCCATTACACCATTAATTTTTTCATGGGAAAAATTATCACCATAAGAATCTTTAAGAATCTCAACCATTTGATATAAAAATGGAGAATATAACTCTTTGTGCTTATCTTCATCAGGCACAGTAAAATTTGTACTCAGATTAATTATTTTTGATTTTTCATCATCTACAAATTCACTATCCATGTATTCTAAATTTTCTAACTCATTAAATGAAATTTTTATTATTGGCGGCTCATCCAACAATAATACTAATTTAGATTCAGCTTCACAATGCGGACATAAAAAATTTATTTCTTGCCTAAGCCCATTAGACAACTGTGTTCTTGTTGTCATAATTTCTTTACAGGTGAGACATTTAAAATATATACGTGAAATCATAGGAAATTCAATTTTATGTATTAGATTTTTAAAAAATAAAATATAACCAAAAATCAAAAATATATCTACAACTTAGTTAATACTCTACCATCACCGTCTTTCTACTATCCATCTAAAGGATGGATATTCTCTACCATTTTGATAAAGAATATTCTTTCCTCTAAATTACTTTAAAATTAAAAAATTCATTCCCCTCTTAATACACCCAACTTATTCCAAATATCAGGTGTTAAAAAAGTCGTGACCAATTTATTTAAATCAATATAACGCAAGGTGCCTTGCAACTGCTGTCTTACCGCTGGATCTTTAACAATATCCTGCCCTGCACTCTGACCTAACTGCTGAAAAGCCTCTCCAACTGCTTTAACACCTTCGGCTTGAATTACGGCTTTAGTCTGTGTCGAACATTGCTCCACAATCACACGCTGTAATACCTGCGCCAATTTCTGATCCAACTGGGTTTTCTGCTCAGGTGTCACATTACTAAAAGACTTTAAATCAGGATGCGCCGCTAAAGCCGTGAAAGTCCATTGCAAAACCGTGGTCTTATCCGCAGCGGTAGTCGCTTTCACCAAACAATCACTCAATTGATCAACCGTTGGCCCTGCCATTGCCACTTGTGTTGTACCCAACACAGCCGCAGCCATGAATACAGAACGACTCAAATGAGAAAATTTACGGCGGGCAGAAGTATAAACACGAGACATAAGCACAGTTCCAAATTGCAATCTTCCTCTTTGTACCATGCTCTGTCTAGAGCATCTGTTATGACGCTGTAAATTGCGTAAGTCCACGCCCTTAAAGCTTTGACAAAATGTAAAATCGTTCATTGTTGTAAATTATCAGCCTGCACCCTCATAGTCCCATTCTTCTGGAATATTCGGCTGCTCAGGTGCTTTATTTAAATCAATATTCAGGTTACGACTGCCCTTAAATGATTTCTCACCCGAATCTGACGCAGGTGACACATCCAGACTATAGCGGTAACGGAATTGCCAAAGCATCGGCTTGACCGGACGAATATCCAGACTCAAACTATCTTCATCATGGCACTTGCCCTTAGAGTTTTCATAATCCTGTTCGGAGAAACAGGCCCGAATCATACGGCTAAAATTAAAAGGATAGTTTTCAATAAAGCGATGCGTTTTACCTGAATCCTTTAACTCATAAAAGCTGGCCCGTTCAATTCCTGCCCCACCACCTGAATACATTTCCGAAAAGGTATCAATCACTGCAACGGCATAACGGTTTTGATCCATTGGAAACAGTTTAGGAAAAATATATTGGCTAGATCGTGCCATTTCTTCCGTAGCCGCCAACTGAATACGCCACTGCTTTAACAATTTAAAACCTGTGCTCGATGTCGCAAACTGGGCAATATTTCCCTCAGATAATAACCATAAAGTTTGATCTGGCGTTTTCAAACTCTGCCATTGTGTTCGCTGCTGGCATAGTTCTTTGACTTGTTCACAAAGTTGCGTCTGTTCCGTTGCACTCAGTTGCCCCTTTTTAAAGTCTAGAATCTGTAAAGGCGCAGCAAAAACAGATGCACTAAAATAGGCGGATGCACCCATTAAAATCATTCCACCTAAACCCATCTTATGTTTAAGCATTGTGTTTCCTTAGGCTATTTTTATATTCACAATATTATTTGACGATTGCTTCAATCTGATCAAGATCCCACACTCCACCTGCGGCAAGCCCTCGACACATCCCTGTCCAGCGATCTAGCGTATGTACAAACTTCTGTCCATCCCAAACCCATTCATCACTCGACCAGCAATCACCAATACCGCGCCCTTTCTGCGAACTGCTGAGAATCCCATTATAAAACTCAGAGGAATGTTCCGTCACAAAAGTGGCTTTATTCGCAAGCGACTCATCCAATACCCATGCACCATAACCTTCGTTATATGCACCTCGCCAACATAACGTAGCTGCCAAAACTTTTTTATTGGTCAATTTATAGAAATCGATTGCTTGAGGTGCTGTTTGCTTACCATCATAAGCCCCTTCACAAAAGCCTTCTTGTTTCGGAATTGGCTGGGCAGCCATCAAGTTTTGATAGAGTGCAGCATAGCGTTTATCGGTTGGCCCCAAGGTCAGATAAGGCTTACTGGATGTTTTGATCTGCTTGACGGTAAATTTGGGTTGAGCGGCCAATACCTTGGACTCATCTGCCTTGCCCTTTTTAATTAAAGCGCCCACTGTACCAATACGTTTTTGAAAATCATCCATTTTTAGCAATACCGCAGTCATCCCCTTATCTGAGATTTGCCAATGTAGATTGGCATTTTTAAACACGATTTCGGTCTTTTTCTTAGATTGCTGTAATAAGGCATTGACTTGATTTGTTGAGAGTTGTCCCATCAGTGGGAATTCTGTTCCATCGACGGACACTTGCCCAAAGTCTTTACCATTCACATAAAAATGGAGATTTTTAAGCTTTGCTGCGGGCATAGAAGGTTGTTCAAAACGAGCCAATGCAAATTCAACCTGTACAGGCTGTCGTGCGCCTGCCTGACGGGTCAATAACAGCGATGCAGGTTCATCATCACTATATTCATTGTAATAACCTGCTGCTCGGCAAGTGCCTGTATTGCTACAGTAAATCTCCCAATCTTCATGCGAGAATGAAATGCCTTTGATATCTTGGGCAAAAGCATTGGAACTCAGGACAATAAGGGAACAGGCTAAAAGAATCTTTTTCATAAGACTTATGCTCTAGGCCGTCTAATTTCAATACTATTATTTTAATCATTATGAATACTGACATGATTACTCATAATATATACTTTTAAACTCTACAGATTAAGTAACTTTACTAAAAAACGAACAACATCAATCCCATTTTTTTAGTTTTTCTTTAAAAAAAATTCAACCAAGAATGCGATAGGAGTTGTAATATAGAGCAACATCCTGATCATCATATACCCAAACAAAAGAAGAACATCACTCACAATGAAGTTAGCGTCCTCCCTATTGAACTGAATAAATAATATAGAGACTAGAACGCTAGAGAAAATGATAGAAATAAATGCGCTAAGAGAATAATTTTTAATAAATTTAGTAAAAAAGAAAAATAGATTCGCAATAAAAATAACTGACAAAGTAAAAGCTAAAACATGGTCTATAATAATATGTCTATGAAAATAATCATAAGAATAAGCAAAACCGATGGTCAGTTGTAAATTGAGTAATCCCCACCCTAGATAGTTTGACTTTCTCATAATAAATATTATTTATAAAATACAAATAGATAAGATAAATTTCACCTCAAATGTAGATTACTTATCTATTTTAGATATCCTAAGTTCTCTTAAATCAAATATACATCCATTTACAACAACTTTATCTTAAAACCACAAAAAGATGGAATCTATTTTAGCTTTAAGAATTCATCGCAAAAACCACCAACTGCATTTGTTTTATTTTTTAATCCACCTTCTTTAACAATGATCCCATTGGCATTGGTGTATACATTGATCATACAAGTATAGTAGGTTGGAGTGTTATAACCGACATCTCTGTATTGATCTTGATAAATAGGAACTGCTGCTACCCCATTTCCACCTTGAGTCATACCAACCATTCCAGTGCCGACATATTCTGTTCCTGTCTTTACAAATTTATCTCGAGCATATTTCTGGATTGTCCATGTATGCATATAGGTTTTTTCACTGGCAGAAATATCCCAAATAGAACTCTCTGGTTGTCCAATTTGTGCGACGAGTTCATTCAAAGGATGCCCAATTTTATTCTTTAGCAAAGTATTAGTTTTATGATCTCCATAGGTCGTACAACCAACGAATAGAAAACTGACAAAACATAAAAATAGATTTTCTCGTAAGTTCAACATACACCTCCAACACTTTAGCTTTCGTTATTTTTCCTTTGCTAAGGCTCAATTGTAAAAAACTTGGTTGATTCTTAGCATTGGACGCACGAAGCGCACCCACTCATTCCAAATACGGCAAGAACTAAGATTACTTTAAAAATTGATTTCATATTCATAGTCATTTCTTCTGGGTAACTAAGCTCATTAATAATTGTATTTCCTTCATCTGAATTCATACTAATTATTGATTTAAATTTAATATTATTTTTAGTTAAAGTGATAAAAAGTAAAATATAGATCATTAAGTTAAAAGACATTGTTTGGAGCTTCATGCAATGGCCTAACTTAAAACCAGAAGTAAATTTAGAAAATGCACTTATCTCAAACAATATGTTAATTTTGATCCAAGCTCGGATACTGAATTAAAAAATGAAAATATCAATCTCTATTTCTGCCGTTCTATTGGCGCTGTCTACCACGCTGACACATGCTGAAGTACGTAGCTTTAAGCCCATCTTTCCCAAATTTTCAAATACAGCACAAGAGCGAAAAGCCGAAAATCAAATTTATGCCTTGGGTGAAGTGTCCTTTGCCAACGATGTCCGTGTTCCCTTTTATGGAGTGACTGCGCTGAATCCTGCCGATGAAGGCTTATTAAAGGACTTTAAAAACTGTACAGCCAAAAGCTGCCATTTCGATTTTAAACTGGATACACATCAGGCCAAGCAACTCAAATTAGTTGCACTACCTGAAATTGGTGCAGTACTTGTACCCAAAGATTGGCACGATGTGGAGGCACATGCGGGTGCAAATGGTACAGGTTCAGCCCTGCTGATGAGTCCAAATCAAAAACAGGCCATAGAATTATACGATTCATCCTTCTGTGTCGGTTGTGGTATGCCCAATGCCACGCTTTACTTTCCCAATCTGTTAAAAGAGAGTATTGAAAATGAGTTTGGCGGCTATAAAGATCCACAAAAACTGGTGAATATTGTACATCCTTCCAAACAAGTGGCTTTCTTTAGCTATCAAATCCCAAATCTGAATAATAAAACTCATGGCGTCGCGAAATACCATGACGAGGACACCTTCAATTTTAGAGAAATCATCGTAACTCTGGACAAATCACAGCAGCATTTGGTTGGGCCCATTTTAAACTTCTATCACTTTAACCATTGAGCCGTTTCAAACCGCTTGACTGGCTTTGAGTAGACTCAAGAAATGCTCAACCCGAACACTATTGCCTTTGGCACGGCAAATTGCATAGATCGGGGCGATACAGGGCTTTTTCGCTTCTAGCGGTTTGTACACAATTTGCTTATTCCAGAAGTCCTGAATTGAGGCTGGAACAATTGACAGCCCAATCCCCGCTGCAATCAGGTTCAGGCTCGAAGTTAAACGTGGGGCTTCTTGCACAATGTTTGGACTAAACCCTGCCTGATAGCAATTTGCCAAAATATTATCAAACAGGTCTTGCCCCGCAATACGGCGATACAACACAAACTCATACGGCTCTAAATCAAGTAGGCGGATTGATCCCGCTTGCTCAGCCAAAGGATGATTACTCGGCAAAGCCACAATCAAAGGCTCATCCAGTACATGTATGCTTTGTACTTCGGCATGAATCGGTGCAGGTTTGCGCAGAAAGACGATATCCAGTTTTTCATTGATCACTGCATCGGTTAAAGCGGTACTGCTATCTTCTTCCAAATGAATAGCGACAGCAGGAAACTTTTCCCTGAATTGACGCAAGAGTGCAGGCAAAAAAGGATGTAGCCCTGCGGAGTTGGTAAAGCCAATATTGATTTGACCTTCCAAGCCTTGCGCAATGTTTTTGACCCGTTTCGGAATCGACTGAGCATGCGCCAAAATGGTAATCGCTTCCTGATATAAAGCCTTACCTGCTTCCGTCACCTCTACACCTCGGGGCAAGCGTTTTAATAACGCTATATCCAATTCTTCTTCCAGACTTTTAATCAATCGAGTCAATGGCGGCTGTTGCATATGCAGCCTAACCGCAGCTTTGGAAATATTGCTTTCTTCCACCACAGCAACGAATGCATTGAGTTTATGAATATCAATCATACATACCCTGAAAGTATAGATAACGGCAAAAATAGCATTTGTGAATATACCACAAATCTTTCATGCTATAGCTCACAAGGTTGAACAGAAAGGTAATCCAATGAAAGCCCAAGCCCTATCAATAGAGAGTGAATCACTAGCGACTGCTCCTGATTGTAAGGCACTTTTTACGGGATTTATGAAATTGGGGTTGATGGGTTTTGGTGGCGTACTGCCACTGGCACATCGCATTATCGTTGAAGAACATAAATGGATTGATGCAGGCAAATTTACCGACTTACTTGGCGTGTGCCAATTATTACCGGGCGGTAACATCATCAATATGGCCGTTGCCATTGGTATGGAATTCCAAGGCGTGAAAGGTGCGATCAGCTCAGTCCTCGGTTTAATCTCTGCCCCGACTGCAATTGTACTGATCATCTATCAGGTCTATGAGCATTTCCAGTACCTCCCCGCAGTCAAACACATGATTCAAGGTTTGGCCGCTGCTGCCGCAGGCTTACTGTTTGCGACAGGATTTAAGATGCTCAAGCCGATTTTAAAAAGCTATCTGACCATTTTCACCATCGGCCTGACCTTCGTGTTTATGATTTGGATCAAGCTGCCCTTAGCACTGACTTTAGCGATTTTACTGGCGATTAATATGCTGGTTCTAGGAGTGAAAAAATCATGATCTTAGTCACCCTTGCTGTCGTTTTTACTCAGCTTTCGCTACTGGCTTTTGGTGGTGGTAATGCCATCCTGCCTGAAATGCAGCACCAAGTGGTAACGGTGCATCAATGGATGAGTGCAGAACAGTTTAGTTCGCTGTTTGCCATGGCTCAAGCTGCTCCAGGCCCCAATATGATGATTGTACCTTTGGTCGGTTGGCATGTCGCAGGTCCAGCAGGTTTGTTGGTGACATCGTTGGCGAAGTTCGGTCCATCTTCAATCATCACCATTTATGCACTGAAATTCTGGGAACGCTTTAAAGCCAATCCATTACGGGCACGTTTTGAAAAAGCATTGAAACCGATTACCGTTGGCTTGGTTCTGGTCAGTGCATGGTTGATTGCCGATGCTTCTGCACAGAACCTGCTTTTGGTCATCATCGTGATTTTGACAGCCATCCTCGGCATGTTTAAAAAAATTCATCCGCTTTGGGTCATGGCCGCAGGCGCAGGGCTTGGAATTGCCTTCCTTTAAAAGGGCAATAAAAAACCTGCTCGATGCAGGTTTTTTATTGAATCTTGAATTACCAGATACTGACCCGTTTTTCAGGCGCTAAATACATTTTATCTCCCGCTTTAATCTTGAAAGCATCATAGAACGGCGCTTGATTGACTAAAGCACCATTGGCGCGAACTTTATCTGGTGCGTGCGGATCAGTTTTTAAATACACAATTGCTTGTGCTTGACGGGTTTTGGCACGCCAAACTTGCGCCCAGCCCATATAGAAACGCTGCTCACCCGTACGCCCCTCGATCACAGGCGCAGCTTTGCCTGCTAACGAAATTTGATACGCTTTATAGGCAATTGATAGACCCGAGTTATCAGCAATATTTTCACCCAAGGTCAGTTCACCATTGACGTGATAGCCTGCAATCGGCTCATAGGCATTGTATTGTGCAACCAAAGCCTGTGTTTTGGCTTTAAATCGTTTGTGATCTTGTGCAGTCCACCAATTACGCATATTGCCCAATTCATCAAACTGGCTGCCCTGATCATCGAAACCATGACTGATCTCATGTCCAATCACACTGCCAATCCCGCCATAGTTCACTGCATCATCCGCATCGATATTAAAGAATGGCGGTTGCAAGATTGCAGCAGGAAAGACAATTTCATTGGAGGATGGATTGTAATAGGCATTCACGGTTTGCGGGGTCATAAACCACTCATCACGATCCACAGGTTTACCCAACTTATCCAAACTGTCTTGATGTTCAAATTCTCTGGCACGAATCACATTGCCAATCAAATCACCGTCTTTAATCTCGAGTGCTGAATAATCACGCCATTTGTTTGGATAGCCGACTTTAATCGATAAGCTGGCCAATTTCTTTTTAGCCTGCACTTTGGTTGCAGGACTCATCCAGTCTAATTGGCTAATACTTTGATCATAGGCTTGGATCAAATTCTGCACCAAGGCATCCATACGCTGTTTTTTCTCTGCAGAAAAATGTTTTTCCACATAGATTTTGCCTAGACCATCGCCCAATACAGCATTTACAGTTTGTACGCCACGCTTCCAGCGGACTTCTTGTTCTGCAACATCACGCAAGGTTTTGCCGTAAAATTCAAAACTCTCATCAACCAAGGCTTTGTTTAAGAAAGGTGAAAAATTACTGATCAAGTTCCATTTAAAATAAGCTTTCCACACATTTAAAGGCGTTTTATTGATCACTGGATCAAGTGCTTTGAAATAGCTTAATTGATTCACCTGAATGGTCTGAATTTTGTCTTTGACCCCGACTGTATTGAGATAACTATCCCAATCAAAACTACGACTTAACTTATTCAAATCTTTGAGTGGGTAGATATTGTAACGCTTGGATAAATCACGGTTCTGAACATTGCTCCACTGGATTTTTGCCAAGTCTGTTTCGAGCTTGAGAATGTCTTGTGCATGCTGTGCCGCTTGCTGATCACCAGACAGTTGCAGCATGCGTTCAATATGCTTCAGATATTTGGCGCGCGTTTCCACAAACTTCTGATCATCTTTTAGATAATAGTCTCGATCAGGTAAACCCAAACGACGCTGCGCCAGACCTGCAATCATCACATCAGAGCGTTTCATATCTTGATCAATACTGATATCAAACGGCGTTCTAACCCCGATACGTGAGAAATGCCCCATTAATTGAGCAAGGTCTTGTTTATTTTGAATCGCATCCACACCTGCCAATTCTTGCTTTAATGGTGTAATTCCCTGCGCTTCAATTGTTTTTTCATCCATAAAGCTGGCATATAGACTGGAAACTTTTTGCTCTACTGTTCCTGTTGCCGATTTTTTTGTACTCAGCTCATCAACAATCGCATGTAACTGATTGGTCGATAGCTCATGTAATTCGTTGAATGCGCCCCAACGTGATTTATCTGCAGGAATCTCAGTCTCTTTTAACCATGTACCATTTACATAGTTATAAAAATCATCATTGGCAGACACGCTTTGGTCGATATACTGTTGGTCTATGCCTGAAACTTTTTGTGTTGGGGAAGATTGAATTGCTTGATCTGCCCATACAGTTGCAGTAAAGGCAGTCAGTGCAAGCGCCAATGCACTTTTGAGCAATATAGGTTTCATGATTTATCCTATTTATTTAGGTTTTCAGCGATACAAGAGAGAAATGAAAGATCATTAATTTTATCAAGCGACTATAGTGAAGTACTTTAATCAAATAAAGTCATTTTCGTTGCAATATATATTCACTTTTCACATAAAAACCACAAACTCGCTAAAACCTTTGGCAATAAAAAAGCCTTAGCATTGAGCCAAGGCTTTCTTAATCTTAACTGTTCAAACTAATCTAATATTTTTTCAAAGGCTTTAAGACGTTTATGAATCGACAGCAATTCGATAATGGTTTTCCATGAACTAATCAGATATTGAAAAGAATCTCGAACATTACTAAATACATTCAGTATCTGTTGAAATAAACCAAGGGTTAACAGACCTGCTGAAATAGATGGAAATAACACGACTAGCTTATATAAAATATCAAGTTGTCCATACCAGTTTGCGGTCAAATTAAAATAAGAATAATGGAAGTATAGGCGGAAATAGTTTTTTCTGACCTGGGCAAATAGCTCTTTTAACTTGGCAGGCTGAGCATATTCGACATGATCTTCACCATAAACTAATTCTTTACGGTAAGCAGCCTCGACTTTCTGATTATTAAATTGCAAACCTGGCAATTTTATCCCAACAACCATTAAAAGTAGGGTTCCAAAGACAGCCCATAACACAGCAGCCCATACTAATGAATATTTAACTTCGCCAATAATAGGCAATGCAGGCACATGATTTGATAAGATAAAAAGTAATGGTAAAAATGCAATAAGCGTCATAATCGCTTTAATAAATTCTACGCCCAAGTCCTCAACAATGGTTGCAAAACGCATGGTGTCTTCTTGCACACGTTGTGAAGCACCTTCAATATGTCTCAATTTTTCCCAATTCTCGACATAATATTCATTCATTGCTGTACGCCAACGAAAAACATAATGACTGGTAAAAAAGACATTGATCGTTGCCAAGGTCACGTACACCATAGCAATCCATAAAAAAACCGCCAACTCCTTATAAAGTGCTAGAACATCCCCCCCTTTTGCAGAGAGCATACTTTGGACTAAATCCCAAAATGGTACATACCATGCATTAATCGCAACATTCGCTTGTACGGCAAACCAGATATTAAAGATGATAAAGGCGGATCCCCAAATCGACCAACGTTGCCATTTATTGGCTGAAAATATCCGCCAAAACCCTGCAAATAGTGCTGTTGCGGCAATAAACCAAGAATAGAACCAAAGCGAAGAAGGTGCCCAAAAACGACTAACACCAATTGGCAACTCTGCATTGGCATAACCTTTGGCAAAACCAAGATATTCACCCCAGCTATGACCACCGGTATACCACAGCAACATATTGAGGGATAACCATACGATGACGGAAATAAAAAACAAACGCGGGTTCGGAAAGAAAGACTTAAACATCTGTTTAACAATCCTTGTTATGTAGCGAGTTATTTGAACAAGCCATCCTATGACCTGAAACTTAAAACTGTCTGATAAGAAAGTTTGATGATTTGTAGTTATTTACCTGTTTTTTCGCCTTTTTAATAGCTTTTTGTAGATGATTTACAATTTGTTTTTGCCCGAATACAAGTTTAGTAAATGGACTCAAGCACTTAAGTCCATCACAACATTCATAAAATAAAGCCTTAACGTGGTGCTGAGGTACTCATTTTTAAGGCAATATCTTGTTGCTCACTTTGCGTTGGGAAGCTTTTGCTTTGAATTGCCCATTGAATTTCGGCGAGTTTTTCATTGGCGGCATCTACACCAGCCTGCATGGTCATCTCACGACCTTTGACATCAAAGATATGTGCTTTTTCACGCAGATCAGGCTGAATTACAATATCAGCCTCTTTAAGTTCCTCTTCTGCCAAACGTCCTTGCATGATATTGATATTCTGATTGAACAAGCCCCAGACATTGCTGGTTTCAGTATGAATCGGTTGTGCCAAGATATCCACGGCGATGACCACATCCGCCCCCAATTCACGTGCAACCTGTACAGGCACGGGGCTGACTAAACCGCCATCAACATACTCAACATCATGAATTTTAGTCGGTACAAACATACTTGGAATGGATGCAGAAGCCCGTACCGCCTGCCCAGTATTGCCATAATTAAATACAGTTCGGGTACCGTCTTTTAATTCGGTCGCCACCACATACATTGGGATTTTCATTTTTTCTAATGGCAGGTTATGCACTTGCTCATTGATATAGTCTTCCACTTTTTTACCATCAAAAAAGCCCTTTAGACTGACATTGACTTCGCGTACATCATTGGCTTTGAGCTTTAAGGCAATATCGCGTAATTCGGCAGGACTTTTACCACTGGCATAGATTGAACCGACAATACTGCCCGCACTGGTGCCCACGATAAAATCTGGACGAATGCCTTGCTGTTCTAATACTTCAATCACGCCAATATGGGCATAACCACGCGCGCCACCACTGCCCAATACCAATGCAATCACAGGGCGTTTTTGCTGTTGTTTTATGGCATTAAAGGGTTGGCTTACAGCTTGAGCTTGGGCATCTTCAATCACGGGTTTTAAATGTGAAGTACTTTGGCAACCAGCCAAAACTGCCATTGAAAGACCCAACATCCATAATTTAAGCTGTTTCATACGCCGCGATTGCCATATTAACCATATCTCTGATCTGAATTTTAGCGTTTAGCGCATCTAAAAACTGTAGCAATTTTTGTATTTGTCATCAAAAAGACATAAAAAAAGCTCCTCGAAAGGAGCTTTTTTTATGATTTTAGTTTTGCTTTAGATGCATTACCAAATATCAGAATCAACTTTTTTCTTTAATTCTGGATAGTTATCAATCTTAAACTCAGGCTCTTTAATGCCGCGCTTCAACTGAGAGGTATAGTCTTTTAACAGAGTCCGTGCCATAGGGGTTAACAATAAGATTGCGATCAAGTTAATCGTCGCCATGATCCCCATGAACAAGTCCGCCATTGACCAAACCAATGGTACACTACCGATCGCACCGAAGTACACCATCACCAATACAAAGATTCGGAAGATGAACATCACTTTCGGATTGTTATTGATAAACTGCACATTACTTTCTGCATAGGCATAGTTACCGAGTACAGCGGAATAACAGAATAGGAATAACAACACTGCTAGGAAGTCAGCACCCCAGTGTCCGACTTGTGTCTCTAAAGCACGCTGTGTCAGCTCTACCCCGACAAAGCCCGCATCGTGATAAACACCCGATACCAAGATAATGATCGCAGTACTGGTACACACAATGAACGTATCTACGAATACACCAAGCATTTGCACCAAGCCTTGGTTCACTGGATGTTTCACATCCGATGCTGCTGCAGCGTTTGGTGCAGAACCCATACCCGCTTCGTTAGAGAACAAGCCACGCTTGATCCCTTGCATCATTGCCATCGAAATCATGGCACCGAAGAAACCACCCGCTGCTGCATTAAACTGGAATGCTTCAGTGAAGATCAGTTTGAAGATCCCAGGTAGAAGTTCATAATTGCTGATGGCAATATACATCGCCACAGCAAGGTAAAGACCTGCTTTGAGTGGTACAAACATTTCTGCAAATTTAGCGATACGTTTGATACCACCAAAAATCGCTAAGGCAACCATAACAACCAGTGCAAGACCAACCCATGAAATTTCGAGATCAACACCACCTAAGTGAGCAACCAGATTGGCTTTGTCCCAACCCCATGCATGTGAAGATGCATTGGCAATCGCATTGATTTGAACTGAGTTGAATACGAAACCATAGGTAAAGATCAAGGCCAGCGCGAAGATCACACCAAAAGTTTTACTGCGTAAGCCTTGCGTAATATAGTAGGCTGGTCCACCCCGAAACTGCTTACTATTGCTATCTCGCACCTTAAATAACTGAGCAAGCGAAGACTCGATAAAAGCCGAGCTCATCCCCAATAATGCAGTAAACCACATCCAAAACACTGCACCTGGTCCACCAATCGCAATCGCGATCGCCACACCTGCAATGTTACCTACCCCAACACGACTAGCTAAGCCCGTTACAAATGCTTGGAAAGGTGTCAATCCGTGTGAATCTTTTTCTTCACCTTTAGTACGACTGCCCTTCATCACCTTGATACTGTGGAAGAACATTCTGATTTGGACAGCTTTCGTTGCAATGGTATAGAAAATACCAACTGCTAGCAGGAAAACAACGAGAAAGTCCCATAAAGGATCATTGAAAAAACTTACCCAAGCCATCAGGGTGTCATTTAATTTTTCATTCATCACTTATTCGCTTTTAAATATTTTATGTACGTCCGTACATATACGATAACAATGGATGAATCAAAAAAGCCCCGCTTGGGGCTTTTGATCCGACTTAGGCAAAGAATTTCAAAATTAATTGAATTACTGTTGCGTTAATTAAATCAACGAAGAACGCACCACAAAGCGGAACAATCAAGAAGGCTTTATGAGATGGTCCATACATATTGGTAATCGCTTGCATGTTTGCAACCGCAGTTGGAGTTGCCCCCATACCAAAACCACAGTGACCTGCTGCCAATACCGCTGCATCGTAGTTTTTACCCATGACGCGGAAGGTAATGAACGCAGCATATAATGCCATCGTAATGGTTTGCGCACCTAAAATAACGACAAGCGGGCCAGCCAAATCTGCCAACTGCCACAATTTCAATGAAAGCAATGCCATTGCAAGATAGAGCGATAATGATGCATTACCAAACACATCAATTGCACGGTCAAAGATATCTACTTTTAATACGCTTTCTAAGACATTACGTAAGATCACACCACCGCCAAGCGCCCAAACGAAAGTTGGTAACTCGAACCAAGTGCCCTTACTGAAACCTGTCATGAATTCTGCAAATGCCAAACACGCAGCAAACATACCCAAAGTCGTAATCGCATTATCAGCCGTAATTAAACGAACCTGATGTGGATTTTCAAATGGTGCCAACTCGTCAGGATGTTGATCTAAATGCGTATCACGATTTTTGATTTCAGCTGGGGTCTGTGCTTGAGCAAGGCTATAACGGTTGATCAACAACTTCGCCAATGGACCACCGATAATACCACCGATAATCAGACCGAAAGTTGCACTCGCCATACCTAAAGCCAACGCACCTTGAATCCCATGCTGAGTTTCAAGAATTTCACCCCATGCACCTGCAGTACCATGACCACCAGTCAATGTGATTGAACCCGCAATCAAACCCACCAAAGGATCAATACCTAGCATGGTTGCAAGGCTCATGCCGACAGCGTTCTGTACCACAATAAAAGAGGCGACACAGACCAAGAAGATCACTAAACCAATACCGCCTTCTTTGAGCTTCATGAAGTTAGCACTTAAGCCAATCGAAGCGAAGAAGATCAACATAAAACTGGTTTGTAATTCACTACTAAAAACAATACTGTAACCCCAAAGTGAGTGTACAAGTAGTGAAAGTACCGCTGCAACCAAACCACCAGCCACAGGCTCAGGAATGTTATAGCGTTTTAAGAAGTCAATTTTATTAACGAGCAAACGTCCTAATAACAAGACGATGACCGCCGAAATTAGGGTATAGAAACCATTAAAAGTAAATTCCATATCTTCTTCCGTTTATTTTATTCGCTCTAGCGATGATTTTTCCACCACTTTGGAACGCATAAAATAGTAACTCTCAAAATGAGTGAAAACTCAATCAACTTAATAAAAAGCATACAGTTCTAAGCAAGAACTGAGGCCTGTTTCGTTGATCAGTTTTCACGGATGATTTACACCTACAGGATAGATGGCTTAGAAGTTATAGCGAGCCATGGCCCCTACACGATTATCCTTACCTTTTTGTCCATCAAAGGTCTTACGTTCGCCGTAGACATACTCTAGACCAAACGTAATCGGTGTGACTGGTGAATACATGATATTCCACCAACCTTGTTGCAAGGTTTTGTTCTGCGCAGCATCTTTTGCAATCACCGCTTGTTTAGCAAAGTCATTGCTATCATCAGCAAACATTGCGCCATAAGCCAAGGTACTACGTAATTTAGGATTAATTTGATAAGTTGCACCAAGTGTCAGCGCATCAAACTCATTCAAATTTAAACCGAAATTATTCGGATTTACGTTATAAGCATTGTTGGTATACAACAAGAATTTGCTGTCACCCTTCACATGCGAGTAATCAATCATCGCCTGCAACGCATCGCTGAACTTATATTTTGCACCAACCGCAACACCCCAGCCTAATTCAGCGTCATTGGCACTGAGCTGTTTGTCATTATTGTAAGCAGCTTTACTGCGGGCTTCGGTAAGTAACACACGTGCAGAACTTGTGCCCTGACCTTCAGCAAAATCATATTTTAATTTTGAAGTTAAAGCAGGCGCTCGGTTATCGTCATTGCCTTTTTCTAAGGCAACAAAATAATGTGTATTGGGATTAAATGCACCGCTATAACGAACCATTGGTGTACGGTAAGTACCAATCCCCAGTGGTGAGTTAAAATCCAGCATTTCTGGCTGTAAATCTGTTGCCAAGAAGGTCGATGTGGTTTGACCAAATAACCAGTCATTAAAGGTCATATACGCATGACGGATACGAATGGTGTCATTGTTGCTGCCACCACGGAAATCAACTTCTAACTTACCGCCGACTTCAGCACCTTCCACAGGTGCTTTAAAATCCAGCCCTAAGCGGGTAACTGTTGCCGTGCTATAGAAGCGATCGCTATTCTTTTCAGCGCCTTCTAAATCCACTTTATTGATGCGGTTGAAGATCCCGTCACCACCTTTGGCTTGATAAGAAGCATCGCCACGCAAGAAACCATGTAATTTAACTTCTGCACCAGACGCAGTGTTAAATACCAATTGTGATTTCTTTGGAACCGCAGGTGCAACCGCTGCATTTGCAGGGTGATCTGGATGTGTTTCCTTAAAATTAGAATGTTCCTTTACTTGAGCAAGGTCATTTTGTTGTTTTGCTTGGGGAACATATTGCTGTAATAACGCTTTTAATTCCTTCACTTCATCACGAAGTTGCTGAATCTGTTCTTGCTCACTAGCAGCATGCGTGTTGTTCATCATTAAGGCTGCAACTGTAAGTGCTAAACCTTGCATGATAAACGGCTTACGGATGAGAGATAAACTCATGAGAAGCTCCTTGTATATGGTGTATATTTCAACATTTCCCACAGACGTAAAATTGGATAAATTCAATACATCTGTAAATAGAAAATTCCCCCTCACCCAATCAGTAAGGAAAGCCTAATCAATTTTTAAAAAGGGCGTATTATGCATAAATTTCGGATATTGTGTGTACTTTTTATTTAAGGAGTTTTGCCCATTTTCATGGCAATAAAAAAATAATTTTTCGATTTCATTATGTTACTAATAGTTTTCTTTTTCACACAAACGGCACAAAACTTTAAAAATGCGTAACAAGCCACATTAATTCTTTGTCTTTTATGGTTGTTTTTTATACTCAATAAAAATTTCCTGTGAAAATGATCACTAAAGTTTATTTATTGATTTATAGTCTGCGGATACGACAAAACCAATATGATCAGGAGTTTTTATGAACACGGAACAAGTCCGCTATGTAGATGAAGCGATTACATCTCGCCATTCAGTCCGTGCATTTTTAGACACCCCGATTGAGACGCAAACCATTAAAGATATTTTGGCAGTTGCCAGTCGTGCACCTTCAGGGACTAATGTCCAACCATGGAAAGTTTATGTGGTGACAGGACAAAAACGTGCAGAAATGATTGACCGTGTTTGTCATGCTCAAATTGAATTACTGCAAAAACCCGAACTGGCAGCGCAGTATCAAGAAACCTTTGCCTACTACCCTGCAACGTGGATTTCTCCGTTTATTGATCGTCGCCGTGCCAACGGTTGGGGATTGTATGGCTTACTAGGTATTCAAAAAGGCGAAAAAGAAAAAATGGCCGCACAGCAATTGCGTAACTTTCAATTGTTCGATGCCCCTGTTGCTTTATATTTTACCGTGAATAAAGTCATGGGCATCGGCTCCAAAATGGATATTGCCATGATGATTCAAAATGTTATGGTCGCTGCTAAAGCACGTGGCTTAGACACTTGCCCACAGGCGGCATGGAACCATTTCCACCCAATCGTACTGGATATTTTGGGCGCGCCAGAAGATGAAGAACTGGTTTGTGCGGTGGCTTTAGGTCATGCTGACCCTGAGCATATTGTGAATACCTTTATTACACCGCGTGAATCTGTTGAAAACTTCACGGTGTTTTTAGACTAAACCTGTAAATAAAGCAGTCTCTAAGCTGAGAGACTGCTTTGCTGTTTTCCAACTTTTAAAATGGCAAACAGTCCTGCACTGGTAAACAGTAACATCATGATGCCCATGTTCAAAGATGCCTTCCATACCAAGAAATTCAAGATAATCCCAGCCAACAGACCGCAAGCAAATTGCATACTGCCCATAATGGCACTGGCCGTACCTGCACGTGCCCCTTGCTGAGACATCGCCAAAGCCATGGCATTCGGCCCTGTTAAACCAATTCCTGATACCACCAAAAATAAGCCTGACATTAGCAGCAATAGTGGTGCATCCGCCATCAATCCAGCAGTCAGTACAATCAATGCCCCAAAACATTGGATTAAACCACCCAAACGTAGGCGTTGAAAAATTCCCATGCGAGTATTCAAATGTTTATTCAGCGAAGACATCAACATGATCCCTGCGGCATTTAAGGCAAAAGCATAAGAGAAATGCTGCTGCGATAATCCATATTGCCCCATAAACACTTCTGAAGCCGAGCTGATATAACAGAATAAAGCTGCACCCGTTAAACAGCCCGCAAACATCGGCACACGGAAACTCTCATCTTTTAAAATTGCCCCATACAGCGTACTGACTTGATAGGCCGATAATTTTAAACGGCGCTCAACAGGAAGGGATTCTTTAAAGAAGAAATGTACACAGAGCCAACACACCACCCCAATCATCGACAAGACGATAAAAATTGCCTGCCAAGGGAAGAAGGTCAAAATCCATGCCCCAAAGATGGGTGCAAGAATCGGAGCCAGCCCCATCACAATCATCATGCTGGAAAATGCCTGCGCAGAACCCTGCATATCCAGACGGTCACGAATGGTTGCCCGTGCCATCACCACACCGACACAACCACCCAAGGCTTGGAAAATACGTGCGGCGATTAAGGCCCACTCATTGCTTGCAAACACACAGGCCAAACTGGCAATTGCATACAATGCCAAGCCAAAATATAAAGGCTTTTTACGGCCAATTCGGTCACTCACAGGGCCATAGATCAATTGTCCAATCGCCAGTCCCAAGAAGTAAGCAGGCAAGGTATTGGCCACCATTTGTGTACTCACCCCAAACTCATCAGCCATTTGTGGCAGTGCAGGCAAGTACATATCAATCGATAACGGCCCTAATGCGGTTAACAAAGCAAGCAACAAAATCCATGCTGTTGAATATTGACGCTGATTGGTTTGCTCTGTCTGCATAATACGCTACTTTTCATCTATATCTGGATTCTAAGCTTAGCATCCTCCATGAATTTGTGCATAATAAGAATGATAAAATCGATTGTAGAATACAAGAAGGACACCCCTTGAATCCTTGGTTCGGCCGTTTAAAACAAACAACCTATAACACCACGTTGATGTATAACGTGCGCATGCTCATTGCCTTTACTGGAACTGCTTTTGTTCCCTACCTTTTAAATTTTCAATTAGCTACTATTCCACTCACCTTAGGTGTTGTTGCAGC
This sequence comes from Acinetobacter sp. C32I, assembly GCF_023702715.1. Lineage (NCBI taxonomy): Bacteria > Pseudomonadati > Pseudomonadota > Gammaproteobacteria > Moraxellales > Moraxellaceae > Acinetobacter > Acinetobacter sp. C32I. The sequence goes on along the minus strand of NZ_CP098480.1, from coordinate 3,791,320 downwards.
CGCGATCAGTGATATCGACGACCGTTTTTCTGTACGTATCCAAAATCTGATCTATACCTATATTGGTTTCTTTATTACCGCTGCTTCGGTGCAATTGTTATTTCCCTATCCAGTTGCTTTTGCGATTGGATTGATTGCGTCCTGTATTGGCTGGATCTTATTGGGTTCTCTCGGACGACGTTATGCCACCATTGCTTATGGCTGCTTAGTAACGTCTGTCTACACCATGTTGGGCGTGCATTTATTCGATCAATGGTATATTCAGCCTGCACTTTTAGTCGCAGGTGCAGCTTGGTATGGCTTACTCTCCACCATTAGCTTTCTGTTGTTCCCTGTGCGAAAAGTTCAGGACCAACTTTCTGCCTCCTATTCAGCTCTTGGTAGCTTCTTGTTTGCTAAATCAAACCTATTTGATGTCGACATGACGCCTTCAAGCTATCAACAAAGCATGATTGATATCGCCTTGGAAAATGGCAAACTGGTGGGGATCTTTAATGATCTGCGCATGTCGTTGTTGACTCGTTTGAAGGGTGACCGAGGACAAAAAGATACTCGGCGCAGTCTGCAATACTATTTTGTGGCACAAGATATTCATGAACGCGCGGACTCGGCGCATATTGATTATCAAAAACTGGCAAAGGTCTTTCAGCACAGCGATATCTTATTTCGCTTTCAACGGATTTTATCTATTCAAGGCAAAGCCTGTCAGGACTTGGCACAATCCATTTTAAGCCGTACCCGTTATGTGCATAACAAGCGTTTTAAACACAGTTTTGAAAATTTAAGACTGTCCTTAGAAAAACTGCGTGAAGATGGACATTATGATCAGGTGCGGGTGAATGCCTTATTTGCACTTTATCAGAACCTTAAGTCGATTGATGCGCAATTACAGAACCTAGAAACCGAACGCAATCTGCAAAAAATCGATGCGGAACATGCAGAAAGTCAGCTCAAAGATGATGATCTCAAAGGCTGGAATGACATTATGGTTCGGGTGAAACAGCATCTCACACCTGAATCGGTACTCTTTCGTCATGCCGTGCGTTTATCCATCGTCCTCTTTATTGGTTATCTGTTTATCCAGATGACCAATATTGCTTATGGTTACTGGATTTTATTAACGGCACTATTTGTTTGTCAGCCCAACTTTAACGCCACCAAGCGACGTTTATACCTACGTATCATCGGAACCTTGATCGGGATTATTGTTGGTTTAGCGATTATCTATTTTATTCCTTCAATCGAAGGTCAATTGGTGATGCTGATCCTGAGTGGTGTACTGTTTCTGGAGTTACGCAGTAAACAATATGCGCAAGCCACTGCCTTTATTACCATTCTCGCCTTAATCAACTTTAACCTAGATGGCTCTGCATTCGCAGCGGGTCTACCCCGTTTTATTGATACCGTGATTGGCTGTGCCTTGGCATGGTTTGGTGTCAGCTTTATCTGGCCAGACTGGAAGTTCCGCAGACTGCCCCGCTCGATTCAACGTTCTCTACAGGCGCAATGTAAATATCTTACTGAGGTGGTGGAACAATATCATCAAGGCCGTAACAATGCCCTGAACTATCGCGTGGTTCGACGCGCTGCGCACAATACCGATGCCGAAGTCGCTTCATTGATTTCAACCATTGCAACTGAACCCAACATTGATGTGAATCGAAAAAGTTTGGCTTTTGAATTTTTATGCCTCAGCCATACCTTTTTAAGTTATATCGCAGCCTTGGGCGCGCATCGTGAACAAATCCAAGATCAGGAAGTGCTGAGCTTACTGGATCAGGCTTTGGACGATATTCAAGGGGCACTACTTAGAGATGAAGTTCCTGATCTATCAGCACAAAACCTGATGCAAACCATTCGTGAACGCTTGGGCCGCAATGATGACAATGACCCGAAATCGCTGATTATTTTGCAGCAACTTTCATTGATGCTGAGTGTGTTAACCCGCTTAAGTATGCTAAAACAAAGTCTGAGCCATGAACCGAATGAAGATGGTACCGAATTTGCTTCACTTTAAAGGCGGTTATGATTGCAATAGCCGCTTATGATTCGCCATTGGCATAATATCTTTGCCTGCCAATAGATGTTAAACTAAACCCAGTTATATACTCATTTTTTATACTATGACCGCCAAAACGCTATACGCTTATACGCTACAACCTGTTCCTTACGAAGTTTCTGAAGCTGAACAACGTCAAGCTCAACTGATGATTTGGCGTAGTACCAACAAATTCAGCCGCAAAGCATGGATGATTATGATCGCACTGGTTGTGCTTTCATTGGTTGCTGCAGGACTTATTAAATATTATTCAACCTACTCAACTGTGATCTGTTGGGTCGTGATTGTGAGTGTGGTGCTGTTCTATTTGATCAAACGTTTTGGTCTGGAATGGTACGTTAAACGCAAGATGACTGAATTCCCAGTGCAAGAAATTAAAGGTCTACGCTTAGGGGTACAACCTCACGGTATCGTGATGCGCCAAAAAATGGGTTTGCAAGAAGGTACTGCAACCATTGGCTGGAAAGACATTTACGAATGGTATAGCTCTCCTGACTTTATTTTGGTGAACTTCAAAGTAAAAACACCAAAAGGCGAAGAACAACAAGGCGCTTATATTTTACCAAAACGTATGGACTCAAAGAACTTCTCGTTCAATACCGTACGTAGACATTTGAATGAAACCGTTGGCGCAGCCAAATCAATCTAAACATTAAAGATTGATCCAAAAACCTCCCTTGATGGGAGGTTTTTTAATGCCCATTAAATAAATGAGAATCAAAATCAATATTACCTGCAAAATCCATATTATGTTCTTATTCTTGGGTTATAATTTTTTACATGAATTTCATTATCTTTCCATTCTTTGACCATGTTTAAAAAAGTTTTCTTCCAAATCCATTGGTTTTTAGGGATTACTGCGGGGCTTATTCTCTCTTTGATGGGAGTCACAGGTGCAATCTACTCATACGAACCACAGATTCTAAAATGGATCAACCAAGACAGCTATGTCGTTGAGGTTGCCCAAACACCAAAACTCACCCCTGCCCAACTGTATCAACATTTCAATCAGCAACAACCCGAGATTGAAATTAACAGCATTACCATTGCTTCTGACCCAACAGCATCTTCTACCGTCAATATTAAAAAAGAAGGTGCGCGTCGTGGTTACAACATGATGGTCAATCCATATACAGCGGAAGTCTTACCAGATATTAAAGGTCGTGACACCTTACAATTTATTCAGCGTTTACATCGTAATTTAACGGCTGGAGAATTTGGGGCGCAAATTACAGGTGCCTCTACGCTGATGCTGATTTTCTTTGTATTAAGTGGTATCTATCTACGCTTTCCAAAGAAACATAGTATTAAACAATGGTTGTTTATTAAGCCAAAACTAAAAGGTCGTAATTTTATTTGGGACTTACATGCAGTGGTCGGAACCTGGGTGATTGTGTTCTATCTACTGTTTGCATGCACTGGCTTATATTGGTCTTATGACTGGTGGCGTGCAGGTATGTTCAAAGTCATGGGCGTTGAACAACCACAACGTAATCAACAAAGTAATGACCGAGGCAAAGATAAACAACCTCAACTGGAAAAAACGCAGGTCAATAGCATCCTGACGCAAACATGGACAGGGGTAAATGCACAGATTGGGCGTGAGTATTCTAGCCTGACCTTAAATATTCCTAAACGTAATGATGCCAAGGTTGAACTTTCATTTGTCGATGCCATTCCACAGCATGAGCGCGCGCGTAACCAAGCCGTCTATAACTATCAAAACAATAAATTCGAAAAATTCGAACTGTATGAGGACAAGAAGCTCAATGAAAAAATCATGAGCAGTATGCTGCCCGTGCATCGTGGTAGCTTCTTTGGTTCAACCTATCAATTTATTGCTATGTTGGCTTCATTGGCCATGCCACTATTCTTTGTAACCGGTTGGATGCTGTATCTAAAACGCCGTAAACAGAAGAAATTAACTCAAGCGGCACGTCAGTCACTCGGCGCACAGCAGATTGATCCAAATGCCAAACCTTGGCTGATTACTTATGCAACGCAAACTGGTGTGGCTGAACAGTTGGCTTGGCGTACTGCGACCAGCTTACAGGAAGCACAACAGCCAACTACAGTTAAACCAATTCAGCAACTGACTGAGCAAGACCTGCAGCACGCAGCACAGGTTTTATTTGTGATCAGTACCTATGGCACAGGTGAAGCACCCGATCTTGCAGCAAGTTTTAGTAAAAAACTGATGCAACAACAGCTTGATCTGAGTCAAATGCACTATGCCGTACTTGCACTAGGTTCAAAAGAATACCCTGACAGCTATTGCAGCTTCGGCTATGCAGTAGATGCATGGTTAAAACAATGCAAAGCACAACCGCTGTTCGACTTGATTGAAGTGGATAATGCCAATAACAACGATATTCAACGTTGGAACCAAGCCCTTTCGGTGGTGACCAAGCATGAACTACATGCCATGAATATCGAGAAAGTGTTTGACCAATGGACTTTGGATGAACGCACATTGCTTAATCCAAACAGCCTCGGGCAAGCAGCCTACAATATCGAACTACGTTCGGCTTCTGATATGACCTGGCATGCAGGTGATATTGCAGAAATTCAGCCAGCCAATAAGCTGACTGATATTCAAGATTTCTTGATCAAATATCAGATTCCTGCACATAGTATCGTTGAATCATTGAACCAAAATATTGAACAAGCACTGTGGAATAGAAATCTGCGGGTTGAGATCCAGCCGTTTAGTACGCTTGAAGATTTACTTGAACAACTTCCAAGCCTACCCACACGTGAATACTCGATTGCCAGTATTCCGTCACAACAAGTACTAAGACTGGTGGTTCGCCAAAAACGTGATGAACATAATCAACTCGGTCTTGGCTCAGGTTGGTTAACTGAATTTGCACAATTGAAGCAGACCATTGCCCTACGTATTCGAACCAATGAATCATTCCATTTAATTGACGATAACCGCCCTATTATCTGTATTGGTAATGGTACTGGTATCGCAGGTCTTATGAGCTTATTACAGCAACGTAATCGACAAAATTACACTGCCAACTGGCTGATCTTTGGTGAACGTCAACGCAAACATGATTTCTTCTATCAAGAAACCATTCAAGCCTGGTTAAACATGGGAACACTACAGCGTCTGGATTTGGCTTTTTCTCGTGATCAAGAACAGCGTGTCTATGTTCAGGACGTATTGCGCAACAATGCTGATGAACTGATCAAATGGGTTGTGCAAGGTGCGGTGATTTATGTCTGTGGTAGTATCGAAGGCATGGCTTCTGGTGTCGATCAGGCATTAATGGAAATTCTTAGCGAAGAAAAACTGGATGAGTTAAGACAAGCTGGTCGTTATCGCCGAGACGTTTATTAATTCTTTTCTATAAAAAAACGAGTGCTAGCCACTCATTTTTTTATAAGACAATAAGAGGATTTGCCTTTCTCTGAATTTTGCATACACTTAGCACGGTTCAAATCGACACAATTAAGATTATGCAAATAAGTTCATGGGTTCGTATTATTTTAGCCCTTATCGGTTCAGTTCTGTTCTTAGATGGCGCAATTCTGATCGCTTTTAAAAAAATTCATATCGGAACAGTACTACCGCTGCTACTTGGACTATTTTTCTGCCTCTATGCTTATTTCTATTATCATATTGAACGCTTCTTCTTCTACCATTTCCGCCTGCATTCAATTTGGCGCTTTGGCTGGCTCTGTTTCTGGATTTGGGTCGTTAGCTTAGGCTATTTCTTTAATTATCTTTCAGACAATAATGCTAAAACTCAAAATATTCCCGCGGTTAAAGCGATTATTGTATTAGGCAGTGGTGTTGAAAATGGACAACCTTCAGCCACACTCACAAAACGCTTAGATCGTGCTGCACCTGTTGCTTTAGCTCAACCGCAAGCAAAGTTAGTGATGACAGGGGGAGTTGATTTTGGTGAGCGCGATAGTGAAGCAATCGTAATGTCACGTTATGTACAACAACACTACCACATCCCAGTCTCACAAATTATTCTGGAAGATAAAAGCACCAGTACCGAGCTGAATCTTAAAAATAGCCAACAGCTCTTACAGGCACAACAGATTAGCATTCAACAACCGATTGCCATTGTGACCAGCGATTTTCATACTTTACGTGCTGCTGCCATTGCCAAAAAACAAGGCTATTCGGATATCACCCTACTCGGTGCGACTACACCTCTAAGCACACGCTACAATGCATGGCTAAGAGAGTATTTTGCCTATGCCAGTGGGTGGCTGCTCAATGAATACTGATTGAGGCGTTCGCTCGAACTTATTATGAAGCTGAGTTATGCAAACGAATATCACGTGGTAATGGAAGTTTTAACTCAGCAAAGACATCAGGACGTTGTAAATAAATTTGATATAAAAAATTCTTGATATCCAATAATAAAGCATCTGGAGACACCAAGAGGTTATTGCCTTCTGGGGTTAAATCTAGAGATAAGATCGTATTATTTTCTTTTAAAAATGGAATCATTTTTTCAATAAAAGCCAGTAATGGCACTTCCTGAATTTCGTATTGCGCCCAATTGTCTTTAATTAATAATTTTGCCAGACTTTTATTTTGCCAAACCGATAAAGCATGCTGTCCAGATGGTGTTGAGCACAGTGCCCAGCCCTCGTGATACAGTGCAATCACGTGGCGTTGCATAACAATATTTTGGATAAACTGACGGTAAGCGTCTTTGAGTGAAGAACCAGAAGGTGTAGTTTGAGATTTCGACGCAGCCTTGCGTTGATAAGGGTTTCTCATAAAGTACTTCATATTAGAATCATTATTGATGCTAATCATAAAATAACTTTGTAGGGATTACAATGATATGAGATATGAGGAAGAAATATGGTGGGCGCTGACGGGATCGAACCGCCGACATTCTGCTTGTAAGGCAGACGCTCTACCAACTGAGCTAAGCGCCCTGAGCGAGGATAAACAAAGCGAAGCTTTGTCTGAGCGCAAGAGAAAAATCTTTGATTTTTCTAATGGCATCTCGAATCAGAGATCAAGTATAAAAATACTTGTTAAAACCAACATTCTCTTAAACCGATATTAAGAAAATGGCGCAGCGGACGGGGCTCGAACCCGCGACCCTCGGCGTGACAGGCCGATATTCTAACCAACTGAACTACCGCTGCACTGTATACTTCTATAGAGAAGTAGATGTCACTAATTATGGTGGGCGCTGACGGGATCGAACCGCCGACATTCTGCTTGTAAGGCAGACGCTCTACCAACTGAGCTAAGCGCCCTGAGCGAGGTAACAAATCTAAAGCATCGCTTTAAAAATTTGTTTGAATATAAAAGAAATAAATTCTAATGTACTCAACTCTATCTAATCTTGCAATCTTAAAGTGGCGCAGCGGACGGGGCTCGAACCCGCGACCCTCGGCGTGACAGGCCGATATTCTAACCAACTGAACTACCGCTGCACGATAATTTTGCAATCATAGCAAACGACGATTAAAACTTAAGTGGCGCAGCGGACGGGGCTCGAACCCGCGACCCCCGGCGTGACAGGCCGGTATTCTAACCAACTGAACTACCGCTGCACTTGAGTCTTAACGTAAAGAGCTTGGTGGGCGCTGACGGGATCGAACCGCCGACATTCTGCTTGTAAGGCAGACGCTCTACCAACTGAGCTAAGCGCCCTTAACGTCTTCATCGTTTGTGAGGTGCATTATAGAGAATCTTTACAGCCTGTCAAACGCTTTTGCCATTCTTTTCCGAAAAAACCGCACGAATGATTAAAAAATAAGTCATTCCATGCAAAAACTGATATTTTCGTATTTTATTTAAGCACTTATTGCGATTTTCATGCATCATTTTTAATGGCGTGTTCTGAAATATAAACCCGTGCCTGCTCAGAAATCAGCTCAAAAAGCTCAATCACTTCATCATTTTTCATTCGGATACAGCCATGTGACATGGGAATGCCCATCGGTTCAGTATCTGGTGTGCCATGAATATAGATATAACGTTTAAAGGTATCGTGCCCTTCCCCATGGTTAAAGCCTTCTTCTAAGCCATCTAACCATAAAATACGAGACAAGATCCAATCGCGTTGTGGAAATTGTTGCGCTAATTGCTGGTCATACACTTCACCCGTGGGTTGGCGTGCAATAAAGACGGCATTTTTTGGTGCATCACCACCAATCTTTTGTGCAACCTGATGCCAGCCTCGCGGCGTTTTACCACTATTCTCTTGTTCACCAATACCGTTCTTACCCGAAGAGATCACATAGAATTTATTATGTTTTGGCAAACTTAAGGTTTGTTGTGCCAAGTCAATGACGATGTCTGCCTGATCTAGGGTATAGCTCATTTTTATCTCGATAACTGATAGAACACTTTTATTTCAACATAGACTGTCAGCTTTTTCTTGTGCTTTTCAGTAGTTTTAATTATTGATTGTTTTTAAACATAATTAGAAAAGCACGACCATTTTATTTCATTTTAATAACCAGCTTTGTTTAACTTCCTTCACTCGGGAGGAATATATTCAGCAAGGGCTTCGCTTTTCTTAACGCCCTCACTCGAACATAGTTCTCGTCTTGCGCATGAGAAATACATTTCGCAAGAGCGTTGCTTTTTATTAACTCGCCACTCGCAGCATATGAGCCATATTTTGGCGCAAGGTCTTGCGTTTCGAGCAAAGCCTTAAAGCGTTGCTTTGTTTATCCTCGCTCAGGCTCGGGGCGTAACCACAACCACACAGCCACGATAAACATGGTGACATCGGTAAAAACTTTTACCCAAAATGGCGCATTGGTAAATAGCATCAAAATACCACTGATCAGCATCATGATGCTGGCAATCCATTTTGCCTTACGGGGAACAGTGCCATGCTCACGCCAATTGCGTAAAGTTGGTCCATATTTCGGATGATTCAATAACCATGCATCCATTTCAGGCCAGCCTTTAGAAGCTGCCCATGCCGCAAGAATCAGAAATACGGTGGTTGGCATCCCCGGTAAAATTGCCCCAATGATTCCCAAAGTAATAAAAATGACGACCAAACTACGCCAGAACAACGTTTTCATTGAGCAATTAACCAACACCTGTTTACAACCATGCTAGTATAAAGTGTTTTTATTGTGGTTTCTTAAACTTAACCTATTATTTCAATGATTGAGTGACTTCATGTCTAAAATGATTACCACCCCTTGTTTTTTTGAGCCGTGGTTACAGTTTAAGCACCCTATCGTACGGCATTTGGCTTTTTGTATTGCCAGTCCCAATATCTTGGCCCAAATTCCCAGTGAGCTGAATGTTAAACATCATTTTGAACTCCACTCAGATCTGATTTGGCAAGGCCATTATCAACGTTATGAACCACGCTTAAAACAGCTCGATCAGCAGCCTCAAGCCCTCATCGATTTCTTAGCACAACTCAAAAGTACCCGCCTCGGTTTACGTTTTGAGAATTTACTCTGGTTTTGGTTATTGGACGATGACTATCATCCCTATCAACTGCTAGGGCATAGTATTCAAAAAATTGCGGGTGCAGTGACCTTAGGTGAACTCGATTTTGTTGTACTCAATACACGAACAAATGAAATTGAACATTGGGAAGTCGCCTTAAAATATTATCTAGGCGAAGGACAATTAGATTTAGTGCAATGGTACGGACTCAATCGACAAGATACCCTACAACGTAAACTCAAGCATTTCACCGAACGTCAATTCCAATTCACGGAAGCGAATCAACAGCAATTTCAACGAAAATTTGCCGTAATGAAAGGCCAACTGTACCTGCCTAGCTATTCAGATCATTTAACTCGCCCCACTTGGATCAATGCATCACGGCGTCTAGGGCAATGGGGCACCCAGATCCCGCAAACGCCTTATTATCGCTTACAACGACACGAGTGGCTTTGTCCTGATCAACACGCATCATCACAGCCTGCGCTGTGGTGGACCAATGGTTTGTACCATCAAAGTCAACCCGAACCTGATTTCTATATGTTCCGCCAACCCTCTTTATTGTTTAGTCATACTTAATAAAGTCATTACCCAACAAGATAACATTTCATAACACATCTACCATCAAACACTTATGTTCATTTTCTGGTAAATTTTTTAGCCTCTTAAGTACATCATAATTACATTTAAACGGAGACGATGATGAAAAAAATCTTAGTTGCTTCAATCATGACTGCTTTTGTTTTAACGGGTTGTAATACATTTAAGGGTTTTGGGCAGGATGTCTCTAAAGCGGGTGACAAAGTCACTCAAACTGCTGAAAAAACTCAGGATAAAATGTAAGGCCATAGAACAACCTTCGCAAAACCTTATCTATAGCTAGATAAGGTTTATTTTTACATACCTTTCTTCTGCATATTCCCCTATTATAACGGTTCATATTTCACCAGATTTAGCTACATCCCGCATGAACCATTCCGATACGCTTGAACTCAGTTTACAACTCCTTCGTCAACCCTCTGTCACCCCTGTTGACCATGATTGTCAAAACATCATGGCTGAACGCTTGGCAAAGATTGGCTTTAATATCGAAAACATGCGTTTTGAAGATGTTGATAATTTATGGGCGCGTCGTGGCACAGCAAGCCCCGTGTTCTGTTTTGCAGGCCATACTGATGTCGTACCCACGGGTCATTTAGACGACTGGAATTCTGATCCTTTCTTACCAAGCATTCGCGATGGTAAATTATATGGTCGTGGTTCTGCCGATATGAAAACAGCCTTGGCTGCGATGGTGGTTGCCTCTGAACGTTTTGTTGCTAAACATCCAGACCATAAAGGCTCAATCGCCTTCTTGATTACTTCTGATGAAGAAGGACCTTCAATCAACGGTACCGTCAAAGTTGTTGAAACACTTGAAGCCCGTAATGAAAAAATGACCTGGTGCTTGGTTGGCGAACCATCAAGTACAAATCAATTGGGTGATATCGTCAAGAATGGCCGTCGTGGTTCTCTGAATGCAGTTTTGACGGTATATGGCAAACAAGGCCATGTGGCTTATCCGCATCTCGCAGAAAATCCGATTCACACCGCCTCTAAAGCACTAAATGAGCTTTGTGAAACCGTTTGGGACAATGGTAATGAATACTTCCCTGCAACCTCATTCCAGATTTCAAATATCCAAGCAGGTACTGGCGCGACCAATGTAATTCCAGGCACATTAAAAGTGACCTTTAACTTCCGTTACTCTACTGAAGTCACGGCCGATATCCTGAAACAGCGCGTACTTGAGACCTTAGATCAACATAAACTCAATTACGATATTCAGTGGACTTTATCAGGCTTACCCTTCCTTACCCCAGTCGGTGAGTTAGTCAATGCTGCAAAAACCGCAATTAAAAATGTCACAGGCATTGATACTGTGCTTTCAACCAGTGGTGGTACTTCTGATGGCCGCTTTATTGCCCCTACGGGTGCACAAGTGCTTGAACTCGGTGTGTTGAATGCAACCATCCATCAGATTAATGAGCATGTCAATGTTGCAGAGCTTGAGCCATTGGCTGAAATCTATGAACAGATTTTAATCGAGCTGCTTGCCTAAAAAATAAAAAGAGATCAATAAAAAAGGAACTCAAATGAGTTCCTTTTTTATTACAGCCCAAGTTGGGTTTGTATATTCTGCAGGTGAGGAACATAAAACTCATGCTCGCCCATTTTTACATATTTAAACACCTTATCATCATCGGTTTCGCGCTCTTCATCTACAATTTCTGAAATACGCACACGAATCGATTCAGGCATTTCATCGCAGACCAGCGCAAATCGTTCAGAAACGTCATCGCCTTCTATCACCAAGGCAACCCCTTGTTTCTGCTTTGGATCATTCACGGCATAGACAGGAAGTTTTAGATCATGCCATTCAATATGATCAACATTGGTTTGGGTATCCATTGCTGATAACACAATATTTTGGGGTAACAGCATCGGTACTTTTTGATGGCATTGAATAATATATGCATCAATAAATCCGGTTGAGACCGTAATTAAATGTTGTAACTCTTGCTGGTCAATCTGCCCCAGTGCTGAGTTTGCGCTTTTCTTAGCCATTATTTTTCACCTCTTAGCGCACCGCAAGTAAGCTTTCAATATTTTCCAAGAGCGCCTCTTCTTGGAATGGTTTACCCATATACTGGTTTACACCCAATGATAATGCACGTTCACGATGCTTCTCACCAGTACGTGATGTAATCATGATAATTGGTAAGTCACGATGAATTTCATGGTGTCGTACAAGGTTAGATACTTCGAAACCATCCATACGTGGCATTTCAATATCCAGTAACATCAAGTCTGGCTTCACTGTCTCAAGCTGCTCAATCGCATCGACACCATCTTTCGCGGTCACAACATCATAACCTTGGCGCTCTAATAGACGTGAAGTCACTTTACGTACCGTCACGGAGTCATCGACAATCATAATCAGGCGACGTTCGTCATAACGCTGCTTGGTATAAGTCTCATCCGCCTGCTTACTGCGTGCTGTTGACTGCGCTTGTCGCGCAATGTTTTGACCATCCAAGATCAAACAAACCTGACCGTCACCGAGAATTGTTGCACCTGCAATCACACCAATACTTGAGAACTGTTGCCCCACGGGTTTAACCACAATCTGTCCACGCGAGCCAATCAACTGATCAACCAATAATGCCGTGGTCTGACCTTGAGCCCCTTTAATCAGCAGCACAGGTAAAGAATGCACTACCCCACTTAAACGCGGAATTGGCTGTCCAGCGACGAACTCAGACAAGTAACGTAAACGATAACGTTCTTGGTCAATGCTGAAATAATCCTCTTGGCTTTCAAAGTACTGTTCTAAAGCCATCGGTGAAATACGCACAATACGATCGATCTGCGCCAATGGGAAAGCGAACTGTTGATCGCCAGCTTTCACCATCAAGGCATCACTCACCGCCACCGTCGTCGGTACGCGAATGGTAAAGGTGGTGCCCTGACCTAAGCTTGAATCGACACTGACATGACCACCTAGGGCCTTAATATCACTTTGCACTACATCCAGACCAACACCACGTCCAGAAATCTGAGTGACTTGAGCCGCGGTACTAAAGCCTGGATGGAAGATAAATTGCAGAATTTCTTCCTGATCAAGTTTCTGATCTTTGGTCATCAGACCTGTTTGTAAGGCTTTTTCCTTGATGCGCTTAACATCAATACCTTTACCATCGTCACTGAAGGTCACGACAACATCTGTGCCCTGACGGCCAATGTTCAACACAATATGTCCAGTCTCTGGCTTTTGTGCCTGTAGACGTTGTTCGCGGTCTTCAATCCCGTGGTCAATCGCATTACGTAACATATGTTCAAACGGCGCAACCAAACGCTCAAGAATACTGCGGTCTAACTCACCTTCGGTATTATTCACCACCAGTTCTGTTGGGCGGTTTAAGGTCGATGCTGTTTGGCGCACAATACGCTGTAAACGTGGCAATAGACGCGAGAATGGAACCAAACGGGTACGCATCAAGCTTTCTTGAATTTCAGCCTGAATACGTGACTGCTGTAGCAGCAAACCTTCGGTATCACGAATCTTTTCAGACAGCGTGGTTTTGAAATCAACCAAATCCGATGCTGACTCAGCCAAGGATTTAGACAATTGATTCAACGATGAATATTGGTCCATTTCCAGCGGGTCAAAGTCGGCATAACGCGAGTTTTCACCACCATGTCGGGCAATGATCTGGCTTTCCAACTCACCTTCCATTCGGCGTAACTGATCCGCCAAACGTTTGATTGCCAATTCCATTTCAGTCAAGGTACCGCCCAATTGACCTAAGTCCATCTCGATACGTGAACGGTTGATCGCATTCTCTCCTGACAGATCAATCATCTTCTCAATGACGTCAGCAGAAACGCGGATCATTTCATTATTCTGTTCAATACGTTCAGCGGTTTCCCACTCACCCAACATTGACGGTGGCTCAGTACCATCGCCCTGAACAAACTCCATCGTATATTCAGGTGTAAAGATGTCTTTAGCAGAGAGTTTCTGTGGCAGTTGTGCCGAAACGTCAACAAACTCCATCTTCTCTAGGCTTTGTTTTAAGCCATCAAAATTGGCATATTGGCGCTTAAAGATCGCATCATTCAACCATGCGAATGCTGTATTGAGTAGATTGTCATACACATTCGAACTGAAGTGATGTACACCAAATTGCTCAAAAGCATTCTCTAAATGATAGGCAATAATCGCAATGGCATCCATTTCTGCCATGCGTGCACCACCTTTCAGACTGTGGGCATTACGCTGTAACTGTAACAGCAAGCTACGGTTACCACGTTGGTCAAACCATTGCTTCAATAAATTTTGTGCTTGCTCAAGCAATTCTTCCGCTTCTTCAAGGAAGGTTTGCTCAACCAGATTACGGACATCATCATCTGTCGAATCAGCAACAGTATCGTTCAGTTGTACTGAGGAAATCTGTTCAAGCACTTCTGTGTCTGCAGGAGATGACTCAGGTTCAAGTTCAATTGCTTGCTCAGCAACAATGGCTTCAACTTCTGCCAACTCAGGTTGTTCCACCTGAATCTCAATTTCACTTGATTCAACTGCGTCAAATTCTTGTGCTGTTTCAGGCACAGGCTCCGCAGCCGCAGACTCAATTGATTGATCTGCCTGTTGCAGTAACTGCACTACATGGGTAGATGGATAATCGGTATGCTGATCACGAATGGTTTGAATACGATCGGCAATGTCATCCTGCACTAAACGAATAATCGCAATCAGTTGTGGCGTCGCTTGAATCTGTTGGTTGATCAGCTTTTCATAAATGGTTTCTAATTCATGCGCGATCAAACCAATATGACGCGCTTGAATCATATTTGAACCACCTTTTAAGGTGTGCAAATAACGCATCAAATTCTTTAAAGCATTAATGTTTTGATGATCGGCCGTCCATGTATGCAGATCAGTATCGATCCCACCGAGTAACTCATCTGCTTCTTCAAGGAAGATATCCAACAAATCTGGATCAAAGTCACGGTTTGCATCAGTTGATTGTAGTTGTTGCTTATCCAAAGCAAGCTGTGCGGCAAAAGCCGTGACATCAATGCTAGCAGAAACAGATTCTGTTTGAGCAGGTGTAACTGTCGTCAATGTTGCTACTGGCTCAGCAACATCTGCCTCACTGACAACGGATTGATCTTGCTCCACTGTTGCTACAGCTTCAATGTCAGTCTGCTCAACAATCGGTGCTGTTTTAGATAAATCAGCAAGCACAGCCAAAGTGTGAGTCGCAGGATAATCCACCTGCTGATCACGAATGATTTGGATACGATCGGCAATATCATCTTGCACTGAACGAATCGTAGTAATCAATTGTGGCGTTGCCTGAATCTGTTGGTTGATCAACTTCTCATAGATGGTTTCTAATTCATGTGCAATCAAACCAATATGACGCGCTTGAATCATATTTGAACCACCTTTTAAGGTATGCAAATAGCGCATCAAATTCTTTAAGGCATTGAGGTTTTGATGATCTGTCGCCCATGTATTGAGATCGGTATCAATACCGCCCAGTAACTCATCTGCCTCTTCCAAGAAAATATCCAATACATCTGGATCAAAATCACGGTTGGCATCTGCTGATTGAAGTTGCTGTTTATCTAAAGCAAATTGAGCGGCTAAATCGGTGCTCGCAATAACAGGCGTAATTGTCTCTTGGAGTTCGACTATATTTGTCTCTTCAACAACAGGTGTTTCCAGAGACTCAACATTTTGCTGGGTAAATGAACTTAATTCATTTAAAACAAGCTCATGTGCTTTGCTTAATGTGACACGCTGTCCCGCCGCCAAGGTATCAAATAGTTGAATGAACTGCTGATGCACCTGATGATACAGCTCGAAGGCATAATCAAGATTGAGTAAGCTTGGCTTATAGATCAGATCCTGATAGCTGGAGCGCAGCAAGCTGGTATATTGATACATCCCAATCGTGGCATGGTGATGGGTATGCTGTAACAAGGTTTCAGCTTGTTGACTCAACAACTGGATATATTGCGGGAACTCGTGACGGGCACGCTTCTCAAAATCAAACTCAACGTCTAATAGATCATTGATATTCAATTCAAGTAATTCAGAAACCAAGCCTTGAGGCCGTATGGCAGTTCCGTTCTTTTCTTCGAGTTGGAAGTCGTAACTATCCCAAGCAACATTGAAGGTTTGATAAATTTCGTCAAACTGTTGCTGTGGCGCTTGTTGCTTCAAGGTATGCAAATAATCACGTACAAATTGCGCATAATGCGTCAGTAAAGCTGTTTCATCCGAGCTTGAATCCAGCTCTTCTTGTAATAATGTTTTAAACAGATTTTCAACTTTTGCACTGGCCTCGAACACATGATCGACATGCGCCATGGCAGAGCTGCCACGCAAGGTATGTAATGCACGAATGAGCGTATTGTAATGATCGTTACTTGGACGATCATTCTTCAAGAACTGATCAATGGTAGCAAGATGCTCTTCCGCTTCTTCCAAGAAGATGGCCAGCGTTTCTTTGGCAAGGGCCTCATCTTCAAATGGTGCTGCCAATTCAAGTTCGGCGATAGGTTCAAGCGGTTCTTGCTCAAGGACCGTAGTTTCTGCAACACGCTCATCCCCAAGTTCAAGACCTGTCGATTCCTGCTCTTGATTCAAGTCTGTGGCTAAATTCAGAAGCTCCGCCAAAGCAGGTTCAGGACTTTGCTGCTGTTGTAATTGTTGTCCTAATAAAACCAGTGCTCTAAAGTCGATCAGATGCTTCTGAACCGCTTTAAAATCATGTACAAGCTTAAAACGATAAAGATTAAATACCGTTTGCACATAGCGTTGAATATCGCTATTGAGCACAATCGTACCAGCGATCACACGATTCAACGTATCTTCAACCGTCCAGGCTAACTCACCCGATGACTTAGCCCCCACCATTCGTCCAGAGCCTTTTAAGGTGTGAAAATGGCGGCGAATATCGCTCAGTATGTCCTGCTGATGTGGTTGTTCTGTCCATTGAACAAGTAATGGCTCTAACTCAACAAAGATTTCATCTAATTCTTCAATAAAAATCTCAAGAATCTCTGCATCTTGTTCAAGATAACTGTCTTCAGGAAGCGTCATCGTTTCAACTAACGTTTTTAATATTTGTTTCATAGCTGCTTCTTTCGTTTTTATCCACCAATGTGGGTAAAAATTACGTCTATCTATCACACAAGATGTAGTTACATGTCGCCATCACCTTGTTGAGATATCCAACATCTCTAAAAATGGAAAGACAGACACCCCCATCTGCCTTTCCAATTCGGTTTAATCAGGTAACTTAAAGTCCGTTACCGATTCACGTAATGATTCAGCCATGTTTGCCAACTCAGATACTGAGCGTGCTGTATCAAACGTTGCAGTTGTCGTTTGTGATGTAATTTCCTGTACGACATTCATCGTAGTTGCAATATGACTGGCAGATGCAGACTGAAGTTTTGCTGCATCCGAAATGCTCGCAATCAGTTTTGCCAAGTCGCCTGATACAGTTTGAATCTCATCCAGTGCAATCCCCGCATCCTTCGCCAAGTTCGCACCACGTACAACTTCCGATGTGGTTTGTTCCATCGAAATTACGGCTTCGTTGGTATCGGTTTGAATGGTTTTTACTAAGCTTTCAATCTGCTTGGTTGCTGATGCAGAACGTTCTGCAAGACGCTGTACTTCATCGGCTACGACCGCGAAACCACGACCCGCTTCACCCGCCATCGATGCTTGGATCGCTGCGTTTAATGCCAAGATGTTGGTTTGGTCGGCAATATCGTTAATCAACGAGACGATGTTACCAATCTCTTGCGAAGACTCACCCAAACGCTTAATACGTTTTGATGTTTCTTGGATCTGTTCACGAATGTGATCCATACCTTCAATCGAACGGTTTACCACTTGCGCACCATTGGTTGCAATTTGTACCGAACGTTGTGCTACGTCAGCAGATTCAGATGCGTTGGCAGATACTTGGTCAATCGACAATGCCATTTCGTTCATCGCTGCTGATGCACCTGCAATTTCTTGTGCCTGATGTTCAGATGCTTCTGCTAACTGGTTGGTAATACTCTGGGTATCTTGGGTATAACGTGCCACCTCTTGCGAAGTGTCGGTAATACGAGAAACAAGGTCACGTAATTGGTCAATCGCGAAGTTAATCGAGTCGGCAATCGCCCCTGTAAAGTCTTCCGATACCGTCGCATAAGAACGTAAGTCACCGTCCGCTAAGTCGGCAATTTCATCCAGTAAACGTAAAATCGCGTTTTGGTTACGGTCATATTCGTCTTGTAGACGCGTTACACGCTCTTTATCGGTATTACTACGTAAAGCAAGTAATTGGAGTGCTGAGAACACCAATAGACCTAATGCACCAATCAGTACGATCCCCGCAACAACGTTATCCCAACCGCCTTCGGCTTTATTGGACAAATCATTGAGTGAAGTCAAAAGTGCATCGGACTGCGAGAAAATTTGTGACGATGCTTGGCGTACACGAACAATCTGGTTGGCGTTCTGCAATACCGTTGCCGCTGCTGATTTCAATACAGCATCATAATCCGACTTAATGCTGTCTACAGATTCGCGCAATGCTGCTGAACTGATACGGTCTACACCAAGTTCCGAACTACCATTCAGTTGCGCATTTAAATACACACCGAAGGTATCAATATCGGCACCGAAGTCATTCGCAGAAACACTTGAGTTGTCCGTACCGACCAATACCGAGTTGATCGAACGTAAAATACGTTCTGCAATGAACACTTGGTTTTTGGTGATAATTACCTGACTACTCGGCATGTTTTCACGTACCATCTGGTCGACCATCAAGTTATATTCCGCCTGAATCTCAGGAATAGTTTCACTGATCGAGATGTTGGTGTCGTAAAGCTGGTTAATGACTTTTTGTTGCGATGCAATCAAGTCAATATTCTTGGCAACAGTGTCCCAAAGACCACTGACCTTTTTATATTCATCAGAGCCTTTACCGTACACACTTTCAACCGTGTCCAGGTTTTCAGCAAACTGTTTCTCTGACTCGACCAACTTTTTCATCGCTTCTGGCGTACCCGAAGCAGTTGCTTCAGTTGCTTGACGCGAAATTGTTTGCGATAACAAACGCAATTCACCTAAACTACGGGTCAACTGGTTTGAACGCGGAACACTTACGAATAAGTAAATCAAAAGGATAACTGCAAGGGCCAAAGCAATTAAAGCACGATAGATAATCGGTTTTGATTTCTCAGTTTCACCGAATAAGCGCGAAAACTGGTCAAGTTGCGTTCGAATATTATCTAAGAACGCCCCACCTTTTTTCAGCCCTGCACTATCGCCATTGCCGTTCTTTTTTTTAAGTTTAAAGCCCATGTCAGCTTCTCCCCTGAATACGCGCTTATGTTCCGTAGCGTATAAATTAGTTTATAAATTTTATTGATGCATTCATGTACTGAGGGTTGGTTAATAACCGGCTCAATAAAAACACATGCCATTGTTGATTATGTTGATGGAAATGACCTTGGCAATAATCTTTCAATTTATTGTCCAGCTCATTATTTTGAGAGAAAAAACTCTTCTTATTAAAGTGTTGAATCCCCAAAACCTGATCGACGACCAACCCCACATAATGGTCTTGATGGCTAATACAAATCACTTTTTGCGTTGGAGAAAACTGACTTCGCTGCCCTGAAATAAAGTGTGTTAAATCAGAGACTGAAAGTAGTCGTCCACGAATATTGGCCAAACCTCGCACCCACGCCTGAGTATTTGGTACTGGTGTATATTTCGGAGGATAGATTACCTCCGAAATTTCCCCTAAAGGCGCAACAAAATATTGCCCTAACATCTCAAATGCGATACCAGACCAACGGCTGACTTCATTTTGAGTTGAAGTGTATTGTTTATTGCCTCGCTTGGATAAACGAAGCAACTCGATAAATCCATTTGCTGCCATACCCTATCCCGTATTGAGTAATGAGAAGGCTCGTCTTGAGCAAAAAATTAACTTAATAATTGTTTAATGACATCAATAAGTTGCTGTTCATCAATTGGCTTAGTCAAATAATCACAAGCCCCTTGACGCTTACCCCATACACGGTCTGTGGCCTGATCTTTGGTACTGACAATCACAACAGGAATATGCTGTGTGTCCTTACCTTTACTGATTTGACGCGTTGCCTGAAAGCCATTCATCCCTGGCATCACCACATCCATCAGCACCAAGTCAGGCAATTCTGCCTGCGCCATGGTCACACCATCAGCACCATTGGTTGCTTCAATAACGTCATAACCGTGCTTCGTTAAAATTTCTCTAAAGCGAAATGTTTCAGTAGGTGAATCATCTACAATAAGTATGCGAGCCATTTTTTCCTCAATCTTAAATTTTATGCGCTAACATGGTTGCGAATCGCGTTTAACAGCTCATCTTTACTGAATGGCTTGGTTAAATATTCATCCGACCCCACAACACGCCCTTTCGCCTGATCAAACAAACCGTCTTTGCTTGACAACATAATGACTGGAATATTTTGATAATTTAGAGAATTTTTAATTAATGCACAGGTTTGGTAACCGTCTAAACGAGGCATCATGATGTCAACAAAAACGATATCTGGATTAGCTTCTGCAATTTTTGATAATGCTTCAAAGCCATCAACCGCTGTAATCACTTCACAACCTTCACGTTGTAATAAAGTCTCAGCTGTACGACGAATCGTTTTTGAATCGTCAATCACCATGACCTTCAAATTTTGAAATTTATCTTCCATTTATTGTCCTGCCCCAATACTCAATACAAATTATGGTTGGTTTAATTTGTTTTATACAGATTAGTTGATATTTTTAACATATCTTTACTTGCATTATCAATGAAGTTTTTTGAACCAACCTATCAGTTTCGCTTAACAATCATAAACAGTTCACACTTTTGATTAAATTCCTATTTTTTTTGCTGAATAACTATTTTTAAATGTCTAAATTAGCACTAATATACAACTGATTATTATTTAAAAATAAGTGATTTAATTAACTTTTTTACGGGGAATGTAATGACTGGTTCGTTAAAGTGCGGTTTCCGCATTGGTCACTTTACAACGATTACTCGTAGTTACATTTGTTCATTTTTTCTATTGCTATTTGTCAGCCATTCTAGCCTTGCAGCAACTGAACAAGTTAAACCTGTTTGGTATCGTTATTATGACAAAAACGGCGTTGCTAATGTCAGCACCTCTGTCACCCCAGAGCATATCCGACATGGCTATGAAGCACTTGATCGTAATATGCAAGTGATCAAACGCAATCGTGCTTATAATGCTGCTGCCGATGTTCAGCAATCGGCTCAACGCGAATCTCTAGCACGTCGTCGTGAACAAGATCTCAGACTCAAACGCGCCTATGGCAGTCCACAAATCGCAGCAGCAAAACGCGATCAAATTTTAGCAAATCTCAAAAAACAGCTGAATTATCAGCAAGAACAGTTACAGCAATTACAAAAGGATAAAATTGCTTTCAAACGCCAAGAAATGGAATATCACCGCAAAGGTGAAGTGCTGCCTGCCCAGCTCAAAAGCAATCTGGAAAATAATGCTCAAAATATCGAAAACGTCAAAAAAACCGTTGAAAGCCTACGTAATGCCTATCATAAGACCGAAGTTGAATATAGCGATATTATCAATCGCTTAAATGCACTCGGCTCGACCTAAACCCTGAATATACAATCACGCACTGACCATCTCGACATTAATCTTTAAACAATTCCAATATTTAAGCGTATGCCTGTACTTTATACTGCGCCAAATTGAATGATTCATGTCATAATGCCCATTGCTCAAAACTGAGCTGATTATTTTGCTCATTGATAGCACTTTTTAAATAACACTTAACTTTAGGACAGTTTCCATGCGCGCAAGCCGCTTTTTATTTGCAACGTTAAGAGAAACCCCAAATGATGCTGAAGTGATTTCACACCAGCTCATGCTACGTGCGGGGATGATTCGTAAACTCGCTTCTGGCTTATACTCTTGGTTGCCCATGGGAACGCGCGTTTTAAAGAAAGTGGATGCCATTGTTCGTGAAGAGATGAACCGTTCAGGTGCATTAGAAGTCTTTATGCCAGTGACTCAACCTGCTTCGCTTTGGGAAGAATCTGGTCGTTTTGAACAATACGGCCCAGAACTATTACGCTTTAAAGATCGCCATGACAATCCATTCGTGCTTGGTCCAACTCACGAAGAAGTGATTACCGACTTGGCCCGTAATGAACTCAAGAGCTATAAACAGCTCCCTTTGAATTTCTATCAAATTCAAACCAAATTCCGTGACGAAATTCGTCCACGTTTTGGCGTAATGCGCTCACGTGAATTCATCATGAAAGATGCATATTCATTCCATGCAGATCAGGCCTCATTACAAGAAACCTATGATGTGATGTACGACACCTATAGTCGTATCTTCACCCGTCTAGGTTTGGACTTCCGTCCAGTACAAGCTGATACTGGTTCAATTGGTGGTTCAGCATCACATGAATTCCATGTGCTTGCGTCAAGTGGTGAAGATGACATCGCTTTCTCGACAGAATCTGACTTTGCCGCCAACGTTGAAATGGCAGAAGCACTATTAGTCGGTGAGCGTGCTGCTGCAACTCAAGCATTAACGCTCGTTGATACGCCAAATCAAAAAACTATTGCGGATGTTTGCCAGTTCTTAAATGCTGATGCGAAACAGTCTGTTAAAGCATTATTGGTACAAGGTCCAACTGACGACAAAGGTCTTACACCAGTTGTTGCCTTGTTCCTCCGTGGTGACCATGAACTCAATGATATTAAAGCTGAAAAGCATCCATTGATTGCAGCACCTTTAACATTTGCGACTGAACAGCAATTGCAACAACACGGTCTAACAGCTGGCTTCTGTGGCCCACAAGGTTTAGTGGAAAAAGGCCTAACCGTGATTGTGGACCGTGCTGCATCGGTCTTATCTGACTTTGTTGCAGGTGCAAATGAAGTCGACAAGCATGCAACGGGAGTTAACTGGGATCGTGATGCCAAATTCACAGAAGTATTTGACCTACGTAATGTGGTTGAAGGTGACCCATCTCCAGATGGTAAAGGCACAATCCAGATTAAACGCGGGATCGAAGTCGGTCACATCTTCCAACTCGGCACCAAATACTCTGAAGCTTTAGGCTGTAAGGTTCTTGGTGAAGACGGCAAACCATTTACCGTCACCATGGGCTGTTACGGCATCGGTGTAACACGTGTGGTCGCTGCGGCGATCGAACAAAACTTCGATGAGAAAGGCATTATCTGGCCACAAACGATTGCGCCTTTTGAAGTTGCGATTGTGCCAATGAATGCTCATAAATCACCACGTACGCTTGAAGCAGCAGAAGCATTGTATGCTGAGCTGCAAGCACAAGGTTATGATGTCTTGCTGGATGATCGTAATGAACGCCCAGGGGTGAAATTCTCTGATCTTGAATTGATGGGAATTCCACATCGTATCGTGATTGGTGAAAAAGGTTTGGATGCAGGTACTTTCGAGTACAAAGGTCGTCGCGATGCTGAATCAAGTAATCTCAATAAAGAAGAATTATTAGCAAAACTTGTTCGCTAATCTAAATTCTAAACATAAAAAAGCCGTTTCAATGAAACGGCTTTTTTATCCATTAAGCAGTCAGATCTTTAATGGTTTCTGATGGGCCATTCTTCTTCACAGACTCAATCCCCTTATCTCGAGACTGCTCACTGGCATATAACTGACTGGTACCAATCACCTGATGATTGGCAGCTTTTAAATTAAAATAGGCTTTTTCATTTTTAGACGTTAAACGTTCATAACGAGCATCATCTGGACTATTTTTTTGTACCGATGCAATCCCATTCAAGGCCGCTGCTTTAGTTTTATATAATTCGCTATTTAAAATTGGCTCGCCATTTCCTGCTTTTAACACAAAACGATATTGCCCATCACTTGCTTGACTGACTTCAAACCATCCTGACATAAAGACCTCTATTATTGGAGTTAGTGTTGTTTGTTATCTCATCCAATATAGAACAGCTAGGTCAGTTTAAAAAGATTGTTTTTTGTTCACTTTTGGTAATTCTGAGCAGACATAAAAAAGGAGCATTTTCATGCTCCTAAATATAAAAAGTTAAACTTTTTTCACAAACTCAGACTTCAGTTTCATTGCACCAACACCATCAATTTTACAATCAATGTTATGACCATCGCTCGCATCTGGAACTAAACGGATGCTTTTAACTTTTGTTCCAACCTTCACCACAGAAGATGAACCTTTAATTTTTAAGTCTTTCACAACCGTTACGCTATCACCATCGGCCAACACATTTCCATTGGCATCTTTAATAATGTCCTGTAATTCTGAAGCCGCGACTTCCCCTTCCTTCCATTCATGTGAACATTCAGGACAAATCAATAAATCGCCATCTTGGTAAGTATATTCTGATTGGCATTGTGGGCAATTTGGAAAAGACATAAAAGAAACTCAAAACGGCTATTATGATGGATAGACGCAATTTTTCAAAATTTTAGGCTTGAATCGCGATGCCAAGTAAATAATTCTTCAAAACTAAAGCATGATTCAGTTGAGGATCTTTGGCTGCATAAATCAGCGTCAATTGCTGTTGCGCTGCCATTTCTCTGAGTTCATTGACATGTGGATTTCCAGATAATTCTTGATAATAGCCTTGTTGAAAACTGAGCCAATGTTCAGCCTTGTGGCAAAAAGCCTGCCGCAATTCTGTTGACGGTGCAATCTCCTTGAGCCATAAGTCCAAATGCGCACGCTCTTTGGAAATTCCTCTTGGCCACAAGCGATCAACCAAGATCCTCTTTCCATCAGTGACTGCGACAGGGTCATAAATACGTTTAATCTCAATTTGCATACCCAGCCCTTCAATTTAGTTTTAACTTTCCATTGCGATATCAATCACCTGCCCTTTGGAATCAAAGCTGACACAAATCACATAATTAGTAATTCCATCGGGCAAAGTAAAATCAAGCATGTCATGCGGCTCTAAACCCTCATCCTTCCATTGATGATCAAGCACCAAAAATGCTAATACCTGCAACGGAGTTGGGGTCGCTGTCCCAAAGTGTTTTTGCCAATATACAGATTCAACCTCTTCAAGGTGATGTTGAATAAATAACTCTACACTGTCTTCGGCCTGTTGGTTTTCTAAAGCGTCCAGCATTGCACGGCGTGCAAGCTGTTCACGGTGTGCAAGCATCGCTTGTTCTGACATAGCATCCCCCGATGTCATCATCATAAACTGTTTTTTTAAGCTGATTCTTGTTTTCGATTACTGATCTGGAATCTCAGCCTGTACCAATAAGCCAAGCAGATACACTGATTCTTGCCAACCTAAATAGCAAGCTTCGACCGGAATCACCTCGGGTATCCCTTCTTGGGTAATATGGATTTCAGTACCGACCAATACTTGCTTTAATTGAATCGTCACTTGAATATCACCAGGCAGATTTGGATCATCAAAACGATCGGTATAACGCAAGCTTTCATTGGGAACCAGTTCAACATAGGTTCCACCAAAAGAGTGTGAGCGTCCAGTTGAAAAATTGGTAAATGACATTTTATAGCTGCCACCCTCTTGAGGATCAAGGTGATGAACTTTTGCAGTGAATCCATGCGGTGGTAGCCATTTTACCAAGGCATCAGGATCTAAAAAGGCTTTGTAAACCCGAGCAGGTGGCGCACTCAATACGCGATGTAATTTTACTGTACCCGTCATTATTATTCTCCAATCTTACGATTCTTGTGTTGGATCGATTTATCATAGCGATTTGGTACACAAATGCTATGCCTTTAATCCCTCATTTGAGCACGAATATCGAGAATCTCAAGCTGCTTTTTTGTGAAAAATAGCGCAAAATAACAATCCATATTTTCGTGATCAGAATGCAGATTTAGGATTGATCTATGAGTCAGCTTGCTTTTACTGCTTTTAGTTTGAATGGTGTAGATGCACAGAAATTTTTACAAGGTCAAGTGACCGTGCATGTAGAGCGCGTACCTGAAAATGAAAGTCGCTATACCGCTATTTGTGACTTAAAAGGACGTATTCATTTTGGTTTATGGATTAAAAGACTTGGCCCAGAGAGCTTTGAGCTTGTAACCACGCAAGACCAAGCCGAAGAATTTGCTAAGCATATTAAAAAGTTTGGCGCCTTTTCTAAAATGAAGTTAGAACAAATCGGTCCTGTTTTTCCTAAGGTAGACGGCATTCAAACCGAATTTTCATCAGTAGAAAGTGATATCAATACTTGGCAAGTTCAGGCCATTCAGTCTGGACAAGCGTGGATTAGTCAAAGCACCGAGCACTTATTTCAACCACAAGAATTACGTTTACATCAACGCGATGGCGTACATTTTGATAAAGGTTGTTATCTCGGTCAGGAAATTGTGGCACGTCTCTGGTTTAAAGCAAAGCCGAAGCATTGGTTGCATTTAATTCAAGCCCAAGGTGATCTACCTGCTCCTGCAACTCAGCTCAATAAAGATGTTGAAGTCGTGAATAGTGTTGCATTTGAAGAAGGCTATTTAGCCTTGGTCATTGCAAAACCCGCTGCTTTAGAAGAGCTCGATGTAACCGTTTTGGATCTACCGGGTGCACTAAATGGTGATGTGGCAAGACCAAACTAAATACTTGTAAAATCAGGCTTTGATTTTATATTAAAAACTCATGTGTTATCGCGGCTGCTGAACCCGATCAACTCATGAGTTTTTTAATATGGATGATGTATCACAACAACGTAATCGAGCGTGGCGACGTAAACAAAAATTTCTATTTCGTGGTCGAGACTGTAGGCATAATTCTCTCTGTTGAAAGCCCCCTAAACAATGGAAATATCTGTATACACGACAAGATAAACTTGCACGTGCCAAGCAATTAAGAATTAAATATCCCCGAATTTCCAAAGCAAAATATTTACGTGAAGCTCATTTCAACTCTTGGATTTAACATACTGAACACTCTTTTCATTTGCAGTCGTAATCAATGGCGTAGCCCAACAGCTGAACGTATTTTCGCTCAAGGCTATGGCCTACATACCCGTTCTGCAGGGACCAGCCGTCACGCCAAACATACTCTCTCATTAAAGGATATTGCTTGGGCGGAACAAATCTTTGTGATGGAATCTCGACACAAACAACAGATCAAAGAACAGTTTTCAAAACAACTCACGCATAAGAAAGTCTTTGTGCTCGATATTCCCGATGACTACCACTATATGGACCCTGAGCTGATTGAATTGCTTCAATTGGCGATGCAGCCTTATTTAAAATAAAGTTTGAGTTAGATTCTTGTCGAAAGTGCAAATCAACGTTATTGTTCCTTTATTCTCAACACAACCGATTCCTCATGAAAATAATGATCAAAACATGGTTATCTGCACTCAGTTTGAGTCTGCTCAGCCTACAAAGCCTACATGCCGATAGCAAAACACTAGAACGAAACTTCAAGCATAACTATCCAGATATTCCAGTCAAATCAGTTAGCTCCTCTCCTTTACCTGGTATTTATGAAGTCTATGCCGCAGGTAAAATCATCTATACGGATGAAACCGCCAAGTACCTCTTTTTTGGCAACCTCCTCGACGTCAAAAACAAGAAAAATCTGACTGAAGAGCGTTTAGCGGAATTTGGAAAAATTGATGTTAAACAGCTGCCGCTCGATCAGGCCATCAAATATGTAAAAGGCAAAGGCGAGCGTATTCTTTATGTTTTTAGCGACCCTGATTGTCCCTACTGCCAAAAACTTGAACAGAATATGACCTCTATCGATAATGTCACTGTGTATCTGTTTTTGTTCCCGCTAAAAAGTTTACATCCCAAAGCAGAAGCTGTTGCCAATCAAATTTGGTGTTCAAAAAATCAGTACGAAGCTTGGGAGGATTATATGCTGCATCGTAAAGCACCTAAAAATGCAGCACAATGTGAAACCCCGATACAAAAGAATCTTGCCCTAGGCCAAAAACTACAAATTGATGGCACTCCGACACTATTCTTGCAAAATGGGATGCGCCTCTCTGGCAGCCCACAAAATGCGGAACAGATTGAGCAGCTTTTACAGGAAGCCAGCAGTAACAAATAATATGCAATTATGGAGGTTTGTTGACTTCTTTGCCAGAGAGAACCCACAAGCCTCCACCTGAAAAGACAAAATATAAACTATTGATTTAATAAATTTTATACTATTACAGGGTTTAATTTTCCTTCTTCTTATTCACCACGATTTATACAAAACCCTTATTTACATTTTTACCTAAACTTTTATGATGAAGGCAACATATTGAGTTCTGCTATGCAAAGGATGAAAGCAGATCAACATGAAAGGAAAATAAACATGAAAAAATTGCTCATCGCGAGTTTAATGATGATTGTAAGCCATACAGCATTCGCAGCAGACACTAAAGCGACAACCGTCAAGACCGATCCGTTATTTACTAAAGCGACCCAACTTTACGAAGCCAAAGACTATCCCGCAGCCTTTCAGGAAATGCAGCGTTTGGCCAATACTGGAAATAAGCAAGCGATCTTCAATTTAGGTTATATGACTCAAGCTGGGCAAGGCACAGCGAAAGATGAAAAGAAAGCATTGCAGTATTATCAAGATGCATCGAACAAAGGTTATGGCCCTGCAAGCTTTGCACTCGCTCAGGCCTACCATAAAGGCACACTTGGGCTAGCTAAGAATCCACAAAAATATAAAGAATATTTAGAGAAAGCATCAATTCAAGGCTCGGATGAAGCGACTGTTGAGTTTGCGGATATTCTTTTTAGACAAGGTAAGCCTGAATATGACCAACTTGCCATTCAGAAGTTATTACCGTTATTAAGAAAAGATTATTATCCTGCTAAGAACTTAAAAGCAGTATATGATCTTGGCATTGGCGTAAAGAATAAAAATCCATTCATGCAGCAACAAGCGGTTGAAAGCTTAAAAGACCTGTCCAAGAAAGGTTATGCACCATCCCTGATGATTTTAGGCAATATGCTCGCCAATGGTAATATTATCGATCAGGACTTAGAGCAGGCAAAAAATATATTCTCTCGTTTAGCTGCAGCAAACTATCCCAATGCGAAAGAGTCTTTAGCCAAAGTTGAAGAAGCAATTGCTGCGAAAAAAGCAGCACCCAAAAAGTAAAAAACAAAGAGCAGCATAAAAATGCTGCTCTTTTTACTTAGAACTGTTTACTCACTTTAATTCCAGCACTCCAATTGCGCCCATCTGCAGGTTCAAAGAAGCGACCATTGCTATCATTCACAATTACAGAGCCCGCATAGTTCTTATCGAATAAATTATCAATACGCGCAAAGCCATTAATACCCCAATCTACATATTTCCATGCATATCCTGTATAAATTGAAGCAACAGCATAGCTTGGCGCTGTATCACTATTCACATCATCCACATAGACCTTGTCCATATACTGCGCATCTGCACCCGCATAGAAGCCCTGCTCAGGCTTCCACGCCAAGCCAAGAAAAGCTTGGTTCTTGGCAATCCCCGGAATTGCATTGCCCTTTCCAACAGCCTTGACCGTACCTACAGCCGGAATTTCGGCATCAAATTTGGCATCCAAATAACCATAACTGGCATTCATTTCTAAGTCTTTCCAAAGCTTTTTATTCCATGCAAATTCAGCACCTTGGCGCAAGGTTTTATCCGCATTTCTAAAGGTTGAACGACCATCAGAAGTACCTGCCGAAACAATATCATTCTTAGTCTTGCTCTGGAAAACAGCCAAAGTGAAATCACCAAACGGGTTTTGCGATTTCAACCCCACTTCATAGTTATCACTTGTCGATGGTTTGAGATCGAAGTTAAACCCAGACTTTTTAGGATCAGCTTGATAAGCCATTTCTGTGAAGGTCGGTGTTTCAAAACCTTTTGCGTAGCTGGCATAGGCTAATAACTCAGGTGCAATTTGCCAACTTAAGGCAGCTGATGGCAGGACCTTATTGTAATCCGTTTTATCACTATCATTACCGTTACTTAAATAGTGATCCTTGGATTTGTAATGCACATTACTATAGCGTACACCCGTATCTAAGCGCCAAGTCGGTAAAAATTGCCATGATGCTTGTAAATAGGGATCAACGTTCCACAAGGTATTGTCTTCATTACGACGTAATGTACCTTTTACACCATAAGATGGCTGACCATTTAGTAGATTAAAGTTTTCATAACCTTTACGGTCTTCATTCATGCTATCAACCGCAACCCCTACACTAAAAGTGGTATTCGGCAACAGCTCTTTGCCTGTCCAGCGGAAATCAGCACCATAATAATTACGCTCAAAATCAATCACACCACCTGCATGGTTAGGATTTTTTTGCGCGGATTGAGGAATTGATTGATATTGTGTTACTTGTCGATTGCCAAGATAGGCCATTGCATATAGTTCATGCTGATCATTAATTGGTTTCGACCAAGTCACACCCGTTTGCGTTTGTTCAATATCTTTACGCACATTATAGAGATTATTCGTATCGTTAACTTGACGCGGATTTTGCTGCCATTGGGCTCTATTTAATCCTTGCGGATCATCTGCATGAATCTTGACATAGTTAGTGACCCAATTAATTTTACTGCCGTCATCCAAGTTCCACGTCAGTTTCGCATTATTTAAGACTTTTTCTGCACTGCTATGGTCACGATAGCCATCGGTATCAAAATATGAGGAACTGATGATATAGCTCGGTTCATTTTGATTTTTCGCACCACCCTGTAGTACCAGACCTGCACGATTCTTGTTATGGCTGCCACCCGCATAACTCATCTCAATCGAGTCTTTACCCTGCCCCTCTCGAGTCGTCGCCAAAATTGCTCCACCGGATGAGTTACCATAAAGTGATGAGAATGGGCCAGTTAACACCTCAAGATGACTGAGACTACTTAAGTCTATATTTGAAGTCTGCCCCTGACCATCGGGCATCGTGGCTGGAATACCATCGGTATATAAGCGGATCCCACGCACACCAAAGGTAGAACGCGCACCAAAACCTCGCATCGAAAGCTGCAAATCTTGAGCATAATTTTCACGATTGCGTAATTGCACACTTGGAATACCTTTCACCACTTCGGTTAAGTTCACCTGCGCAGATTGATCATTCTGAGGCATATCTACTCTAAAGATCGATGCTGGGGTTTCCATATACGTGGTATCGGTACGTGTTGCTTCAACTTTAATCGTTGAAAGCTGTACTGCCGATTCTGCATTAGGCGCAGCAGCCCAAACAAGGGAGTTGCTTAACCCCATACACATTGCAACACAACCGTATAAAAGGTTAATTTTCGGTGAAGGCATGAAGATTCCTTATTTCTCAAAATTTCAAAGAAAGGCTTTTTAAAAGTAAGAGTCTGATTATTTTATATTTATCTTACACATTTAACTTTAGCTAAAAGCATTAATCAGATTGCTGATCTGCATTAGCAAATAAAATTAAATACCGTCATAATTGTAAGTGAAACATTTACCCTCATTGTATTGTTGTTGAAACAACTTGAGCTCATTATGCCCGAACTTCCTGAAGTTGAAACTACCAAAACCAGCCTACTCCCCTTGTTAGAGCAACGTGTGCAAGCAGTCAAAGTCTTGAATGCAAGCTTACGTTGGCCGATTCCCAATGATCTTGATAAATTAGTTGGGCAACGCTTAACCCAGCTTAAACGTCGTTCTAAATATATCTTGGCAGAATTTGAACAAGATCAAATGCTTTGGCATTTGGGAATGTCTGGTAGCTTTCGTCTTTGTCAACCCAGTGATGAATTGAGAAAACATGATCACCTCATAATTGACTTTGAAGATCAGCAACTTCGTTACCACGACCCACGACGCTTCGGCTGCATCCTATGGTTAGACCAAGCTAATCAAACCAAATTGATTGATACACTCGGTCCAGAACCACTGAGTGAAGACTTTAACGCAACTTATTTGCGCGAAAAACTCAGTAAAAAAAATGTCGGCATTAAAATTGCTTTGATGGATAATCATGTGGTGGTTGGTGTCGGCAATATTTACGCGACTGAAAGTTTATTCAATATCGGGGTTCATCCTGCACAACCTGCTTCGACACTGAGCAAAGCACAAGTGGAAAAGTTGGTCATTGAGGTTAAACGCATCTTAAAACAAGCGATTGATTTAGGGGGTTCAACCTTACGTGACTATAGCAATGCAATGGGCGAAAATGGTTATTTCCAACAAACCCTTTTAGCATATGGTCGTGCGGGTGAGATGTGCGTGAATTGTGAAACTACATTGGAAAATATGAAATTAGGTCAGCGTGCCAGTGTATTCTGCCCGCAATGCCAGCCATTGAAGTTAAAAAAAGCGTAAGCTTATGAAATGTACGAAGGAGAACACATCATGCAAACTGCGATTGTTCGACATATTCTAGTTAAAGACAAAGACTTGGCTGAGCAGCTAAAAAAACGGATTCAGTCGGGTGCGGATTTCAGCAAGGTTGCCAAGCAATATTCAACCTGTAATTCAGCAAAACGTGGTGGTGAACTCGGTGAAGTGAAAAAAGGTCAGTTGGTCCCTGTGATCGATAAACTGGTTTTCAGCGCAGCAGAGCGTATTTTACATGGTCCGATTAAAAGCCAATTTGGCTTCCATCTGGTCGAAGTCAAATTCCGTATGGATGGTTTGAGATAATCGCTGGGTTTGAGCTTAAATTATGATTTAAGCTCAACAGCCTGTTCTGTGATAAACCTTAAGCCTGAGGCTTCATCACATAAGTCCATGCCAATGTTGTGCCGCCATCAGACAACTGAACCTGAACCTTTACACGTTGATATTGTATCCCTTCAAATTCATCCAACATTTGCCAATTCTGTTCTAACTTATCCGTACTAAATAGATAGCCCTCAACCAAAGGATCTGCTTCATTTAGCACCATTGCAGGCAAACCGCGATCTGGGCCCCAATCCAAAATATGAATGGTGCCATGCACCGAAGCCTGCTGCCAGTCCCCCCCGATTCCACCCAAAATATGGGCATTTTCTCGATTTGGGCAGAGTGTGCCATATACAAATAATTGGTTCATGTTAGTTAATCCCCTTCATCATATGCACAGCATCTTAAAATGAAAGCAGCAATTTTTCTATGTAAAATGATGATTTTCACCGCATTATCCAGTGGTAATCTATTTTAATAGGCAATAAAAAACGGCACTTCAAATGCCGTTTTTTTACAAGATGAGTTAACCCTGTTTCTTCAACTCATCACGAATTTCACGTAACAATTGAACATCTTCTGGTGTTGCTTCAGGCTCAGGCGCAGCCTCTTCTTGTTTGCGGATACGGTTCATCACTTTCACCAACAAGAATACAACCCATGCCAATAACAAGAAGTTAATCAGAATGGTTAAGAAGCTACCATAAGCAAATACATTCAGTCCTGCATCCTGTGCCGCTTTCAGGGTCGTCACATTGTTCGGGTTATCGCCGAGGATAAGGAACCAGTTGGTGTAATCCACATCACCACCCAAGATCCATGAAATCACCGGCATCACGATATCTTTCACTAATGAATCAATGATTTTACCGAAAGCACCACCAATGATGACACCAATCGCTAAATCCATCATATTGCCTTTGATGGCAAATTCTTTAAATTCTTTAATAATACTCATCTATAACTCTCCAGAGTTGAACTTGATCGCAACCTGTTTTTGCATTGTTTATTACACAGGCGCAGTTATCCACATAATGTTGATAATTTAATATTTTTATCAAAAAAAGAAAGTTATTTCACACTTTAACAACACTTTTTATTTTAATAAAAATATGTGTTTAAGCATGTTCTTCCGCTTAGGTTTATGCAATAAAAAACCGCTAAATAAATTTAGCGGTTTTGTCATTTTTCAGTGAAGAAAAATTATTTATCGCGGTTACGCTTACGTTCGTTTTCAGTTAAGTAACGCTTACGAATACGAATCGATTTTGGTGTAACTTCTACTAACTCATCATCTTCAATGAATTCAAGTGCTTGTTCAAGCGTGTATTCAATTGCAGGTGTCAAAGTTAAAGCATCATCAGTACCAGACGCACGAACGTTGGTTAACTGTTTTGCTTTAGTTGGGTTTACAACCATATCGTCTGAACGAGAGTTAATACCCACGATCATCCCTTCGTACACTTCTAACTGTGGCTTCGCGAATAAACGACCACGGTCTTGAAGCGTGAAGAGTGCATAGCCCAAGCAAGTACCTTGAACCATAGAAATCAATACACCGTTTTGACGCTTCGCTACGCTACCCTGTTTCACAGGACCGTAATGAGAG
Organism: Acinetobacter sp. C32I; assembly: GCF_023702715.1. Lineage (NCBI taxonomy): Bacteria > Pseudomonadati > Pseudomonadota > Gammaproteobacteria > Moraxellales > Moraxellaceae > Acinetobacter > Acinetobacter sp. C32I. The sequence goes on along the minus strand of NZ_CP098480.1, from coordinate 3,756,945 downwards.
AAGCTTGATGTCATGATCCCTGTACCAGAAGTCATGGTCAAGAATTCAGAACGGAAACCAATCAAACCACGTGAAGGTACAGTTGCCTCAATACGGATACGGCCTTTGCCATCAACTTCCATATTGGTCATCTCACCTTTACGGTGACCCATTTGTTCCATTACAGAACCTTGGTGCTGTTCTTCAACGTCAAAAGTTACGTTTTCATACGGCTCTTGTCTTTCACCATCAATTTCTTTGATGATTACTTGTGGACGTGATACGCCCATTTCGAAGCCTTCGCGACGCATGTTTTCAATCAATACTGAAAGGTGAAGTTCACCACGACCAGAAACTTTGAAACGGTCTGGACTGTCAGTATCTTCAACACGTAAAGCTACGTTGTGAATCAATTCGCGATCAAGACGTTCACGGATGTTACGTGAAGTAACAAACTTACCTTCTTTACCAGCGAATGGTGAGTTGTTTACTTGGAATGTCATCGAAACTGTAGGTTCGTCTACAGACAATGCAGGTAAAGCTTCTACATTTTTCGGATCACAAATCGTGTCAGAAATGTTTAATGCGTCAATACCTGTAATACATACGATATCACCTGCTGATGCAGATTCTACATCAACACGCTCTAAACCGTGGTAACCCATGATTTTTAAGATACGACCGTTACGTGTCTTACCTTCTTTATCAATCACAGTGACTGGTGTGTTTAATTTCACTGAACCACGTTGGATACGACCAACACCGATAACACCAACGAAACTGTTATAGTCAAGTGATGAAATCTGCATTTGGAATGGACCATCAACATCAACTGCCGGTGGTTCAACAATATCTACAATCGTTTGGAACAACGGTGTCATGTCTTCCGCTAATTCTTCTGGTGAAGGACCAGCAACACCACGTAAGCCTGAAGCATAAACGATTGGGAAGTCTAACTGTTCGTCTGTACCACCAAGGTTGTCAAACAAATCAAATACTTGATCGATTACCCAATCTGGACGCGCGCTTGGCTTGTCAACTTTGTTGATAATCACGATTGGCTTCAAACCACGCGCGAACGCTTTTTGCGTTACGAAACGAGTTTGTGGCATTGGACCTTCTTGTGAATCTACAAGAAGCAATACACAGTCAACCATCGACATTACACGTTCCACTTCACCACCAAAGTCGGCGTGTCCTGGGGTGTCCACAATGTTAATGCGGTATTCGGTGTTTGTACGTGCGTCTAACCATTTGATTGCAGTGTTTTTTGCAAGAATGGTAATACCACGTTCAGACTCAAGCGCGTTAGAATCCATAACACGTTCAATCTCGCCTGCGCGATCACCAAGAGCACCTGATTGTTGTAAAAGTTTGTCGACTAGAGTCGTCTTACCATGATCGACGTGCGCAATAATGGCAATGTTACGGAGAGTTTTAATATCTGACATGTAAAATTCGATACGCTTTAAATTTGAGGGCAAATTATACAGAAAAATACTAAACTTTAGTAGTGACAGTTTATTGACAGTGCACTTTTTTTCTGACGAAGTGTCATAGAATCGTTGGTAAAGCGAGCTAACTCTATTAGAATATTCCACTAATGCCTCTCGCTTTTTATACTCCCATGTCGAATTCACAACCTCAGCAGCAGCTTGATCTGGTCTACGGGCTCAATGATCGCCCGAAACCTTTTGTTGCATTTTTAGCCGCTTTACAGCATCTTTTGGCGATTTTAGTCCCAATTGTCACCCCCGGTTTACTGATTTGTTTAGCACTTGGCGTCTCTCGCGAAGACACCAATATGATCCTTTCGATGTCTTTAATCATTTCAGGAATTGCAACCTTTTTACAATGTAAAAAAGTTGGGCCATTTGGTGCAGGGCTACTCATTGTTCAAGGTACAAGTTTTAACTTTATTGGTCCAATTATTGGTATTGGAAGTGCAATGGTTGCTGCAGGTACACCCGTTGAACAAGTGATGGCTGCCATTTTTGGGGTGGTGATTGCTGGTTCATTTATTGAAATGGGCGTTTCTCGGATTTTACCGTGGGTAAAAAAGCTGATTACCCCATTAGTCACAGGTATTGTGGTGCTGTTGATTGGTCTGACCCTCATTAAAGAAGGGCTGATTAGCATGGGCGGTGGTTATACTGCGATGCAGGACAACACCTTTGCCAATGCAGATAACTTGATCATGTCATGTACTGTACTGGGCATTATTATCTTATTGAATCGCATTCGAATTATTTGGGTTAAAAGTTCAGCTATTTTAATTGCACTGGTGATTGGCTATGTGCTGGCGGGTTTTATGGGGCATTTAAACTTCTCCGTACTGCAAGATGCTCCTTTAATTCAAATTCCAACGCCGATGCATTTTGGACTGAGCTTCTCTTGGAGCTTGTTTATTCCGATGGCATTCATCTATCTGGTCACCTCACTTGAAGCAATTGGTGATGTTACCGCGACCAGTAAAATATCTAATCAGCCAGTCGATGGCCCAATCTGGATGCAACGCATTAAAGGTGGCGTACTGGTCAACGGTGCCAACTCTTTCCTAGCAGGTATCTTCAATACCTTCCCAAGTTCTGTATTTGCACAAAATAATGGCGTGATTCAATTGACGGGTGTAGCAAGTCGCTATGTCGGGATTTGGATTGCCGTACTCTTGGTGATTCTAGGCTTATTCCCTGCTGTTGCTGCCGTGATTCAAGCCGTACCGCAAGCGGTACTTGGTGGCGCTGTCATGGTGATGTTTGGGGCTGTTGCTGCGTCTGGTATCAATATTCTTTCCAGTATTCACCTTGACCGTCGTGCTTTGTTGATTATTGCGATTTCACTCGCGCTCGGTCTCGGTGTTGCACAAGTACCACAGATTCTTGAGCACCTACCTGAATTATTTAAGAATATTTTCAGTTCAGGTGTTGCAACAGGTGGTATCGCTGCCCTAATTTTAAATATTGTTTTACCTGAAACACATAAATAATCAACCAACAATCGCAAGTGCCCAGTTTCACGACTGGGCTTTGTTTTTGATGAGAGATCAAAATGGATCCACGTAGTGAAGTTGTCATCAGACAACAAGATTATTTAAATGGGCAAGTCTTACTGATCAATGCCCCAAATGATCAACTCGCCAAAAATTTACCCAATAAAGTCCAAGCCTCAGTATGGACTTGGAATTATGCTGATCATCAAGCGTTCTTGAACACGGGGATTACCTCTCATTTTTCAGTTGAATTCCCGCAAGCACCGTTTGATCAGGTTGTTATTTTCGTTCCCAAATCAAAAGAACTCCTTAATTATATTTTGCACGTCGTCGTTAGTCATTTAACACTTGATCAAAATATTTTTCTCGTCGGTGAAAAAAAAGGCGGTGTTGAACGAGCAGCAAAACAACTGCAGCAATATGGCAAGCCCCTCAAATTAGATAGCGCACGCCACTGTCAATTATGGCAAATGAAAATTGAAAAAACTGAACAGTTAAAACCACTAGAACAGTGGTTAAAAAGCTATACAGTTCAAATAGATCAAGACCAATTACAGGTCTGTGCCTTACCTGGTGTATTTAGTCAAGATCATTTAGATGTCGGTACAGCCGTATTAGTCCCTTACCTTAGTCAAGTAAAATCAGGTAAGATTGCCGACTTTGGTTGTGGTGCCGGAATTATTAGTGCTTATTTAGCCAAGCTAAATCCAAACCAGCAAATTTTTGCACTTGATGTTGATGCGTTTGCATTACGATCGACTGAGCTGACTTTTCAGAAAAACAATCTGAATCTCAACCAGTTAAACCTACAAGCTGTAACTGGCTTTATGGATGCACCGAATGATTTAGATGCGATCGTCAGCAATCCGCCTTTTCATCAGGGAATTCATACCAATTACGATGCAAGCGAAGAACTTTGCCAACGTGCGAAACAGCATCTGAAAAACTCAGGTGAATTATGGATTGTGGCAAATCGTTTTTTGAATTACCCGCCTCTCATTGAGCAAAGTTTTGGCCAATGTCAGGTCAAGGCAGATCAACAAGGATTCAAGGTTTTATATGCCTGTGCGAAATAAACAGTTTAAGGAATTTTTATGAGCGATACATCTGCTCCTCAACACCTTCAGCGCAAGCTCGGGGCTCGACACCTGAACATGATTGCCATTGGTGGATCGATCGGCACAGGCTTATTCCTTGCGTCAGGTTCAACCATTGCCAATGCAGGTCCTGGTGGCGCATTATTGGCCTACGCCCTCATCGGGATCATGATTTATTTCTTGATGACCAGCTTAGGTGAGTTAGCCACGCACAATCCAACATCGGGTGCATTCTTTACCTATGGTAGCCGCTATGTCGAAGATGGCTTTGGTTTTGCCTTGGGTTGGAACTATTGGTACAACTGGGCGATTACGGTTGCCTTTGAATTGGTTGCCGTCCAGTTCATCATGAAATTCTGGTTCCCCGATATTCCGGGGTTCTACTGGAGTGCCATTTTCCTTGCCATTATTTTTGGTATTAACGCCTTAACCGTCAAAGGCTTTGGTGAGAGTGAATTTTTATTCTCCTTGATCAAAGTAATTGCGATTATTGTGTTTATCATTATTGGTATCTGGATGATTTTCAAAATCATGATGACACCAAATGTATCGGTATTTCAGCACTGGACTTATAAAGAAGCGCCTTTTGTCGGTGGTTTGCAAGCCTTGATCGGTGTGGCCATGATTGCTGGATTCTCCTTTCAGGGAACTGAAATGGTTGGGGTTGCAGCAGGTGAATCCAAAGATCCTAAAAAGACCATTCCATTGGCAATTAAACAAATCTTCTGGCGTATTTTACTGTTCTATATCCTTTGTATTTTCATCATCGGTACATTAGTCAGCTATGATGATCCACTGCTATTAAAAGCAGCGCAAAGTGAAGATATTGCCCTCTCACCATTCACCTTATTGTATGAAAAAGCAGGCTTTGCCTTTGCTGCAAGCTTAATGAATGCGGTGATTCTCAGTGCAATCTTATCTGCTGGTAACTCGGGCATGTATTCCTCTACCCGTATGTTATTTGATATGGCAAAAGAAGGCCGCGCGCCAAAATGGTTCTCCAAACTGGATGGCCGTGGCGTACCAATGAATGCACTCTATGCAACCACTGCGGTTGCTGCACTGTGCTTCCTGACCACCTTTATTGGCGAGAAACAGGTCTTTAACTGGTTACTCAACATGTCAGGGATGTGTGGTTTCATTGTATGGCTAGGCATTGCGATTTCACATTATCGTTTCCGTAAAGGCTATATTGCTCAAGGCTATAAAGTTGAAGATCTGGCTTACCGTGCCAAATTCTTCCCATTTGCACCTTGGTTTGCATTTATTCTTTGTTCAATCATCATCTTAGGTCAAAACTACCAAGCTTTACTTGGCGGAAAAATTGACTGGTTAGGTTTAATTTCAACCTATATTAGTATTCCATTATTCTTGGCGATTTGGCTGGGCTATAAGTGGAAACACAAGACCAAACTGATTGCTTATAAAGATATGAATGTGAAAGAAGGCGAATAAAAAACCGCTTTTTACTTGACCCAAATGAAAATATGAGTAAAATCTCGCTCATATTTTCAACGGCACCACATGATAGGAGGACGACAACATGCCATTACCACAAGGAACCACACAATAAGGTTTGGCACTGTCGACTCACGGACAAGTGTACAAATCGATTGATCACTTGTCCGAATGCTCTATTTAACCTAGCATTCGCTAGGTTTTTTTATGCCTATTCGGACGAAAAATTAAAATATCCCGAGACAAGAAAATGGGCATACAAAAAATACTCAATGCCGATGCACAATATGGCGTTCCAGTGAAAATTTTCACGACCGATATTGATAGCGAAAGCATTGAACAACTCAAAAAGATGGCACAACTGCAATTTGTTTATTCGCATATTGCCGTGATGCCTGATGTACATGTGGGTAAAGGTGCCACCGTAGGCAGCGTCATTCCAACCAAGCATGCAATCATTCCTGCCGCTGTCGGTGTTGATATTGGTTGTGGAATGAACGCAATAAGGCTCAATCTAAAAGCTTCACAGCTTTCAGATAACCTTGCACCTCTGCGTCATGCGATCGAACGCAAAGTCCCTGTAGGCTTTGAATTACACAAACAAGTGAAAGCAAAAGCTTCAAGTATCATCCCACTTGAAAAACGCTTACAACCGATCATTAAAAAACATCCCGGCTTAGTTCGAATGTTAAGAAAGTTTGATGCAACTTGGCAAAAACAACTGGGAACTTTAGGCGGTGGGAATCACTTCATCGAACTCTGCCTTGATGAAAATCAGGATGTTTGGGTGATGCTACATTCTGGCAGTCGTGGTTTAGGTAATGTCATTGGAACCTACTTCATTGAACTGGCAAAGAAAGAAGCACAACACCGTTTTGGCCATGTGCCAGATAAAGATTTGAGCTATTTTGCTGAAGGCTCAAATAGCTTTAATGATTATGTTGAAGCCGTGGAATGGGCACAAGAATATGCATTTGAAAATCGACGTGAAATGATGCGTCTGATTTTAGAGGCAATCCGCCCACTGCTACCACCTTTTCAAATGACCAAAGAAGCAATTAACTGCCACCACAATTACGTCAGTCAAGAAACTCACCATGGTGAAGACCTGCTCATCACCCGTAAAGGAGCCATTCGGGCAGGACTGGATGAGTTAGGCATTATTCCTGGCTCAATGGGAGCACGCTCCTATATTGTAAAAGGTAAGGCCAATCCTGAGTCCTTCTGTTCATGCTCACATGGCGCAGGACGCAAGATGAGCCGCAGCAAAGCCAAATTGCTATTTAGTCAGGATGATTTGATTCAGCAAACCCAAGGGATCGAATGTCGTAAAGACAGTGCGGTGATTGATGAAATTCCTGCTGCCTATAAAGATATTGATCAAGTCATGGCCAATCAATCTGATTTGATTGAAATTGTACATACCCTCAAACAAATTTTATGTATCAAAGGATAATCACATGAAACTCAAAGAAATGCCAAAAATTAAAGCTCGTAATCCCGTAGCACTTTCTCCTCTCTTACACAAAGGTGGAGTTCATGAAACAGAAAAACCTCGTGCTCAGCATCGGCGTGAAAGACAAAATACCAAGCAGCAGCTAAAAAAAGAGAGATGGTAAATCATTAATCGTTATTGAAATATTTTAAAACCATTAAATACAAAGGAGAATCTCAATGTTTTATTACCTAGCCCTAGCCCCCTCATATAAAAAAAGCGACTCTGACGAGTCGCTTTTTTTCAGTTCATAAACTCAAATTATTGAGCTTGTTGACCTGGTTGTACAAGAACAGTACGGCTACCAGAAATCGCAGCGAATACGCGACGGTTCATAGCACGACCTTCTTTAGTCTTGTTGTCAGCAATCGGTTGATCCCAAGCGAAACCTTGAGTTGTCAAACGAGTTGCATTTACGTTGTATTCATTCACAAGTGCAGACTTAACAGAGTTAGCACGCGCTAAAGATAAACGTTCGTTCAACTTACGTGGACCAGTGTTATCTGTGTGACCTTCAATACGTGCTGTCGCATTCGGGAACTCAGCTAACTTCTCAGCAACCTTAGCGATTTCAGTCTTGTATTGTGGTTTGATAACTGATTTATTCGTATCAAAGAATACACGAAGTTCCATGTTAAGATCTTCAGTTAACTCTTGTGGTTGTGGAGCAACTGGAGTTGGTTCAACTGGAGCAACCTCTACCACTGGAGCAGCAGCAGGTTTCAAGTGACCACCAACAACAACTTGAAGTGCCGCCAAGGCTTGACCTTCCCACCATTTGTTGTCGTAATTATAAACCGCACGACCTTCTGTACGAAGTGTTAAAGCATCATTCACTTGCCATAACACACCACCACCTAAGTTGCTGATAGTGTCATATGAACGACGATCCCAACCTGGGTTATCAATTGTGATTTTAGAATGACCAACACCTAATAAAGCATATGGCTTGATTTTGCTGTCATAGTTACCAGTGAATACGTCAGCCGTAGCAATTGCATTCAAACTTAAAGTTTGTTGCTTTGCATCCCAAGGCTGGCCATTGAAATTGGTTTTTTCATTACGAGCTGCATCAGCTTTAGTTTGTTGATATTCAATCTCTGCTTGTAACCAAGGTGTTAATTCCACACCAATAGCAGCACCAACAAGTAAATCACTTTGTAACGCAACACCATTTTTTAAACTGCCAGCATCACCACGACCTTGAGGATCGCGATCACGCAAAGTATCACGCATCTTATCCTGAGCATTCTCAGGGTACCAGTGATAACCAAGCATTAATGGAGTGACTGTTACACCCGCATTCGCAGCAGCTAAAGGAGCAGCAACAAGCATAGCAAGTGCAATACGACTCATTTTCATGGAATATCCTCCAAAAAACAAAAAATTGTTTGTTCTCTAAACTCTAATAGTTTTTGAATACTGAGAAATAATCTTATTGTATCTTTTTCAGTCATTCACTTTATGTTGAATCATACAAATACTTGATCAATTTTCCAAGTATTTGACAACATTTAGTTAGCAGCCACTGAAAAAACCACTTATTTCTCTCCCAAAAATCTAGAAAATTCTATTTTAACAACATCTAATAAAGCTGTGAGAGCTTATCACTTTTTAATCAAAATTTTAACAAGGTAGCAAAATCTTTTCAATAAAACTAAATAATTCCCACAATGTATCCAAAGTTAAGGCAAGATTATTCTAGTTTTGAATCCTTATGTTTTAGTTTTACATCAATGCTACAAAAACCTATATATCCATAAAAAAAGCGACTCTAACGAGTCGCTTTTTTTCAGTTCATAAACTCAAATTATTGAGCTTGTTGACCTGGTTGTACAAGAACAGTACGGCTACCAGAAATCGCAGCGAATACGCGACGGTTCATAGCACGACCTTCTTTAGTCTTGTTGTCAGCAATCGGTTGATCCCAAGCGAAACCTTGAGTTGTCAAACGAGTTGCATTTACGTTGTATTCATTCACAAGTGCAGACTTAACAGAGTTAGCACGCGCTAAAGATAAACGTTCGTTCAACTTACGTGGACCAGTATTATCTGTGTGACCTTCAATACGAGCTGTCGCATTCGGGTATTCAGCTAATTTCTCAGCAACCTTAGCGATTTCAGACTTGTATTGTGGCTTGATGTCAGACTTGTTCGTATCGAAGAATACGCGAAGTTCCATGTTAAGATCTTCAGTTAACTCTTGTGGTTGTGGAGCAACTGGAGTTGGTTCAACTGGAGCAACTTCTACAACTGGCGCAGCTGGCTTCAAGTGACCACCAAGAACTACGTTTAAACCAGCAAGTGCTGTATAGTTCCAGAAGTCTTCGTCGATGTTATAAGTACCACGAGCTTCTGTACGAAGAGATAAAGCATCGTTTAAGCGCCAGAAAGCACCAAAACCTGCATTACCCAGAGTACCTTCTTCTTTTAGACCACGACCAGCACGATCTAATTGAGTAGAGCTAGCATCTTGGAATGTATATTTGTAGTGACCAGCACCTAATAATACATAAGGCTTGATTTTGCTGTCATAGTTTTTAGTGATTAAATCAGAAGTAACATAGAAGTTACCATTGATTTGTTGTTGCTTGTATTCAGCGTTAGGAGTAGCACCGTCTACATCACCTTTCACTTGGTTATATTCAGCTTCAAAACCTAACCAAGGTGTTAATTCGATACCTAATGCAGCACCAACGAACAAGTCGTCTTGAATTTCTGCGCCATTAGTCAAATTATTAACACTGTTGTTGTGTTTAGAATCTTGGAATGTGTAACCAAGCATTAATGGAGTTACTGTTACGCCCGCGTTCGCAGCAGCTAAAGGAGCAGCAACAAGCATAGCAAGTGCAATACGACTCAATTTCATGGATATCCTCCAGAGATAACAATTGTTTGTTGTGTAAGCTCAGCCTATGATTTTTCGTCCTGAGAACAGTGATGTTCTACAGTATTATTTTTTCAGCTATTCACTTCACTTTGAATCATACAAACACTTGATGAATTTTCCAAGTGCTTGATAACTTTAACCTCATAAATTATTGACAAAATTTCTTACAATTTCCGTTGTAGTTCAGTAAATTTTAAATTCCCATCTGCTACACGAATGAATTATTGTTCAAGAGCTTATGCTTTAGTAAATCTTAACTTATTTTTTAGAAAGATTCATCAGAAAGATGGAGTTTCCACTTAACCTGCTGTTAATAAAAAAGTTAATTAAAATAAATAGGTAGAATATGTTTAAATCTTTTGGCTTTACTTTGATTGAGTTAATCATCACCGCTGGAATCTTGGCAATTTTGAGCACCATTTCCATTCCTTATTTTAGTGAAATAATGGCTTCTAATGAAATAAAACATCTCAGAAGAATCCTCACAATTCATATACAAAAAGCAAAAACGGATGCACAACTTTATCATAAAAATGTGATGCTTTGCCCAAGTTCTGATTTTGAGAACTGTGCCACAGATTGGAATAAAGGTTTTATCGGATTTATTGATCTTAATCGAAATAACCAACGCGATCCAAATGAGACACTACTTTTCAGTGCTCCCCTAAATCATAAATATGGTCACCTCAGTTTTAGGTCTTTTGGACGAAGTCCCAACACTCTTGTTTTTCAAGCTGAGAATGGCCTCCCCTTTGCCTCTAATGGCAGCTTTATCTACTGTTCCGAGTCTCCTCAGTATCATACTAAAATTGTCTTGAGCCGTATGGGTAATATTCGTTTTGAAAAGTTATCAAGTTGCTAAAAACTCTTCAGTCTAGCCTAAAATGGGTAAAACACTTTATTCCGATCCTTTTTTTACTATACTGCTTAAGTTTGGAACATTTTTATAAATTATAAGTGTGGAGACACATCATGACTGATATCGTAATCGTTAATGGCGCTCGTACAGCAATGGGCGGCTTCCAAGGTGCATTATCTGGTGTTACAGCACCAGAATTAGGTGCAGTTACCATTAAAGAAGCAATTGCCCGTTCTGGCCTGCAACCGACTGATGTAGAAGAAGTAATCATGGGTTGTGTTTTACCTGCAGGCTTAAAACAAGGCCCTGCGCGCCAAGCAATGCGTAAAGCGGGCTTACCAGACTCTACCGGTGCAGTGACCATTAACAAACTGTGTGGTTCTGGCATGAAAGCGGTGATGCAAGCAGCAGATATGATTAAAGCAGGGAGTGCCGAGATCGTGGTTGCAGGTGGTATGGAATCAATGACCAATGCACCATATGTATTACCAAAAGCACGTGCTGGCTACCGTATGGGTCATGGTGAAATTAAGGATCATATGTTCCTTGATGGTTTGGAAGATGCTGAAACTGGTCGTTTAATGGGTTCATTTGCCCAAGATATGGCGAATAAACGTAGCTATACCCGTGAACAGATGGATGACTTTGCCATCCGTTCTTTGCAGCGTGCACAAAAGGCGATTACTGAAGGCTACTTCAAAGATGAAATCGTTCCTGTAACAATTTCTACCCGTAAAGGTGATGTGGTTGTTGATCAAGACGAACAACCATTAAGTGCAAAAATCGATAAAATCCCATCATTAAAACCAGCATTTGCAAAAGATGGTACGATTACTGCCGCGAACGCAAGTTCAATTTCTGATGGTGCATCGGCATTGGTATTAACCTCAAGTGAAGTTGCGGCACAACGTGGTTTACAACCTTTGGCAAAAATTCTGGCAACTGCTTCTAACTCTCAACATCCTTCTGAATTTACCATCGCCCCTGTCGGTGCAATCGAAAAAGTATTGAAAAAAGCTGGCTGGAATGCGCAAGACGTAGATCTATGGGAAATCAACGAAGCATTCGCCATGGTGACCATGTGCCCAATCGATGACTTCAAATTAGATGCTGAAAAAGTCAATATCAATGGCGGTGCATGTGCATTGGGTCACCCTGTTGGCTCTACAGGCTCACGTATCATCCTGACATTAATTCATGCACTTAAACGTACTGGCGGTAAGAAAGGCGTTGCAGCCCTATGTATCGGTGGTGGTGAAGCAACTGCGGTTGCGATTGAATTAATCTAAACCCTTTGAATGCAATAAAAATCCTGCTTGATGCAGGATTTTTATTTTTTGGATTACAAAAAATAATGCACCTATAGTCAAAATATCGATAAGTTATGCTGTGTATAAAAAAACAACAAGGAGTCCCATATGCAACTTAATCATTATCTAAATTTTAAAGGACAAACAGAACAAGCATTCAATTTTTATAAATCTGTGTTTGGTGGAGAATTTGCCATGCTCAGCCGTTATGGCGATATGCCACCTACTGAAGGCGTCAGCCTTTCAGAAACGGATAAGAACTTGGTTTTACATGTTTCCCTACCCATCAATGAATTTACCGTCTTGATGGCTTCAGATGTTAATGATCAATTCTGCGCTCAAAATAGCGTATTTACCCAAGGTAACAACCACTATATTTCAATTAATCTTGATCCAGATGAACAAGACGAAGCGCAACGACTCTTTAATGCTTTATCTGCAAATGGCCAAATTGAGATGCCCTTAGAAAAAACCTTCTGGGGCGCACTCTATGGTGCGTTTACCGATCAGTTTGGGATTAAATGGATGATCAATTGTCAGTTAGATGAGTAATCATTGTAAACTTCACCATTAAAACAAAAAAAGCTGAACCAAGGTTCAGCTTTTTTCTTTCAATCTGCTTATGCGCCAGTTTGATAGCTTGCCTGTGGTACAGCAGTCGATGCTTGATACGGATTGGTAAAATCTTGAAGCCCCGCAGCAGCTTCATGAATATCCTTACCTTCTTTGACGACAAAGGTATCAAAACCAGAACGCTTTAAATAATTTAAAACATCCTTAAAGATATCACCGACTGCACGTAATTCACCTTGATACCCTTGGCGACGCAATAAGGCAGCGAATGAATAACCACGACCATCATTAAAACCAGCAAATTCAATAAAAATGGCATCTAGCTCATTCAATGGAAATTGATGGGTTTCAGGTGAATCATTCACAGTAATGTAAAGCGCCTTTTTGCCTTGTACATTCGCCAATTGATCCAACTGTGCAGTTGTTACAACCACATCGCCTTCTGGAATCGTTCCATCTTCAGCAATCACTTGATAGCTATTGTCAGCAATCGTGCCATCTTTAAACAGCACTTGTAGCGTTGTATTAAGCATAAGCACGCTCCTTAAATGGTTGAATACCAACACGGCGATAGGTATCGATAAAACGTTCACCTTCGGTACGTAAATCAAGGTAAGTATTCAAGATTTCATCAATTACATCTGGTACAACTTCGGCTGCAAAAGAAGGCCCTAAGATATCACCAAGTGATGCATCATGATCTGCATGACCACCTAGGGTGATTTGATAGAACTCAGCACCTTTCTTATCTACACCTAAAATACCGATGTTTCCGACATGGTGGTGACCACAGGCATTCATACAACCCGAAATGTTCAGATCAAGTTCACCCAGATTATAAATAGTGTCTAGGTCATCAAAACGACGGCTGATCGCTTCTGAAATTGGAATCGATTTAGCATTGGCCAATGAACAGAAGTCACCGCCTGGGCAGCAGATAATATCGGTAATAAAGCCAATATGTGCACGTGCCATGTCGCTGTGTTCAAGCGTTTGCCACAATTCAAATAGATCTTTCTGCGGCACATCGACCAATGAAATGTTCTGTTCGTGCGTGGTACGGAACTCACCGAAAGTATATTTATCGGCCAAATCCGCAATTAAGTTCATTTCTTCGCTGGTGACATCACCCGGTGCAATACCCGCACGCTTCAAAGAAATCGTAACGATACGATAACCTTTCACTTTATGTGCATTGGTATTGACGTTAAACCACTGTTTGAATTTCGGATGTGCAGCGAATAAGTCAGTGAAGTCCTGATCTTCCAAATCTTGATAATCAAATGGGGTAAATTCTTCATCTAATTTTTTCAAGATTTCAGGTTGAATCTTCAATGTTTCACGCGTGTGCTCAAATTCAGCTTCCACTTTTTGTGCAAACACTTCTGGTGTTAATGCTTTCACCAAAATTTTGATACGCGCTTTGTATTTATTATCACGACGGCCATGTAAGTTATAGACACGTAAGGTCGCTTCTAAATAAGCAATTAAATCTTCGCGTGGTAAAAACTCACGGATCACGCTACCAATAATCGGGGTACGGCCCAGACCACCACCGACCATGATTTTATAACCCATCTCACCTGCATCATTACGAACTAGATAAACACCGATATCGTGGAATGCAGTAGCAGCACGGTCTTTTTCTTCTAAAGCCGATACCGCAATTTTGAACTTACGCGGTAAGAAAGCAAATTCAGGGTGGAAGGTACTCCACTGACGAATCAATTCACAGGTCGGACGTGGATCAGCAATTTCACCGGCAACCACACCTGCAAACTGGTCAGTGGTGGTATTACGGATACAGTTACCTGAAGTTTGTACAGCGTGCATTTGTACTGTTGCTAGCTCAGCTAGAATGTCAGGGACATTTTCTAATGCAGGCCAGTTCAACTGAATATTTTGACGAGTTGAAACATGCGCATAACCGCGATCGTACTCTGTCGCAATTTCAGCAATTTTTCTGAGTTGTTTGGTATTCATCAAGCCATACGGCACAGCGATACGGAGCATAGGTGCATAACGTTGCACGTACAGACCATTTTGCAAACGTAATGGACGATATTCGTCTTCTGTTAATTTTCCAGCTAAATAGCGTTCTGTTTGATCGCGAAACTGAGCAACACGTTGGTTAATCAGTTGTTGATCGAAATCCGTATATAAATACATGGCGTATGGCTAGTCATTCATTATAAAGGCGACTAGCATAGCGAGCTTTTATTCATCAACAAAATGCTTTTTTTGCATATTTATTAACGGTTTTATTGATAAGCCTATCTAATTGCCATAAAAAGAAAAAGCCCAGACGAATCTGAGCTTTTACAATCATTTTCTAAATGAAATTAGTTCTTATCTGGCAATGCATAAGCGACCAAATAATCACCCATTTTAGTACCAAATGAACCATGTCCACCGGCCATAATCACCACATATTGTTTGCCATTGGCTTCATACGTCATTGGGGTTGCTTGCCCACCCGCAGGTAAACGTGCTTCCCACAACTTATCGCCATTTGAAACATTAAAGGCACGGATGTAGTTATCTTGTGTAGCACCGACAAACATCACATTACCCGCAGTCGAAATCGAACCGCCTAAACCTGGTACACCAATTTTCACTGGTGGTAACTGGAATAGTGTTGGCAAGCTGTCACGAATAGTACCGATACGTTTTTTCCATACCACTTCATGAGTTTTTAAGTCCACACCTGCAACAAAGCCCCAACCTGGTTGTTTACATGGCAAGCCTAGTGGAGATAGGAACGGACTAATATCAACACCGTATGGTGTACCATACATCGGTTGCATGCCCTGCTCGGTACCAGCACCACGCGCCACAGGTTGACGATTTGGATCTGCAGGAATTAAACGACTCACGAATGGCAAGCCAATCGGGTTCATGACTGCAACCTGACGATCAGCATTCACGGACATACCGCCCCATTCAAACACACCTAAGTTTCCTGGGAATACCAAAGTTCCATTTTCAGAAGGTGGTGTATAAATACCATCGTAATTCAGACGTTTAAATTTCACACGACACATCAACTGATCAAACATGGTGGCGCCCCACATGTCTTTATCCGTCAATTTATCTTTCGGCGCTAAATCAAAGTCAGAGAATGGTTGAGTTTTTGAGTAGAACTCACCTTTGGTTTGTGGGCCCCATTTCACAGTTTGCGGAACAGGTTTCTCGGTAATTGGTACAATCGGCTGACCATTACGACGGTCTAAAACAAAGGCATTGCCTGTTTTAGTCAATACATAAATCGCAGGAACCGTTTGACCTGATTTATCTTGAATATCGGCCAATGACGGTTGTGATGGTACGTCCATATCCCACAAATCATGATGTGTGGTTTGGAAGTGCCATACCAGTTTACCCGTGGTTGCATTGATTGCTAGCATTGAGTTGGCATAACGCTCTTTCAACTCAGTACGATCTCCACCCCAGATATCTGGTGTACCCACACCTGTCGGAACATAGACAATATCTAGTTTTGAGTCATAGGCAAGTGGCGCCCATGCGTTTGGTGAATTATGAACAAATTGAGTATCTTGACCTGGCATTGCATTTGGATCAGCTGCACCTGTATCAAACACCCATAATAATTTACCTGTGTTCACGTCATAACCACGAATCACACCTGATGGCTCTTTATTCGAATGGTTATCGGTCACTGAACCTGCAATCACTACAGTGGTACCAGAAACTACACCTGGAGATGTTGGGTTATAACCACCTGGATAAGCATATGGCATGAATTCTTGTAAATTCACTTCACCATTTTGACCAAAGTCAGAACATGCTTTACCTGTATCTGCATTGACTGCAACTAAACGACCATCATTCACAGGAACAAAGACTTTACGCGGACACTCGGTTGAGGTCGACTTTTTCGCCTGTAAACTGGTTGCAAATTCAGTGGTATTGGCAGCATCGTAGTACATCACACCACGACAGGTTAAATGCTGGAAGGTTTTATCGGTTTTGAGTTTAGGATCAAAACGCCATTTTTCCTTGCCTGTCGCAGGGTCAATCGAAATTAAATGTTGATGTGGAGTACACATAAACATGTTATTTCCAATCTTGATTGGCGTTACTTGGTTGGTGGTTTCACCCGAATCATTTTCAGTTCGGAAATCACCGGTACGTAATGTCCAAGCCACTTTGAGATCTTTGACATTTTTATCATTGATCTGTGTCAATGGAGAATAACGTTCACCGCCCTGACTACGCCCATATGCGGGCCAATCTTCAGGGGCAATGCCATCCACTGCTTTCGCTTGTGCTGGCTGTGGCGTTTGAATCACACCATTAATTTCTTGTGGATCATTAAAGATCGAGTACACCATCACCACAATTGCAATGGCTAAAGTCGATGACAATGCCACTTTACTTGAGGTAAGGTTATCAATCCCACGCGTCACCGCTGGAATGAGCAACCACAAACCTAAGATGCCAAGGATATCAAGACGTGGTGCCAGTGCCCAGAAGTCGGTTCCAACTTCCCAAACACCCCAGACCACACTACCTAACATCAATGCCGCATAAACCCACAATGGACCTGAGGCACGTTTATAGAGTTGTACTGCTACAATGAGCAACAGCACGCCCGCAATCACATAATAAAAAGACCCGCCAATTGCTGCGAGCCAGATACCGCCAACGAGCAAGAACAATGCAATCAGGGCGATAATCACCACCGTCAAAGTTCTAAGCCCAGATTTTGAAGCAGATTGATTCATAAGATCACCTTGCATCTTTTATATTTTAGATCCATAAAAAGCAAATAAAGTCTCTTTTTATGGTCGAGTTCAAATCACAACAAGAACTTTGCAGATATCGCCCACCATATGAACTGCATCTGCAAAATTGCTCGAGTATCAAAATTAGAAAATGGTTTGGAACTTAATACCGCCCACCCAGGTCTTATCCCCATCCTTCAATGCACCGACATGGTGAACATATTGAATATTTGGACGGATGGTGAGCCAGTTGGTGGCATGAATGCCGTAATACAGCTCAGTGTTATATTCTTCATCCAATAGACTATTGTTTTTGTCATTGGCATGAATACGGGCAACACCTAAAGCAATTTCATCTTGAGGACGTTGATCTAACAGACCTTTATAGACCAATCCAACATTTTGCATGTCTTTGATGGCATTGGTTTTAGAATCATGCACTGTGACATTAACAAAGCCAGTTAAACCACGATCTGACTGACCATCATGACGAGTCAACTGTTGTTTCGCAGTAAACCAGCCGCCTTGTTTATGTCCAGTCTTGGCAGGATTCTCGATTTCTGCGGCATCCGCTGTACTGTAGTAATAACCAAAGCGGTATTCACCCGGCAGAGACAATGCACCCAGCTTAGGATTCCAGACTACTTCTGCTGGAATAATCGCACCACGTGAACCATCTGTGCTTAAGTTAAAACCTTTGCCACGCTGTAAGTTCTCAGGGTTATATTCATATGCCCCGATTTGTGCATAAAGATCCGGCTGCAAGTTGTATTTAACACGCAATGCCCATTGGCTCACAGGCCAGTTATACCATTGGTCACCGACCCAGTTACCGACCTGAGAACCGCATAGCGACAAGTTCTGGAAGTCACAGTCAAAGCTGTTGAAATCTTCACCTTCGCCAAAACGACCGACTTTAATATCTAAAGCTTGATCTAAAAATTTCTTTTTGATCCAGAGGTCAGTTAAACGCCAAGTTTGACCACGCCCCCAAACTTCTTGTACAGAACTTTGGTGACCTTGTAAGCCATCTGCGGTTTGTGACAAAGACTGACCATCACGGTATGTCACCGTGATTTGTGCCTCTGTATCTTGCCAACCTAAAATTTTATTTAGGTCGAAGTTTGTGCCCAACGCCAATTGTCCAGTGAATTCACTGCCATGGCTTGAGTGTTGTTTAGAATCTAAAACCCCTGCAAATTCACCAGTGTAATCAGCAGAAAATTTGTAACCCTGTTCTTGCAACGCAGTGCGTTGACCGTTCCAATCACCAAACAGCCATTGACCATTTGGGTCAAATGCGGAAGAAGCTGCTTGAGTATGTTGTGTGAAAAGACTCAATGATAGAACGGATAAACAAGAAACAATCAAAGACTTAGAGATTGTCATGTTTACGTAACCTTTTATGTTATTGTGTATAAAAGGTTACTCTTATTTTTAAATTACAACTTATTCAAAATGTTAACAATCTGTACAATATTTTAACAATCAGTGATTAGTCGCACATATTTTCTACCATTTACCCTCACCCAAACCCTGACCGATAAAGGCATACTTCATTTGCGAACGGGAAAACTTGATCGGACAGGCCAACTGTGGCTCAGTTTGTGATGCATTTTCCGATACTGGCACATCAACCACCCAGCCTCTTTGTTGAGCCATTGGCGAGACCAAGGCTTCATCCAGACTGAGTACAGGCTCAACACAAATATCCAAACTTTGGAACAGATCTTGCCATTCAGCAAAGTCTTGTGTTTTAAACTTTTCCTGCAAGGCTTGCTTTACCGCTTGACGATCTTCTGGGTCAAACGATGTTCCTTTTGCAAGGAGTACAGGTAATTCTAACGCTGTAGCCAAGCCTGTCATAAATTGTGGCTCTAAACTTCCCACTGAGAAATAACGACCATCTTTGGTTTGATAATAATCATAAAAGCTTGCCCCATTCAGCATTCCTGCCTCGGGTGCTTGTGGCGTTTGCCCTGCCAGACTTGCAGAAGCGGCCATACTATTCAGACTCGCCACACAATCGGTCATTGAAATATCAAGATATTGACCTAGACCACTGCGTTGACGCTCGACCACCGCAGCAAGAATACCAATCACTGCATGCAAAGAACCACCTGCCACATCTGCAATTTGGACTCCTAAGGGTGGCGGTCCACCATCTTGACGACCACTATGCCCAGACACGCCTGCCAACGCTAAATAGTTAATGTCGTGTCCTGCACGATCTTTATAAGCCCCTGTTTGGCCATAACCTGTAATTGAACAATAGATGAGGCGTGGATTAATCTCCGCTAAGGTCTCATAGTCCAAACCCAAACGGCGCATCACATCGGGGCGGAACTGCTCTAGCACAATATCGAACTCAGAGATTTTATTTTTGATCAGTTCAATATTGGCTGCATCTTTGAGGTCAAGGGCAATCGACTGCTTATTCCGATTCAGATAGCTGTGCGCAGTGGCCTGACCATTGGCATAGGGTGGCATAATCCTTACCAGATCGGGGCGAGTCGGTGATTCCACATGGATCACTTCTGCACCCATGTCGGCAAGGTACATACTGGCAAATGGTCCTGGTAATAAAGTCGAAAAATCGAGGACTTTCAATCCCTTTAGTGCAGATGGCATAATAATTTTTACTCAATTTGTTCAAATTTTCTTTTATACTAGGTGTGGATAAACACAAAAACAATGTCATGTTCAGCCATTTACCTTGATAGTTTCGGCAATTTAACATGTATACAAGGCGCAATTATTTTTCTTGTCAATTGCCATAGGGCTTGTTAATTGATCATATATATGTTGCGTTGTTGGCAAAAATTTTATCAGACGAGGCATGAAACGATAGGAATGACAATTCATTTCCGAGTTTCGTAACGATGTATGAGGAAATTTTTGTCCCAACCCTAAGGGACAAAGGCATTTTTTGATGCTACTGCGTTATGTCATGCTCATTTAGAAGTACTAAATTTCACAAGCCATGCCTTGTACCATCTAAAAAATGTCTATTGTCGCAGCTATATCTGATCAACCAACAAGCCCTTTTTATTTTAGACGGTTATTTAGGTCAATTATCGTGAATAGTAAAGAAACTGAAGGATTCAATATGAGCCGTGATACGATCAGCATCCACTTCGTGAATGCGGCTTTAACAGGTGTTAAACGCCTAGGCATGGACGTTGAAACGTTACTTTCACATGTCGGCATAGAGGCTGAATTACTTCGCCAACCGAAGGCTCGAATCTCTCCAGAGCAGTACACTCGTTTTGTAAAAATGTTATGGATGGTGACCCAAGACGAACACGTTGGTTTCGATGTACAGCCACGTCGCTTGGGTACATTTGCAATCATGTGCCAATTGATCATCCACTCCAAAACACTTGGACAAGCACTGGAACTCTCCTCTCAATTCTACAAACTGTTTGGAGATGAATGGTCTGTGAGCTTGGAACGTGACAAGCATGAAGCACGTTTAGTCCCCCACATTCCTAAAGCTTTAGACCCTGATCATTTCATTACTGAAAGCATGCTGATGATCTGGCATGGTCTGGCATCATGGTTGATTGAACGCCGCCTACCTTTAGAACGTGTACATTTTGGCTATGAACGTCCGAATCATGCTGATGAATACGATGCATTGTTCTTTGCTCCAGTAATGCAATTCGATGCACCACGTACCGAAATTACCTTTGCAGCGGATTATCTTGATCTCCCAATCCGTCAAGATGAAAAGACTTTAGAAGAGTTCTTGAAAGCAGCACCTGCCCAGTTGTTAGTGAAATTCAAAAATACCAATTCGTTGACTTCACGTATTCGTGATGTATTGAAAAGCCAAATTGGCGAGGAAATGCCAACACTCAATGATGTTGCGGCAATGTTGTATTTATCACCGCAAACCTTACGCCGTCGTTTGGCTGCAGAAGGTAAAAGCTACCAAGGTGTTAAAGATGCCTTGCGTCGTGATGCTGCGATTCATTTATTGTTGACGCCTAATCTCACCCTTGAAGATGTAGCACAGCAAGTCGGCTTTAGTGAAACCAGTACTTTCCACCGTGCCTTTAAGAAATGGACTGGAGTAACACCGGGTTTATATCGTCAGTTACATGGCCATCACAACTAATAACGACAATGCAGTGTTCAACCTTATATAGTTGAACACTGCATTTTAAATATGCTAATAATCAAGCAGCCCCCTACAATTTGCTTGAATAACAATGATCATTAAAAAAGCTGACTTTTCTCACCCACAAGTACAAAATTTGATTTATATCCACTTGCATGGCCTACATCAAAATACCCCACTTGAACATAGTTTTGCATTAGACCTCAGCAGTCTGCAAAAAGATACAATTAGCGTCTATACCTTATGGAGCGATAAAGAATTACTGGGCTGTGGCGCAATCCAAGAACTGACACCCGACCACGCAGAAATCAAATCTATGCGGACTCACCCTGCCTATTTACGTCAAGGGGTCGCAGCACAACTACTGAAATACTTACTAGAACTTGCCCAGCAACGTCACTATCAAAGAATTAGTTTAGAAACAGGAAAAGATAGTCACTTTGATGCAGCAATCAAACTTTATAAGAAGTTTGGTTTTGTTCAAGGTGCAGCTTTCGCAGAATATACCGAATCACCCTACAACCAATTCTTTCATTTAGATTTGTCGAATGAGTCCATAAACTCAAGCTTAAGATGATCTACACATTGAATAGCCATTGCTCAATGCCTTTTGGATAAACTGGATATTGAGTGAGTGCTATTTGTTCTCGACTCAGCCATTGGGCGATATAGCGATGTCCATTGGGTTCACATCCCTGTATCTCGTGTCGCTGATACATATGCGAGTCTATAAATTCAGCATCATATACAAACACAATTTCATGGCCTTGTTGCCCATCAAAGCTAAATAGATTTTCCATGACGCAGATAAGTTTTGGCTGTGTCAGCTGCTGCTGAATTTCTTCCAAGACCTCTCTTTCAATTGCCTGAATAGAGGTTTCCCCAAACTCGATACCACCACCGATCGGTCTGAAAAAATATTCATCCTTGTTGGGATCATACGCTTTTGCAAGTAACACCTTGTCATTATGACGAAATAGGCATAACACTTTTGCTCGAATAGATGTCATTGCACGGCCTTAATCTGTTCTAAAAACTTTTCTGCTTGTTGTGGAGAGGTTAAACGAATAAACCGAATCTGCTGATATTGAGCATCATTCATCATTGCCAAATACTTTTTTCTATTTTTAGCATGATGACGAATCATCCATAAAATAATTGAATCCTTAGACATAAAACTGGTCTTAAAACTTTCTCGATTGTTTGAGTTTGGCCACAATCTTTTTTGCGAGACTGCCCGAGCAATGGCCCGTTTGACTGAACGATACAGATTTAAAGAAAATGAATAGTCCAACCAGATAATCGTATCAACATATCTCAGCTTCAAATCTTGCGTTCGAGAATAATTACCGTCAAGGACCCATCCACCTGTCGCTCGACCCATTTGACTTTGCAATTTTGGGAAAAATTCATGATCAGGTGTTTCTTGCCAATTATCCAGCCAGAATAAATCATCCATTTCAATATGAGCCACCGCTAACTTTTGGGCAAGTTGACGAGCAAAAGTGGTTTTTCCAGTAGCAGATGTGCCGACGACATTGATAAATTTCATCTCACCTCCTTATTGTATAAGCTATGATTTTACCCACATTGATGATGAGTACTTATCCTTTTAGATGCTCTAAAAAATGCCTGGTTTGCGCTGGGGTTGTTAAACGAATAAACCGAATATGCTGATAGTCTGGATTCTGCATCAAAGCTAAGTATTTCTTTCGGTTTTTTGGATAGGATTTAATTAACCAGATAAAAATAGATTGTTTAGACAGCATCAATTTTAAACTTTCCCGATTATTTGAATCTTCCCATAACTTTTTCCGACTGATCACACGCCCGAATGTACGCTTGGTCAAACGATATAAATTGATGTGAAAGGCATAATCTAACCAGATGACGGTATCTACTTTCTCCATCATCATTGGAGTAGTGCGGGTATAAAGACCATCAATGACCCACCCTGCTGTAGCATTTTTCATGGCGATTTTTAGCTTCAAAAACAAGGCTTCATTGGCCGATTCTTGCCAATCATCCAGCCAAAGTAAATTATCCAGTTCGATATATTGTAATTGTTGTTTTTGCGCCAACTGTCGGGCTAGTGTCGATTTACCCGAACCTGTGGTACCAATAATATTAATGAACTTCATTTGTTATAAGCACAATAAAAAGGCAGGTGAGTTTAAACAACTTGCATCGACTTGTGAACCAGCCGATGCAAGTTATAAATCAATTACTTATCTCGAGCAGCTTGGATCAGTTTCGCAGCATTATCCCCTGTCACCTGCCAAGTGAGGCAACGCACGCTGCCCCCCATTGGACAAACAGATTCAGCATTCACAGGAATCACTTTCTTAGAGGTATTCTGCTTGATAATCGTGAGTGCTTTTTGATCATGCGGCATATTAAAAGTTGGCACATAGATATTGTGATGTGTGACCGTGGCATTTAAATTCACACCACATGCTGACTCAAAACCTTCCCACTGCCCTTTGGGATTGGTCTTATATTCAACAGGCACTTCCACGATTTTTGCAGTTGGAAACGCAGCTTTTAACTCCTTCATTACGGTTGTTCTAAATGATGGTGTCTTTGAATAGTCATTCACCAACAGAGTATTTTTATCCACCCAACTGACCATGCCATCTGAATGTGCCAGCACTTCTTCATCTGGTTCTAAGATGGCAACTTCGGTTGCACCCAAAGTCGCTTTTAACTCTTGTTTGGCCTCGTTATAGCTAAGCTGATTATCTTCCATAAAACGTGTGGTGGTAATCACACGACCCGCATAATCATCAACAAGGTTACCCCCATCAATCATCAAATCAGTTTTAGCTCTTTGAATTTGATAACGATCCGCAAACTGACTAAAACTTTTTTGCACATCTTTACTTTGTTTCTTGGTCATCGAGGCCCAAGTATAGGTAAATTGCACCGGTCGCATTGGATTAACCGTGGTGAAGTCGCGCATCCAGATATCACGGACATCATCTACCAGTAAAATATCTTCAGGCACTTTGCCTGTGAAATACGGCTTAGTGTCTTTATCTACTACAATGACCACATTGTCATTACCCAAAATTGATTTTGCATAATCAATCTGAAAATCTACAATTCGTTGAAAAGCAGATTTGTAATAAGGATCATGTACAGAAGGCGCAGACAATACCAATAGCATTTTGTCATCAGCAGCTTGATTTGAATAGGTTTGGCTCACCTTGTTTTTATCCTCGATTGCTTTGTTATTTTCAACATTCCGTCCAGGTGAATCACATCCCAAAAGTGACAAGATCAATGCCATAACAGCATAGTGACGCTTTAGTATTATCATGTGCTTTCGTCCATCTTTTCTATCAACCATTTCCAAATGCTAGTCTAATCTAAGATCTCGTAAGACATGTCAAAGAATACCAAAATTAACGCTTGGATTAATCACTCACACAATCTATCAAATTGGCGAAAAGCATCAAACTTGCCAATGTTTATCATCATTGCACTGACACTTAAATTGAGTACACTCGATAAACAACAATTTTAAGGTGATACAAGGAAAACCTATGAGCGAGGCCTACATTATTGATGCCATTCGCACACCACGCGGAAAAGGGAAAAAAGATGGCTCACTGCATGAAGTCAAACCGATTACTTTACTCACATCATTATTGAATGAATTACAACAACGCCATCAACTTGATACGTCAAAAGTGGATGATATCGTCTTAGGTTGTGTCACACCGATTGCTGACCAAGGCGGTGATATTGCTAAAACTGCGGCCATTGCAGCAGGTTGGAATGATGATGTGGCAGGTGTGCAAATCAACCGTTTCTGTGCATCTGGTTTGGAAGCGGTCAATTTGGCAGCACAAAAAGTCCGTTCTGGTTGGGAAGATGTAGTGGTTGCTGGTGGTGTGGAGTCCATGTCACGTATTCCGATGGGCTCTGATGGAGGCCCTTGGGCACTTGATCCTGAAACCAACTTAAAATCTTCTTTTGTGCCACAAGGCGTTGGCGCGGACTTAATTGCCACCTTAGATGGCTATAGCCGCGAAGATGTCGATGCTTTTGCAGTCGGCTCACAACAAAAAGCCGCGGCAGCACAAGCCAAAGGTTATTTCGATAAGTCAGTAATTCCTGTTAAAGATCATTCAGGTGTGCTGATCTTAGAAAAAGATGAATTTATTCGGGGTGCGACCACGGTTGAAGGCTTGGCAAAACTGAATGCCAGCTTTGAAATGATGGGACAAATGGGCTTCGATGCGGTTGCGCTACAGAAGTATCCTGAAGCGCAAAAAATTAACCATGTGCATCATGCGGGTAACTCATCGGGCATCGTTGATGGTGCTGCGGTGGTGTTATTGGCTTCTGAAAAAGCCGTCAAAGAACAAGGCTTAAAACCACGTGCCAAAGTGTTGGCAACGGCATTGGTGGGGACTGACCCAACCATTATGCTGACAGGTCCTGCCCCTGCTGCACGTAAAGCCTTAGCCAAAGCGGGCTTAACGATTGATGATATTGACCTATTTGAAGTCAATGAAGCCTTTGCGGCCGTGGTGATGCGTTTTATCAATGAACTGAACGTTCCTGCCGAGAAAGTCAATGTGAACGGCGGTGCAATTGCAATGGGTCATCCATTGGGTGCAACGGGTGCCATGATTTTAGGCACTTTGTTAGACGAGTTAGAGCGTCAAGGTAAAAAACGTGGCCTAGCCACATTATGTGTTGGTGGTGGAATGGGTATCGCCACCATTATTGAGTTGGTGTAAGGAGCACAACATGAGCGCTATTAAATACGAAAAAAACGCTGACAATATTGTAATTCTTACCCTTGATTCATCAGGTCAATCTGCCAATACCATGAATGCAGAATTCCGTGATTCACTCAATGACGTCAGCCAAAAGCTTAAAACAGAAACGGATCTAAAAGGCATTATTTTCCGTTCAGCCAAGAAAACCTTCTTTGCTGGTGGTGACTTGGATGAGCTGATTCAAGTACAACCTGAACATGCCACTGAATTTTTCAAAATGATTGAAGAACTCAAGGGTGACTTACGTGCAATTGAAACTTTAGGTGTACCTGTAGT
Organism: Acinetobacter sp. C32I; assembly: GCF_023702715.1. Classification (NCBI taxonomy): domain Bacteria; kingdom Pseudomonadati; phylum Pseudomonadota; class Gammaproteobacteria; order Moraxellales; family Moraxellaceae; genus Acinetobacter; species Acinetobacter sp. C32I. Next base: position 3,730,349 of record NZ_CP098480.1, on the reverse strand, counting down.
TGCTGCCTTAAATGGTACGGCGCTGGGTGGCGGTTGGGAAATTGCTTTAGGCTGTCATTACCGTATTGCCATCAATGATCCAAAAACCAAATTTGGTTTGCCTGAAGTGACCTTAGGCTTGCTGCCAGGCGGTGGCGGTATCGTGCGTATGGTACGTTTGCTTGGCTTGCAAAATGCGTTTCCATTCCTGATGGAAGGCAAGCAATTTGGGGTAGATAAAGCAAAATCACTGGGTTTGGTACATGACACCGCTGAGAACGAACAAGAGCTGTTAGACAAAGCCATTGCTTGGGTCAAAACCAATCCAAAGTCACAACAACCTTTTGATGTTAAAGGCTACAAGATCCCAGGTGGCGATCCGAAAACGCCTGCTGTAGCACAAGTGCTTGCAATTGCCCCTGCGATGCTACGTGATAAAACCAAAGGCTGTTACCCTGCACCTGAAGCGATCATGGCGGCAGCAGTAGAAGGTGCGCAGGTTGATGTTGATACCGCTTTGCGTATCGAATCACGTTACTTTACGCAACTCACAGTCGGTCAGATTTCTAAAAATATGATCGGTACTTTCTGGCATGGTCTCAATGCAATTAAGTCTGGCGCAAGTCGCCCTGCGGATGTTGCAAAATGGCAAGCGACTAAAGTGGGTGTGTTAGGTGCAGGCATGATGGGGGCGGGTATCGCGTATTCGACGGCAATCAAAGGCATCCCTGTGATCCTGAAAGATGTCTCTGTTGAAAACGCAGAAAAAGGCAAAGCTTATTCACAGAAACTTTTGGATAAACGTGTTTCTCAAGGTCGTATGACCGCAGAAAAACGTGACCAAGTCTTAGCACTGATCACTGCAACGGCAGATGCAGCAGACTTGCAAGGCTGTGATTTGATCATCGAAGCAGTATTTGAGAACCAAGAGTTAAAAGCCAAAGTGACCCAAGAAGCTGAACAATATTTGGCTGAAGGTGGAATCTTTGCATCGAATACCTCTACTCTACCAATCACTGGTTTGGCGACGGCGAGTAAAGATGCTCAAAAGTTCATTGGACTACATTTCTTTAGTCCAGTCGATAAAATGCAGTTGGTTGAAATTATCAAAGGTAAACAGACCTCTGCTGACACTTTAGCGAAGGCTTATGACTTTGTTCAGCAAATTGCCAAAACCCCAATTGTCGTGAATGACAGCCGTGGCTTCTTCACTAGCCGCGTGTTTGGTACTTTCATTCAAGAAGGGATGCGTTTACTTGCAGAGGGTGTGCATCCAGCCAAAATTGAAATGGCAGCACTAAAAGCTGGTATGCCGGTTGGCCCACTTGCAATTCAGGATGAAGTTTCTCTGAGCTTGACTGAACATGTTGCAGCAGAAACCCGTAAAGCCCTGCAAGCGGAAGGCAAAGATTTACCGAAAACCCCAGTAGATGAAGTGGTACACACCATGATTCATGAGCTGAACCGTAAAGGTAAGGCAGCAGGTGCAGGCTTCTATGACTATCCAGAAAATGGTAAAAAACATTTATGGGATGGTCTCAGCCGTTGGCAGAAAGAGAACAATATTTCTGAGCAAGACATGATTGACCGCTTCTTATTTGTGCAGGCACTAGATACCCTGCGCTGCTATGAAGAAGGTGTTTTAGAATCTGTGATTGATGCCAATGTCGGTTCGATATTCGGAATTGGTTTTGCTCCATGGACAGGCGGTGCCATTCAATTCCTGAATCAAAATGGCATTCAAAAATCATTGCAACGCGCCGAGCAACTGGCGGCACAATATGGTGAGCGTTTTACGCCGCCAAAATTATTGAAAGAAAAAGCACAGCAAAATACTGTGATTCAATAATCTTGATTTAGCCAAGCCAATTAAGGCCCGTATGGAACTCCTTGTCTGTACGGGCTTTTTTATGCGCTCGACAAAATCACAGCAAAACATCTGAGTAATGCATCACAATTTATGCTATAACTTTAGTAATTCTGCTTTATTTTTTTGCATCATTTGGAAATTTCTTATGTCTGAAAAACTCTGCCCAGAAACTTCGCCTTGGGGCTGGAAAGCATTAATTATCACCACAATTCTCAGCGTACTGTTTATGGTGATTTTCTACTTGGCTATTAATAATGAACCAGATTATATGCCAATGAACCAGAAGAAGGCGGCAACTCCTGCTGAAATGTCACAATCATCAGTGACAACAGAAACAGGGGCAACGGAAGCACATCAACACAATCACTAAAGTGTTATTGCCGAATATGATAAATCTGTGTAAAACATGGGTTTATCATGATATTCGAGATTTTCAATGCTTCAACAAAATCGTCAGGCACTGGTCGTTGAAGGCGGTGGAATGCGCGGTGCATTCACCAGCGGTGTCTTAGATGCATTTTTACAGCAACAATTTAATCCCTTTGATCTCTGCGTTGGTGTCTCTTCTGGTTCAACCAATGTCGCCAATTACCTTGCAGCACAACAAGGTCGTACCCTACAAATCTATTTAGATCATTCGCTCCGCACTGAATTTATCCAATATGGTCGCTTTTTCAAAGGTGGTGACTTGCTGGACTTAAAATGGATGTGGGATGTGGTAGAACAAGAGCATCCGCTCAATCAAGCTCATCTATTTGCTAATCATCCTGAATTTTATATGGTATTGACCCATGCCATTTCAGGTGAGGCCACTTATATCAAAGCTTCAAAAGACAATATCTTAGAAGGTTTAAGAGCATCGAGTTCAATTCCTGTCTTAACGCGTCAAGCCGTTGAAGTCTTTGGTGAACCTTATTTTGATGGCGGTGTTGCTGATGCCCTCCCCGTTCATTGGGCAGCACAACAGCATGATGTGTCTAAATTGATGGTACTCAGAACTCGTCCAAAAAATTATTATAAGGCCAGCAGTAAAGGTGATCGATTGCTTGCCAAATACCTGTTTAAGCAGCAACGTGGTTTTGCGCAAAGTTTATTAACGCGGACTCAACGTTATAACGATGCTGTCGAATTTACCCGCTCAACCTCTGGCCAGAAAATTCTGGAAGTTTGCCCACCTGATTTAAAAAATATGGCAGGTCGACTTTCAAAGAATAAAGCCAAAATCCGTTATAGTTATGATGTAGGTATAGAAACAGGTTTAAAGGCAATTGAGGACTGGAATAGGCTTTAATCCTAATCCAATCAATTTCAATTCTACTTTGGATAGCGAAGCGTTTTTTAAACTCAACCATGGCAGCAGGCTTGGTAATACGCTTCGCTATCTAAAGTATGAGCTCATCTCTTATCCTCAATTCCATATTTTTACTTGGCAAATCAGCCTCAAAAGGCGCAGAATCTAGTTTTGTTTTTTGTTATTTTTGGAATTTATTATGAATAATCAACCATCCCCAAAAAAAGATTCAAATGAAGAAACCGTGTTGGGATGGAAATTTGTCATCATTGTTGGTGTACTGAGTACCATCTTTTTAAGCTTTTTCTATTTGGCCATGACCCAAGAACCGGATTATATGCCAGGCGCACAACGTAAAGCACAACAACAGGAACAGCAACATACCCAACCAGCCGCCGCTTCCGAAGTCTCAATTGAACAGCATTAACTGGTTTTAGATCCTGACAAACTTCTCATACTCGAAGTTTGTCATCTGCTTTCCAAAATTAAAACCCTCATCATTACTCACCTTTCCCCCAAAACTTCCACTTATCTTTTGGGCAGATATAGGCTTGCTCTGAGACAGAAACCAGTTGTCTCGATTCTAAGTCATAGACCTTAAATTGGCATTGCTGGTTTTCATACTCTCCCAATATTTCATACTCTCGGCCTGCTTGTGGTTTAAATGAAGCTTCCGTATTTTCACATCCATCGACCACTTTGGCTTTGCCCGTAGTCTGCTCTGTACCGACTACAAATCCATGCAGATTGATTGGTTGATTGGCAGTTACCACATATTCCTTATAGGTCACCATCTGATAGGTATTAAAATTCTGCTCAATGTCCTTTTGTACAGTTGTTCGTGGCATACCAATCGAATAATTCATATTGATTCGGGTAAAGGTTTTGAAAGCATTCCATGCCCCGTAGCCACTTAAATTTTCACGTATCCCTTGTTTTCTACTTTTACAATCAAAAGTATGCTGCATATATATTTGCTGGCCATTTTGGCCATACAAACGGACTCTGGCTTGCGTTGAAGGATTAAAACTGGCGACGCCCTTCTGATTAAGTGGGCTCTCAAATTCTTTTGCTTCACTTAAATTGGAAAAGCCCAAAAGCAAAACAGCGAGATAAATTTTGTTTTTCATCATTTGAATGACTCTACTTGTTGTTATTCCATTTTTTATTTACAACCCAATATTGCAAGGGACGATATCAACCGTCTTAGATTGATATCATCAGATTCATCTCGCATTTTTTTAATGCGATTAACACTTACAGCCAATATTCTCAACTGGCATCTGATCTTGTAATAACAATTCCAGACTCTGTTTTTCAATGCCATACATGGCTTTTAACGCTTGAATCTGCTGCATAATTTTTGCATCAGGTTGCTGAATATCCTTTCGTTTCGTCGCCAAGATCATTTTATTCTTACTGGTATGCTCCAAAGACACAAACTCAAACACTTTGGTTTCATAACCATAGGCTTTCAGCAATAAAGCTCGCAAGGTATCAGTGAGCATTTCAGCCTGTTGTCCTGCATGAATGCCGAATTGCAACATCGGCTGTAACACCGCTGGACTTTGTAGCTGTGGGCGAAGTTCCTTATGGCAACACGGTGCACACATAATCATGGATGCATTCAGACGAATACCAGTATGAATGGCAAAGTCAGTGGCGATATCACAGGCATGCAATGCAATCATCACATCTAACTTTTCTGGCTGATAGCTACGCACATCCCCTTCAAAGAAATCCAGATGGCTAAAACCCGTTTGATCAGCCACATTCTGGCAAAACTCAACCAGATTCGAACGCAGTTCAACCCCCGTAATTAACGGTGTTTTCTGCTGCGCCTGCAAATAGTCATATAAGGCAAAAGTTAAATAGCCCTTACCTGAACCAAAATCGACAATATTCAATTCTTGCTGTGAAGCGTCAATCTGTTCATAAGCATGCGAAAAGATTTCAATAAATTTATTAATCTGTTTCCACTTACGCGCCATGCTTGGAACGATTTGTCCTTTTTCATCGGTAATGCCAAGATGCCTTAAAAATGGACTTTGCTGTTGTACATAACGCTGCTTTTCACGATCGTGCTGCTGTTGCCCTACTTTGTCGGTAGATGCCTGTTTCTTCTGAGTGTTCAACATGGCTTTCTTTTTATTTTTCTTCAGTTGAACGTCTTGCTCAGTACTAAAGAGATTAGCTTGCTTAGACAGGCTCAATAACTCAGCAATTTTTTCCAAACCTTCGGCAATACTATAGTTTTTAGTGATGTCTTGTGTGGTGTGATGATATAAGCAAGACAAGTTTGCCTGTCCCTGTAGTTCAATCACACGAAATGTCATCTTTTCTAGTTGCGCCATTTCGCCTTTGTACTGACTCAAAATCAGGCGATCAAAGCTTTTATTTTCAATAGATTGCTGGATATCCAAGAAAAACTGCTGTTCTTGTTCAAAAGAAAAATTCGGCGCAAACATAATGAAAACCTGACAAATAGAAACTAAATTTTAAAGCGTCTTACTTTAAAAGGGAAATTGCATTACGATACAGTTGTATTTTTATGCAACCAGATCGCTTGATGAACACAAACACATTGCTGGACTATGACCCCAAAGAAGAACTGATTAATGCCTATAGTCATGGGGCTGGCGCAGTACTGGCTTTAATTGCCTCAATCTTTTTGATCATCAAAGGCTATGGCCTGCCTTTAGGACAATGGATCAGTTTATGGGTCTATGGCTTTAGCTTGGTACTGTTGCTCAGTAGTTCCATGCTGTATCACTTTGCCCAAGATGAACGTAAACGCTATTGGTATAAAAAACTGGATCATACCGCGATTTACTATCTGATTGCAGGCACTTATACCCCGTTTCTCAGTATTGCCATTCCAACTGCCAAGGCACATTACTTACTGATCGCCTTATGGGCCATTGCCCTGATCGGTACTTTGTTCAAACTGGTATTCATTCATCGCTTCCAAAAAATTTCTTTAGCCGCCTATTTAATCATGGGTTGGCTGGCTGTTTTGGTGATGGATGATATGCAACGTTATCTGTCTAAAGAAGCAGTGCAACTGCTGATTGCAGGTGGTTTGGCTTATACCATCGGCACATTGTTTTATGCCTTAAAAAAGGTAAGATATACCCACGCAATTTGGCATGTTTTTGTGCTATTAGGCGCAGGATTACACTTTTTGGCAATCTACTGTTATGTATTATAAGTCCATATATAGCATTAAGTTTTCGAAGTAAAACTGCACATTCAAAAGGAATTTTTCAAGACAACCGCTATTCTGTTTCTTGAATGAATAACATGAAGGTCTTGTATGTCGTCAAGCACTACGACTGCCACCCCAGAAGTGGCCAGCAATTCAAAAGTACGGGTATTATTTGCCAGCCTTGTCGGTACGACAATTGAGTTTTTCGACTTTTATATCTACGCCACAGCAGCAGTACTCATTTTTCCACACTTATTTTTCCCTGAAAGTAGCGATGGTGCTGCAGTGCTCAAGTCACTTGCGACCTTTGCGATTGCTTTTATTGCCCGCCCGATCGGTGCTGCAATTTTTGGACATCTCGGTGACCGAATCGGACGAAAGGCCACCTTGGTTGCAGCCTTACTGACCATGGGGATTTCAACGGTCTGTATCGGTCTACTACCAACCTATGCACAAATTGGCCTTGCTGCGCCTCTATTGCTCGCCTTATGCCGTTTAGGCCAAGGTTTAGGCTTAGGTGGTGAATGGAGTGGTGCGGTACTGCTTGCCACTGAGAACGCACCAGAGGGCAAACGCGCTTGGTATGGTATGTTCCCTCAACTTGGCGCACCGATCGGTTTTATCCTTGCAACAGGTTCCTTCCTGCTACTCAATGCCTTTATGTCTGAACAAGCCTTTATGGCATGGGGCTGGCGTATTCCATTTATTGCCAGTGCGGTATTGGTTTTAGTTGGTTTATACATTCGTTTAAAGTTACATGAAACACCCGCTTTCCAAAAAGTTCTGAATAAACAGAAAGAAGTGAATGTTCCTTTCAAAGAAGTAATGACCAAACATTTCCCGATGTTAGTACTTGGTACTATTGCCGCGATCTGTACTTTTGTGGTGTTTTATCTCACCACCGTATTTGCCTTGAACTGGGGCACCACCAAGCTCGGCTATGCACGTGGAGAATTCCTTGTATTGCAACTGGTAGCAACCCTCTGTTTTGCAGCCTTTATTCCACTGTCAGCGATTTTGGCAGAGAAGTTTGGGCGTAAAAATACCTCTGTTGCCGTGTGTATTCTTTCCGCTCTGTTCGGATTGTGTTTCGCTCCGCTATTAGGTTCAGGTAGCCCAATTCTGGTGTTCTTGTTCTTATGTATTGGTCTTGCCATTATGGGTTTAACCTATGGTCCAATCGGTACTGTGTTGTCAGAAATCTTTCCAACTTCGGTTCGCTATACAGGATCAGCTTTAACTTTTAACTTGGCAGGTATTTTCGGCGCATCCTTTGCACCGTATATCGCAACCAAGTTGGCAGAAAGTTATGGCCTTGGCGCAGTTGGTCTGTACCTCAGTGTGGCTTCAATTTTATCGTTAATTGCATTTTTAATGATTCGTGAAACCAAGCATGATGATGTAAATAACCAAATTTAATCATTATTTTTCAGATGATCTGTGAAAAATACGCGCTCAGATCATCTGAAATACCATTCAATTGCATAGTTTTATCTTATAAAGTTGCGCTTAGGGCTGCATTCTTCCAAATATTTTTTGTGCTAAAATAACCGCCTTCATTTTTTTTAGACGATTGTGTTATGTACGCAGTGATTATCGTTGCCGTATTTTTAGTCAGCTTTTTGTATACCTATTTACGAGGTAAAGAGCGCTTAAAAGCATCTCGACAATTATTTGACCATTCAACATTTTTAGCACCGATCAACATGTTTATGACGGGCTTTTCCAAGTTGCCGAACCAGGCTTTCTTCGATGTGGCGCAGTTCCCAGAACTGAAACCATTACAGGATAACTGGCAAGTGATTCGTGAAGAAGCGATTCAGCTGCAAAATCAAATTAAAGCTTCTGAAAAAAACAATGATGCAGGCTTTAATACCTTCTTTAAACGAGGCTGGAAACGCTTTTATCTGAAATGGTATCAAGATAGTCATCCATCTGCACATCAACTCTGTCCAAAAACAGTGGCGCTACTGGAAAGTATTCCATCCGTCAAAGCCGCCATGTTTACCGAATTGCCTTCTGGCAGCTACTTAGGGAAACACCGTGATCCCTATGCAGGTTCGGTACGCTATCACCTAGGCTTAGTCACACCAAATAGTGATGATTGCTTTATCGAAGTCGATCAAGAGCGTTATAGCTGGAGAGATGGTGAAGCTACCGTATTTGATGAAACCTTTGTGCATTGGGCTGAAAACAAAACTGATGAAACCCGTATTATCTTATTCTGTGACATCGAACGCCCGATGAAATGGGGTTGGGCACAAAAGTTTAATCACTGGTTTGGTCGTAATGTCATGTCTGCGGCAAGTTCACCCAATGATGACCAAGACAAAACTGGCTTTATTAACCGTATTTTTAAATATGGTTATGCCGTGCATCACTATGGCCGCGGTTTAAAAGAGCGTAATCGCCCACTCTACTATGTATCTAAGTGGTTGCTATTTGCCATCCTGATTGGCCTGATTTTGCTCCCAAGCTTTTTATAATAAAATTCTTGCATAAAAAAAGAGATGCAATTGCATCTCTTTTTTCTTTCGAACCAATTGAAATTAATTGGCTTTTGCCGTTTGTGTACTTGCCGTTTGCGCTGCCGCGGCATTGGCCGCCTGAACAGCCGTTTCACCAATTAAAGCAATCTTGGCTTTCTCTTGGCTTTGTGCTGATAGTGCAGGGTTTGCTGCCACAATACGGTTAATATTTGCTGAGTTTGCAGGCGCGATTGCTGCAGTTTGCAATACGATTGGGCGGTTGCCTGTATCACCTAAAGTATAGCGAATGCCAGTACGCGGACTGATCACAGTTGTGACTTCACGTTTAACTTGTGCTTCAGCTGTATTGGTGCCTTTTGCTGCTAATACTTTATCCACAGTTGTAGTTTGTGGTGCATTGTCTGCAAATGCAAAACCTGATACCGCCGCAGTTGCCAAAATTAAAAGTTGTAATGGTTTTTTCATTGTCTTCCCGCTTTTAATGCGAACTCAATCAAGATCTGTAAGTCCAATAATGAAACTACAAAGCGTGCCTCGACTCAAGTAAATTCTCGTAAAAAAGCAGAGACCAATGCTCTGCTTTTTTTATTTCAGCTTAAATCAAGTCGAAACTTAGATTTTTCCGTGACATTGCTTGTACTTTAAGCCTGAACCACATGGACAAGGTGCATTACGACTTTCTGGTACTGGGACTGTATTCGCAGTCATTTCAGTCTCTTCAGAAGCAGTGACTTCACCTGTTAAACCATCCACATCATCATGTTCGAAAGACAGACGCATTGATTCTGCCTGACGTTGTTGCTGTGCTTCAAGTTCTGCCAACTCTTCTGCTGTCGGTACATGAACGCGAGATAAATCGGTCACCACATCAGACTTGATCACACCCAACATATTCACAAACAAGTTAAAGGCTTCTTTCTTGTATTCTTGCTCAGGATTCTTCTGCGCATAACCACGTAAATGAATGCCTTGACGTAAATAATCCATCGCAGCCAAGTGATCTTTCCAGTGGCGATCCAGTGAATTCAACATAAAGTGACGCTCCAACATTGCTGCTGAATCATCCCCCATTTGCTCACGACGTTGGCGGTAGCGATTAATCACTTCATCAGAAATACGAGCCACTAGGCCTTCTTCATCCAAACGACGATCTTGATCTAACCATTGCTGTACAGGAAGCTCGATACCTAAATCGCTATGTAAGGCATTTTCCAAGCCTTCGATATCCCATTGGTCATGAATCGACTCTGGTGGAATAAAGTTTGCGATCAGACCTTTCACTACTTCCTGATGCATTTCTTCAATATAGTCTTGAAGTGTGCTTTCAGCCAAGACTTCATCACGTTGCGAATAAATGATCTTACGTTGTTCGTTGTTTACATCATCGTACTTCAATAAGTTCTTACGAATATCAAAGTTACGTGCTTCAACTTTACGCTGTGCGTTTTCGATTGAACGACTGACCATTTTATGTTCAATCGCTTCACTTTCTTGCAAGCCCATTGCACGCATCATGGCAACCACACGATCACCTGCGAAGATACGCATCAAGTCATCTTCAAGTGACAAATAGAAGCGTGATACACCCGGGTCACCTTGACGACCGGCACGACCACGCAACTGGTTATCAATACGACGTGATTCATGACGTTCAGAACCAATGATATGCAAACCACCCGAACTTAGAACATCTTCATGATCTTTTTCCCACTGCGCCTGTAAGCGCACTTCGTCTTCAGACGTTGGGTTTTCGATTTTGGCAAGTTTGGCTTTCCAATTACCACCCAGCAAAATATCGGTACCACGACCCGCCATGTTGGTGGCAATGGTTACTGCATTCGGACTACCCGCTTGCGCGATAATATCCGCTTCACGTTCGTGCTGTTTTGCGTTCAAGACTTCGTGATGAATACCTGCTTGTAGCAACTTAGAAGACAAGATTTCACTGGCTTCAATGGTTGCAGTACCAATCAAGATCGGTGCAACACCCTGCTGACGAATATTGGTAATTTCTTCAATAATCGCGGTGTATTTACCATTACGGTTTAAATAAATTAAATCGTTATGATCTTTACGAACCATTGGACGGTGGGTTGGAATAATCACAACGTCCAAGCCATAAATTTCTTTCATTTCCGCAGCTTCAGTATCGGCAGTACCGGTCATCCCTGAAAGCTTTTTATACAGACGGAAATAGTTCTGGAAGGTTGTGGTTGCAAGCGTTTGGTTTTCAGGTTGAATTTCCATGTTTTCTTTGGCTTCAACCGCTTGATGCAAGCCTTCAGACCAGCGACGACCTGGCATGGTACGACCCGTGCTTTCATCCACGATAATGACTTCTTCTTTCTGAGTCTGTGGATTCACACCGATGATGTAATGCACATTCTTTTGATAGAGATAATGAGCACGAATTGCAGCGGTGACATGGTGAACCAAGTTGAGGTTGGTTGCTGAATATAGGCTTTCACCCTCAGCCAACAAGCCCATTTCAATCAGTTTTTGTTCAACTGTTTCATAACCGACTTCCGTCATTTCAACTGAACGCTGTTTCTCATCCACCCAGAAATGTCCGCCATCAGCCACTTTTTCTTCTTTCTGTGGACGCAATGTTGGAGGAATACTGTTAATCAGTTGATACAGATGCGATGAATCTTCACTTTGACCTGAAATAATCAATGGCGTACGTGCTTCATCAATCAAGATTGAGTCGACTTCATCGATGATGGCATAGCTTAAACCGCGTTGCTTTTTCTCTTGCAGAGAAAACACCATATTGTCACGAAGATAGTCGAAACCGAATTCGTTGTTAGTTCCGTAAGTAATGTCGGAAGTATAGGCTTGTGCTTTTTCATCCGGCATTTGCATCGAGTAAATCACGCCAATGCTGAGGCCTAAGAATTCGAATAATGGACGGTTTAACTCAGCATCACGTTGTGCCAAGTAGTCGTTCACCGTAATCACGTGAACGCCTTGACCGCTTAATGCATTGAGATAACAAGCCAAAGTACCCATTAGGGTTTTACCTTCACCTGTACGCATTTCAGCAATCTTACCTTCGTGTAAGGTAATACCACCAATCAACTGCACGTCATAATGGCGCATGCCCATGACACGTTTTGCTGCTTCACGACACACCGCAAACGCTTCTGGCATTAACTTATCTAAACTTTCGCCATTACTAAAACGTTGTTTGAATTCTGGAGTTTTTGCAGAGAGGTCTGCATCGTTAAGAGCAGATATCGTCGGTTCAAGCGCATTGATTTGTTCAACAATTTTACGCATGCGTTTGAGCTCACGCTCATTTTTTGTACCGAAGATACCTCCGATCAGACTTGCCAACATGAATAAACTCTCTAATCCTGTTTGTTATAAGGTTTGTCAATTTCAACAAACCCTAGGTCGGTTAATTTTTTCTTAGCTGTTATTATGGAGTCAGAAATAAGAACTACAAGTGCTTTGCATTCAAACAGGCAAAAAAATCTGCGAGGCGATTCTGACATCACATCACTAAAGATGCGTTAATGTAGCAAATTTGCATTTAACTTACATCGATTTGAATGTGAATTTCTGATCATTTTTTAACAAGATCAATAATCAATATCTCAAAAGTTCATAACAAAATACAAAAACAATAATTTTATTTATAAAGTAGATCCTGCATATTAAATGGAGATAGAAAACATAAAGAATGTATAGAGGACTGATCATGACATTACGTTTAGGCGACATCGCCCCAAATTTCCAGCAACAATCAAGCCAAGGTGATATTGATTTTTATGGCTTTTTAGGGGATAGCTGGGGAATCCTTTTTTCCCATCCTGCAGATTACACGCCAGTCTGTACCACGGAACTTGGCTATACCGCAAAACTTAAAGATGAGTTTGACAAGCGTGGGGTGAAAGCAATTGCCCTTTCAGTCGATGATGTTGAATCACATCAAGGCTGGATTCAGGACATCAACGAAACGCAGAATACCACAGTCAACTTCCCGATCATCGCGGACAAAGACCGTAAAGTTTCTGAGTTGTATGGATTTATTCATCCCAATGCCAGTGAAACCTTAACAGTACGCTCATTGGTGATTATTGATCCGAATAAAAAAGTTCGCTTGATTATTACCTACCCTGCATCGACAGGCCGTAATTTTAATGAAGTGCTGCGTGTGGTGGATTCATTGCAATTAACCGATAAGCATAAAGTGGCCACTCCGGCAAACTGGCAACATGGCGAAGATGTGGTGATTGTTCCATCATTGAAAGATGAAGAGGAAATCAAACAACGATTCCCTAAAGGCTATAAGGCCGTCAAACCTTATTTAAGACTCACGCCCCAGCCTGAACAAGATTAAAGCGTATGCTTTAATCGCAGTGCAAGACAAACGAAGTGCGTAGTAATAAAGACGAGCAGCTAGGCTGTGAGTGAATAAATTAAAGTACAAGGGTAATAAATCCAATCAAGCTTGAATAACTTGCATCTCAGCCTATTCTCTGAATAGGCTTTTTTATGCACAATCGAAATTTGTTTTGGTATTTTGGAATCAATACGTTATAAGAATAATTCGATCCGCCACACAATAAAAACAGCATCATGATCTACAATATCCATCATCTGCATTGCGGCAGTTTCTGCCCTGTATGTGCACCATTATTTGGGCAAACAGGTTGGAAAGCCCACCTCGTCTGTCATTGTCTCCTGATTGAAACAGATCGTGGCTTAGTTTTGATTGATACAGGCTTAGGTCTTCAAGACTATTTACACACCGAACAGCGCTTAGGACCTTTACTCAAACGTTTTGGTTCGATTGTTCCAAACCTAAAATTAACAGCCATTCAGCAAATACAGCAACTCGGTTTCAACCCGAGTGATGTAAAACATATTTTTGTGACCCATCTGGATTTTGATCATGCGGGTGGAATTTCAGATTTCCCCAATGCCACCGTGCATCTCCTAGCTGCGGAATTTAATGCTACTCAATCGCTGACAGCCAAGGGGAAACTTCGTTATAAAACAGAACAGTTTAAACAGCATCGTCATTGGAACTTTGCTGAACATAACGACGGCGAAGCATGGTTTAACCTGCAAAAAGTCCAAGGGCTTCCGTTATTTCAAGATGAAATTTTGATGATTCCTCTCATTGGACATACCGCTGGACATTGCGGCATCGCCATCAAAAAAGCAGATGGCTGGATGTTATTTTGTGGTGATGCCTATTACACCCACTTGGAACTCAATCCGAAAAATAAACTGAGAGCTTTAGGGCTGACCGAACGTTTATTGGCTGAAGATAACCAAATGCGTTTACACAACCTGAAACAGTTACAATATCTCGCTCAACATGAGCCCAGCATTGAGTTAATTTGTGCGCACGATCCAGTCGAATTCAATCGTTATCAGTAATATGAAAAAAACACTCCTTGCCCTCACCCTAATTTCTACACTCAGTGTAGGCGGATGCATGAAGCATTCAAGCCTCAATGATGAACAACGTCCAAAAAACTGGGGAACACTGATTTCACAGCAGCATAATTTTTATCAAATTAGCAATGATGTCTTCCGTAGTGATCAGCCCAGCAATGAACTCATTCCAAGCTTAAAACAATATAATATTGATACGGTCATCAATCTCAGAGCCAGAAATGAAGATGCCAAAGTTTTAAAAGATCAACCGTTTAATCTGGTGCATATTCCGATTTATACCTGGGCCATCAACCGTCAAGATTTATTGCAGACCATGCAAGCGATTCAAACAGCCAAGCAAAAAAATCATAAAATTTTAGTGCATTGTTATCATGGCTCAGATCGTACTGGAGCAACCATTGCCATGTATCGGATTATTTTTGAAAACTGGTCGATTGAAGATGCGGTCAAAGAAATGAAACAAGGAGGCTATGGCTTTCATGTGATCTGGAAAAACATTGATCACTTATTTACTCCAGAAAATGTCAAATGGATTCAACAGAAACTGGCGAATACCAGTAGCTAAATAACTGAATTGCTTTGGTATGCAAAAGTGATTATTGATAAATAAGTTGGTCTATTCACCAACTTATTTATTGTTTTCATGCTTATCAATGGCAGCACAAAACAAATATTCAAAGACAAATGATCATCAAAATATATGATTTAAGCTTATGATTTGCCCAAAGCGGCGTTGCTGAGTAATACCTTCAAAATTTCAGAATCACCGCCATCACTATCCGTGACTAGTAAAAAGACTTCGCCATCGGGGCTCGACTCAAACCAAGTAATTCCTTCAACCTTAATGGGTAGCGTCTGCCCTTTCGCATCTTGAATCAAATGCGTTGCTAAAGCTTTACCATCAGGAGAAAACACCAAGATAAAACTTCCCAAAACAGCACCGTCATCATAGCTATTGAGTGTTTGTTCGACCGCAGCGGTGGCAACGATCAAATTTTTATCCCTGACAAAACAAGCATCCGAAATGCCACTTGCTGAGCCATCAAGCTCAGGTAAACTCAATTTGAGCGAATGTGTCAGTGCATTTGCTAAGGATTTTCCCGCTTGAATGTTGGCTAAATCAAAGACTAAAACCCCATGATGGCGATTAATGTTGCCACGTTGAAAAATGTAGAGATGACGATAGTCTGAACAGACGGCTTCTATATTCAGTTCAGCTCCACCCGTTAATTCAACGTTATGCTGCAAAAAATCATAATCAGCTGCATCCAGGAAAGTGCTGACCTGATCATTAGCAGGATTATAGCGTAATGCCCGTTTTCGATTTTCGGTAGAACCCGAGCCCATCACCAAAAGCTGTGATTGTCCGCTCCAACTTATGTCGGTTAAAGCTTCAAAATCAGGCTTCTGTTTTTTGCTTAAAGCACTTAGCGGGACTTGCGCTGAAGCATCAAATAACGGAATTTTTTCAAAGCGCGTTGCATCGCTCAAATTATTGTTTCGATTGTTTTTTAATAAATAAGGGAGGTTATCACCAACAAAATAAACCTCATCCCCCACACAAGCAACTCCAGACAGTGCACTGATCCCTGAATCTTGTGTAAAAACAAATTGTTCTAATATTTTTATCGTTGTACTCATCCTCAAAATCCCCTATTGGTGGAACACTCACAGTAAAAGTAAGTGTTCCTGATTTAATTTCGGGGATGATCAGCCCTTATCGCTGATCAAGTGGCACCCAGTCAATCACCCACGCAGATTTCATGTTTAAGCTTTCATCCGTGGTAATTTTCTTACGAGTTGCATCGGCAACATCACGGTCTTTGGCTGGGCCAACCATAATTCGAATCCCTTTCGAGGTCGGACTCGTCGTCACTTTATAGCCTTTAGCACGTAATTTAGATACGACAGCATCTGCATTGGCTTGGTTCGCAGCGAGGGCCACTTGTACCATCCATTTCTTATCGCCATTTTCCATTAAATCACGTGCTTTCTCTGCTTCGGCTTTCTTATCTGCTTCTGCTTTACGTTTATCTTCAGCTGCTTTCTTGTCTGCTTCTGCTTTACGTTTGTCTTCGGCTGCTTTCTTGTCTGCTTCTACTTTACGTTTGTCTTCAGCTGCCTTCTTGTCAGCGTCAGCCTTACGTTTGTCTTCTGCTGCTTTCTTGTCAGCATCAGCCTTACGTTTATCTTCAGCTGCCTTCTTGTCAGCATCAGCCTTACGTTTGTCTTCTGCTGCTTTCTTGTCAGCATCAGACTTACGTTTGTCTTCAGCTAACTTCTTTTCAGCATCAGACTTCTGTTGAGCTGTTGTTTTTTGCTGTTCAGCACGCTTCTTATCATCAGCGAGTCGCTGGGCCTTAGCTTTTTCATCTTCAACCAGTTCTGGCGGAATGTTATCTGAACTTTCCTGAGCAGCTGCACGACGTGCATTAATCGCGGCATATTCCTCGGCTGCCTTACGCGCTGCCGCCGCTTCTGCCTGCTGTTGCATCTTTAAAAACTCAGCGGCACGTGCTTCTTGTTCTGCCACCGCTTTTTCACGCGAACGGCGTTGCTCTTCAAGCAAACGTTTTTCAGTTTCAACATCAACCGCCAAGGGTTGTAAAGAAACCATTTCACTCTCTTGAGCAGGCTGAGCTGTTTTTGGCTTAGACTCTGTTTTAGGAATCGGATGAGTAACAGTCGCTTGAGTCTGATCTTGCTCTATTTCTTCATTACCTTTCAGAAGCAATGCTGCCAATAAAACACCACCACCTAATAGAACAACGCCACCCATCCAGCGTTGTTTGTTATTCATCGACATTCTTCTAAATACTCCCAGACCGCTTCTAAAGTATGAAACGAACCACAGACTAAAATCAGCTGATTGTTATGACCTTGTTTCAGCACAGTTTCAAATGCTTGCTGGATACTGTCAAACTCATGCACCTGTTGCCCTTGCAGTGCTTCTTGGATTTGTTGCACTGGCGCGGCTCTCGGCACATCTAAATTAGCAATAAACCAATCTTTTACTGTTGTTTTTAGTAAATCAGTGACCGATGGAATGTCTTTATCAGCCAACATTGAAAATACTGCAACAACTTCTGTGTACTGTTTATTGTATTTTAGGAATTTTCGCAACTGCTTCAATAAAAATTCGACACCGTGCGCATTATGCCCAGCATCAAAAATGACGGTTTTATCTTGAATCTGACGTATTTCAAAACGTCCTTGTAAACGTGCCTGCTGAATCCCTGTAGCAATCGCTTGCTGAGAAACCTCAATGCCACTCACCAATACTGCGGCCACAGCAGTTGAAATATTATCTAAAGCGAGCTGAGCAACAGGAAGTTTTAAGGTTGTACCCGTGGATGCAAATGACCAGGTTTCACCATCATCATTGAGCTGATAAAAATAATCGCGATCTAGGGCATATAACTGAGCTTGGGTTTCAGCCACTTTCTCTTGAATGGCTTGTGGTAGCTGCTGCTGCCCTGCAAAAATGACTGGAATATTCGGACGAATAATCCCAGCTTTTTCAAATGCAATCTTTTCGATGGTGTCACCCAACCAGTCGACATGGTCTAAGCCAATATTGGTAATCACCGCAATATCTGGGTCAATCACATTGACCACATCAAGACGGCCGCCTAAACCAACTTCAATTACCCAAACATCACATTGTTGCTGTTTAAAAATAACAAAAGCAGCCAAAGTGGTTGCTTCAAAAAAAGATAAACTTAAACCACATTCACGGCGGGCTTGATCCACCAAAACAAACGCATCGACCAGACTTTGATCATCAACTTCTGCCCCTGCCAATTTGACTCGTTCATTAAAACGATAAATATGCGGTGACTGGTACAGACCGACTTTATAACCTTGCGCATTCAAAATCGCAGCTAAGGTCGTTGTGGTTGAACCTTTGCCATTGGTTCCTGCGACGGTAAATACCTTCGCTTGCGGTTGCATGACTCCCAACTTTTCAGCGACGGGAATAACACGTTCTAACCCTAAATCAATGCCTGTAACGTGAACATGGCCCCAATAATCGAGCCATGTTGTTAATGTATCTGTTGCATGTGGAGCGAGTGGTTTCAAGGTAAATTCATCAGCTTAGCGACAAGTCTGTATACAGTATCACGTAATGCATGACGATGAACAATTTGATCGACCACACCATGATCAAGCAAATATTCTGCGCGTTGGAACGGTTCTTCCAGTTTTTCACGCACGGTTTGTTCAATCACACGTTTACCCGCAAAGCCAATCATCGCTTTTGGTTCAGCAATATGGACGTCGCCAAGCATTGCCAATGAAGCAGTCACACCACCATAAACAGGATGAGTGAGTACCACTAAGTATGGAACACGTGCTTCTTTCATTTTCTGGATTGCTGCAGCAGTACGCGCCATTTGCATCAAAGACAACATACCTTCTTGCATACGTGCACCGCCCGAAGCAGCAAAACAGATCATCGGTTGATGTAAGGCAATGGCACGTTCAGCCGCTTGTACAAAACGGTCTCCGACCACAGTTCCCATCGAACCACCCATAAAGTCAAAGTCAAAAGCACATGCAATCAGGTCTAGGCCTTTCAACGAACCCTGCATGACCACCAATGCTTCAGTCTCACCCGTTTTGTCTTGTGCTTCACGCATACGATCTGGATAAGCTTTGCTATCCACAAATTTTAATGGGTCTTTGGCACTAAATTCTTGGCCCAGTTCTCCATTCACCTGATCAAAGAACCAGTTCAAACGATCACGCGCGCGCATACGTAAGTGTTCATCACACTGAGGACATACATAAGCATTAAATGACATTGCGGTACGTGTCACTAGCGCATGGCACTCAGGACATTCAATGGTCGGCTCAGTAAACGTTGCTTTGAATGTTTGCTGTTGATCTACAATCTGAATACCAGGAACATGACGCTCTGTCCAAGGTGTTGAAGGGCTAAGAACCTTCCCTGATGTTAACTCTTGACTCATACTAACTCATCGAGCGCAGCTCGAAGCTCCTTCACTTTATTCACCGTCTGTTGCGCAGCTTGATCTGCTGGCAATGTCGCAAAAGATTTAACGAAAGCACTTCCTACAATCACGGCATCGGCAACTTGACCCATCGCTTTTGCAGACGCTGCATCACTAATTCCAAAACCGACACCGACTGGTACATTGGTCTTAGACTTAATTTTTGCAATACGCGCCGCAGCTTCAGAAGTATCTAAAGTCGCTGCACCGGTTACACCTTTGAGTGACACATAGTAAACAAAGCCACTGGCCTGATTGACCACATGTTGAATACGTTGATCGGTTGAAGTTGGTGCAAGCAAGAAGATCTGATCCATTCCATTTTGTTTAAGAACTTCACCTAATTGCTTCGACTCTTCTGGTGGTAAGTCCACCAAGAGCACACCATCAACACCGCAGTCTTTCGCATAAGCAACAAACTTTTCATAACCAATCACTTCAACAGGATTTAAATATCCCATTAATACCACTGGTGTCGTTTGATCTTTTTCACGAAAGGCTTTCACCATATCCAATGCATCTAAGGTATTGGTTCCACCCGCCAAAGCACGCTCAGCGGCTAAGGCAATCACAGGACCATCGGCCATTGGGTCTGAGAATGGCAGACCCAGTTCAATAACATCGACTCCTGCTTCAACCATTTGATGAAGCAATGGAACAGTGACTTGTGGATGCGGATCACCTGCCATCACATAAGAAACAAGCGCTTTACGTTGCTGAGATTTAAGCTGTTCAAAACGAGTGGCAAGACGTGACATAGGATTATGCTTTCCTGATTTATATAAATTAAGGAGTTGTTTGTAGTCATACAAAAACACTGCATTGTAACGCTATTTTTTGCTCATTGAACAGAGTTTGGCGTGATTGCGACAGTGAATCTTGCTACTTACAACAGCCCTGCTACATTTATCTATATTTTGAGTTTTTTCTCAATGATCAAAGCTTCCTAATTTTGGGCTTATCGCATAGCATTTTAGAAATCAGCCAAGCTCCTTTATACTAGCCGCAATTTTTAAGTTTTCTTTTTATTTTTATGTCTGCCCACTCTCAGGAAAAAGTACAAAGCAATGCCCTTGCTTTGCTACCGCTATTGGTATTTTTGATCATCTTTCTCGGGAGTGGTCTCTATCATTCAATGATCGGGACAGAATTTGCCTTCTATCAAGTCAAAGCACCTGTTGCTGCGATTCCCGCAGTCATTCTGGCTTTACTGCTATATAAACAAAAGCTGAATGCAGCAATCGAAGAGTTTTTGCAAGGCGCCAGTCATCCCAATCTGATTCTGATGTTTATGGTTTTTATGCTGGCAGGCGCTTTTGCCAGTGTCTCCAGTGCCATTGGCAGCGTCGATGCGACGGTACAGTTGGGGCTTTCACTTATTTCACCAGAATTTGTCTTACCCATGCTGTTTATCATTGCCGCGTTTATTGCAACGGCAATGGGAACATCAATGGGCACCATTGCCGCCTGTGCCCCAATTGCTTTTGGTTTTGCCCAAGCCACGGATATTGCACCTGTCTATGCCATAGGTGCCGTAGTCGGTGGTGCCATGTTTGGCGACAATCTATCTATGATCTCAGACACCACCATTGCTGCAACCCGTAGCCAGAATGTCGAACTCAGAGATAAATTTAGAGTCAATGTCTGGATTGCACTCCCTGCAGCCATTATTACCTTATTGGTCTACATTTCAATGAGTCACGAGGCCGAAGCAATTCAATCAACCCCTTATGATCTCTGGTTGATTCTGCCTTATCTGGCTGTGTTTTTCCTTGCTTTTACCCGTCTGCATGTCTTGGCAGTGCTGATGATCGGGGTAATTCTATCTGGGCTGATGGGACTGATTGAGAAACCAGACTTTGACTTACTCAAGTTAAATAGCGCAATTTATGATGGCTTTGTCGGCATGTTTGAGGTGGCATTACTTTCCATGTTGTTGGGTGGATTATCAACCTTGATGCAAAAAGAAGGTGGTTTACAGTGGCTGATTCAACGTATCTACGCCATTACCCGCCTATTTAAATTCGGTAAACAACGTGCTGGTGAATTAGGGATTAGTTTCCTAGTGGTATTCTCGAATCTCTTTGTCGCCAATAACACCGTGGCAATTATTTTATCAGGTGATATGGCACGTGAAGTGGCCAGAGAATATGGGGTTGATCCTAAACGCAGTGCGGCTTTGCTTGATATTTTCTCGTGTGTGGTGCAAGGGATTATCCCCTACGGCGCACAATTACTGTTGGCCTGTTCGATTGCCAAACTCTCTCCAGTCGAATTGATTGGCAATATTTATTATTGCTGGATCCTTGCAATTTGCGCAGTCCTTGCAATTGCCTTTAATTATCCACGTTTAAAACTGCGCTAAAAAATTTGGATTAATCATTGAATATAGCAACGACTCTTACATTTTTAATAATTCTTTAATTTAAGCGACAGTCTACTATCGTGGCAGGCGACATGGATGTCGCCCGTTGGACTGCGGTAACAAGGATGTACCGTCAGTCCAACAAAGGATTTTTGTTACTTTTCATCCGTGAAAAGTAAAGAAGATATTAAAATGGCCCGATAATTCATAAATTAAGTTACAGTAGCCAAACCCATTTATTAAAAGTTGGTTAGCCATAAAATCTAAAGAGACTTTAAAAACTGTTTTGGAGTAACTCCTGTCCAACGCTTAAACGCCCGCCCAAACGCACTCTGATCGGCATAATTTAGTCGCTCCGCAATTTCAGAAAAAGACTTACCTTGCTGCAAATACAGCTTGCTCTGCTCCAAACGATACTGATCTAGCACATTCTGAAAATTCAGTTCATGGGCTTTGAGCTGACGTTGTAGCGTTCGTTCCGAACAATGCAGACGCTTTGCCACATAACTTTGCAACACCTCTTCCTGCTGCAATAAACCATGCTCGATAAAGCCATGTAACTTTTGGCGAAATTGCTGCTGTTGGATTTCAAAAGAACTCACGCTATTCAATGAATGCTGCGCTTGAGTGGATAAGACTTGGTTCAGTTGCTGGTCTGCGGCAATGCTTTTTGCCTTTAAAATTTGATTGGAAAAGCGGATGGCATACTGCCCTTGCTGAATCTGAATCGGACAACCATAAAACTTTTCAAAATGATAAAGCGCGGTATGCGGTGCATAGCCAAATTGGATCATCTGCGGTGGTACTAAAGCGTCTTGCACAATCGATTGCGCAATTTTAAAGATTAAGGCCAGATTGAGTTCATACATTTCCCGATAATCGCTATAGGATGCACTCCAAACAATTTGGATATATTCAGAAAACTGCTGTACATCGAGTTGTTCTAAATTGGTTTGTTTAAACACCAACGAATAATAACGTTGTAATAATTGCAGTGCCTGTTGTAGATCAATACTGGTCGATGCTAAATAGCCCATCAAACCCAAATCTTGTAGATTGGCATGCTCGGCCAATACCAATGTAATCGGACGAGTAAAGTGTGCTTGAGCAGCCTGTAACAACAAGGCATAGCGCTCGACATCAAAGTCACGCTCATCGGGGTTTTCCAGACAGGCTTGAAAGGCTTGCCAAAGTTCAGGTGCAACAACTTTAGACAAATCAATTTGTTCCTGTTGTAAAACACGATTAAACAAACGCAAATATCCAATGATTATTTTAACTGACATGGGTCAATCTCATCCTGAGCTGTCGTTATTTGTATAAAACTTGGCTGTAACTGTCAAAACATTTCATCGGACTTTTTCCATACTGAGTGCATGAAGAAAAACAAGGAATAGTCAAGATGAATGCACATGTTTCCTATCAAGTTGATCCTGTTGTCAGAACCAAACTGGACTTCCACCTCGACCAAGCGCCACGCTTCTGGTTTGGGGGTGATCCGTTCCGTACTCGTATGTTTGATGCTTTAAGCCTCACCTTCCCTGATGGCGAGCGCTACTTTATTGAATGTGTCCGTTTATTCCGTGACAAAATTGATGATCCAGACTTGCAGGAACGTGTTGCTGATTTTATTCGTCAGGAAGCACAACATGGCATTGCCCATGACAAAATGAACCAAGTCATGAAAGATCAAGGCATGCCTGTAGATCAGTTCACCACGCGTTTAAAGAAAATCTTTCGCTTTGAACTCAAGAATCGCTCTCCACAATACAACATTGCCATGACCGCAGCAGCCGAGCATTTAACTGCGCTAATGGCCGATACCTTCTATAGTAAAAAAGCAACCCTGGCAGAAGCAGATCCTTTTGTACGTGCACTTTTTGCTTGGCATGCGATTGAAGAAATGGAACATCGTGATGTGGCTTTTGATGTGATGCGTGAAGTCGGTGAAGTGCCTGAAGCAACCCGTCGCTTTGCCTTGGTGTTCACTACGGTTATGATGTTTGGCTTCACCCTGTATCGTACTGATGTCATGCTTAAAACCGATGGTTTTAACTTAAGACAACGTTTTGATATGGCACGTAAAGGTTTACCGTGGTTCTTTGGTCGTAACGGTATTTTAACCGCGAAAAAAGCGCAATATAGCGACTGGTTTAAAAAAGATTTCCATCCAAATCAACATCCTGTTATTCGCCAGTATGATGTCTGGATTGATACTTTGGCTAAGACCAATGACCCAATTGCAGCAGGTGAGGCATTCTGGCAAGCAGGTTTATAACCAAGGGCAATATTGCAACGAGTTCAGCTTATTTCGGTATTGCTCTTAATTCAATGTGCGAACAAAGATTGCCTACAAGCAGAATATCTAGTATTCCACATCAGTAAGCCTTTAATTACGGTGTACTTTCTTCACTTAATCTGCAGGAAAGTACACATGTGTTTAAGCGATATTCAACGAAAAACTTATCAGCAATATTAACGATAACAGCGAGAATATCCTCGATGGCAATGTAGGTATACCTTGAGGTAGAAAATGGCTTGTTAACGCCACACTCATCAGCACCTATATTTTATGATTTATAAAAAACTGTTATTTCATAAAAATTCAAAGAGGATCAACGATTACTCCTCAACTTTTAAAACAAAATCCTGATTAAAATCTTTTAATCCATCCCTGACTGTCCCAGAAATATTGATCTTATAAATACCAGACTTCGTGGGTGTGCCCTCAATCTTCGTCAAAGCATGCGGAGCAAACGGTTTTTCCCCTTGACCTGATGAAACAATCAAACCACTGTTTTGATCAATATTTGACGCCACAACAAAAGTATCTTCAATTACACCATATTCCTTCATCTTTATTTCTGTGTAATAAGGACTTCCAACTTTTGCTGCTGGCATTTCTTTTGTCAAAAAGACATCCTTATTTTCATGAGAACACCCGAATAGAAATAAAAATGTGAGTACGACAATCTTAGGCCGTAAGAAAAACAGAGTGCTTAAAGCTGAATTTGAAAATTGAATATGCAATGTCCGTTGTTGTGCGATTGAGCCACGTTGATTCAAAACATCAAATATTTTAAAAATCATATTATTAGATTTAATCATCCTCAATTAAATAACGATTTTATATGAACCAAAAGAGACTCCATACAAAATCACCTTATGATAAAAACCCACTCACGCCATTATGGCTAAAACCATTCAATTCGGCATGACTACCACTTCGCATAATGCTGTTCTAAAAGACCATATTCATTATCTAATGACACCACTTCAACCTGCTCATGTGCAATGGTGCCACTGACTTTGGCCTGCCATTGATTGAACTGGCTGCCGATCAAACGCAAATTAATATTTTCAAAACGACACCAGCCTGTTTCCACCACCAAGTTTAAACATCCGCCCAATGAACGAATCGACCACGTTGTTTCATTTTGCTGTTCAAATAAAACATCCGTCAGTGGATACAAACGACCATTTACCCATAAGGCATTTTCATTGCCAAAACTTTCATTGACTCCCGATGCAAGATTCAACCCAATACGACGGTCCTGTGCATCACGGAACTGGCAAGATAACCAGAACCAAGCCGTTTCAGGGCGCAAAAAGCCACAGGTATCATCTAATGCAGCAAGACTATGGGCATTAAATTCAATCTGTTGTCGATCTGGGCTGATAAAGAATCCCTCAACCGCCAATGTGGTTTGCTTCTGGGTATAGGTCCAGCCATTAATCCCCGTCGGGCTACACAAACTTAAGGCATCCGTGCCCGCACAAAAAATTCGGGCTTTCAGTTGTACTTCACCATGTTTGGTCACTTGAATATAGCGCACCCCGTTGGCATGCTGCATATCAAATTGATAGGCTGATTTTTTAAATGAACTTTGGCTAAATAAGGGCTGTTCATCGAGTTGTGTTTTTAATGCTAGTGGTTGAATCGCATTCCACTCAATCACTTTTTTAGACTGATGATCATAGACATAGAAAAAACCATGACCTGCCCAGGATAAATCAACAATCGCGACCCCAATACTGTAATGCTCATGCTGCAAGCCACAGAATTTAAATTTTTTATATTTAAGTTGTTTGCGCCAGCCTGTTAATACCTGTCCATAAGGCGTTTTATAAATATAGTCATTCAGATTAATCCGCGAAGGGACTTGCTCAAAACGTCCATAACGCGGTTGACCATTGGCTTGTATCAAATCCATTTTATATTCCATGATTGCTAGGTCGCAGCTACGTCCATAATAGACTGTAAGTGATCAAATTTACTACTATTTTTATATAAAAAAGTGCGATTTAAATCTCGTTTCACCCAATAAATCCAAGCTACAAATGGACTTTTCTAGCTCACTATTTCATCAAATATTCATACAGAAGTTTTATTTTAAAAAACAATCTTATACCACTCGATCAAAAACCATGACGACTCAACGACTATTAAAAGCAAACGTACTCTGTCTCATGATACTGGCCTTAACAGCTTGTAATGACAATGACGATAATAACCAAACACCAACCGTTGAACGCAAAAATCAGAATATCAACATCCTTGCATTCAATGACTTTCACGGCAATCTAGAGCCACCGAAACGTTTTATTGAAGCAGATAATCCAACTGATAACAGTAAAACCGTACGTATTCCTGTTGGTGGAGTCAGTTATTTTGCCGATGCTATCAAAAAGCTACGTGCGCAATATCCAAACAATGCAGTCGTTTCAGCAGGCGACTTGATTAGTGCTTCACCACTCACATCATCGTTGTTCTTGGACGAACCCACTATTGAAGCCATGAATGATATTCAGATTGATTTCAATGCCGTTGGTAATCATGAGTTTGACCGCGGGACAGATGAACTACGTCGTTTGCAAAATGGTGGCTGTCAGCAATATACCAGTGCCAAACCCTGCCAGATCAACCCAAAATTTGAGGGGGCCAAGTTCAATTTCTTGGCTGCCAATGTTTCAATGAAGGCTGATCCAAAGAAAACCCTATTCCCTGCTTATAAAGTCAAAACCTATGGTGGCATCCCAGTGGCCTTTATTGGCATGACCCTAAAAGCGACACCAAGCATCGTATCCGCGGCGGGCATCAAAGATGTCGATTTCCATGACGAAGCAGATACGGTCAATGCCTTGATTCCTGAGTTAAAAAAACAAGGCATTGAAGCGATTGTGGTGGTGGTGCATGAAGGTGTGGCACCAAGTACTAAATTTAATAAGAAAACTTGTGATGGCCTCAGCGGTCCATTGCTCGGTATCCTCGATCGTTTAGATCCTGCGGTCGATGTAGTGGTTTCTGGCCACACGCATCAATCTTATATCTGTGACTATGCCACTAAGAATCCACAAAAACCGTTCTTACTTACTTCTGCGGGCCAATACGGCACAGCCATTACCAATATTCAGTTAGAACTGGATGGCAAAACAGGTGATGTGATTAAGAAGGATGCCAAACAAGTTCCGATTCAAAGTGAAGCTTATAGCTCTGGCTCAACCACAGTGAACTTGACGGATCTATACGAAAAATTTAATAAAACCCCAAGCATTGAGGCGATTCTGGATAAATATCGTCAGGCCGTCACCACCATTTCAGCCCGTGTGGTCGGTACAGCCAATGGTGTGATTAATCGTAATGCCACCGAAAGTGGTGAAAGTCCACTCGGAAACTTAATCGCTGATGCACAACAAGCCATGGCACTAACAGCAAGTAATCAAGGTTCTGACTTTACCTTGATGAATCCTGGTGGTGTCCGTGCTGATTTGTTGGTAAATAGCAGTAATCAGATCACCTTTGGTGATGTATTTACCGTTCAGCCATTCGGCAATTCAATTGTGACGCTAAGCCTAACAGGCAAACAGATTCGTGATGTGTTAGAACAGCAATGGTCAGGTGCAAACGCAGCCACAGTTCGTATCTTACAGCCATCCAAAGAGTTCAGTTATTCATATAAGAAAGACAACTCGACTTCACCACGCGCCAGCAATATCTTGGTTGCAGGACAAGCGCTGAATGATAGTAAGGTTTATCGTGTGACGGTCAACAGTTTCCTTGCTGATGGTGGTGATAACTTCACGGTATTAAAAGAAGGTAAAAATCCAGTCGGTGGCGGACAAGATATCGACGCCTTAGAAAAATATGTGGCGCAGCATTCTCTACTGACGGCACCTAAAACAGATCGAATCAAAGTACTTCCTTAACTACATTCGCAATAAAAAAACAGGGAAGCAATTGCTTCCCTGTTTTCATATTTACTACTGATTAATCCAAAGTCAGATAAGTATTTTCCCAAACTGTAGGATTAAACTCACCTTGAACTAAATGAATATAACGCCCCGCAACATGATCAATTGGGATGCAATCATCCACATCCACCACACGATCGGTATGCGGTTTATGCCAATCTTGTTCGATAAATTGTTTACCTAACTGTTTTGCGGTCACGGCATCAGACGCAACCATTAAATGATAGCTATGTAATTCACCAAAAGCGTTAAGTGAATATCCACCTAGATTAATCAAATATAATTTTTCATCCAAAGCCGACGGTGCTGCGTCGGAAAACTGAATTTGATAATTCACGCCTTGTGATTGAACACCTGAAATCTGTGCCCAAGCATCGATATGTAAGCCTTTCGATTCACCAAACCAAGTCTGTTTGAGCTGAGGGATGACTTCAGACAATGACTCACCTATGCCCATCACCACATCATGCACTTCAGTATTGGCTTTTGCATGTCGGCCACCCAACATCACCATAAACAAACTTGGCATTGTAAACACTTACATCTCGACCATTTCAACGCCATCAATACGCGCAACCGTCATTAAGTCTTTATCGCCACGACCTGAAACAGTTGCAATAATGATTTGATCTTTCGACATGGTTGGCGCGAGTTTAGTGACATAAGCCATCGCATGTGAGCTTTCAAGTGCAGGAATAATCCCTTCGATTTGAGTGAGATCACGAAAACCCTGTAATGCTTCACCATCATTGATTGGCACATATTCCACACGGTTCATGTCTTTTAAGAAACTATGCTCAGGACCAACACCTGGATAGTCCAGACCCGCTGAAATACTATGTGTTTCAATAATCTGACCTTGTTCATCCGACATTAAATAAGTACGGTTACCATGTAACACACCGACATGGCCTGCATTTAATGGCGCAGAGTGTTTACCTGTTTCGATGCCATAACCTGCAGCTTCAACACCATACATTTTCACATCTTGATCATTCAGGAATGGATAGAACAAGCCCATCGCGTTTGAACCACCACCTACACAAGCCACAAGAGCATCAGGTAAACGTCCTGCTTGTTCTTGAATTTGACGACGTGCTTCGCGACCAATAATCGACTGGAAATCACGAACAAGCTGTGGATATGGATGCGGACCAGCCACCGTACCAATCACATAATAGGTACTATCCACATTGGTCACCCAATCACGCATCGCTTCGTTCATGGCATCTTTCAATGTTTTTGAACCACTTTGCACGGGTACCACTGTTGCGCCCAACAAACGCATACGATAGACATTCATGGCCTGACGCTTCACGTCTTCAGCGCCCATGTACACCACACATTCCATACCTAAGCGTGCTGCAATCGTTGCCGTCGCCACACCGTGTTGACCTGCACCTGTTTCCGCGATAATGCGCTTTTTCCCCGACAGTTTTGCCAATAAAGCCTGACCAATGGTGTTATTCACTTTGTGTGAACCCGTGTGATTCAGATCTTCACGTTTCAGGTAAATTTGCGCACCGCCGAGGTGCTGAGACCATCGCTCAGCATAATAAAGTGGACTAGGACGACCAACATAGAACGCAAGATCACGGTCAAACTCTGCTAGAAACTGTGCATCATTCTTCATACGACCATAAAGACTTTCGAGGTCTTCAAGTGCAGCCATCAGCGTTTCTGATACAAAACGTCCACCATGGATACCGAAATGCCCTTGCGCATCTGGAAACTGGGTGTAGTCAATCACTTGATTTTTTTGACTAAGGCTTTGCTGATCCACGTTGGACTCCTTGCATAAATTTTTCAATCAGTTGTTGGTCTTTTATACCTTTTGCGGACTCGACGCCTCCGCTGACATCTACAGCAAATGCTGCTGTAGTATCAATAGCTTCACTGACATTTTCAGGGGTCAAGCCACCTGCCAAGATAAGTGGAATTTCAAGTTGTGGGAATTGGGTCCAGTCAAAACTGTGCCCTGTGCCGCCTTTCAGTTCAGGATGCCATGCATCAAGCAAGACCGCACTGGCTCCCGCTGCTTGATAACGCTGGATTTCAGCCACAACATCTAAATCAGGTTTGACTTGAATGGCCTTATACCAACGGCGTTTACAGTGTGCTGCAATCAATTGGCATTGTTCTGGCGTTTCATCGCCATGTAGTTGTAATACATCCAAAGCAACGGAATCAAGCACCGTTTGTATGTGTTCAGCACTGGCATTTACAAATAAGCCGACCAATTGCACATAAGGTGGTACCAGCTTTGCCAAGGTCTGGGCTTGCTCGATACTGACATGACGTGGACTGGGTGGAAAAAATACAAAACCAATCGCATCTGCCCCGGCTTGGACAACGGCTTGGATATCTTGTGCTCGGGTAATTCCACAAATCTTGGCGCGGGTTCGCATTTGGCTTTGGCGCATGAGCTGTCCAATTAAAACTGAATATTTTTGAAACTCTGGCATTGTAATGCAATTTGACCCACTTTGGGCAAAGTTCATTCGCAAATGCAATTGTTTAAAAAACGTTAACACTTTATACTTTACGTAATCTTGCAACAAGTCTAAAGCAAATTCTTTTGCTTATAGGGAAGTTGGTGAAATTCCAACACTGCCCTCGCAACGGTAACACCGAATCACTCATCTCAGCACAAAGCCAAATCACTGCATCGGTATGATGTGGGAAGATGATGAGTAATATCATTTAATTGATGATTATAGTGAAGTCCGGAGACCTGCTTGTTGTTTATTTCCACATTATCATTCACGACGGGTGAATGTCTGGAGCGACATCATGTCTACTGTTTTTCAACCGACTCGTTTAGTTGGTGCTATCGCTATTGCGATGGGGTTTTCTTCACCTGCTTTTGCTCAAGATCAATCAAGCGATAAAACTGCGACGCTAGATACGATTGTTGTGACAGCATCCCGTACTGAACAAAAAATCAGTGAAGTTCCTGCGCGAATCAATATTATTGAACCTAAGATTCTAGAACAATCACCAATCGCTTCGTTACCCCAGTTATTACAAACTGATGCTTCAATCAATATGGTACAAACTGGTGGCTATGGGCAAGCTGCTTCCATTTTTTTACGTGGTACAAATTCGAATCACACATTGCTTTTAAGAGATGGTGTTCGTCTAAATTCAAATACCTCTGGTGCAGCATCACTCCCATTTATTGATACCACAGATATTAAACAGATCGAAGTTCTCAAAGGCCCAGCCTCTGTCTTATATGGTGCTGATGCAATTGGCGGTGTGGTGCAACTGATTTCCAAAACACCTGAAAAAACATCAGCTTTTGTAACAGGCGAAATTGGTGAGAATAAAACCTATAAATCTGTTATTGGTGCAGATTTGGCTGAAAATGGTTTTTATGCTCAAATTCGTGGGCAACGTTTAGAAACAGATGGTACGCCTGTTACTGATGCAAAAGATAATAAAAAAGCAAGCTTTGATCAAAAAGGCTATAGTGCGAAAGTTGGCATTGATAAAGCGCAATATGCAGCTTCGGTTGACTATAGCGAGAACCAAGGTTATAGCGATTACGACAATTACGGTAACTTAGTTTCTCAAGACTTTAAAAACGAAGCTATCAATGTAAAAGGTCGCCTCAATGTTTTAGATAACCTTGCAGTGCATGCCCGTCTTTCACAATATAAAGATAATATTGATCAAAATACTTCTTCAGATTACGTGCATAGTACAACTCAGGAAGCTGAACTTTATACAAAATGGCAAATAACGCCTGCCCAAAATATTTTAGTTGGTTCAACCTTTAAAGATATTAAAGGTGATGTCTACTCAAAAAATCTATACGGCGGACAAGACGTCAAATATAAAGAATCCGTAGATACGATTGGTTATTTTGCTCAACACCAATATCAGCACAATGGCTTAGACACCCAAGTGGGTATTCGTGTTGAAGATAATGATAAGTTTGGTACTCATACCGTTGGCCAAGGGGCTATTCGCTACCAAGTATTACCTCTTACAAGTGTATATGCCAATGTAGGTTCTGCCTTCCGTGCACCAACGACCAATGACTTATATGCCTTATCCTGGGGTGCAAATCCTGATTTAAAACCAGAAGAAAGCTTTTCTTATGAAATCGGTGTAGATCAAAAGTTAAATTACAACATCGACTTAGGCTTATCTATTTATCGCAATAAAGTGGATAACCTCATTAGTTTTCAAGCAGGTAAGTTGATCAATGTTAATAAAGCAACTTTTACTGGTGGCGAAGCTTCATTTAAATGGCAGCAAGATGAACTCTTTTTAAGTACAACTTATGCTTATGTACAAGCAAAAGATGATGAAACCAAAAAAGATCTAAATCGTCGCCCACGTCAAAGCCTAACCCTTACAACGGGATGGGATGATGGAGAATATGGTGTTTCAGCTTCTGTTGTTGCGAAATCGAATTCAAAAGATTTTGCAGATTGGCCATCAACAACACCAACAACTACCCCTGGCTATGTCACCACGAATGTAAATGTGTATTGGCAACCTATCCCAATGATCAAACTCTTTGCAAACATTGAGAATATTGGTGATGTAAATTATAAAACTGCTTATAACGGTAACGGCGTGTACTACATCAACGGTGGACGTCAAGCCTCTGCAGGTGTCACATTCCGTTATTAATCGCGTGATAAAATAATAAAAAATATTTTCTTAACTCCAGTTTCGGGGTAATGTTCTGACCGACATTATCCCCTTTTTATTTTCAGGATCAGAGAAACAGAACTATGGGACATCGTTTAAGTAAAATCTATACCCGTACAGGCGACTCAGGTACAACTGGCCTAGGGGATGGTTCGCGCGTTGCCAAAGATGATTTACGTATTGCTGCACTCGGTGATGTCGATGAACTGAATGCCACTATTGGCGTGCTTCGCGCACAAATCAGCGCCAGCAAAATTGAAAATAAAGTGCATTGGGACAAAAGCTTAAGCCTGATTCAGCATTGG
The DNA here is from genome assembly GCF_023702715.1 of Acinetobacter sp. C32I. Classification (NCBI taxonomy): domain Bacteria; kingdom Pseudomonadati; phylum Pseudomonadota; class Gammaproteobacteria; order Moraxellales; family Moraxellaceae; genus Acinetobacter; species Acinetobacter sp. C32I. The sequence continues at coordinate 3,697,483 of NZ_CP098480.1, read as the reverse complement.
TTATTCGATTTAGGGGGTGAAGTGTGTATTCCAAACTATCATTTACTGCAGCCTGTGTGCATTGAATTTCTGGAAAAAGAAATCGATCACATGAATGAATCACTGCCAATGTTAAAAGACTTCATTTTGCCATCAGGCACTCTAGCTTGTAGTTATGCACATCAGGCCCGTGCAGTGTGCCGTCGTGCCGAACGTGCTTTATTGTCTGTACACAATCGTGACCAAAATATTCAGGCAACCGCATTACAATTACTCAATCGCTTATCGGACTGGTTATTCGTTGCTTCACGTGCCTTACAACGTGCTGAAGGTGGTAACGAAGTGCTGTGGCAAAAAAATATTAATGACAGTATCGATCAAGCATAATCATTTGTTGGGTAGATAAAGATGCGAATTATTGGTCATCGTGGTGCGCGTGGCGAAGCGCCTGAAAACACCTTAGGTGGATTCCGCTATCTGCATGATTTAGGTGTACGTGCCGTTGAATTTGATGTGCGCCAACTGAAAGATGACCACTTGGTGGTGATTCATGATGATGATTTTGTACGTACTGCGGGTCGTTCACAACAAGTCGAAAGCAGTAGCTTAATTGAAGCCCAGCAATTCGATCACCGCCATCAATGGCAAGCATGGGCCTTTGAAGAATACACGCCGAGCCTGTCACATGTTTTAGACTGTCTCACTGACTTTGAGCATATTGAAGTTGAGATTAAAGCGGTTGCAGACGAAACTGCAGCTGAACGTCTAATTCTGCAGTTACAACAAGATTTAAAAGGTTTTGAGAAGAGCGCAACCATTACCAGTTTTGATGTCAAAATTTTAGCGGCATTACAGCAACAACAAAGCTCATTTAAACGTGGGTTGTTGGTGGAAATCCCCATTGGGGAATATGCCATTGAACTGGCCCAGCAATATGGCTGTTGTCAAATTGGTTGGGGAGACGCCTTAGCAACAGATGAGATTATTCAACGTACCCAACAGGCCAATCTTGAAATCAGTGTCTGGACAGTGAATGAAGTCGAGCGCGCCAAGCATCTTCAGCAATTGGGCATTCAAGGTTTGATCACTGATGTACCCAGTACCATGCTACAACACTTAAAATTATAAAAAGGCGGAACGCATTCCGCCTTTTTGCTTATCTTTTTCGGTGCGCTTGAATCAAACGCTGCCCTTTGGCGTCCAATAAATATAAGTTGGTACCATCCAACTGAAAACGTTCAACACGTTGAATCGCATCCATCAAATCCGCTTCTTGCGCTAAAGCTTTATCACAACTTTGATGCTGCGCCATCACATCAAAATCTAGCTTGCCTTGAGCAAAGTCATATTTATAGCGACCATAAATCTGATTACAGCCCGTATGCCCCGCCACCATTTTTGAAAAAGAATTGAGCGAGAAGCTTGGATATTGATTAAAGAACAACGCACGCTTGCCTTGAATCGAAGTAATCTGCCATTCAACATCCTGAACCCCATCGGTGCTTTTACGCACTTGCATCGCCGGCGCTTGCGTTACTCGCTTGGGTTGTAAGGTGTTTTTTTGTGTGGGCGTTGGTTGGCTTTGGCACGCTGCGAGCAGGATACCAGCCGATAATATTAAAGTTTTGTTAAAAAATGCCTTCAAAGAAAAAATAGGATTTTTCACGGTAATTTGCTCAGACATTGATTTATTTCACCTTTTAATTCATTGATCAATCTTACAAATGAATTCTGTTACTGTTCTTCCGATACAACTGTAGAATAATGCTAGTGCTAATTGATTTGGACATGCTAATATCGGCGATAAAATAGCAATATATCGTCATGATTGGTTTTGCTATCTCGTTTAGTTTTATTATCTTGTACAAACAAGGTTTTTAGGAGCGCTGACGGATATGACTTCCGCCCCACTCAAAAAAGCACCCATTAACTGGACTGCTAGCATTACCTTAATTGGAACACCAATTGTTGCTGCCATTTTAATTCCTTTATACGCCTATTATTATGATTTTAGTGTAAGTGCATGGGTCAGTTTATTCTTCCTATTAGCACTGAGTAGCCTAGGAATTACCGCAGGTTATCACCGTCTTTGGGCACATCGTGCTTATGAGGCAGCCTTACCACTTAAAATTTTATTGATGATTGGCGGTACATTCGCAGTTCAAAACAGTATTTTGTTCTGGGCTTCAGGCCACCGTACCCATCACCGTCATGTTGATGATGTTGATGAAGACCCGTATTCAATCAAACGTGGCTTTTGGTATGCGCATCTTGGCTGGATGATCCGCGATCATTCTCCATCTAAACCAGATTTTAAAAATGCACCTGATTTGATGAATGACAAATTGGTGATGTTCCAACACAAATACTATGTCCCAATGGTCATCGCAGTTCACGTTGGCGTATTAGGCTTGATTGGTTGGGCAACCGGCGATATCTGGGGTGTAATTTTACTGGGTGGTTTATTGCGTTTGATCATTAGCCATCACGTGACCTTCTTTATCAACTCACTATGTCACATGTGGGGCAAACGTCCTTATACTGACGAGAACACGGCACGTGACAACTTCGTGTTGGCTATTTTCACTTGGGGTGAGGGTTATCATAACTACCACCACATTTTCCAATACGATTACCGTAACGGGGTGAAATGGTGGCAATATGACCCAACCAAATGGTTGATTTGGACCAGCTCTAAACTTGGTTTAGCAAAAAACTTACGTCGTATTCCAAGCTTTAATATCAAAAAAGCAGAGCTTGCGATGAAGTTCAAATATGCGGAACGTGACTTGGCGATTTATGGTCATGATGTGAATACTGACATCGTGCAAATAAAACAACGTATCGCACAAGAATATGAAGCTTTCACCCATACTTTAAATGATTGGGCCAAGCTAAAAGAACAAGAGCTTCAAGCAAAGAAAGCAGCGATGGCTGAGAAAATTCATCAGATGGATCACAAATTGAAAGTTGATTTCCAATTGCTTGAGCATCGCTTGAGTCACCATCGTGAATGTTTAGAAACCTTGATGCGTAATATTAAAAAAGCGCCAGTTTCTGAATAAACGATCGATAACTAAAAAATGGTCTCAAGAGAGGCCATTTTTTATGCCTGTTCATCTACCATTCCTTTCTCCTAACGACTCCCCATTTCACATTGATATTTGCTATAGTCATGATTCAGCTCTCTCTGATGTTTCAGTTATGCAATTCAATCCCCGCTATGCTTCCCTCAATCCCAAGCTCTATCACCAACAGCAGCCAAGTCCATTGCGCGGTGCCAAAGCAGGTCATTTTAATGAAGCATTGGCTAATGAATTACAATGGAGCGAAGAAGATAAAGCCAACTGGGTAGAAATCTGTAGTGGACAAAAAACCTTTGCTGAATTCCCACCACTCGCTATGGTTTATGCAGGGCATCAGTTTGGACAATGGGCTGGACAGTTAGGAGATGGCCGCGGTTTGTTGATCGGTCAAATCTTGAATCAGCAAGGTGAAACGATTGATCTACACCTCAAAGGTGCTGGCTCTACCCCTTACTCGCGTATGGGTGATGGTCGTGCAGTCCTACGTTCAGTGATTCGTGAATATTTAGCCGGTCATGCATTAAATGCCCTTGGTGTTGCATCAAGTCATGCGGTTGGTTTTACCACGTCAACACAAGGCGTACAGCGCGAAACCCTAGAGCTGGGTGCAATGCTATTACGCACTTCCGAATGCCATATTCGTTTGGGTCACTTTGAATGGATCAATCAATATGCTCCTGAGCTTTTGGCTGAATTCACCCAGAAATGTATTGAATGGCATTATCCTGAATGCCTGAAAGCTGAAAATCCAATTCTGGCTTTCGCCGAAGCTGTGATTGAGCGAACCGCGATCATGATTGCTAAATGGCAATTGGTCGGTTTTGCGCATGGGGTGATGAATACCGACAATTTAAATATCACTGGTTCAACCCTAGATTTTGGTCCATACGGTTTTATGGAGCGTTTCCGTCCGAATTGGATTAACAACCATTCCGATTACCAAGGTCGTTATACCTATCAAAACCAACCGAGTATTGGCCATTGGAATCTTTGGACGTGGCTGAATAATTTAATTCCGTTGGCGAGCGCAGAAAATAAGGAACAATTCAAACTCGATCTAGCAGCATGTTTGGAAAAATTTGAACCGACCTTCTTAGCACATTATGGGCAAGGCTTATGTCAGAAAATGGGCCTCCCCGATTTTCATAAGGACAGTCTGGATTGTAGTTTTGCCTTTCTTGGAATCCTGCAAACTGAGCAATTGGACTACACCCAAAGCTTTCTTCGTTTACAGCAACACGATTACAAGGCCCTAAGAGATGATTGTATCCATATACAACAGTTTGATGACTTCCTAACCCGCTATCAAAATATCCGACAACATCAAGATACTGATGCCTTGGATGAGATCATGCTGCAGGTCAATCCACAGTATATTCTACGCAATCATATGGCGCAGAAAGCGATTGAACTTGCGGAGCGTGGTGATTTTAGTGAAGTTGAGCGTTTATTTAAGCTGCTGAATCAACCTTATCAAAAACAAACTGATTTAGAAACGGAAGCAGATACAGCACCATTGCCAAGCGATGTGCCTGAAATTTCTGTCAGTTGTTCATCTTAGCAGAAGAAATCTATGAAAATTGGGCTGATGATCGGATCTGCGATTTTAATCCTGTTATTGGGACTAGCTTATTTCAAGTATGGCAAGTTCATCCCAACAATGGGATCGGCACATCTGCCTCTTTCAGCCCATGAAATACAACAGCTTCAACAAAACAAACCCGTGACGTCAATTGAAGTGTTTAAAAGCCAGCGCATTTTGCAATTGAAACATCAACAGGAAGTCATTCGCAGCTATCCCATGCGTTTAGGCTTTGATCCGATCGGACACAAACAGTTTGAAGGCGATGGCAAAACACCTGAAGGGACTTATTCTATCGATTGGCGTAATCCTCAAAGCGCTTACTATAAGTCTTTGCATATCTCCTATCCGAATAAAGTCGATCGCACCTATGCCCAACAGCATAATCGATCTGCGGGTGGCGATGTGATGATTCATGGCACTGTGCCAACACGAGCCACATCTGTTCCTACAAGTACAACTTATATGCCACGTAAAGACTGGACGCTGGGCTGTATTGCGGTGACCAACTCAGATATGGATGAAATATGGCAATTGGTCAAGGATCACACCCCTATCATCATTCATCCATAAAGGGACTCGTATTCAGGACAACTTTTGCGGATAAAGGCAATGATCAAACTGCACAAGGCTTATGCAGAGGATAAGTTTATCATCTGAAATTAGTCACAGTTCACCGTCACAACACATCACAAGCAATTGTAAAGTAATGTAAAATTCCTTTGCTTATAAAAAGCGGATTGCTAAGTATTCACAAGAAAAGCAGATAATTTCGACAAAAGCTTTGCGAAACTATCCACATTTTCTGTGGATAACGCTGTGGTTATCCACAGGATAAAACTTTTTGTAGTTCCTCATCCCTTATTATCCATCAAGACCCATCTTATTTCAGACGCTCAATGTAAACAAAAACAATGCGCTATTTAAGGAAACTCATCCATACTTCCTTAGAGATGAGTTAGATCTAACATAGCGCAGATATGAATGAAAAATTATTTATTCATCTGGATATTCAAAGCGATAACCCACTCCATACACCGCCTGAATCCATTCATGACGATTACCAGTATCGGCTGCCTCTGAAATCTTACGGCGTAGGTTTTTAATATGGCTGTCGATTACGCGATCGGCTACATCAAAACTATCTGGGTTAATATGATCGAGTAGCTGTGCACGAGAGTAAACCTGACCTAAGTGCTCCAAGAATAACTCCAATAAACGGAACTCTGTTGGGGTCAAGGTCAAAGCCTTTTGTTGATACCAAATGCGTTGCTGTGCTTTATCAATACGGAATAAATCGTTTTGCTCAGGTTCTGCTTTACGCTCTAAACGACGCAATACCGCTTGTACACGTGCAACCAATTCTTTTGGACTGAATGGCTTACAGATATAGTCATCTGCTCCCATATTCAAACCTAAAACCCGGTCAATTTCCTCAGTACGTGCGGTAACCATAATAATCGGTAGATCAGACTGTTCACGAACCTTGCGGCAAATGGTCAAGCCATCCATGCGTGGCACCATCAAGTCCAAAATCATCAAGCTCGGTTTACGTTGCTGAAACTGGGTATAAGCATCCTGACCATCATGAAACATACTGACTTCAAAACCAGCAGCTTCTAAATAATCACGAACCAACTGTGCAAGTTCGACCTCATCTTCAACCAACATAATATGTTTCATGGTTTTCATCCTATCCATTATCCTCAACATAAGAGGATCTAAAAATTATTGAATTGATTTTGGGAAAGTCAGGACACAACGTAATCCACCTAATGGTGAATGATCGAAAGTCAATGAACCACCTAAAGCTTGTGCCAACTTACACGACAAGGCCAAACCTAGACCTGTACCGCCTGTACTGCGTGTACGTGAATCATCGACACGATAGAAGCGCTCACCTAAACGTGCCAGTTGTTCATCATTTACACCCAATGGACTATCATCTACATACATTATCCATTGTTGTTCATCTTGTTGAGTGTGAATCTGTATTTTTCCACCTAGTTCGGTGTAACGAACACAGTTCCCTAACAGATTGACGATAATCTGTTTAAAACGATCCCGATCTAAAGATAGGATTGCCCCTGCTCCGGACAATGTCACTTCAAGCTGGTTTTGTTCAAACGTCGATCTAAAATTATCAACTTCTTGCAGTACCACATCCCACGGATTAACCTCAGCAAAATAGCATTTCAACTGTTGTGCATCAGCCTGCGCCAAATCTGCCAAGTCTTGGGTTAACTTCTTCAAGGTACTGACCTGACGCATCATGGCATTCAGGTGTTCAGGCGTCGCCTTACGAATCCCGTCCTGCATCGCTTCGATCTGTGCCTGCAATACCGCCAAAGGTGTTTTCAGTTCATGTGAGGTATCAGACACCCATTGACGGCGAGATTCTTCATGCTGATGTAAAATGTCAGCCAAATGGTTCAGTTGATTGGATAAATCACCGAGTTCATCATTTCTTTTAATCACGACTTGATGTTGATAATTGCCATCGGTCAGTTCTAAAGTTGCTTTTAATAAACGTTGAATCGGTTTTTTAAAATAAGTGGCCATCAACAATGCTGCAACCAAACTTGAAAGTACCGTTAAAGCATAGACCAACAGCAAATATCGTTTTTGATTACTAAAGAAATTGATACTGGAGGCATCATCTTGATCCAGTACTGGCTTTAATCCGAGGTAACCCACCACCTTCTCGTCAACAACAATGGGGCGGAACGAAATTTGGTCCGTTGCAGGTTCACCCACAATAAACTGCTGATTCTCATCGTATAAAGACAGCCGTGAGCTCAAACCTAAACGATCAGGAATCGAGACAAAGCGCTTTTTGCCCTGCTCAGCAGGTGCAGCATTGAGTTTACTGTCTTGTTTGTCTTCTTTGCTATCCGTCTTTAAACGAAATTGACGCGGACTTAAAGGAAAGCGCAAGCCTTCAAAAGGTTGATATTCCGAAGGTAAATTCTGTTTGAGAATTTTTAATTCTTCATCATTAAAGATCTGGCGGTTTTTGATCTCGACATTATTTTGCGCCAGCGTTGGAGACAGGCTGAGTAAGGTATGGTCATTAAAATAACGTTGTTGTAGGGCAATATCATATTGACGGCGCAACCACCACTGAGACAGGCGATCATAGTCATCGGGTGCTGCTGTGCCTTCAATTTGCAGAATCTGTGCCTGAATTGCATTGCCCCAGTCATGATAAACCGTATAGACGTTGCCTAAATTGGCAATCAAACGGTCTAGCTTCTGCATTTCCACATCGGCCACATAACGTGCAAAGTTCTTTTGCATAGTCCAATGCAAAATCCCCAAGCTAATCGTTGCGATCAACAAGGTGGTCAGTAATACCGTTAAAAACAGGCGTAGGGCTAAGGGCACGCGGCGAACATTCAAAAGCAGATTCTCAATAGTGTTCTATTTGTGGATTGTAACCAACATGGTCGAAAAAAACTCTCCATTGTTTCTTCATCTTTATTATCTAATCTTTAACCATCGAATCACAACTGATCATGCTGGATAAAACAATGAACAAGACAAAAATCGTATTGATGACCACCCTACTCGGTTCTGTTTTAGGTTTGGCTGCCTGTCAGTCAACCACCCCAGCGGAACAGTCAATGGATCGTGACCATCACCGCCATAATATGCAACGTGCACCACTTACACCAGAACAACGTGCTGAATGGCAAGCCAAACGTGAACAACGTTTAGAGCAACGCGAACAAATGCGTCAGGAACATCAAGCACAACGTGCCCAGATTGAGCAAGCCTGCCAAGGAAAGCGTATCGGAGAACGTGTGAATGTTCAATGGAATAAGCGTGTAATTGAAGGCACCTGTGAGGTTCGTTTTACCCCAGATAAGTCACAGTTCAAACGCCAAACCAACGCAACCACTTAATCCCTCTGTTCCTCATCGGCGCTTTTCAAGCGCCTTTTTTTATGGCCAAAACATATTCATTTTTAAGTACACAGCTGCTTACGATTTTGCCGCTGCAGTTTCACTCAAAAGCCCAAAAAGCACCTACAATCTAAACGCTTAAACAGGTTGAACCATAAACTTTGACTTCACAGTCACTAAGAAATGACCTGCAAAAGCTTGTACCGAACTATAACTTGTTGCACGATTAGCGCTACCAAATGGTGCTCTTGGGCACATCAAACATTGACTAAGATTATAACTCTGGTTTAACCAGTATTGAGGAACCCGCTATGCCACAATACAAAGCACCCTTACGTGATATGCAGTTCGTATTACACGAATTATTAAATGCTGAAGCACATTACGCGAAACTTCCTGCATTTCAAGACACTGTAAGCCGTGAATTGGTTGATCAATATTTAGAAGCAGCGGCTGATTTCTGCGAAAATGAACTTTCTCCTTTAAACCAAGTCGGCGACCGTGAAGGTTGTACTTGGAATGACGGCGTTGTAACAACACCTACAGGCTTTAAAGAAGCGTATCAAAAATATATCGAACTTGGCTTCCCATCTCTTTCTGCTGATGAAGAATTTGGCGGTCAAGCATTACCAAACTCTTTAGGGATCTCTATCTCTGAAATGGTGGGTACTGCAAACTGGTCATGGGGCATGTACCCTGGTCTTTCTCACGGTGCGGTTCGTACTTTAGAACATCACGGTTCTGATGAGCAAAAGAACACTTACTTGCCAAACCTTGTTTCAGGTGTTTGGACAGGGACCATGTGCTTAACTGAATCTCATGCAGGTTCTGACTTAGGTATCATCCGTTCTAAAGCAGAACCAAATGCTGACGGTAGTTACGCAATCTCTGGCGAGAAAATCTTTATCTCTGCTGGTGAACATGACATGGCTGAGAACATCATCCATATCGTACTTGCGCGTTTACCAGGTGCGCCAAAAGGCACTAAAGGGATCTCTTTGTTCATCGTACCTAAATTCCACGTCAATGCTGATGGTTCAGTTGGCGAGCGTAATGCAGTACGTTGTGGTTCAATCGAACACAAAATGGGTATCCATGGTAATGCAACCTGTGTCATTAACTTTGACCAAGCAAAAGGTTACTTGATCGGACCTGAAAACCGTGGCTTAAACTGCATGTTCACCTTCATGAACACAGCACGTATCGGTACAGCGGTTCAAGGTTTATCTGCATCTGAATCTTCTTTCCAAGGCGCTTTAGCGTATGCGAAAGATCGTTTGGCAATGCGTTCTCTTTCAGGTCCTAAAGCACCTGAAAAAGAAGCTGATCCAATTATTGTTCACCCAGCTGTTCGTAACATGCTTTTAACGCAAAAATCATTTGCTGAAGGCGGTCGTGCATTGGTTTACTTATTGGCTCAATATGCAGATATCGTTGAAAAAGGCGAAACTGAAGAAGAACGTAAGTTTGCTGACAACATCTTGTCTTTGTTAACACCAATTGCAAAAGCATTCTTAACTGAAACAGGTTCTGAATCTGCGAAGCACGGTGTACAAGTCTTTGGTGGTCACGGCTTCATTTCTGAACACGGTATGGAACAAATCGTACGTGATACACGTATTGCTTGCTTATACGAAGGTACCACTGAGATTCAAGCGCTTGACTTGTTAGGTCGTAAAGTCTTGCAAACTCAAGGTGCAATGTTGAAAGACTTCACCAAGATCATCCATAAATTTGTTGAAGCAAACAAAGACAATGCGGCGATGCAAGAGTTCATTGCGCCATTGGCTGCTGCCAACAAAGAATGGGGCGACATCACCATGCAAATTGGCATGCGTGCAATGCAAAACCCAGATGAAGTGGGTGCAGCTGCGGTTGACTACTTATACTTCTCTGGTTATGTAACGCTTGCTTACTTATGGGCACGTATGGCACTTGTTGCTCAAGAGAAATTAGCTGAAGGTTCAACTGAAGTTGACTTCTACAATGCAAAAGTGACCACTGCTCGCTTCTACTTCAAGAAGATCTTGCCACGTGTTCGCTCACATGTAGATGTGCTTTCAACTGGCGTTGCGCCATTGTTTGAACTTGATGCGGAACACTTCGCTTTCTAAACATAGTTTAGAATGAGATGCAACGTTCATCACAGAAAAAGGACTGGTCAGTTTTGACCGTCCTTTTTTTGTTTAATCAATGCTAAATTTATACGATTCAATTTATTTGTTCGTTTTATTTGATCACTTTGCACATGAAACGGTGCGTAGAAGGGAACGATTATGCCAATTTACAATGCTCCTTTAGCAGACATGAAATTCATCTTAAATGATGTATTTAAAGCAGAACAATTTTGGCAGTCTAATGAGAAACTGGCTCATGTAGATGCTGCAACAGCTGAAGCAATTTTAGAAGAAATGGCGAAGTTTGCCCAAAACGTGACACATCCGTTAAACCGTACGGGTGATGAAGAAGGCGCACGTTGGGAAAATGGTGAAGTTTTTACCCCAGCAGGTTTTAAAGAAGCATTCCGTCAATACGCTGATGGCGGCTGGATCGGCTTAGGTGCTGATGAAGAATGGGGCGGTCAGGCAATGCCAAAAATGCTGACTGTACTGTCTGATGAAATGTTATTCGCGACCAACCCTTCATTCATGCTCTACCCGCTGCTATCTGTAGGTGCAGGCATGGCTTTAAACAGCTATGCATCACAAGAGCAAAAAGAGACCTATTTACCTAAAATCTATTCTGGCGAATGGTCAGGCACAATGTGCTTAACTGAACCCCATGCAGGTACAGATTTAGGTATTATCAAAACTAAAGCTGAACGCAATGAAGATGGTACGTATAACATTACCGGTACTAAAATCTTCATCACCGGTGGTGATAACGACCTAGCGGAAAACATCATTCACTTGGTACTTGCAAAAACCCCTGATGCTCCTGCGGGTTCACGTGGTATCTCGTTATTCATCGTTCCAAAGTTCCTGTTAAATGAAGATGGTTCTTTAGGTGAGCGCAACCCTGTTGGTCCTGGTTCAATCGAACACAAAATGGGGATCAAGGCATCTGCTACTTGCGTGATGAACTTTGATGGTGCCAAAGGCTACCTCGTGGGTAAAGAAAACGAAGGTCTTGCTGCAATGTTCGTGATGATGAACTACGAACGTTTGTCGATGGGTATCCAAGGTTTGGGGGCTTCTGAATTTGCTTATCAAAATGCAGCGCAATACGCGACTGACCGTTTGCAAGGCCGTAGCGCAGCAGGCGTTCAATCACCAAATAAACCAGCAGACAGCATTTTAGTGCACGGTGATGTACGTCGTATGTTACTCAACGTACGCGCGAATAATGAAGCATCACGTGCATTTGCCGTTTATGTAGGTCAACAGTTAGACATCACTAAATTCTCGACTGATGCAGAAGCTGTGAAGCAAGCGAATAACCGTGTTGCGCTGTTAACACCAATCGCAAAAGCTTACCTCACTGATACGGCCTTCCAAGCAACCTTAGATGCACAAATGGTATTTGGTGGTCACGGTTATATCCGTGAATGGGGTATGGAACAATGTATCCGTGATCTTCGTATTGCTCAAATTTACGAAGGGACTAACGGTGTTCAGTCTCAAGATTTAATTGGTCGTAAAACCATTAAATGTGGCGGCGCATTCATTGCTGAATACATCACCGAAATCCGTGACTTTGCCAATGATCTAGACACAGACTTGAATTTCATTAAAGATGCAACTTTAGATGCTGCAACTGAAATTGAAGCAATTACGCAGTTCATTATCGAGCAAGCAGCTGAAAATGTTGACTTCCCGAACTCAGCTGCAGTTGATTACTTACATGCAGTAGGCTTACTCAGCTTCGCCTATATGTTTGCAAAAATTGCGGCTGCTGCAAAAGATAAATCTGGTGATTTCTACCAAAACAAAATTGCATTAGCACAATACTTTGTAGACCGTATTTTGCCTGAGTTAGATGCACGTTTAGCGAAAATCAAAGCAGGTTCTGACTTGATCATGAACTTCAGCGAAGATTACTTCACCAATCAAGCTTAATTTTAGCGCGGTGATAAAAACTGCCTCAACCATTTGGTTGAGGCAGTTTTTTTATGGCTATAATAAAATCAGCATAAAACTTGCATAACACTCTAATGATCATGTTGAGAATATAAATCACTATGTCAAATTCAAGAGAGAAACTTGAAGGCTTACCTCGCCTACTTGATCGCTTTGGTCACTACGCGGTTGAAGCCTTTCATTATTTAGCCTTATTTATTATCGGCTGTATGATTGCATGGTCAGCCGTGCATACCGTGATTGAAATTCTAACTGTAAAACAGTACGCCACCATTGATGACATCTTGCTGCTGTTTATCTATTTAGAATTAGGTGCCATGGTGGGAATTTACTTCAAGACCAATCACATGCCAGTGCGCTTTTTGATTTATGTCGCGATTACTGCACTCACCCGCCTGTTGATTGCCGATATTCAGCACAATCATAAAGCTTCTATGGATTTGGTGATTACCACAGGTTCGATCTTGATTTTAGCGGTAGCGATTTTGGTGGTCCGATTTGCTTCATGGAACTACCCTTCTGTGATTCGGGGCAAGGATCAAGAACAACAATTGCCTTCCAACAAAACACCTCGACCACAAGATGACGAACTGGCATAAATAAAAAAGCAGGCATATGGCCTGCTTTTTTATTGCATCTCTTATGCAACTCGGAAAACACGATATTTCGAGTCCACCAACACATATTTACCTTGTACCTGCATCCAGTTATAACCACGAGGTGGTTCATATAAACGGTGGGTACGATAGTTAGAAACTACATAGCGGTTACTACGGAATTCTGAGGGTAAGCGCTCGCCGCGCTTGAAGTTAATACGTTGACCATAATGATTACCACGATCGCCATTCGACCAGCGTGGTTGTTCACGATGATCGTAACGGTGGTCATAACGATCATAGCGGTTATCATAGCGATCTTTATGATCATGATTCCAACGATTTGAATCTGCCATGGCTGAGGCAGAAATCCCTAACATAAGCGTTGATACCAGTAATACGGCTGTCTTCTTCATTCTTTGATCCTCTCTGTTTTTCGATCTGAAATCAGATTAAGAAAAACTCAAGGAGAAAGCATGAATAAAACTCACGACATTGCAAAGCTTTGTAATGAATAGCGAGAAATTATGGAGAATCCTCGAGAGATTAAATTTAAAAAAACATCAAAAATCAGCGAATAATCTCAATGGTAAAATTATCATCGGTCACCAAAAGATAACGTCCATCAACGACCACCCAATGTCTGCCACGTGGGGGTTCACGTAAGGAATAATAATCCCAGTCTCGAATCACATAGCGCTCGCTCCGAAACTCACCCGGTAATTCATTGCCCACTACAAAAGACTCACGGCGATAGCTACCGTCATATTGTGTGTCTGGATAATATTCGACCCGAACACCCGGTCGATGACTCGGATGAGGATAGTAGTTATTTTGATTGGGTTGATAGTAGTAACCTTTCGGTGGCGCTGTCGGTGTATAACGCTGATTTGAAAAAGCAAATGGGTCTTGTTCGGGCGGCTGATAGGCAGGAGTCGTCTGATGAGAGGAGCGACGTTCTACCCCACTATAGCCACTCCAAGCATTGTCGGCATAGCTCATCACTGGGAGATAGCTCAATACAGCTGCCAAGCCATAAATATAAGGTTGAAATTGCTTCATCGTGATCTCCCTAAAAGCAGAGTATCTGTCTATTTTAGAATAAAAAATAAGCGCAACTGTTGTAATAATATTTTTTCAGATTAGCTGTTGAATTCCCAAGATAAACAGCAGCGAGCTACAGCTCCGCCGAGATATGCTAAAATCATTTTTTTGGTTTTAAGGCAACATCAGTGGCTGAAATGAATTTTGATCGTCTCTATCAATTCTTCTGTAAAGTGCCAAGCGTGCAAGAAGCGCGTATTGTTGCACATGGCGCAGATGGTCAACACGCATGGTGGTTTAAATTCAATATTGATGTTGAACATCCTTTAGCATGGCAAACCGTTCAAGAACTTGGACATGTACTCAATTATTTATCCACCAATGAGCGTTTACCAACCCAGTTCTTCCCTGTGTCTCCACCACCCTATATGAACGGTGAAGCTAAAGATTTTTTGGCTTGGGTAATCCAGTGTAATCATCCAGAATTCACTCCAGATGTGGTCTGTGACTGGCTAGAAGCCCGCTTACCAAATCCTGTGGATGATAAGAGTCAGTGGAAAATTAAAACAGATTTAAGTGAACTCGACCAAATGGCTGATAAGGATTTAGATCAATTAATCCCGCCAAGCCCTTAATTTTTTTATTGAGGATGTAGGTCTTTCAACAAGCTGAATCGCAAATAAACATCCACATTCAGCTTGTTGAACTCTCGTTATGAATCAAGATAGGTCATAACCTAAATATTCTTGTGGGGATTCAGAATAAGGTAAAATCAGATAATTATTTTTTAAAATCAGGTCTTTCATTGCCTTTTGATGAGCAGAATCTAAAGGATAAATCAAAGCGAGATCCTGAATTAAATCTTCAATTTTTTCTGCATTAAAATCTGAGGTTTTAATCCATCCCAATAAGGCTGCTCCAAGTCCGATAAATTCGAAGCCATAGTGCTGCATTCTCTGAATCAGTGCATAATTCTCAAAGGGATCAAAATCACAAGAAAAATAGCCATTCGGTAGCATCGCCAGTTTTAATGCTTCGGTTTCAATATCAGCCACTTTTACTTCAATGACACTATCCAGTGAAATCAATAGATGCTGATTGAAATAAAGCAATGCTTCTAAGTCACTTTCATCATAGTGCTGCATTTTTTCAGCCAGGCTTTCAAAACGCTGCTGCTGTGCGGGATCCTTCAACTGATGAAGATAATGCTGCAATTGCTTTGGAACACAAACATTTTGATAGCTTTGCTCCCATCGTGGATCATCGACTTCAATCCCCTTGAGGTCGTCACTAAAAGCGACATACAAGCGCTCATCCTCGACCGCATGCATCGAGGTATATTTTGCTTGTGCAGCATCATCCAAAACCAGAAACACTTTTTTTGGATAAACATTCTGTTTAAGGGAGCGATAACATTCTAAGAGTTCTGCCCAACTTTGAATTTCAACGATATCTGCATAATGATTAAATTGATGTACCTCTAAATCAATCTGCTCATCCTGTCTGATATTCAGTTTAATTTTCGCCATTGCGTAGAACCCTCGTTATGCTGAATTAAAAAGTGGATAAGCCTGACCATTCCATAAAACGATAGATCCAGTATTTTACTTTTGACTCATCGGCATATTTTGCATAATCCACCGTGATTTGACGTGCCTTGGCGTTGGTCCATGCTGCATCAAAATACTGTCCCGCATCTTTAAACACAGGTGCTTGCGCAGCACCAATCACGCGCATGTCGGTTTCAAGATTATAATTTTTTAAATTACGCGCGGTTAGGTTAGCGGAACCGAGAATGATCTCCGCTTGCTGGGCGTCTGATTTAAGCAGCATTTTGCTATGACATTGTTCGCCACGGGTATCACACCAGCGGATTGGAATACCGACTGCATTCAGTTCCGAAGCCACTTGGCGATTGGGAATACCATTCTTTTGACGACCAAACGCATCTTTATTCGGGTCAAGCATAATACGAATGTTGACACCACGTTGTTGCGCCTGCTTGAGTGCATCAATGATATTGCGTTCTGATAAATAGAACATTGCCATATCCAGATGCTCTTTACTTTTCGCAGTCTGAATCATTTTTAAGACGGCATCGTAAATGGCTTTTTCAGTCAGCACTTGCACTTGTGGCAATGTTTTATCTTCGGCAAGTCCGCCCATAATCACAAATGGGCTCGAACCTTTGGACATATTGGCCACAGCTTGTTCGGTTTGCAACACATCAATCGCTGTTGGACCATCCACGACCAAGGCCACATTGCTATGATGTGAGCTACCATCATGCGGATTGGCCGAAGTTACTAAGCTTTTCCAGCCGTCAACCGTATCAACCACCAAGGTTTTACGATGATTGGCTTTGAAATTAAACAATTCCAGATAGCTACGCAAAGTAATTTTATCATTACCAAAGGGGCTACTTAACCAGCCACCTTCCGGGTTATTGCCTAAGTTTTGACAGCAGATATACCAGAGACCTGACCACAGCGGATTCGAAGCACGCAATGGTTTTAAATCGGTTTCGATGACATCCACACCTGCTTGGCGTAGTTGTAGATAGTGCTTTGGCGTTAACCCACCATAAACCGAATTAATCGGATCAGTAATCACCACCACTTCGACATTTGGATGCAAACGGCGCTTCACGATTAAGGCATCGGTGAGCTCTTGCATCAAAGGAAACTGTTTGACTGTCGACTTACCCACTTCCTGATTAAATAGGAACATATCCAGCACAATGGTACTCTGCGCCTGATCAATCAACTGGAAGACTTCTTTGAAAATATGCTGGTCCACTTGTTGCTGACCTTGCGCATCGATATAAGTCTGATCGGCTAAGAATTTCACATTGGCATGACGTAATTGCCCAGTAAAATCCAATCCCTTTGGGAGTGGTTTTACGGTGTGATAGATTGCCGAAGCAATGTATCCAATCGCAAAAATACACAATATGACTGCCATGTAACGTCGACCTGACCAGTTTAATTTTCGATGGATTCGTTGGAAGATACGCATATAAACAAAAAAAGCCCTAGCCTAATAGGTTAAGGCTAGAGCTTATGCTTTGATTTTTCAATGCTAATTTGGTGATCATTTAAAAAATCAAAATTAAATTTTCACTTAGAAGTTAAAATTCACTCCAACCGTGAAATTACGTCCAACTTGTGGAATCGTCGATAAGAACGATGCATGTTGATAGACTTGATCATCGAGCAAATTATTGGCATTCAGATAAACACGATAATCTGTAGCCTTACTATATTTACCTGTATATGCCACACCTAAATTCAGCATATTATAGCTTTGCGTATCTGTTTCATAAGCCGCAATCTTGTCTTGCTGGAACACATGATAGTATTCAGCTGAACCGCTAAAGCCATCGCCAAAGTCCGCATTCACTTTAGTCCCTAAACGACCTGCTGGAACACGTGGCGCATTTTCATTGTCGATTTTGCCACGTACATAGTCACCAAATACACCGACTTTATACATGTCTGTGACCTGATAACCTGCCTCTGCTTCAGCACCATAGAAACGTGCCTGATCTTGGGTATATTGCACCAAGCGGAAATCTTTATAACGGTCTAAAGTTTGGGCATAGATATAGTTATCAAACCAGTTGTGATAGACATGTACATGGTAATCAAACTTGTTATTGTCATAATGGAAACCGAGTTCCACATTATTGGATTTTTCTTTCTTCAATTGATCATTACCTAGCTCATAGGTATTGGTCGCGAAATGTCCACCATTGGCATAGAGCTCTTGCGCTAAAGGTAAACGCTCCTGATGTGAGGCAACCAACGAAAGTTTATAGTCTGGTGCAAACTCCCAGTTGGCAGCGCCAGAAACAGAAAAGGCTGAACCGTCGAAATCTTTTTTGCTTGAGTCATCAATATCAATTTTTTGTTTTTCTGCGCGTGCTGCCAGCTCAACATGGACATCATTAAATTGTGCATGCTCTAAACCAAAGATGCTCCACTTCTTCGTCGTATTGGGTGCCAAGAACGCTTCTTCACCGGTGAGTTCCAATTTTTGTTGACCATACTGGGTTCCAATCACCCCTTCCCATGGCCCAATTGGATTATGTACCAATTCTAAACGGCCATCATAACCCTTATTTTTAAAGCGAGTGGCAATGGTATCTTCTTCAATTTCATCATGTTTATAATCAGTATAGCTGGCTTGAGCACGTAACTTTTTAAAGCCTGCAAAGGGATCATTCAGTTCAGTACGTACATCATAACGCTCAGATTTCAGATCAATCCAAGGGCCTGCCTCATGTGCATGATCGTGGTCGTGATCGTCATGACCATGATCATGGTCATCGCCATCCTCGTGATTATGTTCGCCACAGTGTAAATGTGGACGTCCTGAAAGGTGAGCACTACAGCTCTCATATTCATGGCTATGTCCCGGCAGACCATATTTATCTTGGCGATTGCTATATGAAATTCCAGTAAAACCGCGATCATAAATCCAAGACAAACCGACATTTACCGTTTCACCTTTGGCAAAGGTATTACCAACACGACGTTCTCGTTCACCCTCATGCACATAGTCTGGCGCGATATAGTCATTGGCTTCACGATTTAAGCCCTCAACACGCAAGGCCACTTGATCACCTAAAGCTACCGTTACCCCAGCTGTTGCCAGTTTTTCATCACTGCCGGTGTTATAACGTAAACCCACATTCCCCTCATAACCATTTTCAGGCATTTTGGTTGGAATCTTGCTATCCGTCACATTCACCAAACCACCCACTGTTCCTGCACCAAACAACAAGGTAGAAGGTCCGCGAATCACCTCCACCTGCTGCGCAAGTGCCGGATCAACGGTCACGGCATGATCCGGAGATAGCGTTGAAACATCAATGTTTTCAGAAGAGTTTTGCAAGATCTTTACCCGTGGTCCATCTTGACCACGGATCACAGGGCGGCTTGAGCCCGCACCAAATTGATTGGAATAGATCCCAGGTTCACCGCTCAATGCCTCACCGATGGTGACAGCCCCATGTTGCAAGCGTTTTTGATCCACGACGGTATCGGCAACCGCAAAATCTTTCGATGTTTGCTCTAGTGGATGTGCTTTAATTCGTATTGTCTCTAAGCTTGTCACCTGCTCATTTTCTGCGGCAAATGCAGATACAGAGACAACAGCTAAAATAGATAAGGTCAAAATATTCTGTGGAAATGACATATCGGGTCTCGAATCAGTCGATCGTTGTTTTTGTTATATTATAACATTTCATTTATTTTGCAATAAAAAACAGTGCAACAAAGAACATTTGCTACACTACTTCTCCATGATTCAGTGAAGAAGTATTAGCATTCCAAGAAATGCTCTCACATATCAACCCAATTTTTGATAAAAAAAACCGACATTACCTCTCGATATGTCGGTTGAATTCTGCTTAACTGTTCAGAGCTTATCTTTATCTTTCAATATGATAAAGCTCATCAAACTAGCTGTTATAAAAAAGAATATATAAGTCACATGCGGAAAAAATAAATAATATTCTGTTAATCCACTCAAGAAAAATGAAAATACAAATAAGAATCCAGCAAGTGCCAAATTTCTAACCAATTCATTTCTGCTAAAAAATCGAGAGAAGAAAAATATCAATGGTGTAAACAATGAAATAATAAGCCCGATCAAACCGATCAAGCCATTAGCAGCGAGATCCTGAAAGAAAATATTATGCTTATGCTGAAAACAAATCGGTAAAGTGCCTCGTTCTGCAAGATGACATTGTTCTTCCTCAACACCATAAACACCAACACCTATAACAGGCTGCTGTTTAAATAGTTCAATAGCATTACGCCACATCACTAGTCTAGAACCTGTGCTGTTATTATAACTATGGTTTTCAATATGTGCCTTATCATTTTTAAAATCTTCGAAACGATTGAATACTGGCGAGTTTGGAATAATAGCATTGACAATCAAAAAAATTAAAAGCAGCACCCCACTAAACAGTAGTTTTTCCTTCTGAGTTTTATAATAAAATAGTATCAAAAATAACAATAAAAAAGGAACAATTAACCATGTCCCCCTAGAACCATGCAGTATAAAAACAAATAAATTTAGCAAACTTATAGTTGTTAAAAAATATGAAAATTTTGATTTAAAATAGAATGAAAAAATCAAAACCAAAATACTTAAAGAAACAAAAACAATATCATAGGATATGATCGGATTATAAAACTCTGCAAGCAATCCGCGGTCAAAATCGAGCTTAAACCCAACAATCCAACTATAGATCAGTAGAAAACTAATAACAATGTAAACAACATTAAAGAAAGTCTGAGTTTTAAAACCAAAATAATGATATATCGTTGGAAGGAAGCAAAAAGGAATTACCCATAGATACTGATTGACAATATTTTTATATGTTCTATATGGACCACCTTGAGGAATAACATCTAATCGATCAAAAAGATAATAACTCAAACTAAAAGTAAAAAAACTAATCAGACAGAAGATCATTAAGGGAGTATTCATGATTATTTTTTTATTTTTTAAAAAAACATAGACAAACATTATAGTATAAAAAATTGAAATATACCAAACTCTAAATTTCTCATTAAAAATATAATAAAAAAATAAAATCAATATTGTCAATGAAATGAGTTTTGCAGCTTTATTATCACCCAAAAAATTTAAATTATACCCCATTACAAAAACCAAACCTCATCAACATTTGCAAACGTTTAAATAATAAAAATAGAAAAATTCCATTTTTATTATTTAAACAAAAATAGGCGTACAACACAACACAAGCAAACCATGGAACGATAATCACTATTATGTACAAATTTTGTTATTTATTCTCACGATATTCGCGTAAGATCTCATTATCTATCTTACTTTTCTGATTATGCCTTTTACACTTTCTCATGCAGTCCTTGCCCCACCTTTATCTAAATTAAGTCAGGGTCATTTGCCTGTTGCAGCCTTGGCGATTGGCTGTATGACCCCCGATCTTTATCGATTATTTACGCAAGAAAATATTGCTTTAACCCACCAGTGGTCAGGCATCTTATTTCCGAATCTACCCATTGGATTATTTTTTTGCCTCTTGTGGTATTTAATCTATCGTCCTGTGACCTATCGCTGTCTTGAAATCAGACACCCTTTAAATATTCACTCACTGGATGATTTCATTTCTTTCAGCTTTCTCAATTGTCTAGCACTGATACTGGGGATCAGCACGCATTTGATTTGGGATGGACTCACCCATCTCGATTTCCGAACGTTTGCTTTTAAAGAAATTCTAGCTCAGAACATTTTATTATTAGGATTTAGTTATCCATTACATTTTATATTACAGATCGGGTCATCCATTATTGCTTTGCCGTTCCTCATAAGAATGTGCTGGCATTATTATAAAGCCCATCAACATCACGATCCCGTTCCAGCTAAACTCAAAGGATTTGTGTTGATCAGTATTATCCTTTCTATCCTTTATGGGCTGTTCTCAGTTTTAGACTATAGCCGCCATATCAGTGCTGAACTTTGGAACAGTGAACGCTATTTTTTTATTGGTAAATCAATTAATGAGTTTACACAAGCTGGCTTAACAGTCTTTACTATAGCTTGTCTCTTATTCTTATTTTTGGATCGTAAACACCATCTAAAATCATTTTAACAAAAAGCGTCTGTTTAAAATTCGCTTGAAAACATTAAGACTTGAGACTAGACGTTCAACAAGGCATAATCTCCCCTTCATTGGTGCTGCGCTGTTTACGCATTCACCTTCTACAGCCAATATAGTTTGGATAAATAATTCAATATGATGCGCACTCATTACTGTGGCTCTTTAACAGAAGCCCAAATCGATCAAACCGTGACTTTATGCGGATGGGTTCACCGTCGCCGTGACCATGGCGGTGTGATTTTCCTTGATATGCGTGACCGTGATGGTCTCGTACAGGTGGTGATCGATCCAGATACACCTGAAGCATTCGCAACAGCAGATAAAGCACGTTCAGAATTTGTATTAAAAATTACAGGTCGTGTTCGTCGTCGCTATGAAGGTACTGAAAATGCCAACATGGTGAGTGGTCAGATTGAAGTTTTAGGTAAAGAGATCGAAGTTCTTGCAGCTTCTGATACTCCGCCATTCCCATTAAATGACGAAAACACCAATATTTCTGAAGAAATTCGTTTGAAATACCGTTTCTTGGACATCCGTCGTCCAGAAATGTTAGAGCGCTTACGTTTCCGCTCTAAAGTGACCAACTTGATCCGTAACTATTTTGAAGATCATGGTTTCTTAGACGTTGAAACCCCAATCTTGACACGTGCGACACCAGAAGGTGCACGTGACTATTTAGTGCCAAGCCGTGTTTCAAATGGTAGCTTCTACGCGCTTCCACAATCACCACAATTGTTCAAACAGTTGTTGATGGTGGGTGGTATCGACCGTTATTACCAAATTGCGAAATGTTTCCGTGACGAAGATTTACGTGCGGATCGTCAGCCTGAATTCACCCAAATCGACGTTGAAACATCGTTCATGAGTGACGATGACATCATGGATTTAATGGAAGGCTTAACAGTTAAAATGTTCAACGAATTATTGAATGTAAAATTCGATAAATTTGAACGTATGACTTACGCTGACGCAATGCGCGACTATGCATCTGACAAACCAGATATGCGTATTCCATTGAAACTTGTTGACGTTGCAGACTTAATGCAAGACGTTGAGTTCAAAGTATTCGCTGGTCCTGCAAAAGATCCTAAAGGCCGTATCGTTGCTTTACGTGTTCCTGGTGCTGGTTCATTACCACGTAGTGCGATTGATGAATACACTAAATTCGTAGGCATTTACGGTGCGAAAGGATTGGCTTACATCAAAGTCAACGAACTTGAAAAAGGCATCGAAGGTCTTCAATCTCCAATCGTAAAATTCATCGAGCCAATCGTGCTTGATCTATTAAAACGTGTTGGTGCTGAAAATGGAGACATCGTGTTCTTTGGTGCGGATAAAGCCAAAGTTGTAAATGATGCGATGGGCGCACTTCGTGTGAAAATCGGTCATGACTTGAAGCTGACAACTTGTGAGTGGGCGCCACTTTGGGTTGTTGACTTCCCAATGTTCGAAGAAACTGATGATGGCAAATGGACTTCTGTTCACCACCCATTCACACTACCAAAATCAAGTGTTGAAGAAGTGAAGAGCAATCCAGGTGAAGCCCTTTCTGTTGCATACGATATGGTACTGAACGGTACTGAAATCGGTGGTGGTTCACTTCGTATCTATACTTTAGAAATGCAAAAAGCAATTTTTGAAGCTTTAGGTATTGGTGAAGAAGAAGCAGAAGAGAAATTCAGCTTCTTATTGAATGCATTACGTTATGGTGCGCCTCCGCACGGTGGTTTGGCATTTGGTCTTGACCGCTTGATCATGTTAATGACAGGTGCTTCTTCTATTCGTGATGTAATTGCATTCCCGAAAACCAAGACAGCTGAATGTCCATTAACACAAGCACCTGCACCAGTTGAAGCAAATCAATTGCGTGACTTAGGTATTCGTTTACGCGAAAAGCCAAAAGCTGAAGAAAAATAAACCTTGAGTTTATGAGTTAAATAAAACCCTGCTTCATGCAGGGTTTTTTATATTCGAGTTTTACTTTGCTAACATGTCCTCTAGTGGCATAATAGGCTGCTTTTTATTGAGAGGTCAGTCTTATGGCAATGCGTCCTGATGTACGTCGACATGCAATTGTACTTATTGTATTTTCACTTGCTCAATGGTTTTTCATGCGTTACATCTTGGCAAATGAACTCTTCAATATGGATACCAACCAACGTATTTTATACTTCTGTGTAAGTAGCTTGGCGGGTGCCTTACTTATTTTTGTCGCATTAATCTATATGGTCCTTAAAGGCAATGTAGATAAACAAGACTAAGATCATGTCGTTTTACACTACCCTACTTCGTATTCTCCCTTTAGCACTTTTGCGTAGTATCGCAAAAGTGGCAGCATACTTTATCAATCAAAATCCGAATAAAAGTATGCTGTGGAAAACCAGAGTCAACTTAGGGCTAGCCTATCCTCAACTTAGTCTAGAACGAAAAGAACAGCTCGCGAGAGAAAGCGTCACCAAACAATGCCTTAGCTATATTGAATCTGGTAAATGCTGGGCGATGCCACCTGAATGGAGCATCCAACAGATTCATACGGTACATCATTTGGACGTATTAACCGATGCGCTCAGTGATCCAAGAGGTGCACTAATTATTACCCCGCATCTGGGGACATGGGAAATGATGAATGCATGGGTACACCAATACGGTATTCCAACCATCATGTACAAACCCATGAAAGATTCTGGCTTTAATGCTTTTGCCTTACATGCGCGTCAGCGTCTTAACGCCACTTTAGTCCCGACTGATGCATCTGGTGTAAAAGCCCTGTTTAAAAATCTAAAGCAAGGTGGCTTCAGTGTAATCTTGCCCGACCATGTCCCAGACCCATCTGGTGGTGTCGTGGTTCCTTTTTTTGGAATTCCATGCCTGACCAGCACACTGGCCAGTAAAATGGCACAAAAAACCCAATGTCGCTTAGTCGGTTTAAGTTGCTTCCGTCGTGAAGATGGCGCAGGTTTTGATGTGTATTGTGATGATCTCAACGATCCAAAATTATATGATCGAGATATCGCAGTTGCCACAACCGCACTTAATCAAGCAGTTGAGCTAATGATCAACCGCTTTCCTGCCGAGTATATGTGGGGTTATAAACGCTTTCGGGGCGGAGAATCTGAATCTGCTTACAAATGAGTCATTATTGATTTCACAATCTTAAAACTATTTAAACTTCACTG
This sequence comes from Acinetobacter sp. C32I, assembly GCF_023702715.1. NCBI lineage: Bacteria > Pseudomonadati > Pseudomonadota > Gammaproteobacteria > Moraxellales > Moraxellaceae > Acinetobacter > Acinetobacter sp. C32I. Next base: position 3,672,370 of record NZ_CP098480.1, on the reverse strand, counting down.
TACGGTAAGCGGATAAATCCTTAAGTTTCAAAATTTGAAAAAGCAATCTTAAAAGCTCTCTTTTTATTTTAAGAGATAGACTCATTTTTTGCTTTTGTTGAAGTCGCGCAAGTTTTTCAGCCTGATGCCGAACAGCACGATCCTCTTCAAGATGGCTGCCAAAATTGTGATATTTATCGTGAAGATAAAAATCTTGCGCACAAATTGCAGGTGTCATTTGATACGCTTTATACTTCCCTTTTTTTACATCACAACCAAATAGGATATGATCTACAGGAACCAATTCTGGTAGATCTACAATCAGCTTAAGATAATGTTTAGCGGCTGCTTTTGATAAAATATAACCGGCCCCACCTAAATGCATCCCTTTCAGATGATATAAGCTTCGACCATTTTTTGATAGTTTCAAGAAAAAAGACAGATCAACTTTTTTATCAAAAGCTTCTAATTTGATAATGTGAACGTCATTTGGTATCCATGAAAAATCATTAAAAAAGCTCTGTATATTTTCGCCAAGATAGACATCATCTTCAAAAATTGCCATATACTCTAAGTCAAGATCAACAATCTTTTTCCACAACATAATATGACTTAACAAACACGCTACTTCACCTTTTGTTAAGCTTCCCTGTCGGGCCAAGTTAATCCCAACACTATTTGCTGCATCATCAGATGTAACTGGCGTAATAGCATTGTAAAAGCTGAAATCTACTAAATATTTTTTAAATTCCGCATTAATATGCTGTCTTCTCTCAATTGCAGAATCTAAACTAATAACAAAAACATTCACTTAGGAAACCATCTTATTTGAGAATAAACAGCAGAATTATACAATTAAAAAATATAAAATAAACTGCGTGTACGTCTTTACACTGTAAGCTAAAATCAATAATCCTAAAACAAGATGATAGATTAATGTTTATCAGTCACCATAAATTTTAGTTTAGTTTTATAAGGAAGTTCTTTCAATTGAGTCAAAAAACGCTTGAGCTCACGAAATAACTTTTGCAATCCTTTCACTTTAACTTTCTGTTTATTACGCCATTGAAGTGTGGTTTTAAACTTTTGATTATGTGGATTTAATAAATAGTCCTGCATACACAATGCTGGATTTAATTGATAGATTCCACATTCCCCTTGAGCAACATATTTTCGAAAAATGATCTGATCAACATGATCTAAAACGGGTTGTTCTTTCATATATTCAAGCAACACGATAGCTCCCTTGTAAGAGAGAATATAACCCGCTGCACCAAGATGTGGTTTTTTCAACCGTCTTAAACTAAAATCTTTCTCATCGAAAAGCTGCTTTTTTTCTAAATCCAAGATGACACTGGAATAAGATTTTTCGACCTTGACAATATCAACGCCCAACCAGTCTGATTGTGTTAAGAATAGTTCAGCATCATCCCCCAAATGAATATCATCCTCAAAGATTGCAATTGCGGGTATTTTTTCATCAACAGCTTTTTGCCATAAAGAAACATGACTTAATAAACATGCCAATTCATTTCTACTTAGATCACCTTGACGAAGTGAAAGGCCAATTTTTTCAGCTTGAGAATCTATTTGCGAAGGTTCAATCGCATCAAAAAAATGAAATGGAATTCCTTTTTTACCAAATTGTTCTTCAATATGTATTCTACGATCAGAAGCCGATTTTAAACTAATAACAAAATTTTTCACTTGAAAGTCACTCGACGAGCAAACAGTGTAATCTTCAATTGTGAGGTAATTCGAGATAACTCGACCAGAATTTTTTGTAAACCATTGGTCTTATTTGCATGCATTCTTTTCTTTCTTTCAGAGGTCAACTGGCTTTTTAGTTGAATACTGGTAGAGCGATAATGCAAGATCGTATCTTGAATGCATAATGCAGGCTGCATTTGATACATCATAAAGTTATGGTTTTTAACAGCATATTCAAACATAAAATTATCTAATGGAATGATATAGTCCATTTTATTAATTTCATTTAATAAGAATTTTGCACCCTGCTGTGACAAGATATAACCTGCTGTACCTAAGTTTTTCCCGATTAATTTATAAATTTCTCGTCCCTCTTGCGGGAATTCTTTACATTTGGCACCTAGAATTACCTTCGGGGTAAATGCTTCCAGTTTAATCAAATGCCAGTCTAGCTCAATCCAATCAGATTGATTTAAGAATTTATTAGCCTTTTCCCCTAAATGGATATCATCTTCAAAAATGGCCATGTATGGAATATTGTCATCGACAATTTTTTTCCATAAATGCACATGACTCATAAAACAGGCAAGTTCACCTTTGGCAATATAATTTTCGTGCACACTCAGCTTCATGGCTTGCGCATCAGATGCAGCAATATCAGGGGTAATGGCATCGAAAAAGCTAAACTCTATTCCCTGTCTCTCAAATTGAGATGAAATATGATTACGGCGCTCGATTGCGCTAGAGAGACTGACAACAAACTTTTTCATATCGGGATAGGAGTAATTCAGACAAATTAGGCGACATGCCTACAGGCGCTAAGAATACTTGTTTTTGATTATGATGTACATTATTTCAAGTGTGCTTGACTGTTGCCTAAGCTAAGCCCTTGTAAGTCATGGATAAGCATCAGTATTTCAGAAAATAGTTGTTTTTTCTTCTCACTGCTAAAATTTATTAGATTACAAAACGACAAAAGCGAATAAAATAAATCAAATAAAATCAATACGATAAAAAAAGATAAAATCCTTTTATTTATACGGTAAAAAACAAATACAACAAATTACTGACAAGAATACAAATTTGCCAAGCAGCATCCACGTCAAAAAATGGCCCAAACTCACTAACCCTGCTCAGACCAAAATACAGAGCTGACAACATCGAAATTTAAGCTCAAGACTGGTGCTGGTTATAATTACCTAAGCTCAATTGCAATGAAAACTTGTTAAACAGTAACAATGTCCAGATAAAATAGCGCGTCTTCAGATATGGAAAAAAGCCAATTTTAATGTGTTTCTTATGATTTTTTTTCACCTTTAATGGCTTAAACACATGTAAAAGCAGTGATTGTATCGGGGTTCTCCAAGTTAAGCCCTTCAACATATTGAGAGTAGATTTAGGTTGCTTCAGAAAATCTGTGAACGATGTCTTCACCGAAAATAGTGGTGTAGAACCATGATGTAAGACATCAACTGCTAACCGAACCTCATTCATCTTTTCAATATCAATATGCTCTGGATAATCACAAAAAATATTTGTCCACGCTACAAGATCCCCTCCCTCCAGATAAAGGTTGATTTGACCAAAAATGGTTTTAATATCCTCAAAAAAAGCTTCAGCTCCTAGAACAATTTCAGCATAATTTTCCTTAACAAGGTGTTCATCCTGATTCGGATTATCTTTATATATCGGCTCTCCATTGATCGAAACACCATAAATTGGAAACTCTGGTGAGCTTAAAAGTAATTCAACAAATTTCCAGTTCTTGGTAAATACTTTCGGATCTAAGATATTCAAATTATTAGGAATAAAAGCATCGAATGCATATTTTTTAGTACGATAAGGCAATAAAGTAGACCAATAAAAACCATTGATTGGATGCTGTAACACATCTTCCAACATTTTCTGAGAGGTGAAAGCAACGGTCTTACTATCAACTATTCCGACCTGCTCATCTTTGCCTATGATCGTATCAATATAATGATGATAATCAGCGTACATTTGCTCAGCATGTTGTTCAAAATGATGCTTATGCTCTTGAATAAAATCGTGATAATTACTGGCTTTGTTAAAAGATCGCCCTTCTGTTAATGCAGCAATATCTGCATATTTATGCGCATAAAAATCGACAATCGCTTTAGCACTTTCAATATTCTGCTTCTCATAATCAAGTCGGTACACCAGATTCAGTAGGCGTGGTGCATATACATAACTGGTTTTAATTCCACCAACATGAAATTGTTTGAAAGCCTTTTGCAGTAAATAGCCATCTCGAGCAACAAACAAAAGATGATCAAGTTTTTTTTCTAGTGCTGTTGTTTCAATCCATTTACTATAACCATAAGCCAAAGGTGCAGCATAGCCATAACCAATCTCTTGCCAATATGGACGCTTATTCTGTACCAATGACTGGTTCAACCACCGCATTGCTAGCATTGCGACCAAAATACTCTTGCCTAAATTGAGCGTGCCTTGTTCTGTAAATCGTCTTGCCCGCTCATCAACAGCTAAGAACTGCTGTGCAACCTGTTTATATAAAATTGCTTGGACACCTAGTTTCGCAGGTGCTCTATAATCACCTTTCTTATTATCACCAATATGAACAATATCTTGTGCGCTCACCTTTAAATCAGAAAAAACCTGCTCAAACAATGTACCTTTTTTCTTGGTTTTACCATAACTGCTAGACACATATAAATGCTCAAAAGCATGAAATTCATTTTTAATCAGTAATTTCTGCAAACTCTCAAATGAGTGGTACATATCCGAAATTACAATAACTTTTTTATTTAATTCAAGGGCATAATCCCAAATTATTTTCATTTCTGGGTTCGGTTGTAAAACCATAAACTCCCAGTTTAATTCAATTTCTTTGGCGCATTTAAACTCAGCCTCAATTTCATTATAAATATCGTCATAGCAGATCTCTTGTCGATCTGGATTTTTCTTTCTCGCTCTAAATTCAGCCTCTCTTCGAGCCAGAGCAAAACCTTCCAAACATTGATCAATCTCGATATGTAAAAATAAATCTCGTGGAGATAAATACGGACGTAGCAATAAGGTATCAAAAATATCAAAAGAGACAATCTCTGCTTGGGCAATTTTCCTTTTGGCTTTTTCAATAAATGTATTTATTATCATTACATTGCCTCACATAACTACTTTATAACATAACCAGAAGTAGAGAATATTTCAAAAAGGGTCGCTCTTTTTAGACTATAATTAACAATAAAGCCTTAAAACTGGAAGCTAGTCATGTCTAACTCCACAATTAAAATTTTCGTTGGTTGTGACCCAAACAACTGCGACTTAGAGCAAATGATGGTACTGGACTATAGTGTCCGCAAGCATACCAAACATCCCGTTGAAATCATATGGATGCAGCTTAGTCAGGATCCAAATAGTCCATGGTATACCAATCAACAATCAGGTGAAGGCTGGCATACGGAACATTGGGCAACGCCTTTTTCAGGTTTTAGATGGGCAATCCCAGAGTCATGTAATTTCGAAGGTCGTGCCATTTATATGGATGCGGATGTTGTGGTGTTATGTGACATTTCAGAACTTTGGGCACATCCTAAAAAGGACGAAGCAATCGTGATTGCAAAAGGTGGAAAGAACTCAGCTAGGCTGTGTACTTGTGTTTGGGATTGTGAGAAAGCCAAACAATACCTTCCTCCATTAAAAGATATTCAGGCAGATCCAGAGAGCCATAAAAAATTGATGCAGCTTTTAAAAGATAAACCAAAGTTGGTTCAATCTTATCAGGACTCATATAACAATATTGATGGTGAAGGTTTAGCCGCAGACCAAATCAAAATCTTGCATTATTCAGATATGGGCACACAATTCAGCCATAAATACTCCTTACCTCGTTTAGAGGCTGAAGGGCAAAAACACTGGTTCGACGGTAAAATCATGCCGCACCCACGTGAAGACCTGACTGAACTGTTCGACCAATATTATCAAGAAGCCATTGCAGCGGGTTATCGCCCAGAGAACTACCGTATTGAGCCCTTTGGTGATTTTTCTAAAGCGACCCAAATTCATTATCGCGGCAACAAAGTAACTCGCCCAGAAGATAGAAATTGGTTTGCTCGTTCATTACATAGTCTAAAAACCAAATTGAAAAAGAAAAGCTTTTCTTTAGACGACTAATATCAATCGAAACTAGATGACCTAAACCAAGTTATCTAGTTTCATTCGTCTCAATGATTTTATAAATGAGTTTTTAAATGGTTCACTTCTTTTCAGATCGCATTTCTAGAAGTATTTATAAATTGGTTTATAAGCTTTTGTTCCCTAAAGCAGCAAAACATAATCGTCGCTACTGGCCACTTTATAGCGTGGAGCGCGATTCACAGAACCGTATTGAGAAAATTTATTTTAAGAAAAAACTGGTGTCCAATAATCTCCTTCCAGCAAAAATTTCTCATAAAAAATGTATGCTAGTGGCGACAGGCCCTTCTATTCAACAACTAGATCCCGAAATTCTGCATCAAGGCGATAGCGATTATATCGGGGTCAACGGTGCCATCGCATTTGATTCAATTCCATTTTCTAGTTATGTCATTATTGATCATAACTTTGTGAACTGCCGTTTCGATCTGGTCCAAAAAGTCTTGAATAGCGATTGCACGTTTTACACAACACCACGTTGCCTAGACCTGATTTTAAGACACGTTCGGATTGAAGATATTCATTGTCAGATCAAAACCATTGAAACAATTACTGATGGTCAAGTCGAAACCTTTCTAGAGCATGCTAGACACTTTGATCAAAATGAAACTGACTTCTTTATTCACAAAGACATGGGTTTCTCACTCGATGTTTATAAAGGTACTTTTGACTATTTTACCGTGGCTTATGTTGCCCTTCAGATTCTCTTTACTCTGGGATATAAAGAAATTTATATCGCGGGTTTAGACATGAATAATTTTTCTCAGCCACGTTTTTATGAAAGCATTGACGGACAGCAACCAACGACCTTAAATCATCATGTCAATGAAGTATTTCAAGCCTTTGATGTCGCTGCAACGCTATTTAAAGAAAAAGAGATTAAAGTTTTCAACCTGTCTCAAAGCAGTGCTGTACAAGCATTTGAGAAGATTGACCCGAAAACCTTACTTTAAACCCTGAAAGCTCTTGTTTTAGATATCGAGCAGAGAACCTTCCAGATACATGCCCTTTTCATAATAATGACTCAGGGTTTTTCTTTCCTTCCCTGCAAGCTTGATCAGCTTTGGCATTTGCTGAGGTGGGTAGTTGATTGCCATATCGATCAGTACTTTTTCTTTCACCCATTGGTGCTTTACCTGAAAATACAGCGCATTTTGATCACAGTTAATTAAGCACATACTCGGCAAATGATTACGCATCACTTTCTGACAGGCCACATACGCCACTAGATATTCCAGACGACCAATCTGTTGAAACATATCCTGATAATCAGGTTCTGTTTCTTTCAATTTTTGCAGATAGGCTTTAGGCGTCATTTCAATGGCTTTCGCCAACTCATCAAACCATTCTTTAAAGAAGATATTTTTCTCTGCGCTGGCCAATAACCAATTCTCTAAGACAGGAAAATCTTTAAGTGTTGTATTCTTGGCACGGTAATAGGCAAAGCTGTTGGTATTATTCTTCGCAATCAGTTCCTGAATCCAGTCTAAGCTTTCATAAACAAGGATGCTTGCATCCAACCAAATGCCACCATATTGATAAATCAACTCAAAACGAAGTAAATCGGCCTTTTGTTGTGGTGTTGCCTTTGGGAAACGAGCAAAATCAATATCACAAAAGTTTTTCACTGTATCTGGTGTGAGAAAATGAACCTCATAATCCGGATTGGTCTTTTTAACCTGTTCAACACATTTTTCCACAAATCCAGCCAGTGGTCCTTCCCAATACATCCAGATTTTCTTTGGAATGAGCGCATCAGAAATAGTCGGATCAAGTACAATCAGATCTGCTTCATTGTCTATGGCTTCGTTTACCCTTCTCTGTTTATTCGAGTACATCGTATAAAACTTTAAGAGATAGAATATTTTTTTAAATATTTTCATACAGATCACTCAGCCATATCTTCAAATCACCTCAGCTTTTTACTCAAGTGATTTGCCCAGAATATTTAATTAAAAGTAAAGATGCTTAAAAGCATAAAAACGGTCACGCCACATTCGCTTCTGTTTCTTTAAACCATGAGACGAATCGCGCTTTTCCAAGTCTTTACGCTGAATACCCTGTGTTGCAACCGTACCTAAAATATCGCTGTCTAATCCAGCAGGCTGTACAAAGGGCTGCCATACACCTAAGCCCTTTCCATTTTTACTCAACCAACTCTGAAAGAAGATATCAACAGGCACATTTATATTTTTACCTATTTTGACAAATTCTTCTGCGCCTTTACGTGACCAGAGTAATCCCACACCGCGAATTGGAAAATAGTAAGCATGCCAAAGGTTATAGTGATCCATCTGCACAATATCTTTGGCGAGCTTTTTCTTTTTCGCCGCTATGTTCACTACATACCAATCTAATTCTTTATGTTGATCCAGATAATTCAGCAGCGACTCAAGATTCTGCTTAAAATTAGGTAGAACCTGAATGTCATCCTCTAAAACCACCAAATAATCTGCATCACTTTCAAGAAACTTTTCAGCACAACCATAATGACTTAGATAACACCCTAACTCCGAGTTGATCAAACTACGACCTAAAATTCGTTGAGCCTCTGTATCATCGTACTGTTCGAACTCAGATAAGGCCTTACCACGTCCATCATAGGCCGAAAAACGAGCAAATAGCCAACCCGCTTGCTGCAATTGCGCTGTCGCACTGGCCAAGCGTTGATCACTACCATCAAGGTTAATCAGATACGTTTCAACTTTCATCATTTATCCTTTGCTTGTTCTGCAATCGTCGGTTGAATTTGGCTAGGCAAAACATCTCTAAACTTTTCGATGAGGCCGAGACGGACACGCGCTTCATCCTGTTTATTCAATTGATCCAGACTTTGTATACATCCAAATTTGATCTGTTCGTTAGATAAAGCCTGTATAAATGAACCGAGATCACGGCTATCTTTCAAATAGGCAATATCAACATCTGGTTTTAAAACAGCCCGTTGCTGCAGAATCGCCAAGTGATTCGATAGCCCAACAGGTAAGATCTGATCGATATTTCTAAATCGATAGGAAATCTGTCGCTGTAATAACCCAACATTCTGTTCAAAATACGTTGTTAGAAGCACTTTACTTAAAATGTGCGGACGATGATGTATTTCATAATAACGATTTAGCCCAATACAATCTGCACTTAGCATTTGAGCAATCGAATATTTAGGCTGCGCAACCTTACCAAATTGGTTTTGAATAAATTTTCTAAAAAGATATTTTGCTTTCTTAATTAAATTGCTTTCCCAATGCCCATAGATCACCATTTGCTCATTGAGCAAGAAGTCCTGCTGTTGAGAAAGTTGATTGAAAAAGAAATCATCATTCAAATAAATAAAATAATCCGATATGCCCTCAATATTCCAAAGCATTGTTTCGATGCTCAAGGAGTTAAATGTCGGCAATGCCGCTTCATAATTACGGAATAATTGCTGATGATCAACTACTTGAATCTTGCCTACAGCGCATAAACCTTGTTGTTCAAACTGATCAAGCCAGACTGGCTTCTGTTGATCAGTTATTACATAAATTTTCCCACAATATGGTACATATTTTAAAATTGAGGCAATACAGAAATAGATTTCATCATTACTGGCGAAACGAGTTGCTTCTACAGCATTTGAGGCTTCTTGTTGCCCTAAATATTGCTGTCGTTTATTTTTCAGGTTGAGATCATTCCCATCAACCCAAGCAATCACAATATCAATGGGTTGTATGCTAGCGCTCATGTCTCAATCTCAATCTGTTATTTGTTTACAGTTATTGCCACGCATCTTTGATCCAGTCTGATGGCAATACATAGCGATACCATTTACCACCACCACCACTAATTGCATCAGGTGGATTAATCTCACCATGGAAAATAATAATTTTTGCGCCTTTGGGCTTAATTGGCGGCTGAAAATAAGCAAATGGAACGGTTCTTAGGCAATGGTATTTATAGCTCTTACACCAATCTTTATTCCAGTAGCTGAGCTTACCCTCTTTATGTACGAACCAAGATAGATACTCTTGTTCGTTACGGAACTTTTGACGAACTTCATCAAAATTTTCGCGGAAGTACGGCAGAATTTCAGGGAAAGCGCCAAGCTTGAAGCGATAAACTGAGCTATTACCTGTAATTCGCCACGGGCGTTTCCAGTCATGAATCACCAAGAACTCACCTTCCGCTTCAAAGAAGCAGTCAATATTATCAATGATGACTACATCCAGATCGAGAAACAGCGCATTGCCTTTTAATCCATATAGATCAGGCTCAAAGGTCGATAGCTTATTCCAACCACGCTCAGGGCTACCTTCTGGCAAATCTAAAGATGGAATCGGAAAACATTGAATATTCGGGTCAATTCCTTCGGTACGATCTGTCAAACAGATCATTTTAAAAGGCAAAGTCAGATGACGTTTCACCATGTTATATAGACGATTAACGTACTCAGCACCATATTTGGTTCCCCATTTCATGCACAAGATCACATTGTCTTCATGAGTTGCCGAGTTTTGTTGAATATCTACCATCTGATAACCTTAAATGCTTGAGATATGAAGGCACACGTGTTATTAGAATCTTAAACATGTTCAATCATATGCACTGAATGTGCCCTCATCTTAGCATAGAGCTCATCATTTTTTTTAGTATTAATTCGTCAATCCTTTTAGCATATTTATTATTGATCGTACTCAAAATAATACTAATTCACCCCAAACAAATCTCGGGTATAAATCTTTTCCATTACATCGCTAAACATCGGCACCATGCGATTGACAATAATCAAATCAGATTTAGATTTAAACTTTTGTAGGCTGGGTTCAACAGGATGCCCCATGTATGCTTTCGCATCCAGCGTCGGTTCATAGATGATAATTTGGATCCCCTGTTCCGCCAATCCTTGCAATACATCATGTACAGCCGACTCCCTAAAGTTATCCGAATCTGCTTTCATGGTCAGACGATACACGCCAACACTTGCAACTTTACGACTGAGAATATCTTCAATTATCGCCTGTTTCCGCGTTTGATTAGAACGAATAATAGCTGAAATTAACTCTTGTGGTGTTTCATGATAGTTCGCCAACAACTGTTTGGTGTCTTTCGGCAAACAATAGCCTCCATAACCAAAGGATGGATTGTTATAGTGGTCACCAATACGCTGATCAAGCGCTACTCCCTTAATAATATCCAATGCACTTAATTGATGCTTCATACAATAGGTATCAAGTTCATTAAAGAAGGCCACTCGCATGGCTAAATAAGTATTGGAAAACAACTTAATCGCTTCTGCTTCAGTCGAATCTACGCAGAGCAGTACAGTATCTTTTTTAATAGTTGCTTTAAGATAGAGCTTAGCTATCTTTTCCGCACGCTTGGATTTCTCTCCTACAATAATACGAGACGGATACAAGTTATCTTGTAAGGCCTGTCCCTCGCGTAAAAACTCAGGTGAAAAGATTAAATTTTTCAGGCCTAATTTCTTTGAAGTTTCTACAGTATATCCTACGGGTACAGTCGATTTGATCAGCATTAAGGCCTTGGGATTAATGGCTTGAATATCCTCAATCACAGCCTCAATACTTGAAGTATCAAAATAATTAGTTTCAGGATTATAGTTCGTTGGTGTTGCAATCACGATTAACTTAGCGTCTTGGTACGCCAACACTTTATCGCAAGTCGCTTCAATATGAGACTCGGATAAATAACTTTGAATACAAGTATCACTAATCGGAGATACCTTTTGATTGATATGCTTGACTCTATTTTTATCAATATCTAAGACAATAACATCGTGTTGTTTGGAAAATAATAAGGCATTTGATAAGCCAACATAACCCGCACCCACAACTGTAATTTTCATTCTTTCTCTATATTTAAGTGTGCTTAGAGACCAAGCTAATCGACAAAAATGAAAGATTGATGATGCTTTTATTGCAATCTCTTGACAGTCAGGCAATAAAAAAGCGAAGCCTAAGCTTCGCCTTTGTGCACGATTACAGCTTATTTAATATAAGTTAACCAGTGTGCATATTTGTCATTGCGACCTTGTACTGCATCAAAGAAAGTCTTTTGAATCACAGTGGTAATCGGGCCACGCGAACCACAACCAATTTCACGATCATCATATTCACGAATCGGGGTTACTTCCGCAGCAGTACCTGTAAAGAATGCTTCATCGGCAATGTAGAATTCATCACGAGTAATACGACGTTCAACCACTTCATAACCCAGGTCTTTAGCAATGGTAATCACGGTTTGACGAGTAATCCCTTCTAACGCTCCGCCTGCTAAATCAGGGGTATGCAACACGCCATCTTTAATCAGGAATACGTTCTCGCCTGCACCTTGGCAAACAAAGCCTTGTGGGTCAAGCAACATTGCTTCGTCATAACCTGAACGTGCCACTTCCTGATGTGCCAAGATCGACACGGTATAGTTACCGCATGCCTTTGCTTTGCACATGGTCACGTTTGGATGGTGATGCGTGAATGAAGAGGTTTTCACACGAATACCACGTGCCATTGCTTCTTCACCTAGGTATGCACCCCAGCCCCATGCTGCAACTGCGGCATGAATGGTGTTGTCTGTTGCGGCAATACCGAGTTTTTCAGAACCAATCCAAATCAATGGACGTAAATAGCAAGATGCTAATTTATTTTCACGCACCACATCGATTTGTGCTTGTTCTAGTGTCGCTTGATCAAATGGAACATTCATTTGATAAATTTTTGCTGAATTTAATAAGCGTTTAGTATGATCTTGCAAACGGAAGATTGCTGTACCATTCGGGGTTTCGTAAGCTCTGACGCCTTCAAAGACACCCATGCTGTAGTGTAGTGTATGAGTTAAGACGTGAATTTTTGCATCACGCCAATCAACTAATTTTCCATCTTGCCAAATAAAACCATCACGATCAGCCAAACTCATCGCACATACTCCATTTTCTTTTTACACAATTATTCACTTTCCACTGCTTGCGCAGTTGGATCAATTAATCTTTGCCATAACTTGCAAACGATCTCGCGGGTATCGTGCCAATCCGCAGCATTGACTTGCATAGATTGATTTGCAAGCGCTAGACGGTGGCTCTCAGCTCGTTCACGGAGATAAGCGTGTATTAATGCTGTGGCATCTTCACTGGATAAGCAGCCTGCTTTAGCAGCATCTTCTAGAATTCTTACATTATCGGAAAAATGGGCGAGATCTGTATTCGTCCCACTCCATGCAAGCACAGCATACTGTGCCATAAATTCGATATCAACGATACCACCTGAGTCCTGTTTTAAATGAAAAATCCCATGTTTTTTTTGCTCAGAAGATGATCCCAAATGATCTTTCATCTTTTGACGCATTTTCAACACTTCTTCACGCACCACATTTTCATCACGTACTTGCGTCAAGATTTGACAGCGGATCTGTTCAAATTGCGTGCATAATCCAGCATCTCCCGCAATTGAGCGAGCACGCACCAAGGCTTGATGCTCCCATAACCAGGCACTCTTTTGTTGATATTGCTCATAAGCTTTTAAACTGGTGACCAGCATCCCCGCTTCACCCGATGGCCGCAGACGGGTGTCAATTTCATAGACACGCCCGTCCAAGGTTTGCGTGGTCATCAGGGACATAAACTTCTGTGCCACACGAATGGCAAACTCGGCCCCACTAATGCCCTTACGGCCATCGGTTTCACTTTGCTCTTCAAAGGCATGGATAAACACCAAATCTAAATCTGAACCATAACCCAACTCAATGCCACCCAATTTGCCATAGGCAATCACGGCAAAGCCTTTGTTATCGAGACTGCAACGCTGTCCATCATTTCCAACAGGATAGCCATGACGCTGTGCAACCGCCTCATAAGCCAAACGCAAAGTCGCCTGTACACTGACTTCAGCAATATCAGTCAGGGCATCGGAGACTTTCATCAATGGACTTTCTGCCAGTACATCACTGGCGGCAACCGTCAATACATTACTCTTTTTAAATAAGCGCAACACCCGCATCTGATCTTCAACTTGATCAATCTCGATGCGTAGCAATTGTTGACGCAGTGAATCTTCCAGATCTTTGCGTTGTGGCAGACCAAAATCCATCGACAGGAATTCATCCAACAACACAGGATACTGCGCCAGTTCTTCACAGATCCATGGACTAACCGTTGCCATCTTGACCAGTCGCTGTAACGCGCCACGACTTTCCATCAACATGACCAGATAGACGGTACGACGCAGCACCGATTCAACCAATGGCATCAAACGCAATAGCGCCATTTGTGGTTGATCCGACTGTAAAATCGCTTCGATCAAATGTGGCCAGAACTTCTTTAAACGCTCTAAGGCACTGGCTGGGATTTTGCGTAATGCCTGACCATGCCAAAAGTTTTGAATTAAATTCTTGGCATCATCATCCAATACGGCATTGAGTTTTTGCTCAAGCTGCACAAAATCATCAACTGGCTCAGCAAACTCTTTTTCCTGAATCAACTGCTTAAACTGGACTTTGACCTTGTCACGTTTCTGATTCAACACATCCAAGAAGGCAGCCCAATCGGCAAAGCCAAGCGTATCCAACATCCGTTGTCTGAGTTCAGGTTCGGTTGGCAAGGATTGAGTTTGCTGATCATTCAAGGCTTGAATCGCGTGTTCGACACGTCTTAGGAATAGATAGGCATCTTCCAAATCAATCACTGCTTGCTGATCCAGCAATTCAGCTTCACCCAAATGATGCAAATTGACCAAACATTGGCGATCTTGCAGTTCACGCTTCGATCCACCATAGATCAACTGGAACACCTGCACGATGAACTCGATTTCACGAATCCCACCTGCACCAAGCTTAATATCTTCTTCGATATTACGACGCATGACTTCACGCTCGATCATGGCTTTCATTTCACGCATGGCGGCGAAAGCGGAATAATCGACATAACGACGGAATACAAAAGGACGCGACATGTCGAGCAATTCTTCGCCCGCTTTGCCACCTGTAATCACGCGCGCCTTAATCCAGGCATAACGTTCCCATTCACGCCCATGCTGGCTCAGATATTTTTCTAGACCACTATGGCTAATTGCCAATGCCGAACCATCGCCCCACGGACGCAAACGCATATCAACACGGAACACAAAACCATCAGCGGTAATATGATCGAGCAGATAAATCAGCTTCTGTCCCCACAGAATGCAGAACTGCTGTACATCAATACATTTACGCCCATTGGTTTCGCCTTGTTCATCGAAGGCAAAAATCAGGTCAATATCACTGGAAAGATTTAGCTCTTGGGCACCGAGCTTGCCCATGCCAATCACAATCAGGTCTTGTAACTGACCTGAATAACCAATTGGCTCGCCATGTTTGGCTAATAAAGGCGGTAATGCAAAAGCTTTGGCGGCACAAATACTGGCATCGGCAAAATCGGATAACTCACGTGTCAACGTCACCACATTGGTCAGTTGATTGGCATCTTGCCAAATCCAGCGAAACATGAGCTTGGCACGGAGTACGCGTAAGGCTTTCATCCATGATTGTTCATCAGTGACTTCCGCCACAGCCAGTTGCACTTTTTGATAAATGGTTTCAGTCGACAGCGAGTCAAGAAATTGATCTTCGGAATAGTCTTGTTCTAATTGTAATGTGTATAAATTTAAAACTTGTTCAGCATATTGGCTTGCAACTAAGGTTTTTTGTAGCTGTTGCGCATTCATATAAAAAGGCTCGACTGATGTCATGTCATCTAGGTTAGTTATATCAGTTACAAGCTTATCTTTAAAATCTCTTTAGACTAATTTAGCTTTGCTTTTTTGTTGATCCGTACATAAATCAACCTGTTCACGTTCGATTGGCAGCAACACGGTAAACACTGTACCTTCGCCTTCATTGGAGCTGACATTGATTTCACCCAGATTCATTTCTACAAAGCGCTTACACAGACTTAAGCCTAGACCTGCACCTTTCTCTCCTGCGGTGCCTTTATAACTCATGGTAATCCGTGGCTGGAACAGATCGTTGATTTGTTGTTGAGTCATGCCGAGGCCAGTGTCTTTGACATAGACTTCAACATAAGTGCCTTTATGCTGTGCTTGGATATAGACTTTGCCCGTACCATCCACATCGGTAAATTTCAGCGCGTTAGATACCAAATTCTGAATCACCGAGGTGATCATATTCATATCAGCATAGACTTTAAGATTTTCATCAACTTCATTAATCAGTTGAATATTCTTCTTAATCGCCAAAGTTTTCAGGATATCGGTCACGATATTGGTGATCTGGCGCAGCTTAAAATTGATCGGGTGATAGACAAAACGTCCACCTTCCGCCATCGCCCAATTGAGCAAGCTTTCTAATAAGTTATAGGTCGATTGCGAAGTCTCATAAAGATAGTCGGCAATATTCTGAATGCTAGACTCGTCTAAGGTTTCACGTTCTTTGGCTAAGATTTCTGAGAAGCCTAGTAGCCCATGAAATGGTGCACGTAAGTCATGGGAAATAATCGAAAAGAATTTGGTTTTACTAAAATTGAGTGCAGCTTCTTGTTCGTATAGTTCTTTCAGTTCGTCATGGTTAAACTTCAATTCCAGTTGTTGCATGAAGTTGACACAATGTTCTTGCAGGAGTTGTTTTTGTAGATCGCTAAAACCTTGTGCAGCCTCATCAAACAGGATGATATAGCCAAGTGAAGTTTGGTCTGGATGTCTAAGATGTAGAGCGATCGCGGTTTGGATTTTCTTTTTTAGGGGTGCGAGAAATGCCAGTAAGGTTGAGTATTGCGGATGGTTGCTATCGACCAGATCTCCATTCACAAATAGGGTATTTAGACTTTTAGTAATTTTTGCAGAATCAATAGCTTTGAGTTTTTCAGGGCAACGATGCCAAAGGTAAGGTTCTTGGTGAAATGACAGCAATGCGGTACTGGCTTGCATCAGTTTTCGGTTGAACTGTAAAAATTGCTCAAGCAAATTCTGCTCTGAAGTTAGCCCCAAAGAAAGAGAGATTTTACAAGCACTTAACTTTTCGGCTTGCTGTAGTTCTAATAATTGAATCGTCATTCCCGCCTCTCGAATATTTTCGTTATACGGTTCTTTACGTTTTATAAAAAAAATGTGAAAACTATCACTTAGTATTAACAAACTTTAACAGAAAAGGCAATTGTTGATTCAATCAATTCGCAACAAAACGTGAAATTTCATTAAATTTAAACATCGGGAACAATAGACCTCTTATATTTTTAACTTATTCGTCAATCTTCAATATATAGGATGAACCAGCCCTGCCTTTTAAATTAGTTACCAATAACATGAATATAATAATCCCAGCTTTCAATAAGGTCAGCACTGGAAATTTCATTTGGGAAATAGCTAATTAGAACATCACTATTCTTCTGCCCAGCGGAATTTGAAAAGTATTTTAAAAACCCGCCAAGATGCTTGTATCTATCACTCAAAAATTCATAAAAAGTATAATTATATTGTGAGGGTGCATAACGCAAGCGTTGAGCCTCATAATAATTACTCAAAACAGAAAAATGTGAATCATGGAAGTAACGAACAAAATTAGATTGATTAAATGGAGAAATCAACCGAAGTTCCTGAAAAATTAAAACAATGAATAAAATCATGCAACCACCAGAGTTTTGATTTATTTTGAGAAATGAATATCTATTCAATATTTTAATCAATTGTCTGGCATTTGGTTTATAAATCATACAAGCAAGTAGATAACCACTCTCCCACTGCTGAATACCTAATTTTTTACCATACTCATCTAAAATATTTTTATACTTTTCCTCATCCAATTCTTTATTTTTCAAATGAACTGTTATATCAATAAATTTTTCTAGATAGTTAGCATCTTCAGAAAATCCATAAGAACTATTTATTGATTGCTCTAACTGCTTTTTATTTACAGAAAGTACAAAAACAATATTGGGTACATCAAAGAAATGTTTGATTCGCTCAATTAAACGTATGGCAAATTCAGGCTTACATCGATCCAATTCATCTATTACAAAAACAAGTGGCTTATCTAGGTCTTTAGTTAAATGGATTAGTTCATCTTTAAAATATTGTAATGAGTTTTTTTCATTTTCATAATTTTCTACTTGAGCTGATAGATGAGCTTTTAATTGATCATCAATCAAATTGCCAATTTCTTTACCTGCTTCACCACTACCCTCTTGGAGACGCTCAATTATGTCTGAGAATGGTTTCGCTAAAGCACCTGCTCCAACCAAAGTGGTTGTAATTGTCCACAAAATCATGGGGAAACTAGGCAAAGCAGCTCTATAAATATCCCCAATATGTTCGACAAATTTTTCTGTACCACCTTTCTCATCTTCTAAACATTTCGCTATTTCCATAGAGATAGAAATAAAAGGATCGTCTACATAATCTTGTGCAAATGCATCAAGATATAAAACTTTAAATCCATGATCTTTAAGTTGTTTTATCCAATTTTTAACGAACCAAGTTTTGCCTACCCCCCATTCTGCATCAAGGGCAATCGTCATACCAATATTGAGCGGTTCAATAAATTGCTCAAGTCGATCAGCAAGTGCTTTCCGATCCCATAAATCACCATCAAAAGGGTTAGTAATTTCAGCATCATGATTTACTTTTATAAATTTTGGCGAGTGCACTATTATTCCTTAATTCAACTATAGCTATTCGATTCATTGTTATTAGGTGATAATGTACTCTTTTTCACAGACTTAAGACTGAATTATTTTTTGTATTAGCCTTAATCCCCCAACTAAAATTTGATGTGGTATCAAATGACCAATTTTATAATTGAGTATCCAATCTTGCTCTTTATCAAAAATATTTCAGCCCTGTAATTTTTAAATTAAATTTTCCCATTAAAAAACCCCAAGCCTTTAATACCAGCTTGGGGTCTTTGAATCTTGGTCCCGAGGGTCGGACTCGAACCGACACGTCATCTCTGACAGCGGATTTTGAGTCCGCCGCGTCTACCAATTTCACCACCTCGGGAAGAGTGCGATGCTTTGTGTTGCGTATAATAACCTGTTTGATTTTATTGTCAAACACTAACTCACGCTTATTGCTCACTTTTAAATCACTCAGATATTTTTCTATCAATAAACACGCGAACTCAGCGAGAAAACCCAAAAAAGACTATACTACGCCCAATTTTTGCAATGTTTTAGATGTATGCAACTCTCCGACTTTTCGTTTGATCTCCCCGATGAACTTATTGCTCGCTATCCATTAGACAGCCGTAGCGCATCTCGCCTGCTGCATATCGATGCGCAAGGTCAATATCACGACCACGCCTTTACCGATATTCTTGACCTGCTCGAAGATGGTGATTTGCTGGTACTGAATGACACCAAAGTCATGAAAGCGCGCTTAAAAGGTAAACGTGCCACAGGTGGTGCAATCGAAGTTCTGGTTGAACGCATGTTGGATACCCACACTGCCCATTGCCATATCAAATCAAGTAACTCACCCAAAGCAGGTGCAGAACTGTATATCGGTGAAGATGCTGTTCCTGTCACGGTACAAGGTCGCCATGAAAATCTGTTTGTGGTGAAGTTTTCACAACCAATTTTGTCGGTACTGGATCAATACGGTCAACTGCCGATTCCACCTTATTTCAACCGTGAAGCCGAAGAGATTGATACCGAACGTTATCAAACCGTGTTCCACGACCCTGAAAAAATTGCCAGTGTTGCAGCGCCAACAGCCAGTCTGCATTTTGACCAAGGCTTATTAGAAAAACTAGCAGCCAAAGGCGTGCAAAAGACCTTTGTCACGCTACATGTCGGTGCAGGGACTTTTATGCCTGTGCGTACCACAGACATTACCAATCACATTATGCACAGTGAATGGTGTGACGTACCTCAAGCGACCATTGACCTGATTTTGGCCACCAAAGCGCGTGGTAATAAAATCATTGCAGTCGGAACTACGGCGACCCGTGCCTTAGAAAGTGCAGCTCAAGCCAATCAAGGTCAAATTGCAGCGTGGACAGGTGATACTCAAATCTTTATCTATCCAGGTTATCAATTCTGTATCGTGGATCGTTTGATTACCAATTTCCATTTACCAGAATCGACCTTACTGATGTTGGTGTCTGCTCTATCGAATCGAGACAATATCTTGGCTGCTTATACCCATGCGGTGGAGCAACGTTATCGCTTCTTTAGTTATGGCGATGCAATGTTGGTGGATAAGCTCGACGCTTAATACTGATCAATCGACTAAATTACGGTTTAGTCGATTGTTCCTATAAAAAAGCTTTGGTAAAAGTCATTCATTCAAAATAATAAAACTCAACTAGATGCAGATTATAGACTTCTTAGTTTCTGAAATTTAACGCATAATTCAAACAAGACAGACCAATTATAATGAAACGATTATTTCCATGCCGATCGACACTGTACAACAAGCGCTACACATCAGACATAGAAAAAATGCGCAGGTTTTTCGCAATATTGCACGACTGTGGGATGTTGGACAGAAAGCGCATAGTGATCAAGCTCTATTAGATGCCTTGCATCCTTGGCGTGACGATCACAGCATGCGTTTTTTTAATGTCCTACCCTATTTATTAGCACTGATCAGTATTGGCACCTTGGTTTTGGGTTATTTTCTACATCCGCATATTCAATATATCTGGAGTCTACTCGGGGCATTTTTGACTGGTTTTTTGGCCTATCTACTCTATGAACCACAAGAGCCATTAACACGCGTCATCAATTATCTAGAAGAACGAATGACCGTATTACGCTATGGTTTGCAGTTCCAGCAATTGCCGGCTTATTTACCGATTCAAGCGCAACCACTTTTGGTGATCAGCAAGCTAAAGCAACATTTCCCCCTATTTAATCGCGGCAATGAATCTAACGAAATTACCCAATACGCGTCGACCACATGGCATGATGGCAACACAGAACATCAAGTTCTACTGTTTCAGTATCACTATGTCAGTGAAATGCCGATTCTGCAGGATCAAGGCACAGATAAAAAAATCGTTAAAGAAATCCATAAAGACTTGTGGGGCGCGTTTATTTTTCAAATGCCAGCCTTAGGGATTGCGGTCAGCAATCAACGTTCTCGTTTTTTTGAACCTTATACCAGTTCATGGCAAAGCAGCGATATTTTGATTAACCAAGAATTGAATATTTTTGGCTTAGATCAACACCGACTCGCAAAAGAAGTCAGCCCTAGCCTGACCTTAAAATTACATGATTTTTTTCAACATTTTACAGGCGATTTAATTTATCATCATGAGGAGCAAATCATGTGTTATGTCGGCGAACAAAATCTTTTCCAAACCGCCAGTAAACGCAGTGACATTCAGGATATTCCCGCATTACGTGGACACTTAAGAACCATGACCATGCCGCAATATCATAAGTTTCAACAATTGATGCTGAATTTAATTCGCTAATCATTGAGCAATAACAATAAGGGGAATGGCGATGACAGGTTTACTGATCTTCTTGGGAATTTTTGTCGCACTGATCGTGTGGGGCATTTCTATCCGCAATAATATCGTGCGTTATTTTAATGCCACCAAACGGGCATGGTCAGAAGTGGCTAACTTCGAACGTCAAAAAGTAAAGACCTTAGAAGCCTTGGAAGCGACGCTGGATCAATATACTCAATTTGAAAAATCCACCTTGGAAAAAGTCACTGAATTGCGTCAGCAGATTCTCAACCTGAATGTGAATGACACGGATATTTCACAGTTACAACAGATTGAGAAAATGAGTAAGGAACTGATTCGTAGCCTGAATGTGGTGGTCGAAAATTATCCAGAACTGAAAGCCGATGCGCTGTATAGCAAGATGATGGATGATATTCAGGAACAAAACGAAAATGTCGGTGCAGCCATTACCATCTTTAACCGCAACGTAGAATTATTTAATAACCAAATCGAAGTGTTCCCGAATAACCTGATCAATACACTAACTTTATCCAAGAAAGCCATTCGCCCGTTTAAGGATAATCTGGCGACTGAAAACTTTGACTATAAGCCGAATTTTTAAATATCGAACAAAGCCCTCCTCTTATCTTCATAAGGTATTCGCTATCGTGAAGCGGCATGGATGCCGCTGGTAGCGGCTGCGGTATATGGACATACCGTCAGCCCTACAAAGGATTTTTGTTACTTTTCATCCGTGAAAAGTAAGGTCTACCTATACAAAAGATATCTTTTCTTGGAAATATATTGAGGTTATGCCTTTTTTTAATTATCGGAAAGAAAATTAAAATTTTATCAATTTCATTTCTAGCTACATTTAGTAGTAGAACTACACGCCATAATCGGGGAAAATAGCCGCTTTCGATCAGCGAACTGTTTTTTCGCCTCCTTGCGCTGCAATCAAAGTAGCACTTCGATCTTGCTCAGGTTATTACATGAAATTTGAAAAATTAGGCCAGTCGGGGCGCGCCCGTCGTGGTCGACTTACTTTAGAACATGGTGTGGTTGAAACCCCTGTGTTTATGCCTGTGGGTACTTATGGTACGGTTAAAGGCATGCTCCCGCGTGACATTGAAGAAATTCAGGCACAAATTATCTTAGGAAATACCTTCCACCTTTACTTACGTCCAGGTTTGGAAGTGATTAAAGAGCATGGCGGTCTGCATGAGTTTATCCAATGGGATAAACCAATTTTGACTGACTCAGGCGGTTTCCAAGTGTTTAGCTTGGGCGCAATGCGTAAAATCAAAGAAGAAGGTGTCACCTTCCGCTCTCCGATTGATGGTTCAAAGGTGTTCTTGTCTCCAGAAATTTCAATGGAGATCCAACATGTATTGAACTCAGATATCGTGATGATTTTTGATGAATGTACCCCTTACCCTGCCACGCATGAAGAAGCGCAAAAATCATTGCAGCTTTCTTTACGCTGGGCGAAACGTTGTAAAACTCACCACCATGATGAGCTTAACAATAAAAATGCCTTATTCGGCATTATTCAAGGTGGGATGTACGAAGACCTGCGTGACGAGTCACTCAAAGGCTTGTTAGAAGTTGGTTTTGATGGTTATGCGATTGGCGGTCTTTCGGTAGGCGAACCGAAAGAAGAAATGATCAAAGTGCTTGATTATTTACCTAACAAAATGCCGCAGGACAAACCACGTTACTTAATGGGCGTGGGTAAACCAGAGGATATCGTGGAAGCGGTTCGCCGTGGTGTCGATATGTTTGACTGTGTCATGCCAACCCGTAATGCCCGTAATGGTCATTATTTTGTTACCGATGGTCTGGTCAGAATCCGCAATAGTAAATATCGTCATGATAAAGGGCCTTTAGACCCACATTGTGATTGCTACACTTGTAAAAACTTTACTCGTGCCTATTTATATCATTTAGAGAAGTGTGGTGAGATGCTGGCATCAATGCTTGGCACCATCCACAACCTGCGTTACTACCAACGCCTGACGCAAGGTATGCGTGATGCATTGGATAATGGCACATTTGATGAATACGTTCAGGACTTTTATGCCCGTCGTGGATTAGAAGTTCCAGCATGTCCAGAAGACTAAGCGGAACGATTTGCATCAAGATTTGCGCCTGATCGCAAGACAAGGTACATTGCAAAACGAATTGGGATTTATTGTTAATTTTTTGCCTTTTAATTTTAGGAAATCGAAATGAGTTTTTTCATCTCTACTGCTCACGCTGCACCTGCTGCGGCACAAGGTCCAAGCCTTATGGCAAACTTATTGATGATCGCGGTATTCATCGCAATCTTCTATTTCTTGATCTGGAGACCTCAAGCAAAACGTGCTAAAGAACACCGTTCTTTAATCGAAAGCTTGGGTGTAGGCAGCGAGATCGTGTTTGCTGGTGGTTTAATGGGGAGAATTACCAAACTTGAAGGTGACTTTGCAGTTGTTGAACTCACTCGTGGTGTTGAGGTAAAAATTCAACGTGCGAGTGTCATTTCAGTATTACCTGAAGGCACATTAAATAACCTTTAATCATAAAATAGTCGTGCCTCAGCACGACTTTTTCATTTAAGAAGAAAGCGAATGCGTTACCCTGCATGGAAATATTTACTGATCCTTGTGGTACTTGTGATCAGTACGTTATATGCACTTCCAAGTCTGTATCCAGATGAACCTGCTGTCCAAATTTCGGGGGCAAAAGCAGGCACCAAAATTGATCAGACGATCGTGCAAAAAGCTGAGCAGATTTTAAAAACTGCCAACATTAGCAGTCACGACAATAGCTTTACCAATAACGCGGCATTATTACGTTTAAGCTCTTCTGAAGCGCAGTTAAAAGCTAAAGAAGTGTTACGCCGTGATTTAGGTGATGACTATGTAGTTGCACTCAACCTTGCACCAACCACACCTGAGTGGTTGCAAAAGATTGGGGCAAAACCGATGAAACTCGGTTTGGACTTACGTGGCGGTGTACACTTCTTGCTCGAAGTCGACATGGATAAAGCAATTAGTCAGCGTATGGAAACATCAGCGACTGATTTGCGTCGTCAATTCCGTGATAACAAAATCAAATTTAACAACCTTGCGTTAAGTAACAACACCATTACCGTCCAGTTTGCCAGCAATGCAGACCGTGATGCAGCGGCTGATTTTTTACGTCGCAATGGTAATGAATTTACTCAACAAGCGGTTGCAACCTCATCTGGTGCAACTTTAAGACTGAATTATACCGACACTCGTCGTCAGGAAATTCAATCTTATGCAGTGAATCAAAACTTAACCACGCTACGTAATCGTATTAACGAACTTGGTGTGGCTGAAGCTCTGGTACAAACCCAAGGTAGCAATCGTATTGTGGTTGAATTACCGGGTGTACAAGATACCGCAGAAGCAAAACGTGTCTTGGGTCGTACGGCGAACCTCGAGTTCCGTTTGGTTGCGGACAGTAATGATCAATATATCGATCCATATACGGGTAAATATAATGGTCAGCCGCTTCCTCCTGGGACCGAAGTCTTTGCTTATCAGTCTTTAGACAGTGGTCGTCAATTGCTGTTACAGCGTAACCGTATTTTGACCGGTGAACGTGTTCAAAATGCAAGTTCTGGCTTTAGCCAAGACTCTGGTGGTGCTGAAGTAAACATCACCCTAGACTCTTCTGGCGGTAAGTTGATGGCAGATGCCACTCGTGGTGCTGTCGGCAAGCGCATGGCCGTTTTGTTTATCGAAAATAAACAAAAAATCTCTTATGTTGCTGATCCAAATACAGGCGTTCAAACAGAAGTTCGCACCCCATATACTGAATCTGTGGTGATTAACGCTGCGACGATCCAAGCGGTATTGGGTTCACAATTCCGTATTACGGGTCTAGATTCACCACAAGAAGCGGCTGAGCTTGCCTTGATGCTTCGTGCAGGTGCTTTGGCTGCGCCGATGTACTTCGTTGAAGAACGTGTCGTGGGTCCAAGCTTGGGTCAAGAAAACATTGATAAGGGTGTGTTATCGACCCAAATCGGTTTCTTACTGGTTGCGATCTGGATGGTGGTGTTCTTCCGTCTATTCGGTTTAATCGCGAACTTTGCCTTGGTCTTCAACCTTGCCATGATCTTAACGGTAATGTCTTGGATTGGGGCTTCCCTCACCCTGCCGGGTATTGCAGGTATCGTAATTACCATTGGTATGGCAGTCGATGCCAACGTCCTGATCTGTGAACGAATACGAGAAGAAATGCTCTGGGGTGCCTCGCCGAAACAGGCGATTGTGGCCGGTTATGATCGCGCCTATAACACCATTCTTGACTCGAACTTAACCACGTTCATTGTTGCGTTTATTTTATTCGCGATTGGTACAGGTCCGATCAAAGGCTTCGCAGTCACCTTGATGATTGGTATTATTTGTTCGATGTTTACTGCAATTACAGTAACGCGCGCAATCGTACAGCTCATTTATGGCAAACGCCGTAATTTGAACAAGTTGAGTATTTAAGGAGATTCACATGACTGATCTGACTCAACAAGACTCAAAGCAATACGGTCGCCCAGATGATCTAAAAATCATCCCATTCATGAAGATTGCCAAACCTGCGGCTATCTTCTCGATTCTGATTACCATTGCCAGTATCTTCTTTATCGTAACGAAAGGCCTCAATCTTGGTTTGGACTTTACCGGTGGTATCTCGGCTGAATTAAACTACAAGCAAGGGGTTCAACCTGCGCAAGTGGTTCAAGCACTTGATCGTGCAGGCTTTAAAGATGCTGTGGTACAAACTTTAGGCAGTAGTACTGACCTCATCGTACGTATGCCAGTACAAGAAGACCTAAATGTTGAAGATCTAAGCAATAGCATCACTAAAGCAGTTCAATTACCGAATAACACCGTAGAAGTTCACAAAGTGGACTCTGTCGGTGGTGCTGTGGGTAATGAACTGTATGTACGCTCTGCGGGTGCGGTTGCGCTGGCATTGATCTTAATGTTGATCTATGTCACCGTTCGCTTTGAGTTTAAAATGGCAGTCGGTGCTGTAATGTCATTATTCCATGACATTATCATCATTTTTGGTGCCTTTGCGCTGTTCCAATGGCCATTCGACTTAACCGTATTAGCGGCTGTACTTGCGGTGATTGGTTTCTCGCTCAACGATAACATCGTTGTTTCGGACCGTATCCGTGAGAACTTCCGTAAGATTCGTGGTGCAAGCCCTCGTGAAATCGTAGATATTGCCTTAACAGAAACCTTACGTCGTACCATTCACACCTCGATGACCTTATTACTCGTGGTCCTTGCCATGATGTTCTTAGGCGGTGATGGCTTACACTGGTTCTCTATGGCAATGTTTGTCGGTATCTTTGTCGGTACCTACTCATCGATCTATATCGGTACAGCATTCGCATTATGGCGTGGTCTGAATCGTCAGGACTTTATCGTTCAAGTTAAACCTGAATTTGAAGAAGAAGAGATTCCTTAAATCAGTTCTTCTTTAAACTAAAAATGCCAGCGAAATGCTGGCATTTTTGTATGCGCTGCAAAGAAAAGTCATCTCCAAACAGACGCTCATCATCTATCTATATTTCCACACGCAGTTGCACTGAATTATCCTTTCATTAATGGATAATCATAATCTCCCCACTTGCTGGTTTGAATGCCTAAACCATGCAAGCTTTCAATCAGTTTTACCGCAGCCCGAACCCCATCAATAATCGGAATACCAAGCTCTAGACTGACCTGATCTGCCATCTCGGCCATGCCGCCACAACCCAATACAATTGCACCAATCCCATCATGCATTTTAGCTTGCTGACAGCTTGCCAATAATTTTTCATATGCCGCTTGCTTATCATGTTCCAATGCCAATACGGGGAGATCTATGCATCGAATCTGTGCACATTTTCGTTCAAATCCATATTGCTGCAATAAATGTTCAGCAATAATCTTGGTTCTTGATAGCGTTGTCACAATAGAAAACTTTGTTGCCACCAGACTTGCCACGTGAAATGCAGCTTCGGCAATTCCAATCACAGGCGCTTGAGCCAGCTCTCTGGCCGCATGCAAGGCTGGATCGCCGAAACAGGCGATGATATGCCCATCGACCCGCTGTGCTTTGCCCTGTTGAATTAACTCAAGCACCCCCACAGCTGAGATTGCCTCATCATAGTGCCCTTCTATCGAGACAACACCTCTCTCAGGAGATTGAGCAATAATTTCTGTATTTACGGCTGCCACCCGACGCGCAGCATCACCTATCGACGTTGTCATTTCAACACAGGTATTTGGATTAATGATCTGAATTCGAGTCGCGTTTCTCATTTCTGCACATTTTTAATTCAAAAAATAAGATCGATCATATTTCAATCCAACTGGTCTGAACAGTTAAAATCTAAAATTAAATATTTAAACAAATATAATCAATTAATTAACAATGAATTTAAAACAATAAAAAGAAGTTGGCTTAATTTCTGCATACTGGTCTGAACAGTTGTTTATCTTGAAGACCCGTCATGAGCGATAACCCGAACTATAGTCCTAAACTCTCCAATGCAGATCTCATCCCTGCTCAACAAAATTGGACTTGGTACAACATCTTTTCCTTTTGGATGTCCGATGTGCATAGTATGGGCGGCTATGTGGTCGCAGCGAGCTTATTTTCACTCGGTCTTGCCAGCTGGCAAGTTCTGCTTGCCTTACTCATTGGTATCGTGATTGTTCAAGTTGCGGCGAACTTGGTCGCAAAGCCCAGTCAAATTTCAGGGGTTCCCTATGCCGTCATCTCTCGCCAAGCCTTCGGGATTTATGGGGCCTATATTCCAGCCTTAATTCGCGGCCTGATTGCGGTTTCATGGTATGGCATTCAAACCTGGCTGGCATCCAATGCCCTGATGATGATTCTACTTAAGTTCTATCCTGCCTTACACCCGCTTACACTGACAGAGTTTGCGGGTCTAAGTACGATTGGCTGGATCTGTTTTGGTTTTATCTGGGCGATACAAGCATTGGTTTTCTGGAAAGGCATGGACACCATCAAGGTCTTTATTGATTGGGCAGGTCCAATGGTCTATGTAGTGATGTTCGCACTGGCCTTATGGCTGGTGTGGAAAGCGGGTTGGCATAATATTTCCTTTAATCTCAGTGACAAACAGCTCAGCATCAATCAGCAAATCATGCAAACCATTGTGGCCATTGCATTGGTGGTGTCTTATTTCTCAGGTCCCTTACTCAACTTTGGGGATTTCTCTCGTTATGGCAAAGATATGCAACAGGTTAAAAAAGGGAACTTTTGGGGACTGCCGTTTAACTTTATTTTCTTTGCCATCATTGTGGTGATGATTGTTTCAGGTACCTTTAGTGTTTTTGGAAAAATGGTGCATGATCCACTCGAAACGGTTGCCATGATCGATAACGGATTGGTGGTGGTGCTCGGTTTATTGACGGTGTTAACCGCGACCATAGGCATTAATATTGTGGCGAATTTCGTTTCGGCAGGTTTTGATTTTTCTAATCTTGCGCCTCGTTTTCTTAATTTTCGCAGAGCAGGCATGATTGCAGCGATCGGTTCCATCTTTATCACCCCATGGAATTTATTTAACTCCCCAGAACTGATTCACTATACCCTTGATACTTTAGCCGCTTTTATCGGTCCACTGTTTGGTATTCTACTTGCTGACTTTTATCTGATTAACAAACAAAAAATACGGGTCGATGACTTATTCAGCGATCAACCCACAGCAGCCTATTACTATCAAAAAGGCATCAATAAAAAAGCGGTGATGAGCTTAGTGGCAGCAGTCAGTATCGGCCTGCTGTTGGTGCTTATTCCGAGTTTTCAGTTTTTGGCACCCTTCAACTGGTTTATTGGGGTGATTCTTGGCAGCAGTTTTTACTATAGCCTCTCTCGGGAAAGTGTCGTTATAAAAGCAAAAACTATCCGTCATCAGCAAAGCTTGAATCTTCCTCAAAACCATCAATGACTGCATTGATGGTGGTTGTTCTCTAATGCTGAATGATCTGAATGCGTGGAAACTGGAAACCACGACACGATGGCTCTGCTCGCCATGCCACGGTCAGCACCATCTTCTGATTGAGAATAAAATGTTGATAGGCAAAGTGACCGATTAAGGGGTGAGAACACAGACCTCCATGATTGGATGCATGCACCTGCGTATTCAAACTATTCAGGTCTAAACGGATACCAAGACCTGACGCTTTCAATACCGCCTCTTTGGTGGTCCAGACCCGCAGCCAATATTCCGGGTCCTGATCTTGCTGCAGCCAAGTTTGGTATTCTTCGGCATGAAAGGCATGTTGTGCCAAGGCATCAAAACGCACTTTACGATCGAGTTCCTCGACATCAATCCCAAGATCTTTGACCCGTTCACTCATGGCCAAGGCATAATATTGCTGGCTATGGGTATGGTTAAAATGCAATGCATGCGAGCTTAAAAAGGGCTTACCATGTTCATGTCTAGAAAAACTAAGTGTTTCAACATCACTTTGCAGTCGTTGCGCCAACAGATGATTACGATAGTCCCTGATTTGCTGTTTTTTATAATGGTTAAAGCTGCTTAAATCAGCAAAATCGGTTTTAGGCTTTTCAAGCAGTTGTGCCAATGCCTGAACATGGATTTCAATTTCACGTAGCGTCATTGGCTCAACCTGATCAAATCACTTAAAACTTCACAATATCGCCTTTCAATGCAACGCTGGCCACTGCCATACCTTTATAACATTGATAAGTGGTCGAATTTTGTGATTCATTCTTTTTAAAATAACTCACGATATTGGTCACTGCATTGGCACCACGCGCTTTTGCTGCTTTGTCTAACTGGATTAATGCCGAACGAAGCACCCAATCACATGACTTTTCTGCAGACTTCCCAAAACCATTGGTTTTCTGATTGGTGACAATATCTTGTTCTAATACTTTCCCACCTGATTTAGTACCTTTAAGATAAAACTTGACCGTTCCATCGAGGGTTCCATCAGCAACTGCACGGTCTACCGCCGCTTTAAAATCCAGATTATGCACAGTATCCGCAGCTTGAACAGATGCAGCAAAACCAGCCGTTAATACAGTTGCTAAGAATAGTTGTTTGATTGACATTATGATGCCCCTTACTTGTTATGTTGTTCGTTTAAAAATCAGTGAGGTATTAATCCCACCAAAAGCGAAGTTATTACTCATCATGATATTGATCTCACTCGCCCTCACTTGCTGGGTAATATAATCTAAATCACCACATTGTGGATCAATTTCATCCAGATTCAAGGTTGGAATCAATTGTCCTCGCTGCATCATTTCTATACCCAACCAAGCTTCAATTGCCCCACACGCTCCCAAGGTATGCCCAAAATAGCTCTTTAATGAGCTAATCGGTTTACGTCCTAAAATCCTTGCCGTAGCTTGGCTTTCAGCAATGTCACCTTGATCGGTTGAAGTACCATGCGCATTGACATAATCAATCTGGCTGGCATCCAGTTGGGCATCTTTCAATGCCATTTGCATGCATTGCCCCATCCGCTCACTATCAGGCTTGGTCACATGCTGCCCATCGGTATTGCTCGCATAGCCAATGATCTCGGCATAAATGGTAGCGCCGCGCTGCTTGGCATGTTCATATTCTTCAAGAATCAAACAACCAGCGCCCTCGCCAATCACCAAGCCGTCTCGTCGTGTATCAAACGGTCGTGGTGATTTTTCAGGATGATCATTCATCCCACTGGTCGCCAATAAAACATCAAAAACGGCGGCACCTGCGGCACTCAGCTCTTCCGCGCCGCCTGCAAGCATAAGCGTTTGTTTACCGTATTTAATCGCTTCATAGGCCTGACCAATCGCCATTGAACCTGAGGTGCATGCACTCGAGGTTGGCAAGGTAAGCCCTTTCAGACCGAAATAAACGGTCATGTTCACAGCACTGGTATGTGACATCATGCGGATATAGGTGGTGGCATTGATCTTACTCATGTCTTGATCAATCAGCATATTGCCAAACTCGCGCACCGCATCCACACTGCCTGCAGATGAGCCAAAGGCCACGCCAGCCTCACCACTGCTCAATATCTCATGACCGATTAAGCCTGCATCTTGCAAGGCATTCTCAGCACTGATGACCGACATTAACGCGACACGCCCCATGCCTCGTGTCACCTTACGGTTAAAATGCTTGGCGACTTGAAAATCTGTCACTGGGCCTGCAAGCTTGGTTCTTAAATCTGGATATTGCTCCCACTCAGACATATAGCAAATACCGCTTTTACCCGCATGGAATTGAGCAAAGATGTCATCCGCATTTTCACCCAGCGAGGTAATTCCTGCCATGCCTGTAACCACAACACGCTTCATCAAATCAGTCCTCCATTGACCGAAATCACCTGACGGGTAATATAAGAGGCTTCATCTGAACAGAGAAATTTCACCACAGCCGCCACTTCATCCACCTGCCCCATGCGCTGCATTGGAATCATTTTTAATGCATGCTCTTTGACTTCATCGGTGACCATTTCCGTTTCAATCAGACCAGGCGCCACACAGTTCACGGTAATTTTGCGCTTGGCCAATTCCAAAGCCAATGCCTTGGTTGCCCCAATCAAGCCCGCTTTTGCTGCACTATAATTCACCTGTCCACGATTACCCATAATGCCTGAGACCGAAGAAAGCGTCACGATTCTCCCACCTTTGCGTAAGTGAATCATCGGCATGATCAAGGGTTTAAGCACATTATAAAAACCGTCTAAAGAGGTCGAAATGACCTCATCCCAATCCTGATCTGTCAATGCAGGGAAAGCACCGTCATGGGTGAGACCCGCATTCAGTACCACGCCATAGAAAGCGCCATTCTGTTCAACATCTTGCTCTAATAAACTTTTGACATGCTCACGTTCATTCACATCAAATAATAAATAATGGCTGTTTTGCCCAAGCTTTTGAATCTGCTCAACCACCTGAGCTGCCTCAGCCTCACGTGAGCGGGCGTGAATGGTTACGTCAAAACCCGCCTGAGCCAATTGCAATGCGATTGCTTTACCAATGCCACGACTTGAACCCGTGACCAATATTCTTCTATTCATTGTTGTTCCTAAAACTATAATGCCAATGTCGATTGATCAGTTGGTTCATAAACACTGAGTAAGGCACTGATCACCTGCTCAGCACCATCAATCTCGCAAGAAAACTGCCCCAGACCTTCATGCAGATATTGCTGCTCGACCCGAATCCTCAAGGTCTGTCCAAGCGCAAAATACGCAAAGGGTAAATGTAGCTTGCGTGTTCCCAACAAAAACCCCACTTTTGGTGCTTGCTGTAATTGTTGCCCCATCCAACCTGAATAGGCACTAATGGTTTGCGCCATAATTTCAATACTTGTCCACGTCGGTAAACCCGCTGCTTCACAGAACATTAATTCAGGACGAATGGTCAATTCGGCAATCGCATAACCGTCTTTGACTTCGAGCAAATGATCAATAAAGACCATAGGTTGTTGATGTGGAATATATTCAATCGCATCTAATTTCATTTAGTGCTGTACCCCAAATAACAAGCTGATATTGCTGCCACCAAAGGCAAAAGAATTACTCAACACATAGCGAATGTTCTCGGCCTGCCGAGCATCTGTGACATAGTTTTGATCCGCCAGCTCAGGATCAAGCTCAACCTGTTGATGCAAAGGCAAGCCGCTTTGATCTTTTAATAGTTGAGTACAGATAAACGCTTCTATCGCACCCGCCGCTCCCAAACAATGTCCGGTTTTATGCTTGGTGCTACTTAAGGACACATTCAAGCCTTGAAAGACTTGTCGAACAGCTTTGATTTCCATCGCATCATTTTGCGGTGTGGCAGTTCCATGCAAATTGATATATCCCACCTCTTGCGCTGTTATCGCTGCACTGTCCAAGGCGCGCTGCATCGCGGTCGCTGCCCCTAGACCTTCAGGATGCGGCGCAGAAATATGCCATGCATCCATCGATTCACCCACACCATATAACATGATCGGTGCGGAGGTTTTGGTCAGCAAAAATAAAGCTGCGGCTTCGCCAATATTAATACCATCTCGATTGATACCGCAGGGTTGGCAAATATCTGCCGATAAACTTTCCAAACTGTTAAAACCATTTAAGGTCAGTTGGCATAAGGTATCCACCCCACCGACCAATACGGCATCAGCTAAACCTGCCTGAATTAAACGTTGTCCTGCGGCAAAGGCCTTGGCGCTGGAAGAACAGGCCGTCGAAATGGTATAAGCCGCTCCTTGCCAACCGAGATAGCCTTGTAAAGCTTTGGCTAGGCAGCCCATTTCTTGCGGCTGATGCATAATTTCAATGGCAGCATTCCCATCAAAATACTGTTTCAATAACAGCTCACTATCGG
This sequence comes from Acinetobacter sp. C32I, assembly GCF_023702715.1. Classification (NCBI taxonomy): domain Bacteria; kingdom Pseudomonadati; phylum Pseudomonadota; class Gammaproteobacteria; order Moraxellales; family Moraxellaceae; genus Acinetobacter; species Acinetobacter sp. C32I. The sequence continues at coordinate 3,638,740 of NZ_CP098480.1, read as the reverse complement.
ATATTCCCGAAGTCGAAGTCCCCATTACAATACTGAGACGTTTTGAATCAATACTGGCAATTTGCTGTTGAAGTTCAGTCTCAATTTTTTGCAGAGCGGTCAAAGCAAAGCGCAGATTACGCGAGTCAAATCGACTTAGCGATTCAGGCACAGTCTCAATCAATGCCTCTGCATAGCGTCCAACCCAAACAGCGCGATCCGCTAAAAATCCTGCTTCCAGTGTCAGGGTATTGTCAGGAATCGTTAAACCTTCACGAATGTGCTGAATATCCTGACCCAATGCAGACAGCCCAACACTGATGGGAATACCGACTGCTTGCAACTGAGATAAAGATTGACTCATGGCTGCGCTCCTTGCTCAGATTGATCGCCATTCAAGGTATTTTCAATCGGACTCAAGGTCATGCGGTACGGTACCTGCAGATTATCAAGCTCAATGCTATTGTCTTGAGTTTGAATTGCTAATACCGCCTTTTCAGCAATAAAAACTTGCTGTTGCGTTGCCGATTGTTGTACCCGAACAGACTGTTGTCCTAACTGAGCAAACTGAGGATAGGTTGCGAATAACAGATCTCGAACCACAAACTCAAAAGGCAGTAGGCGCATCTGATCAATGCGTTGCTGTACCTTGACCTGCTGCCCATCAAACTGTAATTGGAACAAAGGCTGTCCAGTTAAGCCCAAAGCAAGCAGACTGAGTTGCTGACCTTGCTGCTGTTGATACAGTAAGAAGCTAAAGCTTTTATCCTTCCACTGCACTTCAACTTGATCTTGCCGTTGATATTGCTGTGCTGGCCAATGGTTGCTTTTCAGTCCCTGTGCATGGGGCGTCAGTTGACAGCCACTCAACAGCAACATGCTACAGCATAATATGTTGATCCAGATCCGTTGCATATTAAACCTCTAAGGCTTTCTCTTGCGCGACGCCTTCACGGCAATACTCGGCCAAGGTGCTTAAACGGCGTTTGGCATTTTTATGAATCGGATTTTGGTCATCCCACGCATAACCTGCCAGTAATGATGAAACCATCCGACGAATGTTGTCATTTTGATTACTTGCGAATACCACATCCTGAAACTCGCCTTCGTACCAAGACTCGACATAAGCACGAAACACTTTAATCCCTTTACGCAGCGGTAATTCGTAGGCTTGCATCCAATCCACCTGTTCACCTTGCAACACTCGATCAACTAAAGGAATTGCCAGACTGGAAGATTTTAATGCAATGGTCACACCCGATGAAAATACAGGATCGAGAAACTCGCCTGCATTGCCTAACAAGGCATAATTCCGACCTGCCAAATGTTTAACATTTGCCGAATAACCAACCAAGGTACGTACAGGCGTATCAAATTTCGCCTGTGCTAAGACCTGAGATAATGCAGGATCATCGGCTAGAATCCGTTTCAATAACAAATCTGGTTCATTCTGAGCAGCATCTTCAACCTGATAATGATCAAAGAAATCCTGCTCTGCCACCACACCAAAGGAAGCACGGCCATCAGCAAAAGGAATCAGCCAATACCAAGCACGGCGGTCTTTTTCATGCACGGTAATTAAAATTTTGTCACGGTCAAAATCAGCACGATCACCAATTCCATCTTCAATATGGGTAAACAAGGCACGACGCACTGGGAAATTGGATGGGCTTTCTAAATCTAAAAACTTCGGTAAGATGCGACCAAAACCACTGGCATCCAATAAAAACTTGGCTTGAATCTGATAGTGCTGCTGCGCCTCATCTAGCACGGTTAAAACAGGGTGTTCCACCTCAACATCGATCGCAATAACTTCATGCCCAAAACGAATATCCGCACCATATTGCTGTGCTTGTTGAGCCAGTAAGTGATCGAAATCAGCTCGGCGAACTTGCCATGTGGTGCCAGGCCCTTCGCTAAATTTTTCAGTGAAATCATAATGGCTACGTTTTTCACCACACAAAAATGCCGCGCCATTTTTAAACTGGAATGCGCGGGATTGAACATGTTCCCGTACAGTTTCTAATAAGCCCGCTTCTTCTAAAAACACCATGCACTGTGGCAACAAAGATTCACCAATTGAAAAGCGCGGAAAATAATGTTTTTCAATCACCGTGACCGCATAACCTTTTTGACGAAGCAAGGCTGCGGCTGAACTGCCTGAAGGTCCAGCACCAATAATTACCACATCGGCTGTTTGTATCATCATTGCCCCCAATTAAAATTTTTAATGCTCTTCTAAATTCACAATATGGTGCTGATCAGCTGGTGTAAGCAAAGTTGCATAAACAAATGAAAAGATCACACCCAATAAAACGGTTAGACCGAAGCAATGAATCGCATAAGTATGACTCAATGATAATAGTCCAAAGCCCAATAAAGTCGACATCATACACAAAAACAGCGCCATGCCAACCACTTGTGGATGGTCATGTCCATGCCGATAGAAAATCGCATAATCCACACCGATCCCAATGATCAAGAAGGTTCCCATAATACTGAACAAGTTAATTTCTACACCCAACCATGCCTGTACCGCAAAGGTACTGATGAGTGCCAAAGTCACAGGCAAAACCAGCGGCATAATCGAACGCCTGCCGTAAACTAAGCCCAAACCCAGCGCCAATCCAAATAAGGCATAGATCAATAAATGCTGCGCTTGCTGACGATGCTGTGCAAACGCACTAGACAGTGTGCTGACAGGTTGTTGGAAATCAATCTGTACGGATTGCAATTGCTGTAATCGCTGCGCCTGCTTCACCCCACGAACCATAACCAGACGTTCGGTAGGACTGAGCTGTAAAAATGCCAAAGGATGTTGTTGAAACACCTGTGCCGTGAGTAAAGGTTGCTGCTGCAATTGTTGTTGCCATTGCAGTAGATCAACAAAATTTAACCCCATGCTTTCCGCATACTTTTTCAGTGCGGTTGCAGGAATCTGCTGAAGTAGCCGCACATTTTGTTGCTGCTGGGCCAAAGGAGGAATCCATTGTCCCAAAGCTTGAAAACCGTCAATCTGCCCCTGAGTTTGCAATTGCTGCAATTGATCAATCAATTGTGCTTCTTGCTGCTCAAGCTCAGCACTGGAGTGTGCACGCACAACAAAATAATCACTGCTTTGCTGCTGGGCAAACAAAGAACGAATATATTGATCTTCCTGTTTCAGCTTGGCATCCATACTTTGCAAGTTCCGAATATCATCATTGGATTGCAGAGCAAATAGACTGCCTCCTCCAATCAGCAAGATACTCAAAATAAAGCCATAGCGTAGTTTTTGATGTTGCTGAAACCATTGTCTGGCCATTCCAATCCAAGCTAAGCGTCGAATTGCAGCTTGTGCATTCAGCGGAGCTAAGCGCGGTAGGAGCAATACACTGGTGATCCAGGCAGCGACCAAACCGACAATTGAAAACACCGCAATTTGCCTAAAGGCAGGAAACGGCGTAAAGCTCAGAAAAATATAGGCCACAACCGTGGTCATTAAGCCCATAAATAAGCTTGGTAACAACGGTCTAAGAATCCTAAAGCCATCCAGTTTACGGTGCTGCGATTGCATTGCCATAAAATAGAAAGAGAAATCGACACACACACCGATCAGACTGGCACCAAAAACCAGAGTCATCAGATGGATTTCACCAAACACCAGATGCGTCACCGCAAACGCCAGTAAGCTCCCCGTCGACACCGCGATAAATTCAGTCATGAGCGGCCGGAATGAACGAAAGCCAAACCAGACCAACAGGATCAAGCCCAAGGTCGAACCGAGGCCAATGGTTGAAATTTCCTGCTTGGCTGACTGGGTTCCATAATTAGAAAATAAAATGGTCCCCGTCCAATGCGATTGAACCTGCAACCTACTCAGCTCAGGCTGTAGCTGTTCAATCCAAGCGCTGACCTGTTCCTGATAATCAATATTATAAGGACTCTGTTTTAATTGCAGAACCAATAAGCGTGAGGTCTTTTGCTCATCATGAATGGTTGCAAAACCATCTTCCAGCTCAACATTGCTTGAAAGCTGATTGGCCACACTCAACATATAGCGTGGAAACAGCAATAAAGGGTCTTGCTGTAGTGAGGTCGCGGTAATCGGCATCCCGACACTCATTAACTGCATCAGGCTTTTTTCGGTCAGTGCCTCATAATCCTGTTGCTGTAAAAACTGCCGATCTTGATGGCTCAGTAAGCCTGCCCGATGCTGATATAACTGTTTGGAAAATTGTTCTAAATCGAGTTGTGGCTTAAGCGGCTGCCATAAATCACTTTGTTGCAGTTTCTGCTGGAACAGTTGAGTCGCTTGCGCTAAGGCCTGTTGATCGGAGCTCTCTAAAACGACAAAAACTTTCTCATTCAGTTGATCACTCATATATTGCTGTGTTTTAGCAAGCTCAGGATTTTTTTGCGTTTCAGGCAGTAAAGCAAAAATATTGGTCTGGATATGGATCTCTTTTTTGACCCATGCCACTGCCAGCGCAAGTCCAACAATGGTTAAAATAATTAACCAGATGGCTGTGAATTTATTTTGCCAATTGGAAAAGCGCATCTTCAGCAGCCGTCAGTTGATTCTGTTGAGTGGTTTGATTACGGAATAAAATCGTGGTGCTGTTATTGGCCTGCTCTTGAATCACGATCTTATTCACATACTGTTGTCCTTGCGCATCAATTCTCAGGAACAACTTTTTAAATAGCGCTGATTTAGGTGTTAACGCGATATTCCAGCCTGTCGGGCTGTAATTAGCGGATAACACATTAAAATTCTTCGCCAAAGCTTTGTCATCCCCCGACATCAGTTGCAAAAACAAGGTCGCAACCGAGCTATAAGGCGATTGGTCAATCTGGATCTGACTATAGGTTCGTTGTGTTTTCTGGATGAGTTTCTTTTGGGTTACGATCAAATCTGCTTGCACAGGTCGTTTAATTTGCCAAAGCACGCCATTAGATTTGGCAAAGGTCAGTGTGCCATTGGAAACAAAAGTCTTGTTTAAACTTGCCAACTTTTTTTGCTGTTCAAAATCGGCGCGGATGAGTTCACTTTTAGCAAGCTGATTAAAAATCGTCGAGACCTGATCCGCATGTGCCGATGCTGAAATACTCAAGCTGAGCAATACACTGACAACAAGACTGTGTAATAACCAGCAAGCACGCTGCTGCATCAATGCAACAAGGCAGTTTAGATTCAAAAAACCAGAATTAACCATGCGGGTGCTCCTTAAACGCATCCCATGCATTTAAACAATCCAGTAAAATTTGCGGTGACTGGAAACACATTTCTCGGGTCTCCATATTCACAGCCACTTGCGTGGTATAGCCTTTGGTTAAACGTCGTCCAGTGTTTGCATCAAGAATCAGATATTCAATTTTTAAACGGTTTTCCCATTCTTTTAAAATCGCACGAACTTTAATTTTCTGTTCAAACTCGATGCCCTGCACATAACGCACATGGCTTTCAATCACAGGCCACGCATAGCCCGATGCTCTCATCTGGTTATAGTTATAATTAAACTGTTCCAATAACTTACAACGCGCAATTTCGAAATACTTTAAATAATGTCCATGCCAGACCACATTCATGGTATCCACATCATGAAACGGGATTTCAATGATTACATCTGCCTGCATCTGTCGCTCCTAGACCTGTTGCTGGAATTGATTGAACAATTCAAAGTTGTCGAAACGATCAATAATCTGTTGTAGTTCAGTTTGTAAAGGACGATCTTCTTGCAGTAGTGCAAAACTTTGTAAGGTCCACTCGACAAAGGCCTTTAGAGGCGGGCTTAATTGAGATTCAACACCTTTTAAATGCACGGCCTGTACACTGGCACAGCATAAGGCCGCCAAAACCTGCTGCGTCAAGGTAATGACCCGAGTCGCATCTCGGGCGGCAATGGTCCCCATACTGACTTTGTCTTGGTTATGGCATTCGGTCGAACGTGAGAAAATAGACGCGGCCAAGGTATGTTTCAAGGCTTCAGCGGTCCAAGCCGAAACCCCAATTTGTACCGCTTTAAAACCATGATTCAAAGGCAGGCGCTCGGCACTGGCACCCGTTAAATTGCGTGCTAAACCATGATTCATTTTATGGTCAACCAGCTGTGCAATTTGTCGGTCCATCAAGTCGGCAATATTGGCGATCATAATCTTCAAACTGTCCATGGCTTGCGCAATATGCCCGCCATAGAAATGACCACCATGCAGCACCCGTAAATTCACAGGATCAATCAGCGGATTATCATTGCTGGAATTTAATTCATTTTCGATAAATTGACGCAACCAGGTTTTTGAATCTTCAAACACCCCAATAATATGTGGTGCACAGCGTAAAGAATAGCGATCCTGTAAACGTGGACTTTGGTGTGCTGTCTGCACTTCACTGTTCAACCATTCGCGTAATTGCTGGGCAATCTGCTGCTGACCTTGATGCGGTTTTTGAGCAAATAAGACTTCATCAAAATGACTTGGATTACCTTCTAAGGCCAAGACATTTAAAGCGGTAATCAAGGTACTAGCCAAAGCCACCTGTTCTGCTTTTTTATAATTTAAGCAGGCAATCGCCGTCATCACCGCGGTACCATTCATCAGTGCCAAGCCTTCTTTTGGACGTAACACCAAGGCGTCCAAGCCTTGCTCAGCATAGACTTGTGCAATCGGCACAATCTTGCCTTGTGCATAGACATCACGCTCACCAACCAAAGCACCTGCAATATAGGACAGAGGCGTCAGATCACCACTCGCCCCGACAGAGCCTTCCGATGGAATCACTGGAATAATGTTTTCATTCAGCATCCAGACCAGACGCTCTAGCAAGGCCAAAGACACCCCTGAATAACCTCGTGCAAGTGAACAAAGGCGAGTCACCACCACCGCACGGGCAGTGATTAAATCCAGATTTTCACCGAGACCACAGCCATGAAAACGTGACAGATGTAAAGGTAATTCGTTGACCTGATGCATCGGAATTTCAACCAGACATGAATCCCCATAGCCTGTGGTAACACCGTAGATCACGCCTTCATCCAGCAACAGCTGATCCAGAAAATCTGCACCGCGCTGAATCAATTCACGCCAAGCTGTTGCTGTCGGTAAAGCCACTTGACGCTGTTGTCGAGCAACCGCCACCACATCTTCAATACTGAGTGGCTGCTCGCCGACAATCAGAACTGGCTTGAGCATTGCTTCACTTTGACTTGCATTCACGTTATTTTGTCCAAAACTGATAAAAATTAAACCATTGATACGGTGCCCGTAAGCAATGCTGTTCTAATACGGCGACATAGGATTGGGTGATCTGTTGCATGCTACTTAATCGGGTTTTGCGCGGTAAATCAACTTGCTCGGCAATCGCATGAATATGTACCTGAAACTTCTGCTCGGCGCGATAACAAAATACTGCCAGTACAGGAACTTTCAGTAAATTGGCCAAAATCCATGCCCCTTGTGGTAATGCAGCCTCATGTCCCAAAAACTGGATGCTTTGCACTCGATCTGACTGCACAGGAATCCGATCCGCCGCCACGATCACCCACTCCCCCTGCTCCATCTTTTCCTGTAACAGCATCGCAGTTTCAATACCAAGTTCATCTACTGCAATCAAATTGACATCAGCCTTATCATTAATTTTTTTTAAAAACTGATTAAATTGTGAGGCATGTTTTTGATACACCAGTACATTAATTTTTTGTGGATGCTCTGATTTTAGCGCCCGCAGTAGCTCAATATTGCCAAAATGCGACACCACAATAATCGCACCTTTTTGATAGTGTTGCTGGAAGTGCTCATGCCCAAACAATTGCAGTTTTTGCTCGGGAATATGCCCTAACCAGCCCTCAATTTTATCCAGAATACACTCACCAAACTGCATGAAATGCGTATAGCTATTGGTCCAGTTCGGCATTGTTGTAAACGGCGACTGAGATCCTGCAAATTGATGCAAACGTTGTAAATATTGTAAAGAAGCCTGTCGAGCTGTTACCGCAAACAGCCAATACCACATAATAATGAAATACAGTACCACACGGCATAGCCAACGTCCGCCACAGCGATAAAAACCAAGCATCAGCATCAGCGGCAACAGTCCGCCGCGTTCCTTAATCTGGTGCCATGTATCCTGTGAAGTTTGCGGTGTCGTCATCAGTCCGCCTTCAACTTATGCCAAATCAGCTTAGGAAAACGCAGCAGCATCCCTGCGAATAATCGGGCGTGTGCCTGACTTAAGCCCAGATTATCCCGCCACACATTAAAATGTGACACCCCATGTTCAGGATAAATGACTCGTGTAGGCACATTGACAAAGGGGGTATTCTCCCATTTTAAGCGGACCAAGATTTCACTATCAAAGCCCATTCTTGGTTGAAATGGAGCCGCATCGAGTATGGCTATAGTTTTCGCCAAGGGGTAGATTCGGAACCCACACATACTGTCTTTAATCTCGAAAGATAAGCTGTTTAACCACACCCAAAAATGCGTGACATAACGTCCATACAGGCGTTTCTTCGGTACCGAGTCATCAAAGATTGGCTGTCCAATCACCATCGCTTGGGGGTGTTGCTGCGACTGCTCGATAAATTTCGGCACATCCTCCCAGCAATGCTGACCATCCGCATCTAATTGCAGCGCATGCGTCATTCCGCACTGAGCAGCATGTCGCAACCCCGTCATGACCGCTTGCCCCTTGCCTTGGTTGGTCTGATGTTCCACTAAATCAACCAATGGATGCTGTTGTGCCAGTTGATGCAGAATTGCCGTACATTCGGCATCACTACCATCATTGACGAGAATAATCGGACATTGAAATTGTTCCAGATACTCAACAAGATCAGCAAGATAGTGCGGATGGTTATACACAGGAATAACAATGCCAAAGTTCAACATCAGCGGACTCCTAGACCTGTTCAAGCGCAAACAATAAACGCCCTGAAGCCAAGATCTGTTGCGCTGAGGTGATTTCAAAGCTGATTTTATGTAATTTACGGCTTAATTTTAATTGCACCACCGCATAAGGACGAATCAGGTTTTGAAACTTCAATTGCTCAAACCCCTGACACCACTGTAAATCAGACCAACTATTCTTGGCAAACTGCTGAATAAAGCCAATCTGCCCCACACCCGGATAAATCGGTTGGGTTGGGAAATGCCCCTTAAAACATTCCAGTTCAGCAGGAAACTCAAGGCTGAAATATTGTTCATCCTGTTGTTGCCATTGCGATAACACGACTGGCTGTAACATCGGGCTAAATAATGCTTTTAAATAATTTTTATCGCGTTTTGACTGGGTATTTTGTGGGATCTGGCTCAAAAAACGCCACTGTCGCGGAATGGCAATGCTTTCCAGCTGATACTGTAGCTGCTGCTTCAACTGTTTGACAAAAGCGGCTTTACCTATCGTCATTAATTGCTGTTGAGCCTCGGCACTGAGCACCACTATCGCTGCCAGAATTTGCCGATGCTGATGTTCAAGTAAGAGTGTGTGGCTTTGCTCTACTTCCAGCAAGGTATTCAAACTGTGCTCAATCGCATCCAGACTCAAGCGCTTTTCTTCCAACTTGATAATACGGTCCAAGCGACCTAAAAGTTTGAATTGCTTATGGTCGATATTGATCCACTCCGCAGCATCGCCCGTGATAATCCAGCCGGACTCACCTGCATGGTTACTTCGCACCATGAGTTGGGTATTTGCAGCAATCTGAATCTCAACATTATTAAAAGCTGTCCATGCCGCATCATCATATTGACGATGTGCAATGCCTCCGGTTTCTGAGCTCCCGAGTACTTCAACAATCGGAACATTCAAATGTGGTCGGACACCTGCATCTAATTTGCCACCCGAACTGAACACCAGTTCACACTGCTGCAAGACCAGATCCTGCGTCCAGCGTTTCAATAAAGCTGGACTGGAAATCAAGTAGTTGCTCCACCCTTGTTGGGCTAAACGCTGTTGAGCTTGGATGACATCCTCTGGAAACGCCAATTGCGGATTAAAAAAATGACGTCCTGTTGCGAGTGGTAAAAGCAGTTTGAACAGTAAGCCATAAATATGCTGGTGACTGACTGTCGCAATGGCCACGCTTTTCTGCTTGAACTGAAAACTACTGGCTAAGCCAACCACTTCATTGAGCAGTTGCTTCAAAGTACGTTCAATCTTTTTCGGTTCGCCTGTTGAACCCGAGGTAAAGAATATGATCTCAGCCTGATTTAAAAAATCATCATCTTGTATACGAATCAGTTGCGAAAAGCTTTCGTCTACATTCACAGTCGCAGCAACAGGCTGACTGCTCAGAAAGTAAATCTGTTGCTGGGCCAATTGTTGTTCTAAATCTCGAACACGATTGGGAGGTAAAATGATTTTTTTATTGGCCAATAAGCCTGCAAAAAATAATAGCAAAAACTGGTAACTATCTTGTTCCCACAATGCCCAAGTCTCTTGGCTCAATCCCCTGATTGCAGCGGTTTGTTCAGCGACGTCTTGCCAAAAATCGGCATAAGAAATTGTTTTTAATTCAGAGCTAATACACAACGCATTCGCTGAATCAGCATCATTATAAAAAGAAATAGGCATAATATTTTAAGGGGTCGTTTGATTTAAACGTTGATGTCTTTTTCGCAAGATGTACTCACCGAGGAATAAGATTCCCATCAATAGGTAAGACACAAAGCCATTATAAATGATCCAATACGTCATGGGTGCAAATACTGTTATCAGTGCAATCATGGCATTTATTGCAAGGAAGAAGCACCAAACCACGGTGACTTTCCGTGTCCATACTACGCCAGAGGCTGGCAGATCAGGCTCAACCAGACGCGCAAAACGCTCAATCATGGACGGTGGTCGATACAGTGTCAGTGCAAAAATGATCAACGCACCAAGACTCATGCCCACAGGATAAAGCTTGAGCCAAGCATGATCTTTTAAAATCAGGCTCAGTCCTCCGCAAATTATGGCTAAGCCTGTCAGCGGTAACAGCAAATCTTTTTTGGCACTGAGCAAGCGACTCACACCCAAAACGATCAGTAAAACGCTGACCCAGATGAACTGTCCATGCGACAGGCTCCATCCAACAATAAAGGGGTACAACACAAAAAATGTGATCAATACCCCTCTAAGGAGATGTCTCATTCAGCGGTCATGTTCTGAATAACCGCAACAACATCCTGTACGGTTCTGACCGCTTTAAAGTCTTCTGGCTTGACTTGCTTGCCGGTCAGTTCTTTAATTTTAACCACCAGATCGACAGCATCAATACTGTCTACATCGAGATCTTCATATAAATTGGAATCAAGTTGGATATCATCAGGTTCAATTTCGAATAAATCCTGCATCCACTCTCTTAACTTTGCCAGCACCTGTTCTTGAGTTAACATCGATCTACTCCTTAACCTGCTTGCTGCGCTTCAACCAAAGCCACTAAGCTTTGAACTGATTTAAAATGTTGTTTGGTTTCATCTGATTCTGCATTCAAATGAATGTTATAGCGTTTTTTCAATGCCAAGCCCAACTCGAGCGCATCAATTGAGTCTAAGCCCAAACCCTCACCAAAAAGTGGTGCCTCAGTTTCAATATCACTGATGCCAATATCCTCAAGTGCGAGAACATCAATAATCATTTGCTTTAATTCATCAGCAAGATTGCTCATTTTTCGATAACTCATTATTAAAAATTTGATAAAAACCTTGATTCAACTGACGCACCTGTTTCGGTGATACGTCTGAATCTGCCAAGATATCTTGGACTTCAATTGCATCCAATACCTTAATCTCGATATGAAAAGGCTGTGCCGGCACATGATACCATTTTTCATTTTTAGTTAAGGTCGATGGCGTACATCTAATCAAAACTGGACGTACCGGCACATTGGCACGAATCGCAATATTTGCAGCGCCGCGTTGGAACTCATTCAGACATTCGCCTTTTTCGGTTCGCGTTCCCTCAGGAAAAATCAGTAATGAAGCTGCACCTTGCTGTTTTAATCGAAGCACACAGTCTTCAATAAACTGCTGCGAACCCGCATTTAAAATATAACCCGCACTACGCACTGGACCACGTGTAAATGGATTAGACCAAAGCGATTGCTTTACCACACAATTGGCCTGCTGCATCAATCCAATCATCACTACCACATCAATCAAGGTCGGATGATTGGCAATCACCAACTCTTGGCGGCTATGTTGCAGTTTTTCCAGTCCCTCTACGGAGTAGGTCATGACGCCAAGTTTGACCATCATTTCAGTAAAGCCCTTAAAGCTGTAATGAATCACCTGCTGCGCGCGCTGCTGACGCACAACTGGATCGCGACTGCTTAAATGAACCAAAGGTGCGATAACCGTTGCAATCCCAACCCCGCCCGCACCAAAACTTGCAAAGCTGAAACCTGTTGCTGCAACACGCCAAGCATAATTGGCTTTCTGTTTAATCTGATTCAGCTTTAACATTTTTTCCATCTCAACACCGATTGGCCAACTTCTGCAGCCTGCCAAAACTGGTAAAAAGCCAAACTTTCTAATGATTCTGAGCCATTAAGCTGTAAAACTTCCAAATTGGGCTGTTCTAGACTGACGATGCTTGCCAACGCAAATGTGGGAAACTCAACCGCATCAGCATAAACATTTGGCAAGGCTTGATCATATGCCACCACCAACACACGTTGTACGGTAGCTGTTGATTTTAAAACTGCATAAGCCTCGATCAATGCTTCCGTCCATTCACAGCTTAAACTTGTCGAAGGCGTCGCATCCTGACATAGAATCGAATACAAGCCTGCGATCGCATTGTGAACTGAGGTTGAAAATTGTGTTGGTGATGGTGTCTGTTGTTGTAATACGTCTTGAAGAATATCCAAGGTTTTTTGTTCGTCCCCATAGCGGGAGGCCCAGACAATATAATCAACACGCTGGCCATTTAGGCTTGTCAAAGCGCTGCTTAATGCCATTTTTGCCAACGCAGATAAACGACGACGTTGCATGGCAGGAATCGTGTCCAACGCAGCATAATTTTGCTGTGCATCCATAAACTGAGGCTGCGTTAGATGGAGTTTCAACATGCCATGCACAATCCAATATAGTTTAAAAAATAATCAATTTGTAGAAATTTTGCGGTGGCATTATAGCACTCGGACGAAATTTAACAAAAAATAATTTTCATTATATTTCAATGTCTTATATTATTTATTTTTCAATAAAATCCTAAGATAAGTAAAACTAAATAAAATCACGCATTGTTTATATTAATTAACAAAAATAATAACATCAAAAAAGCCCAAAGCAAACTTTGGGCTTTTGGGATCAATTGCAGCTTAACGCTTGAATTTCTTTTCCGCTTTCTTGAACTTCTGAACATAACGGCGTTTACGTGCCGCTACACGCTCATCAACTTGTGATTTACGCCCTTCAAATGGGTTCTCTGACGTCTTAAAGTCAATACGAACCGGTGTTCCTTCAAGTTTATAGACTTTACGGAATACGTTTTCCAAGTAACGACGATAGTCCGCAGGTGTCTTATCCACCTTATTACCATGGATCACGATGGTTGGTGGATTTTGTCCGCCCATATGCGCATAACGCATTTTAATACGGCGACCACTGATCATTGGTGGCTGATGTGCATCTGTTGCATCACTTAAAATCTGAGTCAGTTTCGCAGGAGAAACTTTTAGGTTTGCAGATTCATAAGCACGGTGAATCGATGGATAAAGCTCGCCCACACCCGTCCCATGTAATGCCGAAATCAAATGAATCTTCGCCCATGGAATAAAGTCAAAACGACGTTCCACATCGAGTTTACATTGCTTACGATCATACTCGGTCATGTTGTCCCATTTGTTGATCGCAATCACCATGGCACGGCCTGCTTCCAGCGCATAACCAATCAAATGCAAGTCTTGTTCAACAATTCCTTCGCGGGCATCGACCACAACCACCACGACATGGGCATCTTTCATGGCTTGCAGTGTTTTCACGATTGAGAATTTCTCAATCATCTCATCGACTTTACCTTTACGACGTACACCAGCTGTATCGATCAAGGTATATTGACGGCCATCACGCTCATAAGGAATATAAATCGAGTCGCGTGTTGTACCTGGTTGGTCGAACGCAACCACACGCTCTTCACCCAATAAACGGTTTACCAAAGTCGATTTACCCACGTTTGGACGACCAATAATCGCTAAACGCAGACCTGTGTTTTTATTATGTTCTTCTGGATTTTCATCTTCAGGAACTTCAGCCAATACATCTTCAAGCATTTGCTGAACACCACGCCCGTGGCTCGCAGCAACTTGTAATGGCTCACCCATACCCAGTTTATAAAACTCAACCAGCGCAGCCTCAGCATGAACACCATCAACTTTATTGGCAACCAAGTAAACTTTTTTACCCAGAGTACGCAGTTCACGGGCAATTTGTTCGTCTGATGCCAATAAGCCAGCACGTGCATCCACAACAAACACAATGATGTCTGCTTCATGGATCGCCGTTTTTGACTGCTCTGCCATGTATGAATCAATGCCGCCTTCATTCTCACCAATACCACCGGTATCAACAACAATAAACGATTTATTCTGAAAAACCGCATCGCCATATTTGCGGTCACGAGTTAAACCAGCGAAGTCAGCAACCAAAGCATCACGACTTTTGGTGATTTGGTTAAATAGCGTTGATTTTCCGACGTTTGGACGACCAATAAGCGCAATAACGGGTTTCATAAATTAACCTTAATTCAGACGAGCCATCGTTGATGACATCGTATCAGAAACAGTATGGAAGATTTTGGTGATCAAGTAATCACAATAAAAATTCGGGGTTTTGTTTAAACAAAATCCCCGATCATTCTTTTATTAGCAATAGCTAATTGTGCATTTTACCACAAGCTAGCGCAAAATTAACGATTCTGCCAAATGGTTAATGCACCTTTTCGTGTTGCAACATAGAGCTGATTGTCAATCACGCGTAATGAGCGCACTTCACCACTGGTTTTGGCACGGCCAATCAACTTACCCGAAGCAGGATTAATCAAATGCAGTACACCATCCAAATCACCTACGACCAGATTTTGTCCTAACATGACAGGATTACTGAGCTTACGATTCAACAATTCTTCATTTTGCCAAACCAACTCACCTGTTGCCAAGTTATATGCATTCAACTTGCCATCTGTGGTCGCAACGAAGACTTTATCATCTGCAACTTCAGCACTGTTGGTGCTGCTGGCATCTTCGCTCCACACCACACGTTGTGTTGCAAGATCCGTTACCGTGACTTGGCCTTGGAAGCTTGTTGTCACCAGATATTGACCTGAAACAACCGGATCACCCACCACATCCACTAAACGCTGAATATCTGAACGACCTTCACTAATTGCCACACGACGTTGGAAACGTGGCACACCGCTGATGATATCTAACGCATAAATATAGGCATTGGCAGAACCAATCAGCACAGTACGCTCATCCAAGCTCACAGGTGCTGGCTGACCGCGCAAACTAAATTGCACATTCGGTAGCTTATACGCCCAAACCTGTTGTCCGGTCGCTGCATCATGCGCAAATACCGTACCATCATTGGCAATGGTAATCACACGACCCGACTGAATCAGCGATGGAGATAGAATGGCACCCGACAATTTCGCAGTCCATTTTTGCTCACCAGTCGCTTGGTCTAAAGCAAATAACTGACCTTTGCGATTACCGCTGACCACAATTCCCTCACCTGCTTCTACACCAGCAGTGAGTTCTTGTTTGGTAATTTTACTTTTCCAAAGACGCTGTTTACCTTTGTATGCAGAAACCTGACCATCTGGGTCAATCGCAAAAATCACACCATTGTCTGTATCCAACTGCAAGCGTAACGCTTCAGCAGCATCGGTAGACGAAACACTTTGTGAAAACACAAGGTTTAAATTTTGCTCTTGCGTGATCTTTGGCAATGGATTCGGTTTTGCTTCTTTTACTTTATTGCTTGAACAACCAACGAGTAAAGCTGAAGCAATTGCAATTGCCAAAGGTAGTTTTAGTTTATTCTGCATTAAGACTCATCCACTTTGGTATCTAAGATCGGGCGCTCAAACTCAGGATCATCCACTAAAACGCCAACACTTTCGAGTTTAATTTGTAAAAGCTGACGCTCTTGTTTACGCTCGAGCAGGTTATCCCATGCACTTTGATACGCTTTACGCGCAGACTCATTGTCTTTTTTCGCAACAAAAATATCACCGCGAAGTTCATCAGCAGTCGCCTTGAACGCTGGATCAGTCACGCTCGTTAGGGTTTTCAACGCTTCATCATATTTGCTTTGCGCTAATTGTGCATCAGCCAAACGTAATTTAACAATTTGCACCAAACCTGCATCTTTAACTTTTGAAGTTTCAACTTTCTTCAAGGCTTTTTCAGCAGCGGCGTAGTCTTGCTTGTCATAGGCAAGTTTCGCCATGATAAATTGTGTTTGAATCGCTTGTGCAGAATCCGCATCATCTTTCACAATTTTATCTGCTGTTTCAGATAAGCTGGCAAAGGCATTTGGTTGACCTGATGCCGCTTTCGCCTCATCCATCAACTTCTGTACCTTTGCTGTTTGGTTCTGGGCTTCAGCAAGGTTTTTCTTTTGCCAGTATTCCCATCCGAAAAAGGCAATCAAGGCAATGAGAATTCCGCTAATCATTGCAGAACCATATTTTTTGGCAAACGACTTTAACTGGTCGAGTTGTTCATCATCACTTAAACTCATGTGATTGTCCTTTTCCTAAATTTTGCAATTTATTGTTTAAATTTTTCGATAAAAAATGGCGTCAGCTCAGTGAGTGCAACTTGTGATTGCTCAGCTGTGGCAAGCTCTTTCACCAATAATTGCTGAGATTCCCACTCACGCTCACCCAAGATCACCGCATAGGTTGCACCTGATTGATCGGCCTTTTTCATTTGGCTTTTCATACTGCCTTGTGAACCCGTTTTTAAACGAAGCGAGCTGTTTGCAGCTTCTAACTGATCACGAATTTGCTCAGCCAAGACCAAGGCTTTGGCTTGATATGCAGGTTCAGCTAACAAGAAGATTTCACAATCACGTGCATCTTTGACTTCTGCGACCTGTTCAACCAATAACAGTAAGCGTTCCATCCCCATGGCAAAACCAACGGCAGGCACAGATTGATCTGCTTTACCTTTGAGCTGTCCAACCAAACCATCGTAACGACCACCGGCACATACGGTACCTTGTGAACCCAACATAGTGGTGGTCCATTCAAATACGGTCTTGTTGTAATAATCCAAGCCACGAACAAGCTTTTGGTTAATCACAAACTCAATTCCTGCATCCGTCAGGTATTGTTGCAGTTGTTGGAAGTGATGGATTGAATCTTCTTTTAAGAAATCATGCAGCTTCGGCGCATTTTCCAAAATCTTTTGCGTTGATTCAACTTTAGAATCCAGAATACGTAATGGATTGGTGCTTAAACGGCGTTGTGAGTCTTCATCCAAGGCATCTTTGTGCTGGCTTAAAAACTCAACCAAGGCTGCACGATAGGCTGCACGCTCATCCATTTCACCTAAAGTATTTAACTCTAAGCGCACATGTTCTGCCACACCCATACGTTTCCATAAACGTGCGGTCATTAAAATGATTTCAGCATCGATATCAGGTGTTGCAACACCAAAAGTTTCCACACCAAATTGGTGGAATTGGCGATAACGACCTTTTTGCGGTTTTTCATAGCGAAACATTGGCCCGAGGTACCAGACTCGTGGTGTCGCACCACGCAGCAAGTTATGCTCCAACATCGCACGTACACAACCTGCGGTTCCTTCAGGACGCAAGGTCAGTGATTCTGGCGGTGTACCTTTGTCGAAAAAGGTATACATTTCTTTTTCAACAATATCAGTCGCATCACCAATGGCACGCTTGAATAGACCTGTTTGCTCAACGATTGGCAAACGGATTTGTTGATAACCATATGCATCCATTAACGATGCAAGTTGTTGTTCCAGACTTCTCCAAGCCGCAGTTTGCGTTGGAAGGGTGTCATTAAAACCTTTGATAGCGACGATTGAACTCATGATGAACTACGAATAATGACTTTAGATTTTGCTTCTTCAAGCTCTTGAACACGTTGACGAACCATTGTTTCAATTTCATCAACCAGCTGATTTGTATCAATTAAATGGCTCTTTTCACCATTTCGATAGACCAGTGAACGAGGTGATGCACCGACAATCCCGATATCCGCTTCTTTGGCTTCACCAGGACCATTCACTTTACACCCGATCACAGATAGATCCATCGGAGTACGAATATCTTCTAAACGCTCTTCCAAGGCCTGCATCACTTGAATCACATTGAATTCCTGACGCGAACAGCTTGGACAAGCAATAAAATTAATCCCGTTTGAGCGTAAGCCCAACGATTTTAAAATATCAAAACCGATTTTAATTTCATCTTCTGGTTCAGCAGCCAGCGAAATACGCATGGTATCGCCAATGCCTTCCATCAACAGTCCGCCCAAGGCAATCGCTGATTTGACTGTACCAGTACGGTAAATGCCAGCCTCAGTTACACCAAGATGCAGCGGATTATCAATCTGTTGAGACAACAGACGATAGGCATCCATGGTCAGGAACACATTCGATGCTTTGACACTGACCTTAAACTCATGAAAATCTAAACGGTCTAGAATGTCGATATGACGCATTGCCGATTCAAGTAAGGCCTGCCCTGTTGGCTCACCATATTTGACTTGTAAATCTTTTTCCAATGAGCCTGCATTGACCCCAATACGAATCGAAATGCCGTGATGTTTTGCCGCAGCAACCACTTCACGCACTTTCTGATCCGAACCGATATTACCCGGATTGATCCGTAAACAGTCTGCGCCATAATCCGCAACCGCTAAAGCAATACGATGATCAAAATGAATATCTGCCACCAAAGGTACAGAAACGCGCTTACGAATCGCGCCAAACGCCTCTGCTGCTTCCATCGACGGTACTGAAACACGCATGATATCCGCACCTGCATCTGCACAGCGCTGGATTTGCGCCACAGTTGCATCCACATCACAGGTTTCAGTATTGGTCATACTTTGAACACTGATCGGGGCATCACCACCGACATACACCGAACCGACACGGATTTTTCGTGTTGGACGGCGTTTAATTGGATTCACAATCATCGTATAGCTCTACTCTTTGGCATTAACGAGACAAACGGAATTCTGCTTTTCCATTGACTGTATATGGAGACAAGGAAATTTGCTCCTGATTTAAAGTCAATGCGACTGCGGTCGCGTCA
The DNA here is from genome assembly GCF_023702715.1 of Acinetobacter sp. C32I. Taxonomy (NCBI): domain Bacteria; kingdom Pseudomonadati; phylum Pseudomonadota; class Gammaproteobacteria; order Moraxellales; family Moraxellaceae; genus Acinetobacter; species Acinetobacter sp. C32I. The sequence goes on along the minus strand of NZ_CP098480.1, from coordinate 3,619,501 downwards.
TCTAAACGAATTTGAAATGGCGATTCACCACTTAAAGTCAAAGTCGATGCTTGACGACCTGTTGCCAATACTTTACCTGTTGCATCGACAATATGCACAGAAGTTGGTCGGTTAAAATTCAAGACCAATTGGTCACCAGATGTTGCAGTGGTGGTATTCCCCATCGGCAAAATCTGAACATCCGAATTTTTGATCTTAGGCACATCATCTTCATCTTTATGGCTTGATGTCCAATTCTGCACCGCCATAACCGCCAACCATGCTAAAACTGCAACGGCCGCCACGATTGCAATGCGTTTTAACCAGATACGGTTACGCACGCTTTTCGAACCTGATAATTTCCCCATAATTTTAATCGGAGAATTATTCAAGGCATGGCTGGCTTTCAGTCCAGTATCATTAACATAGATTTCATCAAAACGCTGAATAATCGCACTGGCATCTGCATTTAAATGCTTTGCATAAGCACGGTAATAGCCTTTGATGAAGGTCGCTTCTGGCAATGATTTATAATCATCTTGCTCCAATGCTGTCAAGGTTTTGACAGGCATATTCAATACGTTTGCAATCTCTTCAATTTCTTTCTTTTGTGCAATACGAATTTGACGCAAATACTCACCAGGTCGTTGAATATTTCCTAAGGTTGACGATGGCGAGGTTGTGCCAGTTGGCTGATGTGAATTTGGATTTATTTCCATACGGCCTCAGTACTGTACTGTAATTGCAAATAACGTTGATATTCTGGACTATCAGGAAAGAGTGCACGCAGTTGATTGACTAACACTTGCATTCCTAATTGATCCGCATTCGCTCGAGCAATGCGTAAACCAATCCAAAGTGCTCGAGCACCTTGGTTTTTCTGTCCTACATTACGAACATATTGTTCGTATAGTTGCGATGCATCTCTATTATTTTGTTGCAAATAGAAAATTTCCGCCAACTCTAACATTGAAATGGTTGCGTTTCGATTCGCTTGTAGCGCCTGTTTGAATGATTTTTCAGCATTCGCAGCATCGCCCAATCTTAAATAGATTCGCCCTAGGTTTTCCAACGACTGAAACCGTTGTTCATAGCCTAAAGTTGCACCCGCACGGGTAAATTGCTCAATTGCTTCATTATAGCGTTGCTGTTGATACAAATATGTACCGTAATTATTACGCGCTTGTGCATTGTCTGGTTCTGAGGAAATTGCCCGCTTAAAATAAGCTTCTGCCTTTTCCATATTACTGGCGCTGCCTTCTTGTTGCAGCAAGATGCCCATCATCATGTTGGCATTGGCATCACGAGAGTCGACTTTTAGGGCTTGGTCCAGCGAGCGCTTGGCTGCATCTAGATCACGATTACGGATATATTCGGCAGCAAGTTGAGTACGCACTTGCACTGCTTTTTCTGGATCTTTTTTTAATGCTGTCGATGTCGATTGACACGCAGTTAAGCTCAATAAAATAAACCCAACAGCCGTGCTTATAATCGTTTTTGTTCGAGTGATCTTCAACGCCTTTCCCCAAGTATTATCCTTGTGTGCGCAAAATTTCTTGTCGTTGCGCCACTTTCTTTTTCCATTGTTCGGCACGACGAGTACGGTCAGCGACCTGTCCTACCAACTGTCCACATGCAGCATCAATATCATCGCCACGTGTCTGACGAATCGTACACACAAATCCTGCATCCGACAAAGTTTTTTGGAAGGCAATAATTCGGTTACGGCTCGAACGACCATAAGGCGCATGCGGGAACGGGTTAAATGGAATAAGATTGATCTTACTCGGTAGATTTCTTAACAGTTTTAATAACTGTTGTGCGTGCTCAGGTTGGTCATTCACGCCATCGAGCATCACATATTCGATGGTCACGTGACGACGAGAGCTTTCATTGCCATCTTTAGCGAGATAACGTTGGCAAGCCGCGATTAATTGCTGTAATGGATATTTTTTATTAATCGGCACCAATTCATTACGAAGTTCATCGTTTGGCGCGTGTAATGAAATCGCCAAAGCGACATCAATGTCCTGTGCCAATTGATCAATTTTCGGTACGACGCCCGATGTCGATAAGGTCACACGGCGTTTTGACATACCATAAGCGAAGTCATCCAACATCAACTGCATGGAACTGAGTACAGCATCATAATTGAGTAAAGGCTCACCCATACCCATCATCACCACATTGGTCACGGTACGTTCGCGTTCAGCGACTGGCACATCTTCCATATAGGAATAGTTTGCCATCCACAATTGACCAATGATTTCTGCAGGTGTGAGGTCACGTTGGAAACCCTGTTTACCCGTCGAACAAAATGAACAATCCAGCGCACAACCCACTTGTGATGAAATACACAGGGTTTTACGTGCACCTGTTTTATCTTCGGCAGGAATCAGGACAGTTTCGACTAGAGAACCTTCACCATCCCCGACACGGAACACCCACTTTCGGGTACCATCTTTGGAGTAGTTACGATGCACCACTTCAGGCGCTTTAATTTCACAAATCTTTTCAAGTTTTTCACGTAATTTGCCGGAGATATTGCTCATCTCAGCAAAATCAGTCACAAAATATTGATGAACCCATTTCATGACCTGACCTGCGCGAAACTTTTTTTCGCCCAAATCTTCAAAGAATTTTTCTAGTTCAGCTCGAGACATGCCAAGTAAATTTACTTTTTTCTCGGCAGCATGAACGACAGGCGTAGAAACAGACTGTTGTTTTTCATCTAAATTTTCTGATGAAACGACCACTGCAGAACTCATGTACATTTACCTAAACAATATCAGCGCTAAAAATAGCCGTGCATTATTTGCACAACTCAATCTATAAAAAATAAAAAACCAGATAAGTAGTATACCACTTATCTGGCTTGAATACTTTGGATTAACGAGTGCGTGGGCAAATCTCGTTATCAGCAAAGAAGTAAGCGATTTCACGCTCAGCAGAAGCAACTGAGTCAGAACCGTGAGCAGCGTTTTCGTCGATGCTTACAGCGAAGTCAGCGCGGATTGTGCCAGGAGCAGCTTCTTTAGGGTTTGTAGCGCCTAAAATTTCGCGGTGAGCAAGAACTGCATTTTCGCCTTCAAGAACTGAAACAACCACTGGACCAGAAGTCATAAATGCAACTAAGTCAGCAAAGAAACCACGTTCTTTGTGCTCAGCATAGAAACCTTCAGCATCAGCTTGAGAAAGGTGTTTCATTTTAGTTGCAACAATTTTCAAACCTGATTTTTCGAAACGAGCAAAGATGTCGCCGATGTGGTTTTTAGATACTGCATCTGGTTTTACGATAGATAAAGTACGTTCAATCGCCATGATTGACTCCTATTATGGTTTTAACTAAAAAATTTGCCGCATTATACCGATGTCATCGCTAATAATCAGCTTGAATATGCAAAACTTAAGCGTTTTCTGACGAATTTTTAACGAACTTCATCTAGCCATGCCATTTGAATGGCTTCAAGCAAACCTTCAGTTGACTTATTTGGGTCATCACTAAAGTCAGGCAAAGCACATACCCATGCATGTAAATCAGTAAAACGAATCCATTGTGGATCTACATCTGGGTGTGCTTCGGTGAGTTCAATCGCAATATCAATCGTATCTGTCCAACGTAAGCCCATATGACAACCTAAATAAATGAATGTAATTGAGCGTACTTTAACAAATCATACAAATTAAGAGATAGTGTTCTGTCGCTAAATTCGAGATAAAACACCTTACAAAGCGATATTGGCAGTTGGCGCGAACAAGATAATCCCACTGGCAACCGATGCACCAATCATCGCCCCCACAATCACATCACTTGGATAATGCAGACCGAGTACCATTCGAGATAAGGCAACCAAAATGGTGAATGGCAACATCAATAGCAATAGTAGCGGTTGAATATAGCCCAAAGTGATGGTCACCATGACCGCATGTAAAGTATGGCCTGATGGAAAACTAAAATGATCGAGTGGTCGCTCACCCAACACAATCACCTGATGCACCTGATAGGGTCTTGGCCGTGTGGTTTTATTTTTTAAAAACTTATAGATCAAGGTTCCGACAGAACCTGCCGCAATCACATATAATATTTGCAGACCGTATGCCAGACCTTGCATTGCCCATACAGACAACAACATGACATACCAAAATGGCCCATCCCCCAAACGACTGATCGTTTTAAAAAATAAAGCGATCCGTTGGGACTGAGACAGATGGTTGAGGTAAACACAGCCCTTTAAATCTAAATCGAGTATTTTTATTTTTGCATTTTGAAGATTCATACGATTTCTCCTCTTTTTGAGAGTAGCTTAAGTCGCGGTCATGGGAGACTCCTCACGACTTGGTACAATGCTTGTTCTAATTGTTGTACTGGGAACTGCCAACTACTTTGCTGCACACTTTCACTGGCCAACAAGCCCATTTGTCGTAATTGCGGCAAGGCAGGTAATTGGCAAATCGATTGAATAAGATGATCTGTTTGCCCCAATGGACTCAACCAACCAGTGACATTCGGTTGTACATGCTGATGGGCACAGACATAATCATAAGCCACCACCGCTAAGCCGCTGGCAATCGCCTCTAGAACTACATTACCAAAAGTATCGGCTTGGCTGGCAAAGGCAAACACATCAGCACTGGCATACGCGGCTGAGAGTTCACGGCCACTCAGACTGCCCATAAAGATAATGTCATCCGATTGTGCCATCTTGCCTAGACGGGCACGATCTGGGCCATCACCGACAATCACAAATTTGCTATTTTTGCCTTGTTGCGCCTGTAATGCATGAAAGCTTTTAATCAGTACATCGACTTCTTTTTCGGGTGATAAACGCCCAACATACAACATCACTCGGGTATCGGCATCGACACCCCATTGTTGGCGCAGTTGTTGTGAACGATGTTTGGTCGAGAATTTTTCAGTATCCACACCACGCCCGACCACCACCAATGGGCACGTCACACCGAAACCACGTAAAGCTTGTTCGGTATATTGACTCGGCACACAGGTCACATCGGTACTGTTATGAAACCACGTTAAATAGCGCTGAATCGGCTTAACCAAGAAAGCCAAGTCAAAGAAGCGGCTGAAATCATGAAAGGCTGAATGAAAACCACTGGAGACTGCGATTTTTCTTGATTTTGCTGCTTGTAAGGCAGTTAAACCCAAAGGCCCTTCTGTGACGATATGCACAACATCTGGAGCAAATTTTTCAAAGGCTTTGGACACTTTAATATATTGCGGCCAACCAAACTGAATACTTGGATATTTCGGAATCGGCTGTGACATCACCAAGCATTCTTGTTCAGGGTGAAATTCGGTACAGACTGCTTTTTGGGTTGGTCGTACCAATAAAATCTTATGTCCAAGTCGTTGTAGACCTTGGCACAATTGCATCATCGACAGCGCCACACCATTGATTTCGGGTGGCCATGTTTCGGTTACAATGGCGATTCGGAGACGAGGACGAACTAAATCACGAAGTTCAGACAATTCATCTTGTTTATTTTTGAGTTGTTTCCTTTTAAAGTAAAATTTAAAATTTTCAGGAAACTCTTGCTTGAATAGAGATGTCGCGTATGTACTCTGCATATCGCCATCCATTTGTGTCGTTATTTTCATGCTTTCAGCTTAAAAACATTATTTGACACTTTAATGATCAGTCTATGACAGTTTTTTGACAGTCTTAAAATAAAAAATGCCCAATTTTAGTATAAAAATGGGCATTTAAAAGAGATCACCAACGGATCAAGCCAAAGGATTATCCACCGCAAACATGTGTTGATCTTCCAAACGGAACGCCATTAATTGCTGTCCCCAAACACAGCCACCATCGACATTTTGAATTTGAGCGCTAATGGTCTTGCCCTGCAAAGCCGCCCAATGTCCAAAAATCAACTGATGGGTCTGTGCTGCCTGACTTTCAAACTCAAACCATGGTTGGAAACCCTCAGGCATCGGTGCATCGAGCGCATCTTTAAAATCAAACTCTAAACGGCCTGTTGCATCAGTTAACCGCATTCGAGTGAGATAATTGGTAATACAGCGTAAGCGTGCCATACCTGTGAGTTCATCTGACCATAGATCAGGTTGTGAACCATACATCTCGGCAAGAAAGCCATCCAAAACCGAAAGATTGTCATGACCCACCACCTGCTGTACTTCTTGTGCCAATGCCACAGTTTGTTCAGCATTCCAGATACACGGCACACCTGCATGAGTAATCAAAGTCTGTACATTTGGAGATAGGCTTAATGGCTGTTTACGCAACCAATCAATCAACTCATCGCCATCAATGGCATCAATCACTTCTTGAGTATGATCTTTGTCTTTGGCCTTTTTAAAACCTCGTGCGCAGGCAATCAAGGTCAGGTCATGATTACCCAGTACAGTTGCAGCAGCACCACGATCCGCCAGTTTTTTAATAAAGCGTAAAGCACCCACCGAGTTTTCACCACGTGCAACCAGATCACCCGCAAACCATAAAAAGTCTTGGTCTGGATCAAAGCGGATTTCTTTTAGCAACGCTTTCAGTGCTTCAAAACAACCTTGTACATCACCAATGACATAGTTATAGCGCTTAGACATCAAGCCACCATCTGATCAGAGAGTGCGACAAAGTCAGCTAGGCTTAAGGTTTCTGGACGTGCCATCGGATCAACGCCTGCTTTCTCAAAGCCATCTTCCACCAACATGCCTTTTAAGCTATTGCGCAAGGTCTTACGTCGTTGCGTAAACACATGCCCCACTAAACGTGCCAATGCTTTCTCATTTTTTGCCACAATCGGTTTAACCTCATAAGGTTCTAAACGAAACACTGCTGAGGTCACTTTTGGTGGCGGATTGAATGAGCCTGGTGGCACTTCAAACAAGAAGGTTGGCTTACAGTAATACTGGATCATTACCGATAAACGACCATATTCTTTGGTGTTTGGCGTTGCTGTAATACGATCAACCACTTCCTTTTGCAACATAAAGTGCATGTCTTTGACTTTGTCACCAAACTCCAAGAGATGGAACAACAAAGGTGTTGAAATGTTATATGGTAAGTTCCCTACCACGCGCAGTGGACGACCATCTTGAAACAGTTGTGTGAAGTCGTATTTCAACGCATCGGCTTCAATAATGGTCAAACGCTCAGGATGTGGCACACGACCCGGTAAGCCCGCAGCCAAATCGCGATCCAGCTCAACCACAGTTAACGCATCACATTCGCCAATTAAAGGTGAAGTCAATGCCGCCAAACCTGGTCCGATTTCGACAATATTTTCGCCCGCACGCGGATTCACTGAGCGTACAATTTTGGCAATCACACGTTGATCATGTAAGAAGTTTTGACCAAAACGTTTTCGAGCCTGATGCCCTTCATCTTTAGGGTTTAGGGCATTAATTTGATACATAATAATTCCAACGTGAATAATTTCTTGCCCATCACTGACGGGCTAAATCAAGTGCTAAATCCACTGCGACATGCAAGCTTGATGCTTTTGCCTGTCCAGTGCCTGCAAGAGAAAGTGCGGTACCATGATCGACCGAAGTTCGAATAAATGGTAAGCCTAATGTAATGTTAACAGCTTCACCAAAGCCTTGTGATTTTAACACAGGTAGGCCCTGATCGTGATACATCGCTAAAACAGCATCAGCATCTTTTAAATTTTCTGGGGTAAATAAGGTATCTGCGGGTAAACTGAGGCTCATGTTAATCCCCTGCGCGCGATAACTTTCCAACACTGGATTGATTACCTCAATTTCTTCCCGACCTAAATAGCCATCCTCACCTGCATGCGGATTCAGACCACACACTAAAATACGTGGTGCAGCGATTTTAAATTTGGTTTTTAAATCATAAATTAAAATATCAATGACTTGCTGTAGACGCTCTGTGGTAATGGCATCAGGCACATCCCGCAACGGTAAATGAGTCGTCGCTAAGGCAACACGTAAGCTTTTGGTTGCCAGCATCATCACCACACGCTCAATACCAGCAAACTCTTGGTAATATTCGGTATGTCCGCTAAATGCGATGCCCGCGTCATTAATAATTGATTTTTGTACAGGTGCTGTAGCCACACCCACACTCTGCCCAGACAACGCATAATCGGCCGAACGACGTAATTGTTCCAACACATAAGCCGCATTGGCTGAATCTAGCTGTCCTAAAATAACCGTTTTGGCTAAAGGCACATGCTCAACAAAAAGTTGTCCTTTCAAACTGGACTGGGACTGCCCTTGATATGCAATCAGCTCGACCTTGATTCCTAACTGATTGGCACGTTGTTGCAACATTTCAATATCAGCCAATACCACCAGCGGACGTTCATCCACACGATCAGCAAGACTCAGACAAATATCAGGTCCAATTCCAGCAGGTTCACCTGAAGTGACATATAAAGGAAGCATACATACCGCCAAGCTTTTGATTCCCTTCTAGTGTAACCAAAATCTAAAAACAGCTACAGCCCTACATTTTTATAAATATAGTTTAAACGTCATCCCTGCCTATTCTCTTGAACCAATGCAAAAGGAAATGTCATCGCACTGCATTGTAAATTCGTAAAAACCTGCCAGAAAATTGCCTAACTTAAGTTTATATAAACTTCGCAATGTTTCTGGTCAGGAATCTAGTCTTCAGCTTTTCGTGGCAAATGAAACTCTGTATTTAGCCAGCCGAACTGATGAGCAATTTCTGAAAAGAAAATTAAAAACACCGCCACAACACTGGCAATAAAAAGCCATTTCCACAGCTGACGATGAATATGGGGAAAACCCTGTGCCGGGATGAATAAAAAAATCAGTCCACCTGCGAAATAAAACAGATATGGAAAAGGAGTGAAATGTATCAACATGCTCACTAAAGCCACGCCAACCATACCACTGAAACCGTAATAGCTACAGGACAAGGTAACCAGCACCACATAGGTTGCTACAAAACCGAACAGGCAGCCCCAAAAAAACTGTTTAACGCGCAATATCATGACTCTTCTTTATTTGGATTCACGCTCATAAAACATTATTTTACCCGCTCAATCAAGCAGATACCTCAGCGCTCAGTTGGCGGTGCTTTAGACAGGTTCTGCGGAACTAAATTAGAAGGTACGAACTCAACCTTGCGTGTCCATGGATTGATCTTAGGCTGTACTTTCTTTTCAGCCTGCGCTACCACTACTTCTTCTTTTTTCTCAGGGACAGCAACAGCACTCGCGGCTTTATCTGCCAATGGATTGCTAACTGTTTCTTTTTTTTCAGCTACCTGTACAACCTGAGTCTCTTTCTTCTCTACAGGCGTTGTCGCAACCACGGCACTGGTTGGACGTATATATGGAGCTGCAATCACACCTTGTTTCACCACCGTTTGTGTGGTTGGTTGCTGAACAGGCTGTGCCGTTGTATTGGTCGCTTGCCCTTGTAAATTCATTTGATCGACAGGAATCTCAATCGCTTTCATTTCCGTAGTCACAGCCATCGCAGGGTCAACGTGATCGTTGCCACGACTTTCTAGCACCTCAAGCTTGCGACTGGTACCCTCTTTGGGCTGAAACTCTGAATAATTGGTGACGCTGGTTTGATCTACCCATTTATAAAGTCGTCGTGCATTGGTTTGTGTTGAACAAACGCCGATCAATAATGTGACTACAACAATTTTTGTAGAAAACGACAACTTCATCAAATTCCCCAAGAGAAGAGGTAAATACTTCTATTTATTTCAAATGTTTGCTATAAAAATAATAGATCAAACCCAATCCCCTCTCAAGCTAAATAATAGATCACTCAGCTCAGCGCATATTAGTTCCCAAATCAGTCACATTGCAGCAATTTGTGACGTCTCAGGTGATTTTTTCTTGTGTGTTTTTATAAACTCATGTAGAATTCGGTCTCCTTTTGTTTGGACAGATTTTACCGTCCAAACCAACTATAATAGGTAGTGGTTTAAATGAAAACTCTCAGCGCTAAGCCAGCTGAAGTTCAACACGACTGGTATGTTGTTGATGCTTCTGGCAAAACTTTAGGTCGCCTTGCGACTGAAATCGCTCGTCGTTTACGCGGTAAGCACAAGACTTCTTATACTCCTCACGTTGACACTGGCGATTACATCGTTGTGATCAATGCTGAACACGTTCAAGTGACTGGTAACAAATCACTTGATAAGAAATACTATCGCCATACTGGTTTCCCTGGTGGTATCCGTGAGACTAACTTCGAGAAGTTAATTGCTCACAAACCTGAAGCAGTTTTAGAAAAAGCTGTTAAAGGTATGTTACCAAAAGGTCCTCTTGGTTATGCAATGATCAAAAAAATGAAAGTGTACGCTGGTACTGAGCATCCTCATACTGCTCAACAGCCACAAGTTTTGGACATCTAAGGGATACAGCACATGGCTACTAATTATGGTACAGGTCGCCGTAAGACCGCAACTGCACGTGTTTTCTTATCAGCTGGTACAGGTAAACTCGTAATTAACAACCGTACACTTGAGCAATATTTCGGTCGTGAAACTGCTCGTATGGTTGTGCGTCAGCCTTTAGAGCTTTTAGAAGTTACTGAAAAATTTGACCTTTACATCACTGTTAAAGGTGGTGGTATTGGTGGTCAAGCAGGCGCTATCCGTCACGGTATTACTCGTGCATTGATCGCTGCTGACGAAACTTTAAAACCTGCTCTTCGTCAAGCTGGTTTCGTTACTCGTGATGCTCGTGAAGTTGAACGTAAGAAACTTGGTTTACGTAAAGCTCGTAAACGTCCTCAATTCTCTAAACGTTAATCGTTTTACGAATTGGACAAAAAACCTCGGAATCTTCCGAGGTTTTTTTATGGCCTGCTTTTCGTCATTTCTTTTTAGAGCAATCCATCATCGCATCACCAGTACCATCGGCAGAAGCAAACTCCGTGATCGTACAACCATTTTCTTGATAGCTTCGCGTAGTTTTCGAAAATTGATGATCTTTCGGGATTGGTGCATCGCATGGCTGGTCGGTTTTTTCATTCACCATCTGGATTGGTCCATCGTTATAAATCGTCACTTTACAACCTTTAACCACATACTGTTTTTTGATCCCACCATATTGTTGCCCACTATCATCATCAGCCGCATCAGCAACCACAGCATCAGCAGCGGCTCCACGCTCTACTGATAAGACATCGCCCTGCTCAGATCCTGTTGGTGAGCTCACACAACCACCCAGTAATAATGCAGCACAAAGTACAGCAACATCGTATTGTTTCATTACCTTTCTCTCTCTTTGAACTTGTTGAATCATAAATCTATTCCGTAACAAGCATATTATTCAGCTTTAAGTGATTTCCAACGTTAATTTTAGTATTCTAAACAGTCAATCATAATTTTTTGGACTTATGTCTCTAGAAAATCCCCCAACCCCAGTCCAAGGCATTACGCTTTATAGCCATGCAGATGATTTCCGTTCCCACTGGATTCGTTTTTTACTCGCTGAAAAACAAATCAAATACCAACTGATTATTACGGATCATGAAGATGAGGATTTAGCTGATCTCAATCCCTATAATCAACTTCCCATGTTGATTGAGCAAAACCTAAAGCTATTTTCAGCCAATGTCATTGCTGAATATTTAGATGATCGCTATCGTCAAAATAAACTCTATGCCGACGCCCCGATGGCGCGCGCAGAACAACGGCAATATATCTGGCGCTTTGAACAAGATTGGTTCAAATTGGCTGATCACATGTTGAGACACACAGATACGCTGGACCCAAAACAAAAACTGAAAGCACAGAAAGAACTGAGAGATACCTTGATTTCACTCACCCCTCTGTTTCAACATTTCCCTTATTTTATGTCGGAAACATTTTCAATTTTAGATTGTATGCTCGCTCCAATCTTCCTCCGTCTGAAAAGTATGGGCGTTGAACTCCCTGCACAGCACTGTCGGCCTATATTCTTGTATTGTCATCGTATCTTTAGCCGACCATCGTTCATTAAATCAATGACAGCTCAAGAAAAAAACAGCTACAATGAATTGATTTCTACGATTTAATAAGTTTTTCAATTATGTCTGAGCAAATAACTTTTACGCCTACACGCCCATATCTTGCTCGTGCCATTTATGAATGGATTTGCGATAACCAGCTCACCCCTTATTTATTGGTGGATGCAACACAACCGCATACCGATGTTCCACTACAATTTGTGAAAGATGGTCAAATTGTTTTAAATCTTGCGCCTCATGCCATTCATCAGCTGCACATGAGTAATGATGCCATTACCTTCTCTGCACGCTTTGGTGGTGTTGCAAAAGAAATTTATGTGCCGATTCGTGCGGTATTAGGTATTTATGCCAGAGAAAATGGTCAAGGCCTGTTTTTCGATCCTTCTGAATATGCAGAGACCGAAGAGACAGCTGTAACGCCAGTTGAAGAAACAAAGCAAGAAACTGAAACAACGAAAAAGAAACCTTCACTCAGAATTTTAGATTAAGCGAGGATAGGCACGATGGCATTTGACTTAGTTCAATATTTTGCTGAACAAATTAAAATTCAAAAACCACAACTTTTTGGTCAATATTCTCCTAAAGAAAAACAAGCGTATATTGATGAAGTAAACGTATTGGCCCTTGGACAATTGATTAGTTTATGGAAGCAGAATCCACAAAAACTCTATCAAGAAGTCCAAACAGCTGATCCACTGTATATTCAAGAAGTCGCTCGCCATCTCACCACTTCAGCCCATAATCAGTCGACACTTAAAAGCACTGAATTGGAAAATAGCCTTTCAGATGTGCTCGCTCTGCAACTGACTGAGCTCAAGCAACTTGACCAAACCGGTAGTTTTGGTCAAACCGGACTGACCGAACTGTTATTGGGCCAAATCGAACACTTATCTGGGCAAGCTGAAGACTGGGTCTGGTCGACCAATCAACTCACTGAATTACTCGGTTCAAAACCCGTTATTCAGCAAGAAGTGTCACTCGAAGCGACCATGCAAGAGTTCAACCAAATGGTTCATCAAGCACAGCCTATTGCACACGATCATGAACCTGTTGCTGAGGTGGAAACGCCAGAAATTCCAACTTGGGCCTATATCGTTTCCCCTATCGTGGCATTGGTCATTCTGATCTTTTTGTATTGTTCTTATTGCCAATTGATTTCAGTTTAAGCTTAGTATTCAAATGATAAAGAAAGTATGATTACTTTCTTTATCATAGGCTTATTATTCAATTAACTTTATTTAAAATATTAATTCACCTATATTAATAAAAAATATTTTACATTTATTTACAATCAAAGCTCTCACTTAAACCCCAATATTAATGTGAATAAAATCACACTAAAAATAAATTCCAATCCTTAATTAGTATTTTTATTTGTTTGTTTGACAAAAATTGTCAATTATTAGCAAATCAGTCAATTCAATTATTTTAAAGTATGATTGATTTAATAAAAGAGTTTCCTATAATGAGATTAACTACTTTTGAAAACCAATCAAAAACAGAAGTGGCGAATATAAATTCATAAACAAAGATGTATTAGTAGAGATAAAATCATGGCTAAAATTTCATTAGAAAGCTTAACAAATATTGATGGGTTCGTTGCAGCAGCATTAGTCGATACAGAAAGTGGTTTGGCGCTAGCAACTCAAGGTGGGGGTTCAATTGACTTAGAACTGGCAGCTGCGGGTAATACCGAAGTTATTCGAGCAAAACGCCGTGTAGCTAACTCACTGAAACTGAACGATGATATCGAAGACATTCTAATCACTCTGGGCAAGGCATACCACTTAATCCGTCCATTAGAAAGCAATGGCAACTTATTCCTTTATCTCGTATTAGACCGTAGTAAATCTAACCTTGCGATGGCTCGCCACGAATTAAAAACATTTGAAAAAGAATTAGACTTTGCTTAATTCTAAGTTTCAAAATACTTAATATATTAGACTTCTTGTATATTTAATATTTTCATTATAAGAAAATATAAATATGCAAGCGGTCTATTATTAGTCTTTAGTATTAGACTAATTTTGTGCAGTCCAATATTTTATAAAATATTAAAGTGATACTATGAATGGACATTGCATTAATATCGCAATTTCAGGTATAAGTTTAAAAGTTTCAGATGAGTTAAAAATAGAACTTAGAAAAACAATACCTCATGAATTTGGCATTAATTGGATCAATATTGCCGATCCTAATATCGACTTATTATTAATAAATGAAAATTTTTTTGAAACCGAAGGTATTCAACGTATTTTAGAACAAAAACAACTTCCCTGCTTAAAAATTTCAAAAGGAGAAGGCTCACAACATATAGAAGAACACAATACACTTTACTTGCCTTTTCAGCATACTGATGCATTAAAAAACTGGATTCATCTTCGCCTTTTAAGCTATATCACCCATCAACAGGCGCAACAACCGAAGATAGAATCGACCTCGACACATAATGCCATCAATGAAAAGTATTTAACCGACATGTTAAATCCTGAAAATGCCCGTCTACATTTGTTTGATGATCACGGTACTTTGGCCATTATTGATACGCGGAGTCAAATTGCATGGCTAGAACCAACCCGCACCCATACGCAAACCAACCATAGTTTTAAATATGAATTTGCGACCACCTCAAACTTCACCAAAGTTTCTCGCAAAGTTGAATATAACCTGCAAGATTGGTTATGGAACCTGTTCTGGCATTCACTCGAGTTTCAGCGTTTAGCCCCAAATGAAAATGAATACTACAAAATTGAATATTGGCCTCAGCCAGCTCAAAGCACTGACCGTAAAACCACTTTATTGCTTTCTGCTTGCTTTATACAAGGAGCCCAACTCTATCAAGTAGCAACACAATTAAAACTTCCTATTCAAACGGTTCAACAATTTATCGCTGCCTGCATTATTTCTGACAATGGCGGCATTATCCCTGCTTCAGAAAGTCATTACTTACGAATCGAAACGACTGAACAAACAATTGAACAACAAGGTTTTTTAAATAAATTTTTCGGCAAGATCAGACGCCGCTTTGGGCTTTAAGGATTAATATGATTCTCCAACAATATAAAATTGTCTTTGCAGGAAGCATGGGCGCAGGGAAAACCGAAGCAATCAAATCGCTTTCAGAAATTCCTGTCCTCGCAACCGAAGCATTCAATACAGATAGTCAGGCCCATAACAAAATGCAAACTACGGTAGGTATAGATTATGGCGAGATTACTTTAGATGACGGTGTAAAAGTAGGTTTATACGGTACTCCTGGTCAATCACGCTTTGATTTCATTTGGCCGGTGATTTGCCAAGGTGCTTTGGGCGTTATTTTATTGGTTGACCACAACAGTAAAGTACCGATTGAAGAGCTTGAAGGCTATTTAGATACCTTCAAGGATTATACCAAGAACATTTCTATTGGCATCACCCACGTGGATGAAAACAAGGGGCAACCTACGACCATCTATCGCGAGTGGTTAATCCAAAATGACTATCAATATCCCTTATTTTTTATTGATGCCCGTAAACAAGAACATATTTTGCTGATGATTGAATCGCTCATTGCAGCATTAGAAGTCAATTTAAAAGCAACAAATTAATTACTTTATAAAGAGAAGAATTATGTTCAGTATTCCCAGTCAGCAACGTACAGCACCTAAAGAGCTGATTCAGTTTGCCAAAGCGCAGGCCAATGATATTTTAACCAATATCCGAGGCGTCGATTATATTATGCTCTGCTCTACCGATGGTTTTGAGCTTGCCTCCATTTACAAGAAGAATCCTTATAACAGCACCAAACTTGCGGCTGTCAGCAGTTCAATCTTGGCTATGGTAACGGCGTTTCTCAATGAAATCCAACTGACGGGATGCCAAAGTATTACCTTGGATGCTGAAAATGGTAAGGCTATTCTAACTTCAATCCCTGCCCCTCATCATCCCATGGTCATGGTGACTTTAAGTAATAAAGATGTCTTATTAGGACAGCTGCTCTATAGTTTGAAACAAACCAGCAGTGCAATCGTCGACGCTGACCAAGCTTAATTTTTCTCATCACAAAATCTGACAGGCATCGCCAGCTTGTCAGATTTTGTTCATTTATAGCCTCTATAATAAATAGATTACTTTTCAATTTTCTTTTTTGAATCATTACTTTTCCTATATTTCACTAAATAACTATCCCAATCTGTTAAAAAATCCCTATTTCAGCCAAAAATATGGAATAAAATATTGTTTTTAAAAACATCAGATGAGCGGTTAGAAATTTAAATGATTTAGCAATATTTTTTCATTATTATAATTTTCGAACAAATAACAATCATAAAATTTTCACAAATGAATAATTTCAACAATGAAATATGTATTTGTTCAAACATTATTAAGCACTATGGAGAGATAAAGATGAAGCTGAAGAGCTTAAAACTAGGCGCAGGGGTCGCGCTCTTAATCAGTGGTTTTTCTACCCAACAGACCTTGGCTGATTCCTACGTGTTTGTGACCAATACCACGCCACAAACCGTATCAATACAAGTCAATCAAACTGGGGCAAGCTTACAGCAAGGCAATGAATGGGCGCAGGAAGCGACTCAACTTGCACCCTACGAGACCAAAAGAGTATTACGTATCAACCGTTATACTGGGATCAAATCTGGTAAAACCTATAACTTTGATACCGTTCTCAGCAGTGGCAATTCGCAAGTCACTTTAAAACAAACCATGACGGGAACCTGGTCGGGTAGTAATATTAAACATGGGATTCAAACGGCGACCACAACATCACCATGGTATTCAGATCGTGATGTCCACCGTATTAGCACAACTTATGGCGGTTTATCTGCACAAGCAGCAGTAAAAGCTGAATACACGGGGGGCTATGATGATTTCCACTACACCATTCATCAAAACACGCTTCAAGAGCCTGTTTCAGCCAGTGCCGATGAGCTAAAAGTACTGACTTACAATATTTATGCCCTGCCGATGGTGGCGAGTAAAATCAGCGAACGCTTGGCTGAACTACCAAATCATTTAAACGGTTACGATGTGATTATGATGCAAGAAGCCTTTGCTTCATCGCGTACAGGCATGCTGAATCAACTGGCACAACAGTACCCATATCAAACGCATATTCCAGTCGGTTCTGGTTATAACTTGTTTGATAGTGGCTTGGTGATTGTGAGCCGTTATCCAATCGTCAAAACAGCACAATTGATTTATCCAGACTGTACAGGAACTGATTGTTTTGCGGATAAAGGCGTGTTGTACGCAGAAATCATTAAGAATGGTAAGGCGTATCATGTCACCTCTACGCATACCGCTTCTTTTGATACCGATGCAGCACGCGCATTGCGTCAGGTTCAGTTCAAACAAATTCGCCAATTGGTAAATCAACAAAATATCCCAAGTTTTGATGCTGTGCTCATGGGCGGTGATTTCAATGTCAATAAACTGTTATGGCCGCAAGATTATCAAGACATGTTAACCAATCTGAATGCGACCGCAGCACCAAGTACGGGTTATACTGAATCGACCTTTGACCCACGCGTGAATAAGTTGGCTGGAGCAGCAGGTTCAGGTGGTGCAACAGTCGAATATCTAGACTATGTGGTGGCATCAAATAACCACCGTCAACCGACTCAGTCTCGTAACGATGTGCGTATCTTACGTACCACAGCGGACCCACTGTATATGACATGGGATCTTTCAGATCACTTCCCTGTGATGGGGCAATTTAATTACGGGCCATAAACGGAATTCGGTATGAATAAAAGACTATTGCTAACAATGCTTATTGTTGTCGTGGTCTTGGTTGGGATTGTAGTTTGGAAGAGCACTGCCTCTTCCGCTGCAATTCAACAAACCAAATCCACCGCATCATCTCAAGATTCATCAACACAGGTGAGTAATGAAGGCATGCCAAACAAAACCAAGGATGAAGTTTTTCAAGAGTCACTTTTAAAACAATTAAAAACACTACAACAGCAACCCGGCAATATCACCGAGTTTCTCAATGATTTTAAAGCCAACTGCCCTGTATCCGACTGTAATACAGCTTTAGCAAAAGCTTTAGCCAATTATCCAGATCAAAACTTTGCACATTTGGTGGAAAATCTAATAAAACGTATGCCGCAATATGAACAGCGTATGCAAAACACGGTGTTATCAACGTCGTTATCGCCCAAAGAACGCTTTGATACTTTGTGGAAGCTCAGAGAACAAACCTTGGGGCAAGCCGAAGCGATGCTGGGTTTTGGGCAAGAGCGTGGTTATGCAGATTATCGGTTTGCCTACAATGATTTGGCGCAGAATCAGAAACTTAGTGCTGAAAAACGTTTAAAAGCATTTGAGCAGCTACAAAAACAGTACCCTGATGCAGCTCAACAAGAAAATAAAATGGGGCTTTATGAACAAGCACTCGGTTTAATCAATCAAGGACAACATAGCCCTGCTGAAACGCAACGCTTAAAGCAGATGTTACAACAACGCTATCTCACCGAACAGCAACGCCAAGATGTACAGCAGCGTGAACAACGTGAAGTTCAACAACAGCAACAAGTCAATCAATATCAGCAGGCTGTACAACAGCTACAACAAGAGATGGAGCCGTTAAAAACACAACTGCCAAATGAAGAATGGCAAAAGCAATATCAAAGTCGTTTAGAAAATTTACGTTTGAAAATGTTTCCTTAATTTAGCTTAAACCATCTATATGACAGCCATAGATGGTTAAGTGCTTGTCTTGAATATTTTTTATGCTATTTATAATAGATTAACCCATCGATTGTTATTCATGGAAATCTAAGGAATGCATTACCCACAATATCAACAAGATCTGAATACTGCACTTGAATCAGAAATACTGGGTGAACTGATCTTTTTAAATGCAGCCAAACATACACGCTCAATTGAGCAACAACAAAAATGGCAAACGCTGGCCAAACTGGAAACCCAAACCCTGCACAAGTTACAGCAGTTCTTAATCCAACAAGGTCAAACAGCGACGATTCGTTTGCATGTTAAGTTACAGGCCAAAGCATCAGGGGTTGCGATGGCTAAACTGCCTTGGAAACTGTCCATGCATTTACTGAAACAAGGTACGCAGCCGTTTATGGCAACGTTTGAGCGGATGCAGCAACACGCAGATGCCAACACACAAGACTTTCTCCAGTATTTGTTAGCGCATGAACAAGCCTTGGCCGAATTTGCAACACAAGAATTACTGGGGAATTCAGAGCATTCTTTAAATGCGGTGCTGCACTTATTAAAAAGCGAGGGCTAAGACCTCGCTTTTTGCTCTATTCTAATGTTGTCTTCAAGTCGTGCTGAGATTTAATAACAATTGACGTTTTTTCACTTGTTGCCCGACTTGACCAATCAACTCCTCGACAACACCATCGACATCGGATTTGATTTGTTGCTGAATCTTCATCGCCTCAAGCACCAATAAGGTTTGTCCTTTTGTTACTGAATCTCCAACATTGACCAGCAAATTCACAATCGCACCGTCCATTGGTGCACGAATTTTGCCATCACCCACCACCTCAGCCGCTTCTGGTACTGCATAGGTGGTATTTTCAATGAGCACATTGCCATTGCCTGTATCTAGATACAGCTGATTTTGATCAAAGACATAAGCGAGCTTGCGTCGAACACCTTCAAAGCTATAAACAATCTGCACATCACTGATGCTTACAATCTTGATCGTTGCTTGTTGGTCACATAGCTCAACTTTGACCTGCTGCTGATCATTTTGCACATGCAGCAGTATCTGCTGATCGGCATATTTCAGTTTCAGTGGAAACGGCATACCCACACCGGTTTGCCAAGCCACTTGTTTCTGATTTTGCTGGGTAAACAGTGCTGCTGCCACAGCTAAAGTCTCAAGCGGCAAAACTTGCTGGTGCAGGCTGATATCCTCTTGGAAGTGCTGTTGAATAAATGCGGTGTTGGTATCCCCAGCCACAATGATCGGATGACGCAATAAATTGACAAGGAACTGCTTATTACTATTCACACCAAGCAAGACACAATCATCCACCGCTTTGGCAAGCAGACGAATCGCATCCTGACGGGTCTTGCCATAGGCAATCACTTTCGCCACCATCGGATCATAGAATGGGCTGATTTCACCATGCTCCAGCATGCCATGATCAATACGGACATTGGGTAAGCTACCATCAGCACCCGCTGCTTGCCAACGCAGTACTTTACCTGTTTGTGGCAGGAAGTCTTGACGTGGATCTTCTGCATATAAACGGACTTCGATCGCATGTCCGTTTAAGCTCAACTCATGTTGTTGTAAAGGCAGGGTTTCGCCATTGGCAACACGCAATTGCCATTCCACCAAATCCAAGCCTGTGACCATTTCAGTGACTGGATGTTCGACTTGCAGACGCGTATTCATTTCCAAGAAATAGAATTCACCCGATTGATCAAGCAGAAACTCGACCGTGCCTGCCCCAACATAATCACACGCCTGTGCTGCCGCAACAGCAGCCTCACCCATTTTCTGACGTAGTTCAGGTGTCATTACTGGACAAGGTGCTTCTTCGACGACTTTTTGATGACGGCGTTGAATCGAACAATCCCTTTCAAATAAATACACATAATTGCCATGTGTATCTCCAAAGACCTGTATCTCGACATGCCTTGGGGCAATCACCGCTTTCTCTAAGATCAACTCACCCGAACCAAAAGCATTTTCTGCTTCCGAACGCGCTGTTTTTAATGCGTCCAATACATCAGCAGCATCTTGGACCAAACGCATGCCTCGCCCACCACCACCTGCCGAGGCTTTGACCATTAAAGGATAGCCAATCTTCTCAGCTTGTTCAGCCAGATAATCAAGGCCTTGCTGATCACCTTCATAACCAGGCACACAAGGTACACCTGCTTGAATCATGGCAATTTTAGAAAGACGTTTACTGCCCATCAACTCGATGGCAGCAGCGGTCGGCCCAATAAAAGTGATACCATGATCAAGACAAGCCTGAGCAAAGTCGGTATTTTCAGACAGAAAGCCATAACCTGGATGGACCGCATCCGCACCAGTCTTCTGACAGGCTGCAATAATATTGGCAATGGATAAATAGGATTCTGAAACTTTAGATGCACCGATATAAACCGCTTCATCCGCCAGCTGGACATGACGGGCATTGGCATCTGCATCTGAATACACCGCAACCGTTTGATAGCCCATTGCTTTAGCTGTTTGCATCACACGAACAGCAATTTCACCACGGTTTGCCACTAAGACTTTTGAAAAACTCATTGTTTCATCTCGATTATTAAATCCCTCTCAATCCGCCTATTAACGGAGGAAGTCCCTCTTGTTTAATAAAACGGATTTGGAGGAAATTTTAGTCAAACCAATTTGGATTACGTTTTTGAATAAAGGCCATGGTGCCTTCTTGTCCTTCTGCGCCGCCGACAGCCTGAGCAAACTGTTGTGCCGCATCATCCAAAAGCTGCCCTAAAGGCTCATTCAGTGTCCGATGTAATAAAGCTTTGGTGGTACGGGAAGCCAATGGTGCAGCACGTTTAATTTGCTGAATGATCTCTGTAAGCTGTTGTTCAAGCGCAACATCATCTTGTGCAACTTGGTGAACAACACCCAAATCCAAAGCCGTCTTGCCATCAAAACGTAAACCCAATAACGCCAAACGACGGGCTTGAGTCAGACCAATCCGCTTCACCACAAAAGGCGCAATCTGTGCAGGCAAAATACCTAAGCCTGTTTCAGGTAGGCCAAACTGTGCAGTATCACGGCTGATGGCAATATCTGAAACACAAGCCAGACCAAATCCGCCACCGAGTACTGCTCCTTCCAAAACCACCACAACGGTTTGCGGTGCTTGATCCACTTGTTCAATCATGGCACCAAAACGACGGTTAAAATCCACATAAGGCTCTAAGCTACCCGTATTGGCTGCTTCAACACGTAATGCAGCCATATCCTTGATATCGCCACCTGCACAGAAATGCCCGCCTTGACCACGTAAAACCACAGCGCGAATGGATACATCATCGGTAATCTGGCTAAACACCTGTTGAATGGCAGTGACCATCTTTAAACTCATGGCATTACGGCTTTCAGGACGATTCAGCCATAGCGTTAAAATACCGCCTTGCTGTTCGAGCTGAATGCTGTCATCTAACGCTAAGCCCGCAAGAGAAGTTGCAACTGTCATGCTTCTGCTCCTAGTTTTTCTGTTTCTTCGGCAGAATGTCGGTGAGCTTACAAATGATTCCGAGCATAATTTCATCTGCGCCACCGCCAATCGAACCTAAGCGACCATCACGGAACAGTTGCGATGCAGGGTTATCCCACATAAAACCATTACCACCCCAATATTGTAGACAGCTATCTGCCACTTCACGGCTTAATCGCCCTGCTTTCAACTTCGCCATTGAAGCCATTAACGTGACATCTTCACCCGCAATATGCTGTTCACAGGCTTGAAGGGTTAAGGCTTTTAATGCCGCAACTTCTGTCATCAGTTCAGCAAAACGGAAATGTACATATTGGTTATGAATTAAAGGCTGACCAAACGTGGTTCGTTCTCTGGTGTAATCAATGGTTTGCTGAATGACTTTCTCCATGCCCCCCACCGCATTGATACAGGCCCACATACGCTCCTCTTGGAACTGCATCATTTGCATCATAAAGCCCATGCCTTCCACCCCAACTAAGTTACGTTGTGGTACACGCACATTGTCGAAGTAGACCTGTGCCGTGGTGGTGGAGCGCATCCCCAATTTATTTAAAGGTTCTGAAAAGCTAATCCCTGCCGTTTTTGCAGGAACAATAATCATGGATTTATTCACATGTGGTTTGTCATCAGAGGTATTGGCTAATAGACAGAAGAAATCAGCTTGCAGGGAGTTAGTGATCCACATCTTGCTGCCATTAATCACATAATCATCACCATCTTTTTTTGCTGTGGTTTTGATGGCTGCCACATCAGAACCAGCATGCACTTCCGAGACTGCAATCGACGCGACATATTCACCACGAATGGCAGGATTTAAAAACTCATCGCGTAGTTCCTTACTGCCAAAACGAGCCAGTGCAGGCGTTGCCATATCAGTTTGCACACCAATCGCCAGTGGCACACCACCACAAGCAGCTCGACCTAACTCTTCTGCCACCACAAGGTTGTATGAATAATCGAGTCCTAAACCGCCATTTTCTTCAGGCTTACAAATCCCCAATAAACCCAAGTCTCCCATTTTCTTAAATACGTCATGAATCGGAAAACGGCCCGCTTCTTCCCATTCTGGGATAAATGGGTTTAATTCATTTTCAACAAACTGGCGTGTGGTACGGCGTAAAGCATCATGTTCTGCGGTAAATTTCATTGTTTTTGTTCCTTAAAAATTGTTTTCCCCCTAACCCTCTCCCTCTGGGAGAAGGCTAGGATGAGGGTGTTAAAAATTAAAATCTCGACACACCAAAACGTGTTGGATTTAACTCACGTTGTTGTGCTTCATAAATAGTTTGTAATAAAAATATCAATACTTTACGGGTATCTCTCGGATCGATGATGCCATCGTCATGTAGCATTGCGGTATTGAATAAAGCCGTCGACTGCTGTTCCAATTTCATCGCTGTACTTTGTTCCAAGAAATCCAGCATCTGCGGATTCGGTTCCATTCCCGAGGCTTTTTGCTTGCCCTCAGCCACGATACGTAAGACTTTGCCAGCTTGTGCCGCGCCCATCACCGCGACATGTGAGTTTGGCCATGCAAAGATAAATTGCGGGGACAAACTACGCCCACACATCGCATAGTTACCTGCCCCATAAGAGCCTGCCACCACAATCGAAATCTTGGGTACTGTCGCATTGGCAACCGCTTGGATCAGTTTAGAACCATGTTTAATAATCCCGTTCTGCTCAGCATCGGTTCCGACCATAAAACCTGTAGTGTTATGCAGGAATAAAAGCGGTCGTTGGGTCTGCTCACACAGATGAATAAACTGTGCTGCTTTGGCTGCCCCTTGTGGGGTAATCGGCCCATTATTGGTAATAATGCCAATGTGTAGTCCACCCACTTTGGCCCAACCGCAAACAGTTAAAGCATCATATTCCTGCTTAAATTCGAGAAAATCCGAATTATCAATAATCCGTGCAATGATCTCTTTCATATCAAAAGGTTGCTTTGGATCTTGTGGAACAATGCCTAACAGCTCTTCAACAGCATAACGTGGTTCTTTATAATTCCGATTGGATTGTGCAGTTTGCTCTTTCCAGTTCAGATGTTCGAAAATCTCACGTGCTAAGCGAATCCCATCGGCATCATTTTCAGCTAAATATTCTGCGACACCTGAAACTTGGGTATGCATTTCTGCACCGCCCAGTTCTTCCGCAGTTGCCACTTCCCCTGTTGCTGCCAATAACAGCGGTGGACCTGCCAACAACATTTCCGTTTGCTTGCGCACCGCGATCACATAGTCAGACAAACCCGGCTGATAAGCTCCACCCGCAGTTGCGTTGCCATGCACTACAGCGACCTGTGGAATCCCCGCCGCAGATAAGCGTGCCTGATTGGCAAAAGTCATACCGCCATAGGTAAATACTTCCGCAGCATAGTTCAAGTTTGCCCCACCACTTTCAGTCAAAGTGACCATCGGCAACTTTTGTTCTAATGCGATCTTTTGCAGGCGTAGGGTCTTATGCACCCCCATCGGTGACATGGTGCCACCTTTGATCGCGCTGTTACTGGCAGAAACCAGCGCACGTACACCACTGACAAAGCCGATGCCTGCAATCACACCACCGCCTGCTTCGGAACCATCTTTATCGTCATGCATGTTGTAGCCAACTAAGCCACACAACTCAACAAAAGGTGAATCTGCATCTAACAGTAAGCGAATACGCTCATGCGGTAAGATTTTGCCTTTCTTATCAAACTTGGGTTTTGCCGCATAAGATTTATCGATGCTTTTTTGCTGCACGGCACGAACTTCAGCCAGCTGTGCCAATAAAGCCTCTCGATTTTGCTGGTATTGTTCACTACCCACCGTAATTTCAGATTGGAGAATACTCATGTTTATTCTCCATCTGTTTTGAAGATGTCAGGGATAAAAGCACGATGGAAACCATTAAAGGCGTCATTATTGGTCGCATCTGCCAATGGATACATACGTGTACCTTGTGAAGCAGCCCCATCAATGCGCAGGGTGACACCAGATACAAAAGCAGCAGCATCTGAAAGTAAATAGCAAATCGCTGAAGAGATTTCTGACTCTGTGCCCATTCGTTTTAATGGAACATTACTCGCTAAACTTGGAATTATCACTTTGGCAAAATCACCACTATAGTTGTCCATGCCCGAAGAAATAATCCAACCTGGTGCAACCGCATTGACACGTACCCCAGATTTCCCCCATTCCACTGAAGCCGTTTTGGTTAGGTTATCAACACCTGAACGTGCTGCGCCTGAATGGCCCATGCCCGGCATACCACCCCACATATCTGCGGTCATATTAACGATACTGCCGCCATGCTTTGCCATCCACTGGTTATAGGCTTCACGCATCAGGTAAAAGGTTGAATGTAGGTTATTACGAACCACGGCATCAAAACCATTGGCAGAAATATTCTCTAATGCAGAAGGAAATTGTCCCCCCGCGTTATTGACTAAACCGTCAAGCTTGCCAAATTTTTCCAGCACTTCTGCAATCATGCTTTTAACTTGTTCTTCATCACGGTTATCACAGACGATGAAATGGACTTTGCCTCCATCTTCCAGAATTTCTTGGCTGACTTTTTCTAGTTTTTCAACTTTTCGGCCTGTGATGACCACTTGTGCGCCTAAAGAAGCCAACTCATGTGCAGTACAACGGCCAATACCCGAACCACCACCTGTGACGATCACCACTTTGTCAGCAAATGCATCTGTCCTGAAAATTGATTGATAAGCCATGTTTATTATTTCCTTCAATTAATCTTTCTTTTGTTTGATCAAATCTAAAAAACTATCCAATACTATTGCCATTCGCATCATAAAATTCACCTTCATCCCCCTGAACTTTTGCAGAGAGCTGCTGAGCGATAAGCCACATTTTTTTTAAGATTTCATGATCAGGATTTTTTACATGAATTGCTCCATTACACCAATCAAACCAAGCCTTATTGCCATTTTGATCGTGTTTACTATAAACATTCCAAACAGCCAACCCATCACTTTCTACACGTAAAATTTGTTCATTACCCACGGCCACTTCTGCAAAATTATCTAAGCTCATTTCTGAATCCTGTTGAACAAATGTTTTCCATTCATCCAAAGAGATTTCCTCACCATTTTCGTCAAAGTAAAATGGCTTACGAGTAATATGAATGTCATAACCCATAAAAAAACTCTCTAAAATTAAAGTAACTTCGCTGGCACTTTCACCGGCATATCCAATAATTGCTGTGCAAAGGCTTTACCTTGTGGGTCAATTCGTAAGCTGGCAATACCCCCACCGCCCAATGCATTTTCCAACATGAAATTCAGTGCATGCATGGCAGGCAGTTCATAACGAATCACTTTTGATTTTTCAGGATCTAAAACATGCTGCATATACGCTGCAACATTCGCTTCTGTCAGTGCAGCACGGATCCACGGTAAATATTCAGCTTTACGCGCAATCACCCCGATATTGCTGTGATTGCCCTTATCGCCACTGCGTGCATGTGCAACTTCAACTAGAGGAACTTCAATCTCATCACCTTGATATACGGCTACGTCACCAACGAGATGCTGCATATAATCCTGTGAAGCTTGTCCAACGGGGATTTGAACGGGATAACGCTGTCCTGCAAAGTCGACTTCTACCTTTAATTGATCTTTATCAATCAAGAAAGAAAATAGCTTCACCACTGCCGAGGCTTTAGGTCGACCGCCGACGATTCCCGCCAATGCAGGTGCCATCCCTGTAGAAGCTTGGGCAATTTCAGAAGCAAAGAACATACAAGCTTCTTTAAACAAGTGCTTAACCGCGATTTTGACCACTACTTCACGGCTATCTTTCACTTTCGCATGTGCACCATAAGTGCTTTCAATCCCGAGAATCTCAACCGACTTTTCACTAAAAGGAGGAACTGAACGTAGTGCTAACACCCGTTCACATTTGTTGATAATGGCATCGGCGATCACTTGGGCTTTTTCTGGCGCTTCACGACCTGCAATCAAGAAACTAACCAAAACACGATAACCATCGGCATAGGTAGCACTCACTTTATATTGCTGAGTTGGCGCACGCCCTGTTGCACCTTTCACTTTGACCCGATGCTCTCCTACCTGTTCTAAATGGACTTGGCTAAAATCAGCACTCACATCAGGTAAAAGATAGGCTTGTGGATTGCCGATCTCATAGACAATCTGCTCTGCTACGGTTGCAGTTGAAACGAGGCCACCTGTCCCTTTCGGCTTGGTCACAATAAATGAAGCATCAGCACTAACTTCCACGATCGGAAAGCCCATGTTGTCAAAGCCTTGAACGAGACGCCAATCAGTAAAGTTTCCACCTGTACACTGTGCACCGCATTCAATCACATGTCCTGCCAATGAACCTTGTGCCAGCTTGTCATAATCATCCAGTGACCATTTGTACTCATGTAATAATGGAGCAAGCACAACCGCTGAATCGACCACACGGCCAGTAATCACAATATCAGCACCTAAGTCCAAGGCATCGCGAATCGCAACAGCACCGAGGTAGGCATTACTACTGGCAACATGTGCAGGCAAGGCATCGCCATTAAACATTTCCTGAACATTTTGGGTGAGTAATTCAGCATGCTTCGGCAGTACATCATCACCCAATACCACTGCAACTTTTAAATTTAAGCCCTTTTCATCAATGATTTTCTGTAGGGCATCACGGCAAGCCAGTGGGTTTACCCCACCTGCATTGCTAATCACTTTTGTTTTTTTCTCAGCAATTTTATTGATCAGGGGGGACATCACTCGACTGACAAAATCCAGTGCATAACCATGATTTGGATCCATCATCATCGCCTTCGCCATAATCGACATGGTGATTTCTGACAGATAATCAAAGACCAAATAATCAATATCACTCAGATGCACCAACTGAAATGCAGCAGTGTTGGTATCGCCCCAGAAGCCTGATGCACACCCAATTTTAACTACCCTCTGGTCATCCTGTCTGACAGTTGTCATGCGCTTTCTCATTGTTATTGCTAAAAACGCCTTAACATTACCAAGCAAGTGCTTGGTTTGTAAAGTGCATAATGCTATGCTGTATTGGCAAAAATAGACAAACTCAAGCAAATGCTTGTTATAAAAAGATAAGACAATGCATCAAATGAATTTTGTTACAATACACTTTAGATTAAACGGGATAGACGGATAGGCATGATCGCAACCTCAATTGAGCAAATACCCAAAATTGTTTGTTTTGATGACAGTCCACGTGGACGTTTACTGCAAGGTGCTGCCTATCTGTTTTATAAGCAAGGTTATGACAAAACGACGGTTCGTCAACTCGGTGAATTTATTGGCATTCAATCGGGCAGCCTGTTTCATCATTTTAAAAGTAAAGATGAAATTCTGGCGACTGTGATGGAACAAACCATTATCTATAACTTCGCCCGTTTAAAAGAAGCTGCTGAACGCTCAACTGACCCCGAACAACAGTTACGTCATTTAATTAAGTCTGAATTGCTGTCGATTGCAGGTGATACAGGCGCTGCGATGGCGGTATTGGTACACGAATGGTTTGCCCTTTCTAAAGAAAAACAAGATTACCTGCTGAAAATGCGTAATGAATATGAGCAAGTCTGGCTGGATGTGATTGAAAAACTACGTGCTCAAGGCAAAGTCAAACACGATGCGTTTATCTGGCGTCGTTTGCTTGGTGGCTCAATTTCTTGGACCGTGACGTGGTATAGACCAGAAGGTAAAGTCAAAATTGATGAGTTGACTGAAATGGTTTGGGAAATGGCGGTGAAATGAGTGCTATCTATTTGCGTAAGCCTCAACTCAGCGATTTAGCTGAAATCAAACTTGCCTACCCAAATAGTATTCAACTCCATCAACCTTGGACTTATCCACCAACAGACTTTCAACAATATCTCGCACAAGAACATCGTTATTTTGTCTGCTTGAAAGAAAATCATGCCATTGTTGGCACCTTTAATATCTCCAATATCGTTCGAGGTTACTTTCATTCTGCTTACTTGGGTTATGAAGCCTTTTCTCCTTATGCCGGACATGGCTATATGCGACAAGGACTGCAACTGGTTTTACAAGAAGCATTTCAAACTCTCAATCTGCATCGACTAGAAGCCAATATCCAACCAGACAATCTGTCCTCTATTCGCCTTGTCACACATGCAGGTTTTATAAAAGAAGGCTTCTCCCGCCAGTACCTGCGCGTTGGTGGAAAAGAATGGAAAGATCATGAACGTTGGGCAATTTTAAATGCCGATTGGACCGATAAAAAATATCAGGCATTCTAAAAAATTGAGTCCAATTTAAGCACGACACAGCTTATCGCTCACGCCTATTTATCTATGTTCGTTGTATAAGAAAGCTGCTATTGTTCTTAAACATCAAATGATTATAAGAATTCGTAAAAATGAATCCAGTACAACATGCCAATATTTCGGTGAAACGTCGTGGGGGCGAGCTTGAAGATTATATTGATATTCATGCTCTAATCGACAGTACCAAAATGTTGTGTACCGACAATCGCCATCGTATCTTGCATACCTTTTGGGGTGTTCAGGAAGTCATTATTCCGATCTTTGGACATCACTTCGAAAATAGTGCAGGTAAAAGCATTGAGGTGAAAGACCTGTGTGAAAAAGATCACCTATTGGTTGATTTCCATCACCGCTTTATTCCAACTTTAGGTGATTTTGTTGCAGCGATGCAGGATATCCCTACAGATGGGTTAGCAAAACGCCTAGAGAAATTCCACGCTGATGTGATTGACGACCCAAAAGTATCAGCAACACTACTCTCTCCCTTATCGGTGACAGGACAATTAAAGTCGTTACTGATCACCCACAATAGTTGGTTTATCAATACCATTCTTCCGATGATGGGGAAAGGTAAAGCCAGATTGATCGATTTTGATATTCGTCCCGATTTCTTTTTCAACCCGATGCGTTTTGAACTCTGGATGGACAATGGCATGGCTGTGCCGCCTAGTGCAGCTAAGCTGCAAGAATTAAAAACTAAAATTGCTTAACTTAAGGGGAAATAAAAATGAGCAATATCCAATACGTGATTCGTCAAAATGACTTTGCCTATAATGACGAATGGCATCTCACCAACTGCGTTTCAACTGGGGCAATCAAACAGATTTATACAGATAAAGTTGAAGCAGAAAAGGCCTATAAAACCTTAATTGTTGAGGGCTTATATTATGATGAACTCTGTAACTATGACATCGGTAATGGTGAAGTAGATGATGAAATCTACGAAAAACTTGAAGCTTTGGTATTAGAAAAAACGGGTAAAAAGTTTGATATCGAAGGTGGTGAAATTCCAAAACTGAATGAAGACGATGCTTTCGAATTTGCCCAAATTTCAGGTATCGTCTGGTATCAACTCTTAGAAATCGATGCGACACAACCTTGCTATGTACTTTGGATCAATTCAGAAGAAGACTATTTCTCTGGCTATGAGACTGGCAGCATTATCTCTAGTCAAGATGAGAATTTTAGTGATGTATCTTGGGAATCCAATATTTATGCGATGGACTATGAGTTCGAAGCCTTGATGAACAAACCACTTTCAGAGTTAAGTGATAGTCCATTATTATTGAAACAGTTTATCGAGCAAACTGCGGATATTCGTTACGATGCTGAAAAAGATAGTATTGAAGGTATTGCACTCGACAACATAAAATTTATTGATATCAAAGCACTGAACTCATTTCTGAAACAACCTATCTTTGAAATCCGTCAGATTTCTTTAGAACAGTTGGCTGAACTAGAATAAATTTTAAACCGGAAAAAGTGCGGTGTTTTCACCGCACTTTGAATGATATTTGAAACAGTTTTAATAGCCCAACTGTTTACTAATTAAATCCTTCATAATTTCTTCTGCGCCACCGCCAATCATATTCACCTTCACTTCACGATAGATCCGCTCGGACTTAGTACCACGCATAAAGCCCATGCCCCCGAGTGTCTGCACTGCAGCATCGGCACAGAATTGCATGGTTTGAGTGGCAACATTCTTCAGCATACAAATCTGGGCAATCAGTTCACTGCCCTGCAATTCAGGTTTGCCTAAACGATAAGCGGTATCTTCGAGTAAAGTACGGGTTGCCGTTAGTCGCGTGGCCATATCCACTAACTTATGACGCATCACCTGATGATCGACCAAACGCTTACCAAAGGTTTGGCGTTGCTGTGCCCAATCCAATGCCTCTTCATAACACGTCAAGGCAAAACCATAACTACTGGCAGCAAGGAAAAAACGCTCCATATTGAAGTTATTCATAATCACCAGAAAGCCCATATTTTCAGGACCCAATAAATGGCTGGCAGGTACTTTAACATTGTCAAAATGCAGGTGTGCCGTATCGGATGCCCACCATCCCATCTTATCCAGTTTGGTTTTACTGATCCCTGCACTATGCGCATCTATGAGAAGCATTGAAATACCATTTGCCCCTTTGGCATTTGGATCAGTACGCACTGCCACTGAATAATAATCTGCTCGCATCCCTGAAGTGATAAAGGTCTTTTCACCACTCACCAGAAAATAATCACCGTCTCGCACAGCCTTGGTTTTAAGCGAAGCCACATCTGATCCACCACCTGGTTCAGTAATCGCCAATGCCGAGATTTTTTCACCTGACAAAATCTGAGGCAGTATCTGAGCTTTAACCTCTTCATTGGCAAAATGCTGGATTGGTGGTGCACCAATGGTATGTGACAGTAACGAAGCAGCTAAGCCACCCGAAGCACATTTTGCGAGCTCAATCGAAGATAACAATGTATAAAATGCATCTGTTCCCGCAATCCCACCATATTGCTCTTCAAAACCTAATCCCAACAAACCAATCTCTGCGGCTTTCTTATACAGCTCTCGCGGAAAGGTTTCACTTTCATCCCATTCATTGATAAAAGGCGAAATTTCTTTTTCAACAAAACGTCGAATGCTCTTGGCAAATGCAAGATGCTGCTCGTTGTAGTACAAAGGATTAAGGTGCATATTCTGCTTCCTAGCAATTATTGATCATTGTTTATTGAATGAACACTAAAGTAGCAAAATCAGAAAAACCAAGCAAGCGCTTGGCAAAATCAAAGCTTAAAAAAACATGCCAAAAGCACGTTCGAATTATAAAACTATAATTTTAATCGGCCACGAAACCCACGGGTCGCATAATAGGATTGAGCACCATTGTGATAGGTAAAGACGCGGCCATAACGACTATCACAAAAAATTGCACCGCCCAATTTACGTACATCTTCTGGCGTTTTTACCCAACTTGAGGTTTTGAGATCAAAATGCTCAACTGACTGTAACTGCCTATATTGCTCTTCTGTGAGCATTTCAATTCCTATGGCTTCGGCCACATCGACCGCATTGTTCTCAGGCTTATGTTCTTTACGTGCATCTAAAGCAGCGCGATCATAACAAAGACTCCTACGCCCTTTTGGTGTTTCTACGGCACAATCATAAAAGATCATTTCTGATGACTTTACATCCAATACAATGATGTCTGGCTCTCCCCCCGTCTCTTCCATTTGATTCAGTACCCATAGCTTTTCAGGAAATTGTTTTAATTGCTCCTCGATATCCACCCAATTCAAACCCTGATGCCGATGCATATTGGCTTCAAAACGCTTTTTTAATATCTCAAACAACACGATCGTCTGTTCCGCATTCAATTGCTTTTTCTTAGTCATTTTTCTTCTCTGAATTTGAGTGTTAAACCGAACGGCCATCAAAAAGGTTGATTTTGATGCTTTCCAAATCTAAATTTTCGATACATCTGATATTAATGGCATACATCTGATTCCCTTGCGGATCAATGCCTGTTGCATAAGGATGAATACCACAGATCTTACAAAAATGATGGTCGATCACATGCTTATTAAATTGGTAACGAGTTAAAACATCTTCTTGAATTGAGATATCAACTTTATCTGTCGGTAAGAACCACAATAAAGAACCTTTTCTTTGGCAGATCGAGCAGTTACACGACATTGCTTCAGTCAAATCACCTTGTGCAACAAAAGTGATTTTTCCACAATGACAACTTCCTTTATATTCCATCTTATTTTCCTTTTTTATTATGCTCTCCTCTATTAGACAAAGCTGTTTAAGTGATGTCCACTTAATTTAGTTATTTCTTTCATGATAAGAAAATGTAAGTTGATATCGCCATTGATATTCCAATCGAGCCAAAGCACCAACAAAGATAGCCTCGCCAGCAATATGGAGCACAGCAAAGAAAGTCATTTGTTGCCAAAATCTCCAAAGTATAAACAGACAAACCAAGACCCAGATGCTATTTGCAATCACCAAGATGTTGATGAGGAACATTGAGCGTTTTTTATAATTGGCGAGTGTAAATGAATAACTTGCATATAAGAGATTCACGCAACCCACAAAAACAATAATCCCTTTGGGTAAATGATAAAGTTGACTTAACCATTGTGCAGCAAACAATACG
Source organism: Acinetobacter sp. C32I (assembly GCF_023702715.1). Classification (NCBI taxonomy): domain Bacteria; kingdom Pseudomonadati; phylum Pseudomonadota; class Gammaproteobacteria; order Moraxellales; family Moraxellaceae; genus Acinetobacter; species Acinetobacter sp. C32I. The sequence goes on along the minus strand of NZ_CP098480.1, from coordinate 3,585,926 downwards.
ATCAGCCCAGCAAATGCAGCTGCAGTACAATCTACCCATAAAATATTTTTCTGAATATTCATAACTTCAATGCTCTTTTTATTTTAATTTGAGCATATACAGATCATTGGTGATTTAAAACATCTTGCTGATTTGCTATACGGCATTAACTCCAAAAATGTTGGCACTGCCGACACTTCGTTCCATTTTTATACGAAAAGAGCGGAAAACCAAGCAATAGAAAAACCACATAAGCGGGGCGTTTACCTTCTGTATAAGGCTGTATATCGGTACTGCCACACTTAGGACAGCTTTCACTTGCCCCAAATTGTTGTTCTAATTCTTGGCTAAAATCTTGAGCAAGTAATGCTTTAGCTTCTTCTGCATAGCTTTCAGGAACTAACAGTCGCACACCACCTAAAGCATTGGAGTAAAGCCAATCCATATTAATAGTATGTTCATTTTCAATACGTGCTGGAATTTCAGCTGCTTCTAACTGAGTTTTAGCAATTTGAGCTTCATAGGGAAATGAAAAGCTTTGTACTACGATCCAAGTCATATCAGAAAGCCCTTAAAAACAACCAGTATATAAAATTTTATCCAATAAAAAACACCCCCAACGGTTAGGTTGGGGGTGTTCTAATTTAAAAGCTGGCGATGACTTACTCTCACATGGCAAGTGCCACACTACCATCAGCGCTAAGAGGTTTCACTTCTGAGTTCGGGAAGGGATCAGGTGGTTCACTCTTGCTATTGTCGCCAGCAAACTGTTTTGGTTTTGGGTGGTCTTACATTTTTTGCCACTTAGTACCGAAAGAGTTATTAACGGATTAGATAATTGGTCTGTATTGTAACTAGATTTCACACTAAATCAAGTTATGTATTGAATTTATCTTGAATACAACAACTGTTTGGGTGTTGTATAGTCAAGCCTCACGAGCAATTAGTATTGGTCAGCTTCACACGTCACCGTGCTTCCACACCCAACCTATCAACGTCCTAGTCTCGAACGGCTCTTTAGAGGAATAAATTCCTAGGGAAATCTTATCTTGAGGTAGGCTTCCCGCTTAGATGCTTTCAGCGGTTATCCCTTCCGAACATAGCTACCCGGCGATGCGACTGGCGTCACAACCGGTACACCAGAGGTTCGTCCACTCTGGTCCTCTCGTACTAGGAGCAGATCCTCTCAAATTTCCAGCGCCCACGGTAGATAGGGACCGAACTGTCTCACGACGTTCTAAACCCAGCTCGCGTACCTCTTTAAATGGCGAACAGCCATACCCTTGGGACCTGCTTCAGCCCCAGGATGAGATGAGCCGACATCGAGGTGCCAAACACCGCCGTCGATATGAACTCTTGGGCGGTATCAGCCTGTTATCCCCAGAGTACCTTTTATCCGTTGAGCGATGGCCCTTCCATACAGAACCACCGGATCACTAAGACCTACTTTCGTACCTGCTCGACTTGTGGGTCTCGCAGTTAAGCGCGCTTTTGCCTTTATACTCTACGCGTGATTTCCGACCACGCTGAGCGCACCTTCGTACTCCTCCGTTACTCTTTAGGAGGAGACCGCCCCAGTCAAACTACCCACCAGACATGGTCCTCGCCCCGGATTACGGGGCAGAGTTAGAACCTCAACATTACCAGGGTGGTATTTCAAGGACGGCTCCATACAAACTAGCGTTCGTACTTCAAAGCCTCCCACCTATCCTACACAAGTAAGGTCAAAGTTCAATGTCAAGCTGCAGTAAAGGTTCACGGGGTCTTTCCGTCTAGCCGCGGGTACACTGCATCTTCACAGCGATTTCGATTTCACTGAGCCTCTGCTGGAGACAGCGCCGCCATCATTATGCCATTCGTGCAGGTCGGAACTTACCCGACAAGGAATTTCGCTACCTTAGGACCGTTATAGTTACGGCCGCCGTTTACTGGGGCTTCGATCAAGAGCTTCGCTTACGCTAACCCCATCAATTAACCTTCCAGCACCGGGCAGGCATCACACCCTATACGTCCACTTTCGTGTTTGCAGAGTGCTATGTTTTTAATAAACAGTTGCAGCGGCCTGGTTTCTGTGGCTGCCAATAGCTCAGGGAGCAAGTCCCATCACCGTCAGCAGCGTACCTTCTCCCGAAGTTACGGTACCATTTTGCCTAGTTCCTTCAGCAGAGTTCTCTCAAGCGCTTTGGTCTACTCGACCTGACCACCTGTGTCGGTTTCGGGTACGATTCCTGTGTAACTGAAGCTTAGAGACTTTTCCTGGAAGCATGGTATCAGCCACTTCACTGTACAAGTACAGCTTGCTATCAGCTCTCAGCATAGAGCACCCCGGATTTGCCTAAGATGCATGCCTACAACCTTCCACCTGGACAACCAACGCCAGGCTGACTTAACCTTCTCCGTCCTCTCATCGCATTACACAGAAGTATTGGAATATTAACCAATTTCCCATCGACTACGCCTCTCGGCCTCGCCTTAGGGGTCGACTCACCCAGCCCCGATTAACGTTGGACTGGAACCCTTGGTCTTTCAGCGAACGGGTTTTTCACCCGTTTTGTCGTTACTCACGTCAGCATTCGCACTTCTGATACCTCCAGCATACTTCTCAATACACCTTCATCGGCTTACAGAACGCTCCCCTACCACTTACGCTAATGCGTAAATCCGCAGCTTCGGCACATAGTTTTAGCCCCGTTACATCTTCCGCGCAGGCCGACTCGACTAGTGAGCTATTACGCTTTCTTTAAAGGGTGGCTGCTTCTAAGCCAACCTCCTAGCTGTCTATGCCTTCCCACATCGTTTCCCACTTAACTATGATTTTGGGGCCTTAGCTGGCGGTCTGGATTGTTTTCCTCTTGACTACGGACGTTAGCACCCGCAGTCTGTCTCCCGGATAGTACTCATTGGTATTCGGAGTTTGCATCGGTTTGGTAAGTCGGGATGACCCCCTAGCCGAAACAGTGCTCTACCCCCAATGGTATTCGTCCGAGGCGCTACCTAAATAGCTTTCGGGGAGAACCAGCTATCACCAGGCTTGATTAGCCTTTCACCCCTATCCACAAGTCATCCCCTGGCTTTTCAACGACAGTGGGTTCGGTCCTCCAGTTAGTGTTACCCAACCTTCAACCTGCTCATGGATAGATCGCCTGGTTTCGGGTCTATACCCAGCAACTAAACGCCCTATTAAGACTCGATTTCTCTACGGCTCCCCTATGCGGTTAACCTTGCTACTGAATATAAGTCGCTGACCCATTATACAAAAGGTACGCAGTCACCGAACAAGTCGGCTCCCACTGCTTGTATGCATGCGGTTTCAGGATCTATTTCACTCCCCTCACAGGGGTTCTTTTCGCCTTTCCCTCACGGTACTGGTTCACTATCGGTCAGTCAGGAGTATTTAGCCTTGGAGGATGGTCCCCCCATATTCAGACAAGGTTTCACGTGCCTCGCCCTACTCGTCATCATTGTGTGTGCCCTTTCGTGTACGGGAATATCACCCTCTACGTTCGCACTTCCCAGAGCGTTCCACTAGAACACACACAACTTAATGGGCTGCTCCCCGTTCGCTCGCCGCTACTAAGGGAATCTCAATTGATTTCTTTTCCTAAGGGTACTGAGATGTTTCACTTCCCCTCGTTCGCTTCATAAGCCTATGTATTCAGCTTATGATACCCGCCTTATAGCGGGTGGGTTCCCCCATTCAGAAATCTCCGGATCAAAGGATATTTGCCGCCTCCCCGGAGCTTTTCGCAGGCTATCACGTCTTTCATCGCCTCTGACTGCCAAGGCATCCACCACATGCACTTAATTACTTGACTATACAACCCCAAACAGTCGTTAACACATACAAGTGAGTGTTATCGTTGCAAACTTAATTGCCACTGGTTTGTTGTCTGTGAACTTAATCACCATACAGCTTCAATCTAAATTCATATACCAAAACGCTTGATTCAGTGTTTTTGCTAGTTCTCAGATTAAATATCTTCTTAACAATTGCTTGTTAAGCTTATATCTAATCGAGTTTGAACAATTTATTTCAGACTCAATTTTCTAATCTGTTAATGATTAACTACCACCTCGTCGGTGAGTAGTAAACTGTGATAAATCACAGAGATTAATAAACCAGTCAACTTGGACTGTATTCACTAAACTCTATAATCTTCTTAGCTTCAAGCTACATCCTATGTGTGCCTGCGCACAGCATAGCTGTTTGCTTAAATTCTCGGACAAAGCGTTGCTTTGTTTACCCTCGAATTTGGTGGAGACTAGGAGAGTCGAACTCCTGACCTCCTGCGTGCAAAGCAGGCGCTCTACCAACTAAGCTAAGTCCCCAGCTTATCACTTAATGAACGACATATCTTTCAATCCAAGCTACTGCAATCAGATTTGGTGGGTCTGACAAGACTTGAACTTGTGACCCCACGCTTATCAAGCGTGTGCTCTAACCAACTGAGCTACAGACCCTCAGATACATCTTCGAAGAACAACTTGTTGTGGATTCTTACCAGTCACCAATCTTTCGTTAAGGAGGTGATCCAGCCGCAGGTTCCCCTACGGCTACCTTGTTACGACTTCACCCCAGTCATCGGCCACACCGTGGTAAGCGTCCTCCTTGCGGTTAGACTACCTACTTCTGGTGCAACAAACTCCCATGGTGTGACGGGCGGTGTGTACAAGGCCCGGGAACGTATTCACCGCGGCATTCTGATCCGCGATTACTAGCGATTCCGACTTCATGGAGTCGAGTTGCAGACTCCAATCCGGACTACGATCGGCTTTTTGAGATTAGCATCCTATCGCTAGGTAGCAACCCTTTGTACCGACCATTGTAGCACGTGTGTAGCCCTGGCCGTAAGGGCCATGATGACTTGACGTCGTCCCCGCCTTCCTCCAGTTTGTCACTGGCAGTATCCTTAAAGTTCCCGACATTACTCGCTGGCAAATAAGGAAAAGGGTTGCGCTCGTTGCGGGACTTAACCCAACATCTCACGACACGAGCTGACGACAGCCATGCAGCACCTGTATCTAGATTCCCGAAGGCACCAATCCATCTCTGGAAAGTTTCTAGTATGTCAAGGCCAGGTAAGGTTCTTCGCGTTGCATCGAATTAAACCACATGCTCCACCGCTTGTGCGGGCCCCCGTCAATTCATTTGAGTTTTAGTCTTGCGACCGTACTCCCCAGGCGGTCTACTTATCGCGTTAGCTGCGCCACTAAAGCCTCAAAGGCCCCAACGGCTAGTAGACATCGTTTACGGCATGGACTACCAGGGTATCTAATCCTGTTTGCTCCCCATGCTTTCGTACCTCAGCGTCAGTATTAGGCCAGATGGCTGCCTTCGCCATCGGTATTCCTCCAGATCTCTACGCATTTCACCGCTACACCTGGAATTCTACCATCCTCTCCCATACTCTAGCTTCCCAGTATCGAATGCAATTCCCAAGTTAAGCTCGGGGATTTCACATCCGACTTAAAAAGCCGCCTACGCACGCTTTACGCCCAGTAAATCCGATTAACGCTCGCACCCTCTGTATTACCGCGGCTGCTGGCACAGAGTTAGCCGGTGCTTATTCTGCGAGTAACGTCCACTATCCTAGAGTATTAATCTAAGTAGCCTCCTCCTCGCTTAAAGTGCTTTACAACCAAAAGGCCTTCTTCACACACGCGGCATGGCTGGATCAGGCTTCCGCCCATTGTCCAATATTCCCCACTGCTGCCTCCCGTAGGAGTCTGGGCCGTGTCTCAGTCCCAGTGTGGCGGATCATCCTCTCAGACCCGCTACAGATCGTCGCCTTGGTAGGCCTTTACCCCACCAACTAGCTAATCCGACTTAGGCTCATCATTTAGCGCAAGGTCCGAAGATCCCCTGCTTTCTCCCGTAGGACGTATGCGGTATTAGCATTCCTTTCGGAATGTTGTCCCCCACTAAATGGCAGATTCCTAAGCATTACTCACCCGTCCGCCGCTAGGTTAGGTAGCAAGCTACCCTTCCCCGCTCGACTTGCATGTGTTAAGCCTGCCGCCAGCGTTCAATCTGAGCCATGATCAAACTCTTCAGTTTAAAATCATTAGTAGCTTATGGCTACAAATCTTGGCTCATCAATTTTCTGACTAAAAATTCGCTCAAATAAACTTCGAGAAATTTCTACTCTTCAATCAATGAAATATTTTCGATTGATCAACTAGTAAAAATCCACACAAGTTGTTCTTCTATTCTCTTAATGATCTTCTCGATGATTCGTCATCATCAAGCTAGGTCGGCTATATTACTCTCAATTTCTTAAAAGTCAACAGGTAATTTAGATATTTAACAAACTTATCAATCAACCCAAGAACTCAACCACTTTAGCCAAATCCTTGTTTCTCAACAAGTTTTTATCTGCATCACCGCCGATGGATGTGCATTCTACAGCATTTCCAATCCAACACAACCCCATTTCTTAAATTATCTTGATTTATTGCTTCGAACGCCTATTTTTTACACAAATATGGCTGAAAATGTGCAATTTGGTCGATTATTTGCTCGGTTTTATTTTTTTCTTGCCAGTGTAAAGGCCTACAATCGATATACTCACAGTATCCAGTCCCCTCATAACTTTCATTTTTCCATAACAGTTGATACTGAAAACTCCCCACATAGCCTGCAGCCAAACCAAATTTATAATCCCCCCGACTCTGCGCCTGTAATTGAAACACCACCTCATCTTTTTCTGAATATTGCCAAACAAATTCCCGTGGCAAATACATCTCCCGTCCATTTGGGGTCTGTACTTTTGGATATACACGTGTGACATCTAAAATGACCTGATGCTCATAGAGTATTGAATTTTGCTCATTCGACTGAATTTCAATTCTGGAAAAAATAATGTTATTCCACTGATTTCTAAGTTCAGACAAGATGATCTGAAAGTCTACATTGACCTGAATAATTTGATAGGTAAAAAAATGAAAGGCGATAAAAGGTAAGTAGATGGCTCTGGCATGTTTCAATATACCTTGCGCTTCGATCTGATATTTTTGTTTTTTATAGGTGATTTCGCCTTCGCACTGACAGCGAACATACCAATAATCCCCAACCCCCCATTGCAAGGCTGAATGGTTTTCAATGTCCGTGCCAATATTCACTTTAAGTTGGCAACTGAGTTCTTCATCATCACGCTTAAAATAATAATTGGGGAAATCAACCTGGATATGATCCACATCTAAAAACTGATAACGATCTTGCTCTAATTGACACTGCTCTTTAGCGCTATAACTTTTCAGATGACCGACTGTCGATAAACTGCTGGCAACTAAAACCGTCGCAGTATCGATTGCCGTCGTAGTAATGGCACTGGCGTTATAACAAATGGGGATGCGAGGCTGCCCAATCAGGCTAATGAAATTTAAATAATGAAAAGGTTCAGGCAAATTCGGCAAGATCAAAGCCTGATAGACGATCTTAAATAAACCTTTAGGTGGGTGAAAAGTTAAAGCATCTGACTTATTGAGGTTCAGCTGCTTTAATTGATTATTATTCATCAATATTGGCATACTGAACCTCCGTATTTTAAGTTGTTATTTTGGCATCATTCTTTTTGGCAAATAGTGTCGTCACAAATCCTGAAAGAACATAGAGGATACAGACAATCAGTATCCCTACAGGAATGTTGTACGTGATTGCAGCAAAAATCAAGACCACAGGTAACATCACGACGAAAGGTACACGCTTACGATCCATTTGTTTAAATGAATAGTATTTGATGTTGGAAATCATCAGTAAACCCACGGCAACCATGACTACTGAATTAATCACCTGAATCACAATATCATTCAAATCAAAGATGAATGGATAATCACGCCCCACCCACACCAATGAGATCACGGTCACTGCCGCAAGTGGACTGGCAATACCAATAAAGTAGCGCTTATCCACCACACCAATTTGTACATTGAAACGCGCTAAACGGAACGCTGCACAAGCCGTATAGATAAAGCAACAAGCTAAACCAATACGTCCAAGATCATGCAAACTCCAGCTATACATTAAAATAGCAGGTGCCACGCCAAATGCCAATAAATCAGAAAGCGAATCGTATTGCTCACCAAAAGCACTTTGTGCACCAATTGCACGGGCCACTCGACCATCCAAACCATCAAGCAATGCAGCCAAGAAAATGGCATAGATTGCTTGATTAAAGTTTCCATTCATACTGGCAATAATTGAATAAAAACCAGAAAGAAGTGCGGCTGTTGTAATTAAATTCGGCCATAAATAAATGCCACGGCGTTTCACTTTTTGTCCTTCGTGCGTATGCTCTTCTTCTTCTACTTCAAAAGTGATTCCATCAAAAGAATGATCTTCTTTGTTCAAATCAGAATCAGGTTTAAGAGAATTTGTCATTATTTTCAATTCCTCGAGAATATTTGGACGTTGATGGGTTATTCACCCACCAACCAACGCACTGCAGCATGTCCACCATTTTCACTCATGCGCAAATGTGGAAATAACCATTGTAATGCTTGATCCGCATCTTCTGAGAACTTCCAAGGTGGGTTAATCACCAATAAACCACAACCATTCAATCCGACTGGGGTGTCATCTGGCCATACACAAATTTCACAAATGAGCTGACGGCGAATACCCGTTTTAAACATTTTCTTTTCAAAACGTTCAATCATGGCGCGATCTTTGATTGGATACCAAACTGCAAACACGCCTGTTGGCCATTTTTTATGTGCGGCTTGGAGTATTTCAACCAATTGCGGGAAATCTTTACGCTCAATTTCGTAAGGAGGGTCAATCATGACCAATCCGCGTTTTTCTTTAGGTGGAATAACCCCCATCAAGCCTTCATAGAAATCACGCTCATGCAAGCCCGCACGTTTATCGCGAATATTAAAATACAATTGTTGAAACACATCACGCTGCATTTCAAATATAGTTGCTTTATCAATATCACGCATGCCTTCAAGTGCAAACCAAGGTGAACCTGGATAAGCACCTTTACCCGAACCTGCACGCATATCTTCAACAATTTTAAGATATTGTTTTACACCTTCAGGCGCATTACGTTTAATCGAATCGTCAAGCTTGACCAAACGATGGATACCCGTTAAGAATTCACCTGATTTTTGTGCTTCAGACGTAGATAAATCATATTTACCTGCACCACCATGGGTATCGATATATCGATAAGGTTTATCTTTAGCATTTAAACGAGCGAGCAGTTGAAGCAAAAGTACATGCTTCATAACATCGGCAAAGTTACCCGCATGGAAATGGTGACGGTAATTCATGTTGACAATTATTCCTCAATTCAGCGGGTAGTTTAACATGAAAGAAAAAAGTATTCTTTAGCGTTGATGTGATCGTCTAAAATTGTCCTGTAATCAAACCGATGTCACTGGAGTGCCATGCAAGCAACCTCTCTCCCCCAAGCCTTTAATCTTCAATCTTGGAATTTGGACCAAGTTCTGAATGACTTAAATGAATTTGGTTTTGCCTTGATTGATCAAGTGTACTCAGATGAATATGTACATGCACTTGCACATGAATGTACTTCTCATCTTGCCGAATTCAGAGCAGCAGGGATACAAAATGGCGTGGTCAGTCATATCCGCAGTGATCATATTTTATGGATTGATGGACAACTGCCAATTGCACAGCAACATCTACAGACGCTAGAGCATTTATCGCAAGCGCTGAATCAGGCCTTTTATTTGGGGATTAAAGAAGTTGAAGCACACTTTGCCTGTTATAACGCAGGCGAGTTTTATGCGTTGCATCGAGATAATCCGCAGCAGAAGAATGATCGAATGATTTCAACCGTGTTCTATTTGCATGAAAGCTGGCAAGAGGATTGGGGTGGCCAATTACGCTTGCAAGATAAGAAGGATCAATGGCATATCATTCAACCTGTACCGAACCGCCTGGCTATTTTTCAAAGTGATGTCTTACACGAAGTCCTGCTTTCCAAACAGCAACGTTTATCAATCACGGCCTGGTTGCGCAGTGGCAGTTCCATTTGGAATCAAGGCTAAGCCCTTTAAATTGTAAAAAACAGCCTTATATACCACGCATAACTGATGATTTTGGATCAATGAATGTCAAATGAAACCAAACAAGTGATTGCTCGAATTGGTGAAACGGACCAACTCTATTTAGACAGCAATACACCTGAACTTGCTTTAGAACGTGCCGACTTGCGTTTGCAACTGGTGCTGCTGAGCCATCTTCGTCAGGAACAATTGCATTTCTTGCAAGAAGCTATCGTATTACTTGAGCAAGCGCGTATCGAATATGATGAAATGCCACTGCGTTTATATTTGAACATTTCTTTGCATCTCGCCAAAGCCTATATGATCTATTTTGAGTTGACCAAAGAACAGCGCTTTGCCTTGATTACCCAACAGATCTTAAAACCGTTGGCACATCATGAGCATTTAGACATTTACTTCTTCTTGGCCTATGCCTCAGCTGCTAAACAAGAACTCGCACTGACACGACACTGGTTAAACAAATACGTGTCCTGCCTAGAGCATGATCTAGTGTTATTGCAACAACATCCAGCCTTTGTTTTTGCACATCAAGAAGACTGGTTTAAAACCCTCATTCGAAATAAAGCTCACTAATGTGAGCTTTATTTCGAATTGGGCTAATTCATTATCTGGTGCTATCCACATGTAATTGCTGATTCAGCTCATCAATCACAATCGCCCACTCATCATCTTTATCCCAATGACTTTTGAGAAAATCACGCTGACCTGCACTCCAGAATTCTGCTTCATGCAGTTTTTGATCAGCACGCAGTTGGTGGGTTTTCACAAAGTTTTCGATTGCTGCCTCATCAGCCCCAAGCCCGAGTTGTTCGAATAAAAGCTCAAGTGTCGGTTGCTGTTCAAACATTGTTATTCTCCAAATCATGTCCTTTATCAAAATAATCTAACAGCAAATCGCCTTGGCATGCAGCGATAGGTCTATATTTTCTTGTTGTTTTTTGTTCTTAAACGACATAAAAAAAGCACTCTCTAGGAGAGTGCTTTCAATTTATCCAAAAGATAAATTATTTAACCATGTCAGCAATTGCTGCACGTTCTTCTTCAAGCTCATTCAACGTGAAGTTGATGCGCTCTCGGCTGAACTCGTCAATTTCTAAGCCTTGAACGATTTTGTATTCACCGTTTTCAGTGGTTACAGGGAAACCGAACATAACGCCTTCTGGAATACCATAAGAACCGTCAGATGGAATACCCATCGTTACCCATTTGCCGTTTGTGCCCAACGCCCAGTCACGCATGTGATCGATTGCAGCGTTTGCAGCTGAAGCAGCTGAAGACAAACCACGTGCTTCGATAATCGCAGCACCACGTTTACCAACAGTTGGAAGGAACACATCTTTGTTCCATGCTGCATCGTTGATTTTGTCTTTTAAGCTTACGCCATTTGCAGTTGCAAAACGGTAGTCAGCGTACATTGTTGGAGAGTGGTTACCCCAAACAGTCATGTCTTCGATGTCAGAAACTGCAACACCAGCTTTTTGAGCAAGTTGAGTTAATGCACGGTTGTGGTCAAGACGTAACATTGCGGTAAAGTTTTTCGCTGGAAGATCTGGAGCAGATTTCATTGCGATGTAAGCATTGGTGTTTGCTGGGTTACCAACAACCAATACTTTAACGTCACGGCTAGCAACTTCGTTGAGTGCTTGGCCTTGACCGATAAAGATTTCGCCATTCACTTTCAACAAGTCAGCACGTTCCATACCAGGACCACGTGGGCGAGAACCAACTAATAACGCATAGTCAGCATCTTTAAATGCAACTTTAGGATCATCAGTCCCGATCATGCCTGCCAATAATGGGAAAGCACAGTCATCAAGTTCCATCATCACGCCTTTAAGCGCTTGTTGAGCTTTCTCAAAAGGAACTTCAAGCAATTGTAAAATTACTGGTTGATCTTTACCTAACATTTCTCCGCTTGCGATACGGAATAATAAGCTATAACCAATTTGACCAGCAGCGCCTGTAACGGCAACACGAACGGGTTGCTTCATGTGATATTCTCCAATGAGATGCGTTTGCACGATTGAACGCTATTATTATTCAATCGAATTATCATAAACGGCAAAGATTGTACTCTAAAGCGAATACAGATGCATGTAAAAGAGAATGAATTTCAACGAAAGTCTAATAGAAAATACAAATCAAACTAGGTAAATACCTAGTAACTGCCTTTAATTGTAAATTCACTTGGGCAGCCCGTCACAATATGGCTTGCGCATTGTTTATATTGACCATTTTTCTGATAACAAACGCGTATTTCCGTCAGCACCGAATCAAATCTCGATGACTGACAAGTAAAACGTATACCATTCGGCGGCAACGCCGGATTGAGCTTGGTAAATTGCTGTCTTAAGCTTTCTTTTTGCACTTCAATGGTATTTGGGCTGGTCAAATCCGCAGGGATTTTTAAACGCTCCGCGAAGTTAATAATGGTTCTAAAATATTGACTGGCATTCATTGGCATACAACCACCCACATCTTGCCATAACTGCACACGGGCATTTTCATCTGGCATGACCCGCGCCACCACCTTGGCTTGCAAAGGCGACAATTTGGCCGATGTTTTAGTGGAGCAATCACGATTGGGCGATACTTCAGGTAGTAAGCTCGCAATGGTCAGTGAATAGCCTTCCAAACATTTACGTTGCTTCTGTCTTGATGAATCGAAAGAACATGCGGCAGGTGTCATCTGCACATGCATGACATAGCCCGCAACGTCTGAATTACTCGCAGCATGTAATGGCGCAGCAAAAGACAAGACCAAATAACAAGCCAATGCCTGTAGCGATCTCATCAACTGCCCTTTCAGTAATTCGACTGGTTTCATCAAATGCAAAAACTTCATTGTTTCACTTAAACATCTTGCTGTGTCTTAAGGCCCACTGCGTACAGGGATCGTGCTCATTCGTTTTTCTAACGATTGCGATCCCTGCCCTAATACCACGCCATAGTGCGTGGCATTGGTCATGACATGTTTAACATAGTCACGTGTTTCCAATAGTGGAATGGTTTCAGTGTACTGATCTGCAGCCATATTCTGAGCATCAGGCTGCCAACGGCGTGCACGATTTGGACCTGCGTTATAACCTGCTGTTGCCAATACCGCATTACCACTCAATTGGCTTTGAATCATTGAAAGATAATAAGTTCCATAACGAATATTGGTATTCATTTCACTCAAGGCTGCTGGATTATAGGTTTCACCCATTTGTCTTGCGATCAATTTTGCAGTATTCGGCATAATCTGCATCAAACCACCCGCCCCAACATGGGAACGTGCAGAAGTGACGAAACGACTTTCTTGGCGCATTAAACCATAGGCCCACGCAGGATCAATACCTGCATTGTAACTATGACTGGTCACATTACTACGATGCGGCGTGGTATAGCGATAGGTATCATTATGACGAGAGGTGGTTCGATCCGCCGCATAAATTGCACGGTCATACCAACCCATATCATGCGCACGTTTTGCTGCTGCTAAAAGCAGACCATCGTCGTGTTGTAAATAGGCTTGGCGAACTGCCCAGTTCCATTCACGATTGGTATAATTGGCAGGCGCATTCACATCTCTTAATGTAAACGCACGTCTAAAATGGATATTTTGATTCAGACGCTGAACATCTTGGGTGCTAGGCTGTTCATTATAAGGCTGATGGTTATAACGTTCGCCTAAGCGATCTTTTGCCAACAAGTTATGATAGTCATCGCCACTTTGTGCCAATTTGCGATAGATCTGCTGCGCCGCTTGTTTAGAACCGCCATCTGAACGCTGTTCCGATGCACGTGCCAACCAATACTGCCAACGGTCTTCCTGCTTTTGTGTCACTGACATCGCATCAATCGCACGAATCAAACTTTCCCAAGCCCCGAAACGAATCGCCTGACGGGCATAAATTTCAGCTTCTTCAGGGCTAAATGGATAACCATAACTTTGGTCATAGGCATTTAATACTTCACGATTAAAGCCATTTTTCATCACGGTGGTACCACCGACATATCCAATGGTACGATACAAATATTGTTGCACCGGTTGTGGCACATCTTGAACAACACGCTGCACATTACCCAAAGCATTGGTTAAATCACTATCGGCAACACGCCCCAAAGCAAAGATTAAATAAGCATAATCAGCATCATTGGCTTTTGGTGCACTCCACAAATAACCCAATGGATTGGCTTGAATTTGATTGAATTGTGCTAAAGATAGATTCAAGCCCATGGTTTGAGCGGTCGCAATCGCCGGGCCTGATTGGCCTGCACGTAATTGTCCCCATAAGCGTTGTTGGCGGTCTTGTACAGTCATCAGTGGGCTAGACAGCATCAAACGACCCAAACCATTACATGATTCAGGCTGCGAATTGGTTGCTAACCAAATGTCTTTATATTCTGCAAAAACCAGACTATCACCTGTTTTTGCACGAACTTGAGCAACTGCACAGCTTTCTTCTTGATCTGGATTGGTGACATAACTCAGTACAGGCTTAGCATCGGCAAAGCTGCCGAGTTTGACTTTTTCTTCCACATAATCGGCAGAGAGTTTTTCCGCCATCGCTGATTGTGGGTAGCGTTGTGCAAAGCTAATAATTGATGAAGCTGGTTGAAAACCCAGATTAGTGTTCAGTTTCCAATATTCAGGGTAATAGCCCAAAGCATCATTTTGCATGTCAGCTTGATATTGATCGAGCAAAGCAGAATTGCCTGCATTGGCAGCACGCAAAGCATCATTAAACTGTTCATCTAGAGCATAGACAGACGAGCATGCGATCATTCCTCCCATTGCAATAAAACAACGGAAGCTCTTCTTGTTATTCAATTTTGGAGTTACGGTTGTTCTAAAATCACGCTGCTTTTTCATCTTCATCAATATCTATGCCCAATTTTGCGCTGCTATTATAGTGTAATAAGTCTCGCCTTCCACTATTGTTGTGTTATGTAAATTACTGATTCATATTCATTAAAATTCGCGCAATTTTATTCATAAACTGTCCATTTTTGTCAGTTTTTTATTCTCTGCGTTCCGTTTAAAATGCTGCTATAATCCGCCGTTTATTTAAATCCACCTTGTTTAGGAGCCTGCATGACGGTTCAAACATTCATTCCCAGTGCTGTAAAAGCTGCTTCAGAAAACACTGTTACCCAGCCAATGCACACCGCTGATGTTTCAATCAAGAAATTGTTTATTGAAACTCAAGGGTGTCAGATGAATGAGTATGACAGTCATCGTATGGCAGATTTGTTAGGTGATTCACATGGCTATGTGCTCACTGACAATCCAAACGAAGCAGACATCCTGCTGATGAATACCTGCTCGATTCGTGAAAAAGCACAAGAGAAGGTATTTAGTGGTCTAGGTCGCTGGCGCAAACTGAAAGAACAAAACCCAGACCTCATCATTGGTGTGGGGGGGTGTGTTGCATCGCAAGAAGGTGACAACATCCAAAAACGTGCACCTTATGTGGATATGATCTTTGGCCCACAAACGCTGCACCGTTTGCCACAAATGCTAGATCAGCATCACGCTCAAATTGAAAAACCAAAGAAAGAAAAAATCAAATTGGTTGATATTTCTTTCCCAGATATCGAAAAGTTCGACTTTTTGCCTGAACCACGTGTCGAAGGCTTCAAGGCATTTGTTTCAATCATGGAAGGTTGTTCGAAGTACTGTTCATTCTGTGTGGTCCCTTATACCCGTGGCGAAGAAGTCTCTCGTCCGTTAGATGATGTATTGGCAGAAATCGCAGGCCTCGCCGAAAAAGGCGTGCGTGAGATCAGCTTACTCGGTCAAAACGTCAATGGTTATCGCGGTGAAACTTTTGAAGGTGAAATTTGCACCTTCCCAGAATTATTGCGTTTAGTGGCAGAAATCCCTGGGATTGGTCGTCTACGTTATACCACCTCTCACCCGCTTGAATTTTCTGATGATCTAATTCAATGCTACCGTGATTTACCACAAATGGTTTCGCACTTGCATCTGCCAGTACAAAGTGGTTCAAACGATGTATTACAAGCCATGAAACGTAACCACACCATTGATGTCTACATCGATAAAATTGCCAAGTTACGTAAAGTACGCCCAGATATGCATTTATCTAGCGACTTCATTATCGGTTTCCCGGGCGAAACAGATGCGCACTTTGCTGAAACCTTACAATTCATTAAAGATCTAGATTTCGATCACTCTTATAGTTTTGTTTATTCTAAGCGTCCAGGTACACCTGCCTCTGACTTACCAGACAGCACCCCCGAACAAGTGAAAAAAGATCGCTTGGCGCAAGTACAAGAAGTGATTAAACGTTCAAGTATTGATAAAACGGATGCCATGCTCGGTAAAATTGAACGTGTCTTGATTGAGAAGGTTTCGGATAAAGATCCGAATGTTTTAATCGGTACAGCAGACAATACACGTTTGGTTACTTTTATCGGTGATGCCGCGTGGATTGGGCGTTTCGCAGAGATTGAGATCACGGAAATTAAAACTTTAAATTTAGTTTACGGAGAACTCTTGAATCTTGAACCTGACGTGGCGTAATGTAAGGGTATTCCTACAGAGCAACAAAAAGGGTTTATCTTGACTGCAGCGATTCGACGTACAGTAACGTTCCCTGAAATTCAATTGGAACGTTTGAAAAGCATGCTCGGTGCGTATAACGGGCATTTAAAACAAATCGAACAACGTTTAGATGTCAAAATTACTCACCGTGGCGATGCCTTCTATCTCGATGGTGATATAGAAGCGGTCGAAAGAGCCGAAGCACTATTGCAACGGCTCTATCAAGAATCAGAAATTTCCTCACAAATTAGCGCCGATGTCATTCATTTGATGATCCAAGGTTCACAGACAGATCGTGAACTGATGGATGATTCAGATCAAGAGCATACAGGCCTCGATAGTGTTTGGTTACAGACCCGCAAAGGGCGAATTAACCCACGTGGCGCCAATCAAAAACGCTACGTACAACGTATTTTACAAAGTGATATTTCCTTCGGTATTGGTCCAGCAGGGACAGGTAAAACCTATCTGGCGGTTGCTGCTGCGGTTGATATGCTGGAACGTAACGAAATTCAACGGATCTTGCTGGTTCGCCCAGCGGTAGAAGCCGGTGAAAAGCTCGGTTTCTTACCCGGTGACCTCACCCAAAAGATCGATCCCTACTTACGTCCGCTTTACGATGCCCTGTATGAAATGCTGGGCTTTGAAAAAGTGGCTAAACTGATTGAACGCCAAGTAATTGAGGTCGCTCCGCTTGCCTACATGCGTGGACGTACCCTGAACCATTCATTCGTGATTTTAGATGAAGCACAAAACACCACTCCTGAACAGATGAAGATGTTCCTGACCCGTTTAGGTTTTGGTTCACGTGCCGTAATTACGGGTGACGTGACACAGGTTGATTTACCGCGTGGGCAGCAATCGGGTTTAGCGCAAGCATTACGTGTACTTGAAAATGTTCATGAGATTCATATCACCCGTTTCCATTCACGTGATGTGGTTCGACATCAATTGGTACAAAAAATTGTTGAAGCTTACGAAGGTTGGGACAGTGAACAGCAACGCCTGTCTGCTGAAGCCCGTGCCGAACGCAAAGCCAAACAAGAAGCACTGATTGCAGAAAATGATGAGAAAGCTGATGCTCAGCATTAAATAATATTAACCTAATTCGATACTCGGAGCTGTCATTCGCAACCTGCGTGGTTTAAAAAGGATAACGAATGATAGCCATGTAACTAAAATTAGTTTAATGCAAGATGCGAACAGGTTTTGCGAATGACAATGGTTTTGCCTACTTTTGCCAAAACAAAAGTAGGTCGCGCCGAAGGCTTATCCAGCAAATGGATGTGAATGTGGCAAGATTCCACCATGATCTTTATCTACATTTCTTAGACACAATCTAAGCTCGTAGATGTAATTTATATCTAAGGATCTACTTTGAAAATCAATTTAAGTCTTCAACAAGACTTTCAAGCTACTGAATTACCACTGAAACGTGGTCAAATCAAAAAAAATATCGAAACTGCACTGCGTCATGTCGGTTTTGATGCCAATTGTGAAATCGGGATTGCCTGTGTTGATCTAGCTGAAAGCCATGAACTCAATCTGCAATACCGCGAAAAAGACAAACCGACTAATGTGCTGTCTTTCCCAAGTGATATTCCTGAGGAAATGCTCAGCTTACTCGATGCAGAGCCTTTAGGTGACTTGGTAATTTGTATTCCTGTGGTTTTACAAGAAGCGGCAGAACAGCAAAAGACGCCAAGCGATCATTTCACCCATTTACTGGTTCACGGCATTCTACATTTGCTTGGCTTCGATCATGAAACCAGTGAAACCGAAGCCGAAGAAATGGAAGCCTTAGAAATTGAGATTCTAAAAAAACTGGGCATCGCCAATCCTTACCAAGCCGATGAAAGCTAATCCAAGGTCCTATGTATATCGTTATTTTTAAAGCCACGATCAAACAACTTGATGCAACTTATTCAGAAATGGCACAAAAGCTAAGAAATAAAGCCTTGAGCCAATTTAATTGCGTCAAATTTGAAGCGTGTAGTGAAAATGGTTTTGAAATAACACTGTCTTACTGGAACAGTCTTGAAGATATTAAACTTTGGCAACGCGATGCAGAACATTTGGTTGCTCAGCGTTTGGGTAAAGAAAAATGGTATCAGGATTTTAGTGTAGAAATCTGTACAGTTGAACATGCTTATTCGAGTCAAAATGGCTTGTGAATAAGCGCAAACTTATCCACATACTCAATAAAAAACGGCTGTATTCAGCCGTTTTTTATTTCTCAAGAGAATTAGAATTGGTAGCGTAGCGTCAAAGTCACGTTACGAGGTGATCCATAGACCATACTGTTATTCCCGATACCTGCATAATATTTTTTATCAAATACATTATTCAAATTAATCTGCGCTTTGATATTTGAATCAATATCATAGCCCACCATTAAGTTTGCTAAAGCATATGCATCTTGGCTAATACGCTGACTGCCTTCTCCAGTATAAAATTTACTCTTATAGTTTAGCCCGCCACCCACACTCCATTTATCCAAGGTATATTTGGTAAAGAGATTGGCACTGGTTCTTGAAGACATGGTTTGAACTTCATTCCCTTTGGCATCTTTGGCATTGAAATGTGCAACACCAAAACTCAGGTTCCAGTTGTCTTTAATTTCCCCATCTAGTTCAAACTCAACACCTTTGCTTTCAACGCCATCTACACTGCGGTAGGCTTTCTCAGTGGTTGGGTTACCATTGGTATCAGGTACAAAAACACCAACTATCTCTTCTGCAACATTATCCTGCTGGGTTTTAAATACCGATAAAGCTGCATTCAATTTACCGTCTAAAAACTCACCTTTTAAGCCAGTTTCATAGCTTTTACCTTCTCTTGGATCAAGATATTGGCGATTTGCATCTCGTTTATCTTCTGGCTTAAAGATACTGGTATAACTGGCATACCAAGAGTATTGATCCAGAAAATCAAAAACTAAGCCTGCATACGGCGTGACTTCATTATTAAATTCCCGATTACCTTCACCATTATCACTTTCATACTTCCAGTTTGATAAACGCACGCCTGTAATTAACTTCAATGGCTCCAATAAGCTGAACTTACCTGCAAGATAAGCGCCTGTTTGTGTGGTTTTATTTGGAGGTTGATACAAGTTATTATTCTGAATTGCACCAATTAATGGAATATTTGGATGATCAAAATCGAGCACAGCACCTGAGGCAATCGGAGGCGTTCCTGAATACCACTTATCTTTCTTGCTTTGGTTATACATAAAACCTGCAACAATTTCCTGCTTTAAACCACCCAGCGTAAAGGGTGCTGAGAGATAGGTATCAATATTATTTTCTTTGGTCTGAGTGGCATCAGACCAGGTCATGAAAGAGTCGAGTGTATTGGTTGCTCTATCCAACTTGCCCCATGAATAGAGCAAAGCCGTGTCTTGTTTTACTTCTCGATAAGCGTAGTTCACATTCAAATTGATATCGTTAAATAGATTCTGTTTCAATGTGGCAAAAGCAGTAGTTGTATCGGTATTCCAGTAGGTCCAATCAGAACTCACCGATTTAGACCGATCGAAATGAGTTCGGGTACCATCGGTGTAAAATGCGGGCAATCCACCCCAACGAACCCCATCTCGCTCTAAATTCTGATAGCCTGCACCGACTGAAAGGTAAGTCTTATCCGTAATATCTGCATCCACAACCGCATAGACTACATTATTGGTTTTTTCGTAGCGATCCATATAAGAATCCGTATCCTCGTGCTTCACGACGACACGGCCGCGGACACTACCATCCGCATTTAATGGTGTTGAAATATCTGCTGAACTTGACCATGCATTCCATGAGCCCAAAGAAGTGCTGACATTCCCTGTCAACTCTTTCGCATTGGCATGTTTTCGAATCATGTTAATGGCAATTGCAGGATTACCAGCACCTGTCATCAAACCATTTGCGCCTTTCACCAGTTCAACCCGATCGTACATGGTTAAATCAGGATCATTGGCGTCCATCCCCACATTGCTTGGCACACCATCAAACAGATAATAGTCGACATCAAAACCACGTGCTGTTGGATACTGACGTTCATCCCACTGATTCACAGTCACGCCTGTGACATTATTTAACATGTCCTGAAACGATGTAATATTGGCATCATCCAAATACTCACGGGTGAGAACTTTGACCGATTGTGGTGTTTCTCGAAGTGATAAATTAAGTTTGGTCGAGGTATTGGTACTTTTAGCGGTATAACTTTTCTTTCCTTCCGTTACAGCCAGAGCCCCTTCTTCTGCTTTGACTGTAATCGTTGGCAATTTTGCATTTTCTTTAACTTGATCTTCTGCAAAAGCCAATGAAGGTAAAAGTATAGCAGCCATTGCCAAGACCAGTGGGCGGGCTTTAAACAGGTTTAAAGTTGGAGGTTGATGCATGAAATATGTCCTTATTACAAGGGAGCGGTCTTGAAAACATGCATCTCATTCCCCCGATAAATTTTAAGAAGGATGCATTCATTTTCAAAAGGAGAGTTAACCAAAAACATATTACAAATGATAATTGTTTTTATTATCAATTCAAGTTTTAAGCAATAAATTTAAATATCTATTTTTATTTAATTTAAAAATAAACTTGAGATTATTAAAAAATAATTAAATGATTTTTATAAATATTTAATTTGTAGTTTGTCTATCATTATTTCCCAATAAGAAGTACACCTTAATTAGTGCACTTCAAATTCAGCATCGACTGGATCAAAACGCCAAGTCCGAATAATGCGCAACTCAGAGATTTCTTTTTTCATCGTGGCATCAAAGGGTCCAAATGGTGCACCACGGCGAACCGATGCTTTAGCAGCTTCGTCTAAAATCGCATGCCCAGAACTTTCAATGAGACGAATCGCTCGAATTCCCCCTTCAGCATTCAAAATTACCATGAGACGCACTTCACCCGCCAAACGTTGTTGTTTGGCTTGATCAGGATAATAGCGATTCCCATATAACTCGACTTTTTGGCGAAATTTATCTAGGTAAGCAGCAGATGCATCTTGTTTAGCCTGAATCCCATCGACCGTTTTAATCCGTTGTTTACGGCTAAAATTTTGTTGACGCTGTAAATATTGCGCTTCCAGACTCGCCACCATGGCAGCTTTGGCTTGAAACTGACTTTGTAGATCATCCAAGGTTTTTTTACGTTCGCTCTGCTCGGCTTGCTTTTGCCAACTCAGAACTGTCATGAGCACTTTTTCTTCGAATTTCAACTCCCGTTTTTGCTGAATTTTTTCCAGACTTTCTAATTCTTTTTCGCCCGTGGTCGCATCGGCTTGCATCGGTGCAGGCATATCGCTCGACATCCGATGTGCTTCACGGAAATCACCTGAGCCGTGTTGATCGGCTTGCGCCAAAAAGTCAGCATCTTTGACTTTTTCCTGACTTGGACGAACGGTGACCGCGATTTCTTTGGTCGAAGTATCCGAGGGCGATGGCATGGTAAATTGAATCGCCAACACCGCCCCATGCAAAAGCATCGCCAAAGCCACTGCCCCAACAAAAATTGGATCTTGCCACCAATAAGGAGACAGTTCTGAACGAAAATTTATTTTATTCCACATGGTATTTAAGCGACAAAAAATGTCCCATCCCCAACGGCAGCACCGTATAAAAACCCAACCAACATTCAAATTTTTACAAAAATGTGATCCACTTATAGTTACAGTGTTTCCATACCATCATTTTATGAAAATGTAGCAATTAATTTTGCTACACTGCAAGTCAGAAATTTATTTTTATTTTTAGTGAATACAAAGATTGTGGCATTGCTGTACTCATCAATTCACTTTCTGGAACAACTTTTATGCAAACGCTAATTTCATCTGTAGTTAAACGTCTACGTAAAGTTTACCAAAAAGCAGAAGAATTCATCGAAGAAGAAAGAGAGTTTTCACTTTCACAAGTTTTTGTGAATGCCACCATGGAACGTTATGTCACCAAAAATGTCGGCATTATGCAAGACCTGCACGCCGACCTTTATGATGGCTGGTTACGCTTATACACCACGCTTGATGTGAAAGGTCTGCACACCACCTTATCAGTGGATTTAAAGTTGATTCAAATGGAAATGAATCAAAATGTACAACTGATGGTTTTTGAACAAATCAGTAATACCCAAGTGATTGAAGCCAAATTCAAAAACATCTTTCAAAAATGGGGCTTTTATGTGGCGATCTGGTATTACCAGAAATTCCGTGAAGAAGATCCACTTGGCAAAATCTTAGAACATTTTGAGGTGGTCAAAGTTCAAGATGATCTACTTTATCTCGATTTAAACCGTTGGTTAGGTAAAAAAGCCAGCATTATCGAAACGTTGAGTAAAGTACATGTCAATCGTGCACGCGTCCGCCCTGCGGAGCTGATTGTTTGGGGTAATGTGAATCTGGCTGCAATTTTATCGCCTTCCAATGAAGATGATTTTGAAGAAGATGATCTCAATGACAGCGAAGTCACTCCGATTCAGCAAAAAGACCGTAAAAAATAAACAGCTTTAAACTGAGGTAGCATGTTGCTTGTCATGCGATGCTACCCAAAACACACATCTTCATGATTTATACGAAAAATTAACAAGCACTTAGTAAAAAACCTGATCTTTTCTTCATAATCTACAGGCATAATATCTTTAAATCGTAATGATAAATGAGCGATTCAATTCAGTCTTGCTCAAAGGATATAGTGTTATGACAAAGCAATTATTGAAAGTACTGGGTCTTACTTCGGCTGCCATTTTCAGTGCAAGCATCTCTAGTCATGCCTTGGCAATGGCGCCTTTCCAAGCCAGTTATCAATTCAGCTACAACAATAAAAACCTCGGTTCAGCCACCCGTACACTGTCTCAACAAGGCAATAACTGGACTTATCAATTCAGTGCCAAAGCAGGTGGTATTGCTTCTGCATCTGAAACCAGTCAATTTAGTTTTGCCGACAATAAAATCAACTCGCAGAAATTTAGTCGCAGCAGTAAAATCTTAATTCACAACAACACCATGAGCATTAACTTTAACCCCAATAGTAAAGTTGTGAATACCAAAAAAGATGACACGGCTCGTTCATTTGCTTGGCAAGCCGGTGCCTTGGATGAACTCAATGCTGAATTGCAAATCCGTGAAGATTTAAAAAGTAATTCATTGAAAACCAAATATCTGATTGCAGATGCAAAGGCACTGGATGAACGTCGCTTCGTAAAACAAGGCACTGAAAATGTCAAAACCCCTTATGGCACTTTCAGCACCATCAAAGTAGTCATGCAACACGATAAACCGGAACGCAATACCGTATTCTGGTTAGCACCAAAACTTGACTATTTACCTGTCAAAATGGCGCATAACGATGGAAAATCATCATACGGTCTGCTTTTAACAGGCTATTCAGGTAAAACAAACTAAGCATCTGGTCAATTTTGGCTTGCATTTTTTTTGATGCTTTTTAAAATATGCCTTTGCTTGAACAAGCATCCGTTTAGAGGATTCTCCCGTGTACGCTTTAGAACAGAAAATCTTAAATGAAGGTATCGTTCTATCTGATCAGGTTTTGAAAGTTGATGCTTTCTTAAACCACCAAATCGATCCTGTGTTAATGCAGCTGATTGGTAAAGAGTTTGCCGCTCGCTTTAAAGATGCAGGTATTACTAAAATTATTACCATCGAAGCTTCAGGTATTGCACCTGCAATCATGGCAGGTTTAGAACTTGGCGTTCCTGTTATTTTTGCACGTAAATACCAGTCATTAACACTGAAAGACGATCTGTATCGTTCTAAAGTGTTCTCGTTTACCAAACAGACTGAAAGTACCATTGCGATTTCAAACAAGCACATCAGCTCTAGTGACAAAGCACTGGTGATTGATGACTTCTTGGCCAATGGTCAAGCTGCATTAGGTCTAATTGACTTAATTCATCAAGCCAAAGCAGAAGTGGTTGGGGTAGGTATCGTGATTGAAAAATCATTCCAGCCTGGCCGTGATGTATTGCTTGAAAAAGGCTACCGTGTTGAGTCACTGGCACGTGTTAAATCTTTAGAAGATGGCAAAGTTACTTTTGTTACTGAATAAAATTTAAAACCTAGAAAAAAAGCGGATGAACACTCATCCGCTTTTTTTATTTAACAACAATCCCAGTTATATAGCACTTTGGAAAAATCTCGTTTCTTTAAGTCTTCTGGATGAATAAAGAAATTCCCCACTCCTGAATCACCCCACATAATCTCGTTTTCCGCATCATCAGTATCGAGCTGAAAAAGCAGCACATAATCTTGAACTTTTTCATTATATTGACGTGGATCAGTTTGGGTAAAATAAGGATAACCGCCTAAACGATGTCCACTTGCGGAAGCCAATTCATCATAAGGCTCGATAAAATCATCTTCGAAATCGCCCCCTTCAAATTGATCTTCAAAATCATACAGTTCATCGACGCCTAAAATCTTTGGTGCAAAGGCAAAATCACCGAGGCTAATCGGCTGAGAAGTCAGGCTAAATTCAATCGCGTATTGCCCCGTAAATGGCAAATAATCATCTTCACCTAACTGAACTTCAGAGAAGTCTTGTTTTAATTGTGAAGCATCTTCAATGACCTGCTCAAAGTACAACACTTTAAAGCCCGATTGCTGCTGTTGGTCATCAAAGTTCATTCCGTACAAATCATCAGCCGCGATGTAGAACTGTAAAATCCCCTGATCTGGGAAATTGGGCAAACTTGGAATTTCGGCAAAATTCAATTGCGCCAATAAAGCCAACGGATTGCCATTCGAGTCGACTGGATAAGTCGTATCCAGCGGTAAATAAGGTTGTCCCCCAATCTTACTTTGCCATAAAGTTAATTCATCACTGGGGGTTAGTTGCATGGTGACGGTTGGCAGAATAGTCGCCGTGATTTTTTCTAGGTATGGCTGCACACTGTTCGGCAAAGTTTCTGGTTTAAAATTCATTCTGCTGGTTATCCCTCTACTTATTTATAGAATGTAATATAAAACAAGCAGCTAAATTTAAATAGAGAACAAAGTCTGCACTACGACAGTTAATGACGCTCAATTGACCCATTATTTATCATATAAATTCTGATAAGATGAGCCCAGGCAAAATCTGCGGTAGGAATGACAATGCGTACATATTTAGACCTTTTACAACATATCCTTGACAATGGCGGCGACAAAGGTGACCGCACAGGCACAGGTACACGTTCAGTATTTGGTCATCAGATGCGCTTTGATCTTTCTAAAGGCTTTCCACTGCTCACCACCAAGAAAGTCCACTTTCGTTCCATCGTCATTGAACTGCTTTGGTTCCTGAAAGGTGATACCAATGTTGAATATCTCAAAGACAATAAAGTTTCAATTTGGGATGAATGGGCAACTGCAGAACAGACTGCACGTTTTGGTCGTCCAGAAGGTGAACTTGGCCCTGTTTATGGCCATCAATGGCGTAACTTTGGCGCAAGTCAAAATGAAGATGGTAGCTACCAACAAAATGGTTTTGACCAAATTCAATGGTTGGTCAATGAAATTAAGACCAATCCGAATTCACGTCGTTTGATCGTTTCTGGCTGGAACCCAAATGAAGCAGGTAAAGTGGCATTACCACCTTGCCATACCCTGTTCCAATTTTTTGTACAAGACAACAAACTGTCCTGCCAGTTGTATCAACGTAGTGCAGATGTGTTTTTAGGTGTCCCGTTTAATATTGCCAGCTATGCCCTACTGACCCATATGATTGCTCAGGTCTGTGGCTTAGGTGTCGGTGACTTTGTCTGGACAGGTGGCGATACGCATTTATATGCAAACCACTTTGAACAGGCTCAGTTACAGCTTAGCCGTGAACCATTACCTTTGTGCCAATTAAAACTCAATTCTGAGATTACCGATATTTTCGACTTTAAATTTAAAGATATTGAAATCGTAGGTTATGAATCACATCCGGCAATCAAAGCACCTGTCGCAGTTTAAATCGATTAATTAGAGAGAATATAAAATGGCATGGCAAGGCACTGAAGTTGTCCACGTAGTTGCAATGGATAAAAATCACTGTATCGGCAAAGGCAATGCTTTGCCGTGGCATATTTCTGCTGATTTAAAGCACTTTAAAGCCATTACCCAAGGCGGTGTGGTGATCATGGGCCGTAAAACCCTTGAATCGATGGGGCGTACCCTACCGAATCGTGTCAACTGGGTGATTACCCGTGACCCTGAATGGCATTTTGACGGGGTTAAAGTCGCACACAGTATCGAAGATGCGCTTAATGGCGCACTTACAGATGCACAACACGCTGAAAAAGCATCCTTATTTATTATTGGGGGTGGAGAGATTTTTACCCAAACGCTCGCTATTGCCGATCGTTTAGAATTAACGCATGTTGATCTTGACGTTCAAGGTGATGCGCATTACCCAGAAATCTCGGAAGATTTTCGTAAAGTAAACGCGGAACAGCATACTGATGAGAAATCAGGGGTTACTTTTGAGTTTGCGACCTACCAAAAATAAAAATGGATTGCATCGACCATGCATAATATTGGATCACGTGAGTTTTTCATCGCTTTAGGCATCGGACTTTTACATAGTCTGTTTACCTTGTTCGTGGTTCTTTCAAGTGTCTGGTTCTGCCTAGCCTTATGGATTCAACAGCCACTCGGCTCATTCTTTAGCCGAGTCAGCATTATTCTCTGGAGCCTGTTTGCACTCAGCTTGATTGGCGTCTATGTCAGTGGCCATCTGGTGAGTCGTCGCACCGATATCATTATTTATTGTGTGGCATTTGCCTGTGCTTTGGTTTGGTATTTTTCCTTAGAAGCAAGACAAGATCGGGATTGGAATCCAGAGGTTGCCGAACAGTTGAGCTATGAAAAAAATGGTGATCTTGTACAGCTGCATAATGTGCGAAACTTTGACTGGCATGCCGATGGCAGCTATGACATCCATTGGGAAGATCGCACTATTGACCTGAATAAAATTACGGGCATCAATGTCATTACCTCCTACTGGATGGGCCCACAGATTGCCCATACGCTGGTCAGTTTCGATTTTTCTGATCAAAAACCATTGGTATTCTCTATTGAAATCCGCAAAGAAAAAGGCGAAGACTTTTCTGCGATTGGCGGCTTTTTCCGTAAATACGAACTCAGTTTAGTCGCTTCCGATGAAAAAGATCTGATCTATACGCGCAGTAATGTTCGCCATGAACAAGTCTATTTATTCCCGATCAGAATGCCCGCAGCTGAACGCAAAGCTCTCTTCATTGAATATCTGCACAAAGCAGATGAACTGCGCGCAGAAGCCAAATGGTACAACACGCTGACCAGTAACTGCACCACGCTGGTCTTTGACATGGTTCAAGCGATTAATCCACAGCGCTTACCCAAAGACTACCGCTTATTGGCCTCGGGTTATTTACCCAATTACCTCTACGATCTGAAAGCGCTCAATCAAAACTACAGCATGAAAGAATGGTATCGCTTGGCACATATCAATCCACGTGCAGAACAATATGAACAACAGCCTAATCAGAGCAGTGAATATTTTTCGGATGTCATTCGTACAGGTCTTCCCAAAACTGAG
This sequence comes from Acinetobacter sp. C32I, assembly GCF_023702715.1. Classification (NCBI taxonomy): domain Bacteria; kingdom Pseudomonadati; phylum Pseudomonadota; class Gammaproteobacteria; order Moraxellales; family Moraxellaceae; genus Acinetobacter; species Acinetobacter sp. C32I. The sequence continues at coordinate 3,557,802 of NZ_CP098480.1, read as the reverse complement.
TAATTTTTCCACTCATTTTATTAAAAACACCTGAACATTTACAAAAGGATACTCAATATCCTGTTCCACTCCATGTTGTTTTATTCTAATGCCAAACATAGAAACACAATGATTTGGACTTAAATTTTATGTTAAAGCCTTTTTTAACAACATGTACTTTGGCAATTGCCGTAGCAATGACGGGTTGTTCAACCACAGAATCTCTCCAAACCGCTCCCAATGCATCTCAGAAAGAAAGCATCAATCTCTATGGCCGTAACTGGATTGCCACCCATATCAATGGTGTCGAGATTAAAAGCAATGATCTTTCTGGTAAGCGCCCTGCAATTCAATTTGATGCCAAAGGCAAACGTTTCTTTGGTGCAGATGGTTGTAACCAGATTCAAGGCAGCTTTGAAAGCCAAGGAGCTATCTTACGCCTCGGCCCAATTGCGTCAACCATGATGGCATGTATCGGTCAAGACAACAGTGCACTTTCACATCAATACAATAATGCGTTGGCAAGCACAACCAATTATGAACTGAAAGGCCATGAGCTTAAATTCATGGATGCATCAGGCAAGGTTCTGGTCAGCTTTGTCACCGTGATTCAGCCGCTTCCGTAATTTACAGATCACAAAAAAATAAAAGCTCGTTGCGAACACGGGCTTTTACTTTTTCAACACTTCGTTTACTTTAATAGCATTCTTAAAATTAAAAATTGGGGAGTCTTATGCAACAAGCACTATTGGGCGGTGGATGTTTTTGGTGTGTCGAAGCCGTATTTCTACAGCTTAAAGGTGTAGAGAAGGTGGTGAGTGGTTATGCTGGCGGGATTAGCCAAAACCCGACCTATGAACAGGTCTGCCAAGGCACAACGCAGCATGCCGAAGTTGTCCTGATTGATTTTGATGAGCAACAGATCAGCTATACTCAACTGCTAAACGTGTTCTTTACAACGCATGACCCAACCACTCTCAATCGTCAAGGCAATGATATTGGTACACAATATCGCTCTGTGGTGTATTACTTCAACGAAGAACAAAAGCAGCAAGCTGAACAAGTCATCCACAGTCTGGAAGATGAAGGACTGAATATCGTCACTGAACTCAGCCCAGTACCAACGTTCTACCCTGCAGAAGAGTATCATCAGAATTTCTTTGCACGTAATCCCTCACAAGGCTACTGCAACTTTAGCATTCCGCCTAAGCTGTCTAAATTGCGCGCCAAGTATCTTGATCTACTCAAAGATGCCTAAGCATAAAAAAAGCAACTCAATGAGTTGCTTTTTTCTTGGTATCGCGTGCTGTCTTAGTTTTCACTGACGAACGCAATATCACTTAAACCTGCTTCACTGGCACGAGACATCACTTGTGCAACCGTATCATATTTTGATTCTTTATCTGCACGTAACTGCACAGTTGGTTTAGTCGCAGCCTGACCCGCCTCTTGGAAACGCTTCTCTAGCTCATCTAAGCTAATAATCTGCGCATCCCAAGCCACCTCACCTTTGTCATTAATACTAATGGTGATCGCTTTTGGTGGTGGATCGACAATTTCAGCAGTAGTCTTTGGTAAACTTAGTGGAATTGATGGGTTAGCAACCGTTGCTGTGACTAAAAAGATAATCATCAATACCAACATAATGTCGATCAGAGGAATGAGGTTCATCTCATTCATGCCACTGTCGTGGTCTTCACCCAATTGAAAGCCCATCTTAAGCTTGACCTCCAACTAAACTTTGTTGTGTCGTTTTAGTTTCAGTCTTTACCGTTGTTTCTTGTTGCAACATAGTATCGATTAATAGGCTATGTGCTTGATCTTGTAAATCATGCGCCAAGCCACGATTGAAACGTACACAGATGTTATAGGCCATCACCGCAGGAATCGCCACTGCAAGACCCAAACCGGTCATGATCAAGGCTTCACCTACGGGAGTTGCAACCTGAGCTAGGCCAGCTTGACCACTTTTGCCCACCGCAACCAAGGCATGGAAAATACCCCATACTGTACCGAATAAGCCCACGAACGGTGCAAGTGAAGCAATCGTTCCAAGAACTGATACGCCTTTTTCTGCTTGAGATTTCTCTGCAGAGATTTGACGAAGCAATGCTTGCTCAGCCACAGCTTTACGTTGTTCAAATGACAAAGGCTGTAACTTAGCTTTAAGCGTAGCCAAAGCTTGGACCAGTTGCTTATAAGCCTGTTGTTTTAATTGGCGTGTTCCTAAAATGCGCAGAATGAAAATAGTCCACGTCGCAATCGACATTGCTAAAAGGATGAAATACAGTGTTTTACTTACTGCATCTGCATGTTGCCAATAAACTGAAAAGTTCATATACGAACTCCTGATTTAATCTGTCGCAAGGACTCAAATTTATTAAGGACTAAGATCAAACGGTTGCTCTGCTCGAATCGGGTAAGCAACACCATTTTCCATATACGGTTTAAATTTCGCACTTCTGACAGCACGTAAAACTTTTTCATCTAAATTCGGTATACCACTGCTACGTGTAATACGTGCATTGGTAATTTTACCTTTTTCATCCGCTTCAATCATGACCATCACTGAACGTGTTTGGTTATCCAGATCTTTTGCAGTTACAGATAATTTTGGTGAACGACTCCATTGAACCCCTGAACCGCCAATCGATACACGTTTTGGTGATGGATCCGCAGCAGGTTGTGGTTTCGCAACTTCCTGAACCGGTTGTGGTTTTTCAACCACTTTTTCAGTCACAGTAGTCACGACCTTGGTTTCAACTTTAGGTTCAATCTTTTGTTCAGTTTTTTGAAGAACAGGTTTTGGCGCCTCTTTAACCTGTTGAACCTTTTCAATCTTTTTCGGTGGAGGTAAAGGTTTTTCAACAACTTTAACTTCCTTCACCTCTTTTTTAGGTTCAGGTTTTGGCTTTTCTTTTGGTTTCGGTGGTTCAGGTTTTGGTGGTTCTTTAATCTTAACGAACTTCACCTTAAGCGGTTCTTTCTCGATTGGTCTTAACTCAATCGTTTTCATGTGGCTCACCGCCCACAGAACTCCTACATGTCCAATCACAACTGCAACTAAGGCAGCGATGATTTTCTTTTTCATCGGGTGTGGCGTGTTGAATGTAGCAGGAGATTGACTCATAAGAATCTAAGTACCTAATAGATGGTGACGCTTTCAAAAAAACGATTTCACTCATCGGATAGAACAATGAAAGTGCCGTAATAATAAATGAGAAGTGTTTTCATTTGCAACTGTTTTTTCTTGTATATTTGCTAGCCATTGAAAAATAGACATAAAAAAACATGCCTTGCGGCATGTTCTCTTTACATACTGTAACCTAGCAATTTACTAGAAAACTACGGTCTTATTGCCATCCACAATAATACGGTCTTCCAAGTGCCATTTAACTGCGCGCGCCAAAACATTACGTTCAACGTCTTCACCCAACTCACGCAATTGCTCAACGTTGTAGTCATGGCTCACACGTTCAACATCTTGCTCGATAATCGGGCCTTGATCCAGATCAGCAGTCACATAATGTGCGGTCGCTCCAATCAACTTCACCCCTTTCTCATAAGCTTGCTTGTATGGGTTCGCACCAACGAAAGCAGGTAAGAATGAGTGGTGAATATTGATGATTTTCATTTCCCACTGCGCGACGAAGTCTTCACTGAGAATCTGCATATAACGCGCCAAGATCAACAAGTCATTGCCCTGCATCATCTCATTGATCTGTGCATAAGCTTCAACTTTATTGTCTTTATTCACAGGTACCACATGGAATGGAATACCAAAGTTCTCAACCGATTCACGTAAATCTGGATGGTTAGAAATCACTTGGGTAATTTCACATGGCAATGAACCACGCGCATGACGCCATAACAACTCTAATAGCGCATGATCGACTTTAGACACCAGAATTCCGACTTTCTTCAACTCACCAACGAAATTCAATTTCCATTGCATGTTGTAGCGTTCTGCGACATTGGCAGCAAAAGTCTGCATCAATGCTTCTTTACGAGACGGCAAGTTATCAAGCTCAAACTCGACACGCATGAAATAACGCCCGCCTTGAGCTTCTGTTGCGTACTGATCAAGTGCGGTAATGTTTGCTCCCTGATGATACAAAAAGCTCGATACGGCTTGCACGATCCCCGGCTTGTCTTCACAAGTAATCAGTAATCGTGCTGTGTGGGCTGTAGTCGTGTTCATTTGGTTAATATCACTTATTCGAATCAAATTAAAATCAAGCCGAGCATTCTAACCCTTTTTTGCTATTGACTAAATAGCTGCTGACGATCTATTCATCATCATTTTTAAGATTCGATAAGCTGGCAAACAAATCGGATGGGCCCAGTGATTTTAGTAATTGCTCATAAGTTTGACGACTTTCACCCATTAAATATGGGCCTTCCAAGAACACCATTTGACGTAAGGCCTGCCAAACCCACTTTTCTTCGAGGCGGTTATTATCGCTGATATGCCCTGACATATATAAGAAGTTGGTCCAGTTGGTCAGCACAATCCATAAGTTAATAATCAAGGCTTCAATTTCTGAATCGGTCATTTTCATCAGACCCGCATCGACGAAGGCACGATAAATTTTTTGCCCCTGCTGCATCACCTGCCCAGCAAAACGTGGATAGATTTTGCGGAAGTCTTCATTATTTTCAACCAGATGATAGACATCTCGGTGAATAAAACGATAAGCCCACAACTGATTACTCAGCACTTGGAAATAACTGATCTTATCGTTGGCATTCAATGGACGATCCGTCGGCAGAGCCAACATTTCCAAGGTTTCCGACTGATACTGTTGCGCCAGTTCCTTAATAATTTCCTGTTTATTACGAAAGTGATAGTACAGATTGCCGGGGCTAATCCCCAACTCAGCCGCAATGTGATTGGTTGTGACCGAACGCTCTCCACGCTCATTAAACAACTGCAAACTGATTTGCAAAATTCTATCTTTTGTTTTGTTCGGTTTAGCGTGCGACATTGAGTTTAACCATCTATAACATTATCAATAGGTTATAAAACAAACCTATAAAGCGACTTGACACTTTAGAGTATTTACTCTAAAAATTAAAAAATAATAAGCTTTCTTTTGGTCTACTCCTATGAACAGTCAAACAAAAACAACCGCTATGACACCTCATGTTGATGTAAAACGGCTGCATGATTTGCTTGAACAGCAAAAAGCAGCTTACCAACGTCATCCTGTTCCAAGCGCCAAAGAACGTATTGAACGCTTAGCCCGACTTAAAAATATCTTGGTAAAATATCAAGATCAATTTGCTAACGCAATTAGTCAAGACTACGGCAATCGTGCCGTAATGGAAACCAAAATCGGCGAAGTTCTGACTTGTCTAGAGCATATTAAATACTATAGCAAGAACCTAACTGAATGGATGAAACCATCTAAACGCCATATCAGCATGTTACACCAACCAGCAAAAGGGTGGGTAGAATATCAGCCACTCGGTGTTATTGGGGTGATTGCGCCATGGAACTATCCTTTATTACTTTCTGTTGGTCCACTGATCTGTGCCTTGGCTGCGGGCAACCATACCATGATCAAAATCTCAAGTGCATCATCTAACTTTGGTTATGTGCTCGAAAATGCCTTAGCTGAAGCCTTCCCTCAAGAATTGGTCGCTGTTGTAAACGGCGGTGGTGTTATTTCAGATGCATTCAGTCATCTGGCATTCGATAAAATGATTTTCACAGGTTCAACCTCTGTCGGTAAAACGGTGATGGCTGCGGCAGCAGAGAATCTTGTCCCTGTGATTTTAGAATTAGGTGGCAAGTCCCCTGCACTGGTTCATTCAGCCATGAACATTCGTGATGTGGCGCAACGTATAGCCGTGGGTAAACTCTGGAATGCAGGTCAAACCTGTGTTGCACCTGACTATATGTTCTTGCCTAAAGGTAAAACAGCAGAGTTCACCAAGCACTACAATGACTTTGTGACCACCATGTATCCGACTTTGCGTGACAATAAAGACTACACTTCAATTGTGAATGACAAGCAGTACAACCGTCTGCAAGGCTATTTGGAAGATGCTCGCGATCAAGGCGCGACGATTGTTGAACTGAATGCCAAGAATGAGTCTTTAACTGAGGTTCGTAAGATTGCACCGACCTTATTAACAGGTGTGACGACAGAGATGGAGATTATGCGTAATGAAATCTTCGGTCCAATTTTGCCTATTTTAGAATATGAACATATTGAAGATGCGCTGCAATTCATCAATAGCCGCCCACGTCCATTGGCGTTCTATTACTTCGATATTGATAGTGCACGTGCAGACTATGTTGCCAGCCGCACTCACTCAGGGCACTTCGGGATCAACCAGACCTTGACCCATGTGGCACAGGATGACCTGCCATTTGGTGGTATTGGTGCATCTGGTATGGGCAAATATCATGGTAAAGAAGGCTTCTTTAGCTTCTCGCATGAACGCTCAATGATGTCGAATCCAGTTAGCCCGAAACTTTACAGTTTAAAATTCATCCTTCCGCCGTATAATAAAGCAACGCACAAACTGCTTTTGAAAACACTATTTCGTTAAGCTGGTTAAGGCATGAGCTATCACACTAGTTCATGCCTTGTTTTTACCAAATTCGCTTGTCTTTTAATCGTATTTTTGGTATAAAACGCCCCTTGAATGATTTCATCCGTTTACTTGAATGGCTAGTTGCACGAAATTGTGCTGTATAAACTAGCAATGGAGTTCACCATGTCTAAGGTTTGCCAAGTTACCGGCAAGCGTCCTATCGTTGGTAACAACGTATCGCACGCAAACAACAAAACCAAACGCCGGTTCGAGCCGAACCTGCACCACCACCGTTTTTGGTTAGAAAGCGAAAAGCGTTTTGTACGTCTTCGTCTAACCACTAAAGGTATGCGTATTATTGATAAATTGGGTATCGAGAAAGTTGTTGCTGATCTCCGTGCTCAAGGTCAAAAGATCTAAGGAGTCTGAACAATGCGTGATAAGATTCGCCTCGTTTCTACAGCTGGTACTGGTTACTTCTATACCACTACTAAGAACAAACGTACTATGCCGGAAAAAATGGAAATCAAAAAATTTGATCCAAAAATCCGTCAACACGTAATTTTCAAAGAAGCTAAAATTAAATAATTTTAGTTCTTTAAGAAAAACGGCTTCATTTGAAGTCGTTTTTTTTGCCTAAAAAATAGAAACTACAATTTACATGATTTTTTTTGATAAATAAAAAAATTGTCATCAACAAATTCGATTTTAGTTGTTACACTTTATTCGCTGTTTTCTTGGCATGCTTTATGCTCATTTATTTCTACCTTAACCGCAACGATTAAGGAACTCAAATGCCACATGATGTTGATTTAATTATATTACTTGCTGTCGGTTTTGGTATGGCCCTTATTTTTGGCTATATCGCAGCTCGTTTACGCTTACCTCCTTTAATTGGTTATCTCGTTGCCGGCATTATTATTAGTCCAAATACGCCTGGTGTGGTCGGCGATATTCAACTTGCCAATCAGTTAGCCGAACTCGGGGTGATGTTCCTCATGTTTGGTGTGGGGATGCATTTTTCGCTTAAAGATTTACTGCAAGTACGCCGTATCGCACTCCCAGGTGCAATTTTGCAGATTGCAGTCGCGACTTTACTCGGCATCGCCGTTTCTATGTTTTGGGGCTGGAGCTTCGGTGCAGCACTGATCTTCGGCCTAAGCTTATCTTGTGCCAGTACCGTTGTGTTGCTCAAGGCATTGGGTGATCGCGGTTTACTTGATTCCGTTAACGGAAAAATTGCAGTCGGCTGGCTCTTGGTTGAAGATCTGGTCATGGTCTTGGCCTTGGTCCTTCTACCTGCAACAGCCGTCTTACTCGGTGGTCAAGCACTGCCAGGGACGGATACTTCACAAAGTATCTGGATCACCATTGGCATTACCCTGCTCAAAGTCACTGGCTTTATCGCCTTTATGCTGATTATTGGTAAACGCTTAGTACCAATGATTATGCAATTCGTGGCACGTTTAGGTTCGCGGGAACTGTTCACCCTCACCGTTGTTGCCGCTGCGGTTTCAATTGCCTATGGTTCTTATGCCGTATTTGGCGTTTCAATGGCACTTGGCGCATTCTTTGCTGGGATGGTGGTTAAAGAATCTGATTTTAGTCACCGTGCCGAAGAAGAAACGCTCCCCTTACGTGAAATCTTCTCGATTTTGTTCTTTGTTTCGGTCGGCATGCTGTTTGATCCAAGCATTCTGGTTGAAGAACCATTACGTATTTTAGCCGTAGTTGCCATTATTATGGTCGGCAAAACACTCGCGGCAATGGCTTTAGTCCTATTCTTCCGTTATCCAATCAATACCGCCTTAACCGTAGGCGCCAGTTTGGCACAAATCGGTGAGTTCTCCTTTATCCTAGCGACACTCGGCTTATCGTTAGGCTTACTCACACCTGATGCCCAGAACCTGATTCTTGCTGGTGCATTATTCTCGATTACCCTCAACTCATTTGTGTTCTCTGCGATTGAGCCTGTACAACGCTGGATTCGTGAGCGCTCGCATTTGGCGCGTATGTTAGAACGTAGTGGTGACCCACTGGCCATGTTGCCAGATGAGGTTGATCAGGCTTACCTGCGTGATCAGGTGGTGATTATCGGTTACGGTGGCGTTGGTCGTCGTATTAGTGAAAATCTGATGCAACAAAACATCAAAGTGGTGATTGCTGAAGAAAATCGTGAAATCGTAGAAAAACTACGTACTCAAGGTATCGCAGCCGTCAGCGGTGAAGCGACTGAACCGAATGTGTTGATTCAGGCACATATTCAACATGCCCGTTTACTGGTGATTTCACCGATGGATATTTTAGATATTCACCGTATAGTCGATATTTCCAAACAGCTCAATCCTGAAATTCAGGTCTTGATCTGTGCAGAAAGTAAAGAAGAAGCCGTGGTAATTCGTGAAGAAAATATTGGTGAGGTGTTCTATGCCAAAGAAGAAATGGCGAAGAATATGAGTCATCATATCCTGAACCAAATCGAGTTGGCGCATCAGTCTGAAGCCCATTAACAGCTTCGGAAAGCACAAAAAAAAGCGTACTTTAAGTACGCTTTTTTCTTTTTGAGATCAGCTCAAATGGGTTGGCTGTTCATCCATCACTTCCGCCTGCCACTGGTTCATCTGTTTTTCTAACAGACCAAACAAAGCTGCCTGAATCATGTGCTGTGCAACCGTTGGGGTCTGATCGCCCAGAATTGCTTTTACTTCGTCACTAAACTGAATCTTGACTAAAGGCTCATGTTCTTCAGAACCCGCATTGCGCAAAGCAAGCTCACCACCTTCGAGTTGAACCAATTCAAGAACGGCTTCTTGATTACCAAATAATTCTTTTAACTGTTGCATTGACATAAATTTTCTCCATGCTTCAACATGGTGGCAAAGTATTTTGCGCTCACGTCTTATTTATATAAGTACTGTTGGCAAAGATTTCAAGTCATCTCTAAGATTTGACTTAGAACTCCACCATTTCATTACGAAAACCATCAATTAAATGACTTAACTCACGGTGCCATTCACGTAGAATTTTGGCATCGGGCAACCACGCCTGCGGACTTTGTGTCACTTTAATAATCAGGTTTGAAGAAGTTTCATTTTCAGGTTCTGGTGCTGTTGGCTCAGGGGCATATTGACACATACGGTATGCACGCTTTAACTCAGCCACAAAACCATCTTTAGCCAATTGCTGCAAAACTAAAACCTCAGGTGAAACCTGTCCTTTATCTGCCATATGTTCTTCAATCGACTTAAAGGTCGGCTGTAAATCATTGAGACGGTAATAACGGACCAATTCCTGTAAGAAAGCTAAAATTGCGCCGTGTAAATGAAACACTGCTGCTTCACGATAAGCCTGTGCCTGCTGAATATGTTCAGTTTGCTCCGCTTGTTGACATGCGAGACGAGCAAAATACAGTTTTTGATTGGTGCGATCAGCATGATAACGAGCAACACGAGACATAATATTTTCCTTCAAGATCCTTTCGCTTGGATAGCTTAAGATTAAATGCTTTAATGATAAAATCAATATCTTTTGAGCCTAGCCATGCGTCATATTCAACAAGCCATACTGAGCTTAATATGCTGTATGGTCATTCCCATCGCTTATAGCTGCGAACCTGCCGGTTTAGACTGGGAAAAGCTCTATGCCAATTACGATCTCAACCGAGATCAAATGATTGATCAAAATGAATGGAAAAAGCTGATCCAGCTACAAGACCAACCCGTTGCTTGGCAAAAACAGCGTCTTACAATCGATCCGAATCGAATCAAAATATTCAAAGCGTTGGATCTCAACCATAATGGGCTTTTAGATCAGCAAGAAATCATCAATATTTATACTTATTTTTCTAACCCTTGTCAGGGTTGGGGTTCAACTTGGGGGAAATAACGGTAGATAAGCTACCCAATGTCCAACTCAAGCAGATAGAGTTTTCGCTTGGCCATGACTTGAATCGGTGGATCAATCGGACGAATATTGCGAATGACCCAAGCCAAATAGCCTTCAATCCAAACCGATGCACAAGCGGCTTCAACTTCATCCGCTCGCCAAGCATGTACGGCTTCGATATCGACCACAGCCACAACCCATCCCGATTCTTCATCCCCATCATTCAAAAGAAAGTTTTGATTCTCGACAATCACCACATCTTTTAGTGGCAACATTTCGGGTTGCCATGAGCGAATCTCAAGGGTTTTAAGCCCTTGTACAATCCGCTCAGCACTCGGAGCAACAATCGATAAAGCCGTATATTGCTTTAACATTGATAATTAAGCTTTGTCATCCGCAGCTTTGACACGAATGCCTTGGCTTTTTACTTTTAAAGTGTTTAAACCTTTGATCGCTTTAATCGCTTCACGTGGATTTGGCATTTCAACAAAACCGAAACCTTTCGATTTCCCCGTTGCTTCGTCTTTGACCACGACACAAGACTCAACTTTTCCATATGCTTTGAATAAGTCGAGAATTTCCGCATCAGTCACATTACGGTCTAAATTACGAACTAAAATTTTCATGCTAAAACCTAAAAGATGATTCATTGTTTAATCAATGAATCAAAAGAAATTGAATCTCGCTAGTTTAATCGAAATCAATGCCAAAACCTAAATTGATTGCAGTGGTACGAGAACGACTGCTTTGGCCATAGCCACGTGGAACATCTCGATGAATCTGAACATCAACTAAATGTTGAGGTAAATCATTGAGGAAGTAACTTTCGATCTTTCTTCCTAGCTCGTCATATTGATCCTGTGACCATAAATTTAAATTCTGTTTGGTCAAAATCAATTCATCTTCGGCACGGGTTAAGGCCACATACAGCACACGGCGTTCTTCTTCGACATCATCAAAATCACCTTGTGCACGGGCATGTGGATATTGATTCGGAGAAACATGTGGGACATAACAGACTTTTTGTTCTGCCCCTTTGGCGGAGTGAATGGTAATCAAGGTCACTAAATCTTGATCTGGGGTTTTATCAATTTCTGACACTGAAATCGGATCCAGTACATATTCCTCTAAGAACTCCCCAAGCGCGCTGTGTTTACGTGCCAATTGCTTGACCAAATCAAAGTCTTTGACACGGCGTGACCAATCTTTGGTTTTATAATTATTTTCCAGCTGTTCATTCAATGCATCCAGTGCCAGACCAATACAAGCTTCGACATGCTGCTGCAACACATCCAGTTGCATCAAAATTAAAATCGCTTGTTGCGGGACTTTGCCATGGCGCTCTAATCGCTGGCAACGGGCTTCGATATCAGGCAGTTGAATCAGTTCTTGCGCCAATTTACTGGCACCCACATCACCCACACCATCCCAAAGCGTCAGGAAACGCATCCAGGCTAAGTCATCCTGCGGATTAACGCTGACTCGCAGCAAACTGAGTACGTCTTTGACATGTGCCGATTCAAGCAGTTTGACTCCACCGATAAATCGATAGGGAATATTGGCGGCAATCAAAGCACCTTCCAAATAACGCCCACTAAAACCTGAGCGCAGCAACACCATGTGTTCTGCCCAAGCCGCACCTTGCCTATGACGACGATTCAAGTCCTGAATAATCCAATTGGCTTCTTCAAACTCATTGCTCAGGATATGCAGTTGTGGCTTTAACCCTTTGCCTCGATAGGCCTGTAGATGCTTGTCATATTCAATTTGGCTTTGCTCGAGTAACCAGTTGGATAAATCTAAAATACCCTGAGTGGAACGATAATTCATTTCCAAAGTCAGCACTTCGGCATCGGGTACACGTTCTTTAAAATGATGAATATTTTCAAAATCGGCGCCACGGAAGCCATAAATAGATTGTGCATCATCCCCTACGCAAAACAGTTTGACCTTGCCCACCAATGGCTGCAATAACGCCCATTGCAGTGGATTAGTATCCTGCATTTCATCGACCAGTAAGGCTGAGCAAAAACCAGTGACCCATTTCACCAACTCAGGAGAGTTCTGCAAATGCACTGCGACGATGGCCAAGATGTCATCATAATCCAGAAAATTTCGCTCCTGCTTACGCTGCTCATAGGCTTTCATCAGCTCAGTAATTTGGGCTTTGTACTCAAGCGCTTGCGGTAACTGCTCAACCAAAGCATCTGAGAGTTTAGTTTTAGTATTCCGTGCATAGGAATACAGATCGCATAGCTCTGCAGCCTTTGGCAACACATTGCCTTTATCTTTACCACGTAACAGACGAAACATCAGCAATTGATCATCACGATCAATAATACTGAACTGGCTCAGGCCAAAAGCCCGTGGATTACGGCGCAATAAATACATACAAAACGTATGGAAGGTTGATGCGCGTAGGCCCTTCGCCTGTGTGCCCATATGCTGTTCCACCCGCGTCACGATTTCACTGGCGGCTCGACGGGTAAAGGTCAAAATCTGAATTTGTTGTGCAGCTAAACCTTGATCAATTAAGTATGCTGCTCTGGTCACGATGGTTTTGGTTTTACCACAACCCGCTCCAGCCAAGACCAGACAATTTTGTGCTGTCGTTGTGGCTGCTTGTTTTTGTTGTGGATTCAGTTCATCAATTAGCTTGGCAAGCGTCATACAATCGGTCAATTAAAAGCGAAATGCTATTTTAACAGACTCAAGCCATTGAAATATTTCCGACTACAAAAACAAAAAGAGCATGTGTATTACATGCTCTTAGTTTTAACTTGATCGTTTAAACCGTGGTTGAGCTATGTGGTAACTGCTTAATTGCACCAGCAAAAGTCAGGTAATTAATGCCTTGGAACAAAATATCAATCGCAAGGAACATCCCCAGTACCCAGAACGGTGAATCAGGTGATGACAAGATCAGAATCCCGGTTAATAGAGTTAATATGCCTGAAAACAGCACCCATCCCCAGCCTGAAATTGGTCTAAGGATAAAGGCGTTCACAGTACGGATAATCCCCGCAATAATTAAGGCAATCGCCAAGAAACTGGTGAGTACCACCGCGGTAATCACAGGTGTGGTAAAAGCAAAGTAACCCGCTGCCAGATACAACACACCAAACAAGGCCCACAGCCAACGCGTGCCGCCTTTAAACACCATAAATGCAGCGACAAAATGCAAAATACCGCCCAACATCATCAGCACACCAAACAGCAATACCGCAGATAATGTAGCAAATGGTAAGGCAGCCAAAAGAACTAAGCCAAAAACGACCAACAATACGCCTAAGAGCAGATACCATTTACGATCAGCATGTAGCTGATTGCGAATTAGATCGTTACCCACTGTTTTCATCATTATTTACTCTTTTATCATCAATGTTATATCTCTATATTGATCGTGTTTTTCGCTGAATTCTGTATAAGGCATGTTGAGAATTAATGACGGAATGTCAGAAAATGCATGTTTACTTTGATCTTTTTAAGTTGTTTGATTCTTTTTAAAGATATGGATAAGTCGAAACTTATCCACAATTTATTTGATCCAGCCGATTTCTTGTGCGGTCAGCACACTGATCATGGTTTGCTCTAAATCGTTTGGCATTTTACTTTTGTGTTCGGACAATGGAATCCGTCCACCCATAATTTCAGCTTCGGTTTGTGGATAGAGTGGCTGTTTATCTGCCTGTGCATAACCAATCGGAAAAATTGGCTCACCAGTATTCAAATTATATTTATCAGTTGCCCCAAAGCCGTGCAATAACTCATGTACTAGGACCACATTGTTTTGCTGAGTCTGTTTAGCTGAGGCAAACAGATTGACTGAACCAATACGTCCACGCTCCAGTGCAGTTGAGTGCTTGAGTTCCCGACTCTGCTTCGGATCATAGTAATTTAGATACAGGGTTAAACTTGGTGATCCGTCAACCGACTCATGCTGTTTCCATGCATAAAATCGGAACGTGAGACTCCATAGAATATTATCCAGAATATTCGCCTGCTCAGACATTTTCGGCGGGGTTTGTTTTAATTCGCGTCCAATCTGGATCATAAAATAACTACTTTGCCCTCGATATTGCTGGCTGTTTTTTTCTAGATAGTGCTTCACCTCAGCAAAATCATCTTGCTGCAATTGTTGAATATACTGCTGTGTTGTAGCCAAGCCATCGGCATTAATCGGATGCAACAACACCTGAATCGGCTGATTCCAATCCTGATTCTGATCCCGATACGCATTGACTGCGACGATCAATAACACCAGCAGCAGACATGCAACTCGAATATTTTTCCACATGAACTTCTCCCCCAACCAAAATTCATTATTGTTTTTCTTTATGCTATAAAAAATGCCAGCAATCGCCAGCATTTTTTTAACACTTAAATAATTAAGCTTCTACCCATTTTCCATCTTGGAACACTAGACTCCATTTGGTTTGCTTGCCTTCAGCAGTTTCAGAACCCACATATTGTGCTTGGTTCTTACGGCTGAATTTCACCACCGTTGGATTGCCTTCAGGATCGACATCCGGAGCTTCTAACAAGAACTGATATTTCGGATCAAGCTGCTCGGCAACACTACGTAATTCAGCCACTTTCGGTGCACGTGTTTCACGAATTTTCGGAAATTTGCTTGCTGCTAAGAACAGACCTGCTGCACCATCACGTAACACGAAGAAATCATCATGCTTGGCTGAACGGATATGCTCCATTTTGATTGGATCGACACGTGGCGGCGCAGGCTGACCATTCTTTAATACTTTGCGGGTATTGTCACAGCTTGAGCAGGCGAAATATGGGCCAAAGCGGCCTGTTTTCAACTGCATTTCGCCATCACATTTATCACATGGAATGGTCGGACCATCATAGCCCTTGATCTTGAACTCACCCTCTTCAACTTCGTAGCCATCGCAATCTGGGTTATTACCACAGACATGCAATTTACGACCACCATCGACCACATAGCTGTCCATTGCGGTACCGCACTTAGGACAACGATGTTTCGACATCAAATCAGCAGTTTCAGCACCATCATCATCAGACAAGGCTGCCAAAGACTCCACTGGCGTTAAGTTAAGTGTGCCTTTGCAACGCTCTTTCGGTGGCAGGTTATAACCCGAGCAACCCAAGAATACCCCTGTCGTCCCCGTACGCACTTGCATTGGGCGTGAACATTCAGGACAAGGTACATCAGGCACTTCGACAGGTTGATTACGGCGCATGCCGCTTTCACCCTGTGCATTGGTTAAACGCTTTTTAAAGTCACCATAGAAGGTATCCAGTAACTCTTTCCAGTTCCGTTCACCCATAGCGACACGGTCTAACTGGCCTTCTAAATCAGCGGTAAAAGCATAATTCATCAGGTTATTAAAACTTTCATCCAGACGATCGGTGACAATCTCCCCCATCTTCTCAGCAAAGAGACGGCGGTTTTCCAGTTTGACATAGCCACGTTCTTGAATGGTCGAGATAATCGCAGCATAAGTCGATGGACGACCAATACCTTTTTTCTCTAATTCTTTGACCAAAGACGCTTCTGTAAAGCGTGCAGGTGGTTTGGTAAAATGCTGGCTTGGATCAAGCTTTTCTAACTTAAGCACTTCGCCCACTTTCACTGCAGGCAATAAAATATCATCGTCCGATTTATTGGCACCACGCACACGGGTAAAGCCATCAAATACCAAAGTACGGCCTTTCGCCTTTAACTCAACATTTGATGCTTCAACAGTCAAGGTTGACGATAAGTATTCTGCTGGCGTCATTTGACAAGCCACAAACTGACGCCAAATCAAATCATATAAACGCTGCGCATCACGCTCGACCCCAGCCAGCTTATCCCCCGTCAAAGCAACATCAGATGGACGAATCGCTTCGTGGGCTTCTTGTGCCCCCGCTTTATTACCATAACGGTTTGGTTTGGCAGGTAAATATTTATCACCAAAGTTTTGCTGAATATGATTACGCACCATATTCACAGCGTCATCGCTCAAGAAGGTTGAGTCGGTACGCATATAGGTAATAAAACCACCTTCATACAAACGCTGCGCCAACATCATGGTTTTCTTCACAGAGAAACCTAAACGTGTGCTGGCTGCTTGTTGTAAGGTTGAGGTGATATACGGTGCACTTGGATTAACTTTGGTTGGCTTATCTTCGCGTAACGCAACTTTATATTCAGCGTCTTTTAATACACTGAGTAAAGCATCAGTTTCGGCTTTATTTTTCAGTTTAAGGGTTTTGCCTGCCTGCTTAACCGCTTCGAGACGAATGTCATCTTTCTTGGAAATGGTATCCGCAAACACTTGCCAGTATTCTTCTGGAATAAAGGCACGGATTTCACGTTCGCGTTCAACCACCAGTTTCACAGCAACTGACTGCACACGACCAGCCGATAAACCACGGGCAATCTTTTCCCATAGTAATGGCGACACCATAAAGCCCACCACACGGTCAAGGAAACGACGTGCTTGTTGTGCATTAACACGGTTTAAATCGAGGCGTGTCGGCTGTTTAAAGGCTTCCTGAATGGCATTCTTGGTAATTTCGTTAAACACCACACGGTGATAACGACTGTCATCGCCACCAATCACTTCTCTTAAATGCCAAGCAATGGCTTCCCCTTCTCTATCCAAATCCGTTGCGAGATAGATAGCATCAGCATCTTTAGCAAGTTTTTTTAGTTCGGCAACCACATGTTCTTTGCCTGGAAGCACTTCATAATGGGCAATCCAATCATGTTCTGGATCGACACCCATACGATTAATCAGTGCAGACTGAGCTTTTTCAGCTTTCTGTTGATCTGTGAGTTTGGCACGGGTTACCGGCTTCTTTTCTGTAGATTTCGCCCCGCCTCCTGTCGGTAAATCACGCACATGACCCACCGATGACTTCACCACATATTGTGAACCCAAATATTTATTAATTGTTTTCGCTTTTGCAGGCGACTCCACAATCACTAAGGCACGTTTCTTTGCAGCAGATGCGGGAGCTGCTGTGCTTTCTGAAGCAGAGCGTGGAGTTTTCGCCATAATAAATCGTTTTTCCTATGTTTAATCAGTAAATTAGCGTTGTGCTAATTCATGTAAATAAGCTTTCATCGCTTCAAGCTGTGTGGCTTTCAGGTCCGTTTCTTCATCCCAATACAGCCCGACACAGTTTGCCTGCATATCAATAGCATAAACTCCTTTTAATGCAATGGTTAAATCATTAAATTTCTGATCACCTTGCACCACCTGAAGCTTGCCATCCACCACCCGAGCACGCATCAACGCTAAACGAGCCTCTGGAATAAGTACACTATAATAGGCCACCATGCTGGCACGTTTTTCCGATGCCATTGGAATCTTGGTCCATTCTGGCGCGGCAATTAAACGTGGATGCAATCCCATTTTACGTGCCTGATCACGCATCATGCCCAATGCCTTTTCTCGTGGGCTGACGCGCAAGCCAAAAATCGAGCCCAGTACAAACAGTACAATCGCTACCGTGATCCAAATTCCAATATTACTCATAAAGTCGCCCAAAACTTTCTTTTATTAGCGTTACATAAGTTGAATCCAAAAGGCAAGTTACAACGTAAAAAATAATCTAGATTCAAACTAAGCTGTAAAACGTGCCTTTTCATACCGCCAAAAGGCGAAAACTTAAAATGCTGTCACCCACTTATTTTATTCAGCAAGCGCGAGTTTTCCGAATTGGTCCAAATGCACATCGCCCCAATGTTTTAATGCAACAATAATTTGTTCCAGACTACGGCCTAAATCGGTTAAGCAATATTCAACTTTTGGCGGGACCTGAGGATAAACCTCTCGATGCAGAATGCCATCCTGTTCAAGTTCACGCAGCTGATTGGTCAGCATTCTTTGGGTAATACTGGGCACACGCTTGCGAATTTCATTGAAACGCAATGTGCCTTCATTGAATAAATGCCAGAGAATCACACATTTCCACTTACCGTCAATCAAACTGATGGCAGCTTCAACCGAACAACCTGGAGAACAATCAAAACTGGAATGTCGCATTTTTGCCATTTTACAGTATCCTTTTTGACACTATGAGCGTTATTTGTCTGTAGTCACTAAAATTAAGCTTAGGTTATGCTGAAACTCGAATCAAGTAGAATCCAAAAAGGAAACATAACCATGAAAGCTGTGGCCTATCAACATGCGGGTGCGATTACATCAGTAGATGCACTGGTCGATATTGAAATGGATATACCAACGGCACAGGGACACGATTTACTGGTGCGTGTACAAGCGATTTCAGTCAATCCTGTTGATGCCAAAATCCGAAATCATAAAAGTGCTGAAGCGAATCAGTGGAAGGTCTTAGGTTGGGATGCTGTCGGGATTGTGGAAGCGATTGGCGAGCACGTTACCCAGTTCAACATCGGTGACCACGTCTGGTATGCAGGCGCACTCAACCGACAAGGCAGTAATAGTGAATTACAATTGGTTGATGAGCGTATTGTTGGGCATGCTCCCCAATCACTCGATGCAAGCGAAGCGGCAGCACTGCCTTTAACTGCGATTACAGCATGGGAAATGCTGTTTGATCGCTTAAAAGTCCCCCGCGTTGCCGCTGAGAACATCACAATTTTAGTCATTGGCGGCGCAGGTGGCGTAGGTTCAATGGCCATTCAGTTATTGAAACAATTAACCAAGCTCACAGTCATCAGTACTGCATCTCGACCAGAAACGTCTGAATGGGTCAAGCAATTAGGTGCAGATTATGTCTTGGATCATCGTCAAGCTTTAGCACCACAAATTCAGCAGCTCGGCTTAACCGCCCCTTTATATGTATTTTCAACCACGCAAACCGATCAGCATCTCGCTGATATTGCCGAACTGATTGCAGCACAAGGACATTTTGGATTAATTGATGATCCCGAGCAACTCGACATTAAAGCCTTTAAATCCAAGTCTGTCTCGGTGCATTGGGAATTTATGTTCACGCGCTCCATGTATCAAACGCAAGATATGATCAAACAGAGCCAATTGTTGAATCAGATTGCAAGCTTAGTTGACGAGGGGAAAATTAAAACCACAGTGAGTCAAATGCTCTCCCCCATCAATGCAGAAAACCTGAAACGTGCACACCAACAAATCGAAAGTGGCACCACCAAAGGGAAAATTGTTTTGCATGACTTTTAAAAGCATCGCATTCATACTACTACAATGCGAAGTTTGGGCTTCGCATTGCTCATATCTTAATAATGTGGCGGGCGATTGCTCATGGGGTCAAAAGGCGCAATGCCTTCAGCCAAGTCTGAGGCCTCGACACGTTGATAGAGGATCTGCATCTGTTTTTTCAAATCTGCAATTTCTTTGGCCTGAATCGCAAGTTGATCATTCAATTGTTCAACTAAATCGTCCAAAAATGCAATTCGGACTTGCAAATCTTCAATGGGTGCGGAAAATGACGCGTGATCATCAAAATTTTGTGGTTTAGTCATTTCAGACCTCATCTGAACTCTTAGGAAACATTATGGCCTATATTACTTTAAGGGATGTCCATCTCGCATTTGGCGGACCTGCCTTACTCGACGGCGCGAACTTTAACCTGGAACGTGGCGAGCGAGTCTGTTTAATTGGTCGTAATGGAGAAGGTAAGTCTACTTTATTAAAACTGATTGAGGGAAGCTTGTTACCCGATAACGGTGAAGTTTCGATTCAAAATGGTTTAACTGTTTCAATGTTAGCCCAAGATGTCCCGATGGACTCGGGCAAAGTTGCAGATATCGTTGCCGATGGTGCAGGCGAAGCTGCCGCTGTCTTGAAAGAATACCACGAAGCAAGTGATGCCTGTGTCTTAGGTGATATGGATGCTTGCGACCGCATGGGCATGCTACAGCACAAACTCGATCAGTTGGATGGTTGGGCATTAGAAAACAAGGTCAACTCAATTCTGAGTAAAATGGGACTTGATCCCAATGCTGATCTAGCCGATTTATCAGGTGGTCGTAAACGCCGTGTACTCTTGGCACGTGCCCTACTGACTCAACCAGATGTGTTGTTACTGGACGAACCAACCAACCATTTGGATGTGGAAAGTATCGAATGGCTAGAAAAGTTCCTGCTCGATCAAAACAATCTGACTTTATTGTTTATTTCACATGACCGTTCATTTGTCGACAGTATCGCCACCCGTATCGTCGAACTAGATCGTGGTATTTTACGTGGCTATGAAGGTAACTATTCGCGCTATCTCGAACTGAAAGCGCAGCAAATGGAAGCTGAAGAAAAACAAAATGCTTTATTTGATAAAAAGTTAGCGGAAGAAGAGGCTTGGATTCGTCAAGGCATTAAAGCACGTCGTACCCGTAACGAGGGGCGTGTCCGTGCTTTAAAAGACTTACGTGAACAATCTAAAGCACGTCGTTCACAACAAGGCAAAGTCAGCATGGCAACGCAAGAAGCCAACCGTTCTGGTAAGTTGGTGTTTGAGATTGAAAACTTAAGTGTCGGCTATGACAGCAAAGTACTGATTAAAGATTTCTCGGCCATCGTGTTACGTGGTGACCGTATCGGTTTGGTCGGTGACAACGGTGTCGGAAAAACCACCCTGATCAAAGCCATTTTAGGTGAAATTGAGCACAGTGGTTCGGTGAAAACTGGCACTCAACTGGAAGTGGCTTATTTTGACCAGTTACGTAATGCGCTCGATCTGGAAAAAACCGTGATGGCCAACGTGTCTGAAGGTTCTGACTTTGTTGATGTGAATGGTAACCGCCGTCATATCTATAGTTATCTACAAGACTTTTTATTCTCACCAGAACGTGCCCGTACCCCAGTAAAAGCCCTATCTGGTGGTGAACGAAACCGTATTCTGCTGGCAAAATTATTGCTCAAACCATCGAATTTAATCGTAATGGATGAGCCAACCAATGACTTGGATATGGTGACGCTTGAGTTACTTGAAGAAATGCTGTCTGACTACAAAGGCACTTTGCTGTTGATCTCGCATGACCGTGCCTTTATGGACAACGTCGTAACCTCGACTTGGGTATTTGATGGTAAAGGTCAAATTAATGAGTACATAGGCGGCTATCAAGATTACTTGGAACAGCGTCCTGACCAAAAAGTAGTTGACCAGAAAAGTGATGTAAAAAAAGCACAAGCCAAAGCTGAAGCAGCGGCTGCCGCATCAGCACCGAAGAAGGTCAAGCTCAGTTATAAAGATCAGCGTGAGCTTGAGCAACTACCTGCTGAGATTGAAAAACTGGAAGCTGAACAAGCAGAATTATCAGAAAAATTAGCTGATGGGTCTTGGTTTGTTTCAGATGCCAATGCAGCAACTGCAGCCAGCCAACGCCTAGCTGAAATTGATGAATTATTGCTAGAAAAATTGGAACGCTGGGACATTTTAGAAAATATGTCGAAAGGCTAGAAGCTTGGCATGTATTGATTAAAGGCTCCTGATGGAGCCTTTTTTCTTATTTAAGATCATCTGAAGCCACGTCAAAAATCTAATCAGATGAACTGTACTTATGGTAGCTCTTTTGAAGCCGTATAAGCCTTGATTTCATCAACTTCAGATGCCTCGACCAAAGATAGATTTTTAGTTTCTGGGGCCCATAAAATCGAAATAATGGTTCCAAAAACCAGAATACATACCAGTAATAACATCGTGGCAGTCATCCCGATCTGTAACAGACTGATTGGAAGAATAAAAGTACTTGCTGCAGAACCAAATCGGCTCACTGCTGTGGCGATCCCAATGCCACTAGAACGAACCTCAGTCGGAAAACTTTCTGCAGGGAAAACACCGACTAAATTACTGACTGCAGATAAAATCATCGTAAATGCGGCAAACAAGAGTACCAATGCCCAGTTCAATGTTTCAGGCAATATGGTAATCAACAGTAAGCTGACCGAGAGCAATACGAAGGAATAGATTAAGAAACCGCGACGGGAAAATTTATAAGTACAGTAAATACCAATTACTGCGCCGAGTAGCAGCATCAAATTTAAGATGGTTTCTGTAGTGAAATCATTGGATAACTTCATCAATTCTAGAATCATCGGCAAAAAGGTATAAATTGCAAAATACGGCATCACAATACAGGTAAAAAAGATGCAATTGAACAAGGTCCGTTTCAGGTATTTTTGACTAAACAATAATTTAGTACTGGAAAAATTATTTTGCTGCGCTACCTGATCTGTTTCACTCTCAATCGTTACATTTGCTCCAAAATATTTTTGAACAATCGCCCGAGCCTCATCTTTACGTCCATGTTGCATCAACCACCGTGGGGATTCAGGTGTTCCAATTCGTGCAATTAAAATAATTGCCGCAGGGATTGCTGTTGAGGCGAGTAAATAACGCCATGTATCAGGCCCAAGATCTAAATCAATCACGAACTTGGCAATGAATGTTGCCAGTACATAACCAAATGTCCACACCACACTAAATGAGCCTAGAATTGCACCTCGACTTTGTTTAGGCAAAAATTCCGCCAACAATGCATGCCCAACGGTATAGTCCCCACCCAGCCCAATCCCCATAAGCACGCGACAAAGAAACAGCTCTAAAGGTGTAGAAGCATAGAACTGGGCAATCGAACCGATCAGGACCAAAATGAAGCTAATACAAAAGATCTTCTGCCGACCTAATTTATCTGAAATAAATCCAAAAAATAAACTTCCTACAAAGAGGCCAATCAGAACAGCACTTCCGATTGCCCCCTGCCAAAAGGAATCTAGCTGCATCAGGGGGGTAATTAAAGTGAAAACCATCCCAATCAAACCAATGATATAGCCATCCGTTAAATGTGCACCGAAAGTCAGAGCCGTTATTTTCAAATGAAATTTGTTCAATGGCACATTATCAATATTTACGGTATTCATATACGCTCCCATTCCATGGAGTAAAATTGAATAATTCTTCTATCCAAAAATTTAAAAAGTGATGCTGACGCCAGCAAGGCTAGATCCCAATTCAATTCGATTGAGTTCTAGCATGCTTAGCTGATCAAGCAAGGCCACCCAGCAAGATGTACTTGATGTTTTGATATTCTTCTAAACCATACTTTGAGCCTTCCCGACCAAAGCCAGACTCTTTTACACCGCCAAACGGTGCTACCGCAGTCGAAATAATGCCCTCATTGATTCCCACCATTCCCACTTGCAATTGATCTGCAACCCACCACGTTCTCTTTAGATCTTTGGTATAGAAATATGCAGACAGCCCATATTGGGTGTTATTTGCCAAGGCAATCGCTTCCTGATCCGAAGCAAAGGAAAAACATGCTGCGACAGGCCCAAAGGTTTCCTCATGCGCAACTAGCATTTTGTCATTGGCATGCTGAATAATCGTCGGTTCATAAAAGAGCCCACCTAACGCATGTGCTTGTCCACCCGTCACAATTGAACCACCCTTCGCTAAGGCATCATCAATGTGGCGTTGCACTTTTGCTATCGCGGCCTGATTAATTAATGGCCCTTGGGTGACACCGTCTATAAGGCCATAACCAACTTTGAGTTTCTGAACCTCTGCCGTAAGTAGTTCAATGAATGACTCATAGACCGTTTCATGAATATAAAAACGGTTGACACAAACACAGGTCTGTCCGGTATTTCTATATTTTGATGCCATTGCACCCTGAACCGCCGCCTCTAAATCAGCATCTTCGAACACGATAAAAGGCGCATTTCCACCCAGTTCAAAAGAGGTTTTCTTTAAGGTATCCGCTGCTTGACGCATTAATAATTTGCCTGTTGCAGTAGACCCCGTAAAACTGATTTTTTTCACTTTCTCTGAATGCTGTAAAGTTGCACCAATCTCCTGCGCATTCCCAGAAACAACGTTAAATACTCCTGCAGGCACTCCCGCTTGCTCTGCCAAGACTGCAAGTGCAAAAGCTGACAGCGGTGTTTCTTCCGAAGGTTTTAAAATCATGCTGCAGCCCGCAGCCAATGCTGGGGCGACTTTACGTGTCACCATTGCTAATGGAAAATTCCAAGGTGTAATTGCAGCAACGACACCAACAGGTTCTTTGGTGACCATGATTTTTGTTTGTGCTTTAAATGTGGGGATAATATCGCCGTAGTTACGTTTCGCTTCTTCAGCAAACCACTCAAAGAAACTCGCAGCATAGGCGACCTCGCCTAAAGCCTCAGCCAAAGGTTTGCCTTGTTCCTCCACAAGAATCTCAGCCAATTGCTGTCGATATTCCAGCATCAATTCGCCCCAGCGTTTTAAGACCTGAGCTCGTTCAGCAGCCAAGGTGGTCTTCCATGTCGCCAAAGCTTGATCAGCAGCTTGAATCGCCTGTTGCGTTTCTTCTGCCCCACAACTTAAAACTTGAGTAATGCATTGTGCATTGGCTGGATTAAAAACAGGATAAGTATTGGCTTGACCTGCCAACCATTGACCATTGATAAAACTGGTATTTTTCTTTAAATTTAACATCTTATTACACCCCTACATCTACAAAACAGCCTTTAGCCTCACGAGCAATGCGCGAAATACGCTTCTCACTGGTATAATCATTAATCAGATCGCAAGGGGTATAATTACGATCAATTTCATATAGTTCATCGTCGTTGAATTGGGTCTCTAGGGCTTGAATTGCAGTTTTAAATTGATCTACGTTATCTGCGCCGACCAACATACTGTGAATGCCAGGGCGCTGCAGTACCCAAGCCTGTGCAACCTGTGCCATTGTTAAATTTTTATTTTGAGCCACTTTGCTCACCGATTTTACAATTTCAAAACTCACAGCGTCGTTATACATCTGCTGGGTAAAGAAATCAGTAGTATTTCGGGTTGAACTCATTTCACCACTTAAAATGCCACGGGCTAAGGGACTGAATACTGAAACGCCAATCCCTTGATCAATACAGAAAGGAATCATTTCTCGTTCTTCTTCCCGATAGGCACAGTTCAGTTGCAATTGCATATTGATCGGTTTGACAAAACCATTGCGCTCACATGAGATCAAGATTTTTGCCAGCTGCCCAACGGTCATGGTAGACACACCAAAATAACGTGCTTTTCCAGACTTGATAATTTCATTCATAGCAGCAAGCGTTTCATCTACTGGGCTATCAACATCAAAAAAGTGCAGCATATAAATGTCGACATAATCCGTACCAATGCGTTTTAAAGATTGATCGATACTACTGAGAATATTTTTTCTAGAATGTCCTGTTTGATTGATGCCTCCACCTGTTCCATAGCCAACTTTTGTGGTGATGACCACCTCATCACGATTGACCAGTTTATGAATAATTCCACCAACAACTTCTTCACCTTTTCCTGCCGAATAAAAATCAGCAAGATCAATAAAATTGACTCCTGAATCCAGCGCATATTTAATAATTGGAGCACTTTGCTCAGCATTAAAAATCCAGGGTTTCCAAGACGATGAACCCATATTCATGGTGCCTAAACATAGGCGCGAAACTTTTAAACCTGAATTTCCTAAATTGATATATTCCATGGTCTTCAACCTTAATGTTTAGGGGTATAAAATGGGTTTTTGATTTGTTTGAGTGCGACTAAATCATGCTTTAGCGGTAAATAATTCAATGCTGCATGAATTGCCCGAACGCAAGCGTTGTAATTATTGCGATACACCTCATCCAAATCATCACAACTCGGATTAACCCAATTTGCGGTGACTATGGCCCACTCATTTTCAGCCTCAGGAGGAAATACTCCAGACGAGAGTGCTTCATTGATAGCCTTAGCAATCCCCGCCTGAGATGCTCCCCAAGTCGCATTTGCATGCAAATCTCCTTGGATTTCCGCTTTATTGACATACAACGTCATTGGTTTCACGGGGATATTGGGTTGAGCAATCACCATAAATGGACAATGGCCTTGAGATGGTGAAGACAGACTATTTGCAAAAGCCTGCCCGACAGGACCGCCACGTGGACCAATTAAAATATTGATATGGGATGCATTGACCCCCTCACCTTCAAATCCCTCACCGATATAAACCGCAGCAGTTAACTTATCCATGTACTTTCCTTGATCGAATAAACTGCGATTACCATCCCTCTTTTTAAATAAAAATAAAATGCAAATTAATTCACAGCACTATTAAAAAATCTAATATTAAAAAAACTCACACCGCTATGAATTAAATTCATAGCAATTGTAAAATTTTCATTATAAATAAAACCTCAAATATGTTTTATTAACCCAAAACAAGGAAATTAAAATTTAATTTATTTTCAAGGATGAAAAATGTTAAAAATAAAATCAACACCAATTAAAGTTCTACTCTTTACATGCAGTTTAATCATCAATCAAACCATTTATTCTGGAATAAAAATCGGAGAACCAACTTCAAGTTTAGGTCAATTAAATGTGGGTGGTGCAATCCGAGGTAAATATGTCTATGACCATGACGCCAACCCGAGTAGTAGTAAATTTTCTTTTAGTGATGTGATCTTGGCGCTCAACTATGAGTCTGCAACGCTCATTGGCGGGCTGGATTACCGTCTATATGAATATTATGGTCATATCGGTGATGCAAGCTGGTTAACTGATGCTTGGCTTGGCTATAAAATCAATCCAAACCATAAAATCATTGCAGGTTTAAACCCAGTTCCATTTGGATTAGATCGTTATTGGGGAAATACTTTTTTTCTTGGCATTGCCAATGTGATGGGGCTAGAGGATGTACACAACATTGGCATTAACTATCAATTCAAAACCGATAAAAATCAATTATCTTTGGCTTTATATCCAATCGATGGCGGCAATTTTAGAGGGCATTCAAAAGATGCGAGACGCTTCAGTATTAATATGGTCAATGCAGATGATTATGTTGAAAATGGAACCAATACCCAAGAAAAAAACATGATCATTGCCCGTTATGCATACTCTTCAAACTATGCTGACCTCAACTACCAACTTGGCACATCGGTCTGGTACTCAGACATCGAAAACAAAAATTATTCCAGCACAGGATCACGTCAAGTATGGTCTATTTTTGCTGATTTTAATTATCAAAGCTGGAATAGCAAATTATTATTTGGTCATCAAGACATTGATCATAAAGACCGCTTGAGTCCTGATCATATTAGCTTGGGTGGATTTGACTATTCCTATAATTCAGCAACGCAAGGAGACTTTTTTTCTACCGAATTTAGCTACTTATTCCCATACAGTTTTGAATATGTACAATCCATTCGCCCTTACCTCAATATTAGTGGTTATATCAACAAAAAGAATAGCAGCACAGATAGTTATAGAGTTATTCCAGGTGTTGCATTTAAATTTAAAGACCTTACCATTCAAGCAGAGCATTTAATCGGTAAATACGACCCTTATCTTGGTGATCAAAATGGTTTAGCACAAGGAACAAATAATAACTGGAATCAAAAAACATATATTTCACTTGCTTATTATTTTTAACCAACCAATAGAATATTCCTTATTTAAATTATAAAAATTATTTTTATAGCTAAAAGCACCTCATACAAAATATACGCTATGCTACACTGAGTACAATGGATTGTGATGAATATGAAGCACCGCTTCAGGACAAGAGTGGTCATCTTCATCTTATAAAAATCAGGGATATGATAAAAGGACCTATGGATGCGACAATTACCTCCCATGAACGCTTTACGCATCTTTGAAGAGGTGGTCAAGCATTTAAATTTTTCACATGCGGCACAATCTCTCTGTCTGACGCATGGGGCGGTCAGCAGACAAATCAAATTACTAGAAGAGTATTTAGGTGTTCAGCTTTTTTTGAGATCACCCAAAGGAATCGAACTCACCGCTCATGGCCTTGAGTTCGCAAATGATATGCAGATTGTGTTTGATCAAATTGAAGTATCTACCCTCAAATTTAGGGCAAAAAACATCCGCACAAAACTCAATATTGAAGCTCCGCCAACTTGGTGTAATCGAATTCTCTCCCCCAATTTAAAAAATTTTTTGCTCACCCACAAAGACTATTCATTTACGGTGAATTACACTCAGGACGCTGAAAACATTGAGATTGCTGTAGATACGGATATTCGTATTCGATTTGGCCTCGCACCTGCCCATCATTGTCAAAGTAGCTTATTATTTAAAGAAGACTATGTGATGGTCGCCAGCCCACAGCTCTTTCAAGATGAGAGTATCCCGAACCTTCAAGATTATCCTCTTATTCATGTGTTATATAACCGTAAAAGACTAGATACGTGGCAAACATGGTTACAGCAAAATCATTATACAGAGTTAAGCGACTCACATTGTGCCATCGAATTTTCAACAACCGAACAAGTGATTCAAGCTGCTGTTGCTGGCTATGGTATCGCAATCATCGATAAGCCCATGATTCAAAATGAACTCAATACAGGTACACTCAAAGCGATGATAGAGCATGATATCCAAAGTAAGTACGGCTACTGGATCGACATTCCTTTTAATAAAGCGACACTTCCCAAAGTTCAAACTTTCAAATTTTGGTTAGAAACCTTATTAACTCAATCTCTTTGTTAAACCCATTACAAATACTTGGTTGAGTATCTTATTTTCAATCTATGACAAGTGAACTTGATCACTTATAGAGAGATGCCTTTTCTGTTCAAATATGGCACTCAAAAATAGTACACGCTAAAGCGACTTCGGTTTTATGTGAGTTTTAAAGTCGTCAAACCCACTTCATGCTACACTGCTGCAAAATTCAACGTTATTCTTTTTCGAATTTATGAGTCAAAAACAGCCTTATACCCCTGGCGAGTTTCAATGGGCTTTTTTATTGCCCAAATATTGGAAAATCTGGATCGCCATCACTTTTCTAATGCTATTGGCCATTCTTCCATGGGCCATTCAATGGCGCTTAGCACATGGTTTGGCGGCTTTATGCTGGCGCCTGCTTAAATCACGCCGAAAAACCACACTTCGGAATTTAGAGCTGTGTTTTCCAGAGTGGTCGCCTGCCGAGGTTGAGGCTCAAGCCAAACAAGTGTTTGTGGATATGATGCTTGGTGTATTTGAAACCCTCAATGCTTGGTACTGCCCCAAATGGTTTAAAGGCCGCCATAGTGTTGAAGGCTTAGAACATATCACCAATGCAAAAGCACAAGGTAAAGGCGTGTTATTACTCGGCACCCACAGCACCTTACTGGATGCCGGTGGTTATATTTGCGCTCAATATTTTGAGCCTGATGTGGTCTATCGCCCACAGAACAATCCACTACTGGATATGCTGATTTATCGTTGTCGTGCCACCATTTACCAACAACAGATTGACCATGATGATATGCGTGGCTTGATTCGTCGACTCAAAGATGGTGGTGCAATCTGGTATAGTCCTGATCAAGATTTTGGTTTAAAACAAGGCGTGATGGCGCCTTTCTTTGGTGTTCCAGCGGCAACCGTGACTGCTCATCGTCGTTTACTCAAAATTTCGAAAGCGGTTGCAATCCCCTTATATTTCTATCGTTATGGTGATGTTCGCAATCCAAAATATAAAGTACTGATTGAGCCAATTGTGGACAATATGCCAAGCAAAGATGAAGTCGATGATGCGATTCGCGTGAATAAAATTATTGAGGCTCAACTCCGTATCGCACCTACGCAATGGATGTGGTTCCACCGTCGTTTTAAAACCCGTGCTGAAGGTTACGACAAAATTTATTAAGCTAAAAAAGCCGCCTCATTAAAGAATGAAGCGGCTTTTTCTAAAACAATAACAACAATTAATTCGGGAAAATCACCCCCGTACTTAAATCAAAATAAGTTGAGGTGTTGCTATACACCGAACCCAATTTAACATTAATAAACCAACCCAAGTTACCTTGATCTTGTAAACGGTTTTGAATCTCGCTCGGTAAATCCAATTTATAAATCGCATCTTCTTTAAAGACTTTTGATTCAATGCTGGCTGTGCTTTCACTATCGCGTTCAAATAAATAGCCTTTGGTATTAAAGAACCCAATCGCATTGTCTTTATCAATCAGGTGATAGCCTTCCGCTGCTTGTTGTTTCAGTAATAAATCCAGTTTGGTTGGGTTATCATCATAGAATCCAGCATCTGTTTCTGGCATCTCAAAATAGCGGTAACTATAGGTGCCATTGTGGGTACTGCTGTTGACACAGGTGGGTACATAGAATGTTCCGTTGCTTGTCCCATTATTGGTAAAGGTACTGCCTGCGAAAATCAGTTTACAACCTTGTGCTCCCAACTCATTAAACGCTGCCAAAATATTGGTCCGATTCGCATTACTATTTAGGATGAAACGATTGTCATAGCTATACGTCGCTGGTTTCTTATCATTTTTAACAAATAAATATTTATAGGTGTTGCTTGGATCTTCACCCAATGACGATTTATACGCAAATCCTAATGCACCTTGTTTTTTAATCTCTGCTAACCAGAATAGATAAACATTCGCAACTACATTGGTGGTTACATCAACGATTTTGTAACTATAAGTATCGGTTGAAGCATTATTTTTAACATATAAGTTTTTAGGTTCAGGGAAATCGCTATTGGCTTTTTTCACATCCAAAGAACTGCCCGCTAAGGCAAAACCTTGACTCCCCTGCTCATTGGCTTGCGCCAAGAAATTGGCCCAAGACGTTTGATTATCGAGTAGACGATAACTTGCCGTTGCTTTACTCACAGTCGGTTTCAATAAGCTATAGCCTTCGACATTAGTACGGGTATAACAAGTGACAACTTTAGATGGATCGACTGAATCCATATACGTTTGAATATCTTTGATACTCGCTGTTTCACTCACAGCACACATGCCATCGCCTTTAAAGGCATAAGCTGAAGCAATTCCATTTGGTCGATAGCGATCACTATATTTCACTCGGTTTGCCGTGGTTGTACCGCTGGTTTCAGTCGCCGCAATCTCGCTAATTAGTGCATCATCCGATGCAACATCGTAATTTTTAATGACTGCACCAGTACAATCCTCTTTTTCAAATTGACGGGTTTCAATGGTAAAGCGAACGCTGTTTTCGGACGCTTTATGAACCGTTAAATTAGTTCGTGCTCCCTTATGACAGAATCCACCCAGCCATGAACCGACAAAACGATCAGCCACGACTGGGGTCGGCGTTGGTGTTGGAGTCGGCGTTGGTGTCGGTGTTGGCGTCGGAGTCGGTGTAGGAGTTGGTGTTGGCGTCGGAGTCGGTGTTGGCGTCGGAGTCGGTGTTGGAGTCGGCGTAGGTGTTGAATCCGAATCATTATCAGATCCACACCCCACCAAGATCGCGCAGGTTACGCTAAGTGCTAATTGTGTCCATATATTTTTCATTGCATCACCCTCTGTGTGATTTTTTCACATATTCATGTATGTGAAAATTTAACACTTTTATGCTTGAGTGCAAATATGTTTATGCGTAAATTAATAACGAAAGGTCAAAATCATTTTTTATGGATGGTTGGAAGGTATGGATGCTCAAGAAAACTTAGCAAGACAATTCAATGCTTTACCGAAAGAATGGCAGGCATGGTTAGAGGAAAATTTAGAGCGCGGTTGTGCGCCAATTGATTTAGCCAATATTCTGTTGCGTGAAGGTTTAATTGACCTGAATAAAGATTTTTCTGCTCCGATATACACTGAAGAGCAGCACTACCGAGAACTTGAACAGGCAGCAGCTGCAGAACAAACCCAACTCAGCAGTACATTTACACCAGAGCAAAAAAAATGGTTGGCTCAGATGCTACTGGATGGTTTAAGCAAAGCTGAGATTTATCAGTCATTGATGAAGCAAGGATTGAATGAAAACGATATTGCATTCGAATGGGTACAGTTAAAGCAGCATCCTTATTTTCAAATCGCCGAAGAGCAGCACTTCCTGCTCAAAAAACGTAATTGGCTGCTGCATACTTTAGATCGTTTTGCCCGTTTAAATCCTGAATATCAGCAGATTAAGCGAGTTTCAAAACCTGATTTTGCAGATTTTATCCAACAGTATTACAGCCGAAACTTACCTGTGATTTTGACTGATGCTATCCAGCATTGGCCTGCTTTACAAAAATGGTCACCACAATATTTCAAACAGGCTGTCGGTACACAAGAAATTGAAGTTCAGTTCAATCGTGAACAAGACCCTTTATTTGAACGTAACTCGATTCAACATAAAACCAAAATGCGAATGAGTGATTTTGTTGATTTAATCGAACAAACCCCACATTCCAATAATTTTTATATGACAGCGAACAATGCCAAAGCTAGCCAATCTAGTCTGGCTGCATTGTTTCAAGATATTGATCATTTTCATGGCTATACGGACCACGCCCAAGTCTATGATCGTAGCTTCATCTGGTTTGGCCCTAAAGGTGCCTTTACTCCCTTACACCATGATTTGACCAATAACTTTTTAGTACAAATTTATGGACGGAAAAAAGTCACCCTGATTCCTGCAATGCAAACACCACACCTCTATAATGATGTCGCCGTATTTAGTAAAATTGGCGATCCTCATCGTCCTGATATAGTGAAATCATTTCCAGATTTTGCCCATAGCAGCAAAATCGAATGTATCCTGAATGAGGGCGAGGCCTTATTCATTCCACTAGGTTGGTGGCATTGTGTCGAAAGTTTAGACATTTCTATGAGTGTTTCTTTTACTCATTTCAATATCGATAATGCGGGCGCTGAATCCTTTCCTTCACTAAGCGGGCATTAAAAATTGTGTCAGCCAATGACTTAACCGAATCCGTTCTTAAGGTGTTCTAATGGTAAAACCAACAGACCAAGTCATCAACACAGCGTCATCTGAATTGAATGCACAAGGTGTGATTCCGCAAGATGCAGAAACCACATTGGATAGCATTTATCCCATGATGCAGCAGATTGCACGTTGGTTAATCCATTCAGGTGTTGGCTATACCGATTTCGTGGCTGCGCTAAAACCAATTTTTTATGAACAAGCCTTGGTTGAATTAGAACGAATCAAACAGAATAAAACCGATTCAGCAGTCAGCTTACTCTCTGGACTGCATCGCAAAGATGTCAGCGCTTTTCGACAACAAGCCAATCAAGTCACCAATGAGACTCCTAATTTTGCCATTAGTGTTCCTGCCCGCGTCATTGCCCGCTGGATTGCCCTTGATCTCCCCCATCAAATTCCTGTTTCCGGTGAGGAAAATAGTTTTGAAGCCTTGGTTAAACACATTTCAACAGAAAAGCATCCGCGCTCGATTTTGTTTGAATTACAGCGTTTAGGTGTAGTTGTTCAAATCGATCAAGAGGTCGTATTACAACAACATAGCTTTACCCCAGATAACCAAATGCAAGAAAGTAAAGCTCTGTTTTCTGCCAATCTCAGTGACCATTTGGCTGCAGGGATTGATAACTTTATCAGTGAGAAACCCTTTACCCATCTCGAACAAGCTGTACATGCCGAAAAATTAACAGCACAATCTGTTGAGGCACTTCGGCAGTTGTGTATTACACTTTGGCAAGACATGGCAAAACAACTTTTAAATGCCGCGATTCAGCATTGTGATCAAGACCAAGAAAAAGATGATGCTTATTATCAATTTCGCTTTGGTGTCTACCAGTACGATACTCAGATAA
Organism: Acinetobacter sp. C32I; assembly: GCF_023702715.1. Taxonomy (NCBI): domain Bacteria; kingdom Pseudomonadati; phylum Pseudomonadota; class Gammaproteobacteria; order Moraxellales; family Moraxellaceae; genus Acinetobacter; species Acinetobacter sp. C32I. Next base: position 3,523,885 of record NZ_CP098480.1, on the reverse strand, counting down.
AACTACAAGTGCCTTATATTTTTAAGGATAAATAACAATGAGAAGCTTATTGCTCGCGACAGTTTCCTTCATTTCAGTGGTTGTCTTAACCGCCTGTGGAGAAAACTTTTCTGTTGCCAATGTGAGTCTAGGTGGCAGTGGCTCTGGTACACAAAAACCATTACCTGGTGGAGGAAATCCACCTGTCACTGGTGATAAAGGTAAAGATGATGAAGAGGAAGATCAATATGATTATTTTGTTACCTTCCCTGATGCCGTAAATGATGAATGTACTGGCATACAACGTAGTATATATTTCATTGATGCTGGGACTAAGCATCCTCAGATTGCTGGAGCTCAGCAAAGTAGTCCTTCACAAACCGTTCAAATCAATATTAAAAATACAACGCCGAATTATATATTTGAAAAAATTCCTCAATGTCATCAAGTAGAATTTTGGGCAATGTCAGGGAAATTACATTTCCTTCCTGATCAATATTTAAGATGTTCGGCAGAGCAATATACTGTGCAGGTTTTACAACCTTATGAAGTTAAAACCTATGAGTTTGACTTTAAAATTCCACAAGGTGATGACATTTTATTACTTCGTTACCCAACACAATACACATCTAATTTGCCCGATGCCCAAACCCATTGGAGCAGTTGCCCAACCTTAGACATTCATCTTCCAGTCACCCAACAGCTGATCCCTAAATCGGGCGAAAAATTACCACCATCAAAACCAGATCTTAGCGAACCACCTTCTGGCAGAAAGCCACAACAATAAGCGGTATACAATCGGGTTAAAAAATTAAAACCCGAGTTCTGCATCCTGCAAAACTCGGGCAAATGAGGTTGTGCTTTCAAACTACTTTTATTATCCTGCGTCCATCGCATGCATCATATCCATGATGACTTTTCCATCTCAGCGTTGCTATCCTTAAGCGGAAATCCATTCCTGCGTCCTTGTGCTGATGTATATAGAATAAACCTTTTAACGATGTAGCACTATTCGTTGCAGACTTAAATCTATGTACGAAATAACGTACATTGATTAGTTAAACTTTAAAATCAGCTAATTGCGCACACATCTTCTCGCTGAATCAGTTTTCCATTTGTTGTTTATGTGGTTGAGCTAAAGGATCTGTCACCGGCTTCTCCTCTTGCTCCGCCTTTTCGATTCCATCTTGTATGGCTTCCTGAGCTTCCTGCTCATCCTCAGCGGTCTGTTGCAACGATTGTTGCTGCTGTTCAAATACCCGTCCTGTTTGTAAGACTACATAGACCGGAAAATGATCTGAACCAATATGTGGCAGGCGTTTCATATCGACCAAACCAAAATCGGTACTATGAAAGATATGATCCAGCGACCATCGTAATAAAGGATAGTCAGCATGGAAGGTATTCATAAAATAGCGCCCGACTCGAGGATCAAGCAAGCCACTAATCCGCTGAAATAAACGCGTTGTTCTTGACCATGCCACATCATTCAAATCCCCCATCACGATACAGCTCTGATCAATATCTTCAATCTGATCACCCACAATCAGTAATTCTGCATCTCTTAAGGTCGAATCTTTGGCCTCTGTTGGACTCGGTGGTTTAGGGTGCAAACAATACAACTGCACTTGCACACCTGATGGCAAAGTCACTGCAGTATGAATCGATGGAATTTCATTACTCAAAATAAATTTAACTTCGGTGTCTTTTAAGGGCAAACGACTATAAAGATGCATGCCATATAGGTTTTCTAAGGGTACTGCCACACGGAAAGGATAATCGTCTTCAATTGGGCTCAGCGCTTGCTGCCATTCAGCATTCGACTCCAGCGTAAGCACTAAATCTGGCTTTAAAATTTCAATCTGTTCAAGTAACAGATGATATTTGTGATTAGGTGTCAGTACATTTGCCACCAATAAGGAAATTTGTTGCTCTGGATTGAGTTGTGTCTTTTTGACTTTTTTGACTTGCTTGCGCCATAACGGCGTATAAGGCAACACCATTTTAAGCTGATAGGCTATCGCTGCAACCAGCCCAAGAAAGAGCAGTTCAGTACTCAAAGTCCAATCGGAAAGCACAAATAACATCACAAAAAATGTGATGATCCCGAGTGCCAATATTTGTAATCTCGGAAAGTCTGCTCCCCGAAACCACCATTCATCTCTGGGGATCAAAGACCAGAATGAAAGCCATATCACCAGTGCTGCGCAAATCTGAATCCCGATCATGTTCATTTTTCTCTTTGGGGTAGCATAGATTTACAATAAAGTTTCCGCTTTATCAATTTTCTATCTAATATAAACAAGATATTCCACTCAATAAACGCACTGTTTTATTTCAGTAAAGCTTGCAGTTGTGGGCACTTTTGATACACTCAAACCCCTTTAAATTTTTTTACATACCGAGGCACAATGACATGAAAGTAGGTCTGGTCGGTTGGCGTGGGATGGTTGGTTCTGTCCTGATGCAACGTATGGTTGAAGAGAATGATTTTGCTCATATCGAGCCATTCTATTTCTCTACCAGTAATGCGGGTGGCGAAGCCCCTTCATTTGGTGGTAAGACTGCCCCAGCACTTATGGATGCAACAGACATTAACAGTCTGAAGCAAATGGATGTCATTTTAACCTGCCAAGGTGGTGATTATACCTCTGAAGTCTTCCCAAAGCTTAAAGCTGAAGGTTGGGATGGTTATTGGATTGATGCCGCATCTACGCTGCGTATGGCAGATGACGCCATCATTGTCCTCGATCCAGTCAACTTAAACGTGATCAAAGATGGTTTGGTCAACGGTACTAAAACTTTCGTTGGCGGCAACTGTACCGTTTCATTAATGTTGATGGGCTTAGGTTCACTGTTCCAAAATAATTTAGTGGAATGGGCGACTTCAATGACCTATCAAGCAGCGTCTGGTGCGGGTGCGCAGAACATGCGTGAACTGATCACAGGTATGGGTTATTTGTATAACAATACTAAAACCTTATTGGATGACCCTAAATCTGCAATTCTTGATATTGACCGTCAAATCGCAGAATTACAACGTGGCGAAGGCTTCCCGAAAGCAAACTTTGGCGTGCCATTGGCGGGTTCATTGATTCCGTATATCGACAAACAACTCGAAAGCGGTCAATCGAAAGAAGAATGGAAAGGTCAGGTTGAAACCAACAAGATTTTAGGTAATCAGCAAATCGTTCCAATTGATGGCCACTGTGTGCGTATTGGTGCAATGCGTTGCCACTCTCAAGCGATTACCTTGAAACTGAAAAAAGATGTGCCACTTGATGAAATCGAAGACATGATTCGCAACTCGAGCCAATGGGCAAAAGTAGTTCCGAACACTCGTGAAGCATCTATGACAGATCTAACCCCTGTTGCAGTTACAGGAACTTTAACTGTTCCTGTTGGCCGTTTACGCAAACTGAATATGGGTAAAGAATATCTTGGTGCATTCACCGTGGGTGACCAACTGCTTTGGGGTGCTGCCGAGCCATTACGCCGTATGCTTCGTATTCTGGTGGAATACAAGAACGCTTAAGCAAAAATTCCTAAAAATCAAAAGCCGATCACATTTGATCGGCTTTTTTCTTGTGATGAAAGATGAATAATTTACAATTCATTTACATCACGGTAATGTATACTTTTTCCAGACGATAACATCACTTTTTCATGGATCGAGATGACTGTTTATAACAAATTAAAAATTGCCATTTTAGCCATCATTTCTTCGCAACACCTTTATGCAATTACGCTTGATCCAATTCAAATCCAATCTGCGCCTGGTGAACTCCTCTATGCAGAAATGAGTTTTCACCAAGCCGATGCCAATTCCAAATTAGACGTGAGCTTAGCCACACCTGAAGATTTATTGATGCTTGGTGCTGCACATCAGCCCCCATCCAGCCTGAATTTTTTTACCCGCCGAAATAATCAAGGTGAAGGTGTGATTGTGATCACTTCATCACGTCCAATGACCGATGCTGAGCTGAATATTATTTTAAAAATTCAGGAAGGTGGTGCATCTCATTTAAAACATATTCGTCAGCCAATGCGTCAAATTGCAAAAGCACCGATCACCAAGACGGTCAATGAGCAATCATTGACACCCAAATTTATTGTCAGTGAAAAAGATATCGCTTTAAACCTACCTGAAAGTACACGCTTTAATGTTGCAAACTCAAATCCACAACAGCAAAGTTTAAAACAAGAAACGCTTCTGAATGCACCATTTACCCTTCCACCGGTATTAGAAACATCAAAACCAAGTACGACTGCGACAACAGCCAGTGCCGTTTCAATTGCGGCGCCAGTGAAAGTAGAAACGACAGCGGCAGCAGCAAGCTCCGTGCCACAACCAGCAACGCCTATCGCAGAAAAAGTACCACAGCAGCCAAAAACAGTGCCTCCTGTCAAACAGGAAAATACTCAAACGGCGAAAGCGACAACCGACACCAAGCAAAATGTTGCATTGGATGAGGAGTTAAAAGCTGCTGAACTTAAACAGATTGAGAGCAAAGAAAAAGCACCTAATCCAGTCAGAGAAACACCCCAAACGGTCAAAAAGAAACAGCCTGCTAACACAGCAGCAAACAATGACAAAGCCCAACAGCATGTGGTGCAGCGCAATGAATCCTTATGGAGCATTGCACAACGCATTGCAGGACAAACACAACAGCCTGTTGCTCAGGTCATGAACCAAATCAAAGCGCAGAATGAACATGCCTTTATTGGGGGAAATGCTAATCGACTCAGACAGGGCTCTCATTTAAACTTTAATCTTACTGCCACACCTACACAGCAGCATAAAAACACTAATCAAATTGCGACACAAACACAGCGTCCAGCCGTAGGAAAAGCCAAATATCGCTTACAACAAGCTGAAATGTCTCTAGTGGCTGAGAGTAATCAAGATTCCAGTACAGGAAGTGCCAAAAAAGACACATTACAGCAAAAAACCAGTGCCGATTTATCATTAAAAGTTATGACAGCACGAGAAAAAACCGTTACATTACAAAGAAACGTAACACAGTTAGAATTGGCACTACGTCAGAAGGAACAACGTATTCAGCTGTTAAATGCTCGGCTTGCCGAACTGCAAGATCAGTTGAAAGCGCAACAGGACACTAAAAAGCCAACACGCTAGGTTACGAGAATATTCTCATAAATTTGCATAAAAGCGGCTCTATCTTTAAGGGGTATAGATCATGTCAACTATAATCATTGTACTGCTGGTCATTGTACTGATTGTTGCTATCGTTTTAAAAAAACGTGAAAGTAATCAAGCCAATACTACACCTAAGAAAGGTGCAAGCAAGACCACAAAAAAAGCAGCGACACGATCTTCTTCACGAACCACACTGGCACGTGAGGAACAGGAGTTTGCCCCTCCAACCACGACCGATATCTCTGACGGTTTGCGCCAAAAGCTTGAGCAACAAATTCAAAGCGGTAATTTCCAGTCTGCAGAAGCACAAATCAATCAAGCCTTAAAGCAAGATAACTCTCAACATGAGCTATATCTGTTTTTACTTGATATTCATTTGAAGCAAAAAGATGATTTGGCGATTGATCAATTGATCAAACATATCCACGCCTTAAAATTGGAAGATATTGCACAAGCAGCTGAAGCCAAACATCGTGAATATGAACAGAATAAACAACCTGATTCGATTGAATTTAATTTAGCATCACATAGTTTTCAGCAGCCACCTGTAGCAGTTGAGCCGCAAATTCAAAACAATGCGGCAGACTTTGATGCACTGGTTCAAACACCAGCTACACAATCATTCGACGATTTGCAATCAGAATATGCTGCTCCGACAGAAGAAACAAAGCCTGTAGAAGCTGCACCTGAAGTCCAACCTTTAGACTTTAATTTCTCCTTTGAACAAAAGCCTGCAGATGAGGCCGTGCCTGCACAATCTCCAGTTGAAACATCTGAGAGTAAAGAACAGCAGCCACTTGAGTTTTCGTTCAACTTAGAACCAACAACGCCAACTATTGAAGAAGCAAAAGTTGAAGACTCAAAACCAGAGCTTGACTTTAACTTTGCCAACTTAAACATTGCGTCTCAGCCCGCTGCAGAAAAAGCACCTGTAGAAGAAGCTGCACCTAGCTTAGATTTTAATTTCGAACCTACTGTCGAAAAAACTGAACAACCCGCGCCAATTGAAACAACAGAATTTTCATTTGACCTTGCTGAACCTGCCGCAGTTGAAACACAACCTGAATTGACCACTCCTGCTGCGACGCCCGCTGCAGCGATTGCGATTCATGACCCATTGGCACAATCATTCCCGGACCTACAACAGCTTGATGAAGCGCAGTTGAATTTAGAGCTTGCAGAACAGTATATTGAACTGGGGGCCTATGATTCTGCCCGTGAATTGTTAAAAAACAATCAGGCATTCAATGCAGAACAGCAACAACGTTCAGAAAATTTACTGAATAAAATAGCTTCCTGAATTTGATCAGTCTAATATAAGCAGTCTCTCAGGCTGCTTTTTTTATGATGAAAACAATCGCTTTAATTTATATGGGTGGGACGTTTGGTTGTATTGGTGAACCCTTGATACCAATGCCTGAACAGGATTTTTTACCTTTATTAGCGAAGGTGATTCCACCACATTTGCAGGTAGAATGTTTCGCTGCCCCTAGCATTAAAGATAGCAGTGCCTGCACCGCAACCGATTGGTTAATGCTGGTACAGCAAATCCAACAATTACAACTCAATGGTTTTCAACATTTTGTCATCATTCATGGTACAGACACCTTAAGCTACGCCGCTGCAACACTGGCACGTTTTCTAGGCCATTCTTGTCATACCATCATTACTGGTAGTCAATATCCATTATTAAATATTGAAGGCAATGATACCCGTGAATTCACCGATGCAATCGGTAATCTGTATTTAGCACTGGAGCAAGTGCTTACCTTACCGAGTGGTGTTTACCTTGCCTTCCATGAGCAGGTCTTTCATGCACAAAGCACTTTAAAAGCGCATACCACTGAACTAGATGCCTTTGTTGGCATCAAGGCAGACCAGAGCTGTAACACCACTGCTGATGCTTTTATCGTCCAAAATGAACAGCTTGAGCAAGCTGCTCAACTCAGTGTCCTGAATTTGATGTTACAGCCAGTTGCGAAACAACAATTCATTTTACAATTAAAAAATCTTCTACTTAGCCCACCCAACTTTTTGGTGCTACAGGGCTTTGGCACAGGCAATATCGCAGTCAATGATGAAATTCTGGCACTGTTTGAACAACTTTATCAAAAACAATGCTTGCCGATTATCAGTACACAAGTGACCTTTGGGCAACTTGATCAACGCTATGCAGTTAGCTCATGGATACAATCTGCCAAAGTTTTAGTCAATGATTGTCATAGCCATGCCGATTTATATGCAAAAGTCTTGCAAATGTATTTAAAATATCCGACCCACGAACAATGGTTCGAACATTGGCATCAACATTAATTCTGAGGTTAGAACATGCAACGTTATGCAATCGGTATTGAATTTTGCGGTACTCAATACCGTGGTTGGCAAACCCAACAGGCTGGCGTTATCACTGTTCAGGAAACCATAGAAAAAGTGCTGGGTCGTATTGCCAATGAGCCGATTATGTTACATGGGGCTGGACGAACAGATGCCGGTGTACATGCAACCAATATGGTGGCGCATTTCGACACCCATGCCATTCGCCCTGAACAAGGCTGGATTCGTGGAGCCAATAGCCAACTCCCCAAAGACATTTCAATCCAGTGGATTAAATGCATGGATGAAAATTTCCATGCACGTTTTAAAGCGGTGGCACGACGTTACCGCTATGTGGTGTATAACGCTCCGACTCGCCCTGCTCTGTTATATAAACAGGTCACCCATCTTTATCAAAAGCTTGATGTGCAAAAGATGATTACGGCTGCTGCCAAATTCGAGGGTACGCATAATTTTGAGACTTTTCGTGCTGCTGCCTGTCAATCGAATCAACCTGTACGCCATGTAAAACACTGTCGCTTATTCGAACATGGTCGTTATCTGGTCTTAGATATTCAAGCAGATGGTTTCTTACACCATATGGTGCGTAATATTATGGGATGCCTGCTTGAAATTGGGCAAGGCATGTATGAAATCGACCATATTGATACCATGTTTGCCGCAGAAGATCGCACCGCTGCTGGGATTACTGCCCCACCTGATGGTTTATATTTTATTCAGTCTTACTATCCTGATGAATTCGATTTACCACAGCTACCTTTAGGTCCACACTGGTTAAATTTAGCTGAATAACAAAAAAGCCTTATCACGATGATAAGGCTTTTTTACTTAGAAGCAATTAACGCTGTTTACGCTTGCGATATTCCACTGGCGTTTCATTGGTCCAACGCTTAAAGGCACGATAGAAAGTACTTGGTTCAGAGAAACCCGTTAAATACACAATACGCTCGACGCTTTCATTGGTATTCGCCAACAGCTTTTTCGCTAAACGGCAACGATAATCCGAAAGAATTTGCTGAAAGCTGGTATTGGCTTCACTGAGTTGGGTTCTTAAACGACGTGGGGTGATATTCAATTGCGCAGCCACTGTTTCTAAAGTGGTTTCACCACTTTCAAGAGTTGAACCAATGGCACGACGAACTTCACCAACCAAATCATAACGTGCTAGTTCTTGTAACTTTTCAATCGCCAATTGCTCATGCAATTGCAGTAACTCAGGTTCTGCTTGCCATAACGGATAATCCAGTACAGCTGCATCAAAATAAAGACGGGTTTCTTTTTGCCCTAAACTGACAGGACAGCCATAGACTCTAAAGTATTCGTCATCAGCAGCACCTTCATTGAAGTTAAAATCAATATAAATCGGGTGAAACTGACCTTCGGTAATAAATTTAAAGAAACGTAAAATGCCTGACATGGCACATTCAGAGAAGTGACGGTTGACCAAATTATCTGGCCAATACTGTTCGCCATTGCTCAAGTAGCAGCGACCATCTTCAATCACCAATTTGGCATCAAAAGCATCACTGATCAGACGTTGATAGGCCAAAGCACGCTTCAGGCCTTCGCCAAAAGTTTCACTACTGATAAATAAATGTTCAATGACTTGGCCACGATATAGCGGTAAATGTTCACCTAGATGAAGTCCAATATCTGGATCATTGCTGACATCCTGTGCAGCAATCCAAAATGCATTTTGTGCACTTAGTGGTGTTCTTGCATTGGTATCCACCTGATTTAATGCCACACCAGCCTTTGTTAAAATCTCTTCAGTTGGTAATCCTGCTTTACGAATTGCCTGATAACCAAAGCGCAATACAACTGATGCATCTGTTAGCTGACCCACGCAGTGCCCTTCCCTGTAGATACGTTATTATGACAATGAACAACAATTTTAGATTAACGTTGATTGACCAAACTGACAACAATATTCTGCTTATTTTGTTAAAAAAAATCTAAGATTGTCTGACAGTTTCTTTCGGTTAATATCTGACAGCCTCTCACCGAGTTGATCTTGTAAATTTTAAATAAATTGACTATAATTTGCGCCTTCCCAATTTGATCTCAGGTAGGCTATGGCCAATAAAGAGGAACTCATTGAGTTCGAAGGCGTTGTCACCGAAACGCTTCCTAATACGATGTTCCGTGTACGTTTAGAAAACGGTCACGAAGTTATTGCTCACATTTCTGGTAAAATGCGTAAACACTATATCCGTATTTTGACAGGTGACAGTGTTAAAGTTGAAATGACACCTTATGATTTGACTAAGGGTCGTATCACTTATCGTGCACGCTAAGTCAGATTAGTGAATGCAAAAAAGCCACATTATGTGGCTTTTTTTATTGCTCAAACGAAAGTTTATTCACTGAGGCGTGTGGTTTTACAGCCCACTGTCTGACATTCACGGATACGTTCTTGCAGCCAGTTGTTGCGTTCTTGCGTTGCATTCAATTGGCATTGCACATAAACCGTACTTTTGGAATCATCACTACATTCTGCATCACGATGGCGAATCCACGCCAGTTGCGATTTTTTCAAAATTTTCTGTTGTGTATCGCTCAGTTGTTTGCGTAATTGCTGATAGTTTTTGTTTAAATCAGCATCTGCACTGGCAAAAATTTTATTGGTACAATAAATATCATCATAAGTATTACGGGCATTTTCGCAGTTATCCGCATAGCTCAACGTCGCCATTGCCCCACAGATCAAGCCAAATATTATTTTGTGCATGAAGTTGTCCAAATCGCTTAATTATCACTATTATCTAAGCATATTTTTCTGGGCTTGAACATTGTCCAAAAGTAGACAAGATTGTATATTTTTAGCAATTCACAGAAATGCTCTCGACACCCCTGTACTTTTACCCTTGAATAAAAAAAGATCAAAGAGATAAAGGATGATCATAATGAAAAATTATAAGTGCCTGTTGTTCTGTACGCTTCTCGGTTTACAAAGTTGTGCGACATCAAACCAACCAAATATCAGCCTGCCCGACTATCTACAACCGTTTATTGGGCAATCAGCGAACACCATACAGCAACAGCTCGACTTAAAACCCTTAGGTTTCCAAACACAGACCCAACCAGTTAAGCAAAATAATCAACTGATTTATACCGTGATTCGTCCCGTTCGTATCCCGATTCCGATAGCACAATCAACCGAACTTGGCGCTCAGAATATTCCGATTCAAAGTGCGGGCAATGCAGGCAGTGCTTATGATCTGAACTTAAAATGCCATATTATTTTTGAGTTGGATCAACAACAAGTTGCGCAATCAATTCGTTATGAAGGTAAGGCCTGCTAAGCCATCAAATAAAAAAACGCAGCTTATGCTGCGTTTTTTTATAGCCTGCAATGCTTAGTTCAATGCTGCTACCACAGCCTCACCCATCGCATCTGTACCGACCTTATTCATGCCTTCCGACATAATATCGGCAGTACGTAAGCCTTGGTCTAGAACTTGACCGACCGCATCTTCAATTGCCTTCGCAGCCGCTTCTTCACGGAAGGTATAACGCAACATCATCGCCACTGAAAGTACAGTCGCCAATGGGTTGGCAATATTTTGACCTGCGATATCTGGCGCAGAACCATGGCATGGTTCATACATGCCTTTGCCATTTTCATCTAAAGAGGCAGACGGCAACATCCCGATTGAACCCGTCAACATCGCTGCTTCATCAGATAGGATATCACCGAATAAATTACCAGTAACGATCACGTCAAATTGCTTCGGTGCGCGAACCAATTGCATTGCCGCGTTATCTACATACATATGCGACAACTGAATATTTGAATACTGTGCTTGCTGTAAGTCAGTGACGGTTTGCTTCCATAACTCCGTTACTTCAAGAACGTTGGCTTTATCCACCGAACAGACCTTGCCACCACGTAATCCAGCCAGTTCAAACGCGACTTTGGCGATGCGTTTGATTTCGCTTTCTGAATAGACGTCAGTGTTATAGCCCTGCTTTTCACCATTTTCGAGTTCACGAATACCACGTGGTTGACCAAAATAGATCCCACCCGTTAATTCACGAACAATCAGAATATCAAGACCTGCAACGATTTCCGGCTTTAAGCTCGATGCATCTGCCAATTGTGGATACAAAATCGCAGGACGTAAGTTGGCGAATAAATTGAGTTCACTTCGAATTTTTAACAAGCCACGTTCAGGGCGAATTGAACGTTCAATGCTATCCCACTTCGGACCACCCACTGCACCCAATAAAATGGCATCGGCTTTTTTCGCCTGTTCACTGGTCACTGTTGGGTACGGTTCGCCATGGGCATCAATTGCTGAACCACCAAGCAAACCCTGTTCCCATGTCAAACCTAGATTAAATTTATCATTGACCTTGGTTAAAACCTTTTCAGCAGCTGCTACGATTTCAGGACCAATGCCATCACCCGCTAAAATTAAAATATGCTTCGACATTTATTTTTTCCAATTTTCCTATGTGCAGCGATAACACTGCGAGCCAATTAAACCTTTTTCTCAACAAACTCACCCAGACCAGTGCTGACGTCAAATGGACGACAGAAACGGCGAATGGTGTGTTGCTCTTGCTGCAAATCTACACACAACGGATCAGGTACAGAAACATTAAGTAAACTGCCTGAACGACGTGTTCGGTCTCGGTACATTTTAAAGGTATAGCGCACATGTGGTTTAAATGCATGAATCACATGGAAAGTTTCGGAACGATCAGGAGAAATCGGATAAAAACGAATCACCACTTCATATTGCTTGGCTGGCACACTTAAATAGACCTGCTGTTTGCGGCTAAATACTGAACCATGTAAGCGTACGATGCCGCGTTCCATTGCCTGTGGGCTAATCCGATGAGTCTTTGCATCAATGACCGAGATGTCACCAATACGTTCAAATTCACAATTCTCAACACCTGAACAATATAAAGTTGTGTTGTCCGCCTTACTTTCCAATGTGTTCTGTGCAATACGGACTTGATCCACCACATTGGGTGCATTTTGACACGCAGTCAAAGTCAGCGCAGCGCCTAGACACAGTAAAATACTGCGAGCGAGTCTTCTTTTCATTATTCAAGCCCAGTCCTCATGTCTTGTTAACATGTAAGCAAAATATTATCCGCTAGCATGTTAACAAGAGTTCAATCTCTGCGCTATGCCTATGTTAAAAATGTCTAAAACCGAATTCTGTTTCTTCGTTTCAAACTTAAGCTTGGATGTCCTGAAACACCCATGGGCGCGCTTGTTTCGCCTTGGCTTCAAAAGCACGAATATCATCAGCCACTTGTAACGTTAAGCCAATATCATCCAAACCGTTCAATAAGCAATGTTTACGGAATGGATCAATTTCAAATTTAAATGCTTCACCTTTAGGAGTACGTACTTCCTGAGCTTCTAAATCAATGGTCAGTTGATAACCTTCCGTTTCAGCACACTCTTTAAATAACTGATCCACCACCTGCTCAGATAAAATCACTGGTAACATGCCATTTTTAAAACAGTTATTAAAGAAGATATCGGCAAAACTTGGTGCAATGACAGTACGGAAGCCATATTCATTCAATGCCCATGGCGCATGCTCACGGCTTGAACCACAACCAAAATTGGTCCGTGCCAATAAAATAGTCGAACCTTGATAGCGTGGTTGATTTAATACGAAGTCAGGATTCTTTGGGCGTTTGCTAATGTCTTGACCTAAATAGCCTTCATCCAAATAGCGTAACTCATCAAATAAGTTATCGCCGAAACCTGTACGTTTAATCGACTTTAAAAACTGCTTTGGAATGATTAAATCGGTATCGACATTGGCTCGATCTAAAGGCCCAACAATACCTTGCTCTACAGTATATTTTTCCATACTTATGCTCCCTTAGAATGAACGAACATCAACAAAATGACCGGCAATCGCTGCAGCTGCTGCCATTGCGGGGCTGACCAAATGCGTACGTCCGCCATTACCTTGACGACCTTCAAAATTACGGTTCGAGGTCGAAGCACAATGTTCACCTGGTTGTAATTTATCAGCATTCATTGCTAAGCACATCGAACAACCCGGTTCGCGCCACTCAAAACCTGCTGCCAAGAAAATTTGATCCAAACCTTCTTGTTCGGCCTGTTGTTTCACCAAACCAGAGCCTGGCACAATCATCGCCTGTTTGATGCTCGACGCAACCTTACGGCCTTTGACCACATCGGCTGCTGCACGAATATCTTCAATCCGCGAGTTGGTGCATGAACCAATAAATACACGGTCTAATTGGATATCGGCCAAGGCTTGACCCGCGGTTAAGCCCATGTATTGATACGCACGGGTCCAGTCATTGCGTTGTACATCATCTTTGGCTTGTTCTAAGGTTGGTACTGCCTGTGAAACAGGAATCACCATTTCTGGAGAAGTTCCCCAAGACACTTGTGGCTCAATCTCTGCGCCATTCAATACCACTACGGCATCAAATACAGCATCTTCGTCTGAATGTAAGGTATTCCAGTATTCAACCGCTTGATCCCACTGTTCACCTTTTGGTGCATAGTTACGGTCTTTTACATAGGCAATGGTTTTGTCATCGACTGCAACCATACCAACACGAGCACCCGCTTCGATCGCCATATTACATACGGTCATACGACCTTCAATCGACATATCACGGAACACTTGGCCACCAAACTCGATGGCATAACCTGTACCACCCGCAGTCCCAATCTTGCCAATAATGGCTAACACCACATCTTTTGAAGTGACGCCAGTACCTAATACGCCATCAACACGAACCAACATGTTCTTCGATTTTTTCTGTACTAAACATTGTGTTGCCAACACATGCTCAACTTCCGACGTTCCGATACCATGTGCCAAACAACCAAAAGCACCATGTGTCGCTGTATGCGAGTCACCACAGACCACGGTCATGCCCGGCAAAGTTAAACCTTGTTCTGGACCAACCACATGGGCAATCCCTTGACGGATATCATTAATCCCAAACTCAACGATATTAAAGGTTTTACAGTTATCATCTAAGGTTTGAACCTGAATACGAGAGGTATCATCTTCAATCCCTGCAATGCCCTGTTCGCGCTCTTTTTTAGAAGTTGGCACGTTATGGTCAGGTGTTGCAACGTTAGCACTTAAACGCCAAGGTTGACGATCAGCAAGCTGTAAGCCTTCAAATGCTTGAGGACTGGTCACTTCATGTAATAAATGGCGATCAATATAAATTAAGCTCGAACCATCATCACGTTGTTTTACTAAATGGTCATCCCATAATTTGTCATATAAGGTCTTGCCTGCCATGTCGTCGCCCTCCATCGTGCTTGCCATTGGTCTGGGTATTTTTCATCTTGGATTGATTATAGCAATCGCTTCACATAAATCTAATTTATCATTTTTATAAATTAAAAAACTTTTAGGAATGATAAATTCAAATTTTAGATCTTGATCATCTCATTAAATTAAAAAAATTTAAATCATCTTAGCTGAGCAGATTTCATATGTACTCTGGCTTTGAACTGTTTATTTAAATCAATCGTTTCACGATTTATAAATCCAATCGTCCTAAATTGAAATTTCTTTTTTACATTTTATTCGATAATGATTATTATTTACGTTAATAGAGCTTCTTAAGGGCATCCCCATGACTCGTATTCAAAAATTTGTACATAACAATCGCCGAACTTTTAAAAAAACTTTAAGTTATTATATTGTGCATATTAGTGTTGCAATGATGGTTGCTTATGTGATCACAGGAAACTTCTGGATTGCAGCAACCTTAAGTTTGCTTGAACCAACCGTACAAGCATTTGCTTTTTTCTTTCATGAGAAAATTTGGAATCATTTCGAATTTAAATTAAATAAAGATACTCAACAGCTTTAAAATTTCTTTGGATACTCTTGTATGAATCTCGCTGCTTTTGAAGCATTTGTTAAAGTCATGGAAACCGGTTCAATTTCTATCGCAGCAGAACAATTATTTATTACCCAACCCGCAGTCACGAAGCGGATTCATAGCCTAGAAGACTACTTCGGGGTCAAACTGTTTGAATCTGCCGGCCGGGGCATTCAACCTACTCATGCCGCACATTCTCTATTACCTAAAGTCCGGACTTGGCTGAATGAATTAGGGGAAATTCATCATACCTTGAGTCATGAACAAGCGCAGGTGCAAGGCCGTTTAAAGATTGGTACCAGTCATCATATCGGTTTGCATCATTTGGCTGAACCGCTGAAAAACTTTGTGCAGCATTATCCTCAAGTGACCTTGGATGTGCATTTTGTCGATTCAGAACAAGCCCATGAACTGGTTTTGGCCGGTGAGCTGGAACTGGCATTTTTAACCTTACCGCCAGCTGGGGATGATCGACTGAATTATGTGACCATCTGGAATGATCCATTGGTGTTTGTGGCTGCGCCCTTCCACCCTTTGGCACAGCAACCCCAACTCAAACTTGAAGACCTGATTAGCTACCCAAGTTTGTTACCTGCTGCACAAACCTATACCAGTCAGATCACTTTGTCTGAATTTGAGCGGAATGGCTTAAAACCGAAAATCACGATGAGCAACAACCCTTTGGAATCCATTCGAATGTTGGTCTCAATTGGTCTCGGCTGGTCAGTGTTGCCAAAAACCTTGGTCAATCAGGATTTAAAACAGCTCGATTTAAAACTGGATATGCAGCGTCAACTCGGTATGGTTTGGCATCCTGCACGAATTCAGTCTAAAGCGGCTGAGGAATTGATCCGTATGATGCATGTCGGTTAATCTCAGGATTAGTCTCCCCCACCGCCACCACAACTGCTGCAACTACTACAGCTATTGCTACTACTGCTGCAACTTGAAGAGGATGACGAAGATTGTGCCTGCATATATTGCGCATAATCCTTGGTCATCAATTCTAAATTAAAATACTGCCCATCCTGCCAGTTTAAGGCCTGATCAATGGCAAATAATCTCGGCAACAACGTGGTATTTCTTGGCTGATAGGCATGTAAACCACAACTGTTTCGCCACGCCGCAAATAACTGTTGTGTTTGCTGCGTGGACGTTGTACTGGCATCATAGGGACGATGATGTAACTGCCGACCGATAAGCTGTTCACATAAATCTTGGTACTGCATTGGAAATTCCAGCATGACATGCCATAACGAATCAACTGCATGCGAAGGCATGGCATAGGCCTGTTTTTGCATAACATGCAATGCCAAATAATCCTTAAATCCAGCTTCGATCAATTGCCGTTGTTTTAGCCCCAGTTCTGGATAATAGAATCTGAATTTATTCCAAAAAATCGGATCGAATTTGAATTGCTCAATCTTTTGTAATTTTTTAGATTTAGAACGCGCAAGCAAGGCAAGATTCAGCACTATCACTGCCCACACAAAGGGCAAAATGACCCATGCGGTAAAAAACTGTTGCTGCCAACTGTACATTAAGATCAAGACGAAGAGCGGGAGCGCGATCCATCGTATTTTGATCATGGGCTGTTGTCGTTTTAATTGCAGTAATGCATCGATTGAAATAGAAGTCTGTGCTTCCTGATTTATTTTTATTTTCATACAGTGATCTTAAAAATAAATGATGACATTAATATGACAAAAAAAACCTCCCAATAGGGAGGTTTAATCAAGATTATTTGATCTGCAATAAATGGCGAATTTGCTGCGCCATTTGCTGAACATCCAAGAGGTGGTGTGGAATCGTCATCGACAATAATTGATCTGAGCGGTGACGGCGATCAACCTCAAGCATGACATGGGTTTGGTGTGGTTCAGCCACAAAAGATACTTCCACTTCATTGAAACCACTGAATAGGCTCGAAGAGACAAATTCAAGTTCTTGGTAGCAGCCAATGGTCGATCTAAAGTTATGTGCAGTCAGTTGGCCTTTTTCCACATCCACAGTGGATAATACAAATCCACATTGCTGCATGGCTTGTAAAAACATGTGCATGGCAGGTGTTGGCAGGACGCTTAAATAATCACGATCCGTTGCATCCACGCCCCAATCTACATCCAGACGGGTATTGATCCAGACCCGTGTTCCGTTACGACGGCAAGAAACTTCGGTAATCGGTGTTTCATGTGGGATTTCCATGGTGAAAGGAATATTGTGCGATTGATTTGCTGGCAATGAAAAATTAGCACTGATTAACCATTGATCCAAAACCAAAGGCTGATTAAATTCATGATCGCCGGACTCTACCTCCGCCATGGTCATTAATTGCAGATAGAGGCCTTTAATTTCTTTATCGGTTGAGCCTCCTTTAAAGTTAATCTCACCGCGTAGTGTCTCCCCTGCTTGTAAGGTTGAATTAAACAAACGGGTTTCCAGCGTGACACCTTGCAGGCCTAAGCCTGACATAATTTTGCTAAACATTTGTGTTTTTTCTCTCAAATCATCACTATTTTTATGTCTGTCCAAACAGACCTATTATTAAAGGGCATCATCGCCAGCGAGCTGAATCTGACCATCCGCTACGGCATTCATGAATTGCTGATAGTCATTTAAATTACGCTCAGCTGACTGGATCGCATAATCCTGTAAAACCTCAACGATCGTACTGCCTTCGCCTAAATACCCCATCAATACATCCGCATTGCCGGCTTTAGCATGCGCATGGGCTAAAGCGAGACCACAACTTTCCGCATATTCATAGAAATATTCATCATCCATATCGGCAAGATCAACTGAAATTTTCATATCTCGTAACTGTCGAACATGAAAATCTTGTTTTAAGTTGGAAAAACCCAAGAAGATATCGCTGGCCGCTTGCATTAATTGCTGACCATGAATCACCCGCTCGCCTTCATGCGCAACCTTGTCTTTAAACAGCGGACTAAGAATAGACGGATTGGCTTCTTTCATTTGTAAGATCAGCGGTTCACGGTCTGCATCTTCAAATAAGGCAATTGCTGAGCGGGTTCCAACACTGCCAACCCCCACCACTTTGATTGCCACATCGGTGCGTTGATAACGATCAAACAATACCTGTCGGTCGTATTTCAATGAGTTACGATAGCGTTGAAAAAACTCATCGACCTGTTCAGCAAAGGGTTCATCTGCCTTGGGGTGCCACAGTAAAGGAGCATCATCAATAAAATGCCGAAACCCTGTTTCACCATCTTGTTGAGTCAGCTTAGGTAACACCGAATGTGCATTGCGCTTTTGGGCTGAATCCAAATGCTTGGCACGTTTCTTTCTCAGTTTTCGACATTCGGTATTTTCTAATAAAGTAGTGGCATCAACCTTTTCATACCAAACTTGCAATGGGGATAAGGCCATATTTTCAAGTAAGTGTTTGCGATAGCTATTCAGCATGGTTTTAATGGCTTTTAAGCCGCTGCGCTCTCCCAAGCCAATGTCTTTGGCCGCAATCACAAAACTGGTCACCAGACGTTTTAAATCCCACTCAAATGGTGCAACCAAGGTTTCATCAAAGTCATTGATTCCAAATAACAGGTTACGTTCAGGGCTGGCAAAACCGCCAAAGTTGCTTAAATGGCAATCGCCACAAATTTGCTGAAACAAGCCTGAATTGTGTTGTTCCCATACTTGGTCAAACAGCATTAGCGCGGGCATACCACGATAGAACGTAAACGGCGAGACACTCATCCGCTTGGCACGAATCGGCTGTAATTGTACTAGGCGTCCTTGATTGCTCCAATCATAAAGCGTTAACGCAGTGGTACCTTTGGGACGTACTGAAAGTTGAGCCAAGTTTTCACGTGGAACTTTTTTTCGTTGTGTCTTACCTAATTGAAAGCCTTCGCTTTTGCTCAATAACTTGCCTTGATAGCTATGTCGTGTGAGATCAATACTCTCTGCGGTCCAGAGTTGTTTTGGTAATTTGATTTGTTGTTTTGTCATAACACCCCCTATAAATCCAGTAGTGTTATAGCAATAATTTGAGTGAATAGGATAATGATTTTTTTAATTTTTTAGCATGATTAGACCACTGCCAAATATTCCATTTCATCAGAACATATTTGGCAGCAAATCAAAACCTTAAATCGACCAGTCTTGAATGTCCCAAGCCTGCTGTTGCGCTAGCTTTTCTAAACGATCATCTGGATTGACCGCAATCGCATGGGTGGCATATTCAAGCAAGAAACGATCATTGATTGAATCAGAATAGGCCCATGACTCAGACACGGACCGACCAGCCAACCACTGATCCAGACGCGCAAGCTTGCCTTTTTGATAGCATGGAATCCCTGTGACCTTGCCCGTATATTGTCCATCCACCACTTCTGCATTGGTGGCAATAATCTCGGTAATGCCAAATTCACGGAAAATCGGTGCAGTAATAAAGTCACTGGTGGCGGTAATGCCAACAATGGCATGACCAAGATCTTGATGCTTTTTAATCGCATCGAAGCCTTTAGGTCGCATCTGCGGACGAATGACTTTCTGCATAAACAACTGATGTAACTCAGTTAAATAGGCATTGTCGTGTTTGGTCAGGAATTCGAATACAAACTCATTATAGGCAATCGGGTCAAGCTGCCCTGCTTTATAGTCTTCATAAAACTTGTCATTCATTTGGCGATGATGAACTGGATCAACCAAAGCCTCATTGACCAAAAACTCTCCCCAAGAATGGTCAGAATCGGTATTTAACAGCGTATGATCTAAATCAAACAAAGCCAATTGCATAGAATTTCTCGTTTAAACTGAAAATTAAGAAAAAAAATGTAAATCTATCTCCGCTAGTCGATAGAAATTCGTTAAGATCATAGCAATTTTTAAACATTTTACTTTGACCTTTTTCGAGTTGGACAAGAAGAGTGACTGTCCCCGAGATCAAAGTCAACGATATAGACAAAATTTAGGTAGCCAAATGATCGACTCAGAAGGTTTCCGACCCAACGTCGGGATCATTTTGGCAAACGATGACGGACAAGTTTTATGGGCAAAACGCATTGGTCACAATGCTTGGCAATTTCCACAAGGAGGGATCCAATTTGGTGAAACCCCTGAGCAGGCACTTTTTCGTGAACTGAGAGAAGAAGTCGGTTTATTGCCCGAACACGTCCAAATTATAGCGCAAACAAAAGGTTGGCTGCGTTATCGTTTGCCACATCGGTACATTCGGTCAGATTCAGATCCGGTATGTATTGGACAAAAGCAAAAATGGTTTTTACTGAAGTTAACGGCCTCGCCGCATCATATTCAGTTAAACCTATCAGACCCACCCGAGTTCGATGAATGGCAATGGGTGAGTTACTGGTACCCATTGGGTCAAGTGGTCAACTTCAAACGTGATGTTTACCGTAAAGCCATGATGGAATTATGTTTACAACTACCTCAGCGTTAATTGTCAAAGAATCATCACTTTAAGCAATGATTTTTGACAATAGAGCTGTTATAACTAGGCCTATAACGATTCAATAAATTGGAGTAAACATCCATGTCAAACATGCAACTCGACACGCTTAGACGCATTGTGCAAGAAATCAATGCGTCCGTCAGTTTGCATGATTCCTTGGACATTATGGTCAATCATGTGGCCGATGCCATGCATGTCGATGTCTGTTCAATTTATTTATTGGACGAACGTAATCGTCGCTACGTGTTGATGGCCTCTAAAGGATTAAAACCCGAGGCGGTTGGCACGGTATCACTCAGTGTCGGCGAAGGTTTGGTTGGCTTGGTTGGTCAACGTGAAGAAATCGTCAACCTCGACAATGCCCCTAAACATGAGCGCTTTGCTTATCTACCTGAAACAGGTGAAGAGCTGTTTAACTCCTTCCTTGGCGTTCCAGTCATGTATCGCCGTAAGGTGATGGGTGTATTAGTGGTTCAAAATAAAGAATCACAAGATTTTAGTGAAGCGGCCGAATCCTTTTTAGTGACCTTGTGCGCACAGCTTTCTGGTGTGATCGCTCATGCACATGCGGTGGGCAACATTGATGTATTCCGTAAACCCAGCAATGGCCCCAGCTATAAAACCTTCCAAGGCGTGTCGGGTGCAGGCGGTGTGGCCTTAGGTCGTGCCATCGTTCTTTACCCCCCTGCTGATCTCGCTGCAATTCCTGACCGTGAAGCAGAAGACATCAGCGATGAATTAGAATTACTCGATCAAGCCATTGCAGCAGTTCGTCTTGAGATCCAATCTTTAGATGACAAAATGCAAGATTCACTCATGTCAGAAGAACGCGCCTTATTTAGCGTGTTCTTACGTATGCTAGATGAAAATGCACTACCGAGCGAAATTAAAGATCATATTCGGGTCGGCAGTTGGGCACAGGGGGCTGTACGCAAAGTCATCGACAAACATGTGGCACTGTTTGCCCAAATGGAAGATGACTACCTGCGCGAACGTGTCTCTGATTTGAAAGATCTTGGGCGTCGAATCTTGGCTTGCTTGCAAGAAAATGATACCAGTCACCGTGAACTCAGCCCAGACAGCATTTTGATTGGCGAAGAGATCAGCACCGCAGCCTTGGTGGAATTACCCGTGGATAATATTGCGGCGATTGTCACTTCTGAGGGTGCGGCCAACTCACATATGGTGATTGTTGCACGCGCCTTGGGCATTCCAACCGTGGTCGGGGTAACCGAGTTACCGATTACCACGCTGGATGATATCGAAATGATTGTGGATGCCTATCAAGGCCGTGTTTTCGTCAATCCACCGCGTCGTCTACGTCAACGTTATAAAGAAGTGCAAAAAGAAGAAGAGCAAATCGCCAAAGATTTGAAGCAATACGAAACCAAAGATGCAATTACCCCAGATGGCGTGTCAATTCCTTTATTCGTCAATACTGGTTTGATGATTGATGTGGTTCGTGGTGTACAACGTGGCGCCAAAGGTGTAGGACTCTATCGTAGTGAAATTCCGTTCATGCTACGTGAACGCTTTCCAGGCGAAGAAGAACAACGCGCCATCTATCGCCAACAGCTCAGCCATTTTGCCAACAAACCTGTGATTATGCGTACCCTCGATATTGGTGCGGATAAAGACTTGCCTTATTTCAGTATCGAAGAAGAAAACTCGGCTTTGGGTTGGCGTGGCTTACGCTTTACCCTTGATCATCCTGAAATTTTCTCTGCACAAATTCGTGCCATGCTGAAAGCCAGTATTGGTCTGAATAATTTGCATATCTTATTGCCAATGGTGACCAGTGTCAGCGAAGTCGAAGAAGTGCTGTATCTGTTAGAACGTGACTGGATTGCGGTACAAGAAGAAGAGCAAGTCAAAATCACCAAACCTAAAATCGGGATTATGGTTGAAGTACCAAGTGTACTGTTACAGATTGATGAGTTTGCCGAACTGGTTGATTTCTTCTCGGTGGGTTCTAACGATTTAACCCAGTACTTACTGGCAGTCGATCGGAACAATCCGCATGTCGCCAACGTCTACTCGCATTTCCACCCATCGGTATTACGTGCCTTAAAACGTTTGGTACAAGACTGCCACGAACATCAAAAACCAGTCAGTGTCTGTGGTGAAATGGCGGGTGATCCATTGTCAGCCATTCTACTGATGGCAATGGGCTTTAATACCCTTTCCATGAGCTCAAGCAACATTCTCAGAGTACGCAAAGCGATTTGTCATGTGCCGATGAGTGATGCCAAAAAACTGTTGGATGATGTGCTGCAAATGAACAATCCACTGGTGATTAAAAGTTGGCTTGAACATTATTTCAAAACCCATGGTCTTGCCGATATGGTCAAATCCAATCGTATGCTCAATGTCTAAACAAGACATTGTGATCTAAGACCAAACATAAAAAAGGGCGATACTTTCAACAAGATCGCCCTTCTTCAATACATAGGCTTATTTTGCTGAGCGCAGGTAAATCTGTTGTTTGCCACCATTCAAGGTCACGCTTGGAAATTGACGATCATAATCAATCACAATCGCATCTTTGCCAGTTAAATTCTTGGCATCCGATTGCCACGTGACATAATATTTGATTTGCGCATCCTCACGGACTGGCGGCTGAATGCGCTGACGGTGATCCGCAGGCACAGTAAAATCAACTGTAAATGGCACTTGAGAGATTTGAACTTTTTGCTGCTGAATCAAGGTTGCAGGCACATCTGCAATCTGACTGTCCACGGCATATAGGCTCACTGTGCCCTGCTGTGGCGCAACTGCATAAGCACCTTGCCCAACAAACTCAACCTTCAAGGAATTTGCCTTAATCTCATCTTTTTGTGGCATGGAAGTACAACCTGCTAAAACAGTTAAAGATAACCCGAAACTCAATGCTAATTTTTTCATTCTTTTCAGCTCTCCAAATAAAAGCCCAAAATAACATAGCAAGCGCAAAAATCTTAAGGGTTTACATATTTGCTACTGAGCCCCTGCCTTCTGATACCAAGCAAAGTAGGCTGAAAAATCCCAGCATTTTAACTGTACTCACGCAATAAGGAGATCAAATTAAAGACACAGCAAAAACCATAATTGAAACCGATCTAGGCCTTTTTACATAACTCCAACAGGTAAAATCGGCTTTTATTTCAACACAACATAGAGTTTTTACAATCACTAAATCCAAACCGATATTCACTCCCCCTAAAACCAAGCAAGGCAGTAAGTCTTTATTTTTTATTTGGCTTTTATCTTTTTTTAACATTTTTCATATCCACAAATGCATAGCTCATGTTTAAGATTTAGACAGCTTCAATCGAATAAAGCATTTATGACATCAACTTTAATCCATTGGAAAAAAAGCTTTCATCAACCTAGAGTAAAAATACAAAGGATGCGAACTTTATCATTGCAAATCCATTTAGGCATCTGACCTTTCGATACCCATTTTGCACTTGATCCAGTTCCACATTCATCTCTTAGAACGGTAATAGACAGTCAGGGTGGCTTGGTTCACGAGTCATCATGATGGAGATAGAACATGAGCCAAGACGACACATTAAAAACCAATACAACTTCTTCGGGACAATGTCCTGTTCTACACGGTGGCAATACAGAGATCAGTAGTGGCCCAATGGCATGGTGGCCAAATGCCTTAAATCTCGATATTTTAAGTCAACATGATCATAAAACCGATCCAATGGATCCAGACTTCGATTATGCCAAAGCCTTTTCAGAATTAGATCTCGAAGCCGTCAAACAAGATTTACGTGAACTGATTAATACCAGTCAAAGCTGGTGGCCTGCCGATTGGGGCAGTTATATCGGCATGATGGTACGTACCGCTTGGCATCTTGCAGGAAGCTACCGTAAACAAGATGGGCGTGGCGGTGCCAATACAGGTAACCAACGTTTTGCACCCTTGAATAGCTGGCCAGATAACGTCAATACCGATAAAGGCCGTCGTTTACTTTGGCCGATCAAGCGCAAATATGGCAACAAAATCTCATGGGGGGACTTGATTGTCCTTGCGGGAACCGTTGCTTATGACGTCGCAGGTTTAAAAACCTTTGGTTTTGCTGGTGGTCGCCTTGACATCTGGCATCCAGAAAAAGATGTGTACTGGGGCAGTGAGCATAAGTGGTTAGATGCCACTAAAAACCGTTATGAAAATGACCAAGACCGTAGCTCACTTGAAAATCCTCTCGCTGCAGTACAAATGGGCTTGATTTACGTCAACCCTGAAGGCGTTGATGGCGTTCCAGACCCGTTACGCACGGCACAAGATATGCGTACGACCTTTGACCGCATGGGTATGGATGATGAAGAAACCGTGGCGTTGACCGCAGGTGGTCATACGGTGGGTAAAGCTCATGGTAATGGTAAGGCGGAAAATCTGGGTGCGGATGTTGAAGGTGCAGATGTTGAATTCCAAGGCTTGGGCTGGCACAACTCGGCGGGTACAGGGAATGCTGAAAACACCATGGTTAGTGGTATCGAAGGTGCGTGGACCACACATCCAACCAAATGGGATAATGAATTCTTCTATTTATTGTTCAGCTATGATTGGGAACTGCGCAAGAGTCCTGCGGGCGCACATCAGTGGGAACCTATCAATATCAAAGAAGAAGATAAACCTGTAGATGCACACAACCCGAATGTACGTCGCAACCCAATCATGACCGATGCCGATATGGCACTCAAAATTGATCCTGAATATCGCAAAATTTCTGAACGCTTTTATCGTGAACCTGCTTATTTGGCAGAAGTGTTTGCACGTGCTTGGTTTAAACTCACCCACCGTGATATGGGACCAAAGAGCCGCTACTTAGGTACAGATGTGCCTGCTGAGGATCTCATTTGGCAAGATCCAATTCCAACTGTAGATTACACCTTAACGGATGCAGAAATTGCTGAACTCAAAGCAAAATTACTTGCAAGTGGTCTAACTGCCGCAGATTTAATTAGCACCGCTTGGGACAGTGCACGTACTTATCGTGGTTCTGATTATCGTGGTGGTGCCAACGGCGCACGTATCCGTTTAGCACCGCAAAAAGACTGGATCGGCAATGAGCCTGAACGCTTACAAAAAGTGTTGAACGTACTGGAATCCATCCAAGCGAGTTTAACTAAAAAAGTCAGTATCGCTGATCTAATCGTATTGGGTGGTACGGCTGCGGTTGAGCAAGCGGCGCATAAAGCAGGCGTACAAATTACGGTTCCATTTGCAGCAGGTCGTGGTGATGCTACAGCGGAACAAACGGATGTCTATTCATTTGAACCTTTAGAGCCACTGCATGACGGTTTCCGCAACTGGCAAAAGCAGCATTATTCTGCAACACCAGAGGAATTATTATTGGACCGTGCACAACTCATGGGCTTAACTGCTCCTGAAATGACGGTATTGGTCGGCGGCTTACGTGTATTGGGTGCCAACTATGGCAACAATCCTCAAGGCGTCTTGACGGATCGTGTTGGGGTACTCAGCAACGATTTCTTCGTAAATTTAACGGATATGCAATACAACTGGAAACCAACAGGTCGTAATAGCTACGACATCGTTGAGCGTAACAGTGGTGCTGTTAAATGGACTGCGAGCCGTGTAGATCTAGTGTTTGGTTCAAACTCGATTTTACGTTCTTATGCAGAGGTTTATGCACAAGACGACAATAAAGAAAAGTTTGTCAAAGACTTTGTTAAAGCATGGGTTAAAGTCATGAATGCAGACCGTTTTGATCTTGCATAAGCCCTAAAATAAGCTTTAAGATGAAGATCCTGCAAAGGGTCTTCTTTTTTTGCAGTCAATAAAATCAATTCAGATGATTAGAACAACAATGATGCAAAATCAATTAGAGCAACTGATTCAAAGCCATAATATTATCTTGTTCGATGGCGTGTGTGTGCTGTGCTCAGCATGGGCAGATTTCATGATCAAGCATGACCAACACTGCCAATTCAAACTGGTTTCAGTGCAATCCAATATCGGACAGCAACTCCTCACCTATTGCCATCTTCCTACTGATCATTTTGAAACAATGGTCTTACTGGAAAATGGTCAATGTTATACCGAATCGACGGCCTTTGTTCGTATTATGCAGCGACTGGATTTCCCTTATCGCAGCTTGAAATATGCCCGTGTTGTGCCTCAAACCATCCGAGATTTTGCTTATCGTCGTATCGCCTTAAATCGCTACCGCCTATTTGGTCAAACCGAGCAATGCTATCGAGTGACGCCTGAAACCCAGCAGCATTTTCTATTGGATGAAGTCTTAACATGAATAGCCAAAACCAAACGATTCAACAGATCCTAAGGTTTTGTCAGTGGATTATTGCCGTCCTTTGGATATATCAGGGGCTGATTCCCAAACTCATATTTCAGGTTGAAGGTGAACAGTATGTTTGGCAGCAACTCCATATGCCTACGCCTTATATTGGCTGGATGATTTCCTTGTCTGGTCTTGCCGAGATCATTTTTGGTAGTCTGTTTTTATTTTTAACGCATAAATATTTGCATTGGCTCAGTATTATTAGCCTGATAGGACTCTTTATTTGCGTTTTGTTGATTTATCCCAATCAAACCTATCAGGCCTTTAACCCTGTGGTCATGAATATGGCACTTGCAAGCCTTTCTGTGATTTCACTGTGGTGTATCAAAGCACTACAAAATGCTAAGCACGAATAAAGTGGCCTTCACGAATACAATAAAACGGATTGACCAATTTTGAAGAGGATTTCATGGCTTGCTGCAGTTCATGCTCAGGTGCATCACGATCTTCATCGGTCAGTTGAAAAGTTCGATAATGAATCGCCAAGGAACGATGGGCATGCAGATCTAAATGGGCATGAAATGCATCTTGTGGATTCATATGCACATAACGCATGAGCATACGTGGTTCATAAGCGCCGATCGGCAATAACGCTACTCGCGCATCGCCATAACGCTCATGGATCTGCTTAAAGTGCGCTGCATAACCGGTATCACCCGCAAAGAAACAGTGGCCTGTTTTGGCAAGCAAAGAAAAGCCGCCCCACAGCGCCCGATTCTGATCTCGAACCCCTCGCCCAGAGGTATGCTGTGCAGGTGTATAGGCAATCTTCAATTCATCATGAAATGGAATTTCCTGCCACCAATCCATCTCAATCACATGTAAGTGCTTTGGCAAATAATAGCCATTGCCCAAGCCCGTATAAATCGGCATTTCGAATTTTTGATGTAACCATTCTAAAGTCGCCAAATCCATATGATCATAATGATTGTGGCTTAGCAACACCCCATGAATGGTTGGGAGGTGTTCTAGGGCAATCCCCGCAGGACAGACACGGCGTGGGCCATTGCCCTGCTTCGGACTGACATACTCACACCAGACCGGATCAGTCAGGAAATTATAAGCGCCGATCTGAATAAGCACCGTCGCATGCCCTACAAACCAAATTTGCCAGTCATTTAAATCGGCATGTGGTCGATTCTGCGGTAGCTCCAGCATGTGGTTACGCAAGGTCCATTCATGTGAACGGTCCACCTTCCAGGTAGAAGACTGTCGCGTCGCTAACCACTTTAGCAATCCCTTACGATCGAAAGGCGTTAACGGTTTCTGCAAATTATAGAAGCGGTCAATCCCACAATGATCAGAAGCCTCATGTGGAAAAGGAGGTTTCCCCCAAGTATGGCTCAAGCAAGATTGTGTCGGCAATTGATAGGTTAATGTCGGCTTATCTTTCATGTAGGTCTTCTTTGGTGGAGTCTCATCGCATGAGGTGGCTGAGGTAGATCCTGTGTCATCTCTGGATTATTGTGAACGCGATAGTCTTTTAAATCATGATGATTTTTTTACTGTTCTCGTTTTATTCCAGTTTCTAACATTGGTCTTTGATCCTAACATAAGCTTATCTCTTATGTTGATTTTCTCGTGCCGAGTCAACACAATTTTACCGAATTAATAAGGCATGCTGACAATTCAGTCCAAAGCAGAAACCACCTCTTTTGCGCTATTTTTTATATTTTAGAAAAAAGCATATTGTATATAAAACAAGCTCAGATATAATGCGCCAAACGTATGATTTTCTCATGATCATCAGCAAAACAATAATAAGACATTCTTAGGCCCATCTTATGGAATTACGTCATTTACGCTATTTCATTACCGTTGCTGAAGAGCTCAGTTTCAGTAAAGCTGCTCTCAAACTACACACGGCGCAACCCTCTCTCAGCCAGCAAATCAAAGACCTTGAAGATGATGTCGGTGTGCAACTGTTACATCGTACCAAGCGTAAAGTGGAATTAACCGATGAAGGTCAGGTGTTCCTCGAACAAGCTCGCCTGACCCTAACACAGGCAGACAAAGCGGTCACTATGGCACGGCAGGTTGCTGCGGCCAAAGTGCAATGCTTAAAAATCGGTTTTGTGCCCTCTGCTGAAATTCGCATTTTCCCTTATATCTTGCCACGTTTAAGAGTCCGCCTGCCCAAACTGCAAATTCGAACGCTCAATCTCAAAGAAAGCGATCAAATCAACAAGCTTAAAAAGGGTGATTTAGACCTGATTTTTATTAATCAAAAATTTGAAAATGACGCATTTTCAAGTCAATTGGTACTCAAAGAGGCTTTGGTGTTTATGCTGCCGAAACAACATCTTTTGGCACAACATGCACAGATCAACATTGCCCAATTACAGGATATACCCCTGACCATTTTAACGCATAAGCTGTCTCAGCCTTTGGCCCGAATCATTACCCAATACATTAAACAGCAGCAGATTCATTTTCAAAGCATCGATGAAGCCAACAACATTGCCGAAGCGATTCAAGCGGTGCATTCAGGGCAGCGTTGTGCCATTTTACCCGCCTATATCCAAGCGCTAGCCACCGACCAAATCGTTGTCAGAGCTCTCAGCCACCCGCTGCCCTGTCTGGATGTGTTTATCAGCTATCCCAAACAGAACCCAAGTGATGCAACACAACAGTTCATTGAAGAAATTCAACGTGTATTTGCATTCGATCACATCAACGATCTCAAATCTGAACCGCGAATATAAAAAAGCCGAACGAATCGGCTTTTTTATTGAACGAATAGACGTTCAGCTTAAGCATTACTAAAAAATTCAGCAAATTTCTGATAGCTTGGTCGCTGTTTAATGTTTTCTAAATAGTGCTCAATTACAGGGTGTGATGCAATATCACCCATTTTTAGCTGCCAAAATAACATTGCAGCAACCGTGACATCCGCGGCCGTAAATTGCTGACCACATAAATAGGGATCAACTTCACTAAGACCTTGCACAAAGGCATTATAAGCATCTTGATAATCACCATACCCCACAGAGCCTTTCTGATCGGGTTTCACCTCAACACCGAGCATTTTATTGGTTGAAGCAGCTTCCCAAGGCCCAGAAATAAAGAATAACCAGCGATAATATAGACCACGCTTTGGATCATTCAGTGCGGGTGCCAAGCCTTTATCCGCAAATTTATCGGCTAAATAAGCACAAATTGCATCAAGTTCATACACCACCACATCACCATCGACCAATACGGGTACTTTGCCAAATGGATTGATTTTTAAATATTCAGGCGCTTTCATCTCAGTTTGAAAAGCAACCTCAATACGCTCGCATTCAATGCCAAGCTCGATCAGCAGCCAGTCAACAACGACGCCACGTGAAAAACTATTGGTATAAAGTTTAAGTGCCATTTTGATATTTCCTTGGTGAGTTATTCTTATTTCAATGTAATTGTTTTGATTGTCAGTTTTTGTCAGTAGTGTCACGACACATTTCCTGTGCCCACCATTGCTGAAATAACTGTTGTTTGAATTGCGGGTACAGCTCCTGACTCAAGTTCAGCGCCCGAATCCGATCAATACGGAAGTGACGAAAACTTTTACGTAGCTCACACCATGCCGCTAACACAATCCGATCATTAAAATAACCTAACGCAAATGGCCACAAAATACGAGAACTGACGCGTTGTTGTTCGTCGGCATAATCAACCAAGATTTTGACTTGCTGACGAATCGCCAAACGCACTTGCTCCACCAATGTTTCATCGACAGGTAACCAGACATTGATCGATCTTAAAGTGGTTTGTTCAAGTTGCTGCTGACAATGCTCAGGCAGTACCGCATTGAGCTTTGCCAATACCGAAGTTGAGGCCGATTTCAAAGCCAGATCAGGAATATCATTCAACCAATTCAGCGCCAAAAAAATCGCTTCGATCTCAGTTTCATTCAATGTCATCGGCGGAAGCAGAAAATCTTGTTTCAGTTGAAACCCTAATCCTGCAGCAGCATCAATACATACGCCCTGTTCACGCAAAGTTTCGATATCACGATAGACACTACGCTGACTGATCTGCAAACGCTCAGCCAACACCTGTGCGGTCACGGGATAGCGATATTCTCTAAGCAGCTGTAATAGATTGAGCAAACGGATTGAACGGCTCATGTTGTCCCTATTGTTATTATGGATGATGGGAATGCGAACACTCCCATCATTGTCGTTTCATATGATGTGGATGGATTAACTCTCGGTTAAGGCTGCCACATTCAGCACACTTTGCAAATAAGCATGCAGCTCCTGCACATTGTGCGCGATGGTGAGTGGCTGAAATTGCTGCAAGGTTTCAATGCTATGCACCCCATAACTCACACCAATCCGTGGCATATTCAGATTTTGCGCCATTTCCAAATCATAACTGGTATCCCCCACCATAACAGCACGGTCAGCAGCGACATCCAGTTCAGTCAAAATTTGCTGCAACATCAGCGGGTCTGGTTTGGATTTGGTTTCACTGGCTGCACGGGTAATATCAAAGATCTCATCACTATTGGTTTGTGCCAAAACACGGTCTAAGCCCTTACGGCTTTTGCCTGTTGCCACTGCGAGCTTTAAACCTTGCTGTTTTAGATCAGTGAGCAGCTCAGCAACACCGCTAAACCACGCATCCCCTTTGGAGTTTGCCACATAGTGATCTGCATAACATTGCAAAATATCTTGCTGTAAATGCGGAACTTGTGGAAACAGGATTTGCATGACTTCGGGTAAGCCGAGGCCAATAATACTTTTTGCCGCATCATCCGTCAGCGGTTGTTCAAATTGCTGTGCTGCATATTGCAAGCTTGCCACGATTTGCCCAACCGAATCGAATAAGGTGCCATCCCAATCAAAAATCACCAGTTCGATATTTTGACTCATTTCTGCTTTCTCAACTGATCGATCACCTGTTGCATATCTTCAGGCATAGGCGCTTCAATGCTTGGATAATTGGGAATGTCTAAACGCATGGCATGTAGGCACAAACGGCGTGCTTCTGGACCGGTATAGGCCGTATTGTGCCCATATTTATCGTCCCCAACTAAAGGATGACCAATACTGAGACCATGCACACGAATTTGATGGGTACGCCCCGAAAGCGGTGATGCATGCACCAAAGTCGCGGCTTTAAAACGCTCAACCACTTTCCAATCTGTCTTACTCGGCTTCCCCTCTTTAGTGACACGGACACGACGTTCACCATTGGCCAGCTCATAACGCAATAACGGCGCATCAATCATTTGCTGATCCAGACTCACTTGACCTTTGACAATTGCCGCATAGGTTTTTTGGATTTTATGCTCACGCAATAAGTCTTGCAGTAATTTTAAGGTGCTGCGCTTTTTACTGATCATCACCAAGCCAGAAGTATCACGGTCAATCCGATGGATCAGTTCCAGATATTTTTTACCTGTTGCAGCACGCATGGCCTCAATCAAGCCATAGGCCACACCACTGCCGCCATGCACGGCAATCCCTGAAGGTTTATTGACAACTAATAACCCTTCATCTTCATACACCACACGGCTGAGTAGGCTTTGTGCCACGCCATCACTGACTGGTGCCGCAGTTTCATCCTTTTGTTCATAGCGGATTGGCGCAACCCGAATCTGGTCGCCAATGTTTAAACGTGTTTCTGCTTTTATTCTTTTTTTGTTTACGCGTACTTGTCCTTCACGAATCAAACGATAGATTCGACTCTTCGGTACACCTTTTAATCGGGTAAATAAAAAATTATCTATTCGCTGCCCGTCTTGATGCTCATCCACGTCAAACCAAGTGACACTTTGCCATTGTTGTGTAGAATTCATACGCTCGATTAATCCAAGATTTGCTAAATATGATTAAAAAATGATCATTTAGCTAAGTTATTTCACAAGAAACCTAAACTTAGCCCATAGGCAGATGCTGCAAGGTTTGATATATTCAGCGCACGGATACCGCCGTAAGTGAGCATCAAATCAGAAATTTTATTTAGATAAAATTTTCAATCGATGAGATATTCACCAACAGCTCGGATAGGTCCTAAAGAATTATGCCGACGCCGAAGGCTTATTATATCGGCAAAATGGCAAACTGTTGCGTTTAATTGTGCATCAGCACATACAGTTTGTTCAGAAAAAATATGTCGCCAGCAATTTGCTGGTTATTAAACGTAAACTGATCCACATCAGACAATTTGCTCCCTGATGTCGCATTCAGGCTAAAGCGTTGATGCATTGGAACTGCCAAGCAGAGATACGATGATCATTCCGTATCGAGACTTCCAGATGGATCGACTTCAATGCTTAATGACAGTGAAAGTCACCATCCAATGCACCGCTCACCCGCCAGTGAAGCGCACAGGAAACTTTGATTATGTCGGATCTAGTGATATTTCACAGATGTAAGACATGCCATGAAATATCAACGGATTCCAGATTGAAGCAATATTGCTGACATCGAAATAACCGTATCAGAGCCCAACTGGATATTTACAGTTCGTGGTTTCAGAGCGACCTACACAACGTTGCTTCTGAGTCTTGATCGTGCCAATGAGATGTTTGCTCAAAAATATTGGGCTTGTTGTTTGTGTGCATCACTATTAGGTGTCACACCCATGAAACGTATGTTGAT
The DNA here is from genome assembly GCF_023702715.1 of Acinetobacter sp. C32I. Classification (NCBI taxonomy): domain Bacteria; kingdom Pseudomonadati; phylum Pseudomonadota; class Gammaproteobacteria; order Moraxellales; family Moraxellaceae; genus Acinetobacter; species Acinetobacter sp. C32I. Next base: position 3,490,183 of record NZ_CP098480.1, on the reverse strand, counting down.
TAATGCAACCCACGCCGAAGAAGTTCGCGTTGCACTTATCACTGGTAATCGTCTTTACGATTTCGATTTAGAGAATCGTACACGCGAACAAAAAAAATCAAATATCTATAAAGGTCATGTCACTCGCGTTGAGCCGTCTTTAGAAGCGGTTTTCGTTGAGTACGGCGCACAGCGTCAAGGCTTTTTGTCTATGCGAGAAATTGCAAACTCGTATTTCAAAGCTGACCCTCGTCAAACTTCAAATATTCGTGAACTCATTACTGAAGGCACTGAATTACTGGTTCAAGTTGAAAAAGAAGAGCGTGGCAACAAAGGTGCTGCCCTTTCTACCTTTATTTCACTTGCAGGCCGTTACTTAGTTTTGATGCCGAATAATCCGAAAGGTGGCGGTATCAGCCGTCAAATTTCGGGTTCAGTACGTGAAGAACTGAAAGAAATTTTAGCCTCTTTAAATGTGCCACGTGGTATGAGCGTGATCGTTCGTACTGCGGGGATTGGCCGTACCCAAGAAGAGTTACAACTCGACTTACAACACTTACTTGACCTTTGGGCACAAATCCAAGGTTCAGCGAGCTCTGGCCCATCACCAATGCTGGTTCATCAAGAAGCAGGTGTGGTGACCCGTGCGATCCGTGACTATTTACGTGATGACGTGGCTGAAATCCTGATTGATAGTGAACAAGCCTATAACGAAGCCTATAACTTCGTAAAAGCAGTGATGCCACGTCAATTAGACAAATTAAAAACCTATACCTTGAATGAGCCTTTATTCGCTCATTTTGGGATTGAAAGCCAGATCCAAACGGCTTATGAACGTGAAGTAAAACTGCCTTCTGGTGGTTCAATCGTGATTGACCAAACTGAAGCCTTGGTTTCAATCGATATTAACTCGGCGAAATCAACCCGTGGTCATGATGTTGAAGAAACGGCATTAAATACCAATTTAGAAGCAGCTGAAGAAATCGCACGTCAACTGCGTTTACGCGATATCGGTGGTCTCGTTGTGATCGACTTCATCGACATGACCAAAGACCGCAACCAGCGTATGGTGGAAGCGAAATTACGTGAAGCAACGCAAAGCGACCGCGCACGTATCCAGTTCGGTCAACTGTCACGTTTTGGTCTGATGGAAATGAGCCGTCAACGCCTACGTCCTTCGTTAGAAGAAGCGACAGGTTACGTTTGCCCACGCTGTCATGGCACGGGTATGGTACGTGACTTACGTTCGCTCTCACTTTCAATTATGCGTAAGGTTGAAGAAATTGCCTTACGTGAACGTCAAGGTGAAGTTCAAGTCGAAGTCCCTGTGGAAATTGCGGCCTTCTTATTGAATGAAAAGCGCCACAGCCTAGTTTACCTAGAGCAAACCTCAAATGTACGTGTGACCGTATTGCCTCACCCGCACTTGGAAACACCACATTACCAAATCCAGTTCAATCCAGATGGTTTTGCGCCTTCTAGCTACGAACGTACTGAAGCAACCCGTTCTAGCGAAAAAGAACTGGGCTATGAATCTTCAGACTGGCATTTAGAAGATGCCGAGCATCACCATGCACCTGCTGCACAAAACCAAGCTGCTGCACCACAGAAGAAAGCGGCTCAGCAACAAGCTGCGCAAGCAAAACAAACTCAAGCAAGCACACAAAAGTCAGCAAGTCCTTGCGCTTGGTTAGAGAACTTATTTGTTCAAAAACAAGCACAAACCACAGATCAATCACGTTCTGCACAGAATGCAGCAGCCGCGATTGAGCAAATGGTCAACAATGGCGCAGTAAGCCGTGGTCAGTTTGGTCAAGTCAACGCACCTGTTGTGACTGAAACTGCTGCACCTGCCGCAGCAAACAATGCCTATATTTCACAAAATCCTGTGAAACAAGAAGCACGTGAAAGTTTTGAAAAAGACGAGAAATCACATCGTCCGAATCAAAACCAGAAGAAGCGCAAGCACAAAGAGCAACGTGAACAACACGCACATGCACATGAACAACAAAATCAAGTACATGAAGAAGTGGTTCAACTGTCACGTCAAGAACAGCGCCAAGAGCAACGTGAGTTAAAGCGTCAACAAAAACGCCAACAACCGCAAGAGTCTCAAAACCAGCAACAGCATCATGATGCTCAAGGCAATGAGTCTGCACCGTTACCACGTCGTGACCGTAACCAGCAACGTCCAAATCGCCCAAATCGTCATCGCGATCAAAGCGTATTGAATGAAGCTCCTGCGACAACTGAAGCACCAACAAATCCACAACAGGTTAAAGTGGATGTGGTCGATGCACCTCGTAGCGAACCGATGAGCACAGCACTTGTTGTGAATATTGATCAAGGGCAAAGCGAAATTGTTGCATTGACGCCACAACAGACCAATGCGCCAGCGACAAAAGCAGAAGTTGCAACCGCTGCTGTTGTCGAAAAAGCTGAGAAAAAACCTGCAGCTCAAGCAGAACCTGTGGTTGCCAAAGAAGCACCTGCTGCGGCTGTAGAAGAGGCAGCTCAAGCACCAGTGAAACGTGCCAGCAATGACCCACGTTCACGTCGTCGTCAACGTGGTCATCAATCAGCTCCGAAAACAGTTGCACCAAAAATTGCACCATCGCAAATTCCAGCGTTGGGTCAATACACCTTGGGTAGCTTGATTCGTCATGTCTATGGTGAAGACTGCACCATTCTGATTGAACAGTTTGGTTTGATCACCACCTTTAACCGTGCCCTACAAAAGTTTGCTGAACAATATGCAAGCTCTTTAGTGGTAGAAACCGTGGTTGAGGAAGAAAAGCGTCCTGTAACACGTGATGCTGAGCTTCCAAGTCAAAAGCCGACTGAAGAAGCTGAACCAGCGCCAGTGTTGGCATTAACACCACCTGAAGCTGCAGCGATTCGTGTTGCCAATGATCCGCGTGAGCGTCGTCGTTTGGCTAAACTTGCTGCGGAACAAGCAAAAGAAGCACATATTGCATCGACTGCTGCTCCAGCACCTGTTGAAAACACTGAAACGAAAGAAGAAGTGAAACCAGCAGAAACAACGATTGTTGCAGAAGAAACGGTTGTAGCTGCACCTGAGCAACAACCCTTAGAACTTGCTCGTACCGATGTTGCCGCAGAAGCAGAAGTTGTACCTGTTGAAGTTGAAGCCGTTGAACCTGCTGTAATTGCTGAGGTTGAGGCCGCAACTGAAACTGTTGCAGAAGTTGCACCTGTTCAAGCTGCTAAAAAAGCTGAACAAAAGCCAGCAGCAACAGAAGCAGAACTAGAAGATGAAGCAGCGAAAGCGGAAAAAGAGAAATCTAGCCGCCCTCGTCGTCCGCGTGGCCGTCCACCTAAAAAAGCCACAGCTGAGTGAGTAATTTGCTAAATTGCACTCAATAAGGCGAAGCCTAGTCATTCCGATGACTAGGCTTTTTTGTTATTTTGTCAAAATTAGGTTGATTGCTCTAGGCACTTACCATTACAAAACAGCATTAACAACAATGGTGTGAATGGTTGTGTTCTAACGGATAGCCATTTCTTGGATTGATCGAAAAATAAACAGGATTGATATGAGCCAAACTACGCAGACCGATATTATTACCCTTGGTGATGTTGCTACTCGACTTCCAAACTTCATCACTAAAGTCCCTCATATCCTCAATGGTCTTAAACAAGCATATTTGCGAACACCAACGTCTCCCGCGGGTTTAGGTATTGCCTTTGAAAAAGCAGTCAAGCGCAACCCTCAAGGCATCGCACTGTTATTTGAAGAACAAAGCTATAGCTACCAAGCACTCAATGAATGGGCAAACCAGATTGCACATTATTATTTATCGCTTGGTGCAAAAAAAGGTGATGTGATTGCAGTGATGGTTGAAAACCGTCCTGAACTGATTGCCAGCATTGTGGCTTTGGCCAAAATCGGGGTCACGATTGCCCTCGTCAATACCTCACAGGTGGGTAAAGTTCTTGCACACAGCATCAACTTGGTCAATCCAATTGCCGTCATTGCAGGTGAAGAAGTTCGTGCTGCCATTGATGAAGCACGCCAAGACTTAAAAGTCGCTGAAGATCGTTTTCACTGGTTTGCGGATCAAGAAACCCGTAAACATGCAGGCACGGCACCACAAGGCTATGTGAATCTTGCTCAACAAATTGACCAGTTTCCAAAATTTAATCCATCGACCACCCGCACTGTGACAGGGAAAGATGGGCTGTTCTATATCTACACTTCAGGCACCACAGGCTTACCAAAGGCCGTAATTTTCACGCATAGCCGTTGGACATTGGCATATGGGACTTATGGCCATATTCTCAATCTCGGTAAAGATGATGTGATGTATGTGACCCTACCGCTTTACCACGCAACAGGTGTGGTGGTGTGCTGGTGTGGTGTGATTGCAGGCAGTGCCACACTGGCAGTACGCCGTAAATATTCAACCAGTGCCTTCTGGAAAGATGTACAAAAATTCAATGCCTCTGCAATTGGTTATGTCGGTGAATTGTGTCGCTATCTGATTGATGCCCCTGTCACAGAACAGGATCGTGCGCATCGCGTGACCAAGATGATTGGTAACGGAATGCGCCCGAATATCTGGGGCAAATTCAAAGAACGTTTTGGCGTCGAAGAAGTGCTTGAACTTTATGCGTCAAGCGAAGGCAACGTGGGTTTTAGCAACATCTTCAACTTTGACAATACCGTTGGCTTCTCTCCAACACCGTATGCAATCGTTGAATTCGACAAAGAAAAGAATGAATTGGTCCGCGATAAAAAAGGTCACTGCAAGAAAGTGAAGACCGGCGAAGTCGGCTTGCTGATTGGCAAAATCACCAGTCGCTCACCTTTCGATGGCTATACTGACCCAGAAAAGAACAAATCGGTGATCTTGAAAGATGTGTTTACCCAAGGTGACTCCTATTTCAATACCGGTGACTTGGTTCGTGACATCGGCTTCCGCCATGCCCAATTTGTGGATCGTTTAGGTGATACCTTCCGTTGGAAAGGTGAAAACGTTTCAACCACAGAAGTCGAAAATATGGTCTGTGAATATGAAAAGATCGTAGAAGCAGTGGTCTACGGCGTTGAAATTCCAAATACCAATGGTCGCGCAGGTATGGCCGCGATTACTTTGGTTGATGGCGCAGCACTCAATGAGGCAGATTTAACCGATATGGTCAATGTATTCAAAAAATGCTTACCATCTTATGCCATTCCAGTGTTCTTGCGTGTTCAAGAGAAAGTTGAAACCACAGGCACATTTAAATACCAGAAGAATAAACTGAAAGAAGATGGCTTTAATCCAAGCAAAACTTCTGAACGTTTACTGGTTTTATTACCGGGTGCAAGCAGCTACACTGATGTAAATACAGAGATCTTTGACAATATTCAGGGCTATCAATACCGTTTCTAGTTTATTTTTTAGCTAAACAAGAGGAAATCGTGCTTTTTATAAACAATCATGCACATGTTTTTAAATTTCCTCTTGTGTTAGCTGAATAAGTTGCTAGAATACGCAACATCAAAACGAAGACGCATTTAGAACAAATTTAGTTTTTCTTGCGAAGCTTGTTAAAATACATGCTTAGGGTCGTTAGCTCAGCTGGTAGAGCAGCGGACTTTTAATCCGTTGGTCCCGCGTTCGAATCGCGGACGACCCACCATCTAATGTTTTGATACTCCTGAAAAGGATTGATAACCGAAAGTTATCGAGATTTGTAAGACTACGCGCTTTGCTTGTCTTGCAACAATTTTAGAGTGTTACTTTAAAATTCTTTCAGGGTCGTTAGCTCAGCTGGTAGAGCAGCGGACTTTTAATCCGTTGGTCCCGCGTTCGAATCGCGGACGACCCACCAAATTCTAAAAAGCCTCATCATTGATGAGGCTTTTTTATTGTCTACCCAATTTCTTTCAGAAAAATGACAGACTCATTGGAATGGCTTCAAGCATCCATGCTTAAAGCAGTACAACCATTAAATTATAAAAATTTCTCTAACACCAAGTTTAAAAAGATATGTCCCTGCTCTGTACATGCAATTCGGTTCATATCAGCCTGTAATAAATTGTTCTGGCGTAACTGAGTCAATACTGGATCTAGATCATTTAAATCCAAACCAGTACGCTGAGCATAAGTGTCAGCAGCCACACCTTGATTTAAACGCAAGGCATTCATCATAAACTCAAACGGCAATTCATCGGCTTCAATGCGTTTCATTTGTACATGCTCAGCGGGCACTTTGGCTAAATAGTCTTTCGGCAAACGAGTTTTCTGAAAACGATAAACTCCATCTGCTCGGGTGACTTTACCATGCGCACCTGCACCAATCGCCAGATAATCACCAAATTGCCAATAATTCAGATTATGTGCAGATGGTTGTTCCTTACGCCATGCGGAAACTTCATAATTCACATAGCCTTTGGCAATCAGATAGGCCTCGCCTTTCTCCTGAATATGCTCGAGCACTTCATCTTGTGGTAATACCGGCTGAGTGCGGAAGAACACCGTATTTGGCTCAATGGTCAATTGATACCAGCTAATATGCGTTGCACCCTGCTCCACAGCCAATCTCAGGTCGGTTAAGGCCTGTTCCTCAGTCTGCTGGGGTAAACCATGCATCAGATCGACATTCACGCGCTCAAAACCTGCCTGGCGTGCCTGCTGAATCGCATCCAGTGCATTATTGGCTGAATGGATACGACCGAGCCGCTGTAAATGTTCAGGATCAAAACTTTGTACGCCCAGTGATAAACGATTAATCCCCACCGCCAGATAATCAGCAAATGGATCATGCTCAACCGTCCCTGGATTGGCTTCCAGTGTAATTTCACAGCCATCTTCAAAGTCTAAACGTGCTTTGAGTTGATCAAATAGCCATTGATAACCTTGTGCAGAAATCAGTGACGGTGTCCCTCCCCCAATAAACACACTATGAATCGATCGGCCTTGCGCCATTTCAATCTGCGTCTCAAAGTCAGCCACTAACGCAGCAAGATACTGCTGTTCCAAATCCAGTGACAATTGCCCATCAGGGACAGCGTGTGAGTTAAAGTCGCAATAAGGACATTTACGTACACACCAAGGCATATGGATATACAAGGACAGTGGGATATTTGCAGGATTTAACAGACTCAAAATACAAGCTCAATGACAGAACCTGATTATTTTAACATGACTCGACTCGGTACAGTTGCAGCATCGACACGCCTACAACTTATCATCCCCTAGATATTCAGTTAGACTGAAAGTATAAACAACAATTAGACCGATAATATGATGAAAATTTCTAGCCAATTGCTATTTATTCTGCCGCTTGCTTTAGGGATTGGAATAGCAATGGCCTTTCAAACGGCAATCAATGCACAGCTCCGAGAGTATCTTAACTCTCCCCTACAAGCCGCCTTACTTTCCTTTTGTATTGGAACGATTATTCTAGCCCTGTTGGTTTATTTCCAAGGTGCAGACAAACCCAGTTTAACTGAACTTTCACAAATTCCATGGTATCTGTGGTTAGGTGGATGCCTTGGGGTTTATGCAATCAGTATGAGCATTTATACTGCACCTAAACTCGGATTTTTAACTTTTTCAGGTTTAGTGATTTTTGGACAATTGGTGATTTCCATGTTGATTGATCACTTTGGCTGGTTAGGTACAGACAAAACACCGATCAATTGGCAACGCCTACTCGGCAGTATTGTGATTTTTATTGGTGTGTTATTAACACTACAACGCTAACTCTCCCCCATTTTAATAAGAGTAATTTTTGTGTCCCATGTCACAACCAAGCGATTTGAGCTTAAACAGCTATTTCATTTGATGTTCCCGATCCTGATTACACAGTTTGCGCAAGCTGGATTAGGTTTAATTGATACCATTATGGCAGGGCATCTGTCTGCCACTGATTTGGCTGCGATTGCCGTGGGTGTCGGTCTATGGATTCCTGTCATGCTGCTCTTTGCAGGGATTATGTTGGCAACCACACCATTGGTGGCTGAGGCGCGTGGTGCGAGAACGCCTGAAAAAATTCCAACCATTGCGCGTCAGTCTTTATGGGTTGCTGTCATTCTCGGTATTGTAGCGATGTTGATTCTACAATGTATGCCCATGTTCCTGCCCCTGTTTGGTGTGCCTGAAAGCTTAATCCCGAAAGCAAGTCTGTTCTTACATGCGATTGGCTTTGGTATGCCTGCAGTGATGATGTATGCCGCACTACGCAGTTATTCTGAAGCATTGGGGCATCCACGTCCTGTCACAGCCATTAGTTTGATTGCCTTATTGGTATTGATTCCGCTGAACTTTATCTTTATGTATGGCTTTGGGCCAATTCCTGCACTAGGTAGCGCAGGCTGTGGCTTTGCAACAGCGATCCTGCAATGGCTCATGTTTATCACTTTGGCGATTTATATTTCCAAAGCCAAAGCTTATCAACAGGCACCGATCTTCACCAAATGGGAAAAACTTGATCCTGTTTGGATTAAACGCATTTTAAAACTGGGCTTACCGATTGGGCTGGCGGTATTTTTCGAAGTCAGCATTTTCAGTACTGGAGCGATTGTACTGGGGCCACTGGGTGAAAATGCGATTGCAGCTCATCAGATTGCAATTTCGGTGACGTCACAGCTGTTTATGATCCCGCTGTCCTTGGCCATTGCCCTAACGATTCGTGTTGGCATGTATTATGGCGAACAAAACTGGCATGCGATGCGTCAAGTACAAATCGTGGGATTAATTACGGCTACGATCTTTGCGGCCTTGACCATGACACTGATTGTACTTGCACGTCCCTATATCGTGGCGATTTATACCACGGATATCAATGTCATTCCTGTGGCGATGTACCTACTCTGGTTCGCGATGGCTTATCAGCTGATGGATGCTTGGCAAGTCAGTGCCGCTGGTTGCTTACGTGGCATGCAGGACACTCAAGCGCCGATGTGGATCACCTTAATGGCGTATTGGGTCGTCGCCTTCCCGATCGGCCTATACCTTGCGCGCTATACGATTTGGGGCGCTGCTGGTGTCTGGCTCGGCCTGATTATTGGTTTAACGATTGCCTGTGTACTACTGATCGGCCGTTTATATTTAAACAATAAACGTTTGGCACAGCGTGCTCTCAATACATAAGTGCTATTGATTCAGAGCAGCACGGATGCTGCGCTTGCCTTGATGCGCTCATCAAGGCTCCCCTCCTTCACGACATGCTTACATCACTTAACATTTTGGTATAGGCAATTTAAGTTTTGTCGCCTATGATCAAAGCATCACTTTGAAACTGGATCATCCGAGGTCAAGCACATATGGCAAAACATGCAAGCTCTCCCAGTAAGCGTTTTTTAAAACTGGCTGGCATGACCGCAAGTATTGCCAGCAAAAGTGTTGCCAACTCCATTCGCAATCTCACCGCAGATGAAGAACAAAAAAATGCTGCACGCAGCAAACTGTTCCAAGATATCGGCTTACAAATCGCCGATACCTTAGGTGAAATGAAAGGTGCGGTGATGAAAGTCGGGCAAATTGCCTCGCAATATAAAGACATCTTCCCGCCAGAAGTGGCAAAGGCGATTGCCAAACTACAACGCCAAGCCCCTGCCATGCCTTTTGCAGCGATTCAGCAACAAGTTGAAAAAGAGTTGGGCAAACCTTTAAACCAGATTTTTAGTTCCTTTGAAACAGAACCTTTTGCTGCTGCTTCAATTGGTCAAGTGCATCGTGCAGTGTTACCCAATGGACAAGCGGTTGTGGTGAAAGTGCAATATCCTGGGGTGGATCAAGCCTGTGAAAGTGATTTAAAACAGGTTCGTCTGGCGTTACGCTTAATGGGCGTGTTAAAGATTGATAAGAAGTTACAAGATCAACTGTTTCAGGAAATCCAAGACAGTTTATCTGCCGAACTGAATTATGAAATTGAAGCACAAAACCTAGAAGTGTTTAAAACTTTCCATGAAAAGCTGGATGATCAAATCATCATCCCAACCGTGTATAAAGACTATTCATCACGTCGGGTACTCACGCTCAGTCTTGAACAAGGTGAGTCCATCGAAACAGCAAGTACATGGTCGGTTGAAACACGTAATCAAATTGGTCGTCGTCTGATTCGTGCTTTAGGGCAGGAAATGTTTTTCTTGAAGCGTTTCCATTGTGACCCACATCCAGGCAATTTTGCTTTCCGCGAAGATAGCAGCGTGATTATTTATGATTACGGCAGCGTTAAAACCCTTTCCCCTGAAATCATTCAGCACTTCAAAGCACTGGTGAATGCAGCGCGCCAAGAGGATATTGCCCAGGTTGAAGATTTGCTGGTTGAACTGCATTCGATTGCGGAGAAACAAAAATTTCCAAGTGAACTGTATACCCAATGGATTGAAATCCTGTTGCGCCCACTAAGCACCCATTATGACTTTGCCAAGAACTCATCGCATCACGATGGCATGCTGTTAGTGAAAAAATCCCTGAAATACTGGGATGTGTTTAAGCCCTCTCCAGATACCCTAATGGTCAATCGAACCATTTCAGGACATTACTGGAACCTGATTCACCTCAAAGTGCATGACAATCTCAATGATTTATTTGAAGAATTGGTCCCGAACTAAACTTCATAAAAATGCCAATCAGATGATTGGCATTTTTATTTCATTCATATTCAAGCATCTAACAAATCAAATAACTTAAGCAAAGTTCCCTCTCCCATACTTGCTGATTCATTGTTTACATATAAATTTCAACAAAACTTGAAATGAACAAGATTGACGGCATATATTGTTATGTTATAACATTTCTATTAACAATAGGAGTCATTCAAAATGCGTAAAGATATCCATCCTGCTTATCAACAAGTGTTGTTTCACGATACCAATGCCGATGCCTATTTTTTAATTGGCAGCACACTACAGACCAAACAAACCAAAGAATATCAAGGCCAGGTCTATCCCTATGTGACGCTTGATATTTCCAGTGCTTCACATCCGTTTTATACAGGTGAAGTTCGCCAAGCCAGCAATGAAGGTCGTGTCGCAAGCTTTAACAAACGCTTTGCGCGCTTTAACCGCAAAGCTTAATTTTCATTTAAGTTTCACACATTAGGCTGTAAGCATTAGAAGTCTAAGGCTATCTCTCCTCCACTTAGACTTCTTTTTTTATGCCTAGCTTTCAAGAATCCGGCTTGGCCTGTCCCACCACACCATATTCAATCGGTGTTTTGACATAAAACAAAGAAATTTCCTTGTCATTCAAATAGTCCAATAATTCCGTCGCCTGTTGATTGCTTACCGCAAACTGAATTTGTACGGGCCGATCAGCCAACTCAAAAAAACTGGCGGAATGAAATAAACCTTGATGATCCACGCCTTCCATCCCTGCCAGTACCGTCGCACCACGCAAATTCATTTGCTTCGCCACTGCCAATAACCATTCACTCATCATTTGTCCCTGATAAGTCCGGTTTTGTGCCGTGTAAAAACTCAGTAAAAATCCATTCATTATCATCACTCCAAAGCTAAGCGGCACTCAGCCATTGATGCAAGCTCATACCTAAAATGGTAAACAGCAATGATCCAATCACATGAATCAAAATTGCTGCGCAGGCATAACCCAATTTACCGCTTTGTAATAAAGCAATAATCTCGGCAGAAAAGGTCGAAAATGTGGTTAATGCACCGCAGAAGCCTGTAATCACAAATAGTTTGTAATTTGGACTCAGTGAGCTTTGAGAAAAATAAGAAATTGCAAAACCAATAATAAAGCCACCAACAAAGTTAACCGTGACTGTACCTAAAGGAATATTGGGAAAAATTGGATTAAGTTTTAAACCCAAGAACCAACGCAACCATGCGCCAAGTACCGAGCCAAGCGCGATTGAGAGTAAAGGATAATACATGGCTTACTCCACACATCGCGCAGGAGATAAAGCGACATTTAACATGGATAGATCAACGTTTTTTTGATTATTTTTCATCTGCGAACTCCAAAATGGGAACAGAGCACGCACGAACCTACGCCCCCTGTTCAGGGTAACGTAGGCATCATTAGCCACAGTGGCGGTTTGTAATAGGAGGAATGCCATCTCCTTTGTTCTAAAATAACATAATTTTTAGACAACTCAACTGCTGTTTTTAAGCTACAAGCAACTGTGTATAAAACTCAAGTTATCCACAATTTATGTCGTCTGAGATAAAATTTGCTCACCAAGCACTGCAAAATCCAGTGTAGGAACCACGAAAGCAAACGCTTCGGCATCCTCATCTAAACCAAATTGTTGCAACAATTGAGGGGCCTTTAAGCTCAGAATCTCAGCCGCTTGAATCTGTTGAAACTGTACAGGCATCTGAATATCACCCTGCGACATTCGAGTCGGTTGGTCAACCCATTCCGCCCATGCATGGTCTTGATCAACCAAGAACTCAACAGCATCCTCCCAAGAACAAAATAATCGCTGCCATGCATCAGGTAATTGCTTTTCCTTGATCATCTGCACATCACTCTTTAAGGAATAACGTTCATCAACACTCATTTCCGTATGAATCAGGTGTTCTGTCCGTTGATGCTGAAACGTCGAAGCATATTGTGCAGGCATTACATCGCTGGCCAAACGCCCCCCTAAAACATACAGTGCTTGATCAACCACGACCTGCTCAAAGATCACGGTTTTGGGCTGTGAGCCATCCAAATAAAAGCGCCAGTTACTTTGTTTGGGTGAAGGCATAAACTGACGTAATTTCCCCAAGAAACTGAATCCAAAATGCTGATGCTGATAAGTCAAAATGGTAAAAATGGTTTTTCCATCTTTTTCCCATAAGGGTACATCTTTCGGATAGCGCTGACGTACTTGCTCAACATCAACCAACCAAGATAAATACACCACATTGCTGACCAGGCTCTGCAAGCGCATAAATGGCAATATGCGCATCATCAAACGGCGGAGTTGTAACAGCAAACCACAACTTAAAATAGGTGCTAAAAATCGAAGTACAGCGTTGGGTATTGATAACTTTAAACGATGTCTATTCATTATTATTCAATAGATTAATGCTCTGTTTGAGCATAAACTGCCGCCCCCATTACGTCCAGTTCAAATCGCGTCCAGCTTCTATTCTGCATTTTCAATGTTATGATGCTTGCCATTGATTCAATCAACATGGAATTTTAAAAATGGCTCAAAGCTTATTGGCACAACTGAAAGATGGCTCGGCAAAATTTGCAGATGTATTGGCATTTATCGAAGCACGTTATCAACATACTCCAACCGCATTTCAGAATGGCGCACAATCGAATGCTGCGACTGAAAACCAAGGCAGTGCCAAAGTACTTAGCTTTGCCAAAATTGAAGGCTTGAACCAAGCGGATACGCTCAGTTTATTTGCGGAGCATTATGCATCTGTATTGGCAACGCCAGAAGCCACCGATCATCAAAATATCCGCCAGTTTATGCAACATGGCTGGGATGGCGTCAAATTTGAAGCTGAAGCACTGACTGCAAAATAAGAAAAAGGAGGTTTAACCTCCTTTTTCTTATTTTGATTTATCAAAATTCTTTCTGTGTCACCTGTTCAGGCATTAAAACCACCATCTACATCAATCACTGCACCCGTGATATAACGCCCGCTTTCACCCGCCAGATGGAGCACAGTTGCGGCAATATCATCAGGTTGTCCATAATCAGCCAATGCCAGAGTCACTCGTGCGGCGTCGGCATGTGATCCATCAGCAGGATTCATATCGGTATCAGTTGGTCCTGGCTGGACAAGATTGACTGTAATTCCGCGCTTGCCCAGATCCCGCGCAACCCCCTTAGTCAAACCAACTAAGGCAGCTTTGCTGGCTGCATATAAACTAATTCCTTCACGACTTGCCCTTGATGCAAGACAACTGCCAATCGAAATAATACGCCCATCATCAGGCAAATACTTGCTTGCCTGCATGGTCGCGGCAAACACTGCTCGTAAATTAACCGACATAGTATGGTCATAATCCTCAAGTGTAAGTTGATCTATCTGCCCCGTCAGAAAATTACCCGCATTGTTGACTAAAATATCCAGTTGTCCAAGTCGGTCAACCGTAGTGTCTACCGCAGTGATTACCTGAATGGCATCAACCGCATCAGCAGCAATAACTTCTGCACGTCGACCCAAGGCACGAATTTCTGTAGCGACAGCCTCAGCTTGTTGCTTCGAACGACTATACGTAATCGCCACATCTGCACCGTGTTGCGCAAGCATACGAGCAATAGCCGCACCAATACCACGACTTCCACCTGTAACGAGAGCAACTCTACCTGTAAGAGTATTCATGATAAAAATCCCTGTTTTAAAACATAGTCAAATATTCAGTACTGTTCCAATTCATTGCTCAGCCGACTTAATTAGCTGGAAAAAATAATGATTGTTAGTGGGTCTTGGATCAGCACCAATATATGTATCGATCGATACAAATGTAGGCTTAGTATTTCTGATTGTCAACGACTTTTGTATCGAATAGTATATATCTAAAAAGGAGTATCAAATGGCACAAATGGGCCGACCTAGGACCTTTGAACGTGATCAAGCAATTCAGCAGGCCATGCATCTATTTTGGCAATACGGATATGACTCGACATCCTTGGCCCTGCTCAAAGCTAATATTGGCAATGGTATCAGTGCTCCTAGCTTTTATGCTGCCTTTGGTTCCAAAGAGGAATTATTCCGAGAAGTCATTGAGCATTACATCGCAACGCATGGTCAGGTCACGAACAGTCTCTGGGATGAAAGTCTTGCACCAAGAGAAGCGATTGAACGAACCCTGCGCCAATCCGTGAAAATGCAAACAGAATCTAGTCATCCAAAAGGCTGTTTATTGGTTCTTTCAACGGCGACCTGTTCCCCCGAAAATATCCACATTCAACAACTCTTAACCCAGTATCGCCTAACAACTCACGATAGATTTACACAATGCGTTCAACATGCTATGGATATAGGTGAATTAACAGCTGATACGAATATCACTGCTTATGCGACTAGCATATATAGCTTTTTACTTGGCATATCCGTACTAGCGCGTGATGGAGTTTCTGGTGATTGTTTAGATGCAGCAGTAACAGAAATCATGTGTCACTGGGATTCACGCGTTGCCACATCACAAGTCAAATGTCATCATGATTAAGTCCTCACCTAAAGCGATTATTCCAAAATAAAACGGAGGCTCAACGCCTCCTTTTTTCTTTCATATTTTACCACTTAAGGGCGCGACAGTTTTCGTAAGTCCATGGTTAGACTATAAAAATCCCCGCCCATTTTGCCGACACTTTGAAGTTGCTGCTGATCAATCATCTGTCCATCCCAGAGTCGATCATCAACATAAATCGATTTCACATCCAATAATGCCACAGTACCTCCCGATGGTAGGCTACTGAGTTGAATCACCTCTCTTAAATGGCATTCATAACGCACAGGCGCATGTTTAACCGCCAAGGCTGCGACCGCATGACTGGGTTCAGACTCAATCTCAGCAAAATCAAATTCGCTTTGCTCTGGGGGCAATAAAGCACAGGATAAATTCATCTTTTCCAGTAAGGCCGTATTGGCGATATGCACCACACATTCTTTGGTCGCAATTAAATTTCTGATGGTGTCTTTATCCTGACCATTTCTTGGATTGACTTGTGAATACCACAGAATAGGTGGATTACAGCTGGCGACATTAAAGAAGGAATACGGGGCAATATTGGCAACCCCATCTGCTGACAGGGTACTGATCCATGCAATGGGTCGAGGAGTAATTCCCCCCACTAGCAAGCGATAGATTTCATTGGCATCTAAATCAGACGTTTTAAAAATCATGAGAACAACACAGCCAATTTAGGGACGTTCAGCATATTGCGGTAGAGCATCGGCAATACAATCCCATTCGGCTTTAGAAGCCGCAAAAATATGCATGCTCGGTTTTTGCTGCAAAGGCGTATCCAACGTACCAATTCTTAATCGATAAAGCTCAGGCTGTGCATCACGCGAACTGATCAGTGGAGAGCCACATTCGCCACAAAACCAGCGATATACGCCCGATGCAGCAAACTTTTTAACCAGCTCTTCACCTTGTACAATTTTAAATGCTGCACTGCTAATTGGCGCATTGGTGGCATAGGCCGTACCATTGGCCTTACGGCAACGCTGGCAATGGCACTGTATGATCTCGCCAATTTCACCATGAATCTCATAATGAATCCCATCACATAAGCAACTACCACGATATATAGGCGAGGTCTGAGACATTGCACATTCCTTTGATGAATTTTCCACTAAAAATATAGGCTAGATCTTGTCACCATGCAAATTACAAATAGTGTTTATTCAAAACATGTCAATTTACTCGGACAATCCTTTGCAATAATCAGCAGTTAAACCTTTTGGCTTAATACTGCTTGGGCGCGTGCATGATCAATATCCTTTTCCCAATGCGCAATCGCAACCGTTGCCACACAGTTTCCGATCAAGTTGGTACATGCACGTACAATTCCAATAAACCAATCAACTGACAACAACAAAACTAAACCAATGGTTGGAAGACTCGGAATGACGGATAAGGTTGCCGCCAAAATAACCAATGCTGAGCCTGGAATCCCATGCGCACCTTTTGAGGTCACCAAAGAAACCAATAAGATTGCGAGTAGATCATGCATGGATAAGTCAATATTGCAGGCTTGCGCAATAAATATTACCCCAAGCGTTAGATAAATAGAGAATCCATCCAGATTAAAAGAATAGCCTGTCGGAATAACCAAGCCCACTGTAGAATCCTTAATCCCTAAATTTTTTAACTTTTTCATAATCTGTGGTAGCACAGAATCAGAAGATGCCGTACCCAATACAATCGACAGTTCAGCTTTAAAATAATTTAGAAATTTGAATATATTCAACCCTGAAATTTTAAGAATTCCACCTAAAACAATCAGCACAAATAGAATACAGGTTACATAAAACAGTAAGACTAAATAACCCAGTTGGACTAGCGAATCTACCCCAAATTTTGCAGTGGTGTAGGCGACTGAACCAAATACACCAATTGGAGCTAGGCGGATAACTAAAGCCATCATTTTAAAAAACACTTCAGAAAATGCTTCTATCGCCTTACAGACCAATTCTGCAAGATGTTTTGGAATCAGTAATAACGCGACACCAAACAAAATCGCAATCAATAAAACTTGTAAAATATCACCACGGGCAAAAGCATCCACAAATGTTTTAGGAATAATATGGAGTAAAAAATCTGACCCCGACCCCATGCTATGTGCACGTTCAGTATAAACATTTAGGTCCTTTGCATCTAACTGAGTGATATCAATATTCATACCGACACCTGGTTTGAAGATATAGGCAATCACAATCCCCAAAATCAGTGCAATACTGGTCACAACCTCAAAATATAAAATGGTTTTTGCACCGACTTTCCCCATTTTTTTAAGGTCATTTGCACCATACAGTCCAAGTACCACCACACAGAAAACAATAGGCGCGATCAACATCTTGATCAACGCGATAAAGCCATCACCTAATGGTTTTAATGCTAAAGAAAAATCGTGAAAGCTAATACCAATAATAATACCGAGAATTAAAGCAAAAATAACTTGAAGAAATAGACTGGACTTAAACTTCTGCCACATTGAACATTCATCAATAACAAGATAAATATCAACAATGCAAGAAACCCGCCAAGAGATGGAAAAAGAGTGATTTAAAACGTGAAAAATATATAAATTTAAATCAATCCTTTTGAAAACATTATCTTATAGGACTGTGCTTTAAGCGTTGATGCACGCCTTCCCCCGCTGCACGCCCAGTTGCGAAACAAGCTGTCAGTAAATAGCCACCTGTTGGTGCATCCCAATCCAGCATTTCACCACAGCAAAATACATCAGGATTAGATTGCAATTGCAATTGTGGCGATACCGCACTTTGCTTCACACCACCGGCACAGCTAATGGCCTCTTCAATTGGACGGAAGCCCTCTAAGGAGATTTGCAGCTGTTTAATTTGCTGTGCCATTTGCTTGGCATCTGACCACACGCTTTTTTCAACGATTTCTCGAAGCAAATTAATTTTGACGGTATCTAGCCCTGCTTTACGCCAAAGATTGGTTAAGGATTGCTTTTTATTGGCCTGTAATTTTTGTTCTAATTGATCAAGACTAACATCCGGCAGTAAATCCAGATGTAATTGTAAACGCTGTTTTTCGGCAAGCTGTGCTCTAAAATCACGTCCTAACTTATAAATCACGCCACTTTCAAAACCATAGTGGCTAATGATGATATCACCATGGCTTTGCTGTTCAGGATGCACCCATGCATTGACACGCTTCAGGGGCTGACCAAAACACGCCTGCATAAATGGCGACCATGTTTTAAGCACGCCAGCATTACTGGCTTGGAATGGTTCAATCTCACCTGAAGCTAGCCATTGCTGCCATGCACCATCACTGCCTAATTGCGACCATGATACTGCACCACAGGCCAAAATAATCGCATCATAAGTTGCACTAAAGCGTTGGGTTTGGTTCTCAATGGTGAGTTGATTATTGGATAAATCCACACAACGATGACGGTAATGAAAACGCACACCATCCGCCATTAATCGTTTTAACCATGCACGCAGTAAGGGTGCAGCTTTCATTTCAAGCGGGAAAATTCGACCAGAGCTACCGACATAAGATTCTATACCGAGTCCTTGCATCCAGTCCTGAATCCACTGAGCATCCCACTGCTTGACCCAAGGCCCCAACCATGCAGCGTGGTCATAGCGTTGTATGAAGCTATCGACTGGCTCGGCATGCGAAATATTGAGTCCTGTTTTTCCAGCCATTAAAAACTTACGTGCTGCGGAAGGTTTCTGTTCAAACACATCAATTTCATAGTCATATTGGCTCAATACTTCGGCAGCCATCAATCCCGCTGGACCAGCACCAATAATCGCAACACGCTTAGACATCAGATCGCTCTTGCGCTTTCTGCCCTTGTAACGGAGCGAAGTCATCAAAGCGGGTTGCATAGCCTTCTGGTTTGCAAATGATCAACTGCTGGCACAACTCACCACGCTCTAGATATTTGATTTCAAAATGGGTTCTTGCAGAATCTGCTGCAATTTTTTGCTTTTGATACGGCAGCTTCCACAATGCTATTAATTGCTGTTCTGCTTCATCGATATATTCAGGGATATTGCTTGCCAGTGTAATCGTGCCATTCGGTTGAAGACGAGAAAGTAGAAACTCGAAGAAAGGCATATTCAGCCAACGCTGCGCTGGATTATGCGGTTCTGGGTTTGGATAGAGAATAAAAAACTGTTCGACTTGCGCAGGGAACAAGGCATGGACCACCCACGGCAATGCATCGGCATGAATCGGATTTAAATGTTCACGCGGCTCTAATTGATGCTGCTTTTGCATCGCCACAAATTTTTCTTTGGTTCGTTCAATTGCATACAACGTGGTATGTGGATTTTTCCCCGTAAACAGTAAGGCATGTTTGCCTTTTCCTGCCCCAATTTCAACGCAGATCGGCGTATTGGGAATGGCAATAAAATCACGAGGGGCTTGCATACGTTGTGCTTGAAATTGACGAATCGACATAATCTCATCAAACTATCTAGAAATCGGCATAAGTCTAACAACTCACCTTACTTTTGCCTAATCTATTTAGTTTTTGTTTTAGGAATTTTCTATGCCACGTACATTCCCCTGCCCGCGTTGCGGTGAAGCCAGTACTTGGGAAGCGAATGCATTTCGTCCCTTCTGCTCAGAGCGCTGTAAATTGATTGATCTCGGTGCTTGGGCCAGTGATGAATACAAACTACCAACGCAAGATGCACCACAAGCAGACCTGAAACGCCATGAAGATGATTATGAAGATTAAACTGTTTCATTACCTCACATAAAGGGTGATCAAGCGTAGCAACTTGATCATCACGCTGTTATTTTAATAAAAATTTACATATTTTAAATTTGTGAATTACATCACAGTAATTTACTTTTCTATGCGCTTGTGCAAATCTTAATCCAAACATTGCATTACATAAAAATAGCCAACAATACCGTTCCATTTCGTTTTCATACAGATCCAACCTTATTCAAAAATCTATAGGGATCAGTGTGTTGAATAAAAATATTTAGACTTACCAGGATGTAATCATGAATCAATCTATTCCTTATCAGCTCAGGGTTTTAGTCACTCAAATTGATCCAAATCTAGATGCCAATTGGCAACTGAGTTTAAGCACGCTTTTTTCACGTTGTTCAGCGGAAGACCGTGAGAATATTTGCCAGCAAATTTTGCAACTCAATAAAATTCACTGGAATCGAAAAGACAACAGCTTCTGTTATTTGGGCAAGCATGACATCAATCTACTAGCAGAAAAAATTCAAGACGCACCCATCAAGGCTCTGGTCAGAAGCATTGCCAATTCTTTGGAAAAGCTTAAGCAATACCAAGATATCTATGCCATTTCAGACTATTTAGACAACATCCTTGGTCAAATCCACCGCATCAATACGGAAGATGATTTTGAGCTACAGCAACAGAAAAATCAGGTGTTAAAAGAGTTTATCTATGCTGCCGCACAAATTATTTTGCAGAAGCAGACGATTCAATTGCCTGCCAATCAAAGACATCTCAATAGCGATATTATCAAGACCTTTATTACTGAAGTATTTTTAAAGCAACAGCTGCTCAAATATTCATTTAGCATTATCCGTTCTCATCAACTACGAGAAGAAAAGCCGCATATCCTGAAATATTTTTTATATAAACAGCAAAAGACCAGGCAGCTTGATATTGTGAAAAGCTCAAAATATATTTTTGCACTTGCACCAAGCAAAGAAGGAATGAGCCATACTTTTTCGATTCGACGCTTTTTGCAGGAAGAAAGATTTGAAGCCTGTGAAAATATTTATTTCAATGCCGCCATTTTGAACTTAGCGCACATCGAAGATGAATTACAGCATCAGCAGTTCCAGTGGCAGGTCAATCACATCATTACCATTGATAAGCAAATCAATCATTATGTCTCTGATATTGTTCGCCATATCGAGCTATATGCCAGTAAAACCCTGATTCCCTTTTTAATGGAACCCCTTAATCCACACGGTATTTTTATCGAAAAACTGGTTGAACAACGGTTGATTGATTTTGAGCAAAAGCTCTGTCGCAATATTCTGGAACCCATTGCAGATGCGTTAAAACATGCGGTACATCATAGTGATGAATGCCATTATCTCTACATTAGCGTTAAACAAACCTTAGATGATCTGATCAGCCATTTTATTGCCTTTCAATCTCAACCCTCGATCATCCTGAATAAACAGGTGAATCTGTTTATCGCACGGCTGAAATCCTATGCAACTTTGCTGCAAAAACGCCATGCTGATGTATTTACCGTGTTTTCTTCTGAGGATTGGAAAAAGCATCACAGTGCCGCCTTAGAACCGACCAATCTGCTCAAAGATATTAGTATTAGTTCCTTACAGGAATATAAAGATGCCTTTTCAGAATTAAAGGAAAATCAGCGCCAACTCAAACAGAGCGCATCTCTACTCAGTAAAATCCTCAATAAACCTCAGAAAATCAAAGACAATATTATCAAGCTAAAAGAAAAAACCACGCTCATTAAAAAGCATGCCCATCAGGAAATTATTCGTATCCAGCGGCGTTTTCCTTCCTTGATCGTGTATTTAGAGTTTGAATCACTGATTTCAATCAATCATAAAGAACGGCATTATGCCTTCCCCACAGGCGACAATGGCATTACCCGTCTACCGATTTTGATTCAGATTCCAGAAGATAAAGCGTCTTTTGATTTACAGAGCATCTGTAACAGTTTGAATTTTGATTTGAACTTAGCCAATCAAAAATGGCTAGAAACCATTTAATTTGTAATAGAACAGGCTTGGCCTGTGTATAAATTCAGATTTATACACAGGCTCTCTACCGAATTAACCAGCTTTGCTTGCTACAAAAGGATTAAATTGTTTTTCATAACCGATGGTACTCATGGGTCCATGCCCTGAGATAAATTGCGTTTCATCTGGCAGGCTAAAGCATTCGCGTTGAATCGAATCTAGTAGCTGTTGGTGGTTACCTTTTGGAAAGTCGGTGCGACCAATCGAGCCTTTAAACAACACATCACCCGTCCATAACAAACCATGCTTGGCATTATAAAACATGACATGGCCTGGGGTATGACCTGGTGCGAAACGCACTTCAAACTCGTCCTCACCCAATTTTAATACTTCACCACCTTCGAGCCACTGATCGACTTTAACGGGCTGTGGGATGGGGAAACCGTAACGCGCTGAGACTTCCTGAATCATGTCCAGCCAGAACTGATCTTCTTTGTGCGGGCCAATCACTGGAATTTTCCAAGTTTCCGCCAATTCACCCACTGCACCAGCATGATCCAGATGTCCATGGGTCAACCATAGTGCTTTCACTTTTAAGCCCAAGCTTTCTACTTCTTTTTTTAATACGGCTGCATCACCGCCCGCATCAATCAAAATCGCTTCTTTGCTTTCGCTATCCCAAAGAAGAGAACAATTTTGGGCAAATGCAGTAACGGGAACAATTTTGACTTGCAGCATAGAAACCTCTGGCGAAATAAAGCGTCGATTTAACGATGGGCTAAGGTATGGGTCAGTGCGTCAAGATTAGCCTGAACCAGACTGGCAAGCAAATCTATATGTGCCTGATCTGCATTTAAGGCAGGAATATAGGCATATGCCCCACCACCCGCATGCTGGAAAATTTCTTTATTTTGCATTGCCAGCTCTTCTAGTGTTTCCAGACAATCGGCTGAAAATGCAGGACTAATCACCTGTACGGACTGAACTTTTTGCTCGCCCCATTGTTGCAATAGTTGGTCGGTGTAGGGTTTGACCCACTCTTGCTTACCAAATCTTGACTGGAAGCTAATCGCCCATTCATCCTCGTTTAGATGTAAGGCCTCTGCCACCAGACGCGCCGTCATCCGACAGCGATCAGCATAGGGGTCACCTTTATCCGCATAGGGTTGAGGAATTCCGTGAAATGACATCAACAACTTTTCTGCTTTACCATGCTGTAATTGGTAATTTAACACGCTATCAGCCAAGGCCTGAATGAACATCGGATGCTGATAATAATCCTTAATCAGGGTGATGCCAGGCAGATGACGTTGCTGGGGAATCCATTTGGCGAATGCATCATATAGCGGTGCGGTGGAGGTTGCAGAATATTGTGGGAACAGGGGTAATAGAATCACATGTTCTTGTGGATTCTTTGCCAACTGATCCAGCACGGTATAGATGCTGGGCTGCCCATAGGTCATGGCAGGAACAACCGTAAGCTCAAACTGATGATTTTCTTCTTGTAATCGCTGTTTAATCAGCAGTGTTTGTTCTAGAACAATTTCACGCATTGGCGAGTCATTTGACCAAACTGATGCATAAGCTTCAGCCACACGTTTTGGGCGAAAGGTCAGCACAAATACATGCAGGATGATCCACCAAAGCAGTTTGGGAATCTCAATCACCCGAGTATCAGATAAAAATTGCTTTAGAAAGCGTCGTACAGCAGGCACAGAGGCTTCATCAGGCGTGCCTAAATTTGCCAGAACCACTGTCACTTTAGGTTTTTGTGTCGCTAACATAGACCGCATCCGCTTTTCATTGAATTCATTCAATTACTTTAGCAGTTTTAGCGCTTTTTTCTAAATTGGATTAATGCATGGTCTTAAACTGAAAAACCCGATTACTATCCAGTACATTACTTTCTAGCAATTTCTGCCCTTTTGCCGTCAGTTGCCACAGCATACGCTGACGATCATCTCGTCCTGTTGGCATAATCCATTCATTTTGACGCATCTGTAATTTTATTTCATGCAACGCCCGAATATTGACTTGCGCACGAGAAACCGCATGTGCTCTTGGCATCTCCTTGCGTGCATCATCCAGACCCGTTTCATTTAAATATTCATTCATGCGCTTAGAAAAATATTCTTCCGGCGTTGGACTCACAAAGGCCGAACCCAAGACATTCAGTAATTGCGCCCATGTCATTTTACGGTGCGGTTTAACTTCTTTGAAATTACCATCCTGATAAGCATGCATGCGATACTCAAAAGCATACAGTTCATGCATCGAGACTTTTGCAACATTGGTCAATGGATCAGTTTCACGATTACCGAGCTCTGTTTCCAGCTGTTTGACTTTGGCTCGCAAAGCATCAATTTCATCCCGTAATACCTGTGTGTTTTGCGGACGTACCCAACCCACGACAGGATAACGCTCTAACATCTGCGGCATACTCGAACGAACAGCCAGTTCTAAATCTCTTAATGTACGATAACAAAAGACTTGATCGACTTCATGTTGAAGCTGCTTTCTAAACTCTTTAAATTTTTCTTTTAATTCGGATTTATGATCATGTAGTTTTGCATCACGCGATTCGGGATCTTCATGCATGAATACGATGACAGGCTTCTGTTTGGTCATGGCATAAATGTATTCCAAATGCATATAACCCACACCTGAAACCGACTGCTCGCCATATTGGCTGCCTAATAGAATCACCACATAATCACAATCATCAATCTGACGACGGGCAATCGAGGTACTTAAAGGTGTACGTTGCTCTAAACCCCAAGACAGGAATCCCATGCCCACAAGAGTTTGTGCCAAAACCGCTCGCTCTGGTTGCATTTCATTGCCAGAGGTGGAAATAAAGACTTGATAACGAGTATCTTGCATAGGCGAAGCCCCAATTCATTTATCAATAATATCAAGTATGCATCTTGATTTTTATTAACAGCTAACCCCAATAAAATCTATAAAAACGGCACGATTTAGTGATTTTCCACCCTAATATCGTCCAGATTTTTAATCTTCCATGTAAATTGTTCAGGGATCAGATGTTGTAAAACTGCTTGCAGCGCTACAGCATTGTTCCCACTGACATAACATTCAATCCGTGTAATATTATGACGCAATTTGTCACATAATAACCCATTTTTAATTAAAATATACGCGGTTTGTCGCGCAACTGCTTGTCCAGAATCAATTAATTTTAATTTTTCATCAAAAACCTGACGAATCGCGTCTTTTAAAAAAGGATAATGGGTACAACCCAAGACTAAAAAGTCAGCACCTTGTTGCACCACTGGCTGCAAAACCTGCTGCAACACCGTCAAACAAGCAGGACTCATTTGTTGTCCCGCTTCAACAAAAGGTACCAATTCCAGATTGGTCACGGTCAGGACTTTAACCCCTGCTGGTTGGGCAAAGTTTGCCATCACATCTTTAATCAGCTGTCCACGAAAGGTTGCTGGCGTCGCCAGTACCGCTACAACTTTAGACTGTGTTTGAATCACTGCAGGTTTTAAGGCAGGGACTAAACCTACAATTGGAAAACGCTCGCCATAATGGTCACGTAAATAATCCAGACTAAATGCAGATGCCGTATTACAGGCAACCACCGCAATTTTGCAGCCTTGACGATACAACCACTCTATTGCTTGCGCGGTAAGTTGACGGATTTCCTGATCGGAACGCGCGCCATAGGGTACATGTGCGGTATCGGCATAATACAGAATGCGTTCATTGGGTAAATGTCGGGCAATCTCCTGTGCCACCGATAATCCCCCCACACCTGAATCAAAAACGCCTATCGGTGCATTTGCTGATGCATGTGGCATAGGATTGAGTAAAAGAGGCATGGTTTGAACGGCAGTCATATACGCACGGATATTCGGTTATTCACTGGTTTAAGCTTAAACCTCAGGTGCTCAAATGCAAGATCAAATCACCACTTTTTAGTGTTAAAACCGTCTCGCCTTGTGCATTTTCAGACAAACTGCCGTAGTTGACGAGATGATAAAAACTCTGCCGCTGGATCAGGGCATTGATCCCGAATCGAACATGCACATAGGGCCTTAACTCCCCCTGATATTTGCGCATAAAAATCGGATGCGCTTCATCGACAATCACCACATCCTGATTGCATGTGGTCAGCTGTAAATAAGTGTTCCCTTCAAGCTCGACCTGATCAACCTGATTGATCAATAAAGGCTCATCTTCAACCTCTATTTCGATCTGTTCAACAGGGGTTTTGAGGTAGAATTTGCCATCCTCTTTCCAGAGCACCTTGGTAAACAGGTCCAGAAGCGCTTGGCGTTTGACCAATTGACCTTCGTGCCACCATTCGCCATTGGCTTTTACACGTAGATCCATTTTGCCGCAATGCTTTGGGTGCCATTGCTCTAAAGGGGGAATTGACCTTTTGTGACTTTGCTGTACATCTTTTATGTATTGTGCAATGTCCATTAAGTTTTTATCATCAGAAAACACGATTTTTCCCTTATTTTGTAAAGAGCTTTGTGGAGAATCATTTTCATTTATCATAGTTTATGCCTTGCTGACGAGAAAATATGACCACTCAGCCAATTGGCGAGATCAAGGATTAAAACTATACTATCCCGAACGTTTGCAAGCACAATACTATCATTTGTGTTTGGCAATTCAGAACACTCATGGCAGCACCGAATCGCAATATTACGGTTGCCACCCCTAAAAATATGAGGAGTCCTACATGGAACACATCGAACGTGAAGCGATGGAGTTTGACGTAGTGATCGTAGGCGCAGGACCTTCGGGTTTATCTGCTGCGATTAAAATTCGTCAATTAGCGATTGAAAACAACCTGCCTGATCTTTCTGTTTGTGTTGTTGAAAAAGGCTCTGAAGTAGGTGCGCATATCCTTTCTGGTGCTGTACTTGAACCACGTGCCATGAATGAATTGTTTCCAAACTGGAAAGAAGAAGGTGCACCTCTCAATGTACCTGTAACAGGTGACGAAACCTATTTCCTCACCTCTGAAAGCAATTCACAAAAAATGCCATATTGGATGGTACCGAAATCAATGCACAACGAAGGAAACTATGTGGTTTCTTTAGGTAATGTGGTGCGTTGGTTAGGTCAAAAAGCGGAAGAACTTGAAGTTTCAATCTTCCCGGGCTTTGCTGCTGCTGAAGTACTTTACCATGAAGACGGTACAGTAAAAGGCATTCAAACAGGTGATATGGGCATTGGCAAAAATGGTGAGCCGACTCATAACTTCACGCCTGGCTATGAACTGCATGCCAAATATACCTTATTCGCTGAAGGCTGCCGTGGTCACCTCGGTAAACGCCTGATTGCAAAATTTAATCTCGACAAAGATGCTGATCCACAACATTACGGGATCGGGATCAAAGAACTTTGGGAAATCGACCCTGCAAAACATAAGCCAGGCTTAGTGATGCATGGTGCCGGTTGGCCTTTGTCTGAAACAGGTTCTTCTGGCGGTTGGTGGTTATACCACGCTGAAAATAACCAAGTCACTTTGGGTATGATCGTCGATTTATCTTATGAAAATCCGCACATGTACCCATTCATGGAAATGCAACGTTGGAAAACACACCCAACCATCAAGCAATTCCTTGAAGGCGGAAAACGTATTTCTTACGGCGCACGTGCAGTCGTCAAAGGTGGTTTTAATGCCTTACCTAAGCTGACCTTCCCAGGCGGTTGCTTGATTGGTGATGATGCTGGTTTCTTGAACTTCGCAAAAATCAAAGGCTCTCACACAGCAATGAAATCAGGTATGTTGTGTGGTGAAGCCGTCTTTGAAGCGATTGCGGCGGGTGTTGCCAAAGGTGGTGATCTTGCGATTGCACGCGTACTCGAAGGCGACGACCATTTCGACAAAGAGCTGACCACTTATACTGACAAATATAACAATTCTTGGCTAAAAGAAGAGTTATATCGTTCACGCAACTTTGGTCCAGCGATGCACAAGTTTGGTCAATGGGTGGGTGGTGCATTTAACTTTATCGATCAAAACATCTTTAAAGTACCATTCACTTTGCATGATCTTAAACAAGACTTTGCCGTGCTTAAAACAGTGGATGCGTCAACGTTTAAGCCAAACTATCCAAAACCAGATGGCAAGTTGACTTTTGACCGTTTATCTTCTGTATTCGTATCAAATACTGTACATGAAGAAAATCAGCCAGCTCATTTGAAGTTAACTGATCCATCTATTCCAGTGGATGTAAACCTACCAAAATGGGATGAGCCAGCTCAACGCTACTGCCCTGCAGGTGTTTACGAAATCATGGAAAATGATGACGGTTCTAAACGCTTCCAGATCAACGCAGCCAACTGTGTCCACTGTAAGACTTGTGATATCAAAGACCCATCACAAAACATTACGTGGGTAACCCCTGAAGGCGGCGGTGGCCCGAACTACCCGAATATGTAATTCAAAATAAAAAATCCGAGTTTAGACTCGGATTTTTTTATGCTTTCGTTTTATTTGGCTGAAATAACACTTAACCTTTCTGCACTAAATATCGATATTCAGTATTACTGTTTTCATCCAGACTTTCTTCTTTTAACACCAATTCGTGTCCGAGATGCATACAAAACTTTGGAATATCCCATGATGTAGACGGATCTGTAGCAAGTACCTCAACCACATCGCCAGATTTGGCTTTGCGAATGGCTTGGTGCAACATCATCACAGGTTCGGGGCAACGTAAACCTCGCGTATTGATTTGAACAGCAGGAAGTTTTGGTTGTTCAGACATCATAAAACTCAAATATTCGAAGATTCACATTTTAGCATAAACCGCTCATATGAAAATCATCAACAGTGTTTTGAAAAACTGTACGTTTTTTACATAGTTTTATTGATGCATATCGGCTTTATCTTCGGTATGATGAAAATCATCTAATTGATATAGAGAGTCTTTAGGAAAGATCATGGTCGAGGAATCCAGTCCGTCGTGGGGCATGCGTGGCTTAAGAAAATGGTTAGGCACCGCACCTGAAACCCGCGATGAATTACTCAAGTTAGTTCAAGACTCACGTCGCTTTTTAGAGCCAGATACTGTTGCTATGCTTGAGGGTGTTCTCGATCTGCCAGCAACCAAGATTCGAGAAGTCATGACACCGCGTACAGCGATTATCAGCTTACAGGAAGACGATCAATTACTTGATATTCTGCATGTACTGATTGATTCTGCACATTCGCGCTTCCCGGTGTTTTCAGCAGATCAAAGTGACAATGTGGTGGGTATCTTATTAGCGAAAGATCTTTTGCCATTTTTAACCGAGCGCAATGTCAAAGTCGATATTCGTTCATTGATGCGTCAGCCTGTCTTCGTGCCTGAAAGTGCACGTTCAGACCAAGTACTCCGCATGTTAAAAAATACCCAGACCCATATTGCCATCGTGATTGATGAATATGGTTCAACCTCGGGTTTGGTTACCCTCGAAGACATTCTTGAAGAGATTGTCGGTGAAATTGAAGATGAGCACGATATTGCAGATGAAGAAGCACTGTATATCGTCCCAGACAATGACCCGACCACAGCCAATACCTGGATTGTGCAGGCACTTACACCAATCGAACACTTCAACACTATTTTAGATGCAGATTTTTCTGACGATGAAGTTGAAACTATGGGCGGTTTACTGCTGCAAGAGATTGGTTTAGTGAGCGATTTACAAGGTCAAACCATTGAACTTGGCGATTGGCAATTTACCATTATTGAAGCAGATGCACGCACTATTCATCTGATTCGAGCTGTCCGTCAATGAGAACCTATTTTGAGAAGCTGTTAAATCCATCTCAAGCACACACTCAGCTTCCTTTTATTTTCCCCCTATTGATTGCACTGATTTCAGGTGCAATCTTTAGTTTGGCTTTAGCCCCTTATTACTTTTGGTGGCTTGCGATTCTGTCGCCTGCACTATTGTATGCGGTATTACGTCAACGTAGTCCACGCCAAGCCTTTGCGCTCGGTTGGGCCTATGGTTTTGGTTTATGGTTTGTCGGCGCGTTCTGGCTGTATACCTCAATCCATACCTATGGCGATACCAATGCCTTTCTAAGCATTTTGATGATTGTCTTTATGGCAGCCGCAATGGGCTTATTTACGGCCTTCCAAACATGGTTGTATCGTCGCTTCTTCCCAGAAACACCGCTGACTTTCGCGCCACTCTGGGTATTATTTGAATGGGCCAAAACTTGGGTCTTTACCGGTTTCCCGTGGTTATTTGCAGGTTATGCCTTCACTGAACGCTTACTCGATGGCTATGCCCCGCTATTCGGGGTCTATGCCGTTTCTTTTGTCGTGATTGTATTGGCCTGTGCCTTGGTTGAGATTTTAAATCGCCGTTGGTTCTGGGCCATTCCTTCTGCACTCCTCGTATTAGGTGCTTGGGGCGCTGGTTTTATTCAATTTGTGCAGCCTAAAGCAGCGAAGCCGCTGAGTGTTTCACTGATTCAAGGCAATATTCCACAAGATCTGAAATGGCTGACCGAATATCAAATTAAAACCTTGGAAATCTATGCCACCCTGACGCGTGCAGAATGGGGCCGTGATCTCATCGTTTGGCCTGAATCATCAATTCCAATGTTCCAGACCGATATTCAAGAGTTCTTGGATGCAATGGCGGCACAAGCCAAGAAAACCGATAGCGCTTGGGTGACAGGTATTCCCTATTGGGATCTAGCCAAATCGCAGCAAGTGGGTGAGCCATTGTATTACAACAGTATTATGGCATCGGGTAGCGATTCCTTTGGCTTGTATAAGAAACAACGTTTAGTACCCTTTGGTGAATATATTCCTCTGTCAGGCCTGCTGAAATGGGTACTTCCTGCGATGCAGAACGATGTCAGCATGAGTGGCTTTTCACGTGGTGAAGCCAATCAAAAACCGCTCACCGTGAAAGGACATGCGCTTGCTGCTGCCATTTGTTATGAAGTGGCCTACCCAAACCTAACCCGTCGTAATGCCGCTAATAGTGACTTCTTAATCACCGTGTCAAATGATGCATGGTTCACGGGGACGGCGGGACCTTGGCAACATCTGCAAATGGTACAGATGCGTGCCAAAGAAAATGGTCGTTGGTTTATTCGTGCCACCAATACAGGTGTGACCGCATTTATTGATCAGCATGGTCATATCGTTAAACAAGCGCCAATAGATCAAGAAGCCGTGTTACGTGGCGAATTACCTGCTATGCAAGGGCAAACACTCTACAATCGTTTAAGTGATTACCCGATCTTGATTTTCTCATTGCTTTTATTGATCGTAGGTTGGATCTATCGTCCGCGTAAAGTTGATATCAGCTTCAAATCCCGTCGATAAATTACAGTAACTTTGTGCCCAGAGGAACATCAAACTCTGGGACACAAAGCGCGACATCCCCATCTGCATTATGAAAACCTGTCACCAGACATTCGGATTGAATCGGCCCAATCTGCTTTTTCGGGAAATTCACGACAGCAACCACCAATTTTCCAATCAAATTCTCAGGCTGATACAGCTTGGTAATTTGTGCACTGGATTTTCTGATCCCCAGCTCTTCACCAAAATCCACCTGCAAAATATAAGCGGGTTTTCGCGCTTGTTGAAACACTTCCGCTTGAATGATTCTACCCACACGTAATTCAACCTTAGTAAAGTCATTCCATTCGATCTGTTGCATGCTTTTTCCTTTTCTCTCTTTTAAGCCCAGTTGCAGCATAGCGAATCTATCCAACTCAATAAATACGCTTATTTTTATTTTCAATTGCGCAACTTCATGCTAAATTAATTTTGCTGATCATAAAGCCGTAAACGTTTACGTCAATCAACGTGCCAACATATCTCCAACAAGGCTTGGAGCTATTTGATCAAGATATTTTTTATCTTGGATAAGGCACTGGCGTTTGTTGGTTTACGGAGTAAAAAATGCAGAGTTCAAAATCTTCTTCTTTTAATTTTCAAAAAATTCCTAATCGTTACGCATCCATTGTTTTACCCTTCTTCTTGTCCATTATTATGACTTTTATTGTGTCTTGTATTAGTACGCTCAGAAGTATGGGGTTTGAGCAGTTCTCTTTTGCAACGTGGATGTCAGCATGGGGAATTTCTTGGCTGATCGCATTTCCTGTGCTGCTCTTGGTCTTGCCTATCGTGCGTAAAATGACAATGCTCTTGGTTCGACCAGTTTAAATTTAGACCATAAAAAACGTAGATCTTGGGTCTACGTTTTTTTGAATATCTTCGGCTTAGAAATTAATCGACAATTGCACCGATAAATACGCCACCAGACTCGATAAAAACAGCATCGGAATATATCGATAGGCTTTAAATACAAGCTGCTCATATTTAGAAATCAGCTCTTGGTTATCCCAGACACTGGTTTTTAAGGCACTTAAAAAACACAATACAAACCATGCACTCAACATACTCAATGCAAAAAAGCCGATCATGATTTGACTACTTCCTTCTGAAGCTTGCCACAAGCTTAAAGCACCTTCACTAAAGGGTAATAGGCTTAAGATGAGCAATACAGATTTAAGCATTGCCCAATGAAACTGATTCAGTTCATCCAACATAAAGAATGCTTTCATCTGATTTCTCCACATCTTATTTTTCAATGGCTTGAATTTATTATGCAAAGCTTTGATCTAAAGAAATAGTCTATTTTTCTGCATAATTTATTTTTCTTGTAACTATCAAATATGGGAATAATTCTTATTATAACTCTCACATATTTAATATTTTATTCATCCTATATTTTTCAAATAGTTATGTTGTTTTATTGAATTAAGAAACATTATCACTTCACTCCCTATTTATTTAATGCAAAAGTGAAGTGATATTTTATTCAAGCATTATGGCTGATAATAAATATCCGCATCATTACCTTCGCCACCTTCTTTACCATCCGCGCCAAACGAATATAAATCAAATGCACGACCTTCACGACCTGGGATCACATACTGTAAATCATTCTCCCAACTGTCTTTTGGATAGCCGCCTTTGACATAACCACCCGGTAACCAGTTCTTTGCAGAAGCAGGTTGATTCACCAACGCATCTAGACCACCATCTTGCATCGATGGGTAACGACCATTGTCCAACTTATATTGATCTAAAGCACCCGCAACACCTTTTAAGGTAATACTGGTGGTATCCACTTTGGCCTTTTCACCACGACCCATCACGTTCGGAACGATCAGTGCAGCCAGAACACCTAAAATTACAATAACAACCATCACTTCAATGAGTGTAAATCCTGAGCGAGGATTAACAAAGTGAAACTTTGTCCGAGCGCAAGACAAAGAGCTATGCTCTGAGTTACAAGATTCCGTAACAGGAGAAGCATTCAAGCTTTGTTCAACATTGTGCTTATTCATTGAATTATTCATATTCATCTCTTACATGTCACTCATTAAATCATATTGTTCATATTAATAATTGGCAACATTACCGCAATCACAATCACCAATACAATTGCTGCCATAAAAATCAGCATCAAGGGTTCAAGTAACGCCAGTAATGTGGAAATAAAGGTAGTGACCTCACGATCTTGCATGGTCGATGCCCGATCCAACATCCGATCCAGCTCACCAGACGCTTCACCACTTCGAATCATTTGTACCATCATTGGTGGAAAATAACCGCAACGCTCCAATTGCGTTGCCAAATTACCACCTTCTGTTACACGCTCCATCGCCACTTCAATGGCATCACGAATCACCCAGTTATTACTGACTTCAGCACCGATACGGAGGGCTTCAACCAAAGGCACCCCTGAACGGGTTAGAATCGATAAGGTACTGGCAAAACGTGCCGCATTTATACCACGCGAAAGTTTACCAAATAGTGGCAGTCTGAGCGTTAATCGGTCAAATGCATAATGTCCTGCCGTGGTTCTTAAAAAACGGGTAAACAAGATCATCGCGATAAAGGCCAGAATAAGCATGCCCAACCAAGTATGTCGAATAAAGGCACTGGCTTTCATCAAGGCAACCGTAATCCAAGGTAAGGCTTCTTTGCTTTGTTCAAAGGTCTTGACGATTTCAGGTACGACATAGGTCATCAAACCCATCACGATCCCGAAAGACATCAGCATCAGTACAATCGGATAGATCATTGCACCCTGCACTTTCTTCTGCATGGCAAAACGATTTTCGGTGTAGTCCGACAACTGATCTAAGATTAAATCAAGATGGCCTGAGCGCTCGCCTGCAGCAACGGTGGCAATATACAGTTCGGGAAAGCGTCCCGATTGCTGCATACTTTTCGCCAGTGAATGTCCTTCCAGAACCTTAGAGCGTACGGCAATTAATAGGTTTTGCACATGTGATTTTTCACTTTGTTTACTCACTGCACGCAAGGCTTCTTCCAATGGAATACCTGCAGCAACTAACACAGAAAGCTGGCGGGTCATTAATGCCAAATCATAGGCACTAAAGCTTTTTTTAAACCATGAACGTTGTTGCTGTTTGTCTTTTTGCTCAACCGCATCGACTGCAATGGGTGTCCATGCTTTATCGCGTAACTGTTGACGAATTTGGCGTGCAGAATCCCCTTCCAGCACACCTTTATGTTGCTTTCCTGAGGCATCAAGCGCAGTAAATTGATAAGCAGGCATGGTTCTGTTCTAATTGTCCCAAAATAGTTGTTGTTACCGTTGCATCCGTGTTTGAAGTGAAACCTGAGCGTTTCACAAGAAATTCATCGACATAACACTTCGCACTTTAGCATAATTCCATGACATGCAGTCATGTCATTTTACCCATGAATGAAGCCTATATGCCTAGCCAAAATTCTAACGCTATTCTCTACCGTATTCGAGTCGCGATACCCGTCTATGTGTATGACACCTTTGACTATACAGTCAGTGCTGAGCAATATGCACAGGCACAAATTGGTGCACGCGTTGCCATTTCTTTTGGGCGGCAAAACCTCGTGGGAATTATTACTGAAAAAGTAGATCCTCACGAAGTATTTACAGGACAATTCAAACTTAAGGCCATCACAGAATTACTCGATCAGGAAACGATTCTAGACCAACAAGTTTTAACTTTGTTGACATGGTCAGCACAATATTACCAATTCCCGATTGGTGAAGTGATGCAAAGTGCCCTGCCCAGCTTATTAAGACAAGGGCGTGCCTTAGATATTCTATTTCATTTATGGAAGATCACACCCCATGAAGACCCGGCCTCTTTATTAAAACGCTCTCAAAAACAATACGATGCTTATCAGGTTTTAAAGCTGCATCCACACGGCACCACTGAAAATGTGCTCAATCTAAGTGGTGTAGAAACCTCAACCCTGAAAGCATTGGAAAAGAAAGGCTTGGTTGAGTGCTGTCTGGAACCGCATGATTTCACCCCAACACCCGTGCAACTGGCGCAAGTACCATTAACCCCCAATGACGATCAGAAAAAAGCCATTCAACAGATCCTTAAAGCACAGCATCATTATCAAGCCTTTTTACTTGATGGCCTGACTGGAAGTGGCAAAACTGAAGTCTATTTGCAAGTCATGCATGAGGTGTTAAAACAAGGCAAACAAGTATTGGTGCTGGTGCCTGAAATTGGCCTGACGCCACAAACAGTCGCTCGTTTTAAGTCACGTTTTCATTGTGATGTGGCCTTATTGCATTCAGGCTTAAATGACTCGAAACGCCTACAAGCTTGGCAACATGCGCAAACGGGCAAAGCCTCGATTATTATTGGCACACGTTCCGCAATTTATACCCCACTTCCTCAGCTGGGTTTAATCATCTTGGATGAGGAACATGATCTCTCTTTTAAGCAGCAAGAAGGTTTTCGTTACCATACCCGTGATGTGGCCCTATATCGTGGACATTTGCAGAATTGCCCCGTCATTCTCGGCTCTGCCACACCGAGTATCGACAGTTATCACTTGGTCGAATCGGGCAAGTTACATTTGCTTGAGTTAAATCAACGGGCAGGCGTGGCGGTACTGCCGAAGATGCATGTCGTGGACTTAAAAATCGCAAAAAAGAAGCACGGACTCAGCCAAACGCTCATCGAACAGATCAAGCATACATTAGAGCGTAAAGAACAAGTGCTGATCTTTCTAAATCGACGCGGCTATGCACCGATCCTGATGTGTGAAAGCTGTGGTTGGCAAGCCAACTGCCCACATTGTGATGCGCATTTTACTTTGCATTCACGGCCCTACCATTATTTACATTGCCATCACTGCGGCACCATCAATCGCCTGCCTGATCATTGTCCTGCCTGTCAGAAGCAAAGCTTAAAAACCATTGGTGCAGGCACGGCAAAGCTTGAAGAACACTTACAAGAATTGTTTCCTCACAATGAGGTGATTCGAGTTGATCGGGACAGCACCAGTCGAGTGGGGAGCTGGCAAAAGATCTATGATCGCATTCAGCAAAATAAGCCCAGTATTTTATTGGGCACACAAATGCTGGCCAAAGGGCATCATT
This sequence comes from Acinetobacter sp. C32I, assembly GCF_023702715.1. NCBI lineage: Bacteria > Pseudomonadati > Pseudomonadota > Gammaproteobacteria > Moraxellales > Moraxellaceae > Acinetobacter > Acinetobacter sp. C32I. Next base: position 3,453,929 of record NZ_CP098480.1, on the reverse strand, counting down.
TCCCGCATGTGACGCTGGTTGCGATTTTAGATATTGATGCCGGACTGCTCAGTGTTGACCCACGTGCACCTGAGCGAACCGCACAACTGATTGTACAGGTCGCCGGCCGTGCTGGTCGGGGCGAGCATAAAGGCAGTGTCTATTTACAGAGTCTGCGCCCTGATCACCCGATGTTGACCACTTTAATTGAGCATGACTACCGCACGGTCGCCAAACAAATGCTGGCTGATCGCAAAATCGCGATGTTACCACCCTATCGCTATGCAGTATTGGTTCGGGTTGAATCTAAAGATCGCGACTATAGCCAACAATTCTTAGCAGATATTGCCCAACAGCTGAGAGCAATGGCAGGCGAGATCGTCGATATTTGGGGACCGATTCCCGCACCGATGGAACGTAAAGCAGGCCGTTATCGTGCACATATGGTGATTTTGTCTAGCGATCGAGCAAAACTGCATTTTTATTTGCGCCAATGGTGGCAACACGTCGTACACTTACCTCGCCAGCACCTACTGAGACTCTCGATTGATGTTGATCCGCAAGAGTTTAGTTAGAAGCTGAGCCTGAGCTTATTCAAATGATCGAACGTTTTCCAATATCATCTTTGCAGATCATATTTTTACAGACAACTCATTTGAGTTAGTCTAGACAAAATAGAAAAATTGAGGCATTCAATGTCTTTCGTACTCCCGATTATTTTTTTACTGGCTGCGGTTTTAATTTTTGTCCCACTGACAAAACGCTATGCCTCGACCACTGTTTTGGGTTATCTCATTGCAGGGCTTTTGCTTGGTTCCAGCGTTTCTGGTTTGATTGAAGACCCGCAACTGATCAAGCAACTACTGCATTTCGGTATGGTTGCGGTGATGTTCTTTATCGGGCTGGCTTTTCGTCCGCTACAACTGTGGGCAGAACGCAGAGGTATCTTAAAAAACAGTGGCTTACAATACCTCGTCACCACTATCCTGCTGGTTGGAGCATGTTTCATCCTGTTTCATCACATGCAGATCAGTCTGATTCTCGGATGTGCTTTAGCACTTTCTGCGGTCATTCTCCCACAACAACTACTCCAACAAAAACAACAGCTCAATCATAAATTAGGGCAAGCAACGCTGGCGACTTTACAGTTTCAGGCTTTTATTGCCGTCATTCTGATTGCACTCTTTCCTTTACTCGAAGACACGGCCTCAACCCGTCACGGGATTGCCTATTTTGCTGCGATCATTGCCACTATTTCCGGCTTGTTCCTCGCCAGTCGTTATTTAGTTCGGCCTGCATTCCGTTTTTTAGCCCGTAAACACAGTATCCATCTGATTCCTGTTCTTAGCTTATTGGTGCTGCTGAGCGTGATCTTGATTATGGATATTCTCAATATCCATATATTGATTGCTGCATTTTTAGCAGGATTGCTGCTCGCAGAAACCGAATTTAAAACTGAAGTTGAACGTATTCTTGAACCCTTTAAAGATGCAGCGACAGGCATATTTTTTCTGGCGATTGGCTTAGGCCTTTCATTGACCCCTTTAACTCAGACACCACTGCTGATCTTGGCTTCAGTCTTTGGCTTGTTCTTGATCAAGGCCGTTGTGATTGGTGCAATCAGCTATTACCAACAGCGCTATACCAAGCTCAGCACCCTGTTTGCAATCACCTTGGCGCAAAGCGGCGAACTCAGTTTTATTCTGCTCAAGCTGGCAGAAAGTGAAAATTTAATCAGTACAGCATTATTAGAATCGACCTTCCTGATTATCTTGGCCTCGATGCTGCTCACCCCCTTGCTCTATACACTATTTGATCGAAAAATTTTGCCCATGCTACAAAAGAGTAAAATCGCGGTGGTTGATGCCGATGTTCCACAACATCCAATTCTGATCATTGGATTTGGGCGTTTTGGACAAGTCATTGCACGAACCTTACATGCACAAGGCAAACAGTTTAGTGTGATCGATAGCAATCAACCTGATGCCGACTTTATTGAACAATACGGGCACCGTTTTATTGATGCCGACGTGACCCAAGTCGAAAACCTACGTGCTGCAGGCATCGAATACTGCAAATTATTGATTGTTGCAATTGATGATGTGGAAGACAGTATGAACTTGGCGCGGCATCTACGCTTGAACTACCCAGATTTAGTGCTTTTAGTCCGCGCTCGTGACCGTCACCATGCGCATTTACTGCATGGTTTAGGCATCGCACAGATTTGGCGTGAAACCTATGCCTCATCGTTAAAGATGGCGCAGCAAGCTTTGCTTGAAACAGGCCTTTCGAGTGAAGAAGCTGAAACGCAGATTGCGCGATTCGAACAGGAAGATCAACAACTGCTCATACAGCAGCATTGGGCTCATGATCAGCAAGAGATACTCGAAAGCTACCCCAATGCCATGGCTGAACTTGAGTATTTATTTGCAAATACAAAAACTTTGCCTGTAGATCGTGTGAGCAATGAGCAAAACACACAAAGTGATGCAAATTCACTCAATGAAACATCTTGAGTTTTGGCAAACTGACACCATTATTGACTGCATAACCATGCACCTTTTTATAAAGCCCAAAGTGCTTTTCAAAGCAATCTATTGCTTTGTTTCCCCTTAGGGGGTACTGGAGAAAAATATGTCTGATTTACGCCAACGCTTTTTTATCGAAGACTGTCCTGTTCGCGGTGAAGTGGTTCATTTGGAAGAAGCACTACAAACCATTTTGGCGCAACGTGAATATATGCCTGCGGTACAAAGCCTCTTGGGTGAAATGCTCAGTGCAACGGCCTTACTGGCCAGCACATTGAAGATTCGTGGCCGTATTAGCTTACAGATTCAAGCGACAGGCACATTTAAATGGGCCATGGCTGAATGTAACCATTTAGGTGAAGTTCGCGCTTTGGCCGATTATGAAGAAGATCCTCGCTTTGTCGAAGGTACAGACAGCCGTACTGTGCTTGCTGCACTCAGCAATCCAGTATTGTTCATCAATATTGAACCTGAACACGGTGAGCGCTATCAAGGGATCGTACCGCTTGATCAACCCACTTTGGCGGGTTGCTTGACCCAATACTACGATTTGTCTGCACAGATTCCGACACATATTGTGTTGGCAACCAATCAGCAGCGTTCAGGTGGTTTATTGATTCAACTCCTTCCTCGTAATGATGAAGAAGAGCAAAAACTGGTAGACGAAGATTTATGGCCGCGTTTGACCATGTTGACTGAAACCTTGAAACCAGAAGAACTGACAGATCTTTCGGCCAATGAAATTCTTTATCGTTTGTATAATGAAGAAGAAGTGCGTTTACCTGAAGTTGAGCAATTAAAGTTTGGCTGTACCTGCTCTAAAGAACGTTGTGCCAATGCCTTGATCCAAATCGGTGTGACTGCAGTTCATGAAACACTTGAAGCTCAAAACCCAATCCAGATGGATTGTCAGTTCTGTAATACACGTTATGAATTTACCGCAGAAGAAGCTTTAGGCTTGTTCGGTGAACATTTAAGTTAATTGACTAAATGTTAAAAAATAAAAAAAGGCGGGCTTCCGTCTTTTTTTATTTTGTATTAAGGTCTATGCGATAAAACAATGCTCAAATCTCCCAATAACATAGACCTAAAATTGACTTATGAATTACTTCGAATATTTGCTGTTTATCATCAGTGTGGTTGTACTGATTGCGACCCCTGGTCCTGTGATGATTTTGGTGGCCAGTGCTGGCCTTAAGGGTGGCTATAAAAAAGCACTAGAGACAATTTTTGGAACTAATTTCGCTTCTTTAATCCTGATTTTTATTTCCGTACTCATTCTCAAAGGTTTTCTGACTATTGATGAGAATTACCTAAAAGCCATTCGGGTATTGGGCTGCCTGTATATTGCCTATCTGGGTTATAGCATTATTAAAGAAGTGCTTCAGGCACCACATCCAACCGCTATTCAAACCGTATCTGCACAAAGCGGCGGTTTTAAAAAAGGCTTTCTGGTGGGGATTTCCAATCCGAAAGACATCATTTTCTTTTCAGCCTTTTTCCCGCAGTTTATTCATATCTCACCGAACATCAATTTCAGTTTAAGCCTACTGACTGTGACTTGGATTATTTTGGACTTCCTCACCCTGTCTTTGGTGTATCTGTTCTTCCGCAGTCTCTCTCAAAGCAGTATCTATCCGAAGATTCTGGGACTATGTGGCGTCCTGCTGGTCTTGATTGCACTTTATGGTCTGGTTGATACCTTTCTCTAAAATCGGCCTCAAGTCCACATTAAAAGCCATAGCGGTGTACATTTTTAGCCAAACAGAACAAGTCTTATACAATCGAATCCATTGAAATCTCTTGGATTCGTTTCATAATGAAACAAACACATCATTATATTTATTATAGATCATGGCAAAAAATTATTATGAAGAGCTTGGTGTTTCAAGAGGCGCCACAGCAGATGAAATCAAAAAAGCCTATCGAAAATTGGCGCGTAAATATCATCCTGACATTAGCAAAGAAGCCGATGCCGAAGCCAAAATGCAGGCGATTAACGTCGCCTATGACACTTTGAGTGACAGTACTAAAAAAGCAGAATATGACCAAATGCTGGATCATCCTCAGGGCTTTTCTAATGCGGGCCAAGGCCAGCATAGTGGTTTTGATGGCTCCCAATTTTACCGTCAAAGTTCAGGCGACGGGGCTGACTTTAGTGGATTTGAGGACTTATTTGGCCGCTTTGGTTCAGGTTTTGGCGGCGGGCAACAACGTTCACAACGCCAGCAACGCAGCTATCGTGGTGAAGACCAGCACGCCAGCATTCAAGTTGATTTAGATATTGCTTATCACGGTTCAACTCAACAAATTACCCTACAGATTCCGACTTATAACGTCTATGGTGAACCTGAGGTACAACGTAAAACCTTGGAAGTTAAAATTCCAAAAGGCATGAAAGAAGGTCAACAAATCCGCCTCAATGGTCAAGGTCAAAGTGGTGTTAACGGCGGTGAAAATGGTGATCTGTATATCGAGATTCAATATAAAGATACTGATCGAATTCGTGTTGAAGGTGCTGATGTCTATCAAACCATTGATGTCAGTCCTTGGGAAGCAGGTATAGGGCAAAGTATAGAACTCAGCACCCCTGCTGGACAGCTCAAAGTAAATTTACCCAAAAATGCAAAAAATGGGCAACAACTACGTTTAAAAGACAAAGGAATTCCAAACAAAACTGCAGGACATTTGTACCTAATCATTAATATTGTTTTACCGCCAGTGCACAATGAGCAAGATCAGCAAGCTTATCAACAATTTGCCAATGCATTTGCTTCATTCCGACCTCGTGCCTCATAAGGAGTAAGATCATGACAACCATTCAATACAAAGAAATTCAATATGACGGTCACAGCCAAGTTGAAATCATTGATGAACAATTGGCACTTGATCTCGAACACTTCGCCGAAGCATGCGGTCAAAGTACCGACTGGGTATTAAAACTGATTGATTATGATATTTTACAAATCTCTGTAGAACCACACAGCTATCAGTTTATTGGTGAAGATGTGAGTCGGGCTAGACGCGCCTATCGCTTGCAACGCGACTTTGACGCCAGTTTGTCTGCTGTCGCGGTGATGCTGGATTTAATCGATGAAGTACAGCAACTCCGTAAACAGCTCAAACATTTTCATTAACCAATAGTCTTAATTTAACGAACAACTAGATAAAACCTGATACTCGAGAGGGTCATCCACAACCTGCATGGTCTAGAAAAAATATTGTTTCTGCGAAACAATGAAATCAATCCAAGAAATAAACAGGTTTTGTGGATGACGATGCCTTTGCTTACTTTGGGCGAAACCAAAGTAAGGCGAGCCTGAACGAACCAAAGCGATTAAAGCTTTGGTGAAGTGCAAGACGAAGTAGTTAATCCTGAGAACGGATGAGAACTCAGTATGACTCCGCTAAAAATTACTTTTTAACAATGAGATATTTGAACGAAACCTGTTATTTCAGCTTGGTCATTTTCTCCACTTCTTTCAGCGTTTGCTTAATCGGTTCATAATCCAAAAACCAGAGCAGATTAAAATTACGCTGCCGATGCTGTTGGGCCAGCAAATCAATCACACTGCGTTCACCACGCCCAACCAAATGCTGTCGATAAAAATAATACAGTAAAAATACTGTGCTCATCAGCATCACACCCAGCATGATCCAGAAGCCAACAGGTGACTTCAGCCCAGGGATAAACTCAAAGTTCATGCCATAGACCCCAGTCAATAAAGTCAGTGGTGCAAAGATGGCAGTAATAATCGCCAAGATACGCATGTTTTCATTGGTTTGATTGGCAATTGCTGAGAAATGCAAATCGATGGCTGATTGAATGGCATTTCTTAAACGTAGCGTATGCTTTTGCACCCGCTCCACATGACTCATCAAATCGTTCAGGCGTACCAACAGAATATCTTGCGCTTTATGCTTATGTTCACCCACCACATGATGATAATTATCGACCAGTTCATCTCTAAATTCCTGCAAGGTTTCGATTTGCTCTTCACAGAGATTCTCGATTTGCTGAAAGGCCATATCCTCATGGAACAATTGATGCCACTGCTTAAAACGGCGATTGCCCTGTAAGAGCTGCTGTTGCCAATATTCGACACGGCGGGTTAAGGGCGTGCGTAAATTCAGATAACCATCAATCATGCTATTCAATAAGCGTAAGCATAAATCTGCGGGGGTGCTGGCTAATTTACGTGGTTTATTCTGCTCGGTACTCGGTCGTCCCATAATGGTCTGAATACGCTGAATATAGCTCTCTACCGCCTGATTGCCCTGCTCTCTCACACTCAGCAAAACCGTAGGTGTTAAGATAAAACTCATGGGTGTGGTCGCCAAACCAAAAACACTTTCATGTGATTCTGAAGCACTCTCATTTGCCAAAATCTGGTCGTCCGGGCTAATCAGTTTGCGAAACACCAACAGGTCATATTCCTCGACGGTATCAAATGCGCAAGGGTGTTCGATATTGAGTAAATCCCGCAAATGGAATTCATTCAGTACCAATCCTGTATGCTCATAAATATTCTTCTGCCAAGCCTCTGTATGATTCACCAGATCCGGCCTAAGACTATCCACCCATAAAAATTCAAGCGTATGTTCTGTTTGTTGTTCCGCACTGATAAAAATCGTATTTTCACTGTTATGACGATAAAAATAATAAAGTTGCATAGGACAATAGAGATTAGAATGGCGATAGAAATGCTGCCACGAAGACAGATAAAAAGCTACGGCTATTACAGGACTGAAACGACATCCAATAAAAAAGCCTCACATGTACAGCATGGAGGCTTTTCTGAATCCAAGGAAGATTACACTTCTTTCTTCTCAACCACACCATATTTAAGGGCTTGGTCAAGTTGCTCTTTATCCAAGGCATTGTCCCATTTTGCCACCACGATTGTGGCACAAGCATTACCGACCAAGTTGGTTAATGCACGGCATTCTGACATGAAACGGTCAATACCAAGGATCAATGCCATACCCGCCACTGGAATTGCAGGAACAACTGACAGGGTTGCAGCCAAGGTAATAAAGCCTGCACCAGTAATCCCTGCCGCACCTTTAGAGCTCAGCATCGCCACCAATAGAATGGTGATTTGTTGGGTGAGGGTTAATTCAATATTACAGGCTTGGGCAATGAACAATGCCGCCAAAGTCATATAAATATTGGTACCATCCAGGTTAAATGAATAGCCGGTTGGAATGACTAAACCCACCACCGACTTTTCACAGCCTGCTTTTTCCATCTTCGCCATCAATGACGGTAATGCCGCTTCCGATGAGCTTGTTCCGAGTACCAACCAAAGTTCGTCTTTAATATAACGAATCAAATCAATAATCGAGAAGCCGTTATAACGTGCCACTGCGCCCAAAATAATAATCACAAACAGCAAAGCAGTAATGTAGAAGGTCGCAATCAATAACATCAAGTTACCGATTGAACTGATCCCATAAGCACCAATGGTAAAGGCCATGGCACCGAATGCACCAATCGGCGCAAACTTCATCAACATACCGACTAAGGTAAATACTGGCGTGGTGAGCTGCTGTAGAAAATCAGTGACTGGACGACCTAAATCACCTGATTTTGCCAACGCCAAACCAAACAATACCGCGACAAACAGGACTTGAAGAATTTGACCGGATACAAATGGACTGACCAATGTATCTGGAATAATGTTCATCAAGAAGCCAGTAATGGTCGACTCATGTGCTTTGGCAGCATATTCATCAACTTTGGTACTGTGCAAGCTACTTGGATCAATATTCAAACCGTGACCTGGCTCAATCACATTCCCGACAATCAATCCTACGATCAAGGCCAAGGTTGAAAATGTCAGGAAGTAGATCATGGCCTTCGCGGTCACCCGACCTACACTGCCGAGGTTTTTCATGCCTGCAATCCCTGTCACAACAGTCAGGAAAATTACAGGAGCAATAATCATTTTAACTAATTTAATGAAGGCTTCGCCGAGTGGCTTCAAGCTTTCACCCAATTCTGGGAAGAAATGACCTAACAATATCCCCGCGACAATCGCGAAGATCACTTGCACATAGAGAATCTGATAAAACTTTGGTTTCTTGGGAGGCTGTTGGTCATCTTGACCTGTGGCGACATGATCGACAAGCATGTGCGATATTCCTTCATATTGAGATGAACAAATAGACTTCCGACTGTCTATCTAAAACCACATAAACGCAGGCAGGCACGGAAATTTGGGGAATTCTACGTTAATTGTGAGGCACACAATTAAAGTATTAGACTAATGTCTAATATCAAGAAATTTTATGTTTATAGTTTCAGCTTTTTATGTTCTTAACAATCATTCACTTAATAAAAAAGCGCATCGTTAAAACAATGCGCTTTTTTTAAGCAAAATGCTTGCTAACATTAAGCTTGTTCAATGTCTTTCATTGTCAACTTGATACGACCACGGTTGTCGACATCAGCAACTTGTACTTTAACGTCCTGACCTTCTTTTAATACGTCAGTCACATTCGCAATACGCTCATTTGAGATTTGTGAAATGTGAAGCAAACCGTCAGTCCCTGGCATGATATTGACGAATGCACCAAATTCAACGATACGAATAACTTTACCCGCATAGATCGTACCTGGTTCAACTTCTGCAGTAAGCGCTTGGATTTTCGCAATTGCAGCTTTCGCAGCCGCTTTAGTTTCACCAAACACGCGTACAGTACCGTTATCTTCGATATCAATCGCCGCTTTAGTTTCTTCAGTAATCGCACGGATGGTCGCACCACCTTTACCAATCACGTCACGGATCTTGTCAGGATTGATGTTGATCACTTCGAAGGTTGGCGCATGTGCGTTGATTTCTGAACGTGCACGTGAAATGACTTTGTTCATTTCATTCAGGATGTGCATACGACCAGCAAATGCTTGGTTTAATGCAACTTCCATGATCTCTTCAGTGATCCCTTCGATCTTGATGTCCATTTGAAGTGCAGTAATACCGTTGGCAGAACCCGCGACTTTAAAGTCCATATCGCCCAAGTGATCTTCATCACCCAAGATGTCAGAAAGAACTGCGAAACGCTCGCCTTCTTTAACCAAGCCCATTGCGATACCCGCAACTGGTGCTTTCAATGGTACACCAGCATCCATCAGTGACAATGACGCGCCACATACAGAAGCCATAGAAGATGAACCATTAGATTCAGTAATATCAGATACGATACGAATCACGTACGGGAAGCGGTCAGCTGCAGGAAGAACTGCTTGAACACCACGACGAGCCAAACGACCATGACCGATTTCACGACGTTTAGGACCTGATTCACGACCCGTTTCACCAACAGAGTAAGCTGGGAAGTTGTAGTGCAACATGAAGTTGTCAGTTTTTGTACCCGCTAAAGTATCAACCATTAACGCATCACGGGTATTACCCAAAGTGGTTGTCACTAACGCTTGAGTTTCACCACGTGTGAATAATGCAGAACCGTGTGCACGATCTAATACACCAACTTGTACGTCGATACCACGTACAGTTTTAGTGTCACGACCATCAATACGTGGCTTACCTGACAAAATGTTGTCACGTACAGTACGGTATTTAAGGTCTTCAAATAATTCGTTTACTTCATCCGCAATACCCGTTTCGTCATTTTCAGGAACGAACTGAGCAACGGCTTCTGCATAAAGTGCATCAAGTGCCGCATAGCGGTCTTGTTTAACTGCAATGGTATATGCTTCAGAAATTTTCGCTTCAAAAGCTGTTTTTAATTGCTCAAGCAATGCTTCGTTTTTGCTTGGTGCAACCCAAGTCGATTCAACCGCACCCGCAGCTGCAGCAAATTCTTTGATCGCTTGAATTGCAATTTGCATTTCGTCATGACCAAAAAGAACCGCGCCCAACATTTGGTCTTCTGAAAGCTCTTTTGCTTCAGATTCAACCATCAATACTGCTGATTCAGTACCTGCAACCACAAGGTCTAGGTCAGACTGAGCCAGTTGTTCAAAATTCGGGTTAAGAACGTATTCGCCGTTGATTAAACCAACACGTGCGCCACCGATTGGACCACGGAAAGGTGTACCCGCAATCGACAATGCTGCTGAAGTACCCAACATTGCAGCGATATCTGCATCCATCGTCTTATCCGAAGAAACAACAGTCGCTGTCACTTGGATTTCGTTGAAATAACCTTCTGGGAACAATGGACGGATTGGACGGTCAATGAGACGTGAGATTAAAGTTTCAGCTTCAGACGCACGGCCTTCGCGCTTACCGTAACCACCAGGGATACGACCAGCTGCATATTGTTTTTCTTGATAGTTAACAGTTAACGGGAAAAAATCTTGACCCGCTTTTGCTTTAGGCTGAGCCACAACCGCAACGAGAACAGTCACGCCACCCATGGTAACTAAAACTGTATTTGCTTGACGTGCAACACGACCCGTTTCTAAAACAACTTGGTGTTGACCAAATTGGAATTCTTTACGAACGATATTAAACATTGACATGTATTATATTTTCCTAGTTTTATTCTAGTGAGACCCCTAAGGTTTGGCATTCAGACTACAACTGCTGTGTAGATAAATGACAAAGCTTAGAAGCCATCGCACTAGATCAAAATTTTAAATAAATTTAAACACAAAGAAGGAGCGAACAAGCGCCCCTTCTAAAGTCATCTAAGATAAATTAGATGAAACTCTCTTTTCAGCAATAAAGCATAGCAACATGCGAAATAGCGAAAACAAAGTAAAATCGAATTAACGACGTAAACCTAATGCGCCGATCAAAGCAATATAACGACCGTGATCTTTACCGTTTAAGTAGTCAAGTAATTTACGACGTTGGTTAACCATACGGATCAAACCACGACGGCTGTGGTGGTCGTGTTTGTGTTCTTTAAAGTGACCTTGCAAATCATTGATTTGAGCAGTCAATAAAGCAACTTGTACTTCAGGTGAACCAGTGTCGTTTTCAGCACGAGCAAATTTAGCGATGATCTCTGCGCGATCAGTGTTAGTTAAAGCCATTCGATTTCTCCGAGATGCTTACAAAAATAAAATGATAATAATCAGTTGAAACCAACCGACTGCCGTGCATCACTACAGCAAGGCGCTTATTTTAAGTGATCTATCGCTATATTGCAAAATTGTTTTATATCTGCTGGCAATTCGGCAGCTGACAGCGCTGTACAAAATAGGCACACTAGCCTGATTCTGTTTTCAATTTATGACAGAGAAGAAAGAAAACGAAAATATTGCGAGGGAATCGTGAAAATTTTATCAACCAATACCTGTTATGTCCCGCATGACCTCAGTCAAGTCATTCGCAGCAAGGATGAAGTCTCGGCTGAATTGGGTGGCATGACCGAAAGACAGATTCAAAAGATATGGAACAGTGTTGAAAGTCTATATAAAACGGGGAATTATCCACTCATTAGCTTATGCCTACGTCGTCAAGGACAGATTCTTCTCAATCGAAGTATCGGCTATGCACAAGGTAACTCTCCAGATGGCTTAGCCACCGATGCCAAGATTGGGACACCAGATACCCCAGTTTGCCTGTTCTCCGCCTCCAAAATGGTCACAGCAATGTTGATCCACATGCTGGATGAACGAGGTGATTTGAATCTACTTGATCCGATTAGCTATTACATTCCGGAATATGGCGTGAATGGTAAACGTCGGGCGACCATTTTCCATTTGCTCTCCCATCGTGGTGGTATTCCTCGCATTGATACAGAAGTCACACCTGAGCTTTTATTTAATCAAGAAGATATATTAAAACTGCTTTATGCCGCAAAACCAGTTTCCCCTTCAGGCACTCATCTGGCCTACCATGCGGTGACCGCAGGTTATATTCTGGGCGAAATTGTGCAACGGGTAACAGGGCAAAGCGTTCGTGAGTTTTTGGCTGAAAATATTGAAAAACCAATGGGCTTGGATTATTTCAATTATGGTTTAAAGCCTGAATATCGTGATGATGTTGCGCTAAACTATGCCACGGGAATCCATCCAAGTTTAGGTACAGACCATTATCTCAATCATGTACTCGGTGGCGGCCTACAACTCGCTGTTGATGTCACCAATGATACTCGCTTCATGGATACCATTTGTCCTGCGGGGAATATTTATACCAGTGCAGAACAAGCAGGGCGATTTTTTGAAATGCTGCTCAGTGGTGGTGAATATCAGGGCAAACAAATCATGAGTCCTCAAACGGTATTTCGCTCCACCCTGCCAACCTCTGGGATTAGCTTAGATCGTACCTTATTAGCACCAATGCGCTATGCGCTGGGTCCAATGCTCGGCAGTAATCCTGTCGGTTTGTTTGGTCCAATGACAGGACAGGCTTTTGGCCATATTGGCTTCTCGAATATTCTGTGTTGGGCTGACCCTGAACGGGATATTAGTGTATCGCTACTGACGACTGGTAAATCGGTCGTCGGTACGCATCTACCTGCGCTGGCAAAAACGCTGTACCAGATCTCCACCAATTGTCCTAAAATTCCGAAGAATCAACGTCGCTCCCTATTTGCAACCGATCGTACTGAAGCCGACCTGGTTTAAGGATTAGCCACTAAAATACCACGCATAAAAAAGCCCAAGTTAAACTTGGGCTTTTGCGCTTAGATTTATCATTATTCTTTTTTGTTGTTTTTTATTCTTTTTTCTTACACCATTCAAACCCTCTGAATGCTCATCACCCATCCTTTTCTTTATTGTTTTAACACATATTCGCTTTCTCTATACCGACTATTCTGTCAGAATCAATTGTGGAGAAAAATAGCATTTCTCTTATCTCTGTGTAAGAAAAAACGTACAAGTCTGTATAACATTTAACTTAATAATAACAAAAAATTGTCAGACAAGAAGATTTATATTTCTTCCTTTTATTTGAAGATGCAATTGAAGTAAAACCAATGTAGATTTTTAAAGCGTGAATATTCATCTATGCTCAAAAACCCTAAATAGTATATGGATTATCTTGATTTTATAGAGAATTTTGAGATGAAAATAAAAAAGCCCTGTAGTCTCTCCCAAAACTACAAGGCTTAGCGGCTGTAAGTTTCCTCTTTTATCACTTACTTCACTGTAAGTTCGCTGTCATACGACGTTATTATTATATTTTTGCGATTTACCTAGCTTTCCGTGCTAGGCTCTTTGTGTGTACATAATCTCAAAAAGCTTGCGCTTGCTCTAGCGACAATATCTCGAATCCTTGTAAGCTTTTACTTACAAAATGGTGAATTTTGAAGAATAAGTTCACAATCTGTTCAAATTGATCTTTTGCACTAAACCACTACGTCGAACAGTACGGATGCTAAGTGCCTGCTGTAATGCAGGTGCATTGGCCAAAATACTCACCACTTTTTTAGCACGCGTAACGGCGGTATAGATCAATTCCTGACTCAACAGCTTCTCGGCATATGCATCTAAAACAATCGCGGTATGGGTAAATTCCGAACCTTGTGATTTATGAATGGTTAAAGCAAAAGCGGTTTGCATACTGCGTGGCAGTCGGTGTGCTGCAATCCATTTATTTAAGCTCGGGAAAAAGACTTCGAATTGCTGTGACTGGGTGCGATGTTTAAAACAGATCCCGATATCACCATTGGAAATCCCAAGCTGATAGTCATTATAGGTCATCATTACAGGACGCCCGATATACCAGTCTCCAACAGCGATTTGTTTGAGTTGCTGATTGAGCCAATGTCCGGCATAACGATTCAGCTGCTCAATCCCCAGTGGCCCATGTCGAACTGCCGTTAAGATTCGATAATCATCAAAGGCTTGAATTACGTTCTGAATCTGTTCGGCAGGTTCATCTGCCTGTATATAATGTTTCAAAGCTTCGATATAAGCTTGAAATCCAGCCATTAACTGATGTTGATAAGGTTCAATCTCCACATCCTGCTGCTCGGGTAGATATTCCAACTGGATCAGGTCAGGCATATCTTTATTTAAGGAAATCGTTTGCAAAGGTGCAGCCTGAACAATTTCCGCCTCTAGTTTTGATAAAACTAAATCAGGGCTGCTGAGATCTTGCTGGGCCTGAATAAATCGTGCGAATTGCCCAATCTTGGCTTCACCAGAGAAACGACGGCTGGTCTGTAGCTGGACTCGGTTTTCAGCCAATGCCTGTACTTGCTGTAAATCAGCCAAAACCGAGCCGACATCAACCGAAGCCAACTGATTGGCATCACCAAGCAAAATAATTCGGCATTGATCTGGGACTGCTTCAAATAACAGGGTTGCCAAATTCAAATCCAGCATGGAGGCTTCATCAACCACAATCACATCATATGGCAAAGGCTGTTTGGGATGAAAGCGTGGTATTTGTCGATTGCCCATGCCCAGTAAACGGTGCAAGGTCTGCGTGGTTTGATTACGCAACTCATCTGTAATTAAACCTGATTCCAATAATTTTGGATCATTCAATGAGTTCTGTAATGCTTCCTGCATACGTTGTGCAGCCTTGCCTGTAGGCGCTGCCATGGCAATACGAATATCGGGAATGGTCTGGTTGAGGGCTGCAATAATACGTGCCAAGGTATAGGTTTTACCTGTCCCTGGACCGCCAGTAATAATGCTCAGGCCTTGTTGCAGCACCATTTTCAGTGCAGCCTGCTGGTGTTCATCGCTGAGTAAGTCTTGATAATGTTCGCTATCAACAGCCTGAATCGTTTGTCGCTTTAATCGACAAATCTGCTGTGCGAGGCGTTGCTCTAGATGCCAATATCGGTATAATGCCAAGCCCTGCTGATCATAGACACACGGCGCAACTTGCGTCACTGCAATTTCACTAGAAACTGCTAAGTCAGCCAGTGCTTCAATCTGTGCTGGATCAGCCTCAATACAACTGTCGCCTTGTAAACTGGCTTCAACCAATTGTTGTAGTACCTGTGCAGCGTTAACTGATTGAGTAGATTGAGAAAATGGTGCTTGTGAGAGATAGTCACTCCACATATTTAACCATGTCATTTGTGCTGACTGATCATCAACTTGTTTGTCCACAGAGTTATCCTCAAACTTACCCACACGCTTGTCCACAAGGTTATAAACAGAGTTATTCACAAGCTAAGCTTTTGTTTAATTTAAAATCACACACTTTATCTACACCATTTTTCCAGCTTTATCCTCAGAAAAATATCCAAGTATTGCATCCAAACGTAAGATAAACTCATCCTCAGGCTTCCAGTAGTAACAGCCTTGCTGCGCCTGCCCATTCATGCCGCGCAAATACAGATAAGATGCGCCGCCTAAATGCTGCTGCATCTCATAATCCTGTAATTTCACCGACAGATAACGATGTAGCGCTACCAGATATAACGCCGCTTGTAACCAATAACTCGACAGCGACATACTTTCTGCAATCTGAGGCTGCTGATAATCCAATTGCTCTGCCCCCAGATAATTACTCTTATAATCGGCAATATGGTAACGCTGGCCATCGAAGTAAACCAAGTCAATAGAGCCATTTAAGTAACGGGCAGATTTAGCCTCAAGTAACTCAGGCATTTCGATACCATATTCCTCAAAAAGCTGCTGTACACGCTGCATCGCCAGCACTCGATCCGATAAAGCCAGATAGAAAGGACATTCCGATAAATATTGTCCTGCAGCTAATTGCTTTAACTGAAAGCCCTGATTCAGTGGTGTGTGTAATACCTCACCAAGCCAATCAGCAATCCACTGATACAGTTGCTGCTCACCATTTTCTTGTTCAGGAAAATGCTGTTGATATTGTAATAGTAGCTCTGACCATAAACTTTGATAGGTATTTTTAAAACGACGGCGAATTTCTTCTACCCACATGTGGGGTTGCTGAAACTCAATCTGCTCAAAAATCTCATGCAGGAAATTACCTGCCAAGGTCCCTTTCGGGAAATACTGTTTAATCCAGGCAATCGGCTGAGCTGTGGTTTTATTTTCCAATTCAGCAAGATTCAACTCATCTTCAGCTTGCTCAAAATCAATATCGATATTGGCCAAGCGATCAGCCCGAGTCGCTTTATGCTTTAAATGTTGTGCCAGATAGCTAAAACTGGTTTTTCCGCGTGCATAAAAACGTTGTGTCGGCAGTGTTTGGGCCAACAGTACGCGCTGTTGTTGAGTTTGTTGCATCTGTAAGGCTTGTGGTCGCGCTAAGATCAGCTCAGCATCGGCACTATAGGGATGTTGAAAGTTATCGCCCTGATTCTTCCAAAAAGCCAAACCTGAAAACTTATTTTTATCGCCTTTTTCCGGTTCAAACACGGCGTAAACACGGTGACTGGCACGTGTTAGTGCCACATACCATAACCGATTTTGTTCCGCCAAAGCGCGTTGCTGATGTTGATCCAGCTCGGTTTGCTGTAAAAAGTTTTTATCTGCCACGGCTACCACCCGTTGCGTCCGTATTTGACCCGTTTCAGGCAACTGGATTTCAGTGGTAGAAAAATTCAGTGTTTTCTGTACTTCAGCAAAGGCCTTATTCGCCCCCAGTAAAAACACGATTTTAAACTCCAAGCCTTTGGACTGATGAATGGTCATCAGTTGCACACCTGCTTCACTGGACAGCTTGTGTTCAAGCTCCCAATCGCGATCACTTGGCGAATTTAATTGTTTTAAATACCAGTGATACAGGTTTTGCATCCCTTGTACATGTTCACTGTGCTGACTCAAGAGATCAGTGAGGTGGCGTAAATTCACCACAGCACGTTCATTGTCTTTACTTTGTGTGGCCACCAGTTGCTGCCAAAGACCAAACTGATTTAAGCAACGCTGCCATGCCGATAAAAAGCCCTGATTCAGCCACATTTCACGTATGTCATCAAACTGCTGAATATATTCGCTCAAGCCTTCTGCACTTTGTTCTAAGGCCAATAGTCGAGCCAAATCAAAGCCAAATAAACGACTGAGCAAAGCCCGTTTGAGCTTGGCTTCATCATAAGGATGAAGCAACGCCGTGAGCAGGGCCCCTACATCCTGTGCAATGCTGGAATCAAATACACTCCGTTTCGAAGGTCGATTGACCCGAATCCCCATACGTTCCAATACATATTGCACTTCATCCAGTTGGCGATGGCTACGCGAAAGAATGGCAATATCATCTTCATCAATCGCAGTTGGGACATCACCCTCTAAGTACAATTGCTTTAAATAGGCTTGGTTGAGTAAGTGCTGAATCTGCCACGCCACCTGTGTGGCCTGTTCATTGCCTTCGTGTAGTTGTACCCAACGTAAAGGCTGCGGATTAAATTGTGCATTTTCAACCAAGGCGGGATGTGGACGTGAACCCGCTTGAATCGGGTCATAGCTGACCTGCTCACCAAAATCGATCTGGCGCTGAAACAGCAGATCCACCACTTCAACCAGTTCTTTCACCGAACGGTGGTTATGCACCAATTTATACTCACGCCCCTGTTTGGCCATAATATCCTGATAAGCATTCAGGAAAGTCAGCATATCTCCACCACGGAAACCATAAATCGCCTGCTTACGGTCACCCACCATAATCATGCAGCCTTTTTGATAACGTTGCGGATGGCGCCAGATACTGGCCAACATATCATCTTGATCTTGGTTGGTATCCTGAAATTCATCCACCAGAATCAATGGATAGCGTGACTGTACAAATACCGCGAAAGATTGTCCTTGCTCGCCTTTTAAAGCTTCAGACAAAGTCTTGATTTGCTGAGCAAAGGTGGTCTCCCCTTTTTGCTGCAACACTTGAGGCAAACGCTTTTTGACTTCAACACATAAATAGGCTTTTAAATAGACCTGTAACTGCTCAAATTCTTGCTGAGTCTGCTGTACAGCGTGAAACAGCTTTTGCAGTTGCAACACGCATGGATGTTGATAGAAGCCCTCGGCAATTTCCGCAGGACATTTCTTAAAAATTTTTTGTGCTTCGAGTTTGTCTAAAAACTTAAACACCGCATCACGTGAATCGGCAAAATAGGCATCAAAGATCTGTATATTCTCAGGACTATTGAGTGCAGTTAATAAGGGCGGCAAGGATTCTGTAAACAGTTTATGAAAGGCATTGTTACGGAAAGAAGCACCATTGATATGTGCATAATAGGCGCCCTCTAACTGAAAGTATTCAGCCAAGCTGCTCAGGTCAATCTGCTGTGCTTGCTGTTGCCACTGCTGCAACTGAGCCAACTCAATCTCAGGCATGGCAGGCAGTTTAAATTGTGCTGAACTAAAATTCAGCGAGCTTTCCACCATCCCGACAAAATGATCGACACTTTTCAGCCCCCCCACACTATACAAGGCATTGATCACTTGCTGTGGTTGAGTCTGAATCCATTCCCGCAACACATCATGAATTAACTGACGGGTATAGCTTTTGGCATCCTCTGTGATTTCAGCGCGTTCGATTTTGCCACTTTCAAAGGCAAACTCACGCAATAGCTTTTGACTAAAACTATCCAAGGTTCCAACAAACAATTCATCCAATTGATCGATGACCAATTTTAGCCGTTCACAGGCGTAGGCAATCCGCGGCGCAAAGTTTTGTAAGACCTGTTGTTTTAAGGGATCAGACTCTTGTAATGCCTTGGCCTGAATATCTTGTTCCAATACATCACGGAAAGGCTCTAAAAATTCAAGGATTTCGACCAAGCGTAAACGGATACGCGTTTTCAGTTCTGCGGCTGCAGCACGGGTAAAGGTGGTGGCAATCACCTGATTAGGCAGATATTTCTCTAAGAAAATCCGCACCATCAAACTGGATAGCGTATAGGTTTTCCCTGTTCCTGCAGAGGCTTCGATTAAATGCAGCCCTTCAAATTGAATATCACCAATCGGCTGATAAGACACAGGATACTTTGAGTTCATGTCTTACTCCACCCGTAAAAATTCAAAAATCGGTTGATATAAAGCAAAGGAATAATGATCACAGGCATACTGTAATAAAGCAGTTGCATCTTGCTCTTGCAAAATGAACTGCCAATCGCGGTGCAATTTACAAGCTTCATTCTGGGTCATATCAAAACCCGAGAAATCACCCGTATCATTCCAGTCCTTCAATACTTGCTTTTGACTCTCTTCAGTTAACACCTGAGTTGAATCCAGCTCAATCCATTCATATTGTTTGCCCTTTTCTAAAGGCTTTAACACTAAGGCAGCAGGCAAGACCACAGGTTGCTGCTGTGCATCGTGCCAAAGCTGTAACCATGCATTTAAATAATGCTGTGCCTGTTGTGAACTTAGGCCTTCACAAATCACGGTCTGATCGCTAAACACTACAATTCGACGCTTCTCTGTAGCAGCGTCACTATTGATTAGCGCCAACCAAAGCAGATATTCCAGCCAGACTTTGGCAAAGCGCTTGGCTCGTGCACTTGACGCCTCCAAACTGACCCAATCTTGAGTCAGCTGTTTCGGAGTCACACAGGCGATTTGTAATTGTTTCGAGACCCGCCAAACCCGTTGCGTGGTTTCAGTCGGGGCTGGGGCATACTGCTGCAAGCGCTCCAACAAGCGTTGCTGCTCTAAGCGACTTTGCAGCCAAGCACTGTGCTGAACTTTGCCAACGGGCAGCTGATCTTGCAAAAGACTTGGAGAGAGCTGGTCATCCTGCTGCTGTAAAAAATGCCGAATGGCATATTTACCGAGACCATCGAGTAATAACGGCTCAGATTGATCGACCAAGGCTTGTGCAGTTAAATTTTCCACACCTAAGGTCTTTAAATACAGCCGCGCAGGGAAACTGATATCTTGAACCCATTGCTGACTCTCCAAAATGATCATTTCATTTTGTTCAACAGGATAGGCAGTATTGGCCCACGCCTGTCGCTCACCTTTGACTTGCTGAATCTGTGAAGCGACCTTAAACCATTGGTCTTGAAAGCGCACAGGACGATCCGAGACAAAGCCGAGTGGATCGAACGGCTGTAGACGATGTAAATGGTACAGCGGATAAAGCTGTGCCGGGACTTGCAAAGCATCTAATCCGGCTAGATCCACTTCGGATAAAGGAGGGCCATCTTCGCTGCTCGTCGGTTTTACAATCAAAGCCAAATGATCACGGAACCCCTGCAACACACTGGATGGCTCTCTGACTTCGCCATCATTGAGATCAAAGCCATTATAAAACAGCCAAACCTGTTCTTGTGCCAATAAGATGGCATCCAAAAATGCCCCCTGATCATCCTCCAAACGAGAACGATCACCCAATTGCTGACGCAGTGCATCCATCAAATCAAACGGAATATGGCTGTCCCGATTTGGAAATTTGCCCGTATCCAAGTTCAGCAACACAATCAGCCGATAAGGAATCGGGCGAATCTGTCCAATCTGACTAAAGGTAATTTGTCCTGTCGGTTCAACTTGTGCGGACTGGCTTTCTAGGCTTCGTTGAATTTCTTCGATGATATAAGGCAATGGCAAAGAAATTTGGCGCAACTGTGTTTCCGCATCTTCGTAGTAGCTGGCCAAGGTCAGCATCCGCTCTTGTTTCTGAATAATTTCACGAATTGCTTTTAAAGCAACCACATCGGCTTGCTCAAACTCCTGTACATCCTGTTTGATTCGCTGTAGCCAAAACTCGACCGGCAAACGTTGACCTTGTTCATGTGCCAGTAACCAATCACGTCGAAGCGCTAAATCGCGATAGATCTGAATCAGAATCCCAATCAGTTCAAAATCACTTGGCTGTACCAAGGCATAACTGAGTATCTCCTGCACCATCACATGGGCAGGCACGGCAATCCCAAGCGCCAAACGATCGAGAGCAAATTTAAAACTATAACGATAGTCTTGGTCGTCATCACTGAGCGTTTGTTTTAAATGTTCAGCATCCAAACCACGCTTAAAGCCAGCATCATCGAGTAAACTCAAAATCCGTTGTGCCTGCGTATAATCCAGCCCATAACGTTGTTGCGTCGCGGAAAGATTGAGCCAATCAGCAAAGTCATCCTGCGTAAAACGGCCCTGTGTCAATTGCAAGCGTCCAAGTACAGCACGCCACGCATTTAACGCATCTAGCTGCGCCACCCCTGCAATTTTTACAGGTAAGAACACCTCGTGCTCATGGGCCAACGCAGGAAAGACACTGCGGATCAAGGGCTCAAGCTCCGCTAGATTCGGGGTCAAAACCAGCACATCACTTGGGCGACGCGGTGTCGTATCTGTTTGAGACAGCCAATGCAGTAACTGCTCTTTTAAGACTTCGAGCTGTCGTACACTGGAATGGCAAACATGGATCTGAATTGATTCATCCTCAGGTGCAAGTTCATATTGCTGAGCCTGAGGTTCAGCTAAGTAGAAAATATCCGACTGAATTTTACCGAGTAACGTTTCAGGAAAATAATCCTCAAAAGCATCCACCCATTTCCCCTCTTCTCCTGTCGCCAGTTGCGACAACAGCGAAAAATGATCACGCGCTTGCTTACCTAAGCGTGTCAGTAAGGGATGCCGAGATTCTCGGTTTAAAGCATTAAAGCCCAAGCTAAAACTGTCAAAGAATGCAGCAATGTCTGCATCACTGGCATGGGGATGTTTGGCGATATAGCGCTCTTTCACGCCGAGGTCATAACGCTTTTTCCAGAGTGGATCGACACTGTCGGCCCAATATTCCTGCGATGGGTTATAGTGCAGAATCACCACATCCAAATACTGTCCCAAGCGACGTAAAAATTGCAGTTGGCTCGGTGGTAAATCTAGAATCGTAAATACAATCACCTGATTCGGCAGTTGTGCCAAAGCTCGGGATCGTGTCTGCTGATTGTCTAGAAGTTGCCAGAAATCAGCATCAATACTTTGTATTTCAACAAAATCATCATGAAAGTAGTTTTGCCACAACCAACGCTGCCAAGCTTCCAACTGTTCAGTTTGCTGCAAGCTAAAGGCTGAAGTTTGTTGATCCGTATGCGCAATCAATTGTTCGATATTTAAGGCTTTATTCTGTCCCCAAGTCGATAGCCAATTCCCCGCACAGGTACAATTGCTTTGGCAGCCGCGTTGACAATGACCACGATAAATCATGTAGTTGTTAAACAGCTGCGAAACTTGCTCCGCCACCCAATACAGCATACTTTGTTTTTTTAGTTGTTTTTCAGTGCCTTGTTGCAGTTGATCGGCACTGGCATAAATCCGCTGCACAATCGAATATAAGGGATGTGTTTGCGCCAAAGTATTCTGTTCGGATTGAATAAAAGGCTGTAAAGCTTGATGAATACGCCACTTTAAAATCAAGCGTGGAATATTGGCTTTCCGAACTTGTTCTTTATTCTCTAATACCTGTTGATAGGCATACCATTGAAAACCACGAATGCGTTGATGAAATTGATAGTTGGCGGTCATGCCTTGTTGTTCGGCAATTTTTTGCGTCAACCATTGTTCTTGTGCAGGACTCGGGACAATAAAATGCTGGGTTTTAAACACCTGAAAGGGTGTCGTACTCGGTTGGGTAATTGATGCCATCACACCTTGTAATAACACATCAAGGCGTTGACTTTGAATAACATGAATCCCCATGCGTTAATATAACCTCATCACAAAACGATCATTTAGTTGCACAAAATCGTACATATTCATCACTATACAACTTCAAATCACTATGTCACGCTAAACACACAAGGAAATAAAAAAATTGTTTTGAAATTCACCCTGCCATGCGATTGAATGTACTATCAAGGGATAGACTTTAGGTATAACTTTATGAAAATTGAAAAAATTCCTGATTCCATTGATCCAAGCCTAAACTTGGAACAGATTCGTGAAGAATGTCTGGAACTGGCCAAGAAACGTGCCTATTGGTCAGCGGGTGCAGCGATTGTACCAATTCCATTTTTTGATGTTGTGGTGGACTTGGGGATGCTGACACAAGTGATTCCCTATATTAATGCCCGTTTTGGTCTCGCTCCTGAACATATTAGTGTCTATGACCCTGAAACTAAAAAAATTCATTGGGATGAGTTGCGTAAACGCGGCTTTGAGTTCTCAGGTTTTGTGGTGGCACGTACTGCAATGAAAGCCTCTTTTAATGGCTTTTTCACTAAAATTGCCACCAAGCAAGTGACCAAATTTATTCCCTTGGGTGGGCAAATTGTTGCGGCCAGCCTCGGTTATTTCATGATGCGAAAAATCACTGAAGCACATGTGCAAGATTGCTACAACCTTGCCAAACGTATTCAGCAAAAAAGTCGCAGTACCATTGTAGCTTGATGCAACTTAGGCCTCCTCTGCACATCACTGTAAAATGCTGATGTTTACAGTGATGTAACAGATCAATAAAAAAACCACACAAATACGTTAATATTCACTTAATTTTTTAAGCTTCCATAAAGATTGTATTTTTAATCTCCACATCTCGATGATAAATAGATGATGGAGCGTCGTTGTGCAAACTAGCCAATCTCCTTCTCGGGTCCGTTCAATTTTCAACGTGACCAGCGGGAACTTCCTTGAACAATACGACTTCTTTCTGTTCGGACTCTATGCACAAGCCATAGGTGAAACCTTTTTCCATTCAGACAGCAGCTATGCTGCACTGATGAAAACCTTCCTCGTATTTGCCGTCAGCTTTCTGATGCGGCCAATCGGTGCCTTGGTGCTTGGCCCTTATGTCGATCGCATCGGCCGTCGCCGCGGTCTGATGGTGACCCTGAGTATTATGGCCTTTGGTTCATTAATCATTGCCTTCACGCCCAGCTATGCCAGTATTGGCTTTGCCGCAACCGTGTTGATTTTCGTGGGGCGTCTAGCGCAAGGCTTTTCCGCAGGGGTTGAACTGGGTGGTGTCTCGGTCTATTTAGCTGAAATTGCGGAGCCGCATAACCGTGGTTTTATTACCAGTTGGCAATCGGCCAGTCAGCAAGTTGCCGTCATTTTCGCAGCCGTTTTGGGTTATATCGTCAGTGTGGTGTTTACCAAAGCTCAGGTCGATGCTTGGGCATGGCGGATTCCATTCTTTGTTGGCTGTGCCATCATCCCCTTTATTTTCTGGTTGCGTAAGTCACTGGTTGAAACAGAAGCCTTTGCCTCACGCAAAGAACATCCAACAACACGACAAATTTTGACCACCTTAGCGGCAAACTGGAAAATTGTATTGGCGGGTGTATGTATGGTGGCGACCACCACCACCATGTTTTATTTCATTACCGTCTACACTCCAACCTACGGCAAAGAAGTCTTGAATCTAACCCGTGCAGAAAGTTTGATTGCCACCATTATGGTCGGTCTGAGCAACTTTATCCTGTTGCCTATTGGTGGACATCTCTCAGATAAGTTTGGCCGAAAACCGCTTTTAATCACCACCACAGTCTTAATTTTTATCAGTGCTTATCCACTACTCACGTGGTTGACGCATACCATTAGTCTGTCGCATATGTTAATGGTGTTATTGTGGTTCTCGCTACTTTATAGCTTCTATAATGGTGCTTTGGTGGTTTCGCTGGCCGAAATGATGCCAAGTTCAGTGCGAATTGCAGGATTCTCGGTTGCCTATAGCTTCGCCACCTCTATTTTTGGTGGTCTGACCCCAATGATTGCTACCTTTCTGGTACAAACATCAGGCAATAAAAGTATGCCAGCCTTCTGGTTAATGTTTGCCGCCATCACCAGCTTAATCGCCACCTTAATCGTATTCCGACAACATCGCAGTTACAGCACACAATTGGCAAATAACAATTAACGCATGTAAGCAGAGACTCAAGGTAGATTAATCTGCCTTGAGTTGTTTGAGAATGGCTTTTAAGACTTCAATTCGTGCTGAATATTTATCATCGGTGGCAATCACATACCACGGTGCATAGTCGGTATCTGTTCGTTTAAACATATCCGCAGCGGCATTAAGATAATCATCCCATTTGTCGCGGTTACGCCAATCTTCTTCAGTAATCTTAAAACGCTTATGTGGCGTTTGTTCCCGTGCTTTAAAACGTAGTGCTTGTTCATCCTTACTAATCGCCAACCAAATTTTCACAATCACGGTTTGGCTATCGACCAGATTTTCTTCAAAACGATTGATTTCACTATACGCACGTTGCCATTCGACCGTTGAAGCAAAACCCTCGATCCGCTCAACCAGCACCCGACCATACCAAGTCCGATCAAAAATGGTGATCTTGCCGCCATCATTCAGCTTGCTCCAGAAACGCCACAAATAGGGACGGCGTAATTCATAACGCTCAGGTGCTGCAATGGTATGAATATCATACTCTCTCGGGTCAAGTTTTTTCACGATCCGTTTGATTGCCCCACCTTTGCCTGCTGCATCCATACCTTCAAAGGCAATCACCACTTTACGCTCGTCGTAGCGTAAAGTATCGGCCACTTTTTTGGTCAGCTTACTTAACTCGTCTTTATAGTCATCTTTTTCTAAGCTGGCTTGTTCAGGTTCAAGCAGGACTTTGGGTATTTTGGCCTGCTGCCATTTCTGTGTGACCTTGGTTTGATGCTCAGGCAGCTCTTGCAAGGTCTGTAATAAATATTGTGCAAAACATTGATCACGGTGTTTTTCATCTTCGCCATCCACAATATACCAATCGTCAGTAAAGCGCTGGCTCAAGCCTTGCAAGGTATCGTACTGCTTTTTGTTGCGCCAATCCAAACCATGCAATTTATGCCAACGCTGCTCAGAAGCGTCTATCTGATCCAAACGCTTTTGCAACGATTTCCAAGACAAATCAAACCAGACTTTGACAATATGAACATGATTATTTTGCAGATCATGTTCAAATGCGCGCATCTGCTCAACATAAGCATCAAACAGATTTTCATCCAAAGGCTTAGATACATGCATCGCAGTAGTTAAAAGGTCGCTATACCAATTACCAAACATCACCACGATTTGCCCTTCCGCAGGAATAAAACGGGTATAGGACTGCCAGAAGGTTTGATTATTTGATAAGAGCTGAGGAGCATCCGCCTTAACACGTAAATAACGGGGATCTAACCATTCACGCAATTGTTTAACGGCTTCGCCCTTGCCTGCCAGTTCAATTCCGCTGACCAACACCAATACACTTTTGGCGTTTTTCTTATCTCGACTTTGTTTTAAGGCATACTGTGCTTCAATCAGTTCTAATGAAAGTTCATCTTCATCACGCAATTCAAATACAGGTTGTTGTTTACTCATCTGTTGCTCTAAGCGGCTCATTATTAATATTAAAAATGAGTATAGCCAAAACTCAGTTAATCGCAGAAAACCCCGTGTACAATTTCTGTAGATTCGTTTAGGTGTACTGTTATAGTGACCAATTGTTAAAAATTTAGAGTTTATGCTGTCATGGTTCTCCGTTATGATGCAGCCTATTATTTTATGATTTTATTCTAATTAAGTTTATTTATGTCAAAACTTGCTGCCTTTGATGATTTATTACTCCAATACAAAGCTTTTAATTATCATGATGATGCTGTGCTTGAACAACGCTTGCACGAAGTTCAAACATGGATGAAAGAGCGTATTGCGCAGACTCACCAAGATTTTTTTGCTCGCCCTGAAAATCAATTGATGGCCCAATATTTTCTCAAACGTCTTTATGGTGGACCTGATTTTGATGCTTTGGCACAACAGATTGAGCGATTACTTAAATTTGCACATAAAGTAGAAAACTTTGTGCCAGAGAATGGCATCAAGACAGGAACCAAATCGGTCAGCCTTGCAGTTCTAGCCACCCAATTAGATGAACAAGTTGCTAAACAATTACTTACCGATTACCCTGCAGATACGCCACTTACAGACGAAATCATGCGCCAAACCTTGGTTAAACTTGATCAAGGTGAAGCGCGTTATGAACAATTACGTCTGTTAGATGAATTAGGGCTGACACTCGATAAATATATGCGTTCCACCATGATGTACGCGACGTTTAAAATGTGTAAAGGCTTGGCACATAAATATCAATTTGATGGTATGTATGAGTTTATCCAAGAAGGTTTTGCTGCGATGAAACCAATGAAATCTGCTGCTACTTTTATTCAAACCTTTACCGAAAAAGAGCGTGAAATTATCGATCGCGTGCATGCTGGGCACCCAAGTCCATTCCGTGGCTAAAACACAATCCTATTCCTGAACTGCACTTTAAGTGGTTCAGGAAAAACTGTTTTTTCCAATCAAGAGGTCGATTAAAAACACTTTTGAGAAAGTGACTTTCTGTATATTATTCATAACAATTGCATGCGAAAGCCTGTAAATAAACACAAAATCTGTCATCATGCTTGCTGATTCGTGCCGCTAGAGCGAAAGTTTAGGAGAAAACTATGTCTAACGAAAACCAACAGCCTACCCCAGACGTTGAGCAAAACCCAAGTTCAGACAAAGTCAGCCCATTCCTTAGCTCGCCACTCCCGCAAGGCGCGCCTCAAGGCCAGCAACAATCATTACAACAGGGCCAAGCTTCTGCTCCGACAGGTGCGATTCCAAAATACAATCTTCCTCGTGGCGCCAATACCGGTAATGTCGGTGAAACCACTCACTTCGGCTATCAAACTGTCAACAGTGATGATAAGGCACAGAAAGTCGCAGAAGTGTTCCACTCGGTTGCCAGCAAATACGACATCATGAATGATTTGATGTCATTTGGTATTCATCGTCTCTGGAAACGTTTTGCGATCAATATGTCCGGCGTTCGTCGTGGTCAACACGTGCTGGATATTGCAGGTGGTACAGGTGACCTTGCTAAAGTATTTAGCCGTGAAGTCGGTCCTCAGGGGCATGTGGTTCTATCCGACATTAACGAATCAATGTTGAATGTGGGCCGTGATCGTCTGATCGATGCAGGCTGTACCAATGTTGATTTCGTACTGGCCAATGCTGAAACGCTTGAACCATTTGCAGATAATAGCTTTGACTTAGTCACCATCAGTTTTGGTTTACGTAATGTGACCGATAAAGATGCAGCACTCCAAGCCATGTACCGTGTCTTGAAGCCAGGTGGCCGTTTACTCATTCTCGAATTCTCTAAACCAGTATTTGAACCATTTTCAAAGCTCTACGATCTTTATTCATTCACCGCATTGCCAATTATGGGTAAATTGGTTGCCAATGATTCTGAAAGCTATAAGTATCTTGCTGAATCGATTCGTATGCATCCAGACCAACGTACCCTCAAAGGCATGATGGAACATGCGGGCTTCCAAAGCTGTGATTACCACAACTTAACCGGTGGTATTGTAGCTGTTCACCGCGGATTCAAACTTTAAGGTTTAAGATATGTGGTCGATTTTAGCACTCGGTGCAGTCGAACGTATCATTCATCATATGATTGATTTGGATGGGATTACTCGTATTCAAATCAATCAATTACAAGGTCAATTATTACGCGTTGTGATCGATAGCCCACAACTCTCGGTTGATGTGTTTTTTGATGAAAATAGAGTTCGTCTCGAACCGACCGTGACAGGACAAAGTCAAAGCCCTTCCATTTTTGAACAACGTCCTTTTGATCCTCAACATACACTCAAGGATGCAACTGCAACCTTACATGTTGCTAATGCCGTTGAGCTGGTTAAATTATTGCTCAGTGACATGGATCAAATTGGCAATATTCCATTGCAAGGTGATTATCACTTATTGCAAGACATTCAAAGAATTATGCAGCAGGCTGAGCCTGATCTGGCAGCACATTTATCGCCGTGGATTGGCCCTCAATTGGCGCATGAGTTGGGTAAAATTCAGCTTGCACCCAAGCAACTGAAACGCTCACTACAAAGCCATTTATTTTTTGTTGAAGATGCCTTAAAAGAAGACAGCGGTTTATTTGCCCCACGCTGGCAAATGGACGATCTCAATCGAGAAACACGCCAACTCAATCAAGCGCTTGATCGCTTAGAGGCCAAATTTCAACAGTTACAAGCGCAACTTGATCCATCAGCACAACCCACACAAGACTAGGTAAGACTTTATATGATTCCGCATGTTACACGGTTACTCGAACTCTGGCGTATTGCAGCGCATTATCGTCTTGATACCTTGTTCCCTGCGGAAGAGCTTCCTGTCAAAGCACGGCATGCCCTAAATATTATTAAAATGCATCCTGCGGCTTGGTCAAGTCGTGAGAAGAAAAATCCGCTGAAGCTGAAAGAAGCTTTAGAAGACATGGGCCCCTTAGCGATTAAGCTGGGACAATTATTGTCCACACGTCGTGATCTGATTCCACCTGAAGTATTATCACAATTGGTGCTGTTACAAGACCGTGTCAAACCCTATGACACCCAACTTGCAAAACAGCGCATTCAGGAATCCTTGAAAGCAGATGTAGCAACCCTATTCTCTCGTTTTGATGAGCAACCGCTTGCCGCGGCATCGATTGCCCAAGTGCATACCGCCGCTTTGCATGATGGCCGTGAAGTGGTGGTAAAAGTCACGCGTCCCGATATTCGCAGTCAAATTTTACAGGATTTTGAAATCTTGGCTTGGCTGGGAGATTGGCTAGAAAATCGTTTAGAAGCAGCACGTGCGCTGCACCTGACTGAAATTATTCAAGACTATCGTCAAATCATTTTAAATGAACTTGATTTAAGCCTAGAAGCCGATAATACCCGCCGTATGCGCCACTACTTTACGGGTTCAAGCATGATGTATGTGCCTGAAGTCTATATGGACAGTAAAGATGTGATGGTGGCTGAACGCATCACTGGTGTTCCAATTTCAGATACGGCCACTTTTGATCGTTTAGGCATGGATCGTGCAGATCTGGCAGAAAAAGGGTTAACCATCTTCTTCACCCAAGTGTTCCGTGACAACTTCTTCCATGCTGACATGCATCCCGGCAATGTCTTTGTCGAGACCATTAATCCAAGCAATCCACGCTTCATTGCCTTGGACTGTGCCATCATGGGTGAATTGTCTAAGCATGACCAAATGACAGTTGCACGTATGCTGTTGGCGGTAATGAACAGCAACTTTATGCAATTGATTCAGATTGTGCACCAAGCAGGTTGGATTCCACCGGGCACAGATCAAGATGCCTTATCTCGTGAAATGCGCCGTACCGTTGGCCCGATGGTTTCCAAGCCAATGGATCAACTTGATTTCGCAGGCATTTTGATTCAAGTCATGGATATTGCCCGTCGCTTCCATTTGGAAATTCCACCGCAATTGATGTTATTGCTGAAAACACTGGTACATGTGGAAGGTCTAGGGACTGATCTCTACCCTCAACTGGATATCTGGAAACTGGCAAAGCCGATTTTAACCGAATGGGTCAAAGCCAATATGAACCCAGTCAAGAATGTAAAAGAACTGGGACAACAAATTCCTGATCTATTACTCGGTGCTCAAGATATTCCAAGCCTATTGATTGATAGCTTAAATGGCTTGAAAAATCAGTCAGCATGGCATGACAAACAACTGCGTGAAATCCAGCAAATGCGTTTGCAAATGCAACAACAACAGCGTCGTAGCTGGATGTTTGGTAGCACGATGCTGATTTTGTTAACCATTGCGATTATTAGCCCATGGTTTATCTCCGTCATTCTGATTGTGCTGAGTAGTTTGATTGCATTGTGGCGTATCGCCAAATAAGCCCCTACACACAGCAAAGGCCGTATCCATCGATACGGTCTTTGCTTTTATGCAACTCAAAATTTTAACTTTAAATACCCAGACACATACTGGAATCTCAACCAACACATACATTTTAGGCAAGATTTACCTCTACATCAGGCCATCTTTCCACAAAGACTTTTCATCCTCGCACAGATAGACCATCATCGGCTCGATATTGAGGTGCATCAACACAGATTTTAAAGGAAGAGAAGCGTGAGTTTAAGAAATAGCATCAATAACTATGGCTCGATTGCAAAATGGCTGCACTGGTCAACCGCAATCCTGTTTTTACTTGCTTACTGTAGTGTTTACTACCGCCAGTGGTTTACCGAAAAAGGCACACCTGAGAACTGGACAGCTTTACAACTTCATCTTTCTGTCGGTATCAGCATTGCCGTGATTATTAGCCTGCGCATTATCTGGCGTTTGAGCAATCCACAGCCCCATTTAGAGCCTGCCAGCCCCTTGGCAAACTTTGCGGCACATGCTGGACATTTTGCCCTGTATGCCATCATGATCATTGCCCCACTTACAGGCTACTTAGGTACGGGTGTCAATACCGAGTTTTTCTTTTTGTTTGAGATTCCAAAATTTGAACATACCGCCTTGTTCCAGAGCTGGGTGGCACAAGGTATGGGCCTCAGTTTTGAACAGTTCGAGAAACCGATTGATTTCATTCATAAGCAGATTCTTGGAAAATGGCTGATCTGGATCCTGATTTTAGGGCATGCAGGTGCGGCACTTTATCATCACTCTATCAAGAAAGATCGGACTCTAATCAAAATGACCACAGGCAAAGATCAGTTAAAATAATCCGCTCCGAGATTGACTTAATGTAAGTAGGTTGATCATGGGGCTTGTAGCGCAATAGATTTTATTTAAAAAAATCACCGAGATCAGTTAAGATCACAACTGACTGATCTTATAACCGCCTTAAAAGAACAAATAATGAAAACACCTCATTTTGCCATTATTGGTGCTGGCACAGCAGGATTGGCAGCTGCAATCCTGCTTGCACGTGCAGGCAATCATGTCACTATTTTTGAACAAGCAGATCAACTTTCTCCTGTCGGTGCAGGTTTATTATTACAGCCTGCAGGCTTGGCCGTGTTTGAGCATCTCGGTGTGCTTGAGCAT
The DNA here is from genome assembly GCF_023702715.1 of Acinetobacter sp. C32I. Lineage (NCBI taxonomy): Bacteria > Pseudomonadati > Pseudomonadota > Gammaproteobacteria > Moraxellales > Moraxellaceae > Acinetobacter > Acinetobacter sp. C32I. Next base: position 3,421,816 of record NZ_CP098480.1, on the reverse strand, counting down.
GCTTTAAAGTTAGGCGCCAAAGTCACAGGATTGGAAGGCCAACTTCCCAATAAGCGTCTGCTGGTGAATAGTCATTATCATCAAGCAGGCAGCAATCTCTATGGCCTCGGTATTCATCGGGCCACCTTATGCCATGTGCTCGTTCAAAAACTGGCTGAATATGCCAGTCATGTGACTTGGAAAATGGGACACAGCATTGAGCAAATTCAAGAACCCCCCCATGAAATTCGCCTCTTTGGTACTGAGCAACAACAAAAATTTGATGCAAGTTTCGATGCGGTTTTGATTGCCAATGGTGCGCGCAGTCAACTCCGCCCTCAGGCATGGGTGAAAGTCGATCAGGCCTATCCTTGGGGCGCGGCATGGAGTATTGTGCCTGAATGTCCAACACTCGATCCTGAAATTTTGCATCAGTTTTATGATCGTTCCAAAATCATGATGGGCGTGTTGCCTACAGGTGCTATACCGACAGCCCCTCAGCAACGATTATCGAGTGTGTTCTGGAGTTTGCCAACCTCGCAACTACAATCATTCTTAAAAGATGAATCAGCTAAACAGCAATGGTTACAACAAGTGGCCGATCGCTGGCCCGATGTCGCAGAATGGTTAAAACAGTTAATCTCAAACGAATACAACCAACCACAATGGTTATCAGCGCAATATCGCGATGTGGTGATGTCTCAATTTGGACAAGGACGCATTGGGGTGATTGGTGATGCGGCCCATGCCATGAGTCCGCAACTGGGGCAAGGCGCCAATATGGCTTTGTTGGATGCATGGGCCTTTTCACAGTCACTACACGCAGTAACACAAAATCAGCAAATTGATTGGTCAGCGCTGTGGCAGCACTATCATCAACAGCGGCGTTCCTCGACCCAGTTCTATCAATTTTTAAGTCGTCTACTCACCCCACTGTATCAATCTGATCATTGGTGGGCAGGTGGCATACGTGATCTGACCTTTCCATGGATGTATCAAATCCCCTATTTTCGTAAAGAAATGGCCATCACCATTTCAGGCTTAAAAACAGGATTGTTTCAGCAACTTGATTATCAACATGTGGCGCAATATGCTGAGAAAGTTCAGGCATTCAATGCTACAACTGAATCCCGACCTGAATATGAATAAGAGCAGCTCAATATGAAAATTCGTCATTTAGATCATTTGGTGTTAACTGTCGCCGATATTGAAATCACCTGTCAGTTTTATCAATCAGCCCTGAACTTTGCAGTGATCACTTTTGCTGAAAACCGCAAAGCGCTGCAATTTGGTCATCAAAAAATCAACCTGCATCAAGTCGGTAAAGAATTTGAACCCAAAGCACTTCTCCCAACTGCTGGTTCAGCAGATCTGTGCTTTATTGCGGAAACACCACTGCATGAAGTAATTGCCCATCTTCAAGCGCAGAACATTGAGATCATTGAAGGTCCAATCGAAAGAACAGGTGCAATGGGGAAAATTTTATCGGTCTATTTACGAGACCCTGATCAAAACTTGATTGAAATTTCGAACTATCTTTAATGCCCTATCCCTGACTTTTTACCCAACAAGCATAGCCAACCCCAGCCACAACCGCTACACTAACGGCTTTCCACTCAATGGATTTTCACTCATGTCAAACTGGTTAGATGAAGTTAAATTTGATTCCAATGGTCTAGTTCCTGCCATTGCACAACATCATCAAACTGGTCGAGTGTTAATGGTTGCCTGGATGAATCGTGAGGCTTTACAACTAACGGCCGAAAAAAATCAGGCGGTGTATTACTCGCGCTCACGTCAAAAACTCTGGCATAAAGGCGAAGAGTCTGGGCATTTTCAAACCGTGCACGAAATTCGTCTGGATTGCGATGCCGACGTGATTATTCTACAGATTGAACAGCATGGTGGCATTGCCTGCCATACCGGTCGTGAGTCTTGTTTCTATCGCAAACTCACCCCACAAGGTTGGGAAATTGTTGATGCCCAACTCAAAGATCCAACCGCGATTTACGGCGCATCGGCTAAAGTTGAAGCGCACGATCATGGTCAAACTGAGCAAGTGGATGTGCTTGGCTATTTGGGTCGTTTAATGCAACAGCGTAAAACTGCTGAAGCAGATAACTCTTATATTGCCAGCCTGTATAAAAAAGGCATCAATAAAATTTTAGAAAAAGTCGGCGAAGAAAGTGTAGAAAGTATCATCGCTGCCAAAGACTATGCCGTGCTTGCTTCACTGGAAAATAAGCACGACTTGATTTATGAAGTGGCAGACCTGTGGTTCCACAGCATTGTGATGTTGGGTTATTTCGATCTTGACCCGCAAGTGGTGCTGGATGAGCTCGCACGCCGTCAAGGCTTATCAGGTTTAGTTGAAAAAGCCAACCGTAGTCAAGAAGCGTAAGCAGAGCCTGTGTCAAATATAGAGAAACCCAAAGCCACCTATGAGCAAGCCATTGCCATAGACAATGCTCGCCTCGGCCAATCCTTTAAAGTGATTGCCTATGCTGGCACAGGTAAAACCACCACTTTACAAATGATCAGTGATGCCATGCCTGAACGGCGCGGTATGTACTTGGCATTTAACAAAGCCATTGCTGCTGAAGCTCAAAATAAGTTTCATGGCAATGTGAATTGCCGTACCTTTCACTCACTCGCTTTTCGCAGTGCACCGCGTGGCGTAACCGATAAATTACGTTTACCGCGTCTTAGTCCTAGCTTTATTGCCAAAGAATATCGGCTAGAACCGATTACGCTACGCCGCTTGATGGGTGGGCGTTATGAAAAATATGTATTGATGCCGAGCCGCTTGGCCAGTCTGGTTGCCAATGCGGTCAGCTACTTCTGTTCAACCAGTTCACAATACCCAGCCCCTCGTCATATTCAAGCGCCAAGTTGGTTGCATCTAGACGATATTGAGGCCTTGCAACAGCATCTCTACCCAGCAGTGGAACGACGTTGGCTCGAATCAATTGATCCGAATCACCAAGCAGGGATTGGCCATGATATTTACCTCAAACTCTGGGCCTTATCTGAACCGAATATCCCTGCCGACTATGTACTGTTTGATGAGGCGCAAGATGCCGATCCATTGATGTTGGGTATTTTATTGCGTCAAAAAAGTACCCAAGTGATTTATGTCGGTGATGCACATCAGCAAATTTATGCATGGCGTGGTGCAATCAATGCCATGCAGCAAATGCCATTGCCTGAAAGTCGTTTAACCACCTCTTTCCGTTTTGGTGAAGCGATTGCCGATGTTGCCAACAGTTTACTCGGTGCATTGAATGAAACCGTCCCTCTGCTGGGTAATCCCAACCAAAAATCCAGTGTGGTGAATAAACCGCATACCAAGATGCGCGATGCCATTTTGTGTCGAACCAATGCACGTGCGATGGAGTTACTGCTATCTGGTTTAGTGCATGGTGATAAAGTCAGTCTGCAAGCCGATCACCAAAAACTCAGCCGCTTTGTTGATGCCGCCAGTTTACTTAAACAAGGCAAACGCATTACCGATGTGCCAGAGCTGGCTTGGTTTAACTCTTGGCATGATGTCCATGAATATTGTGAAACCAATGATGGTAGTGACATCAAACCCTTGGTCAAACTGGTAGATGACCATGGTACCGACCCTCTGAAAAAGGCACTGGCCAAAATCACCCCGATTGAACAGGCAGACTATGTCATTTCAACCGCGCATAAAGCCAAAGGTTTGGAATGGAATCGGGTACATATCGAAGACGATTACCAATTTAAAATAAATGGGCTAGAACATAAAATTACAGATGAAGAGCTAAGATTACTTTACGTGGCCTGCACGCGTGCTAAAGTAAGTTTAAATATTCATCATTTATACGACTTAATACAACAATTAAAACGGTGCGCTCCCTCAAGTCTTCGTCAGTCCGCAGGTTAAAGCGCTCTTGATTGAGGTCAGCTCATGCAACTTGAATCGGTTCAATTCAAACACATTGGCATGTTTCGGGATTTAAATCTCAAATTTGATCCCGAACAACGCCCCATCACCTTGATCCTTGGCGACCAAGCCACAGGCAAAAGCAGCATTTTAAAAAATATCTACCAGAGTCTGACCTGGTTTTCTGCACGCTATAAAGATATTCGTACTGCAGGTGTGGTGATTGCTGATCAAGATATTATGCTCAATCGCCTGCAAGCCAAAATTCAAATTCAAGTCCGTATGAGCAACGAACTCGCAGGAACTCTAACCGAAAGTAGCTCCGCCCAACAGACCGATACCCAAAGCTGCACATGGAAACTCTACAAAACATTTAATAGTCAAGGGGTTGGGATTAGCCAAGTGGAGACCCAACAACTTGACCAAATGGTGACGTTGTATCAAAAAACAGGACTACAAGATCCATTATTCGGCTTGCCTTTGATCGCCTACTATCCTGCTGAACGCTTCGTACAAGACATCAATTTACAAAGTAAAAATACACCGGGAACCCTGCAAGAAATCTCGGCCTATGATTTGACCGCCATACCCTACACCACCTTTACCCGTTTTTTTGAGTGGCTACGCGAGATTAGCGATGTCGAAAATGCGCATTCCGCACACATTGTCAGACGTCTAATGGGCAATGATTTTAATCAACAAAATCAATCTGAAATATTACAGGAACTACAACAAGAGCTGATTAATCACCCCAAGCAACTCTCTGCACCGAATCTTTATGCCTTGAAAAACAGTTTGCATACGGTTTTTCCTGAGTTAAGTGATATTTATATTCAGTACGTGCCAAAACTCCAATTGATGGTGCGTTATCACGATCAACTGATCCCTTTTCAACAACTATCTGCTTCACTTAAAACCTGGATTGCCTTAGTTGGAGACATTAGTCGTCGGCTGTGCTTGCTGAATCAGCATTGTTTTAATCCTTGTTTAGAAGGTGAAGGGATTTTGATGATTGATCAAATTGACCATCAACTTGATCAAAATAATTGTGCGGAAATTTTGGAGCGTCTCCATCAAGCTTTTCCTTGTCTACAAATCATCGTCTCAGGCAATCGAGATGCCTTGCTTGAACATGCCTTACATTACCAATGTTTAAAACTGGACCCAACAGGGGTGTATCAACTTAATCTAGAAGCATCACAGCAACAGCTTTCAAATTTATATCAAGGCCTCACCCAGACCGAAACAGCACATTCCGTGCAAACCCATACCTTGCTGCAAGCCGATCCATTGACCAGCAAAGTCGATGATTTATTCCAGCAAATTCAGGATTTAAACGAACAAGAAAAGAACAATTTACTTAACCTGCTCAAGATAGATGATACACCGCAAGAAACCCCGTTATAAAGGCGTATCAAAAAACAGAAATTGAAATGTTTTCAATCAAATGATGTTGTTTGTTTCATGTAATAACATCAGATTTTTACTGATATTTTATAGTAAAATAAATCGCATTTTTTTATTTTCAAGTTGTGCAATACAACTTGCTGCCTCCGTTAACTTGATTGGGCTTCAAGATTTAAAGTTTTTGGTATTCTCTTTGAGTGCCTGTAAGTCTTGAAAGAAAATTCACCCCTTAGGTCTTCGACCTAAATCATCGACATGGATACCAGTGTGCTACCGATTATTATCTTATTACCGCTCATACTCGGCACCACCCTTGTCTCACAATTACAGCGTATTTCGCGTGGCGTGACGGCACTTGGGGCGATTGGCATCAGCCTTAGTTGTTTTATTTTACTTTTAACTCAGGCAGAAACGGTTCTTCAGGGCAATACCCTGCAACAAAGCTGGGACTGGCTTCCACAGCTTGGAATTAATCTGAGTTTTCGCCTAGATGCATTAGGTCTATTGTTTGGTCTGCTGATTAGCGGTATCGGCACTCTGATTTATATTTATGCCTATTACTATCTCAGTCCTAAAAATTCTCTCAGTAAACTCTACCAGCTGTTGATGCTGTTTATGGCCGCCATGCTGGGGATTTCACTCTCAAATAACCTGATCATCTTATTGGTGTTCTGGGAGCTGACCAGTATCTCCTCTTTCCTATTGGTAGGTTACTGGAGCCAATATGAAGCTGCTCAGCGTGGCGCGCGTATGGCTCTGACCATTACAGGTATGGGCGGCTTGGCCATGCTGGGTGGTTTTGTACTGATTGGACAAATCACGGGTACCTATCAGATTGATGAATTGGTATTGATGAAAGATACCATTCAGCAACATGCGCTGTTTGTTCCGGCATTATTGCTGATCCTGTTAGGTGCATTCACCAAAAGTGCCCAATTCCCCTTCCATTTTTGGTTACCGAATGCGATGGCAGCGCCGACCCCTGTGTCAGCCTATCTGCATTCTGCAACCATGGTCAAAGCAGGGATTTTCTTGTTGGCGCGTTTAGCTCCTATTTTTATTGGTGCTGCGCTGTATCACAATATCGTGACTTTTGTCGGCCTGTTCACTTTATGTATGGCCGCAGGTTTTGCAATTTTCAAAGAAGACCTAAAAGGACTTTTGGCCTATTCAACCATTAGTCATTTGGGTTTAATCGTATGTTTACTCGGTATAGGCTCGCCATTGGCGGTGGCTGCCGCAATTTTCCACATCATCAACCATGCCACCTTTAAAGCGGCATTGTTCATGATTGCAGGGATTATTGACCATGAAACGGGCACACGCGATTTACGCAAGCTCAGTGGCATCTGGCAACTGCTTCCATTTACAGGCACTCTCACCATGATCACTGCTGCCTCAATGGCGGGTGTACCACTGACCAATGGCTTTATCTCGAAAGAAATGTTCTTTACCGAGCTATTGGCCAACTTGTCTGGTCCAGTGATGGTGATTTCGGCCATTGTCGCTACTTTAGCGGGTATTTTTGCAGTCAGCTATTCGATTCGCCTCGTTCATGGGGTGTTCTTTGATGGTCCTGTTGGTAAACACGTCCCGAATAAAGATGCACACGAACCGCATTTCGGTATGCGCTTACCTGCCATCATTTTGGCAACCTTATGTATTTTGGTCGGTATCCTCCCTGCCCTATTTGCAGGGACAATGGTCAACAGTGTCACTCGTGCAAGTTTGGCACAGCCTGAATTTGAAGGCGTTCATCTTGCGATTTGGCATGGCATCAACGCCCCCCTGATCATGAGTCTGATTGCCTTAATCGGTGGATCAATCTTCTACTTTGCACTGGCAAAAGAGGGGCGTATTCGTAAAATCGACTTAGATCCTTATCTTGGAAAATTCCAAGGCAAGATTCTGTTTGATCTATTCTTGAAAAATTTATTACTGATCAGCCGCAAGATTAAACAGAAGACCGAAAATGGTTCTTTGCAAAGCTATATCCTCTGGATTGTGTTGTTTAGCATCATCATGGTCGGCTTACCACTGTTCAACCAAGGCTTAACCACAGGCACACGTGAACTCACCCATGCACCGTGGGTGGCGATTGTACTCTGGCTAACCCTGTTCTCAGGTTGCTGGATGATGCTGTGGTTCCATCATGAACGTATCAAAGCCGTCCTGATCAGTGGGGCAGTCGGCTTGGTGGTCACCATGGTTTTTGTGACCCTTTCTGCACCCGATTTGGCATTGACTCAGATTACAGTCGATGTGGTGACCACTGTTTTATTACTGATGAGTTTGTCTTTACTGCCACAACTCACCCCGTACGAATCAAGCCGTTCACGCCGTTGGCGAGATGCCAGCCTTGCCATCGCAGGTGGTTTAGGTATTGGTTGGATCACTTGGTTGCTGTTAACCCGCGATCACAACTCAATCTCGTGGTTCTTTATGCAACAGGCAATTCCGTTAGGTGGTGGTTCAAACGTGGTCAATGTGATCTTGGTTGATTTCCGTGGTTTCGATACCTTCGGTGAAATTACCGTACTCGGCATTGCCGCCATTGGTGCGCTATGTCTGATGGATGGTATGCGTGCACATGGAACTACCATGACCCAAGGCTTAACCTATCGTTTCAACCCTTCACCGCTGATGTTCCGTATCACGGCGTCATGGATCTTGCCACTGGCCTTGGTGGTCAGTGTCTACATCTTCATGCGTGGGCATAATCTTCCGGGTGGTGGCTTTATTGCAGGTTTGATTACCTCAATGGCACTGATTATTCAATACATCGTATTGGGTCAAGACCAGACCGAACAGATGATCAAAGCCAAATCAGGTCGTCTCTATGAGTTATGGATTGGAACAGGTTTAACCATTGCAGGTCTCACTGGTATTATCGCGTGGTTCTGGGCTCGCCCTTTCCTCACCAGTGCACATATTTATGTCGAAGCGCCATTGCTTGGAAAAATGCATCTTGCCTCTGCAGTCGCATTTGATACAGGGGTCTACATTACCGTTGTAGGGGCTGCCATGTTGTTGATCTCCGTACTCGGAGACTCGCGTCACTCTAGTATGGCTGGTCCGATCCCAGGTGGAGATAATCAAAATGATTAGTATTGAATTTTTACTCGCGTCAGGGATTGGCTTACTCACGGCAACAGGTATTTATTTGATTCTGCGTGCCAGAACATTTCCAGTGGTCCTTGGTTTAGCCATGATTGGCTATGCCGTGAACTTGTTCCTATTTGCCATGGGCCGTCTGCAAATCAATGCACCTGCGGTGTTGACTCAGGCCACCAAAGTGACCGACCCACTCCCACAAGCACTGGTGTTAACGGCAATTGTGATTGGTTTCGCTACCACCGCCTTTATCGTGCAACTTGCCTTACGCAGTCGTTATGAATCTGGTACAGACCATGTCGACTCGAAAGAAGAACCCACCTTGACTTATGACCCACGTGAGGATGAGCCATAATGTTTGATTTTTACAGTTTCTGGCACGCTCACGCTCCAATTATCAGTATCTTAATTCCAGCATTCACCAGTTTTATTCTGGTGTTATTGGGCAATCCAGGTTCAGGTTCTTTAAAGCAAGATTGGCGTCAACCTTGGCGTCGCGGAATTAGTATTGCTTCGGCCGTTTTGGGCTTAATCACGGCAATCAGCTATCTGAGTATTGCCAGCACAGGCCAAATTACAGTTTATCAGCTCAGTGAATGGTCGGCGCCATTCGGGATTGTCTTAGTCCTTGATCGCCTATCTGCCTTTATGTTGGTCCTGACCTATATTCTTGCAGTACCCGTGATTTGGTATGCCAGTGAGAACTGGGATACACGTGGGCGCTATTTCCATACCATGGTGCATTTCCTGCTCATGGGAATCACAGGTGCCTTCCTGACAGGCGACTTATTCAACTTATTCGTCTTCTTCGAAATCCTGCTGATGGCTTCTTATGTGCTGTTATTGCATGGTCAAGGTCGTCCACGTTTCCAGCTTGGGGTGCATTACGTCACCATTAACTTGCTGGCCTCTGCCCTATTCCTGATTGGTCTAGGCATGATTTACGGCAGTGTCGGCAGTTTGAATATGGCTGATGTCGGTCGTCTGGTATCAAGTCTAGATGGCGATCAGCACAAGCTTGCCGTTGCAGGTGGACTATTGCTGTTTGTGGTGTTTGGTATTAAAGCTGCGATGTTGCCTGTCGGCTTCTGGTTACCGAAAACCTATGCGGTTGCAAGCACACCGGTCGCTGCGATTTTTACCATTATGACCAAAGTGGGTATTTATGCCATTTTACGTGTCAATGGCACTGTGTTTGATGATGCCATGGCACAAAGCATTTTCAAGAATTGCTTGTTGATCATTGGTTTGGTGACTTCCCTTTATGGTGTAATTGGTGCAATTGGCGCTGAACGCTTACGCCGTTTTGTTGGCTTCATGGTGCTGTCATCGATTGGTACTTTGCTGATTTCAATTGCCATGTTCAATACACAGGCATGGGCCGCAGCACTGTATTATTTAGTTCACAGTACCTTGATCGCAGCAGCTTTCTATTTATTCTGTGGCTGGATGACCTCGCAACGTGGCGCTTTTAAAGATCATTTAAAAGTTGCACCACGAATCAAACAGGAAAAAGCAGCTGCTTTTACTTACTTTACCATCGCCTTAATGATGGCAGGTTTACCTCCATTCAGCGGCTTTCTAGGTAAAGTCTTCATCTTGCAAGCTACTGCTGAGACACCCTATCAAGGCTGGATCATCGCAGTGATTCTGATTGTGAGCTTGCTCAGCATTATTGCCATGACACGCGTTGGCTTTATTTTGTTCTGGCGTGCAACACCACCTGAAGAAGATCAGAATGAAGCGGCTTATGCTGAGTATCAAGCCCTACCCGAGCTTGCACCAAAGCGGAATGATACTGCGATCTATATTTTACTTGGCGCATTAATGCTTTATGTGGTTTGTGCAGCGCCGATTCAGAACTATACGCTTGCAACAGCACAGCAAATTCAGAATCACGCGCTTTATAACCAGACCATTCTGAAACATGATGCACAAGGTCGCCCGATCAGCGTACAGCCTTATGATCCAAGCTACTTACCTGAAACCAAGTATGGTGGTGAAGTTGAAGATCCGAACGCCTTGCTGATTCCAGATATTATTTCTAAGCCAACCTTACAAGGCGAACATATTTCTGAATATAAGCAACGCCAAATTGCGGAGCAAGTCCTCGAAGCACCGACCATTCCGAATAGCACACAGTTAAAGCCAATGGAGGATCACTGATGCAAAAACTATCTTTGCTGGAGCGTTGGTTCCCACATCCATTTGTGTCAGTGCTGATTTTCTTGAGCTGGTTGATGCTGGCGCATAGTCTGGATCTGACCGATATTTTAATGGCGTTGATTCTCGCTGTGGTGATTGCACGGCTGGTCAGTCCATTTATTGCCAGAACACCGCATATTCATTGGCTTCCTGCGATGAAACTGGTCTTTGTAGTGCTGTGGGATATTGTGATTTCCAACTTCCGTGTTGCCAAAATGGTGCTTGGTCCAATGGATCAATTACACCCTAAATGGTATCGCGTTCCATTGGAAACTGAACATGAACAAGTGAATACTTTGCTGGCGATGATTATCACCACCACACCGGGTACGGTTTCAGCCGGAATCGATCAGGAACGTGGAGATATTCTGGTACATGCACTCAGTTCAGATAATACCGAACTGGATATTCAAGACATTAAAAAACGTTATGAAACGCCTTTAATCGAAATCTTTGATGTCAAGATTACAGAAGGAGCAAATAAATGACTATTTTGCCTTATGCATTGGGTATCGGTTTAATTGCCATTACCATCTCTATGTTTCTGTGCTTGATTCGCCTGATTGCGGGCCCTTCGGTGATTGATCGACTCTTGGCACTCGATACTTTATTTCTCAATGCCACCTGTCTGATCGTGGTCTTAGGCATTTATTGGGTCAGCACCAATCTATTCGAAGGTGCACTCTTGGTTGCAATGCTCGGCTTTGTCTCTACTGCCGCGCTTGCTCGTTACTTCACTACAGGTCATGTAATTGACTAAGGAGCAATGCTATGCAACTGATTCTTGAGATTGTCGTTTCATTTTTTGTGGTGTTTGGTGCGTTCTTTATGCTGATCGGTTCGATTGGCATGATTCGCCTCCCCGACTTATTTATGCGTCTGCATGCACCGACCAAATCCAGTACTTTAGGCCTTGGTAGCTTTCTGATCGCAGCCATGATTTTTGCTGCAATGCATGGTCGTTTTGGGTTTGCTGAGCTACTGATTACCTTATTTGCCTTTATCACTGCCCCTGTATCGGCCAATTTGATGGCACAAGCAGCCATCCATTTACGCTTACGTTCAACCAGTGGTGATGTGCCAGAAGCTTTAAATCGTCCATTGCCTTGGCAACGTTATCGTCGCCATCCATTGAAAAAGGATTAATTTAAAGCGAGCAATAAAAAAGCCACCCGAAGGTGGCTTTTTTATGTGTATTTACTTTTGTTCGTCTTGCTCTTGTTCAGGTAAATCCTTCACAGCTTCCGCAATCAGACCAAACATATAATTACCGTAGGCATTGGTTTTGTCATAGTGAAAACGTAAACGAGGCGTCACGCGAGTTTTAATGCGACGACTCAATTCATGGCGCAAGAAACCAGATGCTTTATTCAATACATCTAAAGTTTCTTTATTCGCAACTTCACTTTGATCATCACCGAGTTCACGTCCCATTACCGTGACATAAACTTCGGCATAACCCATATCTGCACTGACTTTCACGGCTGAGATGGTCACCAGACCACCCAGACGTGGATCTTTAAGCTCCTGACGGATAAGCTCAGACAACTCACGCTGTACTGAATCCGCCATGCGCTTTAAGCGTTGGCTACCCGCCATTAAAGACTCCGTTTAATCAATTGAACATCATACACTTCGATCTTATCTTGTGCTTTGATGTCTTTATAGCCTTTGACTGCAAGACCACATTCCATGCCAGCACGAACTTCTTCAACCACTTCTTTATAGCGACGAAGAGATTCAAGCTCACCTTGGAACACAACCACGTCATCACGTAATACGCGAATTGGCTTGTTACGGTGTAATACACCTTCAAGAACCATACAGCCCGCTGCCGCACCAAACTTACTTGAGTGGAACACTTCACGCACTTCAGCAACACCCAAGATAGTCTCACGGTGTTCAGGCGCAAGCTTACCGCTCATTGCTGCTTTAACATCATCAATCAATTGATAAATAATGCTGTAGTAACGAATATCGATACTATCTTGGTCCGCTTTTTGACGCGCAGTATTGTCAGCACGTACGTTAAAGCCTAGCAACACCGCTTCAGAAGATTCAGCCAAAGTCACATCTGATTCAGTGATCGCACCGACACCAGAACCGATAACACGGACTTTAACTTCATCAGTCGCAAGTTCATCAAGTGCAACATGCAATGCTTCTAAAGTACCGCGTACGTCAGTTTTGAGTACCACGTTCACTGTAGGAACATCTTTCTTGCCCATTGATGCCATGATGTTTTCAAGACGCATCGAGCTTGCACGCTCAAGACGTTTTTGACGTTCGCGATCTGCACGAGCATCAGCAACTTCACGCGCTTTCTTCTCATCGTTCACAACAAGAACTTCATCACCCGCCATTGGTGCTTCTGGTAAACCTAAGATTTCAACTGGAATTGATGGACCAGCAGAAGTAATACGTTGACCATTTTCATCCGACATCGCACGAACACGACCATAAGATGAACCAGCAAGAACCAAGTCACCAATGTTCAAGGTACCGTTTTGTACCAGAATCGAGGTTACCGCACCACGACCTTTGTCGACACGTGCTTCAATAACCACACCTTGCGCCGCGCCTTCTGCCGAAGCTTTAAGCTCCATCAATTCAGCTTGGATCAAGATCAAATCAAGTAAACCGTCAATACCTGCACCAGAATGTGCTGATACTTTGGCAATTGGCACATCACCGCCCCACTCTTCAGGTACGATCCCTTTGGTGGTCAATTCGTTTAATACACGGTCTACGTCAGCTGACTCTTTGTCCATCTTGTTGATGGCAACAATGATCGGCGTACCCGCAGCACGTGCATGGTCAATTGCTTCTGCAGTTTGTGGCATTACACCATCATCAGCCGCAACAACAAGGACCACGATATCAGTCGCTTTTGCACCACGTGCACGCATAGAAGTAAACGCTGCGTGTCCCGGTGTATCGAGGAAAGTAATAATCCCTTTCTCAGTTTCAACGTGATAAGCACCGATATGCTGGGTGATACCACCCGCTTCACCCGCAGCCACTTTAGAGCGACGGATACGATCCAGTAATGACGTTTTACCATGGTCAACGTGACCCATGATCGTTACCACTGGTGGACGAGTCGTTTGCTCACCACGTGCTTCTTCAGCAGCAACCAATAAGTTATCTTCTGCTTGCGTATCCGAAACTAAAACAGGGTTATGGCCCAATTCTTCAACCACAAGAACAGCAGTATCTTGATCAATGGCTTGGTTCTGAGTTACAAGCTCACCCATTTTCATAAGGGTCTTGATTACTTCACGAACTTTAACTGCCATTTTTTGTGCTAGATCAGCAACGATGATTTTTTCACCGATCTCAACATCATAAATTTGCTTTTTAACTGGTTTTTCAAAACCATGTTTATTCGCTTGGCTGGTTTTTAAACCACGCTTATGATGGCTTTTGCTGAAGCTTTGTTCTGCTTGTGCATCACCACCACGACCGCCTTTTTTACCAGCACGTGGGTTTGCTGTTGCACCACCACGTTTGATTTCACGGTCTTCCTTGTTAAAGGAATCTTCATACGCTTGGCCAACAAGACCTGCGGCTAAAGGTGAATCATCAATCACGCGAATAGTTGTCGTCGCATCATCACTTGAATATTTTGATGCCATTTTACGCATTTGTTCAAGCGTACGCTGCTGTGCTTCTTCAGCCGCCTTACGACGTACTGCTTCTTCAGTAGCTTTCAACTGAGCAGTTTGCTCTTCACGTGCGCGCTTTTGTTCTGGTGTTTCTGTTGGACGAATAACTGGGGCTTTAATGACCTTGTCGCTATTACGTTTTTTCACCACAACTGCTGCTTTTGCAGGTGCTTGACCTGAACTATCAGAAGTATGCGCAGCACGCATCGCTTCTAAAGTTGCATTGGCTTTTTGTTCTGCACTGTGACGAGCTTTTTGATCTGCTTCATCACGTACTTTTTGTTCAGCACGGACTTTTGCATCAGCTTCTACACGCGCTTTTGCTTCTGCTGCAAGTAACTCTGGATTTGGCTTAGCAAAAACTTGTTTCTTGCGAACTTCAACATTAATGCTTTTCGCTTTACCTGAAGTACTTGTTACTTTAGCAGTACTCGTTGTTTTACGTTTCAACGCAATCTTTCCTGTGTTACCACTTTCCTGACCATGTACTTTTTTCAAGTGATTGACCAAAGTATCTTGCTGTTCAGTGGTAATAATGTCATCTGCTTTACGCTGTGGTAGACCTGCTTCGCGAACCTGCTCTAGGAGTTTCTCTACAGGACGTTCTACGCTGAGCGCTAACTCTTGAATCGACTTGTCCGTCATCTATTATCTCCTAGTTAAACCATGATTCACGTGCTTTCATAATTAACTGACCCGCTTTGTCATGACCCAAACCTTCGATATCAGAGATATCATCAGTTGCTTGGTCCGCCAAATCATCAACAGTAACCACACCACGCGCCGCCAATGCATACGCAATCTCAGTCGTCATACCTTCCATACCGAGAAGTTCTGCACTTGGCTCTTGAATATTTTCTTGCTGTTTCAATGCATCTGTTAAAGCAGCTTCTTTCGCACGACTTTGAAGCAATTCAACTAAATCTGCTTCAAGCTCGATTTCGTCAAATGTTTCAGCAGGTACATACGCAATCTCTTCCAACGAAGTGAAGCCCATTTCGACTAAGGCCATTGCCAAGTCTTCTTCAATATCAAGACGTGTAATAAACATGTCTAAATACTGTTGCGCTTCATTTTGCTGACGAGCACGATACTCTTCTTCTAACATCATGTCGAGTTTATAACCCGTCAATTCCGATGCTAAACGAACATTTTGTCCTTGCGAACCAATCGCACGTGCTAACTGATCATTGGTTGCGAAGATGATATCTGCACTGCGTGCATCTTCATCTAATACAATACCTGATACATCAGCTGGCTCTAATGCGCTTGCAATATATTGTGCTGGATCATCAGACCACACCACGACATCAATACGCTCACCGTTTAACTCTTGTTGTACTGCTTGGATACGTGTACCACGCATACCAATACATGCACCCACAGGGTCAATACGATGGTCATTGGTTTTCACTGCAATTTTAGCACGAACACCCGGTTGACGAGCAGCTGCTTTAATTTCAATGATTTCTTCAGAAATTTCTGGAATCTCTTTTTTCATCAATGCAATTAACATCTCAGGACGCGCACGCGACAATAATAATTGTGCACCACGGCCTTCACGGTTGACGTTATACAAGATTGCATTGATACGCTGTTTAGGGCGTAAAATTTCTTTGTGAATCGTTTCTTCACGTGCTAAATATGCTTCAGCGTTGTCGCCTAGATCAATGATAAAGCCATCTTTAGTTTGCTTTTTCACTTCACCGTAAATCAACTCACCCACTTTAGATTCATAAGCATCGGCAACAAGTGCGCGCTCTGCTTCACGGATCTTTTGTACGATGACTTGTTTTGCGATTTGTGCAGCGATACGACCGAATTCAATCGACTCGACTTCCAACTCACGCACATCACCAATTGACCATTGTGATGGATCTACATCAGAAATTGCGTCTTGGCATGCTGGCATTTCATGATCTTCATCCGCAACCACAGTCCACTGACGGAAGGTACGGTAATCACCTGTTTTACGATCAATCTCAACACGAAGTTGAGCTTCTTCTGAACGTGTGCCTTCGTAAAACTTTTTCTTCGTTGCCGCAACCAGTGCTTGCTCTAACGCTTGGAAGATCGCTTCACGACTAACACCTTTTTCATTACTAACCGTTTCTGCAACGGTAAGAATTTCGCGGCCCATAAGTCACCTACCGATTTCTTATAAAATTAAGTTAATATTAGTCTTGATAGATTAAATTTGCTTTATCAATATTATTACTATCAATTTCAAGCACATGCTGACCTTCAACTTCGACCTGAATCAGTTCATTCTCTAAGTCTACAGAAAGTAATTTGGCTTGGAATTTACGACGGTTCTCGACAGCAGCAATTAATCGTAAAGCCACTTGATGCCCAATGTAGGCAGGCAGCTGGTTCAATTGGAAAAATGGACGATCCCAACCTGGCGAAGATACTTCCAAAGCATATTCACCTGAAATTGGATCATGAACATCAAGCATTGCACCCACTTGTTGTGTCACGAGAACACAATCTTGAACGCCAATACCACGCCCGAGTTCAACTTCACCATCTTCATTTAAGACAGGTTCAGCATTCTCATCTATCGCTTTATCAATATAAATGCGTAATAGAGAACGTTTACCTTGTGGCAGGAATTCAATCCCCCACAGATCTACACCACACGCAGCGACAGCTGGGGCGATTAGATCATGCAATGCTTGAGATTTATTTGATAATTTCATTTACTCTCGTCGCTCTTATACGAGCCAATCAATCTTAACCGTATAGTGAAGCACGACTATTTGACCAATTGATGTCGAACAACTACACGATAGCTAAACAACCAATAAAAAAGGGCGTAAATCGCCCCTATGTTACACAGAAAAGCAAAGCCCACTGTGCAAAAAGGCCCACCTTATTGTGAGCCTCTTTTTAGAAACTTGGTAGCGGGAGCTGGATTTGAACCAACGACCTTCGGGTTATGAGCCCGACGAGCTACCAGACTGCTCCATCCCGCATCAACGTGCAAAAATTATATACAAATATGAAAAAAAGTCAATTTAAGCTTTCATCAAATTTGCTTGATTAAGTTGCACCTTAATCAAATGGTAGCGGGAGCTGGATTTGAACCAACGACCTTCGGGTTATGAGCCCGACGAGCTACCAGACTGCTCCATCCCGCATCAACACAAACACTGCATACACCGAACTTAACTGGTTATTAAGTTTGGTGCGGAAGGGGGGACTTGAACCCCCACGCCCGAAAGCACTACCACCTCAAGGTAGCGTGTCTACCAATTCCACCACCACCGCAGTTTGTGGGACGCATTCTAGTCCTTAAAGTTCAAAAAGGAAAGAACTAATTCAACTTATTCAGTTGTTTTTGGTGCGTTTGATGAAGTTTCAGGCGATGTTGCTGGCGCAGACGTCGTTGTTTGGACAGTTTTTAGACTATATGCATCCGTCGTTTGTTTCTTGGCAAACACAGCCAAAGTCAAACTGGTGATAAAAAACAATGCAGTAAAAATCGCAGTTAAACGCGTTAAAAAGTTACCCGCACCTGAAGCACCAAATACAGTTGCAGCACCGCCACCACCAAACGATGCACCAGCTTCTGCACCTTTACCTTGTTGTACCAAGACCAAAGCAATAATTAAAATTGCCAAAATGATATGTACAACGAGTATAAAACTATACATCCCAATTCCTCGTTATTTGCTTTGTGCAAATGCTTTTGCGATTTGGTAAAACGATTGCGCATTTAAAGATGCACCACCGACCAAAGCACCGTTAATATCTGGACATGCCGCTAATTCAACTGCATTTTCAGCCTTGACACTACCGCCATAGAGGATGGCCATCTCCGCACCGAATGCCGTGAGTTGCTTCAAACCTTCACGAATTTTTGCATGCATCGCTTGAGCATCAGCAGGAGAAGCAGTCTTGCCTGTCCCGATTGCCCAAATCGGCTCATACGCTACCACAATCTTTTGCCATTGTTCAGCTTTCACTACCGCGGCAATATCACAAATTTGTTGTAATACTACTTGCTCTGCTGCACCTTGCTCACGCTGCTCTAAACTCTCGCCTACACAATAAATAATGTTAAGGCCAGCACTTAACGCATTTTGTAATTTTGCTTTTAAGATTTCGACATTGTCACCGAATAACTCACGGCGCTCAGAATGTCCAATTAAAACAAACTCAATACCACTGTCTTTTAACAGTTCAGCGCTCACCTCACCAGTATAAGCACCTGTCCCAGCAACACGGGAAACATCTTGGGCAACGGTATCAATCGTTCTCGCTGCATCTTTAAATTGTGTCTGAATACCGCTTAACGCGATTGCAGTTGGCGCAACACCAATATGGCACTGCTCTGCTGCAATATTTTCCTGTTGTAATAACTGTTTAAATTCTTCTACTAATTGGAAAGCATTCGCATGCATTGGATTCATTTTCCAATTGCCAACAACCCAAGGAATAATGCTCGAGTTCGACATACTTCGCCCGCCTACTGTTAATTTCTAAAAAATGCTGCATATTTTACACGGATTTTTATAAAATTCAGTTTTTTCTTTTACTGAGCTATAAATGACTCAAAAATCACCGTGATCGATAAACCTATCTGTTTCGCCCTGATGATATGATAGTGCTTCATATTCAAATTAAAAGGCAGTTTCAACTGAATTTATTTGATTCTTTGCAGGATTTACTGCAATCAAAGAAAATTAATTGACAAAAAACTCGATCAGTTCAAAGTTTTAAGCATGAACCAAGGCAAAAACAACACTTTCTGTAGTGGTATTTTTGCATAACAAAAGTATAATTTTTAGAATACATATTATAAACATTTATTGTCATAAGGCGGACAGATGTCAGGATTACATACGTCTCCAAAGTTTTCGGGGTTTATTCGACGGTTAGTTGAAGATGGACACATGTCTACGGCAACGATGCAGACCGCAATTGATACGGCTAAAAAATCACAACAAGATATCGTTGCACATTTGATTGAACAGCATCGCTTATCTCCTCTGACCATTGCGGAAACCATTGCCGTCGAATTCGGTGAGCCGCTTTTCGATCTGGCAGTATACGATACAGCTTTACTACCTCGCGAACTGGCGGATAACAAGCTCATTCAAAAGCATAAAGTTGCTCCGCTACTACAACGTGGGCAAATTTTATATGTGGCGACCAGTAACCCCACCAATATCGAAGCTTTGGATGCAATTCGCTTCAATACCAAACTGAATATTGAACCGATTATAGTTGAACACACTAAACTCGAAAAACTGATTGAACAGCAGTTTGGCGATTCTGGTAGTTTTGATTTTGGTGAAAGTGAAGACTTTGATCTCGACATTGATGTCAGTCAAACCCCAAACCAAGAGGAAGAAGACACTCCACAAGGCGACGAATCTCCAATTGTTAAATATATTAACAAACTGCTCATTGATGCGATTCGTATGGGTGCCTCTGACTTACATTTTGAACCTTATGAAAAAATGTACCGTGTCCGCTATCGTGTTGATGGTGTACTCCGTCAGATTGCCAATCCGCCCTTACAAATGGCCACTCGTCTCGCCTCGCGTTTAAAAGTCATGTCACAAATGGACATTTCTGAAAAACGGATGCCGCAAGATGGACGTATTAAACTTAAACTTTCCAAGACCAAAGCCATCGACTTTCGTGTCAACTCACTCCCCACCCTATTTGGCGAAAAGCTGGTGCTACGTATTCTCGATCCATCGAGTGCTATGTTGGGGATCGAAGCACTCGGTTATGAAGATGAGCAAAAAGCCTTATTTATGGATGCACTTGAAAAACCTCAAGGCATGCTACTGATTACGGGTCCAACAGGTTCAGGTAAAACCGTCTCTTTGTATACAGGTTTAAATATCCTCAATACTGAAGACACCAATATTTCAACTGCCGAAGATCCAGTCGAAATTAACTTAGAAGGGATTAATCAGGTTAACGTCAATCCAAAAACAGGACTCACCTTCTCTGCAGCCCTGAAAGCGTTTTTACGCCAAGATCCTGATGTGATCATGGTCGGGGAGATCCGTGATCTGGAAACCGCTGAAATTGCCATTAAAGCCGCACAAACGGGCCATATGGTGATGTCAACCCTACACACCAACAGTGCACCAGAAACCTTGACCCGTTTACGTAACATGGGGGTTCCTTCGTTCAACATCGCAACCTCAGTCAATCTGGTGATTGCACAACGCTTGGCACGTCGTCTCTGTGGCCAATGTAAAGAAGAAATTAATATCCCTGAACAAAGTCTGTTGGAACTCGGCTTTACTGAACAAGATTTAAATGATCCTGAATTCAAGATTTTTCAACCTGTTGGTTGTGCTGAATGTCGTGAAGGCTATAAAGGTCGTGTGGGGATTTACGAAGTCATGAAGGTTACACCAGAAATTTCCAGACTGATTATGGAAGACGGCAATGCCTTACAGATTGCAGCAGCATCAGAACAAGCAGGATTTAATAATCTACGTCGTTCAGGTTTGAAAAAAGTCATGCAGGGAATTACCTCTTTGCAGGAAGTCAACCGAGTAACAAGTGAATAAAATCAATAAAAAGGATTAATAATCATGGCAGCTAAAAAAGCGCAAATGATGCCAACTTTTGCTTATGAAGGGGTCGACCGGAAAGGGGCAAAAATTAAAGGGGAATTACCAGCACGTAATATGGCTTTGGCTAAAGTCACACTGCGTAAACAAGGGGTAACCATCAAGAATATTCGGGAAAAACGTAAAAATATTCTCGAAGGCTTAATGAAGAAAAAAGTCACCACACTAGATATCACCATCTTCACTCGCCAATTGGCGACGATGATGAAAGCAGGTGTCCCCTTAGTTCAAGGCTTTGAAATTGTGGCTGAAGGACTTGAAAACCCTGCTATGCGTGAAGTGGTACTGGGGATTAAAGGTGAGGTAGAAGGCGGTAATACTTTTGCTGGGGCCCTGAAAAAATATCCTCAATATTTTGATAACCTTTTTTGCTCTCTGGTGGAGTCTGGTGAACAATCTGGTGCACTTGAAACTATGCTGGATCGGGTCGCGATTTATAAAGAGAAGAGTGAATTACTGAAACAGAAAATTAAAAAAGCCATGAAATACCCAATCACAGTCGTTGTGGTGGCTGTGATTGTGACCATTATTTTGATGGTCAAAGTGGTTCCTGTCTTCCAAGATCTATTTAGCTCATTTGGTGCAGATCTGCCTGCATTTACTAAAATGGTGGTAGAAATGTCCAAATGGATGCAGGAATACTGGTTTATTCTGATTATTGTGATTGGCGCCATTATTGCATCTTTTCTTGAAGCAAAAAAACGGAGTAAAAAATTCCGCGACTTATTAGATAAAATGGCCCTTAAAGCACCCATCTTTGGAGATTTGGTCTATAAAGCGATTATTGCACGTTATAGTCGTACCCTAGCCACAACCTTTGCCGCTGGTGTTCCCCTGATTGATGCACTTGAATCAACTGCGGGAGCCACCAATAATGTCATTTATGAAGAAGCCGTGATGAAAATCCGTGAAGATGTCGCAACGGGTCAACAACTACAGTTTGCGATGCGTGTTTCAAACCGTTTCCCTTCGATGGCCATTCAGATGGTCGCGATTGGTGAAGAGTCAGGTGCTTTAGACAGTATGCTTGATAAAGTCGCGACACATTATGAAAATGAAGTGGACAATGCCGTTGATGGCTTAACCTCGATGATGGAACCTTTAATCATGGCAATTCTTGGTGTTTTAGTCGGTGGTCTAGTGATTGCCATGTACTTACCAATCTTCCAAATGGGTTCTGTGGTCTAATATTTATGCAACAATTTTTTTCTTACTTTATTGAAAACCCAACTGCACTTTATCTTGCAGTTGGGCTTTTTAGTTTATGCATCGGCAGTTTTTTAAATGTTGTTATTTTCCGCACCCCTCGCATGATGGAACAGGAATGGCAGCAAGAATGTCAAATGTTGTTACACCCAGAACAACCCATTATTGATCAGAGTAAACTAACCTTAAGCCAACCAGCCTCAACCTGTCCGAAATGTGACTCGCCAATTCGTTGGTATCAAAATATCCCCGTGATTAGCTGGTTAGTACTGCGTGGTAAATGTGGGACTTGCCAAAATCCAATTAGTATTCGCTATCCGTTCATTGAACTGTTGACCATGCTCTGCTCTTTGGTTGTTCTTGCCGTATTCGGTGCTACCATACAAATGCTATTTGGTTTAGTCCTTACGTGGGTATTGATTGCATTAACCTTTATTGATTTTGATACTCAACTGCTGCCTGACCGCTTTACCCTGCCCTTAGCTGCTTTAGGCCTCGGTATTAATAGCTATGCGATTTACACGACAGCGACCGCCGCAATTTGGGGTTATCTCATTGGTTTCCTCTGCCTCTGGATTGTGTACTACATCTTTAAATTAGTAACAGGCAAAGAAGGTATGGGCTATGGTGATTTCAAACTCCTCGCCGCCTTAGGCGCTTGGATGGGACCTCTCATGCTGCCGTTAATTGTGCTACTCTCGTCAATGCTGGGTGCGATCATTGGTATTATCTTGATAAAAGTGCGCGGTGAAAATCAGCCTTTTGCATTTGGCCCATATATCGCCATTGCAGGCTGGATTGCCTTTTTATGGGGTGATCAAATTATGAAAGTCTATCTAGGTGGTTAATATGCGTTTTATCTTGGGAGTCACAGGCGGTATTGGAAGTGGTAAATCTGCTGCGACCCAATGGTTTGAATCCCAAGGTATAATCGTAGTTGATGCAGATGTAGTAGCCCGAGAAGTGGTTGAACCCGGCCAACCAGCTTTGAAGTCGATTCAAGACGCTTTTGGTGACTGGGTATTATTAGCCGATGGCAGCCTTGACCGTCGTGCCCTGCGTGAACACATTTTTCAATTTCCAGAAGCACGCCAAAGCTTAGAAAAAATTACCCATCCGGCCATCCGTCAGTCCATTATTCAACAATTACAACACGCCGAAAGCCCATATGTGATCTTGGTTTCGCCCCTACTTTTTGAAACCAATCAGCATGAACTAGCTCAGCGTACCTTATTGGTCGATGCGGATGAGCAAACACAACTAGAACGTGCCAGCCAACGGGATGGTCAAAGTGAAGAGCAAATCCGAAAGATTATTGCAGCACAAATGTCGCGTGCCCAAAAACAGCAATTAGCAGATGATATTGTCCTCAATGATGGTCTGTTAGAACACTTACACCAACAACTCAAACCACTGCATTTCAGTTACTTACAGCGTGCAGAACACAGTAGTTAACCTTGTTTTTGTTTTTCTAATTGTACGCTCAAGCGATCTTTACGTCGCCATCGCCATGGCTGCAAAGCACCAATTCCCATCCCGATCAAGCCACAAACAATCGCAGCATTGAGTGGCTCATTCAATAACGGTACAGCCACCACGGCCGCAATAAACGGTGCCAAGGTCACAATACTGCCTGTCTTAAATGCCCCCAATCGTTCAATCGCTGCCACATAGCTTAAAGTGGCTACAATTACCACCAAGATGCCATGAAACAGCCCTTGAATCAGCAGATGGATCGGTGCAGCATCTTGAAAATGCTTGGGAATAAATAAAATATAAATCGGTAAATAAATGATTGCAGACCAAATCACCACGCCAGCAGTTGCATGCCATGCAGACAGTTTCCATTGCTTCAACAGGACCGTGAAAATCCCCCACCATATTGCACTGATAAAAAGCAGTAGATCTCCAATACCCAATGCAGAAGCTTGCTGATGTAGCATCAAATAGCTCATCAACATCAAAGCTGCCATCATAATTAATAGACTGAACCAAGTGTGTTGATCAAAAGGCTGCCTAAACAATAGATAAGCCACTACAGCAGTACACAAAGGAATACAACCATTGAGAAAAATAGCAGCATGCGCTGCAGGCGCATGTAAAAAGGCGGTATAGACTGTTAAACAGTAAATCAAACCGCCTATAAGCGCCAAAATCACAGGATGTGGATGCCATAAAAAGGCAAAATCTTTTTTATAAATCAAGACAGGTAATAGAATCAGAGAAGCGATTGCAAAACGCATGGCGACCAGATCCCAGACACTGACATGCCAATGCGCATTGAGACGGGAAAAAATGGTAAATCCGCCCCAAATACACATGGTAATAAAAACAAAAAAATAGCCTTGTGTACGCGCTGTCATTTTAAATCACATAAACCGTGAGGACTGAATTATACACCACGCTGACGGCAAGCTTCATAAAGCGCCATTCCAGTTGCCACGCTGACATTCAAGCTTTGTAAATCACCTGACATTGGAATATAAACGGTATGATCACATTGTGACTGGGTAATCGGTCTTAAACCAGTATCTTCTGCCCCCATCACGATTACCACAGGTCCATTGAAATCACATTGATGAATCGGCAAAGCCTTTTCATCCAACATGGTTCCAATCACACGGGTATGGGTGCTGTCTTTTAAATGCGCTAGGGTTCGAGCAAGATTGGTGACTTGAATAAATTTGACTTTTTCAGCACCACCTGCAGCCACCTTACGTGCGGTCGGGGTTAAACTTGCCGAACGATCACGCGGTACAATCACGGCTTGAACGCCCATCGCAGCCGCAGTACGAATACATGCGCCCAAATTATGCGGGTCTGTCACTTGATCAAGTGCCAACAACAATGCATCTGGAGATTGCTGCATCAACTCATCTAGATCTTTTTCATTGAGAGTCGGATGTGGGCGCACAGCAGCCACCACACCTTGATGAAACGGCAAGCCTGCAAGCTTCTCTAAACTGTCACGACTGGCTTTTTGAACACTAATTCCAAACGGTTCAGCCAATTGCAAAATTTTTTGCAAACGCTGATCATCACGTCCTTTCAAGGTAAATAAAGTCAAAACGCGTTCAGGCTCTAACTCCAACAATGACTCTACTGAATGAACGCCATAATAATATTCAGGTTTTGCCATGAACGACCTCTTGCTGTATTCCCAGATAAAGAAGGAAAATTAGGGGGATTTTAAAAAATAAAAATCCTGTAAAGGAACTTTACAGGTGAGGAGCTGTTATAGCTCCGCAAGGGAACTTAATAAAAAATCCTGCAAAATGACTTTTACAGGATTTCCATTAAATCTAGTGTACTCGATTTAGACAGGAATAGGTTAGCCTTCTAAATGGCAGACATAATCAAGCACTTCGTCTGCTTCAATAAGAAAGGTACTATTTCCTGGCACATAGAACGATTGGCCCGCACGGAATAATTCACTTTCAGTGCTATCTGCAATTTTGACGCGACATTCACCAGAAATAATTTCCATACGTTCTGGAACATGTGTTTCGAAAGTTAAAGGCTGTTCAGTAGGTAAAATAACCCCTAAAGTCTTTTTTGTACCATCTTCAAATTGTACTGTATGGCTAATACATGCCCCACCAAAATACACATTCGATTTCTTAATGACCGTTACATGATCAAATTGCACTGAACTCATGCGTACTCTCCAAATAATGCCGCATTTATATTAGGTTATGCTGGACGTAGTTTAATTGTGCCGTGACAACTAATCAATCCATTTTCTAGGCTAAACATAGCAATTTTCATACCTGAGCCCAGATTAACAAAGCAACGCTTTGTCTGGGCGCGAGACGAGTAGCTCTGCTACGAGTGACGAGGATTAACAAAACATGAGAAGCATCGCTTCGTAAAGTCCGAGCGCAAGTCGAACAGCTATGCTGCGAGTGGCGAGGAAAAACAAAGCGAAATACTCTCTTAAGCTTACAAACTATCAGCAATTCCTCAGTAAATCAGGAAAATCCTGTCTTCCACTCTTGTCGTCACTTTAAAACTTCTCTATCTTTAAGCAAAAGATTCCGTGCATTGGATGCGTTTATGCTCACCCATTTAACTTTAATTAATTTTGCACTCGCTGACCATTTGGCTTTAGATATTGAACAAGGCTTCAATGTGCTGACTGGTGAAACTGGCGCAGGCAAATCATTATTGTTAGATGCGCTTTCTGCCTGCTTAGGTGAACGAACCGATACCAATTATGTGCGTTATGGTGCAGATAAAGCCGATGTCACCGCCGTGTTTAGCTATCAAGCTGAAAGTGCGGAAGCGCACTGGCTCACCGAACATGAACTGGATGATGATTCAGGTGAAATCCATTTAAGGCGTGTGATTTTCGCCACAGGTCGCAGCAAGGCATGGATTAATGGCCGCCCAAGCAGCTTGGCAGAACTCAAAGAAATCGGACGTTTACTGGTTCAACTCTATAGCCAGCACAGCCAGCAACAATTACTCGAACCGCCTTATCCTAAACATTGGCTGGATCGTTATCATAATTTTGCCGAACCTTCGCAAGCAGTCCGTGATGCCTATAGCACATGGCAACGAAATATTCGTCAACATCAAGCCGCTTTAGATGCGCAAGCGACCCGCATTCAAAAAATACAAAGCCTAGAATCTCAAATAGAAGAGCTTGAAGAGGTTGTTCAAACCGATTATCGTGAAACAGAACAAGAATTTGATCGTCTCAGCCACCATGAACATATCATGCAGGACTGTAGTTATAGCCTCAATGTCTTGGATGAAGCAGAACAGAATATTACCCAAGAAGTTGCTTCGATCATTCGCCGCCTAGAATCGCATGCGGGTCGTAGCGAGCAGTTAGCCAATATTTATAACTCTTTGTTAAATGCACAAAGCGAAATTGATGATGCAACGGCGAGTTTACGCCAGTTTATCGATCGTCAAAGTTTTGACCCAGAGCGCATGGAACAACTGAATGCCACCCTCGAAGTCTTTCATCGTCTGGCACGTAAACATCGCACCCAACCTGAATTACTCAAGCAAGACTATGAAACTTGGCAGCAGGAATTAGAACAACTGCATCAACTGGAAGACCCTGAAACCTTGGCTGAGCAAGTTGAAGTATCCTATCAGGCCTTTCTAGATGCAGCACAGCATTTGGATGACATCCGTCGTGCTGCCGCGATTCCCTTGGCAAAACAACTGACCGAGCAAGTCAAACCACTGGCCCTACCCGAAGCACATTTTGAATTTAAATTTGAGCCACAGGAACCCAATGCCGAAGGGCTGAGCTTTATTCAGCTATTATTTACCGCAAATAAAGGGATTCCACCGCAGCCACTAGCACGGGTTGCCTCGGGTGGTGAGTTATCCCGTATCGCGTTGGTGATGCAAGTGATGAATGCGGAGAAAACCGAATCTGAAGTGTTGGTGTTCGATGAAATTGATGTCGGCATCAGTGGTGGCACCGCTGAAGTGGTGGGCCGATTACTGGCTGATCTGGCTCAGCATGTACAACTCCTCTGTATTACCCACCAAGCCCAAGTTGCTGGACAGTCGGACCAACATTTATTGGTGAAAAAACAGCAAAGCGATCCTGCCAGCAGTACCATCATCGAACTGGATGAAGAACAACGCATTTTAGAATTGGCACGTATGTCTGGTGGGGTTGAAATTAGTGAAACCACTTTGCAGCATGCACGTCAACTACGTCAGCTTAAGTTCCAAACGGCCTAATTAAAGCGATAAAATTTCAGAAAAAGATTGGCGAAATCCGATTAACTCTTGTATGTTGATAAAAAGAACCTATCTAACTAGATCAGCACAATACATTGATGGAGAATCGCCTAGGTGACGAAACAATACTTAACTCACCGTTGTCTCATCGCTCCACCAGACATGGCAGATGACTTTTTTGCCAACACAGTCATCTATATTGCTCGCCATGACGAAGATGGCGCTCAGGGCATTATTATCAACCGTCCTTCAGATTTACAAATCAAAGAATTACTTAATGATTTAGAAATTGATGCCGACAATGTCCATCCCCATGCAGTGTTGCAAGGTGGCCCATTACGTCCAGAAGCAGGCTTTGTATTGCATACAGGTCAGCCGACTTGGCACTCATCCATTGCCGTTGGTGAAAATGTCTGTATTACCACCAGTAAAGATATTTTGGATGCAATTGCACATAACGAAGGTGTAGGACGCTATCAAATCGCCTTGGGCTATGCCAGTTGGAGTAAGAACCAACTTGAAGAAGAGATTGCACGGGGTGATTGGCTGATCTGTGAATCAGATATGGATTTGATTTTTAATCTGCCTTATCACGATCGTTGGGATGCCGCTTACAAAAAGATTGGAGTAGACCGGACTTGGTTTGCTTCTGAGATTGGTCATGCCTGATATGCAAAGCGCTCAATCGATTATGGCTTTTGATTTTGGTACTCAGAAAATGGGAATGGCAATAGGCCAATCCACAATTGAAAGTAGCAATCCCCTGCCATTATTCCCGATGAAAGATGGTATTCCAGACTGGGATAAGTTATTAAAGATTGTCAAAGAATGGCAACCGAATCTATTTATCGTGGGCTTACCACTGAATATGGATGATAGTGAATCGGAACTGTCTGCCCGGGCGCGAAAATTTGCCCGTCGTTTACGTCATCAAACCAATATTGAAACTTGGATGATGGATGAACGGTTGACCACACGTGAAGCCAGAGAGGAACTGGAGTCTTATCAAAGTAAAGGACAGGCAAAGCGCTTATCGGCAGATAGCTTTGCAGCGGCACTCTTGATTCAAAGTTGGTATCGCGATCCTACGGGGATTTTGCCTTAACTCAATCGCATGACAATTTTTCAGTATTGCGGCATCCGTGCCGCCCAGTACAACATCATTTTTCAATAATTCTGACAGTGGCCGTACGTCCAGAAACAAAGGCCAACGGATTTTGCGGTTGCTCATCCAATACAATTTTCACAGGCACACGTTGCGCCAAACGCACCCAACTAAAGGTTGGATTCACATTGGCCAATAAATTCGAGCTGCCAGAACGCTCACGATCTTCAATCCCTGTTGCAATACCTTGCACATGACCACGAATGCGTTGTTTATCTCCCATCAACTGTACCGTTGCGGCATCACCCACATGAATACGGTTCAGTTTAGTCTCTTCAAAATAACCGACGACATAGAGCTGATGACGGTCTAATAAAGCAGCAACCGCTTGCCCCACCTTCACATAATTTCCCACCCGTAAGTCAAAGTTCGACAAGGTGCCATCCGCAGGTGCAACCACTTCAGAACGATTAAGATTCAACTCAGCCAAATGAAGATTACTGGTCGCGACATCAATTAATGCTTGCTGCTGTTGAATGGCGGCATTGGCTTGCTCAATACTGGCCGTGAGCTGCTCACGCTCAGCAATAGCTTGATCGCGGGTCGCAAAGACCTGATCTTGCTCTTGTTTAGAAATCGCACCATCCATCAAGCTGGCATAACGCGCTGCATTTTTCTCAGCCAGTTTCATATTGGCTTCAGTTTTCACCAAACTCGCTTTCGAACCTGCTAAATTGGCATGTGCCTGTGCCAAACCTGCTTTGGCTTTGGCGAGGTCAGATTTGGCTTGTTCAACATCCAAGGCTTGGCGTGCGACATCAATCTTGAACAACACTTGCCCTTTCTTCACAGTTTGGTTGTCTTGTACCAAGACCTCTGTCACCAAGCCATTCACATCGGAAGCGACCTGAATCACATCACCACGGATACGCCCATCCCGTGTCCATGGTGCAGCATTGTAATAATTCCATAAATGCACAATGGTATAAACGGCAATCAAAACCGCAACCAGCAATACCATAGGACGTATGACTTTTCGCACATCAAATGCATTCATGTTTATGACCTCGACCACATTTCTTTACATCATTAAATTTTAGCATCAGCATCTCGTCAAAGACCTCAGACCTATAGCCAAACAAAGAGGCAATGCACCAATAACATCAAACCCAAGTAAAAACACAGGTTAAAAATACTAGGCAGCGCAATCCAGCCTTTGATGACCAAGCGATCAATCAAGGGACTGAGTAACTTAAACAGCACATAGGCAATAATGGCTTGTACCAGAAGGATTGGGATATAAATCCCATACAGATTCATTTCACCCATGAGATACCCCTAAACCAGATTTATCCGCATCTATCTCTTGTACAGAGACATGACCAATGCTTTCACAAATATTATTCAGTGAAATGCGTAACCGCTGCCTTAACTGCACATCTTCAATCTGTTGAGAGATGTCTTGCAAAGCTTTAATTTGTTGAACAATTTGTGCAGGGAAATGACGAATGGACAGTTGCTTTTCCTGTGCTTGAAAATAGGCTGCAAGCTGTTGCTGTAACTGTTCCAATTCATGTTGTAGTTGCTGTAATTGCGGTAACTTCTGACTAATTTCCTGTAAACGGACTAAATCAACAATCGAACTACTTTCAACCAATGCATTTTGAATCGCTGTTTTTACCTCAGGGTTCTGCACCATCTTGGTATTTAATACCCCAACACGGTCGAGCATACTGCGTAAATGAATTTTAAAATCACTGCCATAAGACAAATGCAAGGCTTGGCGCATTGCCTGATAATGCAAAGCTAAAATTCGCGTCGCACTGGTATCTGGTGAAACCGCTCGCACCAAATCAATCACAATCAGGGACACCAAAACGCCTAACACCATCGCAAAGGAACTATCCAGATAAGACACGGCATCCATGGTGTATTTGTTGTGTAGGTTCAGCCCCATCATGGTATTGATCCCCAGTACCATTCCTACAGGCATCAGCATTTGATTGGCCATCATGGTGACCGCAACCAGAAATACAGGAAATAGCACCAATGCCAATTGCCAGAAATGAATGATATGCGGGAAGATCCCAAAAGCATAGATGAAAACTAAACCCGCAGAGACAATACTGCCCCAAATAAAAATACGTAATACAGGTACAGGATTATCCAAGGCCGTTAAGATACAGGCCGTAATCGCACCCATCTGCGCCATCATAAAGCCCGCTTTCCAACCCGAAAGAATCCAAGCAGCGGTCACAATAAAAGTAATCAACACCGCACTGATGCCACCACGAACGGCAATGCCATGATCCCGATGCAAACTCGGATACTTGGTGGTGATGGCCGTAATTTCAGTTGGAATCTCTTTATTACCTTGCTGAATCTGCTGCCAAATCAATTTCACCGCCAGCATATTGGCAATAAAATGGCGCACATCCATCTTCAAGGCACCCAATACAATTTGCTGTTCAGCTGTGGCTTGTGCAATCAGCTCGGCAAAATCTTCTTCGAATCTGATGGGTAAACGCTGCAAATCACTGGGCTGGACAGTACGTTCTTGCTTTAAAAAAGCCAATGTATCTTGACGGATACGATTTAAATGCGGTCTAAGATTACTCAGTTGCATTTGTTCCAGTTGCTTCACCCGTTGCGATAAAGCCACCAGATTGGCCACTACCAAAGACACCTGATGCAGCATTTCCTGCAAGGTTTTGGTCATGCCCTTTAGCTCACCCTTTTCATAAGCCAGATGTACCGCCAAGGCATGAATATCTGCGGTATCACGGGTAATCACAGATAAAATCTGCGTATTGTTTTCTGGTGTTTCCTGATCGGTAATTAGCTTCTCAAAAGTACTTTCCAGATCATTCAGGGTTTTATTGACCCGTTGTTTAATCATGGCCCCAACATGCACAGGGAAAAAGGTTGCTGAAACCACGGCGGTTGAAATCACCCCCACAGAAATCTCAAGCACACGTGCCAAAGCAATATCAAAAATATTATAGGTATCAATATAGGTAATCGCGTTATACACAATCATGGCGGTTGAATAACCCGCTAGCATGAATACATAGCTTCGTGGTGTCCGATCAAGTAAAGAGACGTAGAGTGCAAAGCCCACCCACAAGGACAAAATAATGGTAAACAGCCAAGGGGTATTAATAAAATGGGGGGTCAGAAACAAGGCAATCATAGCCCCTGCAACCGTTCCCACCAAGCGATAGACACATTTTGAAGACACCATCCCCGAATAGGGACTGGCAATAATCAACACCGTACCAATCGACCACATCGGATTAATCAAATCCAATTCAAACGAAATAAACAGTGCCAGCATGCCTGCTACAAATGTTTTGCAGGCAAAGATGAGGTCAAGTCGACTCGGTCTAAAAGCCAACAGCTGTTTAAATAGCATGGGTATGTCTCGGTTCAGCGTCAGTTTAATCACGCATATCATCACTAAAAAAGTGACAAGCTCTCCAGACTGATTTGAAACTATTCAGATCAGGGCAAGTGCGATGAGTGAAACTGGATATAAGGAGTGATCTGCAAGACTTAGCATTTTTAGGCGTTTTCAGCTAAAAATAATTATCCACATAAGACATTGCGTAGCTTATTTTTTCAAAATCGAGTAAATTAGTCAATATAAATTATCACCATTTGATAATTTTTCATTTTAATTTAAAATAATCACAATAAAATCTATCATTTTTCTCAGTATTTATCCTAAACGATTGATCCTGGATGATCAGATTTAAAAGTAAATACACGACCTTTCGCTTTTCTGTTATAAAGCAATAAAAGTTCGGTTTTCACGTTATTTTGTAAGGAGTAGGCGTCCCATCATGGCAATTTCGAGTTTTGGTAAAATTCTTACTGTGCTGGATTTATTTTCAGTTTCACGTCCGATTATCAATGTCGATATCATTTGTGATGAGCTTGCGCTATCCAAACCTACCGCCTATCGTTATCTCAAAGAACTGGTTTCGACGGACATCTTAAAACGGATTAGTGGCACATCAGGTGACTATACACTTGGCTCTAAAATTGCGGTTTTAGATTATATTTCCCACAGCACTGATCCACTGATTCAAATCAGCATTCCCTTTATGCGCGATATCGTGGAACGTACCGAACTGTGCTGCTTATTAACCTATTTAAATCATGATTATTGTATCGACCTACATCATGAAACTTTCAAAGATGCTGAACTGCTCTCTTTTGGCCGAGGTTGTCCACGACCCGTCTATGTCGGTGCTTCGCCTAAGATCGTGATTGCACACTTAACCAAACAACGCATTCAAGCCTATTATCAGCAGTTTTCGAAAGAATTGGCACAAGTCGGATTTGCACAAACTCAAGATGAGTTTATTCAACAGATGCGAAAAATCAAAAAACAAGGATTCTACTTATCCCAAGGTGAAATCGATCCTCAACTGTGCAGTTTGTCTGTACCGATCCGTTTCTCCAGTAAAGAAGCACCGATTGCGCTCACATTAGTGGCATCCAAGAATCGTTTTGACTTCATCAACATTCAAAAGTTAATTGAAATCTTGCAGAATAATGCGGCGCAAATTGAACATAAATTTGCAACACTGTCTGAGAGCCAAGGCAACCCAATTTGAGAATATTAAAAAACATTTACATTTTACACGGTTGTAAATCCCATCAAATTCTCATATGATGATTATGTTCTTCAGCATACTCTCCCAAAAGAGCATGACTTTCCTCAGAGAACTAAGCTCATCGTTGTATGGGCTTTTTTCTTGTCTAGCCATTCATCAGGCAATAAAAAAGCCCTCTAAAGAGAAGGCTTCTAGCATTAAAAATGTATCAACATATAATTTTTTGAATCAGCTTGGCTTCTACTAGCATCTGCTCAGTCTGATCCGCCGCGATAGACACCAAGTGCTTTCCATTTGAATAAAGCACTGAACCCTGAGTATTTAAGCGATAACCCAGTACACCGCGCTTGAATACTTTTTGCTCCCCGGTGCTTGAACACTGGATTAGCTCCCAGCTGCGTGGAATAACGCCAGCAAATTTTTCTCCTGCACTTTGATTTTGCTGCAATGCCTTTTGTGCCTTGATCAAATTTCCTTCCACAAATAGTTCTTCTTCTGACTTTTGTCTCGATTTCGCAGGGTTACTGCCAGAGGTTGACTTCAAGGATTCACCAGTATAACGCTGGGTAAAGAAATCCAACCAACCAAACACGGCCCGAATAATTTTAAATGGCGCAAATATGATATCTTTCAAAGAATTACCACTATAATTTTGATTCTTATAAGGTCGCTTCAAAAAATACAACTGCCCTGCTGCATCCATTTGCGGTTTGTAGCAATCATAACGAGGGTCGGCAATAATCGTTTCCAAGTCACCTGTTTTCAGATTTAAACGACACACTTCTCTCGGCCCAACACTGATACCGCCCTGTTGATCATAGGCAAAACCACAACTATCGTAATAAATAATATCGGGATTTTGTGGATCAAAACATGGATGCTGATCCTGACAATCACCTTCCGTAATATATTGAATCCGATTGGAATCTAAACCTAAAATACATAAATGGCGTTCATAAGCATAACCAGAGCTAGCCGATAAAATCAGCCTTTTATGCTGCGCATCATAATCCATGTGGTGAATAATAAATTCATTATTTCTTAACACCAACGCTTCGGGTTGTTGTAAGTCCAAGAGTGATTTGATGTAAATCGCACAACCATCCTGCAATTGTGCTGCATAAATCACATGTTGATCATCCATTAAAACCGCATCAACAGGATGAACATGTGCCAACTCATCTTGCTCACTAGAATTCGTGATGCCCATGAATTGTGCCCCCGTGCCCGAGGTTTTCCATTGCTTGCGCTGCTTGATCTCTTGTAAATTTTTCTTGTACTGACTCACCGCATGACAATCAATCGTTTGTGCTTTTTGGCCTTGCAATTGATGTAAGACTTGCTCAGATAAATATAATACTGATGACATTGATGTATGTTCCCAACTTATCGTTTTAAGCACTCACCCTTGCCCAATCAAGCAGCGTGAGTGCTGTTCTTCTCTCATTTTTTTATTTAAATTTGCAGCAACTAGATGGACTTCAATTCTAAGGCTGTTTCAAATACGGCCAAGCAGCTTTCATATAAATAAACATCGACCATAGCGTTAGAATCACCGCCGCATACAGTAAGGCATAGGCCCAAATTTCCAACGGTTTCCAATTCAATAAGAACACGCTAATTGCGATCATTTGAAAAGCTGTTTTATATTTACCCACAGTCGACACCGCCACACTGGTACGTGCACCTAATTCTGCCATCCACTCACGGAGTGCAGAAACAGTAATCTCGCGGGAAATAATCACAATTGCAGCAAAGGCCATTGAAATCGTCGGTTGCCATTGCACCAACACAATCAGTGCAGCTGCAACCATCAATTTGTCTGCAACAGGATCAAGAAAACGTCCAAAAGCAGAGGTTTGATTCAGTGTTCTTGCCAAATAGCCATCAAACCAATCGGTCACTGCTGCAAGCACAAAAATTGCAGTCAGTACCATATGGCGCATCATTCCCCCATGATGCTCGGCAATTCCAATTGCTGGTGGCCAATATGCGATGGCCAAAAACACAGGAATAAGGGCGATACGTGCCAAAGTTAAAATATTGGGAATGTTCAGGATTTGCCCTGTACTCATAAACACCGCCATGTTGTTTGCACTAAATATGCATGTTGCACAAAGGATGTGCTGAGATTATCCATGTGTAAGCAACTTTATACGAAATGCACCGCAGTGTCGACTAGGCAAAAACGGCAACTGTCTGTCTAAGCACCGCAATTAAACGGTTTTCAGCGTCCCAAACATAGGCATATTCAGTGGAATAGCCATGTTCTGCATATTCGGTAATCACTTTATATTTTAGCCACTCTTGAATTTGACCGTTAACCGGTTGCAAATAGGTAATATGCCAAGTTAATGAACTCGCAGGTGCAGGCGTCTTAAACATGGGCAATACCCCAGGTGGCCAGACGTCCATTAAGGCAAATAGATCCGCCAATTGCATATCACGATTGCTGTGCAAACTTGGTGCAAATCGCCCCCAACCGCCAAAGTCAGGCACTTTACTGCCAGCCATTGGATAATGTCCTTCGGCCCAACACAATTCAAACTGCTGTAAACACTCTGGCATTAAACCTTCGATATAAAAGGTTTTATCCAGTTGTTCAGCTGTTGGATAATCAGGCACTTGGGGCAAATTCTGGACATGAATACGAGATTCACGTTGTAGGCCAAAACTGGCCACCAAAATACTTTGTACCGCATCATCCTGCCAGAGTCGGATTTCCAGCGTTGTGACTGATTTTCCTTCTCGCAATATCTCGGCACTGAGTCTGGCCTGTCCTTGTTGTACAGGACCGACAAAGGTGATGTTACAGCTTAGCAGTTGCTTTGCTGGATCTTGTACCGTACTCAGCGCCTTTTGGATCAGCAATCCAGCAATCAAACCGCCAAATACGGTACGACCTTGTAACCAACCGGATGGAATATCAATCCATTCCTGTTGTTCAACCTGTTGATAGAGCGAAAGTAAGGACATCATTTTTCCTTCATCATCGAAACACCCTATCTTTCAATGTTTTTCGCCATTTGTGAATGATCGTTTACACCGCAATAGGGGGAAGATTGTGTCAATCGGTCAAATTATTCATGCAAAATTTTATAAATGGTTCTGGCCATGACCTCACCCAGTCCTGGAACCAAAGTCAGTTCATTTTCCGATGCTTTCAACACCCCTTGTATACCACCAAAATGAGTCAAAAGATCACGACGACGCTTAGGCCCCAATCCTGGAATTGCTTCTAAGACTGAGCTACTACGGCGCTTATCGCGCTTGGCACGGTGTTTGGTAATGGCAAAACGATGTGCTTCATCACGGACCTGCTGAATCAAATGCAAGGCTTTATGATCTTCTGGCAATTGAATCTTGGTACCATCGGTAAAATGCAGCGTCTCTAGTCCAGGCTTACGCCCTTCCCCTTTAGAGACACCGATCATAAAGGCATCCAGCTCAAGTTCCTGCATCACTTCCATTGCCATATGTAATTGTCCTTTACCACCATCAATCAACAGCAGGTCAGGTAACATATTCTTTTTATAGCGGCGGGTGAGTGCTTGACGCATCGCAGCATAGTCATCTCCCCCAGTAATATCCTGAATGGCAAATTGGCGATAATCACGTTTTCTTGCACCCCCCTGATCAAACACCACACAGGATGCAATCGGCGCTTCACCCATGGTATGACTGATATCAAAACATTCAATCCGGTCAATCGGTCGGCCCACCACCTGTTCAAGCTGATGAAAGCGTTCATTGAGTTCCAGATGATTGCTGAGTTTACCTTTAATGGCATGTTGCACATTCATTTGTGCCAGTTC
Source organism: Acinetobacter sp. C32I (assembly GCF_023702715.1). Lineage (NCBI taxonomy): Bacteria > Pseudomonadati > Pseudomonadota > Gammaproteobacteria > Moraxellales > Moraxellaceae > Acinetobacter > Acinetobacter sp. C32I. Next base: position 3,384,453 of record NZ_CP098480.1, on the reverse strand, counting down.
CAACCATTCAGCACGGGTTTCCCGCACCTTATGCTTGATCTGAACCTTTTTATTAAAGGTCTGCTGCAAGGCTTCTTCCAGCTGCTGTTGGTCGGGTACATTGACATTCACGATCAGCTCGGTCGGCACTTCATCGGCAACTTGGAAGTAGAAGTTCGCCATAAAGTCACTGAGCATCTGGCCCAAATCATCCCCTAACATATCAGGGAAATAACTTTTCCCGCCCAGCATTCGTCCATTCCGCACATACATAATCTGGACGCAGGTCACGCCTGCTTGGTAGGCAATTGCCAGAATATCGGCCTCACCCTTAATCTTGAATACCGCTTGTTGTGCCTGTACTTCACGAAGCAAAGCCAAACGATCGCGATAGAACACTGCCTTTTCAAACTCCAGCGCTTCAGCCGCCTGTTCCATTTTTCCAATCAGCTCTTGATTCAGCTCTTTGGTATCTCCTTGTAAGAATCTGATCGAGTTATCTACATCTTCTTTATATTCTTCAGGACTAATCAGGCCAACACAAGGTGCGGTACAGCGTTTGATCTGATATTGCAGACATGGACGTTTGCGCTGTGAAAAATAGCTATTCTCACATTGGCGTACATTAAATAGCTTCTGTAACACCAATAAAGTATCGCGCGCGCTATAAGCACTTGGGTACGGCCCAAAAAACTTACCAATTTGATGCTTACCCTTACCTCGCCCACTGGCAATCCGAGGATAGGGCTTGTCTGAGGAAACAAAGATATAGACGTAGGATTTGTCATCCCGCAGCATAATGTTGTAAGGCGGACGGTGCAGCTTAATCAGGTTTTGCTCAAGCAATAGCGCTTCTGTTTCGGAACGCACCACCAAGCTTTCAATATCATAAATACGGGCAACCAAGGCCTGCGTTTTCGGATGCTCTATGGTTTTTACAAAATAGCTCGACACACGATTCTTTAGATTTTTGGCTTTACCGACATACAGTAACTCTCCATCTTTACCCAGCATTTTATAAACGCCAGGTAACTGAGTCATATGCGCCAGTATTTTTTCAATGTGTTCTCGAGCGTTTGGGTTCACGACATGCCTATTCTCTCTATTTACATCACATGATGTGATGTTTGCTCAATTTTTTTCAAGCTTTAAATGTGAATATCATGTAAGAGCCACGTTTATAAATGGTTTAATGCTTCGAAAGGATTTGATTTAAGGCCTTGCAAAACGTCTGCTTATCTTTAGGCGAAATCAAAATATGACTTGTAACCCCATCTTTCTGATAATCAATTCGCAAACGATCCAAAGATAAAGCAGGAGATGAAATTAAATGATGGCTTGTAGAGATTTTAATAATATCTGACTGATTGATCTGCCACTTGAATAACATCGAACGAATCGTTAAGCCCTGTTCGGTCACAATATAACGCGTATTAAAAATCGGCCACCATAATAGTGCGATTGTCAGAAAATAGAATACGGCATGTTCAGGATACTCCTGCATGGTGCCTTTCATATACATGGTCCATAAAAATTGCAGTAACAAGCCTGTTGTTGCAATTACTATCCCCCAGAGCCACCAATCAATTTTAGAGCGAAACGTTTGCATAGATTTTCAAAGTGAATTGTTATGAATTAAAAATATTCTAAGCCAAATCCCATAAAAAAACGCCCTTTCGGGCGTTGATGTTATTCAAACTTAAAAAACATAAGGACGAATAAAAATGAGGAAAAATAGACCAAGCATGATGAACCATTTCAAAAAGTAATACAGTGAACGGTTCGATTTTTTTAAGGCTTTGGCTTTAATACGAATCTGGTAAATATAACCAAACGCTTTGTTTAAACCACCTGTTTGGTCACCCGCTTCATTAGGTGAACTGGCAGCGGTCATCACACTTTTTCCAAACCAGTGATTAAACTTCTCCATAAAGCGGGTCTTTAATGGACGCTCGACATCTGCGAAGAAAATAATGCGGTTTTGGTCTGTGGTATTTTCAGCATAGTGAATATAGGTTTCATCAAAAACCACACTCTCACCATCACGCCAAGAATAACGTTCACCATCGACATCAATAAAGCAGCGATCATCATTCGGTGTGATTAAACCTAAGTGATAACGCAAAGAACCTGCATACGGGTCACGGTGACGAACCAAACGACTATCTGGTGCAAGTTCAGTAAACATCGCTGCTTTAATCGTTGGCAAGGTCTTTAACAATGCGGTTGTTTTTGGACAAAGCTCAGCTGCTGATGGATGTGCAGAGTCGTACCATTTCAGATAGAACCGTTTCCAACCTGTTTTAAAGAAGGAGTTAAAGCCCAAATCATCATAGCTACTCGATGCTTTAATACCACCCTTGTCATACAAAGCTTTGGCTTCATCACGAATCATTTCCCAGTTTTCATCCAGAACTTTTAAGTCCTGAAAATGTTGGGTGTCGATATACGGCTGATTCGGCACTTTGGAAAACATGTACATCAAAAAGTTAATGGGTGCGAGAATCGTAGAATGGTCAAAAAACTGACGATAAAACGAATGCTTTACTTTACCACGACGCTGAATATACAACGCCGAAATGATAAAAATCGCTAATATGAACCACTTAATCATAGATGACTCTATCTTCTTAGCTGAAAAACAAATGCCAATTTGATAACCAAATCTCAAAATCGCACTCAAAACAAGCTGACTATTCTAGCAAATTTGTCGACTTAAATACTAATTTGCTTTACCGAAATCGGACAAAAGCTCTTTTCAAATTTCCCATCACAATCAAAGAGTAAACATTCTATTCTACTCAAAAAATTTATTTTTATTCATGATTTAGCAGTTCAAGCCTAAGCTTACAATAAATTGATGACCCTAGCGTCACGGCTTGATACAACTTGTTATGTCCTTTTTGGATATAGTTATCGTAAGATTAGCGAAGCTTTTTTGTGTGCTTAAACGCACACACGCTTTATGACATCAACTCAGAATCCTCCACAACAAGGGAGATCAGGCATGATCCACGCTGGCAATGCCATTACCGTCCAAATGCTTGCGGACGGAATTGCAGAATTCCGCTTTGACTTACAAGGTGAGTCGGTTAATAAATTTAACCGTGCAACCATCGAAGACTTCCAAGCAGCAATTGCTGCAGTGAAAGCCAATAACGATATTAAAGGCTTAGTTGTTACCTCTGGCAAATCAACCTTCATCGTTGGTGCTGATATCACTGAATTCGGCCAAAACTTCGCTGCAGGCGAGCAAGCGATTGTTGATTGGCTTATGCCTGTACACGAAATCTTCAACAGCTTTGAAGATTTAGATCTACCTAAAGTTGCTGCAATCAATGGTACAGCGCTTGGTGGTGGCTTTGAAATGTGCTTGGTATGTGACTATCGCGTGATGTCAGAGCAAGCACAAGTCGGCTTACCAGAAATCAAATTGGGTATCTATCCTGGTTTTGGTGGTAGCGTACGTTTAAGCCGTTTAATCGGTATCGACAATGCCGTTGAATGGATGGCAATGGCGAATCCGAAAAAACCTGCAGCTGCACTAAAAGATGGTGCTGTTGATGCGGTTGTTGCTGCGGACAAATTACAAGAAGCTGCTGTTGACTTGGTTAAACAAGCCATTGCGGGTCGTTTGAACTGGAAAGCAAAGCGTCAAGAAAAATTAGACGCAATCAAGTTGAACCCACTTGAACAAATGATGGCGTTCAATACGGCGAAAGGTGCGGTCCTAGCGAAAGCAAATCCTGCTCAATACCCTGCGCCAAAATTATTGCTTGATTCTTTACAAGCTGGTGCAAGCTCAACTCGTGATGACGCGTTAAAAGCAGAAGCACAAGGTTTTGCAAAAGCAGCGATTACCCCACAAGCAGGTGCATTGATTGGTTTATTCATCAATGACCAAGTGGTGAAGAAAACTGCGAAGAAATATGAGAAAGGTGCTCACCCTGTAAACCAAGCAGCTGTATTAGGTGCGGGTATCATGGGTGGTGGTATTGCTTACCAAGCGGCAAGCAAAGGCACACCAATCATCATGAAAGATATTGGTAATCCACAACTTGCACTCGGTATGAAAGAGGCGAATGGCTTGCTCACTAAGCAAGTTGAGCGCAAGAAAATGAAACCTGCGCAAATGGGTGAAACACTGGCTCGCATCCGTCCAACTTTAAGCTATGACGAGTTTAAAGAAGTGGATATCGTGATCGAAGCCGTGACTGAAAATCCAAAAGTTAAAGAAATCGTGCTTGCTGATACTGAAAAGCATGTTCGTGAAAACACGATCATTGCATCTAATACATCAACGATTTCAATTACACGTTTAGCGAAAGCATTACAACGTCCTGAAAACTTTGTTGGTATGCACTTCTTCAACCCAGTACACATGATGCCATTGGTTGAAGTGATTCGTGGTGAAAAGACATCTGAAGAAGCGATCGCAACAACGGTTGTTCTTGCTCAAAAAATGGGTAAAACACCAATCGTTGTCAACGACTGCCCAGGTTTCTTGGTTAACCGTGTATTGTTCCCTTACTTTGGTGCATTTGACCTGCTTGTAAAAGACGGTGCAGATTTCCAACAAGTGGACAATGTGATGGCGAAATTCGGCTGGCCGATGGGTCCTGCATACTTGATCGACGTTGTTGGTATCGATACAGGTGTTCATGGCGCAGAAGTAATGGCTGAAGGTTTCCCTGACCGTATGAAACCAGACTACAAAGGTTCGATCGAAGCGATGTACGAAGCAAAACGTCTTGGTCAAAAGAATGACGTTGGTTTCTACAAATACGTGTTAGACAAGAAAGGTAAGAAAGCGAAAACTGTTGATCCAACAGCATACGAAATTATTGCTCCTTTCGTGACTGGCGAAAAACGCGAGTTTGATAACCAAGAAATCATCGACCGTATGATGCTTGCTTTCTGTAACGAAACAGTTCGTTGCTTAGAAGACAACATCGTTGCAACTGCTTCTGAAGCAGACATGGCGATGATCATGGGTGTAGGTTTCCCTCCATTCCGTGGTGGTCCATGCCGTTACATCGACCAAACAGGTGTTGCTGAATACGTTGCGCTTTGCGACAAATATGCACACTTAGGTAAGGCTTATGAAGCGCCACAAATGTTGCGTGACATGGCTGCTAACAACACAAAATTCTACGGTTAAGGAGCGACGTGAATGGCTACTTTAAATCCACGTGACGTTGTGATTGTTGATGGCGTTCGTTCTGCCATGGGCAAATCACGTAACGGTATGTTCCGCAATGTACGTGCCGACAGTTTATCTGCTGAATTAGTACGTGCACTTGTTGCTCGTAACCAGTTTGATACCAACGAAGTTGAAGATGTAATCTGGGGCTGTGTAAACCAAACTTTAGAGCAAGGTATGAACATTGCTCGTAATATTGGTTTATTGGCTGACATTCCAAAAACTGCTGGCGGTCAAACAGTAAACCGTCTTTGTGGTTCTTCAATGCAAGCAATCCACACGGCGGCTGCACAAATTGCAACTAACCAAGGTGATGTATTCATCATTGGTGGTGTTGAGCACATGGGCCACGTCGGTATGATGCACGGCATCGACCTTAACCCAGAAGCATCTAAACACTATGCAAAAGCATCGAACATGATGGGCTTAACTGCTGAAATGTTAGGTCGTATGAACGGTATCTCTCGTGAAGAACAAGATGCTTTCGGTGTTGAGTCTCACCGTCGTGCTTGGGCTGCAACTCAAGAAGGTCGTTTCAAAAACGAAATCGTGGGTGTTGAAGGTCATGATGCTAATGGCTTCAAAATCCTTTGCGACATCGACGAAGTAATTCGTGCTGATGCCAACCTTGAAGCATTCAAAGCATTGAAACCAGTTTTCGATCCTAAAGGTGGTTCAGTAACAGCAGCAACTTCTTCTGCTCTTTCTGACGGTGCATCTGCAATGTTGCTTATGTCTGCTGAGCGCGCTCAAGCATTGGGTTTAAAACCACGTGCCGTGATTCGTTCAATGGCAATTGCGGGTTGTGATGCTGCGATCATGGGTTATGGTCCAGTACCTGCAACTCAAAAAGCGCTTAAGCGTGCGGGTTTAACCATGGCGGATATCCAAACTATCGAATTAAACGAAGCATTTGCTGCTCAAGGCTTATCAGTCATGAAAGGCTTAGGCGTATATGACAAACAAGACATCATCAACTTAAATGGTGGTGCGATTGCATTGGGTCACCCATTGGGCTGTTCTGGTGCGCGTATCACAACAACCTTGTTGAACGTGATGGAACAACAAGATACACAAATCGGTCTTGCAACCATGTGTATCGGTCTTGGTCAAGGTATCGCGACCATTATCGAACGTGTTTAATCGACACTGAGATAAAAAGAAAATCCCCGTGCTAAACGGGGATTTTTTTATGCGATCAAAATTCATTTCATGGTTGTATCGAATTCTTAAAATACAAATGCCCACTGTAGACAGAACAATACACGGCAAATTATGATTGCTATTCCAACAAATAATAAGGTTCTAACAATGTTTAAAAATATGGCAGCCGATTTAATGGGAACCAGTGATATCGGTAAGATTATTGAACCTCAAGATTATGATAAAACGGATATTGATGACTATATTTTCCATGAAGACAATGAAAAAATCTTCTTCCTCATCAAAGCAAAAACGGATGAATACTGCTTTACCAACACCGCGTTTATCCATCTAGACGGTACCAGTGCTGTCAGCAAGAAAAGAACCCTAAACCGTTATCCCTATAAGCACTATCAAATCAGCCGAGTACTACTTGAAACTGCGGGAACCATTGATCGCGATGTTGAAATCAAGTTCCAACTCGGTGGTGCAGCTTATTCAATTGATATTGAGAAATCGCAAATTGAGAAAGTACGCGATTTATATAAGGCCCTCTTTAGTATTGGCGAAGCATGTAAAGAAATTGAACGTCAATACACCACTCTGGTTCAAACACAGCAAGCTGTAAACAGTATGTTCTCACTACGTGAGTTGCCAGAACAGGTATTATTGAATCTGCCTGATATCATTTCTCAGACTACGCTACAAGTTGAAAACAAGTTTACCGAGCGCCGCAAACAAATTGAGGACTATGATTTCTCTGCTATTTTTGAACGCTATCTAAAGCAATAATATAAAATCCCCGTAATGTGCGGGGATTTTTCTTTATTCAATCCGGTAATTTAATATGGCTGTTTAAAGCCTCTTAGCCCATCTTGAATTTGCTGCTGTAATCGCAAAATATCATCGGCATTCAACTTAATCGTACCATTACGAATCCCATCAATATTGTTTCGATTAATATTCAAAGGTTCCAGCATTTTAAAAATACCATTGGTTGGATCTGAAGACTGTAAACCTGAAGCAACTGCTAAGATATATTGCTGTAAAATCGGCGAATATTGAGATAGATCTGGCTGTGCCGCCACAGACTGATAGCTCACCACCGTTGGACTTTCCTTCACACCTGCATTTTGCATGTCATTATGCATTTTATAGACATAATGCTGTAGCGCCTGACGAACCTGCTTGTCTTCTTGAAAGGGCACAAATCCAACTTCTTCACGTAGCTCAGATTCAGCCATGACCCGAATGGTCGGCAATGAGGTCACTTCATCATTTGCGTGAACAGTTGGCAAGCCCATAAAAGCCAATACAGTGATCAGGGCGGATCGTTTTAGAAAATTCATCGTTTGCTCCAAACATCCCTCATCCATAAGAAGATAATGAGTTAAATAAAAGCATCTGATAAATAGGCTACAGCAAAGTGATGTTTGATTCAGTAGAGGTCAGATAAACGGTAAATATCAATAAAAAGTCGAAGCTAAGATTAATTAAATTTTAACCATTAGTTCCATTCCATAATAGGGAAACAAAACACAAACCCTTATATAAATTTTTAATGTGCCAATATTTCCTTTAGATACAGAACTAATTGTGAAAATTCACTATAACCATCCTCAGCTAAAAAATGACCTGCTTTAGCAACAACGGTATAAGGTATCTTAAATTGTTTTGCTAATTTCAGACTCAATTCAGGCGGTACATAAGCATCATTGTCAGAAATAAATAGGTGTTTATGTACAACATTCTGAAAATTAAATTTAAGATTTTGACTGATTAGAATATAAGAATTGAGTTGTGGTAAAGCCGGTAAAGTTTCAGTAAAACCCGACACCAGTACAATACCTCCAACCTGTGAGGGATTCCGCTTAGATAAAAAATTTAATAACGTGATACCACCTAAACTATGGGTGACAAAGTAGGTATTTTTATCTATCACATTAATATTCTGTTCCAAAATTTGTTGCCACATCTCTACATCTGGCTGCATCGGATTAGGTAAAGATAAGATCGTTACCTGCGTATGGGTATCCTGTATCTGCCTTTGAATGGACTCAAACCAATGATCATGTACTGTAGCACCATAGCCATGCACAATATAAATATGTCGTTGTGGAACTTCTTGCGGAGCCGTATATCCCAACATTGAAATGCACCATAATCCAATCAAACCAACCAATTTTTTCATTCAAATCGACCACCATTCTATTGCTTAAAAACTATGCTAAACTATGACACCAATGTCAGGGTCAAGTGGTATTTTATGAATCTTGCAAAAGTTGCCGAATTGACTCAAGTCAGCCCTCGCATGCTGCGTTATTATGAGAATCTAGGACTGGTACAACCCAAACGGAATGCAAATAACTACCGAGATTACAGTCAAAAAAATATTGAAGATATTCATAAAATTAAAATACTGAATGATGCAGGTATGACCCTAAAAGACATTCAAATGCTATTACCATGTTTTGATTTAGCAGATCGCCGCTTTAGTTTATGTACAGCTGTACTGGCGAAACTAGAAAATGAACTTAAACAAGTGGATGGACAATTAAGCAAACTACAACGATCGCATGATTTGTTAAAATCTTTTTTAGATCATGGTACAGTTGAATCAAACACTTAGGATCATAAAGATGAAGGATATAATAAAAACGACATTCGCAATCATATTGTTGAGCATAATTACGACAGGCTGTGCCACTTCAACCCTGATCAAAAAAGATAACCGTTCCTACACCCGTACCGCCAAAGTCACCCTGATTGAAGACAATGTGGTGGCTTTTGGTCGCCCGGCTCAAGCAGCGGCAGATTTACCGAAAGACAGTATTGTGATTGCTGGGCAAAAGAACAGCTATATCCTGACCCAAGGCGGCGCTCAGTTCGTCACTTTAATTGGCAAGCTGGATCCGAAAAATATTCAGATCACGCGTGACCTCAATTTCTATTCAGAAAAGAATGATGGTCATTTTTCAGGTACCTTACCACTTTCCTATGTGAAGCTGAAAGAGGATTTAAGCAAGAAAGATCTGGAGTTTTTCATTGAAAATGGTGCCAAAGAATGTTCATCCTCAAGCGATGAGCGCATGCAGGCACAACGTTTCTGTTTTGATCTTAAATTGAAAGGTGTGGTCTATCCTGCAGCAAACAATCTCAGTTCGTTGAAACCGTTAAGCAAAGCTTATCAAGTCACTATTTATACCCAGAAAGAAGAAAGCTATAAATCTAAATCAGGCTTAAATCCGCTAGAAAAACTAGTATTACTCCCCTTTGCTGTGGCAATTGATGTGGTGAGTCTGCCTTTCCAAGCCGCAGACAAGATTTTTGATTAACCCTGAGCTAAAGACCATTTCAAATCGCATGATGAAGAGCTGCTAACTATGGGTTTCCTCTTCATCATCCCCTTCAAAGGTTTTGGAAATTTTTTCGATATTTAAGCTCTTCGCCATTGCATCAAAAATGTCCTTGTATACCCCTTGTTGCTGGTAAAGTTGATGATGTTCGCCATGTTCCACAATCCTGCCATCCTGCATCACATAGGTATAATCCGCATCAATAATCTGTGACAGGCTATGTGAAATGATAATCACGGTACGGCCTTGCTTAATTTCATCTAAGCTGTGCTTGATCTGTTCGGTTGCAATCGCATCCAGACTTGCTGTTGGTTCATCCAGAAAAATAATTGGTGGATTTTTCAAGAACATCCGAGCAATGGCGATACGCTGTTGCTGTCCGCCTGACAGTAAGAGTGCATCGGATTGATAGGCCAGCGGCAATTTGAGAATCTGCTCATGAATCGAGGCTTTCTTCGCCGCAAGGATGATTTCATCCTGTGTTGCCTCCATCTTACCGTAACGGATATTCTCCTCAATCGTGCCCTGAAAAATATGATTCTTTTGCAGGACCAGACCAATATGATCACGTAGATATTGGGTATCGATCTCGGTCAATGCGCTTCCATTCAGTAGAATTTCACCAGACTGCGGTAAATAGAATTTATCTAATAGACTGATCAAAGTCGATTTCCCCGCACCAGACAAGCCCACCAAAGCCGTGATTTTATTGGGTTGTATGGTGAGGTTAATGTCTTTCAGCGCATGATAGCCATTGGGATAGAAAAAATTCACCTGTTTTAATTCAAACTTGCCTGTCAGCGGTTGTGGTTTCAGTTCTCCAGAAGTTTCAATTTCATCATCAGCTTCTAAAATTTTGAAAAAGCTTTCTGCATAAATCATTGCATCATTCACTTCATCATAGATGCGATGTAGCGAGCGAATCGGTGCTGAAACATTGTTGAATAACAGAATATGAAACATGATCATACCGATGCTCATATCACCGACCAGAACAAAGTAGGCCGTTAAAATGATAATAAAGACCACGCCAATCTGTTCAATAAAAGTTTTTAAGCCATCAAATAGAAAACTGAGTTGACGCGTCCGCATCTGATCATCAGTCAGTTGTTTTTGTAAGGTCAGCTGTTTTTCTGCCTCAATTTGCTCACGGTTAAATGACTTAATCACCGTGATCGACTGAATGATACTTAAAGTTCCCTGACTTTTACGTTCCCGACCATCACGTAAATTACGTCGTGTACCACTGAGTTTCTGCGCCTGCTTAAAGGTAATCCAGAAATAAATTGGCACAATGCTCAACGCCACCAAGCCAATCCAGAAATTGGCATAGAACATCAGACATAGCGCGATGATCGCACTACTAAACAATGGAAAAATATCAATAAAGAAGATTTGCACCAGTCGGGTAATCGAACCAATTCCCCGATCAATCCGGGTCTGTAATTTCCCGGCTTGGTTATCATCCTGAGTAAAGAAGGCCAGACGATACTGTAAAAATTTCACGATGATCGACTGTGCCACATCCTGTGAAATCAAAATGCGTAATTTCTCGCCAAAGAACTTTTGTCCAAACTGAAGAAAAATATTCAGCACTTCTTTACTCAATAAAATCACACTGATGGTGAGCAGAATATGCCAGCCAGCATTTAAGCCCTGCCCTGACTCAACCACCGCATTGATCTGATCGACTGCATATTGCAAGGTCAGCGCATTGACCTGTGCGGTTAATGCACCAATCAAAGTCAGTACCAAAGTCACTGCAACCAGCCACTTATAAGGGAGCACAAATGGTTTTACTTTATGAAACAGCTGCCATAAATTCATAGTGTTGAACTCTACCTCTTCGATGCTTACGCTGCGGCTAAGTGATCAATCTTGACTACAGTTCTTGTTCTAAAACCTCAGTATTATTTTGCTTAATCTTCTCCATTTTGGCATTCAGCTTTAATACATCTTGGTAAAGTGCGTTGAATTTTTTCACTTGCACCGTTTCACGGAACAGAATCATTTTGTCTTTTCTTTGCCACTGATATTGTTTCAGCATATCGAACATCGCCTGTGCCTTTTCGATAATTTGCTGCTCGATTGGGAAAATATCATGGGCTTTATCAGCTTTCAGATTATGCTCTAATTTGGCTTGGAGCGAACTTCGCATTTCATTCTGGATTGCCAGACTTTTTGCCTGCTGCATAGAACTGGCCTGAATTTGTTGCCGTGTTTGTTCATATTCAGCAGATGCTTTACGCACCTGCACAAACATCTGCTCAGTGTCCTTATAGTTCTGCTTGCGATCCTGATCCAGACCTTCAACCTCTAAAAAGGTATCCCAATTGGCGGCTTTGAGTTCACGTAAATAGCGATTACGGGCTTCTACATTTTGCATCCAATAGTTCAATAGGAACTCGGACATCAACTTATAATCACCCGAGAGGCGATCATCATGAATATCCAGTTGCACAGGCGTCGACCAGTCTTGCGCTTGATCATAAAGTTCGCGCATTTTCTCAGACATGACTACCTCAAACATCTGCTGATTATTGATGGCACGCTGTTTCAAGGTATGCTGATAAAAGAAAAAAGAACCAATACAAAGCACCACAACAGTCACAAAGATTAAAAAACGGCGCATATAGCCTCCAAATTTCATTATATTTTTTTATGTTCTGAGTTCAGTTTAATCGATAAAACACATGCAGTTATAGCCCTTTTTATTTCACTTCTCGTAACGGAGCATTACATTTTCATCGCTTTAAATTGATCGTATTCGCCCCTATTATCTGTTTAACCAGAATTGTAGAGATCCACCATGCGTGTAGATATTTGGTCAGATGTGGTCTGTCCGTTTTGTTATATCGGTAAAAAACGTCTTGAACATGTTGCTGAAGAAGCGGGTATCGAGCTGGAAATTCACTGGCATAGTTTCGAACTAGACCCGAATGCACCAGCCAAACATGAGACGTCGAACACCGAACGACTTGCAAAGAAATACGGTCGTAGCTATGCCGAAATGGAAGAGATGGAGCGCAATGTTGCAGCCATGGCTGCAGCGGAAGGCATCGATTTCCAATGGCAAAAAGCCAACTCAGGCAATAGTTTTAATGCACATCGTATTATTCACCTTGCCCAGAGCAAAGGTTTGGGCAATGAAGCAGAAGAAGCCTTCTTCCATGCTTATATGACCGAAGGTCTTGCCATTGGTGAGCGTGAAGTGGTTGAAGAAATTGCTTCTCGCATTGGCTTAGACAATGCCGAAGTTGAATATGTACTGGACTCGGACGAATTGGCTGATTTTGTGCGCCATGATGAGCAAATCGCACATGAACAACTGAAAGTAACAGGCGTTCCGTTCTTTGTCTTTGATCAAAAACTGGCACTTTCAGGTGCGCAACCGCGTGAAGTTTTCTTGCAAGCCTTACAGCAAGCACAAAGCTCATCAAATGCCGAAATTGAGCAAACTGATGCCGCTCAATGTAATGATGATCAATGCGAAATTAAACATTAAACCAGATTTAGGCTAAAACCGCTTTCAGCACCGTTTGGAAGCGGTTTTTTAATCTTTATATTTTCATATTCCCCTTTGGTTTCAGTCTTTTATCTTTTAAAAGATACCGTTTATCGCTGTTGATAATGATTTCAATGGTGCTGGATTTTTATTTGCTGAGCTTTTCACCAGCAGATATGTGAAAGTGATCACAATTCACTCAAAAATTTATAGATGATTTTTTATCTTATGATCTATTAATCCGATTCATTCTTTTAAAATGTTTTTATTTTCAAAGACAAACCGAGATGTATATCTCGATTTAGAATACTTAAATGAGATTTTTTACTAACTTGACCGCTATAGATTTTGCCTCTTTTTCTTCTATAATCGTCATAAAGTGACAATCTTTTGTGATGAAAATATCCTGCATACGCAACTCAAAACAGCAAGCGTCAAATGGATAAAACAGCAAATTTTATCGACTATAACTGATTAAAACTTATTAGCATTGCTACCACTTTTTCGGATTCATGATTTAAAACAGGCTCAAGCCTATCTCTAAGGAAACAATCGATGGACGTATTAGAGAAAGCACTCTTGGTTGATGAGCTTAAAACGCTTGTTAACGGGCTGAATGATGATAAAACATCACTTTTTGAAATTGCCAAATCAAAACAACGCATCAAAGACATTTGCGCGTCTTGCGATGATCCGACTTTTCAAGACCAACTGAGTCCATTCAAAGAATTTATTTTGAATGAAGAATTTTCTCCTGACGACTTGGATAATTACGGCTATACCATGACCTATCGCGGGACTTTTAACTTTATGGGCCGCGTCGAAAATGCCTTATTTGCTTCAGCCGATATGGGCTGGGCCGCATTACGTCAGGGCCAGCATTGGCAAGTCTGGGTGATTCGCCCTGCGCTTTCCTTCCTGAAAAGCCCTTGGTTAAGTTCATCACAAGATGCATTACACTGGTTGCAAAAGCATGCCTGTGACTATGTAAAAACAGACCATGAGTTACAAAACCTGATTCCTGTTTTAGAACCAATTCAGGCAGAAGATGCTGAGAAGAACTTGAGCTTAGACAGTCGATCAATCATCCAACAACAGACTGCAAACTTTCAGTCACAGCTAGATGCCATTATTCAAGAAAAAATTCAGCCTGCGACAGTTACCCCATTACCTCAAGCAACATCGCGTGTAAAACCAGGTTTTAGACAAAATGCTAGCCCTTCTGCAAATCTCAATAAGGCCAAACCCTTGGCTTTAAACGATTTTAGTTTAGATGGTTTGCTCTGTCGCTTGGAACGCGTGGATGCACGCACTTTTCCATCGCTGTATCGGGTCGATCTGCATGATGAGATTGATCAAAATATTAAAATTGATTGGCTCTACCTCAAAGCCGAGAATGAAGCACAACCATTATGGGGATCAGCACAAATTTTTATTGCTGAACAACTCTATGCCCAAGGTCAATTTTCCCATTATGTAGTGCTGGTTGGAACACATAGCGTTGAATATGCGACCACCATTTTACAAGCCTATACCGATCAACGTCATACCAGAACCAGTTCCATTCATCAAACCAGCTGGAATAACTTTAAACAACACTATCACCTACACGAAAGCTTGTTTAATGAATGTATTATGAATGGCACCTTAGTCTGGCAGCGGGATCAACGTGTCTATCCATATATTCCAGCATCATTTATTAATACTCAGAAATTTATTCCCTTCGATGAGACATCGGCGACCTTTTTCACACCAGTGATTTTGCTTAGAGAACGCCAAAAAATCCGTGTGATTCATGGTCTGGAGCGGGTCAAGCTATCAAACGAAGACCAAGCCTATCCCTATCTATTACTTGACCGTGCCGATGGATATACTTGGCAGCTGATTCGTCAGGTGATTAGCCATTTACCTCAACCGATTTCAGTACATGATCTCTATCAAGCATTGGAAAATAGTGCTGTGCCAGCATCCTCGTAAATTGAGTAACACTACAATTCTTAAATTACATCTCCAATGCAGTACAGCAAAGATACGCTATTTTTCCAAAAGGATTTGGAACTGCTAATACACTTTTATTCTACTAAACCCTTATGATTTCTAGCATTTTTTCAGGGGTAAATTGCTGTTTTTTGTTGCTAATGCTTGCATTTATGACCCTAATCATCAAAAGTTAACATAAGAACAATATATAAGTCTTTATTATGAATAATTTACAGCAAATGGTACCAACACGTATCTTTTTTGCATTGCTAACACTTTCCCTAGGTACATTGAGTGTTACCAAAGCAGAAACCAATACTCAAAACCAACAGTCAAATGTAGTTGTAGGTTCAACTTCGGCTAACAATACTGAAGAAAATGCATTGGATTATATCCCTCGTTGGGTCGATGCGGCGCCAACCATTTTTCCTGCACAATCCAACCAATCGACCGTGCCACCCACCGCTGAAACTGAGGACAAAACTTGGGCGGATAAAAAACAACGCAGTATTCGCGAGTGGGCGGATCGTACTTCGGTCAAAATTGATGATTGGTTTGGCGATGTCGATCCAGAAAATCCGGCTTCAGCCACCATTCGGGTAATGCTGGATAATTACTGGAATGAACATGATGGATATGAAGTTAAGCCTCGTATTCGCGGTAAAATTAAATTACCAACCTTAGAGAAAAAAGTCAGCGTAGTGTTTGGTGATGACTCTTTAGACGATGAGTTTAAGAATAACGTTGCCAATACCAATCACCAGCCTAACTCAGACCCAGATAAAAAATTTGACTCCAAACAAACCCGAGATAGTAATGGCTCATTGGCCTTACGTTGGTCAGACTTTTCTAAAAAACTTCCTTTCGAAACCGATGCCGACTTAGGTATTCGTTCAGGCAGTGATATTTATGCCCGCTTGAGAGCAGAGAAACATTGGGACTTGCGTAATGATTTCCGCTTTAACGCAGAACAAATTTATCGCTATGGCAGCAAAAGTGAAAATTATTTAAGAACCAATTTAGAATTGATTCATGCACGCCCCAATCAGCCTTTTTTATCGAACCAATTCAGCCTGACCTATGCCGATAAGCAGGATGATGATTTATGGTGGGATAACCGTCTTTTCCGCCAACATCAGTTTTTTGCCCATAACAACTTCAATTATGGCATTTATACAGGTGGCTACTACAACAATAACGAGCTACGTTTAAACAGCTGGGGGCCTTTTATATCATGGCGACAACCGCTTTGGCGTGAATGGTTCTATGTACAAGGCGATCTTAGCTATCTCAATGATCATCGCGAAGATCGCGATCATTTTATCAGTACTTTTGTTCGACTTGAGACCTTATTCTAATATCTCCATCACAGATCATCATGCCCAATTGAAATTTCGATTGGGCATTTTTATTTAAAAAAATGAAGTCCCGTAAATAAATGCTTAAGCTAAAACTGTTAAGCTTATTTTCTTTTATTTTTCTTCGCTTTAACATGGATCAACGATACGCTTTGGCTGTGTATTTATTGATTGTAGGCAATCTTTGCCTCGATGAGCTACTTACACCCTTCTTTCCAATGTTCTTACCGCTCAGCAGGCATTTGGCACGTACGCCAGTGCTATCCTCCAACCCACATACAGGGTTTCATTTCCAGCAACGACAGACTTCAAAAATACGAGCTTGTGATCTTGCAACAGAAACACCAACCGATCCACGCAGCGATATCGAACTAAGTCAGGAATTGATGACCGTTTTTGGTGAAGATTCATTATGGCAACGTGCACAACAGCCGCCACTCATAAAAAAGCTCGGTAAAACCAGCAAGCATCTATCGCATCAAACTATCAGTACGCCCAATCCCGTCAGTGCCAGTTGGAGTACGATTTCAAGCTGGTTACCCTTTAACAATGATCTGGACTTAGGTTCGAACTCCAATACGGATATCTATGTGCAATTTCTTGCCAAGAAGCAATGGAACTTACATTCAGGACTGAATCTGGATACGGCGCAAATCTTTCGTTATGGCTCGAGCAGTAAAAACTATGCCGAAACCCATCTGAATTTAACCCAAATGTTTCAACAACAAGCACTATTTTCGACTCAATTCAATCTGTCTAAGACCCAAGATGAAGACTACACTTGGCGTAATCGGACTTTCCAAAAATTGCACTTGCTCTCCAAAGATAACCTCAGCTACGGCATCGTCAGTGAAGGCGATTATGAAAATAAAGAACTTCGGGTTAATCAATGGGGCCCCTATTTCTCCTGGAAACGTCCAATTTGGCGTAATTGGTTATATATGCAAAATGATCTGAATTATTTAAATGTGCCTGCGGATAAACAGGACAAGTATTTCAGTTATCAAATGAGCTTTGAAGCTCACTTCTGATGAAAATAACCACACAACTGTGGATAACTTGAAACTTATCCATACACATAAAAAAAACCTCCGCAGAAGCAGAGGTTTTTTGTGATCAAAACACTTATTTCAATAACAAGCTATTAATCCGCTTAACATAAGCTGCTGGATCTTCTGGTAAGCCGCCTTCGGCAATCACAGCCTGATCAAAGATCACATTGGCCAAATCATCAAACTGGGCTGAGCTCTCTAATTTTTTCACCAAAGGATGCTCTGGGTTGATTTCCAAGGTAGGTTTAATTTCAGGAACAGCCTGACCTGCCTGTTTCAACATACGAATCAGCTGTGGTGAAAGTTCCCCTTCACTGGTCACTAAACATGCAGGAGAATCCACCAAACGCGTGGTCACACGCACTTCTTTGGTCTTGTCTTTTAACGATGAACTTAAACGATCCACCACAGGCTTAAACTGTTCAGCCGCTTGTTCTAAAGCTTTTTTCTCTTCGGCATCTTGTAGATCGCCAAGATCAACTGCACCTTTAGACACGTTTTGCAGCGGCGTACCATCGAACTCAAATACAAAGTTCATGGCCCACTCATCTACACGGTCTGTCATCAATAGCACTTCAATGCCTTTTTTCTTGAATACTTCAAGTTGTGGCGAGTTTTTCGCAGCGGTTAAACTATCTGCAGTCACATAATAAATCGCTTTTTGCCCTTCTTTCATACGTGCTTTGTAATCGGCAAAAGAAGTGCTGATCTCATCATGAATTGAAGTTGCATAACGCAATAATTTTAAGATACGTTCACGATTGCCGGTGTCTTCACCTAAACCTTCTTTCAATACGGAACCAAATTCAGTGTAGAAGGTTTTAAATTTCTCTTGGTCTTTTTCATCTTCCGATTTGGCTAAACCATCAATTAAAGTCAGTACACGGCGTGCATTGCCTTCACGAATGGTTTTCACATCACGACTTTCTTGTAAAAGTTCACGGCTGACATTCAGTGGTAAATCTGCACTGTCCACCACGCCTTGAACAAAACGTAAATAGTTTGGAATCAGGTTATCGGCTTCATCCAAGATAAATACACGTTTTACATACAGCTTAATGCCCGCTTTCGCTTCACGGGTAAACAGATCCTGTTTGGCCTGGCTTGGAATATACAGTAACTGGGTATACTCGGTGCTGCCTTCTACGCGGTTATGCGCCCATGCCAAAGGCTCTGCAAAATCGTGGCTCAGGTTTTTATAAAACTCGATGTATTGCTCATCAGTGATTTCACTCTTGTTGCGCGTCCATAATGCACTCGCTGAGTTAATCACTTCCCATTCATCAGTCTTGACCATTTGGCCGCCTTTCGGTTCTTCACCTTCAGCGACCTCTTCTTCTTGCCACACTTCTTTTTGCATTTCGATTGGCAAGCTGATGTGATCAGAATACTTATTGATGATTTGCTTAACTTTCCACGACTCTAAATAATCCAGTGCATCATCACGTAAATGCAGGATGATATCGGTACCACGTGTGGCTTTATCAATGCTTTGAACTTCAAACTCGCCGGTTCCGCCACTGATCCAACGTACACCTTCTGCGACATCTAAACCTGCACGGCGTGATTCCACCGTAATTTTGTCGGCAACAATAAAACCTGAATAGAAACCCACACCAAACTGACCAATCAACTGAGCATCTGATTTTTGGTCGCCTGTCAGCTTAGACATAAAATCTTTGGTACCCGATTTTGCAATGGTACCCAAGTTATCGATCGCTTCTTGTTGGCTTAGACCAATCCCATTATCAGAAATGGTTAAGGTTTGATGGTCTTTATCTAAAGTGACGCGAACCCGTAAATCTGGATCATTTTCATAATATTCAGGGTGATTAATCCCTTCAAAACGCAACTTATCACAGGCATCCGAGGCATTGGAAATCAATTCGCGTAAGAAAATTTCAGGATTTGAATATAGCGAGTGCGTCACTAAATGTAATAACTGAGCAACTTCTGCTTGAAAACTATAATTCTGGGTCACTTGTTCACTCATAAATCACTCCTTATCTGTGCTTATCTCTTTGGAATGATTTATGAATGGTGCATATCTTGAATTTTTCAATCCTTGGGATTTATTTTTCAGCTAAAAATCGCACAAAAGTACAATTAGAACGGCCCTTGACTTAAAACGCGTGTTTGTAAAAGCTGATCAAGCTGTTGCTGTCTTTGTGCATAAGCACGGCGAAGACATGGGGTATTGGCAGCACAGGAATTACGTTGTTTTAGCCACTTGAATTGTTGATCTTTCTCGGCATCACGCCCACCCATCGGCAGAGCATGCAGGATGATTTGGTAGGTGGTTGCCAGTTTGACATCAGCATCATTTAAAACAAGGTCATTACAGATCTGTTGCTCAGCTTTTAACTTCGCAGCTTTACAAGAGAAACTCGCAGCCTGAGCTTGAGACCAAAACAATAAGGGGATGAAGAGTAATAGGGAGCTGATTAATTTTTTCATTATGCATGACTCACTCTAATTTGTGATGATGTCTCAGCATACAAAACTCTCTGTGTAGGCCCTGTATCTGTTTTATATGGGAATTGCAAAAATAAAAAAGCCTCATGGAGTGAGGCTTTTTCAGCAAGGCTTCAGCTTAGAACTTGTAGCTATAACCTAAGGTATATACCACTGGATTGAGGTCTAAGTCGAATTTAGTCCCATCCACCAAGGTGACTTCTGGACTAATGTCGGCATAACGAACATCAACATAAACACCCCAGTTTTTAGCGTCAGCAGGCTGGAAGTTAAAACCCAACTGGCCAGCGAAACCATATGCCTCTTTCACATCTTTCGCCACACCCTTTTCATGCCAAGGAATGAAGGCAGTACCACCGACACCGATATAAGGGGTAAAACGTGTTGAATTTTTAAAGTTATATTTCGCTGTGATTGTTGGCGGCAAATGACGAACACTCGCAACAGATTCACCATTTAATAACACATCATGTTTCACGGGCGTGGCCAATAAAATTTCAGCAGAGAATGGTGTTTCACCAAAGAAATATTCTACTGATGGTGTAAATGCAAACTCGTAATCCCCTTTTACAGTCGCACCTGGTGCTAAAGTTACATCTGCAGTTGGGTCAATTAAACTCGCACCCACTTTAACTTGAAAGCCCCCTGCAAATGCAGTTGAAGATAACCCCAATAATGCGACAACCAATGCTTTCTTTAACATTAAAACAACCTCTTTAACAATTTATGTTCTTGTTCAATATAATAAACACGGGTTTTTACATTATGCAATACTTATTAATTCCGACCATTTAAATCCATTTTGTAATACATTGAATATTAATAACATATAATTGTTAAAATATGTAATATTTGTAAATTCAGACTATTTTAGTCCACTTAAATCACTATAAAACCTAGCATTTTAATCAGAATATATCAATTTAAGATATCAGATAAAGTTTTTAAAAAAAATTAATTTAGATGAATTTAAAAATATAATCATATAAAACTTAATATTAAAACCACATTATAAAATTAGATTAAAAAAGAGACAAAAAATGTCAAATACTGATATTTTTTATATTTCCAGATTTAAAATTTTAAAGCAAAAAAATGGCTCTTAATGAGCCATTTTTATTATAAAACCATCGCAGCAATCCAGCCAAAAATCAGTAGCGGGATATTAAAATGTATAAAAGTCGGCACAACGGTATCCCAAATGTGATCATGTTGACCATCTACGCCTAAACCAGCTGTGGGCCCCAAAGTCGAATCAGATGCAGGTGAACCCGCATCACCTAATGCCGCAGCTGTACCAATAAGTGCAATCGTTGCCAACGGTGAAAAACCAAACTGTACACACAAAGGCACATAAATCACGGCCAGCACAGGCACACTTGAGAAGGATGAACCAATACCAATCGTCACGAATAAGCCAATAAACAGCATTAAGAACGCAGCAAGCGCATGATTATCCCCAATGATATGTACCACACCATTAACCAAATGGGTAATATCGCCAGTATGCGTCATGACTGAGGCAAAACCTGCCGCAGAGATCATGATAAAACCCACCAGCGCCATCATACGCATGCCTTGTACAAATACGTCATCAGCATCTTGCCATTTAAAGATACCTGACGCGGACAGTACTGCAAAACCGACCAAACCACCGAGAATCATCGAACCTGAGTACAACTGCGCTACCAAGGTTAAAGCAATCGCCAGCACCGCCATAAACATGGTTTTCTTCGAAATATACGGCACATTCTCTGCTTCTTGTTTCAGTTCTTCCGCATCGGCTTTCAAGTCATAATCTGCTTGTGAAGTGACTTTCAGTGGCTTGTCTAGGTCAATGGTTTTAACTGGCGTAATTGAACGATCCACATAAATACGCGGCTTACGATAACTAATAAATACCGCCACCAAAGTACCAATCACCATGCCTAAGACTGGAATCGCCATACCGATTGGCATCATGCCCCGTTCCACGTGCAAGCCATAAGCGGCGCCAATCTTGTTGATATTGCCCATCAAGATCTGTTCCAGGAAGATCGCACCAAAGCCAACAGGCAGGAAAATATAGGTGCCCACCAAGCCCAGTGTCATGACACATGCTGCCGCTCGACGATCCAGCTTTAAATGATTCATGACTTTCAATAAAGGCGGAACCAAGACTGGAATAAATGCAATATGCACTGGAATGAGGTTTTGAGAGAAGATTGCAGCGATCAGTAGAATGGTCAATAAAAGATATTTCACTTTTTTCTGCTGATTTTTACCCGCTTCCATTCCTAATAAACCAATCAGTTTATGCGCAAGCAAATCAGGCAAACCAGACTTGGACAATGCCAATGCAAAAGCACCTAATACGGCATAGGCCAATGCAACTTCAGCACCATCGCCTAAGCCAGCATTAAATGCTTCTACCGTTTGAGAAAGACTTAGACCAGCGACCAAGCCCCCAATAATGGCTGAAATCACCAAAGTGAGAACAACAGAAACTCGTGCCAGTGACAGGATAAACATCACGGCAATCGCAATTACGACAGCATTCATGAATAAATTCAGGAGCAAAGAAAAGGCGACATTCTAGCAGATTCATGATCATGAAGCTGAAAATATCGCCGAATTGTGCTGCATCTCAAGTGATTTTTAGCTTAATAAATCCACTAAAGCTTTAAGCAGCTTGACGTTGCACAAACTGACGGATCAGTTCAGCAATTTTTTCGGGTTGACTCAGTACCGCCCAGTGATTGGCATCCAGTTCGACATACTCAAATTTTTCCACCCATTTTGGCATTGATTCAGTAATGTACTCTGGACTGACAAACGCATCGCGTTTTAACACAATCGCCTGTACAGGACATTGTGCATAGCGCTCACGTGGTTGAGTCAATGAAGGAATAAAGTTGGCACGATACAGGTTAATCCCATATTTACCATCCGCCACAATATTGGCATTCAATGGCAAATCTTTCTTCTTCTCTAAACCACTCAAAATCTTGCCCCATTTCTCAGGACTAAAGAAAGTCCATACTGTAGGTGCCACAAGAGGTAAGTGGAAAGCACCGATATACCAAGATTTGGTCAGCATCTTCAATACATTGCTTGGTGCAGATTTAAATTTCTCACGTAAATACAAAGAAGCATGATCCAAACAAGGACCTGAAATGGTGGTATAAGACAATAAGCGGCCTTTTAATTTTGGTTCAGTCGCAGATTCCCAAGATTGTAACGAGCCCCAATCATGCGCTGCCATGTGAAAATTACGGTTAGGTAGAACGTGATCCACCACCTCTTGCAAGTCTAATGATAAACGCGGCAAACGGTAATCTTTAATACGCTTAGGAATCGAAGAAAGCCCTGCACCACGCACGTCATAAGTCACCACATAATAATCATTGACCAGTTTTTCAATGATCGGCTCCCAGACTTCCTGATTATCTGGATAGCCATGCACTAAAACCAAAGGCGTTTTCTGCTCATCCCCCCATGTTTTGACACACAGTGTTTGCTGATCCGATGTTGTGACTGTTTTGACTTGTGCTTGCATAATTTTTTCCCATTTTGTTTTCTATCGGCTGTACATAAAACAGCCATTGCCAGCGATGCAATAAAAATGATACTTATGGAGTATGAATAGAGTTGCAAGAAAAAAAATTGACCATGAAAGACTTTTTCAAAAAAATTCGAACCATTCCTGCGATTTCCAAATTTATGCTGAATCACTACTCCCCTTATCGTGGGGCAGGAATTGTAATTGAAACCATCGATCTGGATGATTATTACATTCGCGTCAAAATGCCACTGACTCGACGCAATCGTAATCTGGTGGGCACTCATTTTGGCGGTAGTCTATACTCCATGGTCGATCCTTTTTATATGCTGATTTTAATCCACCATCTAGGGCATAAATATATTGTTTGGGATAAAAGTGCCACCATTAACTTTCTTTCCCCAGGCCGTAACACGGTCTATGCCGAAATTCGGCTGAATGCAGATGAAATCACTGAAATCAAAAAACTGGCAGAGAATCATGAGCCCGTTTTACGTCATTACACCTTAAATATTGTAGATGATGCAGGAACACGAATCGCAGAAGTCGAAAAAGTGCTTTATATCCGTCGTAAAAAACCCAAAGCCAGTGCTTAGCACCATTCACATAAAAATGCCTGCAATCATGTGCAGGCATTTTTGAATCTGATAATCAGAAATTATCTCTTTTTCTCTTGGATGGCAGCACCTGCTCCACCACCGATTGCGCCACCAATTGCAGCACCCGAGTCACCACCAAAAATCGCTTTACCAACAACTGAGCCAATACCTGCACCCACTGCGCTGCTGGTCGTTGAACTACTATTACCACCTTTGGCATTGGCACCAACACCAGCACCTGCGGCAGCACCAACACCAGCACCGAGGCCACCACCGACATGGTTACCAACACCACCGCCCACAGCACCACCAAGTGCTGCTGCACCGATACGTTGATCAGATGCACTCATATTTTGACAGCCCGTAAACATCACCGCCGATAACAGCAAAGTAGAAACTAAACCGATTGTTTTTTTCATGACTATACTCACTTCTATAGGTTCTATTGAAAAGGATAATCTTCTTTTATGCGGAATTTGATCACATTGTGTTATCACAATGTCCTAATCGATTGATATTTTGTAAAGGATGATTCTTTATGCAGCAATCGAAAAAAGAGGGACTCGATCTGCAACAAAATAAGCTAAGGCTGAAGATGCGAAGCATATAGTCGTGTGATTATTGTTTTGATTATTTTTCAATATAAAGCACATGTATCAATGGAATTTTAGCTTGTAAGCTTTTCTCAGCAATGCATTGATGATGACTGAGAAAAACGGCTTTACTCAATGAAACAGCTCAAATGCTGAAGCTGAAAATAGATACATAGCTTCAGACATCGAGCGATTTCTATACGGGCTTAGTACTTGCCTTTTTTCTCGCCATAAGCAGAACCAGCACTACCACCCAATGCACCACCAACCGCAGCACCTGAGTCACCACCCAATACGGCACCACCAATCACGGCACCTAAACCTGCGCCGATCGCACTGTTTCTGGTATTTTTACTATTCGAGCCTTTAGCATTCGCAGCAACGCCTGCGCCAAGTGCAGCACCAAGACCTGCGCCCAGATTACCGCCAACATGCTTACCGACAGCACCACCCGCACCACCACCAATCGCAGCAGCACCAATACGCTTACTTTCTGGACTCGCATTTTGGCAACCCACAAATAGTGTGCTTGACATTAAAGCAACGCCCGCAACCATCATCATTTTTTTCATTCGAACTATTCCTCTCCTCAGATGTGCATAGGATAGTATTGTTTAATGAACTGTTTACTTTGATTAAGTAATCAAATACTGAAACTGTAATGTGTTTTTGTAACAACTGCTTTATTTTTCCACAAAAAAAGGCACCCGGAGGTGCCTTTTCAATTTGCTAGAACTTAGAACTGGTCTGAGTTCAACGCTTGACTAAATGCTTGGTCAACTTCACTGAAATCGTTGTGAAGTTCAAATTCAGCAGCTTCTGCTTCTTGGCGACGACGCTCCAAGTGGTAAGCAAGGCCTGTACCCGCTGGGATCAAACGACCCACAACAACGTTTTCTTTCAAGCCACGTAAATCATCTTCTTTACCTGTTACAGCCGCTTCAGTTAACACACGTGTGGTTTCCTGGAACGATGCAGCTGAGATGAACGAGTCAGTAGAAAGCGATGCTTTGGTGATACCCATCAATTGACGTTCAAACTTCGCAGGGAACTTGTTCTGAGCCAAGACTGCTTGGTTCTCTTGAACAACGCGGATGTAATCCACTTGCTCACCTTTGATGAAGCTAGTGTCACCGCCATCAGTGATATCAACTTTACGCAACATTTGACGTACAACAACTTCAATGTGCTTATCGTTGATTTTTACACCTTGGAGACGGTAAACGTCTTGAACTTCGTTCACGATGTAGTTGGTTAACGCAACTTCGCCTTTCAAACGTAAGATGTCATGCGGGTTTTGTGGACCATCAGAAATGGTCTCACCACGGTTCACATGCTCACCTTCGAACACGTTGATTTGACGCCATTTTGGAATCAATTCTTCGTAAATCTCTGAACCGTCATCTGGACTGATCACTAAACGGTTCTTACCTTTGGTCTCTTTACCAAAGCTCACGATACCAGACACTTCTGCCAAGATTGCGTGTTCTTTAGGCTTACGTGCTTCGAACAAGTCAGCTACGCGTGGAAGACCACCGGTAATATCACGAGTACGTGAAGATTCTTGTGGTACACGACCGATAACATCACCCACACCAATTGTTTCGCCATCACGGACAGTCACAATTGTATTTTGTGGTAAGAAGTAGAACTGTTCGCCGCCATCGGTTGTATCCAACACGATTGCAGGACGTAAATCTTTACCAGAAGCAGGACGTGCTGTTACAGGCAAGATTTCAACAGTGGTCATACCTGTTGCATCATCTGTCTTAGAGGTTGCAGTCACACCATCAGCGATTTGGCTGAAACGTGCTTTACCCGCAACTTCGGTAACCAGTGGATGTGTATGTGGATCCCAAGTCGCCACGATACCACCAGCTTCTACAGATTCACCATCTTTCAACAAGATGCTTGCACCGTAAGGAAGTTTATAGCGCTCGCGCTCACGACCTAAGTCATCCGCAATACCAATTTCACCTGAACGTGAAACTGACACCAAGTGACCTTTGGCATGTTGTACAGTTTTCACGTTGTGGAAACGTACAGTACCTTTGTTACGTACTTGAACACTGTTAGCAGCAGACGTTCGGCTCGCAGCACCACCCACGTGGAAGGTACGCATTGTTAACTGTGTACCCGGTTCACCAATTGACTGTGCAGCCATTACACCAACAGATTCACCTGGGTTCACCAAGTGACCACGTGCAAGGTCACGACCGTAACATTTCGCACAAACGCCGAATGCAGATTCACATGCGATAACTGAACGGACTTTAACTTCATCGACACCCGCTTCTTCAAGCTGAGCAGCAATTTTCTCGTCAATTAAGGTACCACGTGGAAGAACCACTTCATCATCAGATGCACGACGTACGTCTTCAGCAGTTACACGACCCAATACGCGATCGCGTAATGGTTCGATCACGTCACCACCTTGAATGAATGGTGTCATGACTAAGCCACCAGCTGTACCACAATCCGATTCAGTAATCACTAAATCTTGTGCTACGTCTACAAGACGACGAGTCAAGTAACCAGAGTTCGCAGTTTTCAATGCAGTATCGGCCAAACCTTTACGTGCACCATGTGTTGAGATGAAGTACTGAAGTACGGTCAAACCTTCACGGAAGTTTGCTTTAATTGGGGTCTCAATGATCGAGCCATCCGGCTTCGCCATCAAACCACGCATACCAGCAAGCTGACGGATCTGCGCCGCACTACCACGGGCACCCGAGTCAGACATCATATAAATCGAGTTGAATGATTTCTGTTTCTCGTCTTCACCTTGTTTGTTTTTCACAAGGGTATAAGACAAGTTATCCATCATCGCTTTCGCAACTTGGTCGTTAGTACGTGCCCAGATATCGACAACTTTGTTATAACGCTCACCCGCAGTTACGAAACCTTGCTCAAACTGTTGTTCGATTTCACGAACTTCGGTTTCAGCTTTATCGATAATCGTATGCTTAGTTGGTGGAATCAACATGTCTTCCATACCAACAGATACACCTGAACGCGTCGCTTGACGGAAGCCCAAATACATCAATTGGTCAGCGAAGATAACCGTATCTTTCAAACCAAGTTTACGGTAGCAAGAGTTGATTAACTTCGAGATGTTTTTCTTGGTCATCTCAAGGTTGATCGATTCAAAGCTTAAACCTTGTGGAACAACTTCCCATAACAAGCAACGACCAGGTGTTGTATCAACAATGATGGTTTGCTTTTCACGGTTACCGTTTTCATCAATAACAGTTTGGTGTACACGTACTTTTACGCGTGCATGAATTGCAACTTTACCCGTCGCTAACGCACGGTTAACTTCGTGAGTATCCGCAAACACCATGCCTTCACCTTTGGCATTTACCGCATCACGTGTGATGTAGTAAAGACCCAAGACAACGTCCTGAGAAGGAACGATGATCGGCTCACCGTTTGCAGGTGACAAGATGTTGTTGGTCGACATCATCAACGCACGTGCTTCAAGCTGTGCTTCCAATGTCAATGGAACGTGTACCGCCATTTGGTCACCATCGAAGTCGGCGTTAAACGCAGCACATACGAGTGGGTGAAGACGGATTGCCTTACCTTCGATCAGAATAGGTTCAAATGCTTGAAGACCTAGACGGTGAAGTGTTGGCGCACGGTTCAACATGACTGGATGTTGACGAATCACAGAAGCAAGAACGTCCCAAACTTCTGGGGTCTCGCGCTCAACCATTTTCTTCGCAGCTTTAATGGTTGTTGCTTGGCCAGAGGCTTGTAGTTTCGCGAAAATGAATGGCTTAAACAATTCAAGTGCCATCTTCTTCGGAAGACCACATTGGTGAAGACGTAAAGTAGGACCTACGGTAATTACCGAACGGCCTGAATAGTCAACACGCTTACCGAGCAAGTTTTGACGGAAACGACCTTGTTTACCTTTGATCATATCTGCCAAAGATTTCAATGGACGTTTGTTCGAACCTGTAATCGCACGACCACGACGACCGTTATCAAGCAACGCATCAACAGACTCTTGTAACATACGTTTTTCGTTACGTACGATGATGTCTGGTGCAGCAAGGTCAAGAAGACGCTTCAAACGGTTGTTACGGTTGATCACACGACGATATAAATCGTTCAAGTCTGAAGTCGCGAAACGACCACCTTCAAGTGGTACAAGCGGACGTAAGTCTGGTGGAAGTACTGGAAGTACGTTCATCACCATCCATTCAGGCTTGTTGTTTGAATCTTTGAAAGCTTCCATCAATTTCAAACGCTTAGACGCTTTTTTAAGTTTCGTCTCAGAGGTTGTTTGTGGAATTTCTTCACGTAAACGTGCAATCTCGGCTTCAAGATCGATATCTTTTAATAAATCCTGAACTGCTTCTGCACCCATTTTCGCAGTGAATTCATCACCGTGTTCTTCAAGTGCATTGTAGTATTCTTCGTCTGTTAAAAGTTGATACTTTTCAAACGGAGTCATACCAGGATCAGTAACAACATAAGATTCGAAATACAATACGCGCTCGATATCACGTAATGTCATATCAAGTAATAAACCAATACGGCTCGGTAATGATTTCAAGAACCAGATGTGTGCAACTGGAGACGCAAGCTCGATGTGACCCATACGTTCACGACGAACTTTCGCAGTTGTTACTTCAACGCCACATTTTTCACAAATGACGCCTTTGTATTTCATACGCTTGTATTTACCACACAAGCATTCGTAATCTTTTACTGGACCAAAGATTTTGGCACAGAACAAACCGTCACGTTCAGGTTTAAAAGTACGGTAGTTAATGGTTTCAGGCTTTTTAACTTCACCGTGAGACCATGACTTAATCATCTCTGGTGACGCAAGACCAATACGGATACGGTCAAATTCAATAGGTGCATGACCTTCTGAATCCGTTTTCTTACGCATGATATCGAGCAAGTCTTTCAATTTTTTTCTCCGTGTGTCGAGGAGCTAAGCTCACCCGACTGGGTCACAAATATTGTTTTTACTGAAATTTGGAATCTCCCCTAACCCCTCTTTAAGAAAGAGGGGAACTTCCCCCTTTAATAAAGGGGGATCGAGGGAGATTTAGTCACCATTTTTCAGTTCAATGTTGATACCTAAAGAACGGATCTCTTTGGTCAATACGTTGAACGATTCAGGCATACCCGGATCCATATAATGGTTACCATCTACAATGTTCTTATAGATGCGTGTACGGCCTTCGACGTCATCCGACTTCACAGTAAGCATTTCTTGGAGGGTATATGCTGCACCGTATGCTTCAAGTGCCCATACTTCCATCTCACCGAAACGCTGACCACCGAATTGTGCTTTACCACCAAGCGGCTGTTGGGTCACAAGTGAGTAAGAACCTGTTGAACGTGCATGCATCTTGTCATCAACCAAGTGGTTCAATTTGAGCATGTACATGTAACCTACAGTTACAGGACGGTCAAACTGTTCACCTGTACGTCCGTCAAACAATACCGTTTGACCTGTACGTGAGATGTCAGCAAGTTCAAGTAAGTCTTTAATCTGACTTTCTTCAGCACCATCAAATACAGGTGTCGCCAATGGAACACCAGCACGTAAGTTGCCTGAAAGTGCCAAGATTTCTGCGTCAGTTAAGCTATCCAGCTCTTCTTGTTCGCCACCAACCTTGTTATAAATCTTGTCTAAGAAGTCACGTAGTTCTAATACTGTACGCTGTTCTTTCAACATTTTTTCGAGTTTATCACCCAGACCTTTGGCCGCCATACCCAAGTGAGTCTCAAGAATCTGACCCACGTTCATACGTGACGGTACACCCAATGGGTTCAATACGATATCGACTGGTACACCATTGGCATCATGAGGCATGTCTTCAACTGGCAAGATGTTTGATACAACACCCTTGTTACCATGACGACCCGCCATCTTATCACCAGGCTGGATACGACGTTTAACAGCAAGGTAAACCTTAACAACTTTCAATACGCCAGTAGTTAATTCATCACCTGTAGAAAGTTTACGTTTCTTCTCTGCAAACTTCTCATCAATTTCATAGCTCTTCTCTTTCAAGAACACTTGAATTTGAGTTAGACGCTCTGCAATTGCTTCGTCAGTCGGTTGAATTTCAAGTAAATCAACAAGCTCTAAACCAGACAATAGGTCTTCAGAAAGTTTATCGCCACGTTTAGTTGAACCACCACCGTTAGATTCTTGACCTTTCAACAAACGAACAATACGTTCACGTGCTGCTTCTTCGAAGATTTTGTATTCTTCTTTCAAGTCTTTACGGTATGCGTCAAGCTGAGCTTTCTCAATTGCTTGAGCACGTTCATCTTTTTCCAAACCATCACGTGTGAAGACTTGAACGTCAATCACCGTACCTTTAGTGCCAGATGGAACGCGTAAAGACGAGTCTTTAACGTCAGCTGCTTTTTCACCAAAGATTGCGCGAAGTAGTTTTTCTTCAGGTGTTAACTGAGTTTCACCTTTAGGCGTTACCTTACCAACAAGGATGTCACCCGCAGTCACTTCAGCACCGATATAAACAATACCTGACTCATCCAATTTAGACAGCGCAGCTTCACCTACGTTAGGAATATCGGCAGTAATTTCTTCTGCGCCTAACTTGGTATCACGTGCTACACATGACAATTCTTGAATGTGAATCGATGTTAAACGGTCTTCTTGAAGAACACGCTCAGAAAGTAAGATCGAGTCTTCGTAGTTATAACCGTTCCATGTCATGAACGCGACGCGCATGTTTTGACCCAGCGCAAGCTCACCCATGTCAGTCGATGGACCGTCAGCCAAGATATCACCACGAGCAACTTTGTCGCCCAAGTTCACGATGACATTTTGGTTAATACATGTATTTTGGTTTGAACGTGTATATTTGATCAGGTTATAGATATCTACACCTGCCTCACCTGCGATCATTTCATCTTCGTTGACACGAATCACGATACGAGATGCATCTACATATTCAATCGCACCACCACGGTCAGCGATCACACATACACCTGAGTCACGTGCTACGTTTGCTTCCATACCCGTACCAACAAGCGGCTTGTCAGCACGTAAGGTAGGAACAGCCTGACGTTGCATGTTCGAACCCATCAATGCACGGTTCGCATCATCGTGTTCAAGGAATGGAATCAATGACGCTGCAACAGATACAACCTGTTGTGCAGAAACGTCCATATGCGTTACACGCTCAGGCGACATACGAACGAAGTCACCCTGATGACGTACAGAAACCATTTCTTCAGTTAAAGTGCCGTCTTTATCTACTGCAGAATCGGCCTGTGCAATGACAGTCCCTACTTCTTCAATTGCAGATAAGTATTCAACTTCATCGGTTACACGACCATCTACAACTTTACGGTATGGTGTTTCCAAGAAACCAAAGTCATTCGCTTTTGCATAAACAGAAAGCGAGTTGATCAAACCAATGTTTGGACCTTCAGGTGTTTCAATTGGACACACACGACCATAGTGAGTTTGATGTACGTCACGTACTTCGAAGCCCGCGCGTTCACGTGTCAAACCACCAGGGCCAAGCGCAGATACACGACGTTTGTGTGTAATCTCAGACAATGGGTTGTTTTGGTCCATGAACTGAGACAACTGGCTTGAACCAAAGAATTCTTTGATTGCAGCAGCAACTGGTTTTGCGTTGATCAAATCTTGTGGAGACAAGTTATCTGTTTCTGCTTGGCTTAAACGCTCTTTAACAGCACGTTCAACACGAACTAAACCAACACGGAATTGGTTTTCAGTCATTTCACCGACAGAACGTACACGACGGTTACCCAAGTGATCGATATCATCGACTTCACCTTTACCGTTACGGATTTCAACCAATGTACGCAATACATCGATGATATCTTCGTGCGATAAAATACCTTCAACTTCACGCGACTTCTGATCAGTACCCACTTCGTAGGGACGACCCAAACGACGGTTGAACTTCATACGACCGACTGGAGATAGGTCATAACGCTCAGAAGAGAAGAACAAGTTGTTGAATAAGTTTTCAGCAGCTTCTTTTGTTGGCGGCTCACCTGGACGCATTACTTTATAGATTTCAACAAGCGCTTCTTCACGGCCTGTTGTCGTATCTGCACGTAATGTATCTGCAACGAAAGAACCACGGTCGATATCATTGGTGAACAGGATGTTAAATTGTTTAACACCACCTTCAGCCAATTTCACCAAGATTTCATGGCTAAGCACTGTATTTGCAGCAATCACATCGCCATTTTTCAATGGAATGTCTTCAGCTGTAATACGCTCATATAAATATTCATCAGGTACAGAAAGCTTCGCTAAGTTTGCAGCTTCCATTTGACGTACGTGACGTGCATTAATACGTTTACCTTGTTCAACGATCGCTTTACCATCATTGTCCAAGATATCAAATTGCGCCATTTCACCACGTAAGCGATCTGGAACGAGGTCAATTTGATAGCTACCCATATCAAGATATACAGGTACTTTTTCATAGAACAAATTCAAGATTTGTTCATTGCTATAATTTAAGGCACGAAGGATCACCGTTGCAAGCAACTTACGACGACGGTCAATACGTACGAATACTAAATCTTTAGCATCAAATTCAAAATCTAACCATGAACCACGGTAAGGGATAATACGTGCTGAATACAACACTTTACCACTTGAGTGGGTTTTACCCTTGTCATGGTCAAAGAATACGCCTGGTGAACGGTGTAATTGAGATACGATTACACGCTCAGTACCGTTAATAACGAAAGTACCGTTATCGGTCATGAGTGGCATTTCACCCATGTAAACTTCTTGTTCACGAACGTCTTTAATTGATTTCGTTTCACGATCTTTAATGATCAAACGAATTTTTACGCGCATTGGTGCGGCATAAGTTGAACCACGTAAAATACATTCACGTACGTCAAACTCAGGCTTACCAAGGCTATACTC
The DNA here is from genome assembly GCF_023702715.1 of Acinetobacter sp. C32I. Lineage (NCBI taxonomy): Bacteria > Pseudomonadati > Pseudomonadota > Gammaproteobacteria > Moraxellales > Moraxellaceae > Acinetobacter > Acinetobacter sp. C32I. The sequence continues at coordinate 3,350,734 of NZ_CP098480.1, read as the reverse complement.
AACAAATTCTAAAGCAGCATTGCCAGAATAACTTTCAATAGGAAAAACTGAACGAAATGCGGCTTGGAGACCGATATCTTCGCGATTTTTTGGAGTTTTACCGCCTTGTAAGAATGTACGGTACGAATCGACCTGAATCGAAAGTAAGTACGGTGCTTCCATTACGTGGGGCAATTTACCAAAATTCTTACGGATCCGTTTCTTTTCGGTATATGAGTATGCCATCTGGAGTCCTCGGAAAGTAAACTAAGCCCGCCTGCAGAACGGGCTTAGAAGGAATTACGCAGGCCGATATGGCCACCACTGTTTACAAATGCTGCAATTTTTAGTGGTATTAAAACGCTTAACAATATTTTTATAAGCAAAAAAATATTGGTAAGCGTTTGATTTTGTGTTGTTTGTTTAAATAACGTGCGTTTCAAACACGAAACTAACAAAAAACGAGCCGATTATTGTAACGCAAAAAGGCTGATGACCCAAGAGCCATCAGCCATTTTTTGGAGCCGATTTTGAAAAAATCGACTCCCTACAGAATTACTTAAGTGTAACTGTAGCACCAGCTTCTTCAAGCTTCTTCTTAAGTTCTTCGCCTTCTTCTTTAGAAACGCCTTCTTTAAGAACTGCAGGAGCGCCTTCAACAAGATCTTTAGCTTCTTTAAGACCAAGACCAGTAGCTTCACGAACTGCTTTAATTACAGCAACTTTGTTAGCACCGAAAGAAGTCAACTCAACGTTGAATTCAGTTTGTTCTTCAGCAGCAGCAGCAGCGCCTGGAGCAGCAGCTACAGCAACAGCAGCAGCAGATACGTTAAATTTCTCTTCGAAAGCAGAGATTAATTCAACAAGTTCAAGAACAGTTTTTTCAGCAACTGCGTTTAAGATTTCTTCGTTTGTTAAAGCCATGAGAATAACTCCAAATGGATATTGAATGGTGTGAAAGTAGGATTAAGCCGCTTCTGACTCGTTTTTCTCTTTGAGTGCCGTAATAAGGCGACCCAATTTCGAAATAGGAGCTTGAAGGACAGAGGCAAGCATAGTAAGCGCTTTTTCTTGGTTCGGAAGATTTGCAATTACACTAACTTCAGCACCTTGATAAACTTTGCCATCAAAAGCAGCAGCTTTAAGTTCAAAAGCTTTGTTAGTTTTCGCAAATTCTTCGAACAAGCGTGCAGCTGCACCCATGTCATCTTCAGAAGTTGAGAAACCGAGAATGGTTGGGCCAACAAGGTCGTCATTCAAGATATCAAATTGAGTACCTTCAAATGAACGCTTAGCTAATGTATTACGCACGATACGTGTAGTAACACCTAGCTTACGAGCTTCAACACGAAGTTGTGTTAATTGCTCTACGCTTGAACCTTGATAGTTAGCCACAACAACAGAAAACGCTTTAGAAGCAACTTCGCTTACTTCTGCAACGATCTGTTTTTTGTCTTCGATAAGAAGAGCCATTGTAAAACCTCCTAACGGTGATTTATGCATCCATAAAGATGCACTCCCAATTCGTAAGCCTTTTCAGACTTACACGCGGAGGAGGAATAAATCACACCACCGCGTCTACTCAGACTGGACGATTAAGAAAAATATTCGAAAATATTTCTCGCCTGAGGTCTTTGACGCTGATAAATATTCATTTATCAATTCAAAGTTTGCCTAAAAACCCCTTCTCCCTCAGGGAGAAGGTAGGGATGAGGGTATAAAACCTCTCCCCAACCCTCTCCTATAAAGAGAGGGAGCTTTTCAGAGCTTTAAAATTCTTACTAATTACTTAGAAACGTTGCTTACGTCAACGATCAAACCAGGGCCCATAGTTGAGCTCAAAGTGATCTTTTTAACGTATACGCCTTTAGAAGTTGCAGGCTTTAATTTTTTCAAGTCTGCAATTAAAGTTTCAACGTTTTGACGTACAGCTTCTTCGCTAAAGCCAAGTTGGCCGATCGCAGCGTGGATAATACCCGCTTTGTCTACACGGTAACGTGCTTGACCAGATTTAGCATTCTTAACCGCGTTAGCAACATCAGGAGTTACTGTACCCACTTTCGGGTTTGGCATTAAGCCACGTGGACCAAGAATCGTACCTAACTTACCAACAACGCGCATTGCATCAGGAGCAGCAATGACTACGTCAAAGTCAAGGTTTCCACCTTGAATGCTTTCAGCAAGGTCATCAAAACCAACGATATCAGCACCAGCAGCTTTCGCAGCTTCTGCAGCAGCACCTTGAGCAAATACTGCAACACGTACAGTTTTACCAGTACCCGCAGGTAAAGTCGTCGCACCACGAACAACCTGATCAGATTTACGTGGGTCTACGCCGAGGTTTACAGCGATATCTAAAGATTCTTTGAACTTCGCAGCTGGAAGGCTGTTAAGAACTTGTACTGCTTCTTCCAAAGTGTAAACTTTGTTTGCTTCTACAGCAGCAGCAATGGCTTTTTGACGTTTAGTTAACTTTGCCATGTCTTATAGCTCCACTTCCAAGCCCATAGAACGTGCAGAACCAGCGATGGTACGAACACGAGCGTCTAAATCAGCACCAGTTAAGTCTGGTTCTTTAGTAGTCGCGATTTCTTCTAACTGAGCACGAGTCAACTTACCAACTTTAGTTTTGTTCGGTACAGAAGAACCCTTTTGAATACCAGCAGCTTTCTTAAGAAGAATAGATGCAGGTGGAGTTTTCATGATGAAAGTGAACGACTTATCGTTGTACACAGTGATCACGACAGGAATTGGCAAACCAACTTCAAGTTTTTGTGTAGCAGCATTGAATTCTTTACAGAATGCCATGATGTTTACACCACGTTGACCTAAAGCAGGACCAATTGGTGGAGATGGATTTGCTTTACCAGCTGGAACTTGCAGCTTGATATAGCCGTCAATCTTCTTAGCCATTGAAAATTACCTCTGGGTACAGACGCCGCTAGGCTCCCCAAAAAATTAAACAACACCGAAGTGTTAGAACAACAATGCCCGATCAGATCGGGCGCTTATCAACCTACGCAGATTAAATCGTTTTTTCGACTTGGCGAAACTCGAGTTCAACCTGAGTTGGTCGATTAAATACATTAATCGTCAACGTTAAACGTGACTTATCGTATTGAACTTCCTCCACGACCCCTTTAAAGTCTGTGAACGGACCGTCAATGACGAGCAATTCTTCACCAGGCTCAAACATCGTCTTAGGACGAGGTGCTTCACCTGTATTACGTACACGCGCAAGAATCGCATCAGCTTCACGTTGTGAGATTGGCGCTGGTTTTTCTGGTGTACCACCAATAAAACCAAGAACCTTTGGACACTCTTTAACGATGTGCCAAGTATCATCATTCATTTCCATTTCGACTAACACATAGCCAGGAAAGAATTTACGTTCAGACTTACGCTTCTTACCATCCTTCATTTCCACTACTTCTTCAGTAGGGACGAGGACTTCACCAAAACTATCAGCAACAGTGCTGCGCTGGATTCGGTCATTAAGTGAACGCATCACTTGTTTTTCAAAACCTGAATAGGCATGAATAATATACCAACGTTTCATCGCACTCTTACCCGATAATTAACTTAATAAACCAACCTAACCCGTAGTCAAAACACCATAAAACCAATGATGCAATGAGTACAACCAAAAGCACTTGCCACGATGTCGTGATCGTCTCTTGTTTTGTTGGCCAGGTCACTCGACGCAGTTCAATTCGCGCATCTTGCAACAAACGCACAAAGCCTTTGCCTTGATGGGTGGCGTATAATAAACCTAAAGCGACGACGACACAAGCCAAAATTACCCCAACGCGCACCCAAATATCATTTGCAGGTGCCCAATAGGCCGGTAAATGCTGATTTACCAATGCGGCGCCGATCAATAAAACGATAGCAATCAACCACAAGACCATATCAAGTGGAGAGCCAGAGTTTACAACTTCAGCGGCATTATTTCTTTGAGGGATTGGCGCGTCGCTTAATGCGTCACGCGATTTATCATTCGACATTTTTTTACTCGTCGTAGAATTCGCGACTTATTATATGACAACTCAGCCAGAATTAAGCTTTTTTATAAAAAAAAAGTGGCAGGCCAGGAGGGACTCGAACCCCCAACATTCGGTTTTGGAGACCGACGCTCTACCAATTGAACTACTAGCCTATTATGCAAATCGAAAGCCGAAGCTTCCGATTTGAGTGTAACACAGTCTTGGGCTTATGCAGTTACTTTAGCAACAACACCAGCACCTACAGTACGACCACCTTCACGGATCGCAAAACGTAGACCTGGGTCCATTGCGATCGGGTGGATTAACTCTACTGACATCTCAACGTTGTCACCAGGCATTACCATTTCTACGCCATCTTGTAATTTGATCGCGCCAGTTACGTCAGTTGTACGGAAGTAGAACTGTGGACGGTAACCGTTAAGGAATGGAGTATGACGACCACCTTCTTCTTTAGAAAGTACGTATACTTCTGCGTCGAATTTAGTGTGCGGCTTGATTGTACCTGGTTTAGCAAGTACTTGACCACGTTGTACGTCTTCACGCTTAGTACCACGAAGAAGAACACCACAGTTCTCGCCTGCACGACCTTCGTCAAGCAATTTACGGAACATTTCTACGCCAGTTACTGTAGTTTTAACCGTATCTTTGATACCTACGATTTCAACTTCTTCACCAACTTTTACGATACCAGCTTCTACACGACCAGTTACTACTGTACCACGGCCTGAGATAGAGAATACGTCTTCGATTGGCATCAAGAATGCTTTGTCGATCGCACGTTCTGGTTCTGGGATGTAAGAGTCAAGCGCTTCAACAAGAGCAAGAACTGAAGACTCACCATATTGACCAGCATCACCATTAAGTGCAGCAAGTGCTGAACCACGGATAACTGGAGTGTCATCACCTGGGAAGTCATAAGTAGAAAGAAGTTCACGAACTTCCATTTCTACTAATTCAAGTAATTCTTCATCATCAACAAGGTCACACTTGTTCAAGAATACGATGATGTAAGGTACACCAACCTGACGTGAAAGAAGGATGTGTTCACGAGTTTGTGGCATTGGACCATCAGTCGCAGCACATACAAGGATCGCGCCGTCCATCTGAGCAGCACCAGTAATCATGTTTTTAACATAATCGGCGTGGCCCGGGCAGTCTACGTGAGCGTAGTGACGGATTGGAGAATCGTATTCTACGTGTGAAGTATTAATTGTAATACCACGTGCTTTTTCTTCAGGAGCTGAGTCGATTTGTGAGTAATCTTTCGCTTCACCGCCGTAAGTTTTTGCACAAATAGTTGCAATCGCAGCAGTTAAAGTTGTTTTACCATGGTCAACGTGACCAATTGTACCCACGTTTACGTGTGGTTTGTTACGTTCAAACTTAGCCTTAGCCATTTTGATTTTCCTCGTTTACGTCGACGCCAGTTTAGAGAAAAACAACCCTGAAAAACCTTCTTAATCGACATTCGCCTAAAAAACTAGACACCTAATACTTGAAAAGCAGACTATAATAGCCTGCTTCTTTAAAATGCTGTGGAAATTCCACTAAACTGTATATCTGGAGCTCTTATCGAGATTTGAACTCGAGACCTCTCCCTTACCAAGGGAGTGCTCTACCACTGAGCTATAAGAGCGACATCTTCGATGGAGCGGGAGACGAGGATCGAACTCGCGACATGCAGCTTGGAAGGCTGCCACTCTACCAACTGAGTTACTCCCGCATGTTGGTACTAACCACTTATATCGAAGTTAAATGGTGGTGAGAGAAGGATTCGAACCTTCGAAACTTTCGTAGCAGAGTTACAGTCTGCCCCCTTTGGCCGCTCGGGAATCTCACCACATCACACTTACACAGTGCTGTTCTTTACTTTATACTACCACACTTTTAAGATGGTGCCGGCACACGGATTCGAACTGTGGACCTACTGATTACAAGTCAGTTGCTCTACCAACTGAGCTATGCCGGCTCTTTCTTAGTGTTTCGTACGTTTCGTATCGGAACGGTGTGCAGTTTAGCAAAACTCTGAATCGATGCAAGTGGTTTTTTTAAAAAAACCGTTAAAAACTCATAAAATCAATCCGTTTGATGATAATTCAACCGCTTTGATCACTGCGCGAGCTTTTATTTGGGTTTCATTCCACTCAGATTCAGGATTTGAGTCCGCAACTAGCCCCGCTCCTGCCTGTACATAGACCTTATGATCGCGAATCACACAGGTCCGAATCGCAATCGACATGTCCATTTCACCATGCCAGCCTAAATATCCAACAGCACCGCCAAACACACCACGTTTAACAGGCTCAACCTCATCAATAATCTCCATCGCACGGATTTTTGGCGCACCTGAGAGTGTTCCCGCAGGGAATGTGGCTTTAAACACATCTAAAGCATCAACATCATCCCGCACCTCCCCCTGCACATTCGAGACAATATGCATCACATGTGAATAACGCTCGATCACCATCCGATCGGTCACTTGCACTTTACCAATCTTGGATACACGCCCGACATCGTTACGCCCCAGATCAATCAACATCAGATGTTCAGCAATCTCTTTTTCATCTGCCAATAGATCTTGTTCCAAGGCAAGATCTTCTTCCTTGGTTTTACCACGCGGTCGTGTCCCCGCCAAAGGACGTACCGTTGCAATGCCATTTTCTAAACGAGATAAAATTTCTGGCGATGAACCGACAATATGGAACGGCTTTTGATCTGTCAGCGTTTGCCCTTGTACCAAGAATAAATACGGCGATGGATTTAAATGGCGGAGTGCACGATACACTTGCAGCGCTTCACCATCAAAATCAGACACCATCCGTTGCCCAGGCACCACCTGCATCACATCACCCGCACGGATATATTCTTTGACCTTTTCAACCGTCTCAAGAAATTTTGCCTTGCCTGTGATCGATTCAAAATGCGGTGCTGTGTGCGGTTTTGCTTGCAAACTCACAGGTGTCGCCAACAATTGCTCCAACTGATCCAGCTTTTGCTGAGCCTGCACATAAGCATCAGCTTGGTTCGCATCGGCATGATGGATGAGGAATAACGTGTCTTTTAAATTATCAAACACAATCACGGTTTGAGACAGCATCAACCATAGGTCGGGTAGCGTGACAGGATCAGCAGCAGGCACATTTTTCAGTTTTGGCTCAATATAACGCACGGCGTCATAGCCTAAATAACCCACCAATCCCCCAGTGAAGCTTGGCAAATCAGGCAATTCAACTTGAGTCGGGACTTTAAACTGACTTTGAAACTCACGGATATAATCAAAGGGATCAGCACAATCCTGCTGAATCACGGTACCATCTGCCTGTTGTATAGTGAGTACACCTGCATTGCAGGAAAAAACGGTGGACTCGCCCAAGCCGATCATTGAATAGCGTGCCCAGTTCTCGCCACCTTCAACAGACTCAAATAGATAGGCCTGCTTGTGTTGTTTAAAACGAGCAAAAACAGAAAGTGGGGTTTCAGTATCGGCCAAACGCTGACGATAAACAGGAATGGTGTTATAGCCTGCTGCTTTTAATTGTTCAAATTGTACTAAGGTGGTCATGAATCTTCTCTATGGTTTTTAATTTCTGTGCGTTTTTTCTTTAGTGCTGTCTCAAGCCCGCCATCGAAAAACCATAATCATCTTCATGCTTGTCTCCTTACTAAATCTTCTTCTACCAACTCTACCAAACTATCCACCACTTGCTGTGGCTGACAGTCGTAAATACTTTCTCCATGATTATAGCCATAGCTGACCACAATACAATCAATACCTGCACGTCTAGCAGCTTCAACATCATTACTTGAGTCGCCAATCATCAAGGTTGCCGCTGTTGTGGTATTGAGTGCCTGCACACAGTGCAGTAATGGCAAGGGATGTGGTTTACGCTCAGGCAAACTATCACCGCCAATTACCATTTTAAAATATGGGCTCAAGGCCAATAGATCAAGAATACCTTGTGCCAGCTGTTCTGGCTTATTGGTCACACATGCCATCGCAATATTATGCTGCTGACAATATTCTAAAAATGGCAAAACACCTGCATATACCTGAGTATCCACACAAAGCTCTTGCGCATACACCTCAACAAAAGTACTGAGCAACTGTTGTTGCTGTTGGGCATCCACCTGCCCAAATAAGTGCTTTAGGACGGACTCACATAATTTGGCCGCCCCTTTCCCCACCCAAACCCGCACCTGAGCTTCAGTCACCAGAGGCAAGCCCAGTTTTTGCAAACTCAGATTCATGGCCCGATAGAGATCAGCAGCGGAATCCACCAGCGTTCCATCCAGATCAAATAGAATCAGACTACGGTGTTGTAGCTGTGCAACAGACATTATCACTCTCCCCTCAGGAATGAAAAAAGGCACACCCATTCGGGCATGCCTTGATTGTAAAAGCTTCGCCCGATTATTTAAAGAACAGCCAAGCAATCACCGCCAGAATGATCAATACAATAATAGAAATGAGGCCAACCGAAGCATTCTTCTGTTGCTCTTTTTCTGCAGCGACACGCGAAACAGGCTCTTCAATTGCAACAGCTTGTGGCTCTGGTACTGCCTGCACATTGATTCCTTCAGGAATCGGTGCTGGCTTTGGAATCGCTACTTGCTGCGGCATGCCATCACGCGTGATCGGTGTCTCAACTGCGCGTTCAGCAATGCTTGGCATACCCTGATCCGTAGAATTTGATGCTACAGGCTCAATCTCGATTTCTGGTAATTCAGCTTCAGATTCCGCTGGCGCAAGTACTGAAAAGACAAAGCTGGCAAACTGCAAGATATCGCCATCGTGCAATTCTGTTTCCTGCTCAATACGCGCATCATTAATAAATGTACCGTTCGATGAATTCAGGTCTTGCACCCAAAGCTGCTGATCTTTTAACAATAACGCCGCATGGCGACGTGAAATATCTGCTGACTGTAACAAAATATCGGCATCTTGATGTCTTCCCACCAACATGTCACCTTCGATACTCAGTTCTTGCCCCGTAAATTCACCTGTAATGGCTTGTAATTTCCAAGTCATAGATGCATATCCTTATAGAATTTCTTGCAATCATAACATTGTGACATAAGCGCTTCTGTGCATCTACTGTGAAGACGCTGGTCGAATCGTCGTAGTGGTGACCGTATTTTTACTCCGCTCTGTTTCCTTGACCGGAAGTTGTACCGTTTTCTGCTGCACTAGTGGTTCTTCAATCGCAACAGGTGTGGTCACCACAACCGTTTTTTTCGCGGGGGTCGCAGTGGGAACCTTCTGATACGGAGAATTCACGACTGGCGCTTGCGGGTTATAAATATCTGCTACATTTTCCGGCAGTTTGGCAAAGTTGCCATTTTTGTCCATTGAAAGTTGCAAACTATAGAGCTGGTTATAACGCTGTTGAGAAATACGGCGTACATCATTGGCATCGCCAACAATCGTCGGATGGATAAACACCAATAGATTACGCTTGATATTACTCCGCGCATCGGCACGGAATAAACGCCCAAGATAAGGAATACTACTCAGTCCAGGAATACCTTGACGCGACAATGACGTATTATCTGCAATCAAGCCTCCCAATACCACTGTTTGCCCATGCTCCGCAAGTACAGCGGTTTTAATAGCGCGCTTATTGGTGACCAAGTCTGTTGCTTGGCCTTTGTTGTTCTGGACATCCGAAACTTCTTGTTCGACTTCAAGACGGACCGTCCCATTATCACCAATATGTGGAATCACTTTTAGTGTGACACCCACATCCTTACGCTCAACCGTGGTATAGGGATTAACTGTGCCCGAAGTACCTGTCGATACCGAACCCGTCACAAACGGAACGTTTTGACCCACAACAATATAAGCTTCTTCGTTATCCATCGTCACAATCGATGGTGTAGACAAGAAATTAGATTTGGTATTGGTTTTCAAGGCCTGGATCAGCGCACCATAGGCTTTACGTGAGTTTTCAAAATTACCAATCCCAAGTGTGGCACCATTGCCTTTATTGGCATCCCCTGCAATCGCTGCAGCTGCGCCACTCGCCCCACCAGTGGCATAACCTGCAGCAATGGATGCCAGACTCGCGCCCACATTACTAAAGCTAATCAGACCAACACCACTGCTTAAATCACCCAAGGCCCACTGAATCCCCAGTTGATCCGCATCATCGCCTGAGACTTCAATAATTGCAGCTTCAATGAGTACTTGTTGACGGCGAATATCCAGCTGTTGAATAGCCGCTTCGACTTCGCGCATTAATTGTGGTTCAGCTTTGACTACCAATGCATTTTGCGTTGGGTCAGCAATAATACTAATACCCGCACCATTAAAGCTTGTGATACTGGAGTTTTGACTACTGTTTGAATTGCCATTTAGATTAATTGAAGGCGTCGAAAAAGAGGAAGACGACGAACCTGTTGTCGAGTTTGAGTTTTGATTGTTCGAGATCAGGTTATTAATCGAGTTAGATCGGTTATTACTATTTGACGAGGACGATGATGATGAAGACGCAGATTGCCCTGTTACCAGACCCTGTAAAATCTCAGCCAAGTTCTTGGCACTGGCATATTTCAAGCGGAAGACTTTAAGCCCACCCAAACGATCTGCCGATGGCACATCCAGCATTTCAACCATTTGACGTAAACGCTTACGTGAGTCTGGATCGCCCTTGATCAAAATACGGTTGGTTCGATTATCAGCAATGATACGTACCCGCGAACCAATAAAATCTTTTGAAGCACCTGTTGCACTCATTGTTTCCAATAGGCCAATAATTTCTTCAGCTTGGCTCGACTGCAAGCTAATCGCTTCAATGTCATTTTGACCCGTGCCATCCAAATTACGCACAATATTTTCAAGCTGATAAATATTGGTTGCACGATCAGAAACGATTAAAGCATTGGTCCCCGCCACCGCTGCCAAATGCGCAAATTGCGGCATTAACGGACGTAGGGCCGGAATCAAGTCATTCGGATTGGTATTTTGCAGCCAAATCACTCGCGTTACGATTTGATCCCCACCGGCACGACTACGTGCATCGTAAGGAATCCCAGAGTTCTTTGCATTACTGTCAGGGACAAGTTTAACCGTGTTTCCTGAAGGGAGCGCCACCACACCATTGACATTGAGTACGCCTAGAAATAGGTCATACACCTCATCTTTATTCAGAGGCTTGTTGGAAATAACCGTCACATTACCACGCACACGAGGGTCAACCGCAAAGTTCTTCCCTGTAATATCCGCAACTTCATTAATAAATGCGGTTAAGTCTGCATCACGTAGATTAATCTTCCATGTTTGTGCTTGCACATGGGTACTCACTGACGCAACCAAAGGTGCTGCGGCAAGTAATGCCCAAAGTGGTCGTTGATGATTTAAAAAAGCCATAACCTGCACTTGTTCCTAACTGATGTGTGACGTGTGATCACTAAAAACTTTGTTGTATGGTCATCACTTGATCACCACGTTTTATTTCTATTTTGGCATGCCCTTCACGACGTACTTGCTCTAATAATTGTACTTCGTTGAGTCCCTGCCCGACGGTTTGACCATTGATCGATAGAATACGGTCACCCGAACGTAAACCCAAGGTATTTTTTAAATTCGATGGGGTCTTGTCTGATATTTCATAACCTTCCGCACCGCCATTACTAACCCCCATATTTTTCAGGTATTGTTCACGATTATCCTGCATTTGCTGGATCGCTTGACCTAAAGCCGATTGTGGTGAGTTCTGAGTGGGTACTGCAGCTGCGGGCGGCACATTGTTGGTATGATTGAGCACAGGATCGATTGGCTGATAGAGGCCTTTGTCCAAGCCCTTAAATTTAACTTCTCGGGTTGCACCATTGCCCTGTTTTAAAACCACATGATCCCAATAAACCTCGGCCAATTGATAGGAGGTTGATCCCACCGTTTCACCAACACGATATCGTTCAGCGCTGTCATTCAACTTAATCACAGCCGAAGACAAATAATTGGGCTGACCCAATAACACACCTTGTAACTCCAGATTGACATTATCATCAGCCGAAGTTGCTGCAGGTTCATTGAATAATGCAAAAGAACTGATATTGGGGACTTGGGCTTGCTGCGAACCCAATTCAACTCGGTCAAACTGCATTGGTTGTGGTGGTGCAACCACCCACCAGAATAGTGAAGCCAGTTTCCAACATAACCACAAGATCAGCAGTACTAAAACCAGACCACTGAGCTTATCCAGTTTTTGCCAACGCAATTGTTGTATTTTTTCAGTGATTGCTCTCATTAGAAACCACCTTGTAACAAGGGCTGCCGTGAACTGATCACATAAGTGTCTAAACCAGCTTTACCTTCATAAGAGGGAATATTTAACAACATACGTTGGGTCAGTTGCACATCCAGCATCAGGCTCGCATCTAAGCTAAGATTCGCCATTTTCTGGCTGCGTTGATCACGGACATCAATTTGTAATTGCCCATTTTCATCTTTGAGTTCAGCCACTAAAGACGGCATATTCATACGATCTTGTCGCTGACCAAAAGTATAGGCCAATGCGCCACCACCCCAATTTAATTGTCCTTCTACCGCACTAAAGCCTTTTTCTTTTTGGTAATTCAATTGTACGTCTTTCAGTTGGATTGAATTTTCAGGCCACTGCCAGTTGGCAAAATATTTTAATGTTTCCGGTGAGATTTTTCCTTGCAAGTCTTTAATCATGATTTTCTTACTTAGACCGTAAGCAAAAACCCCATTGAACTGGGTATTACCACTATGAATATCGAGATCTGCACCAACGCGCAGTAATAGCAAATCCAGAGGACGGGTTCTCCAATGCACAGAACCACGCAACTGACCCCGTTGCCAGTCTGCCTGCCCCTGCCAAATGTTGCCGCTGACATTATGTAATATTTGATTATCTTTTGAAAATTTCGCAATTAACCATGTTGCTGGAATTTGTAAAATAATAAAAATTAAAAATGCAAAAATGGCGAAAAGCCACCATCTCCATTGCTTGGTTTTTTTCTTCATTCCACCCTTACCAACATGCAAATATCATCCTTTTTGAGACAATCGCCCCCTGAATGACATTATGCATACTTTTTCAACATCGCCAATTCTCTCATATAAAAAAACCAAGCTTTTTAAGCCTGGCTTTTGATAAAGGATAAAGTCATCGTATGACAAAACGATGACTTTAAAACTTGCTTAGATTAAGAAATCTTCAAGTTTTGCACCTTTTTCTAATTCAGCAACTAACCAACGTGGTTGCTTACCACGGCCAGTCCAAGTCTCTTCAGCATTGCTCTTGTTACGGTAGCGCGGCTCTACTGCTTTACGCGTGGTTTTCTTACGCTTTTGCTCGCCGACTTCCAATAACTCTTCAACGCTATAACCGATCGCATCTGCAATGGCGATAATTTGATTATACGCATCTTCAATTGCTTGGTCTTTTTTACTTGCAATCAAAGCTTCTGCTTCTGCTTGTAAACGCTTTAAATCTTCTACAGACAAATCGCTAATATCTGGTTTCATTAGAACCACTCCAACTTATATAGGGGAAATATATCACTCAAAAAATAAAATGAATTTTAAATTCGATTCAATATTAATTTATAAATGATTAATTAATCAATATAAGAATAACTCACTTAATCGTTTATTTACCCTCAAATGGCAATTTATTTACAATAAAGCAAAAAAAGTAGACCTGTTATATAAAAACATATTCTATAAAATTCGAGCTGCTCATCTAAAGCAATCCGATTTATATTAAATTACTCTTAATTTTATCTAAAAAATTTTAATTTTCTTTTAAGCGTTTTGGTTCAAATACTCTATTTCTTACAAATGAGCGCTTTGAACCTTATTATATAAAATTACAATATAATCAAACAAAAATAGACATAATCGTCTTTATAATTATTTACATTATATTAAAGCATGACCTACGCTTTGCTCTAACTGAATTATGTTCTGTCTAATCTGATCAGGGATATTTAATTTCTTTGATGTGTTCTTATCAACACAAACCATGACCGCCTCACCTGTTGCTACAGTTTGCTGTTGTGTTTCACTCCACAACACATAATGCATACGAAAAGCACTATTTCTTAACTCCTCAATTCGCGCACCAATATGCAGCACATCTGGATAGAATACAGGACTCAAGTATTTACACTGACTGGATGCAACCACGGTCAATATCTCCTGATCAAAGATATTCAGTGTCATTAAATAAGCAATACGCGCACTCTCAATATAACGATAATACTGCACATTATTTACATGACCAAATGCATCCATATCCCCCCAAGCAACGGTTTGTTGAAGCACAACAGGATAGACAGACAATTCTTTCATTTTTTCACTCATATCTTAAAATTAAGAAAATTCACATCATTTTCAAATATTAAATTTAACTGCCTGATTAAATCCGAATTATCACCCAGCGTTGATTTAATCCTTAAATAGCTCATTAAAATATTATCTGGATATAAAGTTAATAATTGCTCTGCTTCTGTCTGTCGTTGTGTTGCCACATAAATATGCCATTTTGCGAAACTGAGCATCGGCACACTGGTGTAACGCTGCTCAAGTTGCATAATGCGCTGCTCTACATAGCCATAATCTGGAATCTGCTTCAATAATTGCTGCTGGAACCAGAGATAAAACACCTCTGGATCAAACTGATCTTGTAATAAATGCAAAGCCAGATCTTCATGCTGTACACTCATTTCTGGCATACGTGCCAATAATTTCAACCAGAGCACTTTACTCGTATACGGACGAGTTTGAATCTCATCCTGTAAAAACAGATAACGGTGCTGCAATGCCGCGAGATCATCGACAGATGCCTGATCAAATCGAATCAATAACTGTTGCAACCATAGATCACGGTGTTCAGCATCAAGCAAACCATATTGGGTTGTTTGTAAAAATAACCATGGCGCTTGCAGGGCAAGTTTACCCCAGAGTGCAGTAATCCGTTGCTGATAGGCCGTTTCAATTTCAATCAACCAAGGTGAAAGCTGATGTTGAGCCAAAAACTCTAAATGGGTGAGCGCTTTTTGTGTTTCTTGCTGCTCAAGATAAATATCAATACGTTGCAATTCAGCCAGTTCAAAGGCCATTGGTGCAGATTTTTCCAAACTCTGCAATGCAGTCTCATAATCGCCATTTTTATAATCAAATTGCGCGTCAATAATATGATTGAGCAATCCAGATTGAGTATAAACCCGCTCAATAAACACTTGTTGATCTTTTGCGGCTTCCAATAACCAGACAATCCCAAGCTGCTCATAAGGATGCAGATCTTTAAAATGTAGAATCGTTTCTTTTTTACGTTGCTCTTGGGCGAAATAACGTTTGCCAAATAACCAAGCAAATTGTGCCAGTAAACTGATCACGATAAATAACGCAATCAGCCCCCAAACCCCGCTCTGGAACTGCCAATCACGCCAATAAATATAAACATAGCCATTCCCATAGCCATAACTCAAGATGGCAAACAGGGCGAATAACACCAAACTTGCAAGCAGATAGATCCACAGTAAATGTTTCATAATGCCTTATCCCAACAAACCCAATGTGGTTAATTTCGGTGTAGGCACCACAGGCAGGTTTAAAATTTTCTCTAAACGTTGCTTCATTTGCTGGCTATTCTGATCGGGTAATTCAGCCAGTAACTGCATCACTTCCAAGGCTGATTTTCGATATTCGGCCAACTGCCCTTGTTGCAATGCTTGGGAAGCAAGTAATAAACGTAATTGAGCTTCTTTCAGGGTAATATTACGACTCATTAAATCAGGTGAATGGCGCTGTACCTTTTCCAATTTAAACCAATGCCACCAAGCACCACTGTCACTTTTTGCTATGCTTATGGTTGGATTTTGAATTTCTTGTTGAATCTTCTGATCCAGCTGTTGCAACAAGTTATCCAGTTGCTGCTGTTGCTGTGTTTGACTGAGGACATACTGTTGAATGCTTTGTTTGTCCTGCTCAATGGCTTTGATCAGACTATGCTGCAACGCTGGTGAAACCGCATATTGAACAATATGTTGCTGAGCTTGGTTAAGTTGCTCCAATGCATAAATAAACTGCTGTTGATCCAAGGCAAATTGAACCAATTGCATCTGTTGTTTAATCAAAATAACAGGCGCAATCCCCGTCATCGTGGTCGGTATTGCAACATTATCTGTAGGCTCAACCACACTGCTATTTTGCAACTGGCGCTGCACTGCAACAAATTGATCATTCAATAAAGCATAGCGTTGCTCGGTTTGATCGAGCTGTTGTTGTAACTGCGGTACCGTTTGAGAATATTGCGCAACATCGTAACTGAGTTTAGCCAACCACAATAAACTCAATCCTAATATTAGATAACCAATTTTTCTCATACATGTCCTTTCCAGTCACTCATGCGTTGAATGATCTCTGATGCGGATAAATTTTCAAGCTGAATAATGTTAAATCCTTGCATTGCCTGTGATTGGGCAGTTTGCAAAAGTTGAGCCAAACGTGTGCCTAAAACCAGATAAACCCACTCAGCCTTACATGGACATTGATTGCAGAGTTGCTGCCAATAATTCCAGCTCGCTTCACTACTGATCAGCACCGCAACAGGCTGATTTAAACTTATTTTTTTTACAATTTCAGGAAATGCAATCAAACTCTGCTCAGGACACTGACGATGATAGAGCACAAAATTCAGGATCTCGACACCTTGTTGCTGCAATTGCTGCATCATAAATTGTCTTCCACCCAAACCACGCCAGAATGCGATTTTGCTTAAATCCTTTTGCTTTTTTAAAATTGGCAGTTGTAGCATTCCCTCCGAAGTTTCCACCTCAGGCACCCAACTTTCTATCCCGTATTTTGCCAAAGCTTGTGCTGTAGTTTGCCCAACCGCAATCCATTGAATAGACTTAAGCTGGTGAAGTTGCACACCTGCTTGTTGCAAATAGCGCATCCCAACATCAACAGCGGTTGGACTCACCACCACAATCGCTTGAACCTCTGTCAGCTCTAAATAAAGTTGTTGCAGAGCATGAGAAAAGGGTTCTGCAACCAACTCAAGTAAAGGTAATGCTTCGACCTGATAACCCACTTCATTTAATGCTTGCGTTAAAGCAGCGGCGCGGTCATCAGGACGTGTATTGATAAACAGCATTAATACAACGCTTTGAGCAATTCACCCGCACCTTGCGCCAGCAAGCGCTGAGCAAGCTGTTCTCCCAATTGCTCAGCATCGACTGTTGCACCAACCAATTGCTCTTGCAACAAAGTTTTGCCATCTACACTGCCAACACGGCCTTCAATCTGTACTTGACCATCGTTTAAAGTCGCATAACCCGCAATCGGCACTTGGCAACCGCCTTCGAGATAGGCATTGAACGCACGTTCTGCACGGACACAAATCGAAGTTTCTTCATGTTGTAACGGTTGGATCAACTTTAATAATTCCACATCATCTGTACGACATTCCAAACCAAGTGCACCTTGACCCACCGCTGGCAAACTCACAACAGGTGTTAGGCAATGGCGAATACGATCAGCTAAACCCAAGCGTTTTAGCCCTGCGCTGGCTAAAATAATTGCATCATACAAACCATCATCCAGCTTGGATAAACGCGTCCCAACATTACCGCGTAAATCAATAATCTCTAAATCTGGGCGTTGCTGTAAAATCTGGCATTTACGACGCAAGCTCGATGTGCCTACTTTTGCACCTTGTGGCAACTCGTCAAAATGTGCGTAATGATTGGAAACAAAAGCATCCAAAGGATCTTCACGTTCACAAATGACAGCCAAACTCAAACCTTCAGGCAAATGCATGGGTACATCTTTCATCGAGTGCACTGCCAAATCAGCACGCCCATCCAGCAATGCTGCTTCTAGCTCTTTTACGAATAAACCTTTACCACCAATTTTTGCCAAAGGTGTATCCAGAATCTTGTCGCCTTGCGTTACAAACTTAAGCAATTCAACCGTTAAATCTGGATAAAGCGCATTTAAACGAGAACGAATATGCTCCGCCTGCCAGAGCGCAAGCGGGCTTTGTCGAGTTGCAATTTTTAAGGTTTTCATAAATTCAAGTGAAGTATTGATCAAAGCAATTGTTCCAAACTTAACTTGATCACCTGAAATTGCAAGTAAAAAATCATAAAGTAAGCAATCATTCCGCTGAAAAATCGGGTTTTATAATTGATGCATACATTCTCTTAAACTTGGCAAATGACGGCGACTGACCGACAAACGCTCATCCAGTTCACGCAACCGCACCTGATATTGTCCTGCCGTCACCAACTCCAACCCTTCAAGATAGTCGAGTGAGACCAGTGCATTACGATGGATTCGGATAAAGCGATCAGCAAATTCCAGCTCCAGATCCTTGAGGGTTTCATCAATCAGTACACTGCCATTTTTATGGCGTACAGTGACATATTTCTGATCTGCTAAAAAATAATACACATTTTCTAAGGGAATCAGTTCCACTCCGCGATAAGTTTTCGCAGCAATTTGATGGCGTTGTGCTTTGGTATCGTACATATCGTCTTGTTGTTGTAAACCCGTCACTTGTGCTTGGGTAAGTTGAGTTAAATGATTAAACACCTGCTGTAGATCTTGTTGTGCAACAGGTTTAAGTAAATATCCTTGTGCTTGAAATTTAAATGCTTCCAATGCATGTTGATCATATGCCGTGCAAAAAATAATCGCAGGACGTGGATTGAGCTGGCTGAGTTGTTCAGCACATTCCAAACCATTCATCCCAGGCATTTGAATATCCAATAAAACGACATCAGGTGAGTCGTTTTCAATATGATTTAACACATCCTGACCATGATGCGCCGTTGCAACGACTTCGTGCCCCATCTGGGTCACTAAACGTGACAAACGCTCTACTGCGAGAGGCTCATCATCAGCAATCAGAACTCTCATCCTCTCCTCCTTGTCACCGTTAACTTCATCCATATTTTTTATGGTTAACTTGACTTATTATTTTACTCGATAGTGGTAGCTCACCACGGTCGTATATAACGACGTTCCCCCATAAACCTGAAACTTAACCGTTTGCCCATAATAAGCTTTCAAGCGCTGCTTCACATTATCTATCGCAATACCATTTCCCTGTCTCGATTTTATTGTATCGTGAGAATAAGGGTTAGTAATGACTATACTGACTTGATTTTGCAATATTTCAACCAATACACTAATGGTTGAAGGTTGTAAAATTTTTTCTACCCCATGAAAAATACTATTCTCCAGCAAAGGTTGCAACGTCAATAACGGAATCGTCACCCGTTTTAATTCAATCGGTGTTGCCTGTATATTCCATTCTACATTCAAACGCGCACCTAAACGAATCTTTTCAATACTTAAATAGTGCTGACATAAGTCAATTTCCTCGGCCAGACTCACCAATTTCAGCTCTTGAAAGCTGGCTCTGAATAAGCGTGACAAATTAATCAACATCTGTTCAGCTTTTTCAGGGTCAATCGCAATTAAGCTCACCACACTATTCATACTATTAAATAAAAAATGCGGGTGAATGCGTGCCTGCATCGCCTGAATCCGAGCATTCAGTTCACTATACTGCTGGTTCATCCATTGCTCACGCATATATAAATAACGCAAGCAGAAAGCCCCCAGCAAAACGCCATAGCCTAAATGCAAACTGGTGCCCTGAAATAGGATTTCGTCCGAAAATGAACCCGAACGCGAAGCCCAATATTGAATCAGATTAATCACACAAGTGGTCAACAGCACAATCAGTTGTAGTAACACGAAGCCCATTATCAAGGCTATTTTCTGGCTAAACTTAGCAAAAAAATCCTTAAAGTAATCAACAACTGTCGCGAACGATAAAATCACCCAATTAATAAAAAACATATATTGCAGTACACGAAAGCCCTCCAAGGCTTGCCATGACCGCGCTTCAGCCAATGCCAGCACCATCGCCAAGACATTACTTGCAACAATTAATTCCAATAAGTATTGCCATTGGCCAATTTTCGTAAAAAAATAGGAGCCTGATGGATTCCCCTGACGAGTTTGCGATAACTTCTTACGTCGAGTTTCGGCAACTGCGTTTGGATTTGCTATACTCTTTTTTATTTTGCTGAGCCGCCATGACCACATCTTCTCAATCCTCTTCTTCAGCCAACCCGAATCAAACCTCTGGAATGTGGGGCGGTCGCTTCTCTGAAGCAACAGATGCTTTTGTTGCAGAATTTACCGCATCTGTGCAATTTGACCAACGTTTTTATAAACAAGATATTGCAGGTTCAATTGCGCATGCCACCATGCTTGCCAAAGTCGGTGTCCTGACTGAAGCTGAACGCGATGACATTATCCAAGGTTTGAGCACCATTAAAGCTGAAATTGAGGCTGGCAACTTTGAATGGCGCATTGATTTAGAAGACGTACATATGAACATTGAGTCTCGCTTGACTCAACGGATCGGCATTACAGGAAAAAAATTACATACTGGTCGTAGCCGTAATGACCAAGTTGCAACTGACATTCGCTTATATTTGCGTGATGAGATTGATGACATCTTAGGCCTATTACTGCGCTTACAGAAAGGCTTACTGGGTTTGGCAAGCAACAATACCAACACCATTATGCCAGGTTTCACCCATCTACAAACCGCTCAGCCTGTGACCTTTGGTCATCATTTATTGGCTTGGTTTGAAATGTTAGTGCGTGATACTGAACGCCTGCAGGACTGCCGTAAACGTGTCAATCGTATGCCGCTCGGCTCAGCAGCTTTGGCAGGTACAACCTACCCGATTGATCGTGCTTATACTGCAGAACTTCTCGGTTTCGAAGCCGTTTCAGAAAACTCGTTGGATGCGGTGTCTGACCGTGACTTTGCCATTGAATTTAATGCAGCCGCATCTTTGATCATGATGCATTTATCTCGTATGTCTGAAGAACTCATTTTATGGACCTCAGCGCAGTTTAAGTTTGTGAATATTCCAGACCGCTTCTGTACAGGTTCTTCAATCATGCCACAGAAGAAAAATCCAGATGTACCAGAACTGGTGCGTGGTAAGTCAGGTCGTGTCTTTGGCGACTTGATTAGCTTATTGACCTTAATGAAAGGTCAGCCATTGGCCTACAATAAAGACAACCAAGAAGATAAAGAACCTTTGTTTGATGCGATTGATACCGTTCGTGGTTCACTCATGGCTTTCGCAGACATGGTTCCAGCCCTTGTACCCAATATTGAGATTATGCGTGAAGCCGCTTTACGTGGTTTCTCCACTGCAACCGATCTTGCCGACTACCTGGTCAAAAATGGCGTTGCTTTCCGTGATGCCCATGAAATTGTTGGTAAAGCCGTGGCTTTAGGTGTTGCAGAAGAAAAAGATTTATCTGAACTGACACTAGAACAGCTGCAACAGTTCTCTGATTTGATCGAAGCCGATGTATTTGACAAGGCCCTCACTTTAGAAGCGTCTGTCAATGCACGTGATCATATTGGCGGCACCTCACCAAAACAGGTCGAAGCTGCGATTGCACGTGCACACACTCGCCTAGAACAGTTATACGCTTAAGGATTAATGATGACTAGACAAGTACTTTGCCGCAAATACAAACAAGAGCTTGAAGGTTTGGACTTTGCACCCTTTCCGGGTCCAAAAGGCCAAGAGCTATTTGAAACCATTTCAAAACAGGCATGGCAGGAATGGTTAAAACACCAAACCACCTTGATTAATGAGAAACGTTTGAATGTATTTGAACCTGATGCGAAAAAGTTTCTTGAAGAACAACGGGAGAAATTCTTCAATAACGATGAAAGTGTAGAAAAAGCAGAAGGTTGGACTGAACAAAAATAAGCTGTATGGTCCCACCCTACCGCAAAAAGAGAGCTGAAAACAGCTCTCTTTTTACGTGATATCTACATAAGTAATAAAGCCTTACAGAGTATACACAGTTGTCTACATGACACCCTCCACCCCACCCCGTATAGTTGGATTCAGAAGGACAAAGAGATACGTTGATATCTCACGTAACGCATGAAATTTCTCTCCCAGACTTTTCCCCCGAAGTCTGGGATTTTTTTATGTCTGAATTTCATGCATAAAAAAACCGCCTATTTAAAGCGGCTTTTAGTTATGTGATTTTTACATAATTATTTTTGATGCACTTTCTGTTCAATTTCTTCAATACTGGTATGGCGCACATCCGTCCCTTTCGCCATATAAATCACTTGTTCCGAAATATTACGTGCATGGTCGCCAATGCGCTCCAATGAACGCAACACCCACATCACATTAATCACTCTTGAGATATGACGCGGATCTTCAATCATATAGGTCATTAAGGTACGTGTTGCTGACTGATATTCACGGTCAATATCCACATCTGCCATCACCACCTTTAGCGCTTGCTCAACATCTAAGCGTGCAAATGCATCCAAGGCATCATGAATCATGACACGTACTTGGTTACCAATATGACGGGTTTCCATATAACCGCGTGGTGACTCACCCTCTTCACACAAGGTTTGCGCAATACGGGCAATTTTTGCAGCCTCGTCACCAATACGTTCTAAATCAGTATTGGCCTTGCTCATCGCAATCACCATGCGCAAGTCAATGGCTGCAGGATGACGGCGAGCCAAAATCAAGGTTAGACCTTCATCAATATCGCGTTCGAATTGATTCACTGCATTGTCTTTGAACTGTACATCGATCGCTAAGTTCGCATCTGTGTCTAATAAAGCATGAATTGCATTGGCAACTTGTTGCTCCACTAATCCACCCATGGTCATAAACTTGGTGTGCACATCTTGTAAGTCTTCATTAAATTGTGAAGAAATATGATGACTTAACACAGGATTGCTTGGGCTCACAGTATGCCTCCACTAGACACATGGAAAAATGATTGGTGATTAAAACATAGGAATGATGAAAGTTTTATGACAGCCTATAAGCTGATTTCATCTTTATATCATGCTCTTTATAATCCTACTGCTATAACAATCACCAACAAAGAATTTTATTATGCGTTTTTTTACTCTTTGCCTGATGAGCAGTGCTTTATTGCTCGGCTGCCAAAAATCACCACAACCGACCCATACAAATGAACAGACCCAACAACAAGCGATCAAAACATCTACCACACAAAAGGCGTGTCAAAACTTAGCGCAGGCAATGCAAAACATTGATGACCGCAGCAGTATTGAAGCATTAAACCAAATCAATGCTCAGCTCAAACAGTGCGTTTCTCAGGCCAAGAATACTCAACAATTACAATGGCTGCAAAGCTCAAGCAATATGTATATGCGTTTCATGCAAGGACATCAAAGCAAGACAGGCTATGATCAATTTTTGAATCTTGAAGAATATCTATATCGCTTAATGGAACAAGATTCTTCGTGGCAATCAATCCAGCAAATCAAAAATTTTCAGGCCAAACCAGAGCTCTTTAAAAAACTCTCACCTCGAGATCAGTATTTATTGCAACATCGAGGACAAGCTTATATTGAATTACAAGATCAAGGTGAAGGCATCATTGACTACCGTCGCCAACCGCAATATGTTTTGGACATTTTTGCACCATCACTACCTATTGAACAAAAAATCTTTGTGCAACGAATGGCAAAAGATAATCAGGACTTATTCTACATCGATGCGGCAATTAACGCTTCATGGGCGGAGTTGATTGAACGGGCTTTATTTTGGGAAAAATATCTACAGCAATACCCTAAAAGCTATTTTGCCAAAGACGCTCAACGCCTATTGGATGAATACACTTTTTTAATCTTCTTCGGTTCAGACAATACACCTGCACCCGTCCCTTATACTGGACTGGCATCAGATCAAGATACAGACAAAGAGGCCTTAGAACAGATCCAACACCTAGCCAAACAGAACAATAGTCATTTGGCTAAAGTGGCACAAAAATACTTAAACTTCTCAAGCACACCATTAGATCAGCGTCAGCAAAAGTTTGCTCTCACCACTGCAAATACGGTCACAGACAGCCCTGAAAGCAATTCAAGTGAACAACTGCACGAGCTATTACAACTGAAATCACCCTTTGAGAGTACTGATTATCGAGACTGTCATCAGGATGCGATTTGTATTCAATACAACATCAATTAAACAAGCATTTTTTTTTAAATCTGTTAGTCTAAATACCTAGCTTGACGGAGCGCAGTTAACGAACTGCTGAGATTGTCTTAATCATCCAATTTAAAGACAAGTACCGTTGAACCTGATCAGGTTAAAACCTGCGTAGGAATCAAGCCCAGCAAAAACTTAGCTCTTATTTATCATAGAGATAAATCCGCCATTGTTTTTGGTCGTGCTTGATTCGTTAATGCCATACATAAGGATCATGCCATGAACCAATTAACGAATCTTTCCCCAGCTGATATTTCTGCTCAACATGAGCAAGACGCTAAAGATTTAACCCGTATTTTACCTGCCTCACGTAAGGTATATGTAGAAGGTTCTCGCCCCGACATCCAAGTCCCATTTCGTGAAATCAGCTTGACTGAAACCCCAACAGGCTTAGGTGGTGAGCACAACCCACCGGTCATGGTTTATGACACTTCTGGGGCATATACCGATCCAAATGTACAGATTGATTTAAATAAAGGCTTACCTTTGGTTCGTCAAAGCTGGATTGAAGAACGCCAAGATACCGATGTCCTATCTGGTCTTAGTTCTGAGTTTGGTCAAGCACGTTTAAAAGACATTCGTACAGCTGAAATTCGTTTTGCCCATATTCAAAACCCTCGCCGTGCACAAGCAGATCAAAATGTTACGCAAATGCATTATGCCAAACAGGGCATCATTACTCCTGAAATGGAATATATTGCAATTCGAGAAAATCAGCGTCAGCTTGAACATGTCGATATGCGTCAACACGCAGGCCAAAATTTCGGTGCACAGAATTTAAAAGAAATTACGCCTGAGTTCGTACGCCAAGAAGTTGCTTCTGGGCGGGCTATTATCCCTGCCAACATTAACCATCCAGAATGCGAGCCGATGATTATCGGGCGTAATTTTTTAGTGAAAATTAACGCCAATATTGGGAACTCTGCACTCGGTTCATCCATTGATGAAGAAGTCGCGAAGATGACTTGGGCCACCCGTTGGGGCGCGGACACCATCATGGACTTATCTACAGGTAAAAATATTCATGAAACCCGTGAGTGGATTATCCGTAACTCACCTGTTCCAATCGGTACCGTACCAATTTATCAGGCATTGGAAAAAGTCGATGGTGTAGCGGAAGACCTCACTTGGGAAATTTTTAAAGACACCTTGATTGAACAAGCTGAACAAGGTGTTGACTATTTCACCATTCACGCAGGGGTATTGCTGCGCTATGTCCCAATGACAGCAAATCGTCTCACCGGTATTGTCTCGCGTGGCGGTTCAATCATGGCACAATGGTGCTTGGCGCATCATGAAGAAAACTTCTTATATACCCATTTTGATGAAATCTGCGAAATCATGAAGGCCTATGATGTGTCCTTCAGTTTAGGTGATGGTCTACGTCCAGGCTGTATTCAGGATGCCAATGATGAAGCACAGTTTAGTGAACTAAAAACACTGGGTGAATTGACCCATCGTGCTTGGGAACATGATGTACAAGTGATGATTGAAGGTCCTGGTCATGTGCCAATGCATATGATTAAAGAAAATATGGATCTACAGCTCGAAGTCTGTAAGGAAGCCCCTTTCTATACTCTTGGCCCGCTGACCACCGATATCGCACCGGGTTATGACCATATCACCTCTGCAATTGGCGCTGCGATGATTGGCTGGTATGGCACAGCCATGTTGTGCTATGTCACGCCAAAAGAACACTTAGGTTTACCGAACAAAAAAGATGTCAAAGATGGCATTATCACCTATAAAATTGCAGCACATGCGGCAGACTTGGCCAAAGGTCATCCAGGCGCACAAGTACGTGACAATGCCTTATCAAAAGCACGTTTTGAATTCCGTTGGGATGATCAATTCAATTTAAGCTTAGATCCGGATACAGCACGCAGTATGCATGATGAAACCCTTCCGAAAGAAGCGCATAAATCAGCACACTTCTGTTCGATGTGCGGACCTAAGTTCTGTTCCATGAAAATCACCCAGAATGTGCGAGATTATGCGCAAAATCAACACAATGCCAAGCAGTCAAATGATGCCGAAACAGAAGTTGAAGCAGGTCTCAATGCCATGAAAACCGCTTATCAGGAACATGGTCAAAAATTGTACCACAAGGTGTGAATCGACTAAAAAAAGATTTTCCTGCGAATCATTCTCGGTTAGGATGAGATATGTACAATCTCATCCTGATTGAAGATGACTATTCTTGACCACGCCAGCTACTCAGCAACCGACGTTACGATAGAATCTCGAGAACCTCTATTTCGGGGATTCATTCAAGTTGAGAAAGTGAGCTTAAAACATCGGTTATTTCATCGAGAAGATTATTCACCTATAATTCAACGTGAATTGGTTCATCGGCCAGAAGCCGCTGGCGTTTTACTCTATAATGATCAACAACAACGCTTTGCACTGATTGAACAATTTCGTATTGGTGCACTGAATGATCCCGTTTCGCCATGGCAACTCGAAGTCATTGCGGGGGTACTTGATGGAGATGAATCTCCTGAACACTGTATCCGCCGTGAAAGCCTAGAAGAGTCTGGTTGCGAGATCACCACACTAAAACATTTATTTAGCTTCTACCCTTCTGCAGGCGCATGTTCTGAATTTTTTCATTTATATGTTGCAGAAGTTGATTTGCCAAAGGACGGGGGCATTTTTGGAATGCCAGATGAAGGCGAAAATATTCAACTTCATCTATTTGATTATTCCGCATTAGAAGCATTATTAAATAACGGGCGGTTGAGAAATGCACCTGTAATCATGGCATTACAGTGGCTGTCTCAACATATACAACAAAGATAAAAATCTGAAGGGGCTAAAGACGGTGACTTTCCAAGTCTCATCATTATCGCAACAAGATTTTGTGATGATACAGATTACCGATACACATTTGCTCGAGTATCCACATTTAGAATTTGTCGGGATGCAACCTGAGCAAAGTTTTCATGCTGTAATCGACTTGATGCGCCAGCAACATCCTCATATTGACCTTATTGTACACACGGGTGATTTGGCGCAATCGCCTACCCCGTTAACGTATCAACGTTATGTACAGCACATGCAAAGCTTGGGGATTCCTTTTTTTCATACCCCAGGCAATCATGATGATGCAACCCATTTCCCATTTCATGAGGCAGATCAGACTCAACCAACTGTGATTGAATTAGGTCAATGGTGCATTATCCTGCTCAACAGCGCACAGCCCAAGCGTATTGATGGCAAAATTGCTGAGGTACAATTACAACAACTCACTCAGTTGCTCACAACACTACACGATCGTCATGTGATTATTGCCTGCCATCACCACCCTTTTGCCATGCAATCGGCTTGGATTGATCAGCACAAACTCAAAAACTCTTCTGATCTGCTGGAAACGATTCAACCCTTTTCCAATGTCAAAGCCATTGTCTGTGGTCATGTGCATCAGGATTCAATCAATACATGGCAAGGGGTCGAGTTTTTATCCACCCCGTCAACCTGTATCCAGTTCAAGCCCAAGAGCGATAAATTCGCGCTGGATGAAGAACATCCAGGCTATCGTTTTATTCGCCTCAAAGCCAATGGCGAACTGGAAACGCAGGTCTATCGCTTACCCACTTCACAGCGAATGAATAGTTCTGAAGTTCTGGGATATGATTAGGGACTGCTGACATTTCACAGATGCTTGTGGCAGAGGATATTTTTTAGATGGTACAAGGCAGGTTTTGTGAAACTTAGTCATTCTCAATAAACAAAACCTAACATCGTAGCGGCAAAAAATCTCCCTGCCCCGCAGGGTTATGGCTAAAACATCCCTAAACTGCGTTATAAAACTTGACAAGGGAATCGCCATTGTCTGCATTTCATGCCTTGTTTATGTCGTTTTAGCCTATAACACAATGCATGGCTGAAATAGCAGCAGTTCCTAAAACTTTTGATTACAAATTACATTGTCGATTTGACACAAAATCTGGACGGGAATGACTACCATCTTGCTCAAAAACTCTATATGATGTCGACCCTTGATGGGAAAAACCATCTCAGGTTTCTATAAAAACACTTGCATATCACCATATTTTTTGCGTATAGATAGTACGTGTAAGATGAGGAATGCCCTATATGGCGAATGACAACCAAAATCAAGTCTTGGACGAACCGACAGAAGTGATTGATGATCTGAAATCGGCGAAACGTGTACGTAAAACCAAACCGAAGGCTTCAGAAGGTGGTACAACTGCTAGTCTGTTTGGAATTGCGCCTTATCAGCCGAAGAAAAATGAAGAATACATGTCTGAAGGACAACTTGAGCATTTCCGCCAAATTTTAAATGCATGGAAAGCTGAGTTAATGTCTGAAGTTGATCGTACTTTAAATACGATGCAAGACGAGTCTAGTGCACTTCCTGACGTCAATGACCGCGCGACGCAAGAAGAAGAATTTGCAATTGAGCTACGCACACGTGACCGTGAACGCAAGCTCATTCGTAAAATCGAACAATCGATTGAAGCCATTCAAAACGAAGACTATGGTTTCTGTGAAACCTGTGGTATCGAAATTGGCTTACGTCGTTTAGAAGCTCGCCCAACAGCGACCTTATGTATCGACTGCAAAACTTTGGCTGAAATCAAAGAAAAGCAAAATAACGGTTAATAATCCCTCCCAACCTCCCTTTTAAAAGGGAGAAGTACTGCGAATTTAGAAATTTATAATATTCGGGTATTCCCCTCCTTTATAAAGGAGGGGTTGGGGAGGATTAAAACACACGACCATTTAATTTGTATGTCTTATATCGGACGATTTGCGCCATCGCCAACCGGCCCCTTGCATTTTGGCTCCCTGCTCACCGCAGTTGCCAGTTATTGTGATGCCAAGGCCAATCAAGGCAAATGGCTGGTTCGGATTGAAGATACCGATATCCCCCGTATTTATCCCAATAGCGAAGCACAAATTCTCTCTTGCATTGATGCCTTTCAATTTGAACCCGATGCAGAGATTATTTTTCAAAAAGATCGTTTCGATATCTATGAGCGGGTGCTTGAACAACTCAAGCAATTCAATGCGATTTATGCCTGCCAATGTACCCGTAAAATGCTGGGTTCCAATCATATCTATGCAGGAACCTGCCGCGATTTAAATTTAGCGTTTGCTGATCAAGCGATACGCCTAAAAGTCACGGATCAACTCATTTGCTTTGACGATCGCTTACAAGGTCGACAATGTTCTAACTTACAGCATGATCTGGGTGATTTTGTATTAAAGCGTCGTGATGGCATTATCAGCTATCAATTAGCGGTGGTGGTCGATGATTATCTGCAAGGGATTAGCCATGTCGTCCGCGGTGCAGACTTACTTGATAACACTGCCCGACAAATCTGGTTAAGCGCTTTGCTGGGTTATCCAAGTTTAAGCTATATGCATTTACCACTTGCCATGAACGATCAAGGGCAAAAACTGTCTAAACAGAATCTGGCACAAGCATTGGATATCACTCAAGCCCCCAAACTATTACAGCAAGCGATTTTGGCTTTAGGCCAACCTGCGGTGGAACTGGATCAACCCCGTATTATGTTGCAACAAGCGGTGCAACAATGGGATGTCAATCTGATTCCTAAAGGCGAGCATTTAACCGGAATCTATACATAAACAATAAAAAGCCCTGCTTAACGACAGGGCTTTTTATTGTTTATGTATGCTAGAAATTAGACTCTTCTTTTACAGGATTCAACTCTTGGGTTGACGCATCAATTTTTAGAATCAAGCTAATCATCGCCGCACACATCATGAGTGAAGTACCTCCATAACTAATAAACGGTAAGGTCAAACCTTTGGTTGGCATTAAGCCCATGTTCATACCCGCATTGACCAAAATCTGCATCAGGAAGATGATACTAATCCCATAGGCCAAATAACCTGCGCGTAAGTAATTATGCTGCAAGGCACGGTGACCAATACGGATACAACATGCCAGCATGGTAAACGACAGCATCATCACGATCGACACGCCAAAGAAACCAAATTCTTCACCTAACACCGCCAACATAAAGTCGGTATGTGCTTCAGGTAGATATGAGAGTTTCTGTACACTGTGACCCAAGCCCGTCCCAAACCACTCACCACGACCAAAGGCCATCAAGGCATTGGAGAGCTGATAACCCACACCCAAGGGATCTGCCCAAGGGTTGGTAAACGAGATCAGACGCTGAAAACGGAACGGTTCGAAAATAATTAATGCACTGACACCCGCAAAGATCGCCCCCAGCATGATCAAGAACTGCGTTGCAGGTGCACCCGCCAAGAAGAATACACCCACCATCATCAAGACAATCACGACTGTTGCACCCAAGTCAGGCTCAGCGACGATGAAGCCAACTGTTAAAGCCATCACACCACTTAAGCGCAATAAGCCTTTCCAGTGGGTACGCACTTCTTTGGCACGACGCACCACATAGTCAGCGGTGAAAATCGCCATCACAATTTTGGCAATCTCGGTTGGCTGTAAGGTAAAGCCACCAACCTTAATCCAGCGATGCGCACCATTCACTTCAGAGCCCACCACCAACACGGCTAACAACAGCACAATAGTGATTAGCCATAAAGGAAAGGCATTTTTAAACCACAGATTTAATGATACCCGATAGGTCAGAAACGCCACCACCGCAGCCACAACAATTGAAATGCCATGACGAATCAAGAAATAAAATGGGCTTTCGTGAATATATTCCGCATAAGGCATTGAGGCTGATGCCACCATCACCGAACCGAAACACAGTAATGCAATCACACAAAAGATCAGAATATTTCGTGCCGTCATTTCTGCAGGCAACTTCGGCAAACGATTCAGCAATTGCGAAATCTTTTGCACCGTATTTTGGGCTAAATCCGCCATAGTTCTGTTCCTAGTTGTTCTCGTCATTCAAGGCATTTACACATGCCACGAATTGCTGTCCACGGTCATTGTAGCTTTTAAACATATCAAAGCTTGCACATGCAGGTGAGAGTAAGACCACATCTTCAGCTTGCGTATTTTTCTGTGCCAATCGCACCGCTTCTTCTAAGCTCTGTGCATGTTGGATCACACTGCTGCCTTGAATCGCTTGTTCGATGACTGCTGCATCTTCACCAATCAAAATCACCGATTTCACATATTTCTGAATCGCATCACGTAATGGCTTAAAGTCCTGACCTTTGCCTTGACCACCGAGAATCAAAGCCAGCTTACCTTGGTTAACTTCAATTGCAGCCCCTAAGCCATCAATCGCGGCAAGGGTTGCACCGACATTGGTGCCTTTGGAATCATTGTAATAACGCACACCATCAATACTTTGTACATACTCGCAACGATGTTCCAAGCCTTTAAAATGCTTTAAAGTCTCTAGCATAGATGTCGTTGGCAAACCAATCGCCTCACCCAATGCCAAACACGCCAAAGCATTGGCAACGTTATGCATACCTTGAATATACATTTCAGAAGTTTTCAGCAGGCGCTCACGACCACGCGCTAACCACATGGTGCCATCTGCATCACGTAGCACGCCATATTGATTTAAATCTGGTGCATTCAAACCAAAGCTTTGTATCGGCGTAACATCAGGAACCAAAGGACGGCTCAGATTGTCATCACGGTTATACACCACTTTTTTCACGCCTTGGAAAATACGGTGTTTGGCTTTGTGATAACCCAGCATATCGCCATGACGATCTAAATGATCTTCACTCATGTTCAGCACCACAGCCACCTCTGCATTCAGATGTGACGTAGTTTCAAGTTGAAAGCTTGAAAGTTCAAGAATCAGCAGTTCAGGTTTATCTTTGAGTAAATCCAAAGCAGGACGCCCAAGATTGCCTCCAACTGCAACCTTCTTACCCGCATCTTGTGCCATTAAGCCAATCAAGGTGGTGACCGTGCTTTTTGCATTTGAGCCTGTAATCGCAACAATAGGGGCTTCTGTGGCACGGCGCAGCAATTGAATATCACCCACAACTGGAATACCTTTTTCAATCGCTTGCTGAATTTCTGGTAGTTGCGGTGCAAGTCCTGGGCTGAGAATAATTTCTTCTGCCTGTAACAGCAGTTCTGTATCTAATTGACCAAAACTGGTCCGCACAGCTGCGGGAATTTGATCATGTCCTGGAGGGGTTGCTCGAGAGTCTGTTACTGCAACTTGGTAGCCTTGTTCATGTAGAAAGTTGACTGCTGATACCCCCGAAATACCTAAGCCAGCCACAACTTTTAATCCACCGCGTTGTATTAACATTTTTGCCCCATTTTTTGCAGATTACAGAATGGCAAAAATGTTAGCACTTTACTGTTTTAAATGCTTTTTCAGTTTTGGTTTTATTCAATCTTTTTTGTGTCAGTGCGTAAAAGCTTAATCAGGCATCGCACAGCTGATCAGCAACAAAATCTAGATCCCCACACCTAGCCAATCCACAGTTTTAACTGCATAAAACCCAATAGAATCAATTCATGTTTTAAGCTTAATGATCTCTTCTCACTCATATCCGTCTGATTTATTTTTTTCTTTTCCAAAAAAATTGCCCATCTTAAGATGGGCAATTTTAAGATTGCGCTTAACGCCATTTCACGGTTTGAATGGTTTCTGGCTTTTTCGTTTCAGCCTCATCAGTTGAGCAACCACAATTTCCGCCACAACCAGCTGCCATTTTCGGTTTCAACCACGCCGCCAAACGTTGCCAACCTAAACGCTGACAAAGATTGGACAGACTCAGAAATGCTGAACTTGCTGTTTGAGGGAATACCTTCTTAAACACTACAACAGCACTCCACAGCACCAATACAGCAACAATCAAGTACTCAAACATAAGCTACTCCTTTTACCCCCAAATGCGCGATGCAATTTGGTAGGTGAAGAACGACATTAAATAAGCCAAACCAAACAGATAAACCGTCATGACTGCCACATGTTTCCATGAACCCGTTTCACGACGTACTGTTGCCAAGGTTGCCAAACAATGCGGCGCATAGATAAACCAGACCAATAATGACAAACCAGTTGCCAATGACCAACCTGTTCCATCTGCACTAATCAGATGTGATAAGCCCTGTGCAATCGCATCATCATCTGCACCCGATAAAGCATAGACTGTACCTAAAGCAGCAACCACAACTTCACGCGCTGCCATTGCAGGAATAAGCGCAACTACAATCTGCCAGTTAAAGCCTACTGGTGCAAAAATTGGTTGCAGCAAATGTCCTAACATCCCAGCAAAGCTGTAATCGATATCAGGTAAGGTTGCCCCTTCTGGCGCTTGTGGGAAGGTACACAAGAACCAAAGTAAAATGGACAGGGCAAAGATAATGCCACCGACACGCTTTAAGAAGATTTTACCGCGATCTAACAAACCAATCCCAACGCTTCTCAGATCAGGAATACGGTAACTCGGTAGCTCAAGTAATAAGGCGTGTTGTGATTTATCTTTTTGCAGAAACTTCATCACAATCGAAACACAGAGTGCGCTGACAATGCCTGACATGTACAAACCAAACAGCACTAAACCTTGTAAGTTGAAAATGCCCCATACCGTTTGACTTGGAATAAAGGCCGCAATCAATAAAGCGTATACAGGTAAACGCGCCGAACAGGTCATCAATGGCGCAACCATAATCGTGGTAAAACGATCACGTGGGTCACTGATACTACGCGTCGCCATGATCCCAGGCACTGCACATGCAAAGCTCGACAGCAAAGGAATAAAGGCACGTCCACTGAGACCCGCTTTAAACATGAGCTTATCCAGCAAGAACGCTGCACGCGGTAAATAACCTGATTCTTCTAACACCAAAATAAAGAAGAATAAAATCAAAATCTGTGGCAAGAACACCACCACACTACCCGCACCTGCAATAATCCCATCGACTACTAAACTATGCAGTAAAGGCTGCGAGATATACTCGCCAAGCTTCTCACCAAACCATGCAAAGAAAGTTTCAATCCCATCCATAAATGGTGCAGCCCAAGCAAATACGGCTTGGAATACAATGAACATCATGATTGCAAGGCTAAGTAAGCCAAGTACTGGATGTAAGAAAATCTTGTCAAGGAAATCAGTACGTTTATCTTCCTGATCAACAAAGTTCACTACATCTTTGAAAATTACTTCAATTTTCTGGTGATGATCCCCTTTCAAGCCACTCAGTTCTGTTTGTGGAATTGAATACTTGTCTTGATCAAGTGCATGCAGTAGGTTTTCAATGCCTGAATTGCGTACCGCAACCGTTTCAACCACAGGTACACCCAAACGCTCAGAAAGCTTTTGCGTGTTGATCTGGATACCACGGCGACGTGCTTCATCCATCATGTTCAACACCACAAGGATTGGACGACCCAACTCAATAATTTCCAGCACCAATCCAAGATGTAGCTTTAAGTTGGTTGCATCGACCACGCACAAGAAGGCATCTTGTTGCCCTTCTTCCGCAATTTTGCCTTGGCACACATCACGGGTAATTTCTTCGTCTGGGCTGGTTGCCTGTAAACTATAAGTTCCTGGTAAATCCAAGACACGAACCGCTTTCCCAGAAGGTAGCTGAAAATGCCCAACCTTACGTTCAACCGTCACACCCGCATAGTTGGCAACTTTTTGGCGTGTACCAGTTAAATGGTTAAATAAAGATGTCTTACCACAGTTTGGATTTCCCACAAGGGCAACACGTAACGCATCACTCATGCAGGTGCTCCTTCAAGTTGAATTTCAATTTTATCCGCTTCCGCTTTTCGTAACGCAAAACGCGTAAAACCGAGCTGGATTAGAATCGGATCTCCACCAAAGATGCCTTTGGTAATCACCTGTACTTGTGTCCCTGGCACAAAGCCTAAACTTTCTAAACGAACTGCAACTAAATCTGGCTGTTCTGTCTCATCGACCACGCGATTTACTTTCGTAATCATCGCTGTTTGCTTGACTTTTAATGCTGACAATCGCACCGCTTCTAACCCTTAACCCTTTTTTAATAGTATACAAGCAAATGAGAATAATTACCAAAACCAATCTCAGTGGCATTTGCTTCTGTGACAGATCGACAACAATTCATTTTTCTTTTACAGTGCAATTCAACTAAACATAAATCAGGGCAGCGTTCTCCCTAAAATACCCGCCCCTCTTTCACTGAGAAATATGTTCAACACCTTATGCTAAATAAAAAGCCTCGTATTCCTGCAGCGGTTAACATCCCAGAACATTTGAGTTTTTTACAGGGTTTTCGCGATTATCTGGTGGCTCAAACCGTGAGCCCACATACCCGTAACGCCTATTTATCTGACCTGATTCAATGTGCTGAGTTACATCAGACAGCAGCCTTACCCCAATGGTCCAGTGACGACATTGCTGATACCTTGATTGCATTGACAAAAGCAGGCAAAAGTCCGCGTTCGATTGCACGTTGTCTCTCTGCTTTAAGACAGTTTTATAAGTTTTTAAGAGAACAAAAGTTACGGGACGATAATCCTGTTGCCACCCACCACTCCCCTAAAATTGGACGCGCCTTACCCAAGGATTTATCTGAACAAGATGTCGAGGCCTTAATCAACGCGCCTGACATCAACACGGCATTAGGCCTACGTGACCGTGCCATGTTTGAAGTCCTGTACGCCTGTGGTTTACGTGTTTCAGAATTACTGAATTTACGTTTAGAACTGATCAATTTAAAGCAGGGCTTTGTGCGGATCACGGGTAAGGGCAATAAAGAGCGTCTGGTCCCGCTAGGGCAATTTGCCTGTGACTGGATCGAAAGATATTTAGTTGAGTCCCGCCCCCAATTGTATAAAAGCAGCACGGATTATCTGTTTCTCACGCAACATGGTGGCATCATGAGTCGACAAAATTTCTGGTACGCGATTAAACGCTACGCACTACAAGCCAATATTCAAGCCGAACTTTCCCCTCATACCCTACGCCATGCTTTTGCGACCCATTTACTCAACCACGGCGCAGACTTACGCGTAGTCCAGATGCTACTTGGGCACAGTGACCTTTCCACCACACAAATTTACACCCATGTCGCGCAACATCGTATGCAGGAATTGCATGGCAAATACCATCCACGAGGCTAAAACCACCTTTTATCTTGGATTCAGCCAAAACTTGATGCTGTTCACAGAGCCTATGCAAGATTTAACGAAGTGATTCATTTTTTTTGTTATGCTAGGGCCCTTATACAAATGAATTCGTACAAAAAAGGTTCTATATGTTGTTTACTCGGTCTCAGCTTGTAATTGCTTGTACATTAGCATCAACATTATTAGTCAGTGCTTGCTCAAAAGAAAACTCAGCACAAAAACAAGATGCACTCACAGCAAGTGCACCTGCGACAGGTGAAGCATCAACCTTAAATGAACGCAATGCACAACAGCGTTTAGTCTCTACTTTAGAAAAGAATTTCAAAACGGCCAATATCAACGCAAAAATTCTTGCGGTTAAGAAGACCGAAGTGCCTAATCTGTATTGGATAAGTCTGGAAGGGATGGGATCGGTCTATGCCACCGCTGACGGTCAGTACATTATTCAAGGCGATGTGGTGCGTTTAGGTGATAAGCAATTACATAATGTCAGCGATGCCTTACAAGCAACAGAAAATAAAAAGCATTTAGCCGCGCTTAAAACTGAAGATTTAATTGTTTATCCTGCACAGGGTGGCAAAGCCAAACATGTGATCTATGTATTTACTGATTCAAGCTGCCCTTATTGCCATAAACTACATGAACATCTTGCTGAAATTAATGCCAAAGGGATTGAAGTTCGTTACATCGCCTGGCCACGTGGCGAACAGTTTATGCCAACCATGCAAGCGATTTGGTGTAGTGAAGACCGTAAAGCTGCCTTCGATCAAGCAGCCAAAGGCTTACCTGTCTCTGCTGCTGAATGTAAGAATCCTGTTCGTGACCAGTATCAGCTGGGTTTAAATATGGGCGTGAATGGTACACCAGCGATTTATAACGTCGATGGCGAATATTTAGGGGGTTATATGACGCCTGAAGAAATCGCGCAACGCTTAAACAAATAAGTTCAAACCACCCCATACATTCGCAAAGACTCGGGCGACAGATTAAAGATGATCTTAGCCCTAGTGTCTGCGCATTTTTTTAGCTATGATCAAGCTTCATTAAAATGATTGAATATAATGGAGTGTGACGTGAAACCAGTTCGTCTGGCGATACTCGGTCTTGGTACTGTAGGTGGTGGAGCCCTTAAATTACTACAAGAAAATGCTGCGGAAATTAAACGCCGTACCGGTCGAGAAATTCAAATTACACACGTAGGCACACGCCGTCCACGTCCAGATTTACAACTCGAAGGCATTAAACAAAGCGATGACTTGATGGAAATCGTACGTCAACCTGATGTTGATGTTGTGGTTGAAGTTATGGGCGGTATTCATCCTGCCTATGAAGTCATCATGGAAGCCATCAAACATGGTAAACAAGTCGTAACAGCAAACAAAGCTTTACTGGCTGAACATGGCAATGAGCTGTTCAAAGCAGCAGAAGACAATGCCGTTCAGATTGCTTATGAAGCAGCTGTTGCAGGTGGTATCCCAATCATTAAAGTGATCCGTGAAGGTCTTGCTGCGAACCATATCGAATGGCTTGCAGGCATCATTAATGGTACCGGTAACTTCATTCTGACTGAAATGCGTGAAAAAGGCCGTGCCTTTGAAGATGTTTTAAAAGAAGCGCAAGAACTTGGTTACGCTGAAGCTGATCCAACCTTTGATGTTGAAGGCATTGATGCTGCACATAAGCTCACGATTTTGGCCTCATGTGCTTTTGGTATCCCATTGCAGTTCAATAAGGTCTATACCGAAGGCATTAGTAAAATCACTGCGCAAGATGTGAAATATGCAGAAGAACTTGGTTTCCGTATCAAGCACTTAGGTATTGCACGTCGTGCAGACAAAGG
This sequence comes from Acinetobacter sp. C32I, assembly GCF_023702715.1. Lineage (NCBI taxonomy): Bacteria > Pseudomonadati > Pseudomonadota > Gammaproteobacteria > Moraxellales > Moraxellaceae > Acinetobacter > Acinetobacter sp. C32I. The sequence goes on along the minus strand of NZ_CP098480.1, from coordinate 3,312,749 downwards.
CATTGAGTTACGTGTACATCCAACTTTAATTCCTGCTGAAGAATTGATTGCTAACGTCAATGGCGTGAAGAATGCAGTCTTGGTACAAGCCAATGCAGTTGGCCCTACTTTATATTACGGCGCAGGCGCAGGCGCAGGCCCAACCGCTTCTGCGGTGGTTGCTGACGTGATTGATATCGTCCGTGATATTTCATATACCGAAGACGGCGCAGGGACCATTCCTCAGCTTGCATTTGAAGCATTGACCAATGTACCAATCTTGAGTCGTGAAGAAATGACCACAGGTTATTACATCCGTCTCAATGCTGAAGACCAGACTGGTGTATTGGCTGATGTCACCACGATCCTCAGCCGTGCAGGCATTAGTATTGATGCCATCATGCAGCAATCACGCTTAAAAGACTTGATTCCTATCGTGATTTTAACAGATCCGATTGTTGAATCAAAAATGGATGAAGCGCTTGCACAAATTCAAGCATTACCTGCAATTCGTGGCGAAATCGTAAGAATTCGTTTAGAATCGCTCGATAGTTAATCAGGTTGAGGGAAAATGACTTCCCTCACCCCGCTCTACCTCATATTGGAACACCATCATGTCGAATGCCAATCGTTATACTGGTCTTGTAGATCGTTATCGTGACCGTTTACCTGTGTCTGCAACTACACGTGCAATTTCTTTAGGTGAAGGTAATACTCCACTGATTAAATTAGAGAACATTCCACGTCTTATTGGCAAAAACGTAGAAATTTATGTGAAATACGAAGGTCTGAATCCAACAGGTTCATTTAAAGACCGTGGTATGACGATGGCGGTGACCAAGGCAGTTGAAGAAGGCTCTAAAGCGATTATCTGTGCCTCTACAGGTAATACTTCTGCGGCTGCAGCAGCATATGCAGCACGTGCAGGCATCAAAGCATTCGTCTTGATCCCAGAAGGCAAAATTGCCATGGGTAAAATGGCGCAGGCAATGATGTACGGTGCGATCACTATGCAAATCCGTGGTAACTTTGATGACGGTATGCGTTTAGTCAAAGAAGTTGCAGATCAAGCACCAGTAACGATTGTAAACTCAATCAACCCATACCGTCTGCAAGGTCAAAAAACCATTGCTTATGAAATCGTAGAAGCATTAGGCCGTGCTCCTGATTATCACTGCTTACCTGTCGGTAATGCGGGTAACATCACAGCACACTGGATGGGTTATACCGAAGCGGTTGCTAACCAACCTGCGGATCAGTTTGAGCAAGTGATTTATGATGCGGCTACTGATCAATTTACTGGCCCTAAACCAGAAGGTTTACCAACCATGGTTGGTTACCAAGCATCTGGTGCTGCGCCATTCTTACGTGGTGCGCCAGTAGAGAACCCAGAAACAGTTGCAACAGCGATTCGTATTGGTAATCCACAAAGCTGGAACCATGCTAAAGCAGTGGTACGTGATTCTAAAGGTTGGTTCGACGAACTGACTGATGCTGAAATTCTAGAAGCACAACGTTTGCTTTCAATGTATGAAGGTGTCTTTGTTGAACCTGCGTCAGCAGCATCTATTGGTGGTGCGATCCGTGACCTTAAAGCCGGTAAGATTGCGGAAGGTTCTGTGATTGTATGTACTGTTACAGGCAATGGCTTAAAAGATCCTGACACTGCAATCAAACAATGTGCTGATGCCGTGATGTTGTCGATTGATGCGACCATGGATCAAGTGAAAGATTCGATTCTTTCAAATATGTAAGCATACCTACTGAAATAAAAAAACCAGTTGCCTGCAACTGGTTTTTTTATGGGCTCAATTCAGGCCTTATTCGTCTTCATATTCATAGTCTTCATCATAGCTGTATTGTTTGGCTAGCTTTTTCTCAAGTGTCTGGATTTCTTCTAGTCCAATTTCCTTAATCTCAAATAAAGGCTGCTTTAACAGAGGATTGACTGCATATAAGGCGGCATCTTGCCATGCATCAATCACCAGACTTTGCTTAGTCTCGTCATAGCTTAAACCTGACTCGCTTGCAATGAGCGCTTGTAACAATACAGGCTGTGCAGAAAGTACTTCGAGTGAACCTTTTAATTCAATCGCTGCATAATCATAATCTGCAAAAATATATTCAACTTTATTTTTTAACTCATCAGGATTCTCTGAATAAACAAGCCCTGCAAAACATTCATCATGCTCTTCCACCCACTGCTGTTTTTTCACTGACCATAGGCCATAAAATTTCACATCATGTTCAAACTGTACCAGTTGAAATTTTTGCATTCCTGCCAATTGAATAAATTCAAAGGTATCTTCATCGCTTAAGCATTCAGGTAACACATCATCTGAAATATCCCCATCTTCACAGACATGCTCCCCACAACGAGAAAAGACAAAATCATCCAGTTGTTTTAGCAATACTTCATCTGCATCAAACAGGGATTCCACTTCATACAGGGCAAAATCTCTCGCCCCATCAATTTCAAGCTTTTTATATGCAGCTTCGGCTTGGACTTTATCCTCAAAAACATTGGCAATACGATTGCCTGCCACATAAAAGACTTCATCGTTATAACCAAAGTATTTGGCACGAATTACGTAAGTCGTCATGGTGTTCCCCTTAATTCATTTATGATTGAGTTGTTTGTTTTATTTGATGTAATGCTTGCGCACTTGCAGGAATTGCCATGCCATTATCCATCCATAATTCAAAATGCATGGCATTAAAAAAATCAGCGGGGCTATACACAATATTATCCAGTTTCGGCTGTTGCTCAATCCTTGGCAAAATATCGTAGATAAACCAACTGTTATGGGTGAGCAACAGCGAATGCAATTTTCCTGTTAGTGCTAAAGGCGATAACATTAATTGTGAAAGTATTTTGTCCTGCACATAATCATGATGTAATTGTTCTAAATGCTGTTCAAAGTTCTTAGGCAATTGTCTTACATCTATCGCATTTACAAAGTCATTGAGTGTCGGAATAAAACGCTGTTGATAATCCACCAATAAATGATCACGTTCACACAAATCTTTAATATCAATCGATTTGCCCGCACTATTTTGAATGCTATGCCCAAATACAGGAACCACAACCGAATTTATGCCCCACAAGGTATGTAGAATTCGGTGTCGCGCATCACTACATAGACTTTTAGTACTGTCTATAAACGCATGTAGTTCATAGTAGTCTTCAGGTTTCCCGCCCCAGCGTTTTGCAGAAATCCGTGCGTGTTGCATCGCATTCATAACGGTATGTCATCATTTTTTGTTGTATGCTCACCTTAGCTGATTTCGGCTCAAAAAACGAACTTAATTTATTGAAATAAGACAAGTTGTGTCGCATTATTTAGGCATAAAAAAACTCCCCATAAAGAGGAGTTTTTTAACATCAAAATAGATTAAACGCGTTTTGGCAAAGTGCTTAACCAGCTTAATAAATTCGTTGCATCGCTATTGCGTGCTTGCGAGCTTGGTGCACCCAATAACACCACAACCGCTGGGCGTGAATTCACCGTGGTATGCATTACCACACAACGACCTGCTTCATTGATATAACCTGTTTTTGACAAATTAATGTTCCAACCACCATTACGTACCAGTGCATTGGTATTATTAGATTTCAGCACACGGTAACCTAAATTGAAGTCATAGGTTGGTGTAGTTGAAAATTGACGAATCAAGCCATATTGCGACGCAGTACTCACCAGAATACCTAAATCACGTGCAGATGAGACATTGTGCGGATCTAAACCAGTAGATTCAGCATAACGTGTAGACGTCATACCCAATTGCCTCGCTTTTGCATTCATTGCCGCAATAAAGGCAGAACGACCACCTGGATAAGTACGCGCTAAAGCTGCAGCAGCTGGATTCTCAGACTTCATCAAAGCAAACAAGAGCGCTTCTGCACGATTCATAGTATCGCCTGCGCGTAAGGTTGAACTTGAGTTCTTGCCGCCCGCACCTGCGAAATCAATCGACTCCAAAGTAATCTGTTCTGACATGTTTAAACGTGCATCAGCCGTTACCACTGCAGTCATCAATTTGGTAATCGACGCGATTGGAACAGACATGTTGCTGTTTTTGCTGTACAGCACCTCACCTGTTTGTGCATCCATCACCAACGCAGCGCGTGCATTGACTGAAGGCTGACTGCTATACCCAAAGGTATCGCGAATCTGTGTCGACGACTGTGGCGCCGTTGAAGATGTAATTGTGGCTGAACCGCCATTACGCAATGTTGTGGTAACAGAGGTTGAACCTTGCGGGCTAATTTCTACTGGATCATCATCTTCCATAAACTGACTTGCATCACTTGCAGACCAATTCATCGAAGCTGAACCGCTCACACGCGAAGAAGCTGGATTGTTATTCACAACCAGTTCAGCAAAACTTGTTGAACTCCAGGCCAACAAGATAGACATGCTTAAAACATGCATGATAGATTTTTTAGAATTTTTCACGACACAATACTCAACTCAGGACGCTGCACATTTGCGCTTAATACCATTATGCCTTACATTTGAACAAATCGGGTAAAGCTTTTATAGACACAATTGTGTACAACTATTCGCTAAAAACGAAGAATAGGATTGCTAATTTTGTCGTTTCATTGCAAGCTAATTTTGCTTTATGTAACAAAAAACCAGTTTTTTTGAAAAAAGGAGGTCTTCTTGATCACTGTTCTCGTTGTTGATGATCATGAACTCGTGCGCACAGGGATTTGTCGTATGTTGGAAGACCACCCCGATGTAGACGTCATTGGACAAGCTGAATCGGGTGAAGAAGCAATTGCTTTGGTCCGTCAAAAACACCCGCAAGTGGTGTTGTTGGATGTGAATATGCCAGGCATTGGTGGCGTTGAAACCACTCGCCGCTTATTACAAAGCGTCCCTGAAACCAAAGTCATTGCGGTCAGTGGTCTTGCTGAAGAGCCTTATCCCTCACTGTTATTAAAAGCAGGGGCCAAAGGCTACATCACCAAAGGTGCGCCGATTGCAGAAATGGTCCGTGCCATTAATAAAGTCATGCAAGGTGGTAAATATTTTAGTGCTGATATTGCCGAGCAATTGGCCAGTTCCTATCTTTCGGATACTCAGCAATCGCCATTTGATGCCTTGTCAGAGCGGGAGATGCAAGTGGCCATGATGGTGGTGAATTGTATTAGTGCCCAAGAAATCGCAGATAAATTGTTTGTTAGCGTGAAGACGGTCAACACCTATCGTTATCGTATCTTTGAAAAGCTGGCCATTGATAGCGATGTCAAACTCACCCATCTTGCGATTCGCTATGGACTCATTAAACCTTAAAATAACAGTAAGCGCCTATGTTAGGGAAAATTGCGTCGTCTGTTTCACAGACGGTCTATCGGCTTGGGGTGTGGTATAGCGGCTATCGACTGATCATTTCGATTAGCCTGCTATTAATTTATTTACTGACAGCTGAACAACTTGCCAATAACTATATTTATCCCTTTCTCTATTTTTATACACTGATTTGCTATATCGCATTCAACATTTTTCAGCTTGCTTTGCTACAACTTGTTCCAATACAAATCTCCAAGCAGCTGATTTTTATCTTTATTATTGATGTTATTTGTCTCAGTTTAATTACCTTCTCTGCCGGTGGTCCAAATCTGCAGCTCAGCTTGCTGTATGTGATTATTATTTTCTCCTCAGCAATTTTATTAAACGCACATCTTTCGCTGATCATTACGTTATTTGCAGTCATCATGGTGGTTTACCAACGCTTTTTGGGTAACTTCTTTGATGTCAATAATTTAACCCATCTTGGCAATAGTGTTTTTCTAGCCTTTCTGTTTTTCGTAGTACATGCGATTGGCCGTATTGCGGTGCAGCGTTTTAAGATTCTAGAAACCTTAACCTTTCATCAATCAATTGAAATTCATCAACTGCAAAATATTAACCGCTATATTCTCGAACAAATTGAGGATGGCTATTTGGTACTGGATGAAAGCAATCATATTGTCTTAACCAATCCTGCCGCCAATACGTTGTTAGGTATTCATTTAGCTGTTTCTCTAGAAAAAACACCACTGATTAAGTTACAGCCCGATCTATTTGAGCTGATCCAATTCAGTAATCTGGAAGATGGTGAAGAATTCAGTTTTGAATCGCAACAAAGTCCTTACACCATCAATGTTCGGGTTAAACACTTGATTGTGCCTGAACAAGCGTTGGTGTTACTGATTTTAAAAGATGCACAGAAGCTGACCCAACAAGTTCAGCAACTGAAGCTCGCAGCCTTGGGGCAGCTTTCAGCCAGTATTGCCCATGAAATTCGCAATCCACTGGCTGCCATTGTACAGGCCAATGAATTATTAAAAGACAGCGATGCACATCAATTGAATATGCTGTCACGCATGATCAGCAAACAAGCCAAACGCATTGACAACATCGTTGAAGACACCTTAGCCATGGCAAGGAATAAGCCAACAGAGCCACAAATCATTGAGCTGAATCCTTTCTTTGAAAGCCTGCTCAATGAAGACCTCTCCGATGCGAAACAACGTATTCAGCTGAGTCAGACCGAACAGCTCAATATCCTGTTTGACGAAAAACAATTGCGCCAAGTGCTGATTAACTTAATTCGAAATGCACTGCGCCATAATGCGACCGATGCACCCTTTATTGAAGTCAATGTGCAGCTCAAAGATGGACGAACCTGCATTGATGTCATCGATTTTGGGACGGGTGTCTCAAAACGAGATATTTCTCAGCTGTTCAAACCATTTTTTAGTACCGAAATTAAAGGAACTGGTTTAGGATTGTACCTGTCTCATAGCTTTTGTGAGGCAAATCATGCAAAGCTCACCTATATAGAGCGACAACAAGGAGCATGCTTCAGGATTGAATGCTCAAAAATTCATTGATTAAATTAGGTTTTTCGGGGAAATGGCAACAAAACAACCACTCGTCTTATTGGTAGACGACGAAGAAGATTTATGTCTTTTAATGCAGATGACGCTAGCGCGTATGGGCATCAAGACACATCTCGCCTATCGGGTCGAACAGGCAAAAAAGTTCTTTACTGAGTTCCAGTACGATGCTTGCTTAACAGATTTAAATCTTCCAGATGGTAATGGTTTGGATCTGGTCAAACACGTGACACAGAACTATCCCAATACGCCTATTGCGGTACTGACTGCATATGGCAATATGGATATTGCCATTGCAGCCTTAAAGGCAGGCGCATTTGACTTTGTCAGTAAGCCTGTCAACCAGATGCATTTGGATCAATTAATCCAGAAAGCGTTGAACCGTCCACAGCCTGAACAAGAGGCAGCAGAAACAGCTTTAGAGAATAAGCTATTAATTGGACGTTCTACACCCATTCAACAGCTCCGCATTGCCTTAAAGAAAATTGCACGTTCCCAAGCCCCAGTATTTATTACGGGTGAATCAGGAACTGGCAAAGAAGTGGTTGCGAATCTGGTTCATCGTTTAAGTAACCGTAGTGAAGGGCCATTTATTGCGATTAACTGTGGCGCGATTCCAACTGAATTGATGGAAAGCGAGCTGTTCGGGCATAAAAAAGGCAGCTTTACTGGCGCAACTCAGGACAAGCAAGGTTTAATTCTGTCTGCACACGGCGGTAGTCTATTCTTGGATGAAATTGCCGAACTGCCTTTAAATATGCAGGTCAAATTACTACGGGCGGTGCAGGAAAAGAAAATTCGCCCAGTCGGTTCAGATCAAGAAATTGATGTGGATTTCCGTGTGATTAGTGCCAGTCACCAAGACTTGGAGCTGTTGGTACAGCAGGGGCGCTTCCGCCAAGACCTATTCTTCCGTATCCATGTCATGGACATTGTACTGCCGCCTTTACGTGAGCGTGGTCAGGATATTTTGTTATTGGCCAATCACTTTATTCAAAAGATTAGCCAAGAGTGGGATCTACCAGCGAAGTCCCTGTCTGCACGTGCAGAGCAATTCTTATTGCAGCAATATTTCCCAGGCAACGTACGGGAATTACGCAATATTATTGAGCGGGCAATTACCTTAAGTGATGATGACAATATTGATTTGGCACATTTACAGACCGCCCCTTTACGTACTTCTCTGGCAAATCCAACGCCTTCTTTTTCAAATACGGCATCAGAAGAAGCCGAACCAGTACCACACTCAGCCAGCCCAAGCATGAGTTCGAAGAAACTTCCACCAGAAGGCTTAGAACGTTATTTAGAGAATATCGAAAAAGAGATTCTTCTGAATGCGCTGAATCTCACCCATTGGAATCGAACTTTGGCTGCAAAGAAATTAGGCATGACCTTCCGCTCTTTGCGCTATCGTTTAAAGAAATTTGGTTTAGATACCGAAGATGATGAATAATGCTTAAAAATAAAGCCCCTCAATCGAGGGGCTTTATTTTTAATAGCGACTTTTTAACACCAGATCGGTGACATGTTCCAAGTAAGCGTCTTCTTTCATCTCTGCCGTTAAAGGTGAGATTTGATTGGGTTGAATCCCCTGACCTTCAATCATATTGCCATTGGGGGTGTAATAATGCGAAACCGTCATTTGTAGGGCAGCACCACTCGGTAAGGGAAACAACTTCTGTACCACACCTTTGCCATAACTGGTTTCACCCACCACCCAAGCACGTTTGTGTTCCTTCATCGCTGCGGTAAAAACCTCAGCTGCGGAAGCAGAACGTCGATTGATTAAAATCCCTAATTTCATATTTTGAAATTCATTCGACGGCAAGGCCTGAAATTGTTGATCGCCTTCTGAGCGACTTTTGGTGGTGACAATAATGCCTTGATTTAAAAATAAATCAGCCGCTTCAACTGAAGCCGAGAGTAAGCCACCTGGGTTGTTGCGCAGATCAAATACCACCGCTTTCAGCTTGGTAGAACTATATTCTTCAATTAAACGTTTAATTTCATTGGCGGTATCTTGTTGAAAAACGCGTATTTTCAGCACAAGTACCTGATTATGTAACAGCACGGGCTCAATATCGGTTTCAACTTTTTTATTGCGAACCAAAATCACGGTACTGTTATTATTCTCAGGCTGTATCTGCACCGTACTGCCAATTGAACCGTAGAGTAAACCTTGTACTTGATCTTGGTTCAGACTTTTCAGTTCCTGATTATCAACTTTGAGAATCACCTGACCATTGCGCAGGCCCAACTTACTTGAGTCCGAACCTGCCTTTAAATCTTGAATCTGCCAAGACTTGGCATGAGCATCATAATTTAAATTGAAATCGACAGAAGCGAGATCACCTTCCGTATATTGAATCAATTGGCGGTATTCTTCTGCCGATAAATAACGTGAATAGCGGTCTAAGCCACTGACCAAACCTTTAATCGATTGTTGAAACAGCGCATCATCCGATTTTTTATCGACATAGTTATCTTTAACAATGCCATAGATCTGCACAAATTGCTGAATCGATTCAATTGGGACTTCTGCGCTCTGGCTAGGTGCATCCTCAGTCCATCCTGAGTTATGCGTCACAGGCGCAGCAGAGAGATTCACTCCCCAACACATCAACAAACTTGCACAGATCGCTCGGTAAATGTTGTTGTGTTGGGTCATTGCTTCACCTTATTTTAAAGTAATTAAATTCTTGCCTTGCATTTCAGCAGGTACAGGAAGCTGCATTAAATGCAGGAGTGTTGGCGCGACATCTGCCAATACCCCACCGTCAGCAATTATGGCCTGTGTTGGGCCCACATAAATAAATGGCACCAGCTCAGTGGTATGTTGGGTATGCACCTGACCGCTGTCATAGTCTTGCATTTGCTCTACATTACCATGATCCGCTGTAATTAACATATGTCCTTTGTTGGCCATAACCGCATCATAGACACGACCCAAGCAGATATCGACCGTTTCAACTGCTTTTACCGCAGCATCAAACACACCGGTATGGCCGACCATGTCACCATTGGCATAGTTCACCACCAACAGGTCAAACTCACCTGAATTAATGGCATTCACCAATTCATCAGTAACTTCATAGGCACTCATTTCTGGCTTTAAGTCATAGGTGGCAACATTCGGCGATGGAATCAGGATACGTTTCTCGCCTTCATATTCATCTTCACGACCACCACTAAAGAAGAAAGTCACGTGCGCATATTTTTCAGTTTCGGCAATCCGCAATTGGGTCTTACCTAAACTTGACAGATATTCACCAATCGAGTTTTTCAAACCTTCTGGCATATAGGCAACAGGCGCATCAATACTGGCTTGATAACGGGTCAACATCACAAACTTAGATAAATTTGGAACAACTTTGCGCGTGAATCCAGTGAAATCTTTTTCAACAAAGGCACGGGTAATTTCACGCGCACGGTCGGCACGGAAGTTCATGAAGACAATGCTGTCGCCATCTTGCACTTTGGCAATTTCACCAATACGCGTTGCTTTGACAAACTCATCATTTTCTTCTGCCGCATAGGCCAGTTCTAAACCTTCAACGGCAGAGTTCGCAACACGTAGCGCTTCCCCTTCAGTCATCAGACGATAGGCTTGCTCAACACGATCCCAACGATTGTCGCGATCCATGGCAAAGTAACGACCAATCATCGACACAATACGGCCTTGATTTGGATATTGTGCGAATAAAGCATCCAGTTTTTCTAAAGAAGGTTTAGCACTGCGAGGCGGAGTATCACGACCATCGAGGAAGGCATGTAAATACACGGTTGCACCACGTTTTAGCGCCAGCTCACACATCGCCACAATATGGTCTTCATGCGAGTGCACGCCACCTTCTGACAATAAGCCCATCACATGCACAGCACCGTTTGCTGCTTTGGCTTTTTCCACCGCATCGACTAACACTTCATGCTCAAAAAAAGCACCCGTACGGATATCTTTGGTAATACGAGTAAAATCTTGATACAGCACACGACCTGCACCAAGATTCATATGACCCACTTCAGAGTTGCCCATTTGACCATCAGGCAGGCCCACATCTTCGCCTGAACCTGAGATTAAACTATTTGGATGCTTGGCCTTCATTGCAGTGAGGTTTGGCGTTTTTGCTGCTAAAAAAGCATTGTCTTCAACTGCTTCACGATGTCCTACACCATCCATGATTACGAGAACGTGAGGAATTTTGCCAGCATTTGCATCCGTCATAATGGACTCTCTGTTTGTCATTTGATCGGTCTATTTTACCGAAATTTAATCGAATTCTCTATGACCTGACTCATGGCTTTCATCAATCCTGGTCATAGAGCCTCTCCATCAAGATTAGCGTGCGCGATAGAGCAGATAACTACCGACCATAAAGATCAGCACCACAGGTAACAGCACAAACCATGCAGGTGAAGGCGCATACACTAAGCTTGCATAGCCCAAAAAATCTTGCAGATAGAAGAAACCTAAGCCTGTAAACAATGCAATCACCAAACGGAAACCCATCGATTGTTGGCGTAGTGGGCCAAAAATAAAGGAACAAGCAATCAATACCAACGTAATCAAAGAAAATGGCGCCGTGACTTTTTGCCAGAAGGCCAACTCATAAGTCTTTGGTATTTGACTATATTCTTCCATATAACGCATAAAGCTAATCAATTGACTCGGCGATAAGTCCTCAGGATCGAGCGTCACCATATGCACATATTTTGGCTGTAAGGCGAGACCCAACGATTGCTGTGCATGATCAGTCTTAATGGCATTGCCTTGTGCCAATAAATCAACTTGATGCGATTGTGAGAGTTGCCACTCACCATCTTTGACGAATTGCCCTTTTTCAGCCGTCACAAAGGATTGCAAACGGTAGTCTTGATCAAAATCAATGGTTTGGATATTGCGTAACTGACCTTGTGAATTGGCATAATCAATATAGATAAAGCGCTGCCCTTCACGCGACCAATAGCCTTTGACCTCACCTAAAGATGCGACACTGCGTTGCTTTTTGATACTTTGCGCTTGCTCATTGGTATATGGAATCACCCATTCACTCAATACAAAAGACAATACAATCAGCAATAATGCTGAACGCATCACCCAACCGACAATCCGCCACAGACTGATGCCAACCGAACGCATGACAATCAGCTCACTATTTGAAGCCAAGGCACCCAATCCGAGTACTGAACCAATCAAAGCAGCGACAGGTAAAATTTCGTATAAATAACGCGGTGCGCCCCACATCACAAAGAGAAACGCTTGCCACGCATTATAGTTTGGCTTGAGTGAGCCCAACTCGCCCAAATAGGTGAATAGAACTTGCAAGAAAGATAACACCAGCGTTGTTCCGAGCATGGCCAGAACCGTGGTTTTTGTCACATGTTTGGCGACTATTCGACGTGCTAACATCACAACCCCACTCGCTGAATACTTTTCTTAATTTTTGGTGCCAATTTTTGTTTACGTGCAAAAATTGCAGCAGCAGTGGCATAAACCAGCAACACTGCTGGATAAGCCCAAAGATCCAATTCGTCTTTACTGATTCGGGTCTTAATCGCAATCATTAGCACGATTAAGCTGGCGAAGATAAAAATTGCAGGAATCAGGCGGTAATAACGGCCCTGACGAGGACTTACCTCTGACAGCGCAACGGCAAGCATCAAACCGACAATAATAATAAAGGGACCAAATATCCGCCAACCCAACTCACTACGGACCACGGAATCATCGCGTTTCTGCCATAGCTTGGACATCGACAAGGCTGCCACATCATCACTTTCAAATTTCACATCTTTATCATTTTCCAAGCGTAAGCGATAAGATTGAAACTCCGCTTGGGTATAGCGTGGCTGATTCGGGTAAATCTCGTAACGGCGTCCGAGCACTAAGTCCACCACATTGGCGGTATCATTGGCAACTTCAACACGGGTGGCTTCTTTGGCCAGAATCATGACATCAGGTTTATCATCCTCAGTCGCTTTTTGATAGAAGAAAATATCTTTTAAATTCTTTCGGTCTTCGGACAGTGAACCCGCATAAATGGTATAGGGTCCTGAAGAAATAAATTCCTTTGGACGAACCAAATCAAAACCGGTACGGACTGCCTGCGTGCTGGTCAGTTTTTCAAATTCACGTAAACCCCACGGCCCCATCCACACCATTAAACAGGTTTGAACCACCAAATAGATCACCGTCATCGGTAACAACAGACGTGCCAATTGGTTGCGACTCACACCACTGCCATTTAACACTGCCATTTCATGGTCAACATAGAGACGGCCAAACACCAGCATCAAGGCAATAAAAAAACCCAATGGAAGAATCAGGGTTAGAAACTCAGGCAAACGATAACCGATAATGCTAAACAAAATCCCGGCATCTAAACGACCTTGAGCTGCAACGCCAAAATACTTGATTAGACGACCACCCATCATAATCAAGGTCAATAAACCAATGACCACGAGAGATGTCGAAACCACTTGTTTGACGAGATAACGCCGAATAATCAAAGTAATACTTCCAAAAAGACCAATTGAAGGTAACGCTAGTTTACCCGAATGTTAAAAATATAAAACCTATCGCTTGTTGCGGATTGCAACCTCATATCCGAAAGTGTTTAATGGACTTATCTTTCTTTTTCGCTCACTAGGTTCTATACAAACAATGAAATTTACACTTCAAAACGCATTCCCCGCTCAGGCGTCTAGCGAATCTTTGTGGATTTTGGTTGATTCAGAACAATTACAACAGAACTTAAATACCTATCAAATCAATCATCTAGAAGAAACACTCAATGCAACCCAATTCAAAGCTGGGTTTAATGAAAACTTAGCCCTGATTGCAAATATTGCCGTTCAAGCCAATGCACAACTACTCGGACTTGGAAAAAGTGCCGAGTTGAAAGCGACAAAATTAGCAAAACTCGCACAAAGCATTATCAAATCATCACAAAATAAATTTAAACAAATTAGTATCGATCTTTCAGCACTCCCGACCGATTTACATGCCTTATTTGTACTCAGCCTGACCCAAGCGGCTTATGGCTATGACGAATTTAAATCGAAAAAGAATGAATTTTCGCTGGACACGATTCACTTAATTGCCAATCAAACAAACTTGGATGATGCGCAGTTAAACCTGCTTCAAGCCGTACAATCAGGTCAAAACTATGCCCGTGATTTGAGTAACCGTCCGGGCAATATCTGTTTCCCTGAATATTTGGCTGATCAAGCACTTGCACTCGCGGCACAATATCCAGATTTGTTAAAAGTGACCGTGCTTGATGAACAGCAAATGGCCGACTTGGGCATGTATGCTTTTCTTGCCGTCAGCAAAGGCTCAGAGCGTCCAGGCCGCATTGTCACACTGGAATACAATGCCCAAATTGAGCAGGCTCCTGTGGTCCTTGTCGGTAAAGGCGTGACCTTTGATACCGGCGGTATTTCATTAAAACCGGGCTTAGGCATGGATGAAATGAAATTTGATATGTGTGGTGCTGCCTCCGTGCTCGGTACCATGCAAGCATTGTGTGAAGCTCGACTTCCAATTCATGTGGTGGGAGCCATTGCAGCTGCTGAAAATATGCCTTCAGGGCATGCCACTCGTCCAGGTGATATTGTCACCAGCATGAGCGGTCAAACCATTGAGATTCTGAATACCGATGCCGAAGGTCGTTTGGTGCTATGTGACACCCTGACCTATATTAAACGCTTCAATCCTGCACTGGTGATTGACATTGCAACCTTAACCGGTGCTTGTGTGGTTGCCTTAGGCAAAGTGGTCAGCGGTTTATTTACTCCCGACGATGAACTGGCGCAAGAATTGCAACAAGCAGGCGAACAGTCGCTTGATCGCGTATGGCGTATGCCTGTGATGGAAGAGTATCAAGAATTACTCGACTCACCTTTTGCCGATATTGCCAATATTGGCGGTCCGTATGGTGGGGCGATTACAGCTGCCTGTTTCCTAGAGCGCTTTACCCGCGATTATCGTTGGGCACACCTTGATGTTGCAGGAACCGCATGGTTATCGGGTACAGCCAAAGGTGCAACGGGTCGTCCAGTACCATTATTGATACAATTTTTAGCCAATCGTGTTGCAACGAAAAACTAAAACATGGCGCAAATCAGCTTTTATCTCTTTGAAAATAGTACCGAACGGCAAGTCGAAAGTGCTTGCCGTTTATGCCGAAAAATTCTGAATCAGCATCCTCATATCTGGTGGTATTGTGCAGATTCAGACTTGCAAACTGAACTGGACGAGCTGCTTTGGAAATTTGATCCCACCAGTTTTATCCCACATGGGATCGACCAAGCGACAAGTCCGGTGTGTATTTCGGCAGAACTTCCCCCATCCCATGATTGGATCGTGTTTAATTTTAACAATCATGCACTTGAACAAACTCAAGATTTTCGCCACATTATCGAGATTATTGAAAATAATGAAGCCGCGAAACAAATCGGGCGGGAAAAATTTAAAATGTATCGTCGTTTAGGCATTGAACCTCGAACCTTTAAATTATAAATCGGCAATCAAGAACATCATTTGAGGAGTGTGTTGTGGCGTTAAATGTAGGTCAGGACTTTAAAAAACGTTGGTTAAATGCACCTGAGGCTGTCCGTCAGACCTATCAGGATGATTTAGCACGTATCTGCGATCTGCTGTTACCACAAACCGCAATTCAAACGTGGACCCAGCACGAAGAAAATGCTCAGCAGCTTTCTCAGCAGCGCATTGATCAAGCCTATGCCGACTTAAAAGCGGAATTGATTGAACAAGCACGTATTCGTAAACAACTGGCTTTAGAAAAAGCATTGGAAGAGAAACGTGCTGCCGAAGCCGCCTATGCCGCACAACTACAAGCCGATGAAGCCCGTCAGTTCCAGCAACAAACCGAGAATCTACTGGCACTCCGCGGTCATATTGATCAGGAAATTGCCCAACAGACTGAGCGTTATCAAACCAATCCAGAACAGCCAAGTGTGGATTATTCACGAGGCCAAAGTGTGGTGATTGATGATCAGCAGATTCTGTCTGAGCTGGAAAGTGTGCGTGTCCGACTCGAACTTGAAGCTGAAGGCTTAATTGAGCAAGCAGTAACGGTGTTTAGAGCCAAACTGCATGCCCTCGCGCAAGATGAGATTGATTACATCTTGAAAAACAGTGAATTTTCAGATGAAAAATAATAAAAAAGCCCAGCTGAAACTGGGCTTTTTTATGCTTGCTCTTTTATTTATTTTAAAAAACCATTTTCAGCTAAAAAAGCCATACTGATATTTGATTCGGATTTTTGTTCTGCAGCCTTGTCACCTAACAATAAACGCTCGATATAACGCGCCAGTACATCCACTTCCAAATTGACTTTACTGCCGACTTGCCACGTGCCGATATTGGTACGTTCCGCAGTATGTGGAATTAAATTCAAGCTTAAAATATTGCCACGCAAATGGTTAATGGTCAGACTAATCCCATCGACTGTGACTGAGCCTTTTTCTGCCAAATATTTGGCTAACTCAGCAGGTGCAGTCACTTCAAAATACAGTGAACGTGCATCATGGCGTACTAAAGTGATTTCACCTAAACCATCGACATGACCACTGACAATATGCCCACCAAAACGTGTAGTTGGCAGCATCGCTTTTTCAACATTGACAGCTTGGCCAACTTTCCATTGACCCAACGTCGTTCGGTTTAAACTCTCCCGCGAAACATCAGCTGCGTACCAATTCTCGCCCCATTCAATCACGGTCAGACAGATCCCGTTGGTGGCAATCGAATCACCCAAATGCACATCAGACATATCCAAATCAGTTTGAATACGCAAACGAACGTCACCACCTACACTTTGTAGGCTCTCAACCTTACCTAAACTTTCAATAATGCCTGTAAACATGGGAGTTTCAACCTATCTTTATGCCGTATATCGCACGGTAAAGAAGATACCTTAAAGCAAAGAACTAGAGATAACAAGGCATGTGCAGTGCAAACATAGGCAAATAAAAAGGGCCATCTACTGATCGCCCTTCTTAATATGGAACTGGTCTTTATTGCATTTCAGACACTTGTTTTTCAGCAGTCGCTTTGACTTCGACTTTTTGATTCAGCAAGAAATGGCTAAAGAATAGTTTATAGCCGAGTACGCCTAAGCAAGCGCCCACGATCGGTGCAATAATCGGGACAATAAAATATGGAATATCACGACCGCCTGTAAATGCAACAGGCCCCCAGCCAGAGAAATAAGCCACAATTTTAGGGCCAAAATCACGTGCAGGATTCATGGCAAAGCCCGTCAACGGACCAAAAGAAGCACCAATCACGGCCACCAACAAACCCACCAAGATCGGTGCCAAAGCACCGCGTGGCAAGCCATTGCTGTCATCTCCAATCGCCATAATCAACCAGAGCAACAACATGGTGATAAACATTTCCACCATAAAAGCCTGCCCAATCGAGAGTAAATGATGTGGATAGGTCGAGAAAATCCCTGCTAGTTCCAGGCTTTCGACACTGCCACGTACCATGTGATGAGTCTGTTCATAATCCACAAATAAATTGCTATATAACCCATATACCAGCAGTGCACCTGTTGCCGCACCAGCCACTTGAGCAATAATATAGAACGGGACTTTACGTTTATCAAAACCAGCAAAAAGTGCCAATGCGATGGTCACCGCAGGGTTGAGATGAGCACCAGAGATCCCGGCCGATAAATACACCGCCAAGGCAACAGCCAAACCCCAGACAATACTGATTTCCCACAAACCTAAACTCGCCCCTGCCAGTTTAAGTGCAGCCACCACACCAATACCAAATGATAAAAAAATTGCGGTAGCAAAAAATTCAGCTACACATTGCCCCAATAAGGTGGGTTCCGAGCGACTCATAACAACCTCTCTTGGTCATCGCTGCAAATAGGCAAGACCCTAAATTAAGCTCGGCAAACTATAGTTATTTTTAAAACCGGTCAATATTTTTTGGTAATTTTTTGAACGATTGATAAAAATAATATCAGCTTAAAACAAGAGGATTAAGACCACCAAAGCCTCCAACAAAAATAATGTAAAGTATTGTTTTATATGAATATTTTTAAACCATTAAACAAAAAGTTAGCGATCAAATGAGATGCTATAGCACAGCTAAAAGTGTCAAAATTTGCTGTATTTTTATTATAAAAACAAGTAGTTATCCCAAAAACCGATTTTCACCATCTATTTATCCGATACAGCACTAAAACTGGATACAAAAACGCCACTTTGTGATGCAAAGTGGCGTTTGATTGAATCTACCAGAGGGCCAGTTGAGTACTGTTGCCGGTAGTATCGACACCACCCAATTCGGCAAAGTGATATAACTGCCCAAGCAACTGTCGTAATGGCGGACCAGACTTGGCATGGGTATCGGTAATCACGATAAACTCAAGTACACGTGCACGATCTGATTGACGCTGTTTACTCACCCGATAACGCGGAACATCTTGAGTCAATAAAGTCACTTTGCCCCGCTTTAAATTGGCAGTCAGCAAGTCTTTCGGCTCAATATTTCCATCCGTTGAATAACTGGTCAAAATATAGCGCGCATTAATGGTTTCTAATAACTTCTCATAGGCTTCTTTGGCATATTTTGACGAGTTATAAGGACTTGGGCGCTCTTTACGCCATGCCCGATCAATCCCGCTCTTAAAGCCTTTGGTATCGGGTGAAGGCAAATCCACTTGATCCCATAGAGTCAGCGCATTTAATACATGATAATTACTGCTATACGCATGTTGGTTATACGGCGGGTCTAGATAGGCCACATCGACCTCAAAACCACTCATTTGATTAGCAAGATGCTGCGCATCCACACACCACATTTCAGCAGCAGGACGTTTAGGATCACCTATTTCACAGAAGCGACTCGGTGTCAGCCACAAGAGCGATTCAATTCGTTCTAGCGCCGTTTGGGTACGTCCCCCCCAGCCTTGATGGAAGCTTTTAAAGACCCCACTGGTATTGCTGACAAAGCTTGCCGAATACAGCAGTGGTGCCAACAAAGCACTCATTTCCACATCATTGATTGCGCCCTGTGCCTGCCATGTTGCAATCTGCTGACGGATCGCATCAATACGCATGCCGTTACGGCGTTTGAAGAACAAACGGTCACGGGCAGGATCATAAACATCATCATTGCGTGGACATAAATTATGCGTGACCCAGCCTTTCACTTCAGGCAAACGGTTCAGATAATCAATGGCTTTTTGATAACCACCCAATTCTTTAAAAGCAGGTGCATCTACACAGGCCAAAATGGCATGGTTGAGTGCATGGCTATACGGTTCCCAGTCATTGGCAATCACACGATAACCATTCTGACGTGCCAAACGCGAGACAACACCACTCCCTGCAAAGAAATCCGCGAAAATCGGTGGATTCTTTTTTTTGCTGTTCAGTGTGCCTGTAATCTCAAGTGCTTCTAAAATCAGATGAAGCAGTCGACGCTTATTGCCCAGATAAGGCACTAACTGATGAAAAAGATATTCATCAGTCGTACGTGCGGCATGACGACGTTTGTGATAAACCGATGGTTCTGGATTCATATCATCTCTTGGATAGGGAGCAATCTTAGGCGAATGTCTTGCCCAAGTTGGGTTACATCGACCAACTCAAAACGCAGTTGCTCTGCCATTTGGCTAAATTCAGCATTGAACATCGCACGGGCAGATTGGCCGAGTAAAGTGGGTGCAACATAACTAATCATTTCATCAACCAAACCTTGCTGTAAAAAGGCAGTCGATAAGGTTGCACCAGCCTCAACCAATACATCATAAATTTGGTACTGTTGAGTTAAGGTCTGCAATAATTGATTTAAAGCTTGCGGTGGCAATTGTATCACGCCTATATCTGCAAGTTCTTGACGAAATGGTGTCATCACCATGACAGTTTCGGGATTTTGTAAAATCTTGGCGCTCAGCGGAAGTCGTCCTTGGCGGTCCAGCACAATCCGTTTGGGTTGAACCACCGTGCTCAGCTCAACCCCGTCTAAGGCACGTACGTTCAATTCACAATCATCGGCCAAAACCGTTTGAATACCAGTAATGACGGCACCTGAAATGGCACGCCAGTGCTGTACATCTTGGCGGGCGGGCGTACCCGTAATCCATTTTGACTCCCCAGATGCCATAGCGGTACGACCATCCAAGCTAGAGGCGATTTTTAAACGCACATAAGGCAGGCCAGTTGACATGGCTTTTAAAAAGCCCATGTTGAGCGTTTTTGCTGTTTCAGCACAAACACCCGTTTCAACCTCTATGCCTGCAGCTTGTAAAATCTGGACGCCTTTACCTGCCACCAAAGGATTTGGATCTGAACAAGCCACCACCACTTTCTTGACTTGCGCCTTAACCAAAGCCTCGGCACAAGGCGGCGTTCGACCATAGTGTGCGCAAGGTTCCAGCGTCACATAAGCAGTAGCCCCGTGTGCATTGTCACCCGCTTGGCGCAAAGCAAAGACTTCGGCATGCGGTTGACCTGCTTTGGGATGATAGCCCTCGCCAATCAATTGCCCCTCTTTGACAATCACGCAACCGACATTCGGATTCGGTTTGGTCGAATATTGCCCCCGTCGAGCTAAGGCAATCGCTTGTTGCATCCAGTACTGGTGCTCAGATAAGTGATCTTGGGTGAGTTCAGACATGATTTCTCTAATTCAGGCTTCGTTTTCACGTTGTTGCATTTGCTCAATCTGATGGCGAAATGCTTCTACATCTTGGAAATCTTGATACACCGAGGCAAATCGAACATAAGCAACATGATCCAGTGCAAATAAAGCCTGCATCACAATTTCGCCAATGGTTCTAGACTTGACATCACGTTCGCCCAATCGACGAATCTGCGATTGAATATCGCTGAGTACGGTTTCAATTTGTTCTTGCGTAACAGGACGTTTTTGCAAGGCATGCATGAGAGAACGGCGCAGTTTGGCCTCATCAAAAGGCTCATTTTTACCGTCAGATTTGATCACTCGTGGCATCACCACATCATAACTTTCAAAGGTGGTAAAACGCTCCCCACAAATGACACACTCACGACGACGACGAATCTGACAGCCTTCGGCAGCCAAACGCGAGTCTATGACTTTACTATCAGCGGCGTTACAAAATGGACAATGCATAGTTGCGTGATTATTTACTCTCTTTGCCTAAGTGTAGCAAAGTTTCTGCAATTGCAGAACCAGTAGCCTAAAGGCATAAAAAAACAGCCCGATGGGGCTGTTTTTTAAATCGCATGTTGTGTCGATTATTCGATACGTTCGCCATGTTGGCTCAGGTCAAGACCCATACGTTCATCATCAGCGCTGACACGGATACCAATCACCAAATCAATCACTTTCAGGATGATGAAGGTCACAATTGCACTATAAGCGATTGTTGCTAATACACCTTCAATTTGTACCCACAATTGGCCAGCAAAAGTCGGAGCTAGTGCAACATTCGCTGCTTTGATGATTTCATCGCTATAGAAGATTCCAGTCAGAATCGCACCGACAATACCACCAACTGCGTGTAAACCAAATGCATCCAAGGCATCATCCGCTTTAAGTAAGCGTTTCAATGCAGTAATACCCCAGAAACAGACCACACCACCAATTAAGCCCATGATCAAAGCACCACCAACACCGACGAAACCAGCAGCAGGTGTGATTACAACCAAACCAGCAACCGCACCTGATGCACCACCGAGTACTGATGCTTTACCACGAATTAGACGTTCTACAATCAGCCAAGAGAATGCAGCAGCGGCAGCAGCAACTTGAGTTACCAAAATCGCCATACTTGCACGCGCACCCGCACCTAAAGCACTACCACCGTTAAAGCCGAACCAACCCACCCAAATCAAGCTTGCACCGATCACAGTTAAAGTCAGGTTATGTGGTGCCATCGATTCACGGCCAAGGCCAGTACGTTTGCCTAACATGTATGCTGCAACCAAACCTGCAACACCTGCGTTGATATGCACAACGGTACCACCTGCAAAGTCTAATGCGCCTGCTTTGAATAACCAGCCATCAGCTGCCCAGACCCAGTGAGTGATTGGCGCATACACCAAGATCACCCAAACTGCGATAAATGCCATGAATGCTGAATATTTCATACGATCCGCAATCGAACCACTGATAATTGCAACGGTAATGATGGCAAAGGTCATTTGGAAAACAACAAATAAGCTTTCAGGAATAGTGCCACTCAAGGCATCAAATGCAACGCCATTCAGCAGTGCTTTGCCCAAGTCGCCGACATAAGCGCCTGTACCAGAGAAAGCTAAGGAGTATCCTGCAATCACCCAGATTAAGCTAACTAAAATTGCAGCAGAAAGGCTGAACATCATGGTGCTGAGGACGTTTTTCTTACGAACCATACCCCCATAGAACAGCGCTAAACCAGGAATAGTCATCAACAGAACCAGTGCTGTTGAAACAAGAACCCAAGCAGTATCGCCGGTATCGACTGTCGCAGTAGCAGCTGGAGCAGCCTCTTCAGCAGCAGGTGCTTCAACGGCAACAACTTCGGTTGTTGCAGCACCAGTATCTGCAACTACGGCTACAGTTTGTTCAGTTGCCGGGGTTGATGCAGCATCTTCTGCCCAAACCACCGCTGAACCACCTAAGAGTGCGCCAGATAGACTGAGCGCCATAAGCATTTTTTTCATTCGTGTCCCCCAACCTTATTTTGTGAGCTATATCTCTTATTTCTAACTCAGCAAAGTTTGTGCCAATTTAGACAGCATCTGGCCCAGTTTCACCCGTACGGATACGGATCACTTGCTCTAAATTCGTGACAAAGATTTTTCCATCACCAATTTTGCCTGTGCTTGCGACACGAGTAATCGATTCAATGACGGCATCAACCATTTCATCACTAATTGCAATCTCAATCTTCACTTTCGGTAAGAAATCAACCACATACTCTGCGCCACGATACAGTTCTGTATGCCCTTTTTGACGTCCGAAACCTTTGACTTCGGTTACGGTAATCCCTTGAACACCAATTTCAGAGAGTGCTTCGCGCACATCATCCAATTTGAATGGTTTTACAATTGCAGTTACAAGCTTCATGTTTGTTTTCCTTCGGCTTATTTTCACCAGTAAGGTTTTATGTTCAATTTTCATGCCAATATTTAAAGGTTGGGGGTTTTTAAATATTGAGCACAAGCTTTCTTTATAACCTATTTAGCCTTCAAGATGTAGATAGTGCATCGAAAATAAGTTTCATTTCGCTATATTGAATGAAATCAGAGAGTCACTCATCCTTCTGTCCCGAACTGTGCTAGAGGATTGCCTGCAGCAGTGATACACTGGGCAGCAAATATACATAACCTATTGAGCACTTTATGATTGAGACTCTTTTACAGGCAATTTTGCAGCAAGTTGATCAACCTAAAAAAGATTTAGAAAAAAACTTACGTGCCTTATTGAATGAAAGCATCGAAAAACTAGACCTTGTCTCTAAGCAAGAACTCGACCGTCAAAGAACTGCACTGAATACAGCCAATCAGCGCCTCTCTGAGCTGCAACAGCAGATGAAAATTTTAGAAGAAATCGTTCAGAACAAAAAATAAGCACCAATTCGGTGCAATTAGCACCGAAAAATGATTAAAAATAAAGCACCACAATGGAACAATAATAAGATGTCTTTTGCCAAGATTTATACACGAGGCTTATTGGGGCTACATGCCCCGCAAATTGAAGTTGAAGTCCACATCAGTTCCGGCTTGCCTTCACTCACAATTGTCGGTTTACCCGAAGCAGCAGTACGCGAAAGTAAAGATCGTGTCCGTTCAGCCATCATTAATAGCGGTTTTCAGTTTCCAACCAAGCGCTTAACCATTAATTTAGCACCTGCAGATTTACCTAAAGATGGTTCCAGACTCGACTTACCGATTGCGCTCGGTATTCTGATTGCATCAGGTCAATTAGCCGAAAACAGCACTGAAGGTTTTGAATTTATTGGGGAACTGGCATTGGATGGACACTTGCGTCCCATTTCAGGAGCCTTAACCATTGCGATGGCCTGCCAACAGGCACAACATCGCTTATTACTGCCGACTGCAAATTTGGATGAAGCCAATCAGTTGCCAGAATTTGAAGTCTATGCAGCCAATCATCTACAAGCAGTTTGTGCACATTTTTCGGGCAATTACCAGATTCAAGCTGCACCACAAAGAACAACCGCGGCCGCCTCCTATTATCAATTTGATCTTGCCGATGTAAAAGGACAGCTCCGCCCGCGTCGTGCTTTGGAAATTGCTGCCGCAGGTGGGCACTCTTTATTATTTAAAGGACCGCCTGGCACTGGAAAGACCCTGTTGGCTTCACGGCTGCCCTCTATTTTGCCTCCGCTAAATGCACGTGAGAATCTTGAAGTCGCCAGTATCTACTCGGTTGCCAATGCACCCCATACGTTTGGACAACGACCTTTCCGAGCCCCGCACCATACTGCATCCGCAATTGCTTTGGTGGGCGGTGGTTCTCAACCAAAACCCGGCGAGATCACCTTAGCGCATTTAGGGGTGCTATTTTTGGATGAACTGCCCGAATTTGATCGCAAAGTACTGGAAGTCCTACGCCAACCACTGGAATCCAAAGAGATCGTGATTTCACGTGCAGCACGACAAATGACGTTCCCTGCAAACTTTCAGTTTATTGCAGCAATGAACCCCTGCCCATGTGGTTATGCCTTTAATCAGGATAGCCGTTGCCAATGTTCGCCAGACAGCATTCAACGTTATCAAAATCGAATTTCAGGGCCTTTATTAGACCGTATTGATTTGCACATTGATGTGCCGCCCTTACAGGCACAAGAATTACAGGATCGAAGCCCAACCGAAAACTCTGACACGGTACGACAACGCGTCATCCATGCGTATGAAAAACAAATCCAAAGACAACATTGTTTAAATCAGGCGCTCTCTCCCAAATTATTGGAACAGCATGCCTTGTTAGATGACAGCTCAACCAAAATCATTGAAATGGCACAACAGCGACTCAACCTTTCTGCTCGTGCCTATCATCGAGTGTTAAGAGTGGCTCGAACCATTGCAGATCTAGCCGAAAGCGAACTCATCAGTAGCAGCCATATCACTGAAGCCTTGTCCTATCGCGGTCAGCAAAGCTAAAAAAGCGACCTTGAGGTCGCTTTTTTATGGCTCAGACTCCATTAGAATGCATAACCTAAAGCCAAGACCACTTTATTCTTTTGTTTGGTTTCATCACGAGTATAGCCACCAAAAATATAATCCAGACTCCACGTTGCGCCAGTATTGCCCAATGGGTGCGATAAACCGAGCGTTGCATGACGGAAGGCAAAATCCGTTTTGGTTACATCGCCAGCTTTGGCTTGGTAAGCCAGATATTCATCGTCATCGCCATAATAATAGGCTGCAACTTGCGCTTTAGCAGTAAAGCCTCCTGCCAGTTTTGGCGCATAGGTAGCCAAGAAATAGGTATCTCCCTTGTTTCCGAAGGTCACGTTGTTTAATAAAGTCTGTGCAGTAATGCTGAAATCTTTATAGCTTAGCCCCAAGATGGTTTCATAACCTGTCGATTCCCAACCTGGATAATAGTAATAAACCGTTCCGCCGATTTGATAACCAAGATCCTCGGTAATTTTGCCTTTATAGCCCGCGTAAAAATCGTTTTCGAAGGATTTTTTCTCTTCTTTCACATCAGTAGGCGAAGTATTAAAATCAGCATAGGCAGCGGTTAAAGTCGAAAACCAATAACCCAAATAAAAACCACTGTCATGTGTATAATCCAGCCCCCCTTGCACTGCTGGTGTATCACTTTCTGGTGAGTTGGTCATCCCACGTAAATTGTAGCTCGATACCACATTCACATTACCTGTGATCGTTCCTGGAAATGGCAGTTTTGTTTCCTCAGCCAAGCTTAATGTTGATGCTGTGGTCAGCATTCCAAGTACCGCAGCCTTGCATGCAAATTTCATCATATTGGTCTCCCCCTATATTTTAGATACTCAATTGATTTCTAAGCTTTAAATTGCATCACAAGCTATTTAGCAAATGCTGTGCCAAGCTCAAATAAAAAAGAAATACCAATAAAATCAATACCTAGGAAGAGAGAAGGTGAAACTCGGGGTGGATAGCAGCATTTGTGCAGCCAGAAATATGGCTATCTTGCAACCAAAATGGGCTATTGATACTCGACATAGCGCACAAAAAGCACTGTTTTAGCCGAGTAAAGAACTTTCATGCATTCAAATCTTTATTTTTAATCTGCATAAAAAAACAACACAGCCAAGCAAACGATGTTTTAATCATTCGGTTAGATTCTTATTTAAAACACTGAATAAAGCGCATACAACAACATCATTTTTTCTTCAGATTGGCTGATTTTTATGATTGATCAAACCGCCCTATTTACTTTAGGACTCTTTGCCTTCTGTGGTGGTCTAATCGATGCCGCAGTAGGTGGCGGCGGTTTAGTCCAAATTCCAGCACTGTTACATGCCTTGCCTCAGCACAATATTGCAACCGTTTTTGGCACCAATAAATTAGCGGTTTGGGCTGGAACCACTGCCTCATTTTTTAGATATGTTCATAAAATTACTTTTGTCTGGAAGCTTCTGATTCCCACCATGCTTGCAGCATTTATATGTGCATTTGCGGGCGCAATGACAACAGCCCATGTTCCAAAGCAGCTCATGAGCTATGTTGTTTTCTGTTTACTCATCTTGATGGCCATCTATACTTTTTTAAAGAAAGACCTAGGTGCGCGCAGTAGCTATGTGAAATGCGGACATAAAGAAATTTCTCTGGGCATCCTTTTTGGCGGGTTGGTTGGCTTCTATGATGGTATTTTTGGACCAGGCAGCGGCAGCTTCTTGCTTTTTCTGTTTGTAAAGGTTTTTGGTTTTGATTTTCTCAATGCCTCGGCATCGGCCAAAATCGTGAATATTGGCACCTTTAGTTCAGCACTTTTATTTTTTATTCCCACAGGTCATGTACTCTGGCAAATCGGTTTAATCGTTGCCTTGTGCAATGTGCTGGGTTCCTTCGCGGGTGTTTTTCTGGCATTGCGTTATGGTAGCCAATTTATCCGATGGTTTTTTCTGATCCTTTTAGTTTTTCTCATTTTAAGAATGGGATTTTCTCTCTTTTAAATCGGTCATAAAGTGCAGAACCAAAACGAGTAAATCACCAAGACGATAAAAATAAAAAAGCCAGTATGATGACTGGCTTTTATGTAGCTCTGACAGACTGGAACTTAGAAAGCTTTGGTTAAGGTGAATACTGCGCCAGTTTCTGTACCACGTTTATACGGTTGAAAATCTGCATCAATATTAGTGCCTACCGCAGCAAGCTCAGCAGTTAAACCCGATACTGATTTGACGCTATAAGTCACACCAACTTTCCAATCAACATAATTGTCATCTTCACCACCAGTATCGCTAAAGTCGTAGTTGTCCACTTTGGTATAACCTACACTTGCAACACCACCAAATCCTGTATCTGCGAATGGCACATTATAAGTCGCGTTTACATACCAACCATTTTCATCAGTACCTGCAAAATCATTGGTATAGTTCAAAGCACCTAGCAAACTGTCACCAGATGCCAAGACATTTTTAAAACCTAGTTTTGCGTAGAGTTCTAACCAGTTCAGATCAGATGCACTTGGATAGCCGTAATACCATAAACCCACATCTAAAGTCGGTTTACCTGCAAATGGCAGTTCAGTGGCATAACCCACATATGGATCTAATTCTAAATGTGGATCTGGAGCACCAAAGTTAACGTTTGAACCCCATACGCCTGCATATAAACCAGATGAATGCGTTAATGCAAAACCACCTTGTACCGCAGGATCACTTTGAGTTTGAGTAATACCGCGATAACGATAATCGGTCGTTAACGCAGCAGTTCCAGAAAAGCTAAGGCCGTATTGAGATAATGTATTTGTTTCTTCCGCCATAGCAAAAGTCGAAGTCACTGCACAAATACTCAACGCGATCGCTTTACATGCAAATTTCATCATATTGATCTCCCCCATGATGGATATTCGACTGATTTATGTTTTAAATTGCATCGCAAAGTAATTAGCAATTGCTGTGCCAACTTTAGAAGAAGTGCGTCAAATCTCGATTCCGTTCCATAAAAGTGCCGATATAAGAATATCAATGCCTCCGAATTGCGCTTTGTCAGGAAATTTTTTTATTTTTTGAGCGATTTCAAGGCAACAGAAATTTTAAGCATATTTTTTGCACAAAAAAGAGGCATATTCATAAAAACAAAATCATTCGAAATGCTTAAAAGATCGGCGTTATGCCGTAAAAAGCAGCAATGTTCTATAAAGGTGCATGAACAAAAAACTTAAATCAGCCTGAAGCGCTGTAACTATTGGATTGGTCAGTCACTGTCATTCGTCGGGATGTCATTTTTTGCAAATCGATTCGATTATTTTTTAAACAAAGAAAAAATAACTCATTAAATAAAAAGAAAAAATAATGCAATAAATCACATATTTTTATAAAAATAAATCAAAAAATATACAGCTCATTTTACAACCAAATTAAATTAATTTGTATATAAAAATCATCATTTTAAATTTAATTTGATGGCTTTTTAAACGAGAAACAAATCATAAAATTATATAAGTATTTTATTTAATATTAATTAAATTATTTTAATAAAAATCTATCTTTTTTATGCATAACTTATACAATTGGTCAAAATTTCGGTCTTATCCCAAATTTAATTTTTTTAATGAGGCGAGCTATGCCAAAGGCAAATAAACTTACTTTAGCGGTTTTGATTAATGCCGCGTTAATTACCTCAACATATGCAAGCGAACAAAGCGAAGCAAAAGGACTTGTTGAAGATGCCAAAGGGGATATTTTATTCCGTACTGGTTATTTAAATCGTGACAAAAAGAATGGTGTCGAAGACACAAGCTCATATGCTCAGACGGCAATGGTGAAACTGGAAACTGGTTTTACTCAAGGTTTAGTTGGCTTTGGTGCAGGTGTTATCGGTGATGGCTCTTTTAAATTAGGCTCAAACAACAACTCTGGCAACGGTATGATTCCGAAGCATCCAGACGGCTCAGCTTATGATCACTGGGCACGTGGTGGCGGTTTTGTAAAAGCACGTATTTCTAATACAACTGTGACCTACGGTACTCAAGTTTTAGACATCCCTGTCTTAGCCAGCAATACCACACGTTTGGTTCCTGAATACTTTGAAGGTGTTTTGGCAACCAGCCGTGAAATTGATGGTTTAGAGTTAACTGCGGGTAAATTCACCAAAGACCAATACTCAGATCAGATCAATACCGATGGC
Organism: Acinetobacter sp. C32I; assembly: GCF_023702715.1. NCBI lineage: Bacteria > Pseudomonadati > Pseudomonadota > Gammaproteobacteria > Moraxellales > Moraxellaceae > Acinetobacter > Acinetobacter sp. C32I. The sequence goes on along the minus strand of NZ_CP098480.1, from coordinate 3,283,546 downwards.
CGCCGTCTTGATCGTGCTGTGGTTTGGGGCGCAAAATACAAATTCGATGACAACTTAAATGCCGCTTACTTTGGCTTAGACAGCAAAGATAAGTTGGATCGTCATTATATCAATGTGAACTATAAGCAACCATTAGATAAAAACAGTGGTTTGACTTATGACTTAAGCGCATACCATACCAAGTGGGATGAAAAAGGAAGTACTTATTCAAGTACAACTGATGATTTGTCTAATCGTAAAAATACCATTTGGGCGCTTTCTACAACCTATAACACAGGTCCGCACAGCGTGATGTTGGCTTACCAACAAAACAATGGCAATACTGGTTATGACTATGGTGAGAATGCTGATGGTGCACAAAGCATCTATTTGCCAAACTCTTACCTGTCTGACTTCATTGGTAACAGTGAAAAATCTGCGCAGCTTCAATATAACGTCGATTTTGGTAGCTATGGTGTTCCAGGTTTAAGCTGGACCACTGCGTATGTTTACGGTTGGGACATCAAAGTTAAGAACTTGACTGACAATGCCAAAGAACGTGAATTCTTTAACCAAGTGAAATACACCGTTCAATCTGGTTTTGCGAAAGATGCAAGCTTACGCTTACGTCATTCTTACTACCGTGCAAGCGATGAATATCAAACAAATGCCTACATTGGTGATACCAACGAATGGCGTATCTGGCTTGATATCCCTGTGAAATTATTCTAATTCACCGTCGATCAAGCAATAAAAAAACTCCATTCGAATGAATGGAGTTTTTTTATGATCAGCCACTAAATAAATAGGAACTGATCACACCGACTAAAATTACTTTTTAGCCGCTTCAATCGCTTTAAGTACTTCTGCTTTCGCAACATCCGCACCTTCCCAGCCACTGATTTTTACCCACTTACCAGGTTCTAAATCTTTGTAATGAGCAAAGAAGTGCTCAACTTGGCTGATCAATAACGGTGGAAGATCCGTATATTCTTGAACATCTTTATAAAGTGGAGATAATTTTTCGTGTGGAACAGCGATGAGTTTTGCGTCGATACCACCGTCATCTTCCATTTTCAATTTACCGACTGGGCGGCAACGAATCACAGAACCAGCAGCAACAGGGTGTGGAGTTACAACAAGTACGTCTAATGGGTCACCATCTTCAGACAAAGTATTTGGTACATAACCGTAGTTTGCTGGGTAGAACATTGCTGTACCCATGAAACGGTCTACAAATAACGCATCTGAATCTTTATCGATTTCATATTTGATTGGCGCTGCATTTGCAGGAATTTCAATGATGACATAGATGTCGTTTGGCGCGTCTTTACCCGCAGGAATATTGCTATAGCTCATATCAACACTCGTTTATATTGTGAAGTCAGATGTAAATCGGACAGATTATAACGTGAATACAATGAAAATGATGCTAGATATACACCGAGCTGGTGAATTTTATAGCCAGCCATGCTTAAGTCATTTTGATTGTGATCACGAACAGTAAAATTGGACAAAGTAGCGAGAAAAACCAAATGATTGAACGTAAAGTTGCAAGATTGGCTAAATAACAAATCCCATAAATCACGCGAAATACAATATAGGCCCAGCCCAAGCTAAAAATGAATCGCTCTGGTACCACCATATATTCAGCCATCAAGATCGCAGCGATAAACAAAGGTAAGCTTTCAAAGCTATTCTGTTGCACGGCATTGGCGCGTGCAGACAAGCCCGTGGTTTTGGCTAAAAACTCACGCGGGTTTTGATTATCTTTTGCTTGAAAACCACCTTTTGATTTCGCAATCAAGGTAAACACATACGGCAACAAACATGCGACTATAATCATCAATATAATGCCGCTAATACCTTGCATGCTGAGATCCATCATTTGAAGTTCTTCTGATCATGCTATCATAATCTATAATTTATTGAACTTTCATTTGTGCTTGTTCAACAAGCGTTTCTTTTACACAGCATGTTTGTGTAAAAGTTGTGTTTTTTCATACAGTTTTAAGGTCAACCTATGCAGCAGCAAGATCAAAAAGAAATGTTTGATGTTCTGGCACAGCAACGACAACATCAGCTTTTGGTTGATCGTGTATTGAAAGTCGTGCTCCCAATCATGGCATTTTTACTCAGTGTCATTTGTGCCAATCTGAATTGGCAGTCGACCTTGGGTACTTTTGTGATCCTCAGCATAGCCTTTTATGCGGTCGGTATTTACCGTTTGACCCTGTGGCACTGGCTCGCAGTGATTGTGCTGTATGCTATTGCTGATAATTATTTTAGCTTCAATAGCATTGATCCAACCCGTTTACGTTTCCAACTGGCAACCATGGTGGTGTTTGTCGGCATTGTCGGTATCGGACGACCGTATATCGATCGCTGGTTAATGAAATCAAATCGTACTAAATAAATCCAAATATAAAAAACGCCGCAATTGCGGCGCTTTTTTAGCTTTATTCTTAAGCTGGTTTACGTAAGTCTTTACGTAAGATTTTACCTACGTTTGACTTCGGTAATTCTTCCATAAACTCAACATAACGTGGGCACTTATAACCCGTTAAGTTTTGTTTTGCATAAGCAATGATTTCTTCAGTCGTTAAAGATGGATCTTTCTTCACGATGAATAATTTTGGCACTTCACCTGATTTTTCATCTGGAACGCCAATTGCAGCCACTTCCAATACTTTAGGATGTTTCGCAATCACTTCTTCAATTTCACTTGGATAAACGTTGAAGCCAGAAACCAAGATCATGTCTTTCTTACGGTCAACAATCTTCACATAACCACGTGAATCCATCACACCAATATCACCAGTACGGAAGAAATTGTCAGCGGTCATCACTTTGGCAGTTTCATCTGCACGGTTCCAATAACCCTTCATCACTTGTGGGCCACGAATCGAGATTTCACCTTGTTCACCCAGTGCAACTTCGTTACCGTCGTCATCCAAGATTGCAACTTCAGTTAATGGCAATGGAATACCAATGGTGCCACTGAATTCAGTTGTCGCAGGTGGATTTGCTGTTGCAACTGGCGAAGTCTCAGATAAACCATAACCTTCGATAATGGTTGTACCTGTGATCTTTTTCCATGCTGCTGCAGTCGATGGCAATACTGCCATACCACCACCCATCGCCATCTTCAGATTGCTATGGTCAAGCTGTTTAAATTCTTCATTGTTCACCAAAGCATTAAACAACGTGTTTACCGCTGGGAAGAATGAAGGTTGGTATTTACGTAATTCACCCACAACCGCAGGTAAATCACGTGGATTCGGGATCAAGATATTGGCTTGGCCTTTGTACATACCGTAAAGCGCACACACCATGAATGCAAAGATGTGATACAGCGGCAATGCACAAACAATGCGATCACCTTTCGCGCTGTCAGAAGCACCAAACTTACTTGAGAAAATGGCTTCACACTGAAGTAAGTTCGCCACAAGGTTACGATGCGTTAATTCAGCACCTTTAGAAACACCTGTAGTACCACCCGTATATTGCAGGACCGCAGTATCACTTAAGGTTAAGCTTGGACGTTTATAATTGCTTGGATTGGCTTTGTTTAATGCAGCATTAAATTTGGTATGGCCCGGAATATTCCACGCTGGGATTTGCTTACGCACTTTACGTAGCACGAAGTTGACCAATGTGCCTTTTAGCGTACCCAGCATATCACCTACAGAAGCCACCACAACATGCTTCACAGGTGTTTTACCAATAATGCTTTGATAAACGCTGGCAAAGTTTTCAATGATTACCAACGCTTCAGCACCCGAGTCATTCAATTGATGCTCAAGCTCACGCGCTGTATACAGTGGGTTCACGTTTACAAGCACTAAACCTGCACGGAATACACCTAAAGCCACCACTGGATATTGGAAAACGTTCGGCATCATTACCGCAACACGTGTTCCTTTTGCTAAACCTAAGCTTTGTAAATAAGCAGCGAATTTACGGCTAGCGACTTCTAATTCATTAAACGTTAAAACTTTATCCATGAAGATAAAGGCATCACGTGAACCAAATTTTTGGAAATTGCGTTCAAAAATATCAACAAGTGAGGTGTTTTCAGCAGGCAGTTCAACTGTTTCTGGAATTCCTGTCTTTTGGTATTCAGCAAACCAAATCTTTTCCATAATGCCATTATCTCCGAGTGGTAATCCTTAAAAATGTAACAACGTTACGTCCATGACAAAACATTTTTTTTAACTTTTTGAATTGCCCTGTCAATCTATTCAAACAATATGAATACATTGTCATATATAACGTATTTGTATCACAGAATACTAGCCTTATCTCTGAATGAAGAGTCTATTTGCTTTTTGATATCCACGTGGTAAAAGTTGCCCCTTTGTTGCTCTTTTTCCTAGATATTTTTGGAGATCGTCCCCTTTCAGTTTTAGATGCTGTTGTCCTGCAGCGACTTGGATTATTTCATCTAAACTCAGGGTTGTCATGGATAAAATTTGCTCTTTTTCATCAAGTTGTATCAACTTGTTACCTTTACCTTTATTCAGAACTGGAAGTTCATCTAAATCAATAATCAGTAGGCGCCCAGATGAACTGAGAATTGCAACATGGCTTGCTTGCTGGATCGGAAGCAGTGGTAAGGCTGTTCCCTTATCTGCAACCGTCAAGAATGCCTTACCCGCTTTGGCATTGGTATCCAATTGCGCAGCTTGGGTTTTAAAACCATAACCTTTAGAACTGACCGCAAGTAATTCACTATTATCATCTTCGATAAAGACTTGAATAAATGAAACCCCACTGGCTGGAGACAGTTTTGAACTGAGCGGCTCTCCTAAGCCACGCGCCGACGGTAAGCTGCTAATTGGCAAGGCATAACTACGCCCTGTTTCATCCAAGAAGTACACCCGCTGATTGGTTTTACCCACCGCATGACTTAAATACTGGTCCCCCGCTCGGAAGTTAAGATTAGCAGCATCCACTTCCGCACCTTTGGCAGCACGCACCCAACCAGCTTCTGACAACACCACGGTCACCGCTTCGGCTGGCATTAAATCTTGCTCTTTGATCTGTACCGCATCTGCACGAGCAACGATTGGTGAACGGCGATCATCACCAAATTTTTTCGCGTCTTCTTTTAATTCACTGATAATAAGATTTTTCAATGATTCTGGATTTGCCAATTGCTCACGAATAATCGCGGCTTTGGCTTCCAGTTCTTCTTGCTCACGGCGAATTTCCATTTCTTCAAGCTTGGCTAAATGGCGGAGCTTGAGTTCCAAAATTGCTTCAGCTTGAATCTCATCAATACCAAAATGCTGCATTAATACAGGTTTTGGCTGGTCTTCTTCACGAATAATCCGAATCACGGTATCAATATCTAAGTAGGCAATTAAAAGACCTGCCAAGATATGTAAACGCTTTTCAATTTTGGTTAAATGATATTGCAAACGACGGGTCACGGTTTGCTTACGAATCTCAATCCACTCTAACAAGATTCGGCGAATAGATTTCACCTGTGGACGACCATCCGCCCCAATCATGTTCAGGTTGACACGATAGCTTGATTCTAAATCAGTCGTCGCAAACAAATGACTCATCACCGTTTCTGCATCGACACGATTAGAACGTAGCACGATCACCAAACGGGTTGGATTGCGATGATCAGACTCATCTCGAATATCGGCAACTAGTGGCAACTTCTTGGCAATCATTTGATCGGCAATTTGAGTCACAACTTTTGAACCAGAAACCTGATAGGGCAATTCGCTAATCACGATTTCATTTTTTTCGACTGTATACACCGCCCGAACACGATAACTACCACGACCTGTAGTTTGAATTTTCAGTAATTCTTCAGGCGGAGTAATAATTTCTGCTTTGGTCGGTAAATCTGGTGCAGGAATATATTCTGCTAATTTTTCATCGGTAGTTTCAGGGTTACGAATTAGCGCAATCGTCCCTTTCACCACTTCACGCAAGTTATGTGGCGGGATATCGGTTGCCATCCCCACCGCAATCCCCGTGGTACCATTCAATAAAATATTGGGAATACGTGCAGGTAAGGTGATTGGCTCTTTCATTGAACCGTCAAAGTTATCCTGCCATTCGCTGGTGCCCTGCCCAAGCTCGCTCAGTAATAATTCACTATAAGCCGAAAGTTTAGCTTCGGTATAACGCATGGCCGCAAATGATTTTGGATCATCAGGCGAACCCCAGTTGCCCTGACCTTCAACCAATGGATAGCGATAGCTAAATGGCTGTGCCATCAATACCATCGCTTCATAACAGGCTGAGTCACCATGCGGATGGTATTTACCGAGTACGTCACCGACGGTACGCGCCGATTTTTTCGGTTTGCCTGTCGACTTTAAGCCCAGCTCGCTCATCGCATAGACAATACGGCGCTGTACAGGCTTTAAACCATCACTGATATGGGGCAATGCACGATCCATAATCACGTACATGGCATAGTTCAAGTAAGCCTGCTCAGTGAATTCGGCTACGGAACGGTTTTCTGTTGCATGATGTGCAAGGCTGGTCATTTCAGCGAGTCATCCAAAATCATTTATTATCGTCAATGTTTTGTATGCTATGTGGATGAAGGCGTTGTGACAAGCCCTTGTTGTTGTTTAAACGTCAAATGGTGTCTTGTTGGTTAAGCCATAACTTCTTTTCTAGACATTCTGTAATTCCACCAATGCACCACCTTTGTATATAAAAAGTAAAAAATATTAACAAAACTAGAAACCCTAACTATTATTAAGAATAATTTAATTAATTTTTTATATTAAGTTCAAAAAAACAAGAACAGGAATCAAAAATGAGAGCATTTGGAGTTCATGGATCAACGACAAATCATGGTGGTTTTGTACAAGCAACACAGCAAAGGAGTTCCTTCAATGGACAATTATTTTTAAGGGCTGGGGATGGCTTTTTTTGTCCACGTTGCAAATGCTGGTCAACCTTATTAAAAAGTAATGACCATGTCATCTTTGATGGTATCGCAGTTGCCTTTGTGGGTGATTTATTTTCCTGTAGCGCGTCTTTACAACCCAAACAAAGTCATGTCATTGGCGATGCAGGCGGCGCACCATGCCCATCAGCATTTCGAGCAGAATCCTCACAACGCTACTCTGGTCAATTTCAACTCATCAATGAAGATGATCAACAACCACTTGCCAATGTGAAATATGTCATTGAACTTGCAAGTGGTGAAAAAATCCAAGGGACAACCGATGCTTCAGGCCATACGCATAAATTAAATGATACAGAACAAGCTGAAGGGATCAGCATAAGAATAGAAGAGTCTGATGATCATGGTTACTAAAAACGTATATCGCACAACAACCAAACAAAATGCTCAAGTTGAACAGGTCAAAATGAATTTGCCTGTTCGTTTAATGATGATTGGTGGCGCAGTTAAAGCTAGTGATAATTCAGCTTTTAATTTTGCTTCCAAGAATGTAGCTTCCGATTATAAAAATGATCTACCAGTCAAAAAATTTCAAATAAATAATGGAGCAAAAACAATCGTTTCAGCAATAGCCAGTCAGTTGACTAATACAATCCAATCTTTGGATATTTTCTGTCATGGAGACCCTGATGGTATCTACTTTATCATTGGCTCATCTTTGGAGAAGAATGTTGAAAATTATATAAAAAAACAACTAGCTTCTAATCTTTATGCTTCAAAAACTCGGTCTCTCGTAATGGGATTTTATGACAATGGTAATAAAATTAAAAATCAATATGCAATTTCGGATTTAAACCTAAAAGCTTTTACTAATGAGTCCAAAGTTGAGATACATGGGTGTAATACAGGTTCTGGCGAAAATTGCTTTGCCTCAGAGTTTTCTAAGCAGCTCTATAATGCAGGTAAATTAAAAAGTGTTGTAATTGGTCATGCATCCAAAGCAAATCCAAACATTGATGGTACAACCTCTATTAAAGAACAAGATTATCGGCATGGTATTCGAATAATTTTCCATAATGGAAAAGCCATTAAAAAAGTGACAAGTTCAGGTAGAATATCTGCTGATATTATAAGATTAGCTTTAGGAAACTAATTTATGGAAAATATAGACCATTGGATTAATATTTATAGTATATTTTTTTCTATCTCCATTCTTTCAGTTGCATTTAACCTCTCACTTTGGGTTAAAGATATTGTTAATCGAATTTTATTAACAATCACATTAACAGGATTAATAAATTTTTTATTAAATTGGTTTATATTCCCAGAAGTATCAATAGGCTATAAACAGCAAGAAGAAATGGCTTCTTTCATATATCTTGGGTTTTATAACAACTTGTTTTTTAACTTCATCCCAGCTCTAATCTCTTTATTATCTTTAATTATTATAATCATTAGAAATCTACCTAAAAATTTTTTTAGTAGAAAAAAAGCGTAAGACTAAGGCACAACAAAGAAGAAGAGAAAAGTCCTTGACCTCATTTATCAAAAAAGCTTTAGGTGATTAAATGGAAGAGTACAACTACTGGATTACGGTTTATTCTGTAATTTTCACTTTATTAATCGCATCATTAAGTATAAATTCCATCCTACTCATAAAGAGGAAAATTAATAAACTGCTATTCTTCTTCTTTTTTTCAGGAATATATTCCATTATTTTGAATTACTTTTTTTCTTATGCTTCTATAGGTTACATGGAACAAGATTTTTTATCTACTTTCATTTACAAAGGGTATTCATCCAATCTTTTCTTTGGAATTCTACTTCCAATAATATCTGCCACATCTACAGCAATCATTCTAATAAGAATTATCTTAAATATAAGAAATTTTTATTTAAAAAAACTTAATCGTCACACTGTTTTCTATCATCGATAGTAATACGGCTTGCTGCACTGCTATCAATCTTTTATTTAAGACGAGTAAAAGTAAAAGCATGGTAATTGGTCATGCATCTAAAGAAAATCCAAACATTGATGGTAAAACCTCTATCAAAGAACAAGATTATCAGCATGGTATTCGAATAATTTTTCATAATGGAAAAGCCATTAAAAAAGTGACAAGTTCAGGTAGAATATCTACTGATATTATAAGATCAGCTTTAGGGAACTAATATATGGAAAATATAGAGCATTGGATTAATATTTATAGTATATTTTTTTCTATCTCCATTCTTTCAGTTGCATTTAACCTCTCACTTTGGGTTAAAGATGTTGTTAATCGAATTTTATTAACAATTACATTGACAGGAGTCATACGTTTTGCTTTGAATTGGTTTATCTTTCCTGAAGCTTCTGTAGGATATACTCAACAACAAGAAATGGCATCTTTTATCTACCTTGGTTTCGATAAAAATTTATTTTCTGGTGCTCTCCCATTCTTTCTTTCTATCTTTGCTTTAGTTGCTTTAATTTATAGAATCCTACCTAGACACAAAAAAAGCTTTAGGTGAATAAATGGAAGATTATAACTATTTATGCTGTCATCTTTACTATACTCATTGCTTCTTTAAGTTTGAACTCTCTTTTTTTAATAAAAGATAAAGTGAATAAAATTTTATTTTTCTTCATTTTTTCAAGATTATATTCTTTAATTTTAAGCTATTTTTTTGAAAAAGCCTCTATTGGCTATACTCAACAAGAAGCACTACCAACTTTCATTTACAAAGGGTATCAAGCACACTTATTTCAGTACAATATCTCCGTTTTTATTGCATTTATTTCACTTATTGCTCTTATTATAAGCTTTTGCACTAAGAGGAAACATAAAATTAGCAGTTCCTCTTTGTAAGAAATAAAATCTAACTAAATCTCAATGCTCATCGGTTGAAGACGCGGACTCGGCATCATCTTCTTTATAAATAAATTTCGGCATTTCCAGACCAAAATAAATTGCAATCAAACGTAGCGTAAAGCCAAAGACCAAGGTAAAAATCACAGTGAGATCGTGTGGCAAACCGACTTCCAAACAGACCCAATAACAAATTACCGCAACAAAGGAAATACTGGCATAGAGCTCACGACGGAACACCAACGGTACATCATTACACAGAATATCGCGCAGAATACCACCCGAAACTCCGGTTAACACCCCTGCCACCGCAGATACCACAAAACCATGTCCCATGGATAACGCAATCTGGCAACCAATGATGGTAAAGCCGATTAAACCCAAGGCATCCAGTACCAAGAAGATATTACGCAAATGGCGCATCCACTTGGCAATAATAATGGTGACAAAGGCAGCAATACAGGTCAGCACCAAATATTCAGGATGTTTGACCCAGGTTAAAGGATAATGCCCAAGCAGTACATCACGTACTGAGCCACCACCTAATGCCGTGACACAGGCAATCAGCACCACACCAAACCAGTCCATACTACGTCGACCTGCTGACAATGCGCCTGTCATCGCTTCCGCAGTAATGGCAATAATATAAATTACGGTGAGTAACATCTGCCTACATCCCTAAATCAGGCGTAAAAGTGTGCGCTATTCTAAGACAAACTTAGATGAATTGCGCACAACATTGTTTAAATTTTTTCCCCGAGCCACAAATGCAAGGTTGTTTCATGGTGATTTGCATGTCCAAAGTCGGGTCAAGGAAATACCACTGCTGTTGGTGCAATACAAAATGTGAAATTTCATGATGAACATGGGCTTGCGTACCATCATGATAATGTGCCTTGAACTCAACCAACGCATGGGTTTTATCCAGCTTGGGTTGATGCTGCACCACGTCCAGTTTGAGCCATTGGTTCGATTGACTCCAGTCGGCAATCGCAGCCCGATCTAAAGCGCTTTGTTGACCCAAGGCTGTCGTTTGCAAAATATAGTCAATCTGCTGCAAGGCAAAAGCACTATAACGCGAGCGCATTAATTGCTCTGCAGTTTGCGCAACTTGCTGTTTTAAATGCAAAGGCTGACAGCACGCAGCATATTGCCCTTGCCCACATGGACAATTTTGTGATGATGTCATTTCCGATTCTCAAATAAAAATAGCCCTGAGACAAACCTTGTACCGCAAGGCTAAACTCAAAGGCTATTTGCTAAAACTTAATTATTTCTCGGTCGTCTTCTCTTTCGCAATAATGCGCACTTTTTCAATCTTGTGCCCATCCATTGTCACCACCTCAAAACGATAGCCATCCACTTCAATCATGTCACCATTTTCAGGTAAACGACCCAGATGGAATAAGATATAGCCCGACAAAGTAGAGTATTCTTCGCTTTCATCGACCAAATCTTTGCCCAATAACAAAGAAACATGACGAATGTCGGTTGAACCTTCTAGCAACATCGAACCATCATCTAGACTTTCCGCAGTTGCTTCTAGCTCATCTTCATCAGGAAATTCACCTGCAATTGCTTCTAGCATATCAATCGGTGTTGCTATCCCTTCAATCGAACCATACTCGTTCAGGACAATCGCCATTTGTAATGGTGCTTGACGTAATTGCTCCATCACCATCAGGACTTGTGCATTTTCATGCACAATCACGGGCTCGCGTAAGTGCTTAGTGAAATCAATGGCACCTGTTTCGATATATTCATTCAATACTTTATGGGTCAGAACAATCCCTTCAATATTGTCTAACTCACCGCGGGCAATGATCAAACGCGAATGGGTCATTGCCATTAAACGTTCTTTTAACTCAGCAGGATCATCATCTAAGTCTAGCCACTCTAACTCTGGACGTGGTGTCATCACCGACTTGACTGGACGCTCAGATAAACCCAATACCCCTTGAACCAAGACACTGTGATATACCCCATTGTCTTCATCAAAAACTTCTTTGGCATAGGCCTGTGTCGCTAATACATCTTCAGCTTCTTTGTTCTGACTTTCGTTACTATTGCCTTTACTGCCCAACATACGCAGTACAGCAGAAGCGGTGCGGTAACGTAAATCAGTGGTGGTGACCAATTTCTCTTGGTTACGACGCATGGTTTGGTTGACCATTTCCACCAACACCGAGAAACCAATCGCAGCGTATAAGTAACCTTTTGGAATATGGAAACCAAAGCCTTCGACCACCAATGAGAAACCAATCATCATCAAGAAGCCAAGACACAGAATCACCACCGTTGGATGCTTATTGACGAAATCCATCAATGGGCGTGAAGCCAACAACATGATACCAATCGCAATCGTTACCGCGATCATCATCACCGAAAGCTCTTTCACCATCCCCACTGCAGTGATCACACTGTCGAGCGAGAAGACAGCATCAAGCACCACGATCTGTACCACCACCATCCAGAACACAGCATGCACCGGATTTTCTTCTTTATGTGCCTGCTTGCCTTCAATGCGTTCATGCAGTTCCATGGTGCCTTTAAATAACAAGAACACACCACCAAACAGTAGAATCAGGTCACGTCCAGAGAAGGGATGGTCAAAAATATGAAACAGCGGTGTGGTTAAAGTCACCACCCATGCGATCGAGGCAAGCAAGATCAAACGCATTAACAGGGCGAGAATTAAACCAATCTTACGCGCAGCATTACGTTGTTCTGGTGGTAATTTTTCTGCCAAAATTGCAATAAAAACAAGGTTATCAATACCCAATACAATTTCAAGCACCACCAATGTAGCTAAGCCAACCCAAGCAGCTGGATCTGACATCCATTCCAGAATCATTGAGGTGACTCCTCTGCAAAATCAGCAATATTGTTATGAAGTTGAGATTTTAAAAGGTCGGCATAAGCAGCCAAAACATTTTTTTTAGGAAAAAAGAACAATGCGGAGCGACAACAACCACTACTCATAGAGGGACAAAGATTAATAAAAGGATTTTCAGTATAGGCAAGATTGCAGTGAAATTCATCTTTTTTTATGTTGAGGATGTTTTCAAATTCTTTCGAGACGCGACAAAAGCCCATTGTATGTAAAATGTGCATAAAACTGTCACAAACCTGATTTAGCCTAGACAAGCACAGCGAAAATGATAAGGTGAAAATAAACGAATGAATAGTGTATTAAGAATGACAGAGAAAAAAAGCATTAACCCAACTCCCATTACCACCCAATCCCTTATTGCCTTATATTGCGGTTCGCGTACAGGCAACAAGCCTATTTATCGAGATAAAGCCATTGAACTTGCCCAGCATATTGCCAATCAAGGTTTTGGGATTGTCTATGGCGGTGCCAGTATTGGTTTAATGGGACAAGTCGCAGATACCGTACTGGAACATAGCGGTGAAGTAGTCGGTGTGATTCCAGAATTTATGCTGGATTATGAAATTGCCCACCATAAACTGACCGAACTGCATATCGTCAACAGCATGCATGAACGTAAGGCACTGATGGCCGAGCGTGCCAGCGCCTTTATTGCCCTGCCTGGTGGTCTAGGAACTTTTGAAGAGATTCTGGAAATTGCCACCTGGGGACAGCTCAATCAGCACCAAAAACCGATGATCATCTATAACGTCAATCGTTTTTATGATGCCCTGATTGCACAGCTTGATCATGCGGTAGAAGAAGGCTTTTTACCACCACAACATCGCGCCAAAGTGATTATTTGTGAAACACTGGAACAGATTTCAAGTGTGATTAAAAACTTAAACACACCCAGCCATATCGAAGTCTAAAACATACCCATAAAAAAAGCGGATCAAAAAGATCCGCTTTTTTTATATTGAGAACTTATTGTACATTCACTTGATATAGCGCAGTTGAACCACTGACTTCATTCCCCACCACCAATAAAGGCTTGCCGTTTGGTGAGTCTTTTGCAGCAATAAAGATCAAGCCTTCAGGCCCTAAATCGCCCTGTTTTGCAGCATCGATTTCAACAAAATTACGTGTGCTAAAATATTCAATAAATTTCGGTTTATTCGGTGTGGTGATGTCATACACCATCACCCCACTCATTCGCTCCAAACCAATAAAGGCAAAAGTTTTCTGACCAATCGTGCCGATAGCAATACCCTCAGGCTCAGGGCCTTTATTATCACTACGGTCATCAAAAGCCACTGCTTCATGGTCACTATTAAAATAGTTCGGGAACAATTCAGCAGTTTTCTTTTCAAACTCACTGCCAGAGTCCCAAACCAACTGACCTTGAGTATTCCAGATACTGAATGAACGCGCGCCATAAGCGTAGAGCTTGTCATAAGTGAGCAAGCCATTGGCATCGAGCTTGGCTGAACCATCTGCATTGGTTTGATAACCCATGTTCCATGCAATATTGAGACGCCCCAATGCCGCATCATCACGGCATGCACCCGCAGTTGTCGCAGTGGCACCACAATATGCAAAAGTCACTGGATTGAGTTTCGCCCCTTTCACCCCAGCAGCCAGTTGCTGTAAATGTGCTGGATAATCGCCATCCTGATTAAAGCCTTTACTGTTAAACAAATGCTTCATTCGGATATTTTCAACAAAGCCTTTACTGGCATCGCCCGCATAATAGGCTTTGGAATCCTTCAACCATTCACGGCTATCACCTTCATTGGCAGTGACCAGATAGGTTTGACCATTGGCTTGATAATTGGCAATCGAGTCAGGTTGATACATCCCGACCAAGCCAGCCCATGTTTTGATATCAATCTTTTTGTCTTTATCACTAACATCCAGTTCATTGCCAATTTGCCCATGATCTTTATAGCCCAATGGATAAATATCAGTGACTTTCTGCTGAGCGATATCTATGCGTGCAATCGCATTATTTTCCTGCAATGTCACCCAAGCAATTTTGCTGTCTGCAGCAATGGTTATATATTCAGGCTCTAGATCCTGAGCCACACTCGCATTTGGCCCAAAAATACGTACCCCTTTGCCGATTAAATCCACCTTTTGTGAATTCCACACCTTAAAGTCCGCTACGCTGGCTTTGGGTTGTTGAATATTGCTGATATCAATAATGCTGACTGAACCTTCAGGATCAACCGAGTAATCATCGTTTGGCTCGCCTTCATTGGCCACTAAAACAGTTTTGCCATCGGGGCTAAAAGTCAACATATCGGGCAATGAACCCACAGCAACTTTGCTGATAAAACTTAAGTCCTTGGCATTAAAAAACACCACGATCCCTGTATCGGTTTTCTTCTCGGCTTGGACTGCAATTGCTACAATGCCATTTTTAACTGCAACGCTGTTCACTTCCGAGTTGGCTAAATAAGTACGGGCAGAAAGTTCTGCAATATGGACGGGCTTTTCAGGTTTAGATGCATCTAAAACATCGACTAAACCCTTCTGGGCATTGACCACAAAGAGACGTTTGCTTGCCACATCATAAGCAGGAATTTCAGCAGCACTTTTGGCAAAGACATTGGTCTCATAGCGCCCTAATAAACTTAATTTAATCGTTTCAGGGGTTGTCTCAACTACTTCTGTTGGCGTATTTGCGTTGTTATTGTCGTTGTCATCATTACACGCCACTAACCCCACCGACAGTAACGCTGTCAGTAATACTGAAATCTTAAATTTCATGATCAAATTCCATACAATTTATTCTGTATGGCCAATCTAGTCGTTGGTGATGCAAATTCGATGACACTTTAATGTCAGTTTCATGACCACTCTTTGACAATTTTAGGCTTTATTTCACACACAGTTGCATTAAACTAAAACTGCCTTTTTATCCATCATGGCTCATGACAACGACAACACATCAAGCGGTACAGCCTGAATTCCGAATGTTGGTGCTCTTGGTCTCGATTGGCTTTTTTATGCAAGCCTTGGACACCACCATCGTCAACACGGCAATTCCTGCCATGGCAGTCCAACTCAATGAAAATCCCCTGCAAATGCATGGCGTCATTGTGGCCTATGTGCTGTCGGTTGCGGCCTGTATTCCGCTCAGTGGCTGGTTGGCTGATCGTTTTGGCATCCGCAATATTTATCTCAGCTCCATGGTGATTTTCAGCTTGGCCTCGTTGGGCTGTGGCTTGTCACAAAACCTAGAACAATTATTATTTTTCCGCGTCATTCAAGGGGTTGGTGGTGCCTTACTGATGCCTGTGGGGCGCTTGGCACTGTTAAAACTGATCCCACGCTCCCAATTTCTGTCTGCGATGAGTCTGATGAGCCTTGCGGGTCTGATTGGCCCGTTGATGGGGCCGACCTTAGGAGGTTGGCTCGTCGAAGTGACAACTTGGCACTGGATCTTTTTAATTAATATTCCGATGGGTGTACTCGGCATGATCATGACTTTCAAAGTCATGCCAAACCAGAAAGAGCCAAGCGTCAAATCCTTCGATTTAAGTGGCTTTATCCTGTTAATGGTCGCAATGGTGGGCTTGTCTTTAGGCATTGAGAATATTGCGGCATCGCAATATTCCCGTTGGATCAGCGTGGTTTTATTGATTTCAGGACTGTTGGCAGCCACCGCTTATGCCTACCATGCGCATACGCATCAAAATGCCCTGTTTCATGGTCGCCTATTTCGCTACAAAATCTTTTCAATCGGCGTATTGGGTAATTTCTTTGCCCGCCTCGGCAGTAATGCGATTCCCTTTATTTTACCGTTGATGCTGCAAGTCGCCTTTGGCTTTGAACCTTTCTATACCGGTTTAATGATGATTCCAATGGTGCTCGGCTCCTTATTTTCCAAACCAATTATTCGGCCCTTGATTCAACGGGTTGGCTATCGTCGTTTCTTACTCACCAATACGGTTTTAGTCGGTTTATGTATCGCCAGTTTTTCACTGATGACCGCCGCGACGCCCCTTTGGTTAAAAGTCCTGCACCTGTTTATCTTTGGTACGCTCAATTCACTGCAATTCGTGGGCATGAATACGCTAACTTTGAAAGACTTAGCACAGCAGGATGCCAGTAGCGGCAATAGCTTTTTGTCGATGATCATGATGCTTTCCATGAGTATCGGGGTGGCCTTGGCAGGAACCTTAATCAATCTATTTGGTCAACAGTTTTCCAGTGCCTCGATTAGCACCGCCTTCCACGCGACTCTGATTACCCTTGGCTGTATTAATATCATTACCGCCTTGGTGTTCTGGCAAATTCCCAAAGAAACCACAGATTAAATTTACGGACCTAAAGTTCGTCATCCAATAAACAGAATAAGGAAAAATAAAATGATCGTTCCACAGCATTGGGCAGAAGCTAAAACAAAAACCAAGATTGCAGGGCGACAATACACCATTAAACGCTTTGGTTGGTCAGATCAAAGCCTTGCAGCAGCGCAATCGCATGCCGAGCAACGAGTAGCCGAAGCAATTGAAAGGATTAAGGCTGGCGAAAATATCCGAAGAATCGACCATAAAGTTCCCTACAATGGTGCCGAGGGTGTACCAATCAGAGAACAGATTATTGCTCAGCATGACGATGTCATTATCACGCGAAATTCCTACGGCGCATTATGCTTAAATACCCCAGATGTGTTATTTGCAGATATCGATTTCGAATACGCACCTCGATTTAGACTGTATCTATTGGCTTTTTTATTGTTAATGCTGCTCACAAGTATTGGAGCTGTTTACTTAGGTTCATGGATAATCTTGGGAGTCGGAGTGATTGTTTCCCTCATCTTGACAGGGCTGCTTGGCAAAGGACTGTTCTACTTACAAAGCAAGTTATTTGGAACACCAGAACAGCGTGCATTTGCATCAATTCAAGATTTCTCTCAACAGCACCCCACATGGCATTTACGCGTTTATCTCACACCAAAAGGTTATCGTGTTTTGGCAATGCATCAAACCTTTGAACCTAAAAGTGATAAAGCTCAATTATTATTCAATGCCATTCATGCGGATCCTAACTACGTCCGAATGTGTAAAAATCAAAATTGTTTCCGAGCCAGAATCAGCCCAAAGCCTTGGCGAATTGGTGTGAATCGCTTAGCACTCGGCGTTTGGCCAGTGAGTGAAGCCCGTTTAGCGATCCGTGAAAACTGGGTTCGAGACTATCAGAAACAAGCCGAGAACTATGCATCATGCAAATTTGTGGCACAATTAGGCAGTCAGGTCACCCACATGAAGGCGAAGCGAGTACAATCTCTACATGACCAATACTGTAAATCTGACACTCGCTTAGACATTGCATAACACAAACGATATGGCAAAAAAATCTGCAAAATTTCCGTCGACACCACATTATCCGACTTATGCCAGTATCGGTTTAGCGGTTATGCTGGGTGTGGTCAGCTACTTTGGCTTGTTCTATCAGCAGAAAGCCTCGGCACATGATTATTCCATTCGCGGCTTTGATGTGTCCCATCATCAAGGCGAGATCAACTGGAAAAAAATCTCGCCAATGCAATATCAATTCGTTTATTTAAAAGCCACGGAAGGCGGTGATTTTAAAGATCGTAACTTTCAGCAGAATTGGTTAAAGGCGCGTGAACGTGGCCTACATGTCGGTGCTTATCATTTTTATCGGCTGTGTCGTGATGGGGCTATACAAGCGGAAAATTTTATTGCGACCGTTCCGAAAAAAGCGGATGCCCTGCCACCTGTGATTGATTTGGAATATGACAGTAACTGCATCAACACCTATACCAAAGAGCAATTACTGAAAGAAATTCAGGTCATGCATGACCAACTGCAACAGCATTATGGCAAACAACCGATTTTTTATATTTCAAAGAGCTTTTACCATATTGTGCTGATGGGGAACTTTAACAACACCCCGTTATGGGTCAGAGATTATGAGGGCAAACCTGAACTCAAAGATGGTCGACAATGGCTGTTTTGGCAGCATAGCAGCCAAGGCAAAATCGACGGCGTTCCCAAAGCCGTGGATTTAAATGTTTATGCCGAATCACCAAAACAATGGCGGATTTTTTTGAAAGCACAAGGCATTGAAGATGCCAAATGAGTTACGCAAAATCATCCATATCGACATGGATGCTTTTTATGCCTCTGTTGAACTCAAAGATCGCCCCGAACTAAAAGATTTGCCTGTGGTGATTTCCTCTCATCATCCAAGAGCTGTCATTGCCGCAGCGTCTTACCCTGCCCGTGTCTTTGGACTCCGTTCGGCTATGTCGATGGGACAAGCCAAAAAACTCTGTCCACAGGTCATCGTAATTGAACCCAATTTTGAAAAATACCGCGAAGTTTCAGCGCAAATTCATCAGATTTTTCAGCAATACACCCCCTTGATTGAACCGCTTTCTTTAGATGAGGCCTATCTGGACGTGACTGAAAACTTAAAGAATATTGCCAGTGCCACCGAAGTCGCTGCACAGATCCGTGCTGATATTTTTGCAGTCACAGGACTAACCGCTTCCGCAGGTGTGGCACCGAATAAGTTCTTGGCAAAAATTGCCTCGGATTGGAACAAACCCAATGGTTTATTTGTGATTAAACCGAATCAAGTGCTACGTTTTATTCAAGATTTAGCCTTGAATAAAATTCCTGGCGTGGGCAAAGTCACCCAAGAACGATTGCAGCAACTGAATTTACATACCTTGGGCGATCTGCAAAAAATCGACGAAAATGTGCTGATTCATCATTTTGGCAAATACGGCAAACAGCTGTATTTATATGCGCAAGGCATTGATCACCGACCTGTCAAAGCAGAACGGGAACGTCAGCAGATTTCCAAGGAAATTACTTTTGACGATGATTACACCCTTGCTCAATGCAGCCATGCGTGGCAGCCCTTGACCGAACAAGTCTGGCGCAGCCTGAATAAAAAACAATTAACCGCGCGTGGTGTGACCGTCAAACTCAAGCTTAAAAACTTCCAAGTCTTACAGCACAGTAAAAGCTTTAAGCAGGCGCTGCAATCGCAACAAGACTTGGGGCAAGTGGTACTACAACTGCTCGATGAAATGCATATCGATCCAGAATTCCAATTCCGTCTGGTCGGCGTCGGGGTATATCAGTTACAGGCGCTAGAAGAAGAATCACAGCTTTCTTTGTGGTAGTGCTTCTTTTTTGCACAAAAGTACAATCCTTACTGAAAATTATGTTTGCTTTTTATCCAGTTTTCAGTACTCTAAGCAACGCAGTAACATTATCCTTGTTATTTGCTTTGCTAAAGAAAACCTCACTTTTAGCATCTGCTCCTGTGGTTGGCGTGACGATCAAATCCGAAGATTACAGGGCACTTCAGGTCTTCTTTTTCTATCCTCTTGTTCCTATCAAAAAATAAATATTTTCCACTACGCACCATCATAACTTCAGTTAAACTCAGCAGATAAAATTAGAAAATTCTGTATGAACATGCCTTATGAAGCAAAAACAAATTCTTTGTGTTGAAGATGAAGCCGCCATCGTTCTGCCGCTACGTTATGCACTCGAGCGTGAAGGCTGGTCAGTCAGTTGGGCCAATACAGGCACACAGGCACTGCAATTACTGACGCAACAATCCTTTGATTTTATTATTTTAGATGTCGGACTCCCCGATCTTAATGGTTTCGAAGTCTGCAAACAATTACGCCAGAAAGATCAAACCCCTTTACTGTTTTTAACAGCCCGTGATGATGAAATTGATCGAGTGGTGGGTCTCGAAATTGGAGCGGATGATTATTGCAGCAAGCCCTTTAGCGCACGTGAAATTGTGGCCCGAATCAAAGCGATTTGGCGCAGAATGGAAGCGCAAACTCAGCCTGTTACAGCCTCTGTAGCAACGACGAAAACTGAAGTCATTTTGCAATCGACAATCTGGTCATGCAACCCGCAGTCCTTACAGATTCATTATCATCAACAAGTACTACAACTGACTCGCTATGAATACCGCTTGTTATTTTTACTGATTCAGCATCCAGAACAGGTGTTTAGCCGCCAACAACTGATGGATCATATTTGGGAACATCCAGAGCATAGTTTGGAACGTACAGTCGATACGCATATCAAAAGTTTAAGACAGAAGCTCAAACAGATTACCCCAGATGATGACCCAATTCGCACCCATCGTGGCTTTGGCTATAGTTTGATGAAGTTGAGCTAAAGCATGTCTATCTTTGTCCGTATCTGGTTTTTCTTTAGCTTGGTGGTGGTACTGAGTCTAAGCTTTATCGCCTATACCCTGACCCAACAGGTAAAACCCAATGTACGACAAGTGGTTGAAGATACCCTCGCGGAAAATGCCAATATCATTGCCCAACTGATTGCGGAAGATGTCTATCAACATCAGGTGGATACGCCAGAATTTGATCAAAAAATTCAGGCAGCGTTATCCCGTCAACTGAATGCCACCATTTGGCAGCATCGCAAAGAACAGATTAATCAGCAACTGTACATTACCGATCCCAAAGGCATCGTGATTTATGATTCTGAAGGACAAGCCGTTGGGCAAGATTATTCCAAATGGAATGATGTCTACTTAACACTGCGTGGTAAATACGGCGCACGTTCGACCGCAACCAATCCCTATGACCGCAATAGCAGTGTCATGCATATTGCAGCGCCGATTATTTATAAGCAACAATTGCTCGGCGTGGTCAGTATTGGTAAACCGAACCAGTCGGTACAACCCTATATCGAACGTGCTGAGCAACAACTGATTTATCAAGCCCTCTGGATTGCAGCACTCAGCCTGCTCTTGGCTAGTATGGTGGCCTATTGGCTAAGACATAGTATTGATCGGGTTCGACGCTATGCACAGGCGTTGGCACCGGTGAATCAGGCACCTTTCTTTTATTCCGCTAAAGAACTCAATCAAGTGACTCAGGCACTGAGTGAAATGCGCGAAAAACTAGAAGATCGTGGCTATGTGGAGAACTATGTCAATACACTCACCCATGAACTTAAAAGCCCGCTCACCGCCATTCAAGCCAGTGCTGAACTATTACAAGATGATATCCCTCTAGCTGATCAGCAACAGTTTGCCCATCATATCATCCAGCAAAGCCAGCGTTTGCAATCCTTGATTGAACGAATGTTGTTATTAACACGACTCGAAAAAAATCAACATGTTCTAGAGTTTCAAAACTTAGACCTGAACGAGCTCATTCAACAATGCTTTCAGCAACAACATAGTGCTTTGCAACTGAAACAGATCCAAACACAGCTTGATCTCCCCCAACACTGTGCAATCCACGCCGATCCATTTTGGCTGAAACAAGCGCTGAATAATCTGTTAGATAACGCCAGAGACTTCTGCCCACCACAGGGGAAAATCGCAGTTCAAGTTCAGCAAGACCCAACCCATCAAAGCATCACTTTGTTGTTTTTTAATGAGGGCGATGCGATTCCTGAATACGCCTTAAACCGTGTATTTGAGACTTATTTTTCACTGCCTCGTCCGCATAATCAGCAACGCAGTACCGGCATTGGGCTCAGTATCGTCAAACAAATTATTCAGCAGCATCACGGTCAGATTCGTATCCAGAATATTGAAGCGAATCGCCTCGACTTCTTAGCAACCCATCAATCTGGTGTGCTCTTGACCCTCACACTTCACACAAACTTCACTTAAGCTTCAAACCGAACTCATCCGAAGCGCATCTCGCATATAGATACTAGTCATATCCTAATGACCATGGAATTTCATATGCGTCGCAATTTTATCAATCTTAAAATCGGAGCCATTCTGTTCCTGATTTTGATTTTTTATATTGGTTTGTTTTTTATTTCGAGCTTGGTCTCAGAACGCCAAAGCTATCAACAACAAGTCATTCATGACATCGCCAACGAACAAATTCGTCCACAAAAAATCGTTGCACCTTATTTAAAACTGCCCTACCAAGTGCAAACCACCTGCACCGATGAGCAGAAGAAGAGTTATCCCTGTACACAAACCCTATTTGTCGCTATCGGGGCTGAAACGACCGACTGGAATGCACAATTTAAGGTTTCGGACAGCACTTATAAGCGCAATAACTATAAAGCAATCAGCTATCAGAACTCGATGTCAGGCAAAGGTACATTCAAGGCCATCGATAACGAAGCAAAACGTGATTATCGATGGGAACAGGCTGAAATTATTTTTCCGATCCAAGATGCGCGTGGGCTGAATGCCAAACCAATCTTCAATATTGATGGCAAGGCCTATAAATTCGACTTTTCAGAACAAAGCCAAGGACAACGCGGTTTTGACCTGATGCACCTGACAGCGAAGCAATACCCTGAACTGGTACAAAAGTTCCAGCAGGGTTTTAAGTTTGGCCTGCAATTCGAGCTTGAAGGACTCAGTGAATTCAGCTTCATTCCGACCAGTTATGAAATGACCTATCAAGCCACAGGTAACTGGGGCGATGTTAAATATGATGGGCAAAGCCTACCCTTTAAAAAATCCAGTGAAAAACACCAATTCCAAGCGGACTGGAAAAATATCGCACTGGGTAAACGTAATTTAGAAAATGTGTCGCTATGTGAAAATAGCCAGTGCTTCTATCAGGTCTTAAATACAGAACATGCACCCGCAGAAGCGGCTTATGATAGCCGTACCCCATCCAATATTTCAGGTATTTCGACGCAATTCCTAGAGCCCGTCAATATCTATACCCAAACTGATCGTGCCATTAAATACGGCGTGATGGTAATCATCATCACCTTTGGTTGCTTCTTTCTGTTTGAGGTTTTAAAACAACTTAAAATCCATCCTGTGCAATATGCCTTGGTTGCGATGGCACAAGGTGTGTTCTTCGTGTTGTTACTTTCAATCAGTGAATATTATGCCTTTGCATTGGCTTATTTGGTTGCGGCCTGCGCCTGCGTCGGTCTGATTACGTGGTACTTATACTTCGTCGTGAAAGGGATTAAGCCGGCGCTGTTATTCGGGATTCTACTCGGTGTACTCTACAGCATGATGTATTTATTGCTGCAATCCAGTGGTAAAACCTTCTTATTCGGTTCAATCCTGTCCTTTATTCTGATTGCCTGTGTCATGTTCATCACCCGTCATGTCAATTGGTACCAATCCGAACAATCAAGCCAATAAAAAAATATATAAGGGTGAAGTGTAATGTCTTCGCCCCTTTTTCATTTATATTGATGAGGAATAAAACCATGTACCAAACGACTTATTTAGCGTTAAAGCAACTTAAACAGCTATGCCCTTTACATAGCTCGATTGCAAGCTGTCTGAATCAATTAAGACAGGCCAAAATCCAGTTTTTGAATCTGGGAAATATTATTATTTGCCCACAACAACGCTGCATTTTGATTTTCAAACATCGTAACTTAATGGAAATAGAAACTTTTTTCGCCTGATTTATAGAAAATTACATTGCAGCTGAATGGCATCAAGTACAATCCCCACTATACTTTTCAATTAGGGAATCACTATGTCTGTGCAACGCCTTCATGTCACATCACGTTATTGCGAAGTTGCAATTTCAGGAAATCTTGTTCATTTAGCCGGCCAATTGGCGGATGATACTAGCGTTGATGTAACCGCACAGACACAGCAGACGCTAGATAATATTGACCGTTTATTGGCAGAAGCAGGCACAGATAAAACCCATATTTTATCTGTACTGATCTTTTTAAAAGACATCGAAAAAGATTATGCGGCCATGAATGCAGTCTGGGATGCATGGATTGCTGAGGGACATCCCCCAGCACGTA
Organism: Acinetobacter sp. C32I; assembly: GCF_023702715.1. NCBI lineage: Bacteria > Pseudomonadati > Pseudomonadota > Gammaproteobacteria > Moraxellales > Moraxellaceae > Acinetobacter > Acinetobacter sp. C32I. The sequence continues at coordinate 3,259,189 of NZ_CP098480.1, read as the reverse complement.
CCTGTGTAGAATCTAAACTCTACACACCTCATGTTTTGGTTGAAATGACGGTCACTGCGGTTCTGCCTTAATAAGATTTCACCGCGAAATCATTATATTTCATCATGCGATCCGCTTTAGGCATCGACATTGAACTTGTTGTTGAAGCTGCGACTGGTGCAGCTTCAAACAGATCTGGCACTAAGTCTTCTCTGAGTTCTTGTTCTGTGGGAATGCTGCTATAACGCAGTACACGATAGCCTGCCAACTCGAGTAGGCTGTCTTGATAATGCTTTTGATGCAGGCGATTGACATAGGATTCATCTGCAATCTCAATGACTGCAAGCACTTGATGTTGTTGATCTAAAACCACAAAATCCGCAACCAAGCCTTGATACTTACGACGCGTATGCGCGAATTTGGTGGTTAGTAAGGCATCAAAAGACACATGCGCCAACACGGTATGACGAGGTAAAACAGCTTGTAAACGCATCAAGGTAATTTGCTCTGCGATATTCAAAATACCGCGACGCTTTAACGGACTGTCCTGACGCCTATTTTGTTGTAGGCGGCGAAGTGCAAGTGCTGTGATCAACAGCAACCCAACTATTGTTATAAAATAATACATTTCTAACTAATCCCTTTAGATTTTTTATAATCATTATGGCTTTAAGCCAATTTTTTTAATCAATAACAGTGATAGCAAATCATTTTGCAGTGCAAACTTAAGTTTTTTAATCGTGTTTTCCTAGACGACCAAAGTCGTAACCACCCTCTGCTCTTTATTTATAATCATTCGTCATCCAAGATTCAAGTCATTATTGTCAGTTTATGTTTCTACGCCCCCTAGTTTTACGGTGAATTTGTGACCACTCGTCATTTAAATAAAAAAGGCATGGGAAATCCCATGCCTTGTTATGGAGATCGAATTAACGATGCCCTTTGGCTTTCGGTTTTGCTTTGCCCGAGAACGGTCTTTTCTCACCGGTTTCGCGTGGTGGCAAACCATTGTGCTGGGTTAGGAGCTGTCCTTTTTGTGGACGCTGTTGGCCTGATGCTGAGCGAGACTGGCCTTGACCACGTTTTGCTGAATCGCCTGCAACAGACGAATTCTTCTTACGTGCCGATTTATATTCACCTTCAGCGGTACCTTGCGGCTGATAAGTCGGAATCAAATGCTGTTTTGAGTTACCAATCAGGTCCGCACGTCCCATTTCCTTCAAGGCTTCACGCAACAAAGGCCAGTTATTTGGATCATGGTAACGCAAGAAGGCTTTGTGCAGACGGCGGCGTTTTTCGCCTTTCACAATATCCACATTTTCCGTATAGCGTGCCACTTTAGACAGCGGATTCTTGCCTGAATAATACATCGTGGTCGCAGTGGCCATTGGCGATGGATAGAAGGTCTGTACCTGATCGGCACGGAAACCATTTTTCTTCAACCAAATCGCCAAGTTCATCATGTCGTAATCGGTGGTACCCGGATGCGCAGCAATAAAGTAAGGAATTAAATATTGTTCCTTACCAGCTTCCTTACTGAAACGCTCAAACATTTGTTTAAAACGATCATAAGTCCCGATTCCTGGCTTCATCATCTTGGATAATGGGCCATTTTCAGTATGCTCAGGCGCAATTTTCAGATAACCACCAACATGGTGCTGTACCAATTCTTTGACATATTCAGGGTTCAGTACGGCCAAGTCATAACGCAGACCCGAACCAATCAAAATCTTCTTCACCCCTTTGATTTCACGGGCTTTACGATAAAGCTGAACCAAAGGTGCATGGTCGGTATGTAGGTTTTGACAAACGCCTGGATAGACACAAGAGGGTTTACGGCAGTTCTTTTCAATTTCAGGATCATTACAGTGCAAACGATACATGTTTGCCGTTGGGCCACCTAAATCCGAAATAATTCCAGTAAAGTTTGGCGCAGTATCACGGATTTTTTCAATTTCACGTAAAATCGAATCTTCAGAACGGTTTTGAATAATACGACCTTCATGTTCGGTAATCGAGCAGAAAGTACAACCACCGAAACAGCCACGCATGATATTGACCGAAAATTTGATCATATCAAAGGCAGGAAAACGTGCATTCGCATATGACGGATGCGGTAAACGTGCATAAGGTAAATCAAAGACGTAGTCCATTTCCTCAGTGGTCAAAGGAATTGGCGGCGGGTTGATCCAGACATCACGCTCACCGTGACGCTGCACCAAGGCACGTGCATTACCAGGGTTGGTTTCCAGATGCAAAATACGGTTGGCATGGGCATAAAGCACTTGATCGTCCGCAACTTCTTCAAAAGAAGGCAAACGGATCACAGCCAACTCACGTGGCGGTAATTTATGTTTAATCGCTTTGGATGGCGCAGGCTTTAACTGCACAATTTGGGTATCTGGATCGAGCTGATCGCCTTCACGCACAATTGGATTGGCAACCACTTCTTTTTGGAAATTTTGATACTGCGCCAGTGAGTTGCCTTTTTCTTTTTCAACTTCACAGCCATCAATATCTTCAGTCATGACATAGGGGTTGATAATCGGATCAACACGTCCAATGGTATCAATGTCATTACTGGCAATTTCAACAAATTTCGCTTTGGATGCTTTATTGTGTTTATTAATAATAAATGCAGTACCACGAACATCAGTAATTTCGTGGACTTTTTCACCTTTGGCTAAACGATGCATCACATCGATAATGGCACGCTCACCATTACCATACATGAGCAAATCGGCTTTAGAGTCCATCAAAATCGAGCGGCGAACTTTGTCTGACCAATAGTCATAATGTGCGATACGACGTAAGCTGCCTTCAATACCACCAAGTAAGACTGGAACGTCAGGAAAGGCTTCACGGCAACGCTGACAGTAAACCGTTGCTGCACGATCTGGACGCTTATTTGCTTCATTATTTGGCGAATAGGCATCATCAGAACGGATTTTACGATCTGCCGTATAACGGTTGATCATCGAATCCATATTCCCTGCAGTCACACCCCATGCAATGGTTGGCTTACCTAAAACGCGGAAGCTCTCGACATTGGTCCAGTCTGGTTGCGCGATGATACCAACACGAAAACCTTGTGCTTCAAGTACACGCCCAATTACGCCCGAGACAAAAGATGGATGGTCGATATAGGCATCGCCACACACCAAAATAAAGTCACATGCATCCCAGCCGAGCAGATCCATTTCTTCTCGTGACATCGGCAAAAATGGTGCGGGTTCAAAACACGACGCCCAATATTTGTCGTAATCAAACAGCGCTTTTGGCGCGGTCTGCATGGTGTAGGCAGTAGACATGGCTTGCGAATCTCGGCTAGCAGATGGAGGAGAGACATCTATAGGGGTTGGCGGTATTTTAACCCCTAAAATGAAAGCCGATCATTTTAACATGAATTTCATTCATTTTCCTTGTTTATAAAACATTCAGGAACAAGGAGATAACAAATTATTTGTATAAAGTTTAAGCAAAATATCAATAACAGTAATCAGACCACACTTTGTGATCAATATGATGCCTGACTCGTTATTTCATTCGATCGGATCACCTCTTTCACCGTATAACCCGATTCTATATAACCTTGACCTTCAGAAATGGTCTGACCATTCGCCAAAGTTGCTTCTAGCTGATATCCACACCCTCACCCTGTACAAAGAATTGCGTTTCTATCGTCTTGTTATTTTCTAAGGGCTGGAAAAAGATCTCATGCTGTACACCTGCTGTTTGCACATGTAGCTTCAGCTGACGAATCGTTTGCCCGCTGTGATTTGAGATTTGCATGTGGACTAAGGGCTGAAACCAATAATTAAAGCCCGCAGTTAAAGCACCAGCAAAAAAACTGATCATTAACGAAATAATGATTAGAAACACAATCCAGATCTGTTTAACCCTTGTCATTCTAATACTTTCATTTTTGATTTATTAAGGAAAACTCTAAAGCATCATCCATAAAAAGCAAAGTTAATCCGCTTAGCGCGTCGACAAAAACCTCAACCGCAGCGCCAAAATTAACCCAAAGGCTAATACCACAGCCACCATGAGGTTTATCCCCGTCCAACCATAATTTTCCCAGACCAATCCACCACTACTGCCAAGCAAACTTGAGCCGATGTAATAGCAGAATAAATACAGTGAAGACGCGACTGCACGATACTGCACTGCTTGAACCGAAACCCAACTACTGGCTGTCGAATGTGCCGCAAAAAATGAAAAAGTAAAAATGGTGAGACCCAGCAAAATGGTCCAAAGCGATGGAATCAAGGTAATCAATAAACCAATCATCATCATCACCAGTAAAACTGGCAACACTTTATCCCGTCCATATTTAAAGCCCCATTGTGCTGCTTTAGGTGAGCTATAAATCCCTGCCAGATAGGCAATTGAAATCAGACCGATCCATGTTTGTGATAAATGAAACGGAGCTTCTAATAAGTGGTAGCTGATATAGTTAAATACGGTCACCAAACAGCCCATCAAGATAAAACCTTGGGCAAATAAGATGCGTAGTTTCGGGTCTTTTAGATTTTGCTCAAACGCGGCTTTAAAACGTGAAAATCGGAATGGAAATGGTTTGAAATGCTGTGATTTGGGCAATAACAGATAGAATAAGCAGGCAATCACAAAATTCAGAAAACCAATAATATAGGTTGCCGATTGCCAAGAAATAAAATCAACCAACACCCCTGCAATCAGACGTCCACCCATGCCGCCAATGGCTGTACCTGAGATATACAGCCCCATGGCAAAACCGATATCCTGCTGCGCAATCTCCTCTCCGATATAAGTCATTGCCACAGCGGCAACCCCACTGACCGCCAGACCAATCAAAACACGGGTACTTAGAAAGATTTCCCAGATTGGAAAAGAAGCACTAATCAGTAATAACATCGAGACCAGAAATAAGGCAAACACCATGATGGGTTTACGCCCAAAACGATCGGAAATAAAGCCAGTAAATAGTAGACCGATCGCCAGTGCAATGGTGGAAAAAGAGAGCGGGAAACTACTGTGGGTCGGAGTAACATGAAAGAATTCTGCAAAGATCGGCATCATCGGCTGTACACAGTACAACGAGGAAAATGACGCAAAACCAGCAAAGAACAATGACCATAAAATCGCAGTAAACGATTTCGAACCATATTCGATATGGGTTGGGCGTATAACTGATTCAGACATCGGAACTCCTTATGCCCAATCAGTATACGCCTTCGACCGAAATGCGGAATGATCATTTCGGCCATTTTTATCAAATGTTTAAAATAAGGCTTTAGGCAGGCGGATCTGAATGATCTCATTATCATCGGCAAGTTTGGCATTGCGTCCTGATGAACCCGGGAAATTATTGTCATTCAATACTGTCAAAGTGGTGCCATTTTCAATAATCACATCTTCAATGGTTTCAAATGGGAAGGCAAACAGCTTGCCTGTACCAATATCGCCTTCACGCGCTGTACCATACAGCCCATTTGGGTTGGCAATTTTCATTAAGTCGACCAAGTCTTCACGTGCCACCACCTGCTTCGGTTCATTGAATTTAATCCGAATCAGTTTCTTATGGCCACCAAGATTATTTTGACTCACATCGCGCTCAATAATGATGCCCTCTTTGTCATTAAACAGCTGGAAGTCACCAATATTGGTGGCTTTACTATCCAATACAAACCAATAATAAACACCCGTATATGCTTTCTTCTGAAGATCAAACTGGGAGATCAGCAGCCGACCTGTCGAGTCATTCAGCAATGGTTTTTCCAGTAGTGGATACAGATATTTGCCATCAGGTGAAATCGCCATGCCTTCAAAACCACTACTGCGCCCCACCAATGGCTCAACATAATTGATATTGGCTTTATTCAGTTGATTTTGCGGAGAGCGTAACTCTTGGCTCGGATTAAACGGATTGGGCAAAGCAATTGGTGCATCGAGTAACACACCATCAGCAGAGAAATGCAACAAGAATGGGCCAAATTCATCACCAATCCAATAGGTACCATCAGGTGCACGTTGCATCGATTCAGGGTCAAAGTCTGCCCCAGTCAATAAACGTTCTGCCGTATTGCCATTCACAATCTCAAAAGGAACCAATTTATTTGGATCACGTAGCTGGATGAAGCTTTGTACAGAAACCTGCCCCGAACCTTTACTCTTGGTTTTAAAATCAGCTTTGATTTTATAAATGCGTAATAAGAAATCAGCTGAGTTATCCTGTGTGCCAAAACCGTTATCCGCCATGGCCATATAACTGCCATCCTCATTTTTTAAGGCAGCAGAAAAGCCTTGTACGGGTTGCCCTTTAAAAGGTGGATAAATACCGTTTGCTCCACTCACCGCTTTACCTGAATCTGGTCCAGCGGCATAAGTGGCGACAGGAAGCTTGGCGAAAGAAATCAGCGTGGATTCTGTGACTTTGTCTGTCGATGTATTCTGATCTTGATTATTGTCATCATTATTACAGGCCGTTAAACCCAAAGCACTACAGCAGAATAAGGTCAATAAAGTTTTCTTGTTCATGGTTTTATACATTTGGTAAAAAATTAGGCAAATTAAAACAAGTTTTTATGACGCTTTTACTGCAATAAAATGAAGTCTTTATGGCGAAAACATGACAATGTAACGCAATCTTTTGTTTTATGAATCACGCTTACTATGATCTATCCAATCTTAGTCGGTTGATACTCTCCTGCAATCGCAGCTTTTAAAAAATTTTGAAAGGTCGGGCATTGCATATGATTTTCTGCGGGACATACAGCCGCATGTCTCAGCCCTTGGCTGATAAAATGTAAGCGTTGAATCATTTGTTCCAGTTGTTCAGCTTTTGCACTGAGCATGGCTCGATCCAATTCAGGCTGACCATTTTGCCCAAACATATGCGCCATTTCATTGAGGGAAAAACCTGCGGCCCGCCCCAAAGCAATCAATGCCAATTGATCCAAGACCTGCTTGCCATATTGACGACGTAAGCCATGACGACCTATTGATTTGATTAAGCCTTTTTCTTCATAAAAGCGTAAGGTTGAGGTGCTTACATTGGCTCGTTTAGCCACTTCTCCAATATCCATAAATCCCCCTTGACTTCAAGTTGACTTGAACTTGCATACTCTCTTTATCGCGTTTTATGCAAAAAAGATCAAGGTGAAAAAAATGAATGCTGCTGAACTGTTATTTCAAATCCTGGGTTTAGGTGTTGGCGCCACGCTGATCATGGATCTGTGGCTATTGCTGTTAAAAAAACTCAATCAGCCCAGCTTAAATTTTGCTTTGCTGGGTCGTTGGGTAGGCTGGATGTTTCGGGGCAAGTTCATCCATGCATCGATTGCGCAAAGTCCGGCTATTCGACAGGAATATGCCTTGGGTTGGCTGGCACATTACAGTGTCGGCATCCTCTTTGCCTTTAGCTTTATCCTGATAGTAGGAGAAGCATGGTTATTGCAACCACAATTCAGCTCTGCTCTTATTTTCGGGGTGATCACAGTGCTGATCCCCTTTTTCATCATGCAACCCGCTATGGGGGCAGGCATTGCTTCAGCTAAAACAGTACAACCTTTGCGCAACTGCCTACGAAGTCTGATCAATCACACTATTTTTGGCTGCGGCTTATATCTCAGCGCGCTATTGCTGGCATTATTTCACTGAGGAGTTCAACCATGAAATCCATTGCTATTATTTATCATAGCCGTCAGGGTCATACCCAGTTTATTGCCCAACAAATTCAACGCGGTGCAGCACAAGCTGCACAGCTTAAAATTGATTTATTCAGCGCTGAGCAGTTAATGTCGCAACCGGAGCAACTTGGTCTCTATGATGGACTGATTTGGGGTTCACCAACCTATCTGGGTGGGGTCTCGGGCACATTCAAACAGTTGATGGACGCCACGGGTCCATTATGGAAGAAGCAAGCATTTAAAGGAAAGTTAGCCGCAGGATTTACTGTTTCCTCACTGCCCGCAGGCGATAAGCAATCCACCTTGATTTCACTTTTCACCTTTGCAATGCAACACGGTATGATATGGGTCGGTAATCCTATTTTACCTGAGCAGCATCAAGGTGTTCCGTATACGCAAGCCGCCAATCGTCTTGGGTCGTGGTCTGGACTTATGGTCCAAGCTGAACATGCCAGTGCGGCAGATGCTTTTGATGTTGGCGATATCAAAACCGCTCAGCTATTTGGAAAAAATTTTGCATTGAGCTTAAGTGCATATCAAGGAGTGATGATCAGGTGAAAGCAGCAAGTCTTTTATTTCCATTGATTTTATCCTGCATGATGTCTTTTCTAATCTCGGGTATCACCACATTAAAGGCAGTGGGTTTTATTGATCATTTCTTTGCCATGTGGATGTCAGCATGGATCGTGGCGTGGATGTTTGCCTTTCCGAGCGTATTGGTCTGCGCCCCAATTGCACAAAGATTGGTCGGCTGGATGCTAAAGAAACGCTAATTTGCACTTTGTAAGTAAAAGCCTACAGTGACTGTGGTCATTGGCGAATATCCCTGATGAGATAGATTCGCTAATATATCAAGCATAGAGAGACAGGATGTCTCATTCAGAATAACAAGAAGCACAGGATGTGGTCGTTGACAGGAGTTGGCGGCAAGAAACCAAATATGAGAAAGCCTCGACAGGATGTCGGGGCTTTTTTATTCGGCTTAATATCTAAAACTAAACGATTTACCCGCATAGATTGCATTGACTGTCATCGACTTGCTCCCTACCATCCGCATGTTTTATAGATGACGGTCAAATTTTTCCACGATGATAATTCACAAAAAATTTTCTTTTTCACATTTTCAAATCTCATTTGCCAAATTAGCACTCATTTTTTTCAGTACTTATCTCACCGTTGCTTGTACCAGTACCAAAGGGCCCAGTATTAACCACTCACAAAAATTGTCCTCTGGTATTCAAAATGCTTTTGCAGTATCGCCAACAACCGCAAATCGGGTTGCTCCCATCATTCTACAAACAGCTGAGCGCCATAATATTTCACCACATTTGTTGGCTGCGCTGATTCGTCAAGAATCTAGCTATAGAACTCGCGCACGCTCTTCAGCAGATGCCGTGGGTTTAACCCAAGTACGCCCCAAATTCTGGCAACAGTTCTGCCCTGGTGATTTATATGATGAACACGTTAACATCAATTGTGGTGCCTACATTTTAGCAAATTACTATCAATCCACAGGTGATTGGTCCAAAGCCCTCGGTTATTACAATGTTGGGCCAACAGGTTACAGACGAAGCCCCTATATGCGCCAGCAAGCTGAACGCTATGCGAACTCGGTTAAACGCCATGAACAAAGCTTAAAAGAAGCGCTATAAAGTTCCGGTGTAAGCAAAAAACCTACAATAACTGCGGTGATTGGCGAATATAACGAATGAGCTAAATTCACTAATATATCAAGTATAGAGAGACAGGATGTCTCATTCAGAACAACAAGAAACACAGGATGTGGTCGTTGACAGGAGTTGGCGGCAAGAAACCAAATATGAGAAAGCCTCGACAGGATGTCGGGGCTTTTTTATAGCCACTCTGATTCATTCATTACCGTAAAATAACTCCTATTGACTCCCCTAAACTGAGTGCATACCATCCTTATACTTCTGTTTGGTATCGGGTTCTGGTTTTGCACATCACATCGACTTCTTCTGATCAACTTACGGCCTTTAAACCGTTTGCCACAATCATTTTAAAGATCAGCCTTGTTGTGCTAGCAATCAGTCTATCTGCATGTAGCAATTTAAGCGGATCCTTTGCCAATCGCTCGAACCAACTTTCCTCAGGTTTGCAAAATGCGTATTCGGTTTCTCCGACTACAGCCAATCGCTTATCGCCGATGATCATTCAAAGTGCTGAGCGTTATGATGTATCCCCGACTTTACTTGCCGCGCTCATTCGCCAAGAATCGAATTACAACAGCTCAGCACGCTCGCCAACAGGGGCAATCGGTTTAACCCAGATTATTTCCAGCCATTGGCGTCAGTCTTGCCCTGGTAATCTCTATGATGAGAATGTCAATATTAACTGTGGTGCACATGTGCTCTCGACCTACTATCGATCTGCTGGCAGTTGGTCTAAAGCGGTCGCCTATTACAATGTGGGACCAACAGGCTATGAACGCAGTTTCTGGACACGGCATAAAGCCAAGAAATATGCTCGTTCGGTCAAACGCCACGAAAAAACCTTAAAGAAAGTGCTTTAAAATCAATAAAAAAACCATGCCTCAAGCATGGTTTTTTATGGGCTGAATCACGAAATTACGCTTCGTCAAACAAACCTTCAAATAAGACTGAAGATAAATAACGTTCACCGCTATCCGGTAAAATCACCACAATGGTTTTGCCTGCATTTTCAGGACGTTCTGCAATTTGCGCTGCTGCCGCTAATGCTGCACCACTTGAAATACCGACTAAAATCCCTTCTTGGGTTGCGCACTTTCTTGCCCACTCAATTGCATCGGTACTATTCACGGGTAAAACTTCATCAACTAGATCCAAGTCTAAGTTCTTAGGAATAAAGTTCGCACCAATACCCTGAATTTTATGTGGTGCAGGCGCAATGCTTTCACCGCGCTTAGTTTGCGTGATGATTGGTGATTCAGCAGGTTCAACCGCAACTGAATACAATGGTTTATTTTGAACTTGCTCAAAATAACGTGAAATCCCCGTAATGGTACCACCCGTACCGACACCAGCAACCAAGATATCCACTTGACCATTGGTTGCCTGCCAAATTTCAGGGCCAGTGGTGTCGGTATGAATTTGCGGATTGGCTGGATTCTCAAACTGTTGTGGCAAGAAGTATTGTTCTGGATTTTCAGTAGCCAAACGAACGGCTTCATCTACCGCGCCTTTCATACCTTTGGCTGGATCAGTCAGAACCAGATCTGCACCTAAAGCTTTCAGTACTTTTCTACGCTCTAAACTCATACTGGCTGGCATGGTTAAGGTAATTGGATAACCTTTTGCTGCTGCGACAAATGCCAAAGCAATCCCTGTATTACCACTGGTCGGCTCAACAATATGCATACCTGCTTTAAGTACACCACGTTTTTCCGCATCTGCAATCAACGCTGCACCAATACGGCATTTCACTGAGAATGCTGGGTTACGGCTTTCCACTTTTGCCAGTACCGTTGCACCCGTTTTGATAAGGCGATTGATACGGACTAAAGGTGTGTTACCAATCGCTTCGGCATTATTTGAATAGACTGCGATACCGAGGTTCGCAGGTGTTGGAAATTGTTGATCGGTTGCCATAGACATTTCCTTCAATCATTATTTATGATTAGTTTTTAAAAATATACCGACAATAACCTTACAGCGGAAACAGAAAAAAGTAAAATCATACAATTTTTTCTCTTTGAGATAACTGATATCAACTACTCATCTCAAAAATCAAAAATTTCCACATATATACCATCTTGATTAATATACTTTTCAAATATGGGTGAATATTTTTGTATTGCACTTCTAGTTTCCTGAATAAAATAAAATTTAGCCTCATTATTATTTTTAAATTTCACTACAATCTCATTATTACTACCATTGGAGAGCATATTATCCATAGAATATAATAATGGTTTCCCTCTGTAATCCCGACTATAAATAAGTAAACTCTTTACTTCACTACAATCGTAAATATTTTGATCAATCTTGATTTTATGAATAGAAAAAATTATTGGTCCACTACACTTCCCATGTAAAATCTGTATTTTCCCCTTTCTTCTGATTCCTCTTACCACATACACCACAATAAAAAAAAGCGCCAATAAATGAACAATATGATATAAATTAGAAGCGTAGACTGGCTTTATAAAAAATAAGAAAACGATAATGGCTAAACAAGAAAAACCTAGAGTCAGCAACATTTTATCTAATGTAATATTTTTTTCTTTATCTGGATAAAATACCCTTAAGTCAAAACACATAATTCACCTCAAGTTAAATCTCTGCTCTCAATTCTCATACCAAAAATTTAAAAACAATAATCCAATGACCAAAATAGTCATACCTAGCCAAAAAATAGTATTCATCTTCTTTTCTCTATTCAATTGATCTACATCCAGCATTAATGTCTCAGGATCAATACATAAAAGAAAGCTAAACAGAGAATCTATATGTGCCGAAGGATTCTTTTTCCTTAACTGCTGCAAGAAAATACTGAGCATGAATTCTTTATTTTTCAATGGATAAATTCTTAACATTGTGAAATCAGGTTCAAACAAGTTGTATATCTTGAGGTGATTACCCGTATTAATACAATTATAAAGAACAGAGCATATATAATTACCAGCCTTTGCTGGAATAATAGTTACATTGCTAACTTGATCAAATTCTAAGTATTTTCTGGTATTATCTAATAAAATAAATTCAATATGATCATCCCTTATTACGTAATTTTTAACAGCCTTTTTTTGAGCTGCTCTGGGCTTAGAATAAAAAAATAGAATCAATAAAGGCATGATAAAAGCGACTAAAAGCAACTTAATCCAGTGATCCGCAATAAACTGATCTAGGTCAAGATGACCTAGATCAATAATTTCATCTATAAGTACAAGTGCTAGGGATATGAAAATAAATAAGAAGAATAGCGCAAAAACTAACGTTAAATATTGAAAAATGATCCTCCCAAAAGGATCTACCTGACCATAAACGGGCAAATCATATTTATTCGGAACAGCATCAACAACCTCAAACGGATTAAGTTTATTGCTATTGTCAGAATTACTAGGTTTAACCTGATACTTTTTCCGCTTTTTAACTAATTTACGCATCTATACACCAATAGACTCTATTTTAAAAGACTTAGATGAGTCGGTAGTAATCTAAAAACAGATAGATTAAGGCTAAAACTTAGAGATAAGTTATATTTTTCGTCTATTATATTTTTTCATTACAATAAAAAACACCCTCAACCGGTTAGGTTGAGGGTGTTTAGATTTAAAAGCTGGCGATGACTTACTCTCACATGGCAAGTGCCACACTACCATCAGCGCTAAGAGGTTTCACTTCTGAGTTCGGGAAGGGATCAGGTGGTTCACTCTTGCTATTGTCGCCAGCAAACTGTTTTGGTTTTGGGTGGTCTTACATTTTTTGCCACTTAGTACCGAAAGAGTTATTAACGGATTAGATAATTGGTCTGTATTGTAACTAGATTTCACACTAAATCAAGTTATGTATTGAATTTATCTTGAATACAACAACTGTTTGGGTGTTGTATAGTCAAGCCTCACGAGCAATTAGTATTGGTCAGCTTCACACGTCACCGTGCTTCCACACCCAACCTATCAACGTCCTAGTCTCGAACGGCTCTTTAGAGGAATAAATTCCTAGGGAAATCTTATCTTGAGGTAGGCTTCCCGCTTAGATGCTTTCAGCGGTTATCCCTTCCGAACATAGCTACCCGGCGATGCGACTGGCGTCACAACCGGTACACCAGAGGTTCGTCCACTCTGGTCCTCTCGTACTAGGAGCAGATCCTCTCAAATTTCCAGCGCCCACGGTAGATAGGGACCGAACTGTCTCACGACGTTCTAAACCCAGCTCGCGTACCTCTTTAAATGGCGAACAGCCATACCCTTGGGACCTGCTTCAGCCCCAGGATGAGATGAGCCGACATCGAGGTGCCAAACACCGCCGTCGATATGAACTCTTGGGCGGTATCAGCCTGTTATCCCCAGAGTACCTTTTATCCGTTGAGCGATGGCCCTTCCATACAGAACCACCGGATCACTAAGACCTACTTTCGTACCTGCTCGACTTGTGGGTCTCGCAGTTAAGCGCGCTTTTGCCTTTATACTCTACGCGTGATTTCCGACCACGCTGAGCGCACCTTCGTACTCCTCCGTTACTCTTTAGGAGGAGACCGCCCCAGTCAAACTACCCACCAGACATGGTCCTCGCCCCGGATTACGGGGCAGAGTTAGAACCTCAACATTACCAGGGTGGTATTTCAAGGACGGCTCCATACAAACTAGCGTTCGTACTTCAAAGCCTCCCACCTATCCTACACAAGTAAGGTCAAAGTTCAATGTCAAGCTGCAGTAAAGGTTCACGGGGTCTTTCCGTCTAGCCGCGGGTACACTGCATCTTCACAGCGATTTCGATTTCACTGAGCCTCTGCTGGAGACAGCGCCGCCATCATTATGCCATTCGTGCAGGTCGGAACTTACCCGACAAGGAATTTCGCTACCTTAGGACCGTTATAGTTACGGCCGCCGTTTACTGGGGCTTCGATCAAGAGCTTCGCTTACGCTAACCCCATCAATTAACCTTCCAGCACCGGGCAGGCATCACACCCTATACGTCCACTTTCGTGTTTGCAGAGTGCTATGTTTTTAATAAACAGTTGCAGCGGCCTGGTTTCTGTGGCTGCCAATAGCTCAGGGAGCAAGTCCCATCACCGTCAGCAGCGTACCTTCTCCCGAAGTTACGGTACCATTTTGCCTAGTTCCTTCAGCAGAGTTCTCTCAAGCGCTTTGGTCTACTCGACCTGACCACCTGTGTCGGTTTCGGGTACGATTCCTGTGTAACTGAAGCTTAGAGACTTTTCCTGGAAGCATGGTATCAGCCACTTCACTGTACAAGTACAGCTTGCTATCAGCTCTCAGCATAGAGCACCCCGGATTTGCCTAAGATGCATGCCTACAACCTTCCACCTGGACAACCAACGCCAGGCTGACTTAACCTTCTCCGTCCTCTCATCGCATTACACAGAAGTATTGGAATATTAACCAATTTCCCATCGACTACGCCTCTCGGCCTCGCCTTAGGGGTCGACTCACCCAGCCCCGATTAACGTTGGACTGGAACCCTTGGTCTTTCAGCGAACGGGTTTTTCACCCGTTTTGTCGTTACTCACGTCAGCATTCGCACTTCTGATACCTCCAGCATACTTCTCAATACACCTTCATCGGCTTACAGAACGCTCCCCTACCACTTACGCTAATGCGTAAATCCGCAGCTTCGGCACATAGTTTTAGCCCCGTTACATCTTCCGCGCAGGCCGACTCGACTAGTGAGCTATTACGCTTTCTTTAAAGGGTGGCTGCTTCTAAGCCAACCTCCTAGCTGTCTATGCCTTCCCACATCGTTTCCCACTTAACTATGATTTTGGGGCCTTAGCTGGCGGTCTGGATTGTTTTCCTCTTGACTACGGACGTTAGCACCCGCAGTCTGTCTCCCGGATAGTACTCATTGGTATTCGGAGTTTGCATCGGTTTGGTAAGTCGGGATGACCCCCTAGCCGAAACAGTGCTCTACCCCCAATGGTATTCGTCCGAGGCGCTACCTAAATAGCTTTCGGGGAGAACCAGCTATCACCAGGCTTGATTAGCCTTTCACCCCTATCCACAAGTCATCCCCTGGCTTTTCAACGACAGTGGGTTCGGTCCTCCAGTTAGTGTTACCCAACCTTCAACCTGCTCATGGATAGATCGCCTGGTTTCGGGTCTATACCCAGCAACTAAACGCCCTATTAAGACTCGATTTCTCTACGGCTCCCCTATGCGGTTAACCTTGCTACTGAATATAAGTCGCTGACCCATTATACAAAAGGTACGCAGTCACCGAACAAGTCGGCTCCCACTGCTTGTATGCATGCGGTTTCAGGATCTATTTCACTCCCCTCACAGGGGTTCTTTTCGCCTTTCCCTCACGGTACTGGTTCACTATCGGTCAGTCAGGAGTATTTAGCCTTGGAGGATGGTCCCCCCATATTCAGACAAGGTTTCACGTGCCTCGCCCTACTCGTCATCATTGTGTGTGCCCTTTCGTGTACGGGAATATCACCCTCTACGTTCGCACTTCCCAGAGCGTTCCACTAGAACACACACAACTTAATGGGCTGCTCCCCGTTCGCTCGCCGCTACTAAGGGAATCTCAATTGATTTCTTTTCCTAAGGGTACTGAGATGTTTCACTTCCCCTCGTTCGCTTCATAAGCCTATGTATTCAGCTTATGATACCCGCCTTATAGCGGGTGGGTTCCCCCATTCAGAAATCTCCGGATCAAAGGATATTTGCCGCCTCCCCGGAGCTTTTCGCAGGCTATCACGTCTTTCATCGCCTCTGACTGCCAAGGCATCCACCACATGCACTTAATTACTTGACTATACAACCCCAAACAGTCGTTAACACATACAAGTGAGTGTTATCGTTGCAAACTTAATTGCCACTGGTTTGTTGTCTGTGAACTTAATCACCATACAGCTTCAATCTAAATTCATATACCAAAACGCTTGATTCAGTGTTTTTGCTAGTTCTCAGATTAAATATCTTCTTAACAATTGCTTGTTAAGCTTATATCTAATCGAGTTTGAACAATTTATTTCAGACTCAATTTTCTAATCTGTTAATGATTAACTACCACCTCGTCGGTGAGTAGTAAACTGTGATAAATCACAGAGATTAATAAACCAGTCAACTTGGACTGTATTCACTAAACTCTATAATCTTCTTAGCTTCAAGCTACATCCTATGTGTGCCTGCGCACAGCATAGCTGTTTGCTTAAATTCTCGGACAAAGCGTTGCTTTGTTTACCCTCGAATTTGGTGGAGACTAGGAGAGTCGAACTCCTGACCTCCTGCGTGCAAAGCAGGCGCTCTACCAACTAAGCTAAGTCCCCAGCTTATCACTTAATGAACGACATATCTTTCAATCCAAGCTACTGCAATCAGATTTGGTGGGTCTGACAAGACTTGAACTTGTGACCCCACGCTTATCAAGCGTGTGCTCTAACCAACTGAGCTACAGACCCTCAGATACATCTTCGAAGAACAACTTGTTGTGGATTCTTACCAGTCACCAATCTTTCGTTAAGGAGGTGATCCAGCCGCAGGTTCCCCTACGGCTACCTTGTTACGACTTCACCCCAGTCATCGGCCACACCGTGGTAAGCGTCCTCCTTGCGGTTAGACTACCTACTTCTGGTGCAACAAACTCCCATGGTGTGACGGGCGGTGTGTACAAGGCCCGGGAACGTATTCACCGCGGCATTCTGATCCGCGATTACTAGCGATTCCGACTTCATGGAGTCGAGTTGCAGACTCCAATCCGGACTACGATCGGCTTTTTGAGATTAGCATCCTATCGCTAGGTAGCAACCCTTTGTACCGACCATTGTAGCACGTGTGTAGCCCTGGCCGTAAGGGCCATGATGACTTGACGTCGTCCCCGCCTTCCTCCAGTTTGTCACTGGCAGTATCCTTAAAGTTCCCGACATTACTCGCTGGCAAATAAGGAAAAGGGTTGCGCTCGTTGCGGGACTTAACCCAACATCTCACGACACGAGCTGACGACAGCCATGCAGCACCTGTATCTAGATTCCCGAAGGCACCAATCCATCTCTGGAAAGTTTCTAGTATGTCAAGGCCAGGTAAGGTTCTTCGCGTTGCATCGAATTAAACCACATGCTCCACCGCTTGTGCGGGCCCCCGTCAATTCATTTGAGTTTTAGTCTTGCGACCGTACTCCCCAGGCGGTCTACTTATCGCGTTAGCTGCGCCACTAAAGCCTCAAAGGCCCCAACGGCTAGTAGACATCGTTTACGGCATGGACTACCAGGGTATCTAATCCTGTTTGCTCCCCATGCTTTCGTACCTCAGCGTCAGTATTAGGCCAGATGGCTGCCTTCGCCATCGGTATTCCTCCAGATCTCTACGCATTTCACCGCTACACCTGGAATTCTACCATCCTCTCCCATACTCTAGCTTCCCAGTATCGAATGCAATTCCCAAGTTAAGCTCGGGGATTTCACATCCGACTTAAAAAGCCGCCTACGCACGCTTTACGCCCAGTAAATCCGATTAACGCTCGCACCCTCTGTATTACCGCGGCTGCTGGCACAGAGTTAGCCGGTGCTTATTCTGCGAGTAACGTCCACTATCCTAGAGTATTAATCTAAGTAGCCTCCTCCTCGCTTAAAGTGCTTTACAACCAAAAGGCCTTCTTCACACACGCGGCATGGCTGGATCAGGCTTCCGCCCATTGTCCAATATTCCCCACTGCTGCCTCCCGTAGGAGTCTGGGCCGTGTCTCAGTCCCAGTGTGGCGGATCATCCTCTCAGACCCGCTACAGATCGTCGCCTTGGTAGGCCTTTACCCCACCAACTAGCTAATCCGACTTAGGCTCATCATTTAGCGCAAGGTCCGAAGATCCCCTGCTTTCTCCCGTAGGACGTATGCGGTATTAGCATTCCTTTCGGAATGTTGTCCCCCACTAAATGGCAGATTCCTAAGCATTACTCACCCGTCCGCCGCTAGGTTAGGTAGCAAGCTACCCTTCCCCGCTCGACTTGCATGTGTTAAGCCTGCCGCCAGCGTTCAATCTGAGCCATGATCAAACTCTTCAGTTTAAAATCATTAGTAGCTTATGGCTACAAATCTTGGCTCATCAATTTTCTGACTAAAAATTCGCTCAAATAAACTTCGAGAAATTTCTACTCTTCAATCAATGAAATATTTTCGATTGATCAACTAGTAAAAATCCACACAAGTTGTTCTTCTATTCTCTTAATGATCTTCTCGATGATTCGTCATCATCAAGCTAGGTCGGCTATATTACTCTCAATTTCTTAAAAGTCAACAGGTAATTTAGATATTTAACAAACTTATCAATCAACCCAAGAACTCAACCACTTTAGCCAAATCCTTGTTTCTCAACAAGTTTTTATCTGCATCACCGCCGATGGATGTGCATTCTACAGCATTTCAGTTCAGGTGCAAGCACTTTTAAAAATTAAATTATTCGGTTGTTTTATTTTTAAACTTTAACTTATCTAATTCACTGATTTATATAATTTAAAATTTATTAATTATCTTAAAAGTGAATTTAAACAACATAAATGACTGTAATTTAATGATTTTCCAATAAATACGCTTTAATTATCAGCGGAAAAACAACTTTATTTTTATTTTTAGCTTTTATTTTAGCCACCTCAGTTCTCTAAAACGTCTTTCCAGCCTCCTCTGCATGCTTAAAATACACTCATCCAAATAAAAACAACGGCTTTGATACGCTCAAAACCGTTGTTTTCAATATTGCAGTCAGCATTTCGATTAAGAAGTTGTGCCTCTCACAATATTTAGGAAGTAAAGATGGCGTTCATATTGATCAATAATGTCCTGAATCAAATCTTCTTGCGTCCAATCCATCACATCATAGTTTTGTCCACCCTCACGCAAGAACACTTCTGCCTGAAAGTAATTGGCCTCATCTTCATCTGCCCGCCCTAACATAAAGCTAGGTGGAACAGTGGCATGCGAAACCACTTTATAGGTAAAGTTAATTTCATGGTGATGATCGACATGCAATTGCAGACCATTTTCGATTTCACGAATTTCCACTTCCAAATGACGGCGTTTGAATTCACGCTGAATACTTTCAAAAGCCTTACGAACTTGCGTGTCGATATAGTGCTGAACTTCAGTTTCAGTATGCGGATAATGCATAATTAAACCTAAACGCTGCTGCCAACTGCGTGGATTATTGATGGCACGTGGAGTAATACGCGCCTCTTGAATGGCCTTCATTTTGGTGACATCCAACTTCAATGCTTTGAGTAAGCCCCAACTCATCAACAACATAATAAAAGTAAAAGGCAGTGCACTCATAATAATTGAGGATTGCAATGCAGACAGACCACCAACCAATAGCAGAATAATGGCCAAAGCTGCCATCAACACGGTCCAAAATAGTCTTTGCCATGTTGGAGAATTCTCGGTTTTAGCGGTGAGATAATCAGTAACCAAAGCACCCGAATCCGCAGATGTTACGAAAAAGAGCATTACCAATACCGTCGCCAGCAAGCTCATCACACCCGAAAATGGCAAATGATTCAAAAACTCAAATAAAGCAACTGATGAATCCGTTTGCACGGCATGAAGCAAACTTACATTATGCTCCTGCATAATGCTAAACAGTGCAGCATTACCTAAAAAGCCCATCCAGATGATGGTAAAACCTGTCGGAATCAGTAACACCCCAACAATAAACTCACGGATGGTTCGGCCACGCGACACACGGGCAATAAACATCCCCACAAATGGCGACCATGAAATCCACCATGCCCAATACATAATGGTCCAACCGCCAATCCAGCCATTCGGTTGATAGGCGTAGAGGTTAAAGGTCATACCAAATAGGTTCGACATATACGAACCCATGTTTTGAATGGTGGTTTGCAGTAGATAGATACTTGGGCCAGCAATAAACACAAAGGCCAACAACACCAAAGCCAAAATCAGATTGAGTTCGGAAAGGCGTTTGACCCCTTTATCCAGACCTAAAAATACCGACATGGATGCCAAAGCACTGACAAAAATAATCAGGATCACCTGAACATTGCTGCTTTGCTCGATCCCAAATAGATAATGCAGACCTGAATTGATCTGGGTGACCCCGAAACCTAAAGAGGTTGCCACCCCGAAAACTGTACCAATGGTGGCAAAGGTATCAATCCCATCGCCCCAAGGGCCATAAATTTTCTTACCAATAATTGGATATAAAGCGGAACGGGTTTTTAATGGCAGATTATGCCGATAAGCAAAATAGGCCAAGGCCAATCCGACCACGGCGTAGATTGCCCATGCATGTAAGCCCCAATGAAAAAAGGTAATTCTCAAGGCTTGCTGTGCAGAAGCGACACTTTCAGGATCACCACTCGGTGGACTGACATAGTGCATCACTGGTTCAGCCACACCGAAGAACATTAACCCAATCCCCATACCTGCAGTAAACAGCATGGCAAACCATGAGCCGTTACTATATTCAGGTTGGCTGTGATCAGGGCCTAATTTAATTTTTCCGCTGGCCGAACAGGCTATATAAATCAGTAAAATCAAAAACACTGCAACAGAGAGGACATAGAACCAGCTAAACGAGTCCGTGATCCATTGCTTCAGTTGTTGTGTCAGAAACTCAAATGAACTGGGTGCGATAATGACGATCGCGATAAAAATCGCAATGATAATCACCGTGCTTAAAAACACGTTTGGATTAACATTCGCAAACTGCGAAGATGGCTTGGAAGGCATAATTCCCCCACGTTATTCTAATGATAATGGACAGACCTTAGAGGTCAAATAAGACATTCACATAGTGAATAAAAGCGAGTTCAGCGATGTAAAACTCGATACTGATTATAAAAAATGTGAAAAATAAAGCAGTTGTAATGCTGTAACAAAGCTATTCTTTATCATTGATGTGTTTCGGCGAATGCGCAATATACTGCAAGGCAATGAGGCGAGACACCACCACAGCCAAATACATCACCCCACCAAACATTTGCAACATTGCCAACACTCTGGCTGCAGGGCTGATCGGGATTAAATCCGATAATCCAGTTGCGGACTGCAAACTAAAACTCAAAAACAATAAATCCAGCCAATGTTGTAAGGCTTGAGGTTGATTGGGATTTTGAAAACTATTTGGCAGGATTAACTGACAGATACTATATAAGAAGGCAAAAGCCCAAGCGATGAGGGTAAATACTGCCCCTGCTGCAAACAATTCATCTCTGGTGAGATAGCGATCCGCAAACATATAGCGCAGCAAACCATAAGCCGCATAGAAATAAGCTAAGGCTTCAAAACTATGTGCAATAATTTGTATGGTCCGATTGCCATAGCCAAGAAAAATTAAAATCGAAAATAAGAACGCACCACTGACAAAGATCAAGCCCCAAAATGTAAACACAGGGCTTTGCCGAATCACTTTAGCGATGATCAATAAGGCCAATACGCCCAGCGACCAAGTTAAAGCACGAAATTCACTATCGCCTGTGGTCAACATATATAAAATCAACAAGGCCAATTGAACCAGCAACAACCATGCTGATGGAAGTAAGCGAAGGCTCTGCCAAAATTGTTTTAACGTTTGCATATTGTTATTCCTAAATCTTGTTCTGCTTTTCTTATCAATCGCATCATACTGCATCTAAAAAAGAAACAATCATTTTAGACAGTTCTTGTTGCAGCCGTTGTTCCTCAATCAAAAAGGTATTTTTACTGGCATAACGCATCATGGTAAATAAGGTACTGTTAATAATCACAAAAGACTTATGTTTTAAAGTTTCAAAATCCCACTGCGGATAGTAACGACCAAATAAATACATGCCAATTTCCAAGAAATGTTGCTCCAACACCTGTGCCGCTTCCGAATCACTATAGGCATGCCAGTTTTTTAAGATTTCGATAAAAAAACCTTGATCGGATTTCAAAGATTCAAAGCCAAACGCAATACTTAATGTGATGATGTCTTGAATAGAGGTTTGTTGTTGTAGCATCACCAACTGTTTTACGGCTTGCCCCAAGCTTTCACTTTTACGCAATAATAGTTCTGCAATAATCTGTTCTTTGTTTTCAAAATATTGATAGATCGACCCAACACTCACACCTGATTTTTCAGAGATTTTAGGTGTAGTAACCTGTAACACCCCATATTCAGAAATACATTTTTGCGCCCCTTCCAGAATGCTTTCGACAATCATTTTGGCACGTTGCTGCTGTGGTCGTTTTCTCATAAACAGACTCGACTGGAATGCGAATTGAATGCGAATAATTATTCATATTAAGCTTTGATTAAATAACAATCACAGGCTTTATGCAATGCAAAGCATCGTTAAACCTAAACGCTTGGCCGCGTTTGAAGATATGAATCAGTCTAATCTCAAAACCAAAATCCTGAGTTATATAACCCATCAGCAGGTACAACCCAGTTATGCAGAGTATCAGGCACTGAATACCGCTCTGCAAAGTGGTGATGCACCGATGGATCAACTGCTACTCTGGGTACTCCAGAATCCGAAACAACATCGTAAATACTTTGAAACGGCGCTATATCAAGGCCTCGATCAATTGCCACATGAAATTCCTGAACTCACTGCCTTCTTCCAATTCGTTGAACAAAAACCTGCTTGGTATGATCAAAACAAAATTGATGCTGCATTGAAATTTACCTACCGCCTAGGACTCAATAACGGCCTTATCCTCCGAGATTTATCGCTAATGACAGGCTATATGTACCCTGGTTTTAATCAACCTTTGGTCCTGACAGGTGCATTAAAAAAACAGGCGGGTACACGTCTGGCTGAAACCACAAAATGGTGGGTGGACATCACTGAGCAAGGTGGTTTTGAACGCTTTAGCAAAGGTTTTACCTCCACCATTTTTGTACGCTTCATCCATGCTTTAGTCCGTCATCAACTACAAAAATCAGAAAAATGGGATGCCGACACTTGGGGCATCCCAATCAATCAATATGATCAGGCCATGACCAATATCGCTTTTAGTGGTGTCGTCTTGATTGGAATACGGGCTTTAGGCATTTTTCCAACTAAACAAGACGTCGATAGCTTTTTACATTTTTGGAAATACGCAGGCTGGTTAATGGGTGTGGATGAAAAGTGGCTGGTCGATAAAGAGTCGGATGGCTGGAAACTGATATACTGGATGCATTTTGCCCATCCTCAATCTGATGACAGCAGTATTTCCTTGGGTTCCAGTCTGTCCAAAGAACCCTTTGAGCGAAAATATCGCTATCTACGCACTTTCCAGCAAAAACTGGCCTATAAGCAGCATTTAGAGATTACTCAATTCTTTATTGGCCGTAACAAAATGCACAAGCTCGGTTTAGCGCCACAATCAGCGTCTTGGTTTGCTTATTATCTGATTGGTCGTAATCTAGCCCTGTATACAGGGGCTAAACATATTCCAAAGTTAAAGCATTTGCTTGAGCAAAATGGACGGCAGGTACAACGCATTGGCTTGTCTTTATATCGCAACCAAGGGCAACAACTGGCCAGTATGCATCAATAGTCCATAAAAAAGCCCTCAATCAATGCGGGCTTTATATACCAATGAATAATCAGATCCATCAACACTGTTTATTCACTTTTAAATAGCAATTGATCGTGCTGTTGAGATATGAGCTTCTTGTAGCTCTCTGAATTATGCCTCAACCCTTTTTCTTTTAAATGCCAATGATATTCCATCGGGAGCTTTGCATTTCTCCTCTTCTATTGTAATTCCACAAGCTTATCTGCACCCCATGATAATCCATAGTCAGCCGCCTTTTTATACCATTTTTTTGCCAACTTAATATTTACTGCTCCAGCAGAACCATCTTCATACATTTCTCCAAGTTCATATGCTGCAATAGCCATTTCCTGATCAGCAGCCTTTGTCATCCATTCCATGGCCTTGATCTCATTTTTGGCTACACCTTCACCAGCCCGATACATTGATGCAATTTCATATTGTGAATTTGCATGCCCCTGCATCGCAGCTTTCATAAACCATGCATATGATTCTTCAAAATTTTCATCAACCCCTTGTCCAAACAAGTAAGCTAAACCAAGATTGTATTGAGCATAAGGATTGCCAGATTGGGCAGACTTGCGAAACCAATCTACAGCTTTGGTAAAATCTCTTTCAGGGCCATATGAACCACGTTTATAGATCATCCCAAGGCTAAGTTGAGCATTTGGGTCCCCTTGTTTGGCTTCTTCTGAATATTTTGCATAAGCAACATTGATATCTTTTTTCACAAAATCTTCATCTAACATTGCGTCTATTTGAGCGAGTTGAGTTTTAGGAAGATCTGAGCTTTCGCTACATGCCATGGTTAAAAATACAAGAGTTAAGAAAATTAAAATATTCTTTATTAAATACATAAGGCTATTTCATATAAATTTGACAATAAACAAAGCAATGGTAGAGGTTTCTTAAGTTTTTCAAAATTATAATGCAATCTAAACAATAAAAACCAACTCAAAACTTATTTTACTCTCACTCAATACGGCAATCCTTTTTTTATGTACTGCCAATAAAGAAAGCCCTCAATCAATGAGGGCTTTTATTTTATGCTTGGTTTTAATTAGTGATCTGACGCACCAGAAGCACCGATCCCTGTCATTGAACGAACAAACTGAGCATCAAAGGCTTTACGCTCTTTCTCCGCACGTGCTGATTTATCAGTTACAGAGAAGAACCAGCAGCAAAGGAATGATAAAGGCATTGCAAACAGTGCTGGACCATTGAATGGGTTTGGCGCAGTTTCAGAAATTGCCAGAGTATCCACCCAAACTGCTTTAGATAGAATGATTAGGCTCACCGCACCAACTAAACCAACCACGCCACCAATCACTGCACCACGTGTAGTCAAGCCTTTCCAGAACATTGATAACACGAGGATTGGGAAATTTGCACAACATGCCACAGAGAATGCTAAACCGACCATGAAGGCAACGTTTTGCTTCTCAAACAAGATACCCAAGATCATGGCAAAGATGGCTAAACCTAAAGTTGCAATTTTTGACATCTTCAATTCAGATTCAGGCGTGGTTTTGCCTTTTTTGAACACGTTGGCATATAAGTCATGTGAAATCGCTGAAGCGCCTGACAAGGTCAAACCAGCAACCACGGCAAGAATTGTTGCGAATGCGACTGCTGAAATGAAGCCCATGAACAGGTCGCCACCCACTGCATCACTTAAATGCACGGCAGCCATGTTGTTACCACCGACTAACTCTAATTTGCCTGTTACGGCTGCTTTAGCAACATCAAGGAACTGCGGGTTGTTGGCAACAAATAGGATTGCACCGAAACCGATAATGAAGGTGAGCAGATAGAAGTAACCAATAAAGCCTGTCGCCACCACAACTGATTTACGTGCTTCTTTGGCATCTTTTACGGTAAAGAAACGCATCAAGATATGTGGTAAACCTGCTGTACCAAACATCAAGGCAAGACCAAGCGACAATGCATCGATTGGGTTGGCGGCAAGTTTACCTGGGCCCATGATTTTGGCTGCCTCTTCCCAGCTCATGCTGTGCGCTTGGCTATATACACCAATCGCTTGGTTAAACATATTGGTGAAGCTAAAACCAACCGCTTTCATCACCATAAAGGCCATAAAAGTTGCACCGCTGAGTAACATCACTGCTTTGATGATCTGTACCCAAGTCGTTGCCAACATACCACCGAAGATCACATAAGCCATCATCAATAGACCGACGATCACAACTGCGATGTTGTAGTTCAAACCGAATAGCAATTTGATCAACTGGCCTGCACCCACCATCTGTGCAATCAGGTAGAACGCCACCACAACCAATGAGCTGAACGCAGCCAAGGTACGAACTGGCTTCTCTTCCAGACGGAATGAGACCACGTCTGACAAATTATATTTACCCAAGTTACGTAAACGTTCTGCAACAAGGAAAAGTACAATTGGCCAACCCACCATGAAACCAAGTGAGTAAAGTAAGCCATCAAAGCCTGAGCTAAAAACTAATGCTGAAATGCCCAAAAACGATGCCGCTGACATATAGTCACCCGCAATCGCCAAGCCATTTTGGAAACCGCTGATCCCGCCACCTGCGGTATAGAAATCTTGTGCTGATTGGGTTTGTTTCGCTGCCCATTTGGTAATGAACAAGGTAAAGCCCACGAAGATCATAAACATAATGATCGCGTGCCAGTTGGTCGCCTGCTGTTCAGCAGTCCCTAGGTCTGGACCCGCGAATGCAATACTTGAGCAGCAAAAACTAAGCAGCGTCAACAGTATCGCTTTGAATGATGTCCTTTTCATCTCAGTGCATCCCTTTTTCATGTGCAATGGCCTCAACTTCCTTGAGGGCTGCTTCATTCAGTTGGTCAAGTTTCGTATTGGCAATATAGGAATACACTCCACATAAGATAAATGATAATACGATAATGCCTAAACCAAGGGGAATTCCCCATGTGGTGACACCACCGCTAAATGAACTTGCTAAAAATTCTTTGTTGTAGCCAACCAAAAGCATGAACCCAACGTAGATAAACAGCATGATTGCTGTTAATGTCCAACTTAATGTGCGCTTTTTGCTGACCATCTCTTGAAACTTTGGATTTCGTAGAATTCGATCTACCTGTGAATCATCCATAATTGACTCCTTATTTTTGTGTCCAACCGTGGACCCCTTTTTCACATGGGATTTTTCATTATCCAAAGTAACAAGAT
This sequence comes from Acinetobacter sp. C32I, assembly GCF_023702715.1. NCBI lineage: Bacteria > Pseudomonadati > Pseudomonadota > Gammaproteobacteria > Moraxellales > Moraxellaceae > Acinetobacter > Acinetobacter sp. C32I. The sequence goes on along the minus strand of NZ_CP098480.1, from coordinate 3,232,202 downwards.
TATGCTTGACTCGTAACTTAGACTTTGGTCTCTAAATGACAATCTCTACTCCTTGCTATACCTGTACTTCGGGTATGATAAAAAATGGAATTTGATCACGTGAGCAATATGAACAGTTGGCTTATTCTTGGTGTGCTTGCCCTGTATATTGTGCTGTTATTCGGCTGCGCTTTTTTTGGTGAAAAACATGCCAGCCGTTTAAGCACGCGCGGCCGTATGCTGCTGTTCAGTTTGACTTTAGGGGTTTATTGCTCATCATGGACCTTCTATGGCGCGACGGGTGCTGCAGTACGTCAGGGAGTTATTTTTCTACCGATTTATCTTGGCCCCTTGCTGTTTATCTGGTTTGGCTATGACATCTGGAAACGCTTAGGTCGGATTCGTCAACATCATGCGATTTCTTCGATTGCCGATTTTGTCGCAGCGCGTTATGGCAAAAGTGGTAGCTTGGCCGCACTGGTGACCATCCTTGCCGTGATCGCGATTGTGCCTTATCTGGCTTTGCAGTTACGTGCCATTGCTTTAAGTGCCTCGGTGATTCTGGAGCAAAATGCGCATATCCATACCACCACCAATAGTGTGTTAGTACTGACTGCGGTGCTGGCGATTTTGGCGATGATTTTTGGTACCCGTCATATTGCGCATACCGAACAGCATGGCGGTTTAATGTTGGCCGTCGCATTTGAGTCCTTTGTTAAACTGTTTGCACTGCTCTGCGTGGCTGCTTTTTTCTTATTGCAGTCGCCTGACAATATCAAACAGGTCAGCAGCGATGTCAGTCAGCATTTCCATGACCTGCAACAACTCGGTGTGCCTGAAACTTTTTGGATTCAGACCCTACTTGCAGGCTTAGCCATGATTTGCTTGCCGCGTCAATTTCATGTGGCGGTGGTCGAATTACGAGATGAAAAGCATATTCGTGGTGCACGACGCTGGTTCGCGGCCTATCTGATTCTGACTGTGATTGCAATCATTCCGATTGCCAGTTGGGCGCTACACTCTTTACCTGAATCACTTGGTACACCTGATATTGCGGTATTGGCCTTGCCTTTAAGCTATCAACAAGAATGGTTGGCCTTATTGGCCTTTTTAGGTGGTTTCTCTGCATCTACAGGCATGCTATTGGTGGCTTCAGTGGCACTGTCGATCATGCTCAGTAATGACCTGATCATGCCTGCATTATGGCGCTTTAAAATCATTTCTCGCCATGATCAACACTTACCTCGTGTACTCAAATTGACACGTCGCATCAGTATCGTCAGTGTGATGCTACTGGGCTTCTTATTCTTCCATTTCTTTAACGATATCAATCAGCTTTCAGTCTTTGGTTTATTGGCCTTTAGTGCGGTGGCACAGTTTTCTCCCGCCTTGATTGGTGGACTATACTGGCGTGGTGCAAGTCGCCAAGGCGTCTATGTCGGCTTACTCATGGGCTTTGCCATGTGGAGCTATACACTGCTGTTCCCAACAGTATTGCGTAGCTTACCAGATCATTATCAAGAATTTGCACAACATCTATTATTGTTTGGGCCTTTTGATATCAATGGTCTACGTCCTGAAGCACTGCTTGGTTTTGAATCTTTTGCCCCACTCACCCACGGCGTGTTGTGGTCACTGGGGCTCAATGTGGTGCTGTATATCTGGGTGTCTCGTTTATATCGTCCAAGTGTGGCAGAACAAATTCAGGCAGAAAGCTTTTTTTATTATGAAAGCAAACCGTTGCCATCGGCTCAGTCCAATACCGATTTAACTGATTTACACCTCAATGCCGCACGCCTGAAAGTTGGTGACTTATTAGCACTCGCCAAACGGGTCACGGGGGATAAACCGACCCTTCAAGCCTTCCAGCAATTTTGTGAACAAAACCATGTGGTGTTAAATGAAAATCACGTTGCCAATGGTATGTGGTGGCGTTTCACCGAGCAGTATCTGGCAGGGATTATTGGTGCCGCTTCTGCTCGTACATTACTGACCACTGCCATGATTAACAATGGTTTAGCACTGGGGCAAGTCGCGAATATTCTCGATCAAGCCTCACAGTGGCAGCGTTTTAATCAGAACCTGCTCATGACCATGATTGACCATATGACCCAAGGTGTCAGTGTGGTGGATAAAAATATGTGTCTGGTAGCATGGAACAACCAATATCTCAAGCTATTTGATTATCCTAAAGATTTGGTCTACGTCGGCTGTCCAATTGCCGATCTGATTCGCTATAACGCTGAACGTGGTGAATGTGGTCCCGGCCCTGTCGAGGAACATGTGCGTAAACGACTGCACTGGATGAAAGTCGGCAGTGCGCATGAGTTTGAGCGGATTCGTAAAGATGGTCTGGTGATTCAGATGCGTGGCAATCCCATTGAAGGCGGTGGTTTCGTGACCACTTTCGCCGATATTACTGCCTTCCGTGAAAATGAAGCAGTGTTGGAAGAACGTGTCAGTGATCGAACTCAACAGCTTGCCAATGCCTTGACCGAGCAACAACTCGCGCTAGAACAAGCCGATAAAGCCAATCAATCGAAAAGTCGCTTCCTTGCCGCAGCCAGTCATGACCTATTACAACCCATGCATGCGGCCCGTTTATTTAGTACCGCTTTAGAGCAAAGTGTGCATTCAACCGAAGACCAACAGACCTTGCAACAACTGGATCGCGCACTCTACGGTGCAGAAAGTATGCTCTCTGCACTCCTCGATATTGCCCGTTTGGAAGGCGGCACGATTCAGCCAAAGCGCCAAGCTTATGCACTGCATGACCTATTAAATGATCTGGAATTACAGTTCAAATCGATTGCTGCTCAACGCAATATTCAACTGTCTGTTCACGACACTAAATTTTGGGTCGATACCGATCCACAATGGATGCGACGGATTATCCAGAATTTTGTCAGCAATGCATTACGTTATACCGCTCAAGGTCGTGTGGTGGTTGGCGTGTTACGTTCTGCGCAACGCCCGAAGCATATTCGTATCGGGGTTTGGGACACAGGACCGGGCATTCATGAACAACAACGCCTGAAACTGTTCCAAGAATTTGAACGCTGTGGACATACTTCGCCTTGGGGAGAACAAGGGCTTGGTCTCGGACTGGCCATCGTGCAACGTATGACCAGCCTGCTTGATTTTCCTGTACATGTCTATTCGGAATTGGGCAAAGGCTCTTGTTTCATGATTGAAGTCCCCCTTGCCGAAGCACCTAAAATTCAAATGGCGGTACCGCATGTGACAGCACTGCAACATACCGCCTATAAAGTATTGTGCTTAGACAATGATGAGACCATTCTGGAAGGCATGCGCACTTTACTGAGCAAATGGGGCTATCAGATTTTCACGGCAACAGAACCTGAGCAAGCCCTGCGACTGATTGAACAAGAAGACATTCAGGTCTGGCTGATCGACCAGCATTTAAACCATGATCAACGTGGTCTGGACTTCATTGAGCAACATCGACTGCCTCATATTCCAGTCGCGCTGATTACTGCAGATTCTGATCCAGAACTCCCACAATACTTAAAACAGCAGAATATTGTGTTGCTGAAAAAACCGCTTAAACCTGCGGGCTTAAGAGCATGGTTATCGGGTTTAAAAATCATGCCGATGCAATAACTAGCAAAATATTTTTCACCATAGACCAAAATGATCAAAAAGCAGCACTTTCGTTGATGACAAGTTGACCAAAGTGCTCAAATCATCGTTGGCTATGGCAAAAACGTTCACTTACATTAGTGAACGTTTGTACACTTACTTACAATTTATCAAGTGTATGTTTTTATTATTAAATTCTACCCTTAAAATTACATCTACAACTTTAGTCGTATTCTACTTGTTTTCTCGATACCGCATAAATTGATCAAGTTAAACGAAACCTAGACCTATGCTTGTTGGGTTTCTCATTACAAATTGTCAAAAAGGACATTGATCATGAATCACAACAACCCAACGACCGACCATAGTTCACAACAGCTTTATCGCCAGTACAGCGCCAATGCTCTGCTACCTGAACTGGATTGGCAAACCATCTTTGTACACAGCAAACTAGATGACACCCATTTACGTGCACTGAACACACTGTATCAAGCTGCTGTCCCTCTGGCGCTCAATGTATTTGATCAACTCAATTTTGATGTGTTTGCACCTGCGGCCTATCACCCACAAGGCTTGGGTTTATTTGAAAAACTGGCGCAACAGGAAGAAAAGTTTTTAGACGCTCTCGAAACCGAATCGGCTCACCTCGACCATGAAAGCCGTCATCAAATCTGGAGTATGTTACTGCGTGGTGGTGCGGTACTGGTATTCAAAGCATGGTTAGGTCATGTTAAGGGCGGTGAACACCAACTGGACAAAACCCAGTTTGATGAGCTTTCTGATTTACTGTTTATCAAAACGCGTCCTGAACAATTAGCACAGCGTTTAAAAGTCGATGCCAATGCTGCTTTAACACATATTTTCTTGATGTATGAAAATGATGTGTTCTTAGACCATTTTAATAGCTTGGAAACTGCGGCTTTATTTGTAGATTTAGGCGTATATGATGCTGCATTCTTAAGTCTGCGTGATGACCGTGTTGCGGAATACCTCAAAGCTAAAGGCTATGTGACCCAAGAGCAGATTGATGACTTGCAATGCGCATTGAATCCATTGTACTGCGATAGCTTAATGCCAAAACAGGACTGCTTGGCTTAACGAGCCGAAGCCACAATCAAGATTGTGGCTTCACTTTGATTTTTAGTTCAAGAAAGATCTTTTTCTAAACGCTGTTTATGAATCTGCATCACCACATCACTAAACTCATTTAAGACATAATTGACCCATAAACGGCTATACCAGTTATATTCAGTGGATAAACGATAATCAATGCTCAGAATCAACTTGGTGGTGTGCGCATCGATTTGTTCCAGTTGATAATCTGTTTTCAGCAAATCGAAATACTTTCCACCCATTTCCAGATGGTCATCCAATGACCCCTTCGGAAAAGAATCTGAAGCAAACTGGTATTTCCAAGACAGTAGATACGGCGCATGCGATGCGGTCACCTTTTCTTCAAACTTGATCCCACGTTCCCACTGGATGGTACGTATCAGCTCACCCCCATGCTGCTCAGTCATGCCAAAAACAGGTTTGGGAAAGCCCATGCTAAAAATAAAACTGTCTTTGACTTCCTCTGGTTGAATCTTGCCAATCTGGTTAATGGCCTGAAATACTTGCTGTGCTGGCGCACGAATCACGACCGAGCGCTGGGTTTGCCCATATTCAGTCTGGCTAAAATCAGGTAATAACAACCATAAAATTAGAGGCAGGAGTGCAAAAGAATAAATTTTGGCGCTAGGCTTCCATAGATAATGACAAATCAATCGCATGAAACCTGCACCCAACAGTAAACCAATCAGTAGAATGGGTAAGAGCATGATCAGACAGATAATACCTTCTCTTAACACGATCACGCAGAACACAATCACGATCACAAAAACAAGCGGTTGAATTTTGAAAAGCTTAGAGAGGAAAATGGGCTTGGGCTGTTGCCGAATCATAAAATATTCGAATAATGCTCCGAGTATTGCGGGAATAATCAAAACAATAACAAAGGACATCAGATCTTGAGAATAACTGCTGAAAAGGACTGTCACCGCAATCAGGCTCACTGCCAAAATTAAAGGTAACACCTTTAAAAAAGAAGTTCTGGGGGAATAGTCTTTTTCCAACTGATAAGGAAGCTTAGAAGCGCTCCCTTTGAGTACAATCAGATAATCGTGTGGCTCATTCTTGATTTTATGAAACTGATAATCTTGAACACCTGCCTGCAACAACATTTTGACCAGACTGTCACGGGTCTGTTCCGTCCATTCTATGACTTGGATACGGGCATAACCCTGTTGTTGTAATTCCTGAATAATTGTTTTTTGGTCCTGAAGATGATGCATGCTGGCCTCGATTCAAATCTCAATCAGCCCAATGCAGGTCATTGAGCTGATTGATTCTAACTCAGCTTAGAACTTCATGCTCATACGCATCCAGTAATTGCGGCCGGTATTATTGAATTGCTCTTCACTGGCAAAACCAAAACCTGAACTGCCGGCTTTATTCAGATGTTCGGTATAGGTCTTATCCAAGACGTTATCAACCCCTACAGAAAGATCGACATCTTGATTCAGACTATAGCTACCATTCAATGAAACCGTTGAGAAACCTGCACTTGGTTTCAAGTCATAGCCCACGATGTTACCTTGATGCAAGCTAATACGATTTTGCTGATCCACCACGCGCCACAACATACCCAGTGTATATTTATCAGCAACATAGCGCAGGTTAACCCGCCCTTCTAAAGGTGCAATTTGTGGCAACGGCGTATTGTCACTGGTATTTTTACCCCAGGCATACATCGCACTTACATCCGCTTGAATGTGATCGCTAAACTGATACCCGATTCCAGCCTCAGCCCCTGCAATGGTGGCATCCACATTCTTCGCGCCCGCAGTAATGCCACTGCTGCCATGCCCGCCGGCATGCATATGGCTATGATCGTGATAATTCATCAGAATATAGTCATCAATCAACCCTGCATATGCCGACACCCATGAGTTAAATGCCCCCTGTTGTTGGGTAAAACCAAGATCTAACTGCAAGGTTTTCTCTGGACGTACCCCATTAAAGGTATTGCTCGAACCTGCATTGCCATGTTCAGGACTGAATAACTCCCAATAATCAGGCATACGTTCCACATAGCCCAAACCCACATAACTGTTCACGCCATGCTCGGCATTTTGATTTTCCAAACGCACAAAAGCACTTGGTAAAGTTTTTTCAAGCTGGGTATTGAAGCCCTTGCTTTTAGAATCAGCACGCTCATCATCAACAGTGACTTGGTCTACACGAGCACCTGTCACGATTTTATTCTGCGAGTTCAATTGATACGTCAACTCACCAAAGGCACCATAAGACTGGAAGCGCATATCCTGACGAAAGGGTACATTCATTGATGGCATAGTCGGCGATGACATACTGCCACCATGTTTATTGAACTGAGAGTCGATCCCAGTGATTAAGCTCCATTGATTCCATTCCGAGGTCATCGCCAAACGTGAGTTCAAGGTACGGCGTGTCACTTGCATGGCCATCGGGTTTGGCATCAACATGCTGTGTTCACCATGTTGCATTTCAACCAATGGTGGTGTGCGCAGGCTATAATTATCCATGATATGGTCGTTATAGCTATAGTTGACCTGAGCTTCAATTTTCTTGATTACATCAGTGATATTTTTCTTTTCAAAACGTAGACCTAAGCTTTCACGAGCGAATTGTGCCCCATCCATACCACGACCCGCATATTCAGCCTCACCATCAGCCTTGCCACCTGTCAACTCAAGCCAAGTGTTTTCATCTGGTGTCCAACCCAATGCAACATCAGCATTCCAACGTTCCCATGAAGACGGGATAGTTTTGCCATCTCCATCTTGATAACTATTCGATTCAGAACGATTGGCATTTAAACGGATATATTTTTTTTCATCACCAATCGCCGCTTCAACATTCTGATCTAAACGTCCAAACGAACCCCACAATACACTCGCCTGCCCACGATAAGGTTTGTCTTGGGTGAGTTTTTCAGGTTCACGCTCAAAGATCACCGTTGCCGCTGAACCAGTATTGGCATATTGAACCGTTTGTGGCCCTTTAATCACTGAAATACGGTCATAACTTTCAGGTGAAATATACGAGGTCGGTGCATCCATACGACTCGGACATGCACCGAGATTCTCCGTACCATCGGTTAAAATCTTGATGCGGGAGCCAAACATGCCACGGAAAGTGACATCGCCATTGGTGCCACCACTTTGTATTGAATTAAACCCCATAATACTTTGTAGATAGTCGGCACCATCTGTCGCTGGGATGGGTTGAATCGGTTTCTTAGGATCGGCTTGCACCACCAAACCATTGCTCTCATTCGGTTGTTGTGCAGTGACCACAATCGGTGCCATTGAGACATGTGCCTGCTCATGCTGAACAGGTTCTGCCCACGCCATTGCGGTATTTGAAGCAGTCAAGATCGCAACCGTCAGCGGTTGTAATAAAAATTTAGGTTGAGCCATTATCGGTCTCTCTTAAAACATAGATAAAACAGAGTCAGAGTTCCAAAAAAACCCTAACGAAAAGAAAGTTTTAATTTATGCAAAGAGTGGCGGAGCCCGCCCTTGAGGCAACAAGAACAACCGTTGCAGTGCAAAATAAACATGCTTAAAGGCTTGTTGATACGCAACTAAACGGATTTGGATACGGACCAGAACCTCTTTCACCCCCAATTCAGGCGGCAATACTAGATTGGCATAGACCGTACAATACTGACATTGGTGGTTAGGATCGTGATGATCATGTTGTGGCATCGACACTTGAACATGTTCAAGCTGATGCTCGTGATGCTGAGATGCATGGACCGAATGGCTATGCGAAGCTTGTAGCTTCGGTAATAACAACGCCTGAGTAATGGTTTCACAGACAGGCGCGATTTGATATTGCTTCGGAAGTAGCGGCTGCAAGAAAACCGCAATCTGTAAACAGACCGCGGTTAAAGCCAGCAGCAAGCCACAACGAAACAAAGAAAACATCTTAAATAATGTCTAGCGCTTAACGTTTGACAGTGACTTTTTCTTTTTCACGTTGGCGAACCACTTTTTCCACTTTCTCACGTGCACGTTGACGCTTTAATGGCGATAAATAATCGACAAAAAGTTTGCCATTTAAGTGATCCATTTCATGTTGGATACAAACAGCGAGAAGTTCGTCAGCTTCTAACACAAATGCTTGACCTTCAAGGTTAATTGCCTCGATTTTTACGCGTGACGGACGCTCAACTTTGTCGTATATTTGAGGCACAGAGAGACAGCCTTCTTCATAAGGCTGAGTATCTTCGGTCAGTGGAATGACTTTGGGGTTAATGAACACCATCGGTTGGTTTTTCTCTTCAGAGATGTCCATAACAATAAGCTGAATATGATGATCAACCTGAGTTGCCGCTAAACCTATACCCGGTGCCTCGTACATGGTTTCAAACATATCTGCTGCAAGCTGACGAATATCATCAGTGACTTCTTCGACTGGTTTGGCAATGGTACGAAGGCGGGGATCAGGAAAACTTAGAATAGGTAATAAGGCCATACAGTCGTCCTCACTTATGCCATTGATCAAAAAACCAACTAAAGGGAATACTTGATCAAAAAATTGTGTGTAAAGTCGTTATTATAACGCAACTACACACATAATTTTTAGGAATTATGATAATGAAAAAGGTTTTAAACGGCATACACTCATTTCATGCCTTGGGGTTAAAAAAACAACTGATTGCTGCAGCAATTTGTGCAGGTTTGGGGATGAGCGTGAATTTCGCCCATGCAGCCAGCCCAAATGTCAGTCCACCTTCGGTCAAAGTGGGGGCACCGCATGTTTATGTGGTGAAAAAAGGCGATACACTTTGGGATATCTCAGGGAAGTTTTTAAGTAAGCCTTGGCGTTGGCCAGAAATTTGGGCAAGCAATAAGCATGTGAAAAATCCGCATTGGATTTATCCAGGCGATCGCTTACTGCTATGCAGTTTGAACGGTAAACCCTTAATCGGTAAGGATGAGGGGGATGGCTGTGACGGGATTATTCGCCGCTATACAGGTAATACCTCAAACCTACGTCCGCAAGTCCGTGTTGAAGCCTTGAATAATAGTGTTCCTGTTATTCCTTTGGCACATATTCAGCAATGGTTAGAGCGTACTTCGGTCCTGCCAGCAGAGGCGATTGCCAATACCCCTTATATCTTGGGTACAGCAGACAACCGCGTACTTGCAGGTAAAGGCCAAAGTGTATATGTGCGTGGTAAAGGCCTTGAAAACGGTCAACGTTATGGTGTATTCCGTGAAGGTGAACCGTACATCGTATTAGACCAAAATGGCAAGAAACAGAATCTTGGGGTTGAGCTGACACAAGTGGCTTCGGCTGTTGCCATTCGCAATGAAAATGACATCACCACAGTTGAACTTACCGATAGTTATAACGGTGAAGTTCGTCGTGGCGATCGGGTTATGGCTGAACAGGATGCCATGCTACCAACCTTATTTTACCCAATTGATGCCAATCAGGTAAAAGACGGCGGCAAAATCATCCGTGTGATGGGTTCAATTGGTACAGCTGCCAAAAATGGCGTGGTCACCGTTGATCGTGGCACTACTGATGGCGTTGAAATTGGTCAAGTGTTCAGTGTCTATCAAGATGGTGAAGTAGTCCGAGATCCGAAAACTAAAGAAAAAGTGAAACTCCCTGGACAATATCTAGGTAGCGCCATGATCTTTAAGAGTTTTGATCGTATCAGCTATGCCTATATCCTTGAGAGCGAGCTACCGATCAAGCTTGGCTCGGATATTAAGCCACCTCGTTTAGATGACTAAGTAAACGCCTATGTTGAATCAATTATCACCTCATCACTATCACACTGTGTTGGTGTGGTACTTGGTTCAGCATTCGCTGTCGAGTTTCAGCAAAATTCAGCAGCACTTTGGTGGTTGTGAACAAGCAACACAACCGCATCGTTTCTCAGAATGGTCACAACTGGGCTTACACGCCAATCACTTAAAACGTTTAGCCGAATTTCAGAGCCCTCAGGGTCAGCAACAATTCCAACAACTACTTGATCTGGTTTGCAAATATAGCGATTTTATTTTAACGCCTGATGATATTGGCTACCCAACGCAACTACTACCTTATGTAGATCGTCCCCCCATTTTATTTGGACAAGGTCAGGCACAAGCCTTATTACAACCACAGATTGCCATGGTCGGCAGCCGAAAACCGAGTCCACATGGACGCCAAGTCGCTTATGATTTTGCCTATTATTTAAGTGAAAAAGGCTTTTATATCAGCAGTGGTTTGGCCCATGGGATTGATCAAGCCGCACATCAAGGTGGATTAGCCCATCAACGGACCATTGCAGTGACGGGTACAGGCCTCGATAGCGTCTACCCCGCTCAGCACAAACAACTGGCACAACAAATTACCCAATCTGGGGCCATCGTGACGGAGTTTCTACCAACGACAATGCCCTTACAACAGCACTTCCCAAGACGTAACCGGATCGTCAGTGGTCTGAGTTTGGGTGTCTTAGTGGTGGAGGCTGCACTGAAAAGTGGCTCTCTCATCACTGCAAATGAAGCAGCCAATCAAGGTAAAATGGTATTTGCGATTCCAGGACATATTTACAGTGAACATCATCAAGGTTGCCATCAACTGATTCGAGAAGGTGCCATTCTGGTCGATCATCCCGAACAGGTTATCGAGGATTTAGCACTACCGACGCAATGGCAAGCCCAGCAACACCCAATTGATGAAGCCAGTACCACTCCTCCGCCAAGCTTACCCGCACATTTGATTGCGTTGTATCAGAGTCTGGACTGGATTGGACAAGATTTGGATCAACTGGCGCTACGCCATCCAATCACGATTGCAGAACTAACTGCCCAATTAATGGAATTGGAATTACTGGGTTTATGCCTACAACAAGCAGGACGCTATTTACGTTGTCGCCCAATGCATTAAACTAATGCCTATTCTCCCTTTTGTTTTATACACGCCATGATTACCTCCTCTATTGCTGAAGCAGCCCATCTTTTAAAACAAGGACAGGTTCTGGCTTACCCAACTGAAGCAGTTTGGGGCTTAGGCTGTGACCCCTTCAATGAACAGGCATTTCAGGAAATTCTTGAACTGAAACATCGCCCTGTTGAAAAAGGTGTGATCTTATTGGCCGGGCATTTAGACCAAGTCGAACATTTATTGCAGGACTTGAACACTAATCTGCGTCAGCAAGTGATCGCCAGTTGGTCGAATCGCCTTGAGACAGAACGTGCCACAACCTGGCTACTTCCTGCTGATCAAAGTATTCCAGCATGGATCAAAGGCCAACATCCTTTGGTCGCAGTCCGGGTCACGACACATCCGTTGTGCATGCAGCTATGCCAGCAATTTGGCGGCTTTATTGTCTCGACCAGCGCCAACCCTGCTGGTCTCACACCCGCACAAAGCTTAGAAGAAGCGCAACTTTACTTCAGCACTTCATTACATTATCTCGAAGGTGATTTAGGGTTGAGCCGAGAACCGAGTCGCATTTTGAATGCACTGACAGGTGAAGTTGTTCGCGCTTAATTAGGTGAATAGCGGACAAAAAAAAGCTCAGTTATATAGGGATAACTGAGCATAAAAAGGATGTGTATAATCACATCCAGAGGGTTCGCAAATTTGATAAGCAACTTATTCATTCTCAAATGAATCATCTTGCTGTGTTGGTTATTATGGGGGAATCGTCTCATTTATACAAATATATTATTTATCTAACAAAAAGTGTGAAAAGCGTACCAATTTTGTCACTTCCGCATTTTCAATAAAATTATATTTATATTTTTATTCAGCTTTTTTTTGATCATAAATTTAATAATTCTTAAAAATATATTTGCAAATCATATAGAAAGCACAGTCATCAAAAAAATAATTTGGTGCGTTTGTTGTTATTTTGATCAAACACACCAAACCATTTCACATTTATGCTGCAGGTTCTGCCAATTGTGCAGGTGCTTTCACGGTTTTCTTCTGTGCCATGACAATACCGATGAGGATCATCACACCACCGATGGTATGGTAAATCGTCCAGTGCTCTGACAACCAGAAACTGGCAATAATCGCAGTGAATACCGGCATTAAATTCATGAAAATACTGGTCCGGTTTGGGCCAATCGCCTGTACGGCCACCATCCATAATAACGGGGCAATCAGCGACGGGAACATCCCAGCATACAGCACACTTGCTGCATTTTCAGCATTAATCCCATCTAGGCCAAGCCAGAGTAAAAATGGGATGTGGTACAACAATGCAAACGCAATTTGTACGTATAGACTGGTCATCAATGGCAACTGTAGCTGCCATTTTTTCAAGAATACGCCATAAAACGCATAGAAACCAACAGCCAGTACCATCACCGCATCGCCCCAGTGTCCACCCTGCTCAAACAAACTAGAAAGATGGCCTTGGCTCATGACATAGATCAAACCCGCAAAGGACAAGAGGCTGCCAAAAATCGCAAAACGGTTTGGTACATCTTTTAAAATGAAATAAGAGATAAAGATCGTAAAGATCGGGACAAAGGCATTCACAATGCCCATATTGGTTGCTGTAGTATAGTGCGCTGCGGTATAAGAAAGACCTTGATACAACACCATGCCAAAGGCGCTCAACACCGCTAATTTAGGAAGATACGGCGCAATTAAAGCACGTTGTTTCCATACTTTTGGCAACATAAACGGTGTCAAAATAATAAAGGCAACAAACCAACGATAAAAACTAATACTCACAGGCGAAATATAGTCCGCCACATAGCGTGTCACGGCAATATTCAACGACCAAATCAAAACCGCAATCAAGGGCAAGACAAAAGCCCATTTTTGGTACTTACTTAACCGACCCATCATTTTCTCACCCTATCTCAGCAATGAGAGTATTGTGAAAGATGTCCAAAATAATTGAAATATCGTATTTCAGACATTTATATCGCAGTCACGACATGGGGGTTTAGAACAACTCCCATCCGCGCATCGCGTGTTCAACCACCTTATGCAGTTGTTCAACAGTCGCCCCATCTCGTGCTTGAATGGTCAGGCCCTGTACAACCGTTGCATAGAAGTCGGTCATTTCCTGTAAAGGCGCTGTTGCTGGCAAATCACCGTTGGCAACGCCCTGCTCTAAACGCTCAAACAGTTTTTGCTTGGTCTGCAAACGTTTTTCCAGAATATTGTGTTGCACTGCCTGTGCATTATCCGAGCAGTTCATGGTGGCAACTACCAACATACAACCTGCTGGTTTATTGGGTTGAGCCAAACGCTTGACGTTGTCATATAAATAAAGTTCAAAGGCAACTTTGGCGGTTTTGGCTTCTAAAAAAATAGGAACAATCGGACAAGCTTCATGGGCTAAATAATAGTCGATGCATTTATAAAACAGACCCGCTTTATCACCAAAGCTACTATATAAGCTCGGTGCAGTCAGCTCTAGCGCTTGCGTTAAATCACTGATCGATGTGGCTTCATAACCATGCTCCCAAAATAACAACATGGCTTTTTCCAAAGCCTGCTGCTCGTCAAAACACTTCGGACGACCACGCTTTTTTTTCAAGCTGTCATCACAGGGTGTTGGCAGAGGATCAGGTGCATTTGTCATAACAGTCACAGGTATTTTCATAACGATCACTATCAAATTAATTGACGCAGCAACATTAATCAACTATTTTATTTTATATCGATCGTTATAAAAAATTACTCTTTTTTAAAGTTTATTGTTATCTCACTAACAATAAAGGGGATTTTTATGGAAAACCCATCTGCCACTGACATCAGTTCACTGCAATCAAATCCTTCGCAAGGGAACTGGCTCGCATTACTCTCTGTTACATTCAGCGCTTTTGCCTTAGTCACAGGTGAGTTCCTTGCGATTGGTGTACTCAATGAGATTGCGCGGGACTTTCAAGTCTCTGTAGGAACAGCAGGTCTAACCGTTTCATTGACCGCAATCGTCGGTATGTTTGCTGCAGTGCTGATTCCCATTTCGGCGAAAACACTGGATCGACGTACTCTGCTATTGATGCTTACCCTATTAATGATTGTCGCCAATCTCCTTACAGCATTTGCGCCTAACTTTATCCTGCTGCTAGTCGGACGTATCATTCTGGGCATTGCTGTTGGCGGATTCTGGGCCACTGCGGTTGCTTTAAGCGGTCGCCTTGCACCGCCCCATTTACCGATTGCCAAAGCAACGGCTTGGGTGGCTTTCGGAGTGACCTTGGCCAGCGTATTGGGCGTGCCGATGGGCACATGGTTGGCTCAATATAATGGTTGGCAAACTTCTTTCACGGCGATTTCATTGATAGGGGTACTTCTATTTATCTTCCAGTATCTGTATCTGCCTCAACTCAAACCGGCTTCTTCGCTACGTTGGAATGAGCTCCCGATTCTGTTGCAACATCCTGCTGCACGTAAAGGCTTAATCATCTTTATTTTTATGGGCTTTGCACATTTTGCGGCTTATAGTTATTTTTCTGCCTTTTTTAAGCATCAATTGGACTTCTCTGATGGCTTGATTAGCCGTTTACTGCTGGTCTATGGGATTGCTGGGATTTTTGGCAATATTTTTGCAGGCTATCTGGGTCAGAAGAATATCCGTTATACCTTCGCAGTCAGTGGTATCACCTTCTTCTTTGCCTTTCTGTGTCTGCCGCTGTCTGGAGCACAGGTCAGCTCTGCAATCATATTGACGGCTTTATGGGGCTTCGCTTATGGCATCATCCCAACCGCAGTCAACATCTGGATGTTTACCCATGCCCCTGAAGCCGTTGAAAAAGGCATGCCAATGGTGACATTAACCTTCTTAATTCTGATTGCGCTTGGCAGTATGTTTGGCGGTATCATCGTGGATTATTTTAATGGCACGATCTTATTTTTTGCCATGTTGCCATTGGTCCTCTGTTCTCTGGTATTGATCTTTACGCTGGCACGCGGCCTGAACAACCCCCAAATTCATTATCAAAAACAATGATACAAGCTGAGGTCAGCAATATGAGTGTTCTAGCTTGAGCTGAGATCCTGTGTTTAATCCATAATCAATGGTCGCTTTTGCAACGATACATTAAAGCGACCCTATTGATTGCGTTCCACTTCAGTCGCAATTGTCCTAACCATTCAAATTTCTCATAAGCCTTACAGATATTTTTATAATGATCACTATAAAAATATTTGACGATACTCTATTTATCTACTATTTTATTTCATAGCGATCGTTATAAAAAATTAATTTATTCTCCACCCTTTTGTCATCCAACTGACAAATAAGGAAATTCTCATGGAACAATCCACCTCTTCAGAGGCACGACCCACTGAAACCACACAAGGAAGCTGGTATGCAATTTTAGCAGTCGCTGTTGCTGCCTTTGCACTGGTCACCAGTGAATTCTTACCTGTGGGCGTCCTCAATAGTGTCGCGACCGACTTAAATATTTCGGTGGGTACGGCTGGATTAATCATTACCTTACCTGGGGTGATGGCTGCAATTGCTGCACCATTACTCCCAATTTCCGTGAAACAACTAGATCGTCGTTATGTGTTGATCCTGTTGACTGCGATTATGGTGATTGCCAACACCATTACTGCCTTTGCAGAGAGCTTTAATGTGTTGTTGCTCAGCCGTTTGGTCCTCGGTATTTCAATTGGTGGCTTCTGGGCCACCGCCATTGCGCTCAGTGGCAAACTTGCACCAGCGCACCTCCCTATTGCCAAAGCCACTGCCATTGTGATGGCGGGTGTTACTTTTGCAACTGTCCTTGGTGTTCCAATCGGGACATGGCTGAGTGAATTCTATGGTTGGCGCAGTGCCTTTGGGATTACCGCAGCAATCGGCTTGGTGGTGTTGGTGCTACAACTCATTTTCTTACCGGCGCTGAAACCTGAATCTGCCATTCATTTACGTGACCTACCTGCCTTACTCCGTACGCCGAAGGCACGTAGTGGTATGTTGATCGTGTTACTGATTGGTCTCGCTCACTTCTGTGCCTACAGTTATTTAGCGCCTTTCTTTAAAAATATTGCGGGCTTTGATGGCACCACCATCAGTTCATTGTTATTGCTCTACGGCATTGCAGGAATTTTTGGCAATGCATTTGCTGGCTATAGTGGCAATTTAAATGTGCGCTATACCCTCGCCTTTGTCGGGATCTGTTTTGCCATCGTATTCTTCGGCTTCCCGATTTTCGCGACCCACCAGTTTGGGGCAATTGTATTGACTGCTTTATGGGGCTTCGCTTTCGGTGCTTTCCCGACCTCAGCCAATATCTGGATGTTTGTGCATGCCCCTCACGCGGTTGAAAAAGGCATGCCTCTATTTGTGGGTATGTTCCAAGTGATGATTGCCACAGGTTCACTACTCGGTGGTTATGTAGTTGATCATTTCAATGAAAATATCTTAATTTATGGTGTAATCAGTTTTGTTGCCTTGGCATTGATTAGTATCTTCACTTTAGCCAAAGGCTTGAATAACCCGAAAGTGACTTTCGAAAACTAAAATGAGATCCTCAAATGAAGCATGCTGTTGCTGAACAATTCCCCTTTTTACACGGTATAGAAGTACATGAATTTCTATATCAAAAAGATGATATTGTCACACCGCATTCTTCACTTTGGGGCGATTTCAATTTCAGTTTGAATGGAACTTTAGAGTTTGATATTGAAGGAAAATACTACCTATCACCACCCAGTTATGGGTTGTGGTTACCACCACGCACCGAACACCAATCATTGCCCGTTGAGCACGAAATTCACTATATCTGTATTCGTCTGCACCCCAAGTTTGGTGATTTTTTAGGGGATAGCTGTCGTTGTTTCAGTATTGAACCTTTTTTTCGGGCATTGGTCGTGCAAATCCTTGAACAGCAAAAACAGGCTGCCGCGCCTGAATATCTAGAACATCTGCTACAAGTGCTGTTCGATCAGCTCAAGCAAGCGCCGGCCTATTCACATTATCTCCCGCAAAGCAGTCATCCAGTTTTAGCACCGATTCTGGAACAGCTTGCCGACCCCAATCTGTTTCATAACAGTCTGCAACAAGTGTTACAACGCTTTACAGTCAGTGAGCGACACCTGTTACGTCTCAGCCAGCAAGAACTGCAACTGTCACTGTCGGAGTGGCGTAATCGTGCCAAAATTATTTATGCGATCAATCAGATCCGCCAAGGCATGACCATCAAACAGCTCACTTTTGCTTTAGGTTATCAACACAGTTCCAGTTTCATTGAGTTTTTTAAACGCTATACGGGACAGACTCCGATTCAACTCAAAAATGCAGTACTTTAAAACAAAGGCTTGGTTTTACACATTATTTGTATGGAATAATCTCAAGAGCATTGCACTCAGTAGCAATAGCAGTTAAAACAAATAGGTTTTGTCACAACAACAAATTAGGACGTATCCCATGAGCCAGTCGGTTTATCACATTCCCGTTAAGGACATCAAAGGCCAAGACGTTGATCTCGATCAATATCAAGGCAAAGTTCTGCTGATCGTTAACGTGGCATCAAAGTGTGGTTTAACACCACAATATGAAGGTTTAGAAAAACTGTATCAGGCCAAGAAAGACCAAGGCCTAGAAATCCTAGGCTTCCCAGCGAATAATTTCTTAGAACAAGAACCAGGAACCAATGATGAAATTCAGCAGTTTTGTTCATTGAATTATGATGTGCATTTCCCGCTTTTCGCCAAAATCTCGGTTGCAGGTGATGACAAACATACCTTGTATCAAACCCTGACCCAAGCGATTCCGGAACGTCAAGGCGAAGGGCCATGGTGGAAAGACTTGGTTGATTATGGTTTAACGCCAAACAACCCACCTGAAGTGTTATGGAATTTTGAAAAATTCTTGGTGAATAAGCAGGGTGAAATTGTTGCTCGCTTTGCACCTGATATCACTGCCGATGATGAGCGTATTGTCAGTGCAATTGAAGCTGAATTAGCAAAATAACTCAGTTTTTAAAGCCACAAATATTAAAAAAAGCATGGAGATCATGCTTTTTTTACAGCTGTTATTCATGGTTCACACACAATTTTTATCAATCTACAACACTATCTTCACTCTGTTTGAACAAGCTTAAAGTTAAATGATGACATCGACATTCAACTCCCAAATTACAGGTGAACAATGAAAACTATAGCCAAAGCATTGATTTTATCTTTATCTACGGTGGTTGCAATTCCAGCTTTTGCAGCACCACATGAGCCACAACATTCACCACAAAAAGCTGAACAGCAAAAACATGATCACAGACAGGCAGCTCATCATCCTCAAGAGCAAAAAAGAAAGATTCAGCCTGCACATGATTGGAAACCAGGTCAAAAAGTCCCGAGCGACTATCGTGGACAAGGTTACAAAGTAGATTATGCAAAGCACAAAAATTTGTATAAACCAAGTAAAAATCAGCAATGGATCAAGGTAAACGGTGATTATGTTTTGGTTAATGTGATTAATCATTCAGTTATCAAAATCATCAAAGGCTAACTCTCCCTGCCTCTGAGATAGAACTTAGAGAGCGCTTTCTGCACTCTCTTTTTAATTGAAAAATTTGTTTGTTCTTTGCAACAACTCCTATTCTCTCCATACTTTTTTATTATAGTGACGGTCTTCTCATATTTTGGTGCAGTTCAGCCATGATGGAACATTTCTCTATCAAAGCCATTCTCTCAGTAACCACTTTGGTTAGCCTCTTAACGCTGGCAGGTTGCGATCAGGTTCCTCATGACAATGAGCAAGCTGAGCAAAACACTGAGATTGAACAATCGAATACGACTTCGGAAAATACAGAACGCGATACAAGCATCGCTCAAGATACTCAAAACCTAAGCCGTGGCAATATGTTAAATATCGCCCGTGATATTGCCAAATTACAGATTGAAACTGATGACTATGTCAGCTTGCTCAAGCAATCGCAAAGTAATTTGGAACAAGCCATCCAAGATAAAAATGTGCAACAGCTACAAAGCACCACGGGTGAGTTGAATCAAGAATTGCATAAGCTGCATGATGCCTTATTATCACTGAATTTAAAAAGTAATGAAGTCGATCAAATCCGTCAAAACTTATTGGCCGCCAATCAACAATTGTTAAATATGCCCTTATTACATGGTCAAACGGATTTCTCAAAAATTGATTTTGCCAAAATCGAGAAACAGTTCAATAGCATTCAAATGGATATGGTCAAGCTGGCAACCTTGGTATTGGGAGATAAAGCGGATTCAAATACTTAGAGATAAAAAATCAAAAGACTGAGCTAAACTATTTGTTTGCTGCTCAGTCTTTTTTATCATCTATTGCTAATTACACTTAGGATCATTACCTAAGGCTCTTAATTGTTCTTGTTCAAATCTCTTCTGTGATAATTCAGCATTTTTATTTTCGGTCAAAAGCTTACTTTTTGAAAGATATAAGGTTAATAGAGTCTTTCCATTTGGTATCTCTTTCAGATTCACCTTAGAAACATAGGTTCCATAGTTTGCTTTTGCTTCAATTGTAGCTTGATGCTTATCACGCTCAAGCTGACCGTCTACAGCAATATAACTCATATCATTAGGCACAGGACTTTTATATGCGACGCACTTATCATATGCTCGTTTTAAATTTGCATATACTTGAATATAATCCATGTTGAGTTCAGTGCTATATCCACCACCTACAGATTGCTGAATAAGTTGTGACTCAGAAGTGGGCAACATCATTCGTACACAGCCACTAGAGACTAAGATCGAAAACAATAAACCAAATTTAAATACGGATTTAGTAAATTTTGACATGTTTCAAATTTCCTTGTTCAATACCTTCAACAATTTTTTTCTTAATCACAATGTATTCTGGCTCATTAGCCTTAAATCTTTGATCTACTTCATATTCTGCAATATAAAGCCGAGATCCAGTTTCCTTACTATAATCCGTACCCATGACATAATTTTTATCTTTCTCAAAATTCACATTTTTTATTTCTGTATAATAACTTGTACTTTTAAAGCCATTAATAATCACTAAATCATGCACACCAACAGGCACTTTTAAATCTTGCTGTGCCAACTCTGTTAACAATACATTTTTTGATCCAAACATTATAAATTCAGCTACTTTGACCTGATGACCATCGATTGTATTAATCATATAAGGACGAGGGGTAAGAGAATCATAGGATTGATAAGCACGGTATGGAAAAGTACGGATAAATGTAAAATCCTGATTCGGGTACTTTTCAATTAATTGATCACGATACATCTGAATTTTGTCAGCTTTACTCGCACTGCTGTCTATATTCAGATAACGCTCGTGTTTAGGTACTGATTTTATTGGCAACATGCCAATAGATTTCCCCTCAGGGGTTTTAGTCACAGTACAACCAACACATAAGATAAATAAAGGAGCTAGAAGTAAGATTTTGGACTGCACTTTTAATTTCTCATTTTTTAAGTTCACAAATGATAACAAGAATTAATATTAAAATGATAATTATCTATAAAAATACAACTTCTTATTTTAATGTATAAAAAAAAGCCACCTGACGGTGGCTTTTTTCAATCTCGAACCTGCAATAATTAAAGTGCGCGGTTTTTGATTTTACGAATCGTTTCAAGCTGAGCTGCAGTTTCTGCAAGCGAAGCAAGCGCGGCTGCAGAATCCAGATCACTCTTTTGATTTGCGAGCAATTGTTCAGCTTGTTTACGAGCTTCCATAATTGCCACTTCATCTAAGTTGTCAGCACGGATTGCAGTATCTGCAAGCACGGTCACAACATGAGGCTGAACTTCTAACACACCGCCAGATACATACACGATTTCTTCTGTACCATTTTCCAACTGAACACGGATCGGGCCCGGTTGGAGTAAAGTTACGAGTGGCGCATGTCCTGGTAAAATACCAAGCTCACCGCCCGCACCTTTTGCGATTAACATCGTAACTTGTCCAGAGTAAATCGACTCTTTCACACTTACAACGTCACATTGCATAGTCGCCATGAGAATCTCCTTAAATTAGAGTTGCTAATTAAAGTTTCTCGGCTTTAGCAATCACTTCGTCAATACCACCAACCATATAGAACGCTTGTTCTGGGATGTGGTCGTATTCACCAGCTAATAGACCTTTAAAGCCACGAATCGTTTCTTTAAGTGGTACTAATTTACCAGGCGCGCCAGTAAATACTTCAGCTACGTGGAACGGTTGAGAGAAGAAACGTTGGATTTTACGCGCACGGTAAACAACCAATTTATCTTCTTCAGCTAACTCGTCCATACCCAAGATTGCAATGATGTCTTTAAGCTCTTTATAACGTTGCAATACGTTCTGTACAGAACGTGCAATTTCATAATGCTCAGCACCAACAACCAATGGATCTAACTGACGTGAAGTTGAGTCAAGTGGATCGATCGCTGGATAAATACCAGAAGATGCGATGTCACGGCTCAATACAACAGTAGCATCTAAGTGAGCAAACGTTGTTGCAGGCGATGGATCTGTTAAGTCATCGGCAGGTACGTATACTGCTTGGATCGATGTGATCGAACCAGATTTAGTCGACGTAATACGCTCTTGAAGAACACCCATTTCCTCTGCAAGTGTCGGTTGGTAACCTACTGCAGATGGCATACGACCTAACAATGCTGATACTTCAGTACCCGCAAGTGTATAACGGTAGATGTTGTCGACGAATAATAATACGTCACGACCTTTACCATTTTCGTCTTTTTGATCACGGAAGTATTCAGCCATGGTCAAACCAGTTAACGCTACGCGTAAACGGTTACCTGGTGGCTCGTTCATCTGACCGTAGACCATTGCTACTTTGTCAAGAACGTTAGAATCTTTCATTTCGTGATAGAAGTCGTTACCTTCACGAGTACGCTCACCAACACCAGCAAACACAGATAAACCTGAGTGAGCTTTCGCGATGTTGTTGATTAACTCCATCATGTTAACGGTTTTACCAACACCGGCACCACCGAATAGACCAACTTTACCACCTTTCGCGAACGGGCAAAGTAAGTCGATGACTTTAATACCAGTTTCTAAAAGATCAGTCGAAGCTGCTTGTTCAGCATAAGAAGGTGCTTGACGGTGAATCGGCAAACGCTCTTCAGTCGCTACAGGACCTGCTTCATCAATTGGGCGACCCAATACGTCCATGATACGACCAAGTGTCGCTGGACCTACTGGAACAGAAATCGGTGCATTTGTGCTGGTTACATTTAGGCCACGTTTAAGACCTTCTGTAGAACCCATTGCGATGGTACGAACAACACCATCGCCAAGCTGTTGCTGAACTTCTAATGTAGTTTCAGTACCGTCAACTTGGAGAGCGTCATAGATCTTAGGAACGCTATTGCGCTCAAACTCGACGTCGATAACCGCGCCGATGATCTGAATGATACGACCGCTACTCATTGCTGTCTCCTCAATTCAAACTTAATAATGTTAAACGGCAGCGGCACCGCCAACGATCTCGGAAATTTCCTGAGTAATCGCGGCTTGACGCAGCTTGTTGTAAATGAGCTGTAGGTCTTTAATCAATTGTCCTGCGTTGTCTGTCGCTGCTTTCATCGCGACCATACGAGCTGACTGCTCACATGCAACGTTTTCAATCACACCTTGATAAACCATAGACTCGATATAGCGAACCAACAAACCATTTAACAATTCTTCTGCTTCTGGTTCGTAGAGATAGTCCCAACCATAAGTACGGTTGAGGTCATCGCCTTCTTCTGCCGGTGCTAAAGGAACAAGTTGTTCAACTTTAGGCTGCTGAGTCATCGCATTGACGAAGCCATTTGATACGAGGTAGATACGATCTAATTCGCCCTTATCAAATGCATCAAGCATAACCTGTACTGAGCCAGTCAACTGTTCCAAACTCGGCGCATCGCCAAGTTGGGTCGTTGCACCAAGCACTTTACCGCCGTAATTCTTAAAAAACGAAACCGCTTTTTGACCAATCAAAGCAAATTCAACTTCAATTGACTGCTGTTGTTGTGCTTTGACATGCTGCACAACTTTCTTGAACAAGTTAATGTTCAAGCCACCTGCCAAACCACGATCTGAAGACACAACGATATAGCCAACGCGCTTAACTGGGCGTTCAACCATATAACGGTGTTTATATTCAGGGTTTGCTTGTACCAAGTGAGCAATTACACGGCGCATATTATCGGCATACGGACGGCCCTGAGCCATGCGCTCTTGCGCACGACGCATTTTCGAAGCAGCTACCATTTGCATCGCGCGAGTAATCTTTTGCGTGCTCTTGATACTAGCTACTTTGGCGCGAATTTCTTTTAAATTTGCCATACGCTTAACCTAGTATTCGAAAGCTCTTTCGAGCTTCCGAAGGTTGATCCGTGAACCAAACTTAACTAAAGATAAACTTAGTAAGTTTGAGTCGCTTTGAAGCTCTCAATACCTGCTTTGAACGCTGCTTCGATGTCTTTGTTGTAATCACCAGTTTCATCGATCTGTTGCATTAACGCAGCATGTTCAGAACGGAAGTAAGAGATTAACGCAGCATCAAAGTCTACGATTTTCTTCACTTCTACGTCAGCCATGTAGCCTTCGTTAGATGCATATACAGAAACAGCTTGGTCAGCAATTGAGTATGGAGCATATTGTTTTTGCTTCATTAACTCAGTTACACGTTGACCATGCTCAAGTTGCTTACGCGTTGCTTCATCAAGATCAGAAGCGAACTGAGCAAACGCAGCCAATTCACGGTATTGCGCTAGAGCGGTACGGATACCACCAGACAATTTTTTGATGATCTTAGTTTGAGCTGAACCACCAACACGTGATACCGAAATACCCGCGTTCACAGCAGGACGAATACCTGCGTTGAATAATGATGTTTCTAAGAAGATCTGACCGTCAGTAATCGAAATTACGTTGGTTGGTACGAATGCAGATACGTCACCAGCTTGAGTTTCAATGATCGGTAATGCAGTTAAAGAACCAGTTTGACCTGTTACTGCACCGTTCGTGAATTTCTCAACATAATCAGCTGAAACGCGCGAAGCACGTTCAAGAAGACGCGAGTGAAGATAGAATACGTCACCTGGATACGCTTCACGACCTGGTGGACGACGTAACAATAATGAAATTTGACGGTAAGCAACAGCTTGCTTAGACAAATCATCATAAATGATTAATGCATCTTCACCGCGGTCACGGAAGTATTCACCCATTGTACAGCCAGAGTACGGAGCTAAATACTGCATTGCTGCAGGATCAGCGGCCGCAGCTGCGACAACAGTTGTATACGCCATAGCGCCAGTTTCTTCTAGCTTACGTACCACGTTTGCAATTGTTGATTGTTTTTGACCAATCGCAACGTATACACATTTAATGCCAGAGTTTTTCTGAGCGATGATCGCATCGATCGCCATTGCTGTTTTACCAGTTTGACGGTCACCAATAATCAACTCACGCTGACCACGACCTACAGGGATCATGGTATCAACTGATTTATAACCAGTTTGAACAGGTTCGTCGACAGACTGACGCCAAATTACACCTGGTGCTACTTTTTCAACAGCATCAGTTAATTTTGCATCAATCGGGCCTTTACCATCAATTGGGTTACCCAAAGCGTCTACGACACGGCCAAGAAGTTCAGGACCAACCGGAACTTCTAATACACGACCTGTGCAACGAGCTTTTTGACCTTCTTGCAGGCTTAGGTAGTTACCTAAAACAACGGCACCCACTGAATCCTGTTCTAGGTTCAGTGCCATACCAAATAAGCCGCCGTCGAATTCGATCATTTCACCGTACATTGCATCTGCAAGACCGTGAATACGCACGATACCGTCAGATACCATGACGATGGTACCTTCATTCTTCGCGGTCGCGCTGGTGTCCAGATCGCCGATACGCTGTTTAATGAGCGCACTGATCTCGGATGGATTCAGTTGTTGCATTGCGCTATTCCTCAATCTTTTTTAAGTTCAGTCTTTTTGCTGTTAGGCAAGAAGACGAGTCCGCATTTTTTCAAGCTTGTTAAGCGCAGAGTCATCTATCACTTGGTCGCCTGCACGAATCACAACACCTGCGATTAACGCTGGATTAACGTTAACAGTGACATGAACTGTTCTGTTAAAACGTTTTTCAAGCGCGTGAGCTAAAATATGCTCTTGTGTCGCATCCATTGGGAAAGCAGATTCAATCTCTACTTCCAATGTGTTGTTGTTCTGCGATTTAAGTAATTCGTATTCTGCTGCGATTTCAGGTAATAAAACCAAACGATCGTTGTCTGCAAGCAAGGTCAAGAAATTTGACACTGATTGAGACTGATCTTCACCTAAAACCTTGGCAAAAAGACCTACTTGTTCCGCAGGAGTCAGCTCAGGGCGATTTAAATAAGCGGAAAATGCTTCGTCTTGCACCGCAGCACCGAGCAGTTGTAACGCATTTGACCAAGCGTCAGTTGCATTCTGCTCAGATGCATAAGCAAATGCTGCTTTGGCGTACGGGCGTGCTAACGTCAAGAGTTCAGCCATATTCGCCTCGCTTAAAGTTTAGCAGCCAGCTGATTCAGCATGGCATTATGAGCTTCTGCGTCAACTTGTTGGTTCAGAATTTTTTCTGCGCCAGCAACTGCCAAAGCAGCAACTTGTTGACGTAATTCTTCGCGAGCAGAATTGATGTCTTGATCAACAGTTTCTTTCGCCTGTTGACGAATACGCTCGCCCTCAGCAGATGCTTGGGTACGCGCTTCTTCGATCAATTGTGCTGCACGACGGTTCGCTTGTTCGATCAATTGAGCCGCTTGTGCTTTTGCTGCGTCTAATTCTGCCTTAACTTGTGCTTGCGCATCAGCAAGGTCAGCTTTTGCTTTTTCAGCAGCATTTAAGCCATCAGCGATTTTACGCTGACGCTCACTAATCGCATTGATTAGTGGAGGCCATACAAACTTCATGCAGAATGCGACAAAGATCGCAAATGCAATTGCTTGGCCAATCAATGTGAGGTTGATATTCATTTCGCTATTCCTCAATATGTGGATTTAGGAATTAAGCTATTAACCTACAAATGGATTAGCGAAGATGAAGAACAAGCCAATACCAACACCGATCATAGGCACAGCATCAAGAAGACCCGCGATTAAGAACATACGAGTTTGAAGTTGTGGAGCCAATTCTGGTTGACGAGCAACAGCTTCTAAGAAGCGACCGCCTAAAAGACCGAAACCAATCGCAGTACCTAAAGCACCGAAAGCGATCAAGATAGCAGATGCAATTGCAACTAGACCTAAAGTGAGTTCCATGAAAAATTCCTCAGAGGTTAGGTTATTACCAAATTAAACTAAAATTTAAGCCCAACTGTCAGGTGACAATCAGGCAATACCATTAATGCTTTTCGCTTGCCATGCTCAAGTAAACGATGGTCAGCATCATAAAGATAAATGCTTGCAGCGTGATTACGAGAATGTGGAAGATAGCCCAAGGCACAGATAACGCCCACTGGATCCAGAACGGCAATAATGCGATCAAGATGAAGATCAACTCACCCGCATACATGTTACCGAACAGTCGTAGAGCTAACGAAACTGGACGAGCAAGGAAAGTTACTAATTCCAAAATTAAGTTCACTGGAATCAATAACGCTTTTGCAACTGGGTTACTTGGGTTGAATGGGTTAAGTGCCAATTCACCGACGAAACCGCCGATCCCTTTCTCACGAATACTATAGAACAAGATTAAAACAAATACAGACAACGACATACCAAGGGTAATGTTCGGGTCAGTAGAAGGAACAACCTTGAAGTAAACGTGGTGAGGGTCCATGCCAAATACGTTTGCACCAATCAATTGAGCTGTATACGGAATCCAGTCAACTGGGATTAAGTCCATTGCGTTCATGAGGAAAATCCACACGAAAATGGTTAATGCCAAGGGTGCAATTAAGCGTGATTTGCCGTGGAAAGTATCACGAACACTTGAGTCAACAAACTCGATAATCATTTCAATTGCTGATTGGAATTTAGTTGGAACACCTGCATTCGCAGCTCTCGCAACTGTCCAAAACAACAAACAGAAAATCACACCAAGTCCGATAGACCAACCCATTGAATCCAAGTGAATTGCAGTGAACCCCATCGAATGAGCTTCTTCAGCAGTCTCAGCCAATTTCCATGTACCGTCAGGCATTTTGCCATAGGTCATATTGGTCAAGTGATGCTTGATATACTCGGTCGAAGTCAGGGCATGTTCTTCAGCAGCCATAAATCACACCTGGTCAATGTCAATCATTAAAAAGAAGTAGAAACGAATCAAGCGGATGGCAAAGATCCCGTCTCTACTTCCAAAAATCTCAAAATGTGCCTTACCCTCGTTTTTGTAGACGTGCCACCCAAAATGGCGCGACCCACGACATCGCTTGTACGAGAATAAATCCACAAAACAATGCAACCGGTGACAGCGGTTTAACATTGCTCAAAATTAATATAAAACCCACAATCACAATCGCAAACTTACCGAGCATTCCTCGGTACATATTCAGCATGACTTGTTTTGATGCTCTTGCGCCTGCCGTTCTAAACGACTGCCAAGCAAAATAACAATGTGCCAACCAACATACCAAAGCCCCAAGCGCAGCACTCAAAGCAGCAGTTGTATCTTTGATTGCCCATGCCAGTAAAGCGGCAACAGGAATCATACACGCTTGTAAGAAGACCAAAGCTTTTGCTAATCGTCGGTCAATCATGCGACTAGTTTGGCTCATTTTTTACCCACTTACAGCAGAACTGCTTGACAAGTTTTAATCATGATCGTTTCGAATCGCAGGCATTATAGAGTTACACCCCTGAACATGCAATCTTTTCTCGACTTAAGTCTGCTTTTTTCGTTACCATATTTTTTGACGATAGAGTCAATTGATTTTTATTTTTTTGATCAATTTTGTGCACTTATTACGCATTTATCGGTTTTTGAAGCCAATTTTTGCCACGCTGTTACAAAATTGTCTTCGCCGCGCATGCTTTCATCGACTGACTGGAAAACTACTGGGTTCATTTTTTGGTACTGACTGGCACTTGCTGTCGTTTCGGCCAATAGACACATTTTATTTTGCGGACGATTGTCTCTTAAGTACTTAATTTGAGCTGCCGTTGGGGCAATATGTGGATCATCGGTCAATGCACCCGCAAATTTTAAGTTCAAAGCACGTTCTAGATACTGATAGGCATCATGATAAGACCAATAGTTTTTGGCTTTATTCGAGCTTTCATATTGTTGTGAAGCTTGCAGCATCTGCTGAGAGAATTCTTTGGCATTGGCCATGTATTTGGCTTTATTTTCTGGGTATTGCTGAGAACGTAAAGTTGCAATAAAGAAAGCGATCCGAACCGCATTATTCGGATCTAACCACACATGACTATCTACGGTATTGGCCATAGATACACCACGTAAATTACGTAACGGCAAAGCGGTTAAAATGCCTGAGTCTAATAAAGCAATTGCTTTACGGTTTTGGTTCAGCATTTTTTCCAGTGGCGCTTCATGGGCTTTACCCAGCCAAATCACCAAGGAAGCATCTTGAATCGCTTTACGATGGGCGGGTGTGAGTTGCACATCATGGCCACTTTGATCTTTCAATAACAGGATCGGCTCTTCTACTCCGTCTGTCACTTGTTTAGCAATCAAATAAATTGGGTGTGTTGAAACCACCAAGCTTTGTGTCCAGCCCCATGTGCTTAACATCGAAAACAAGACCAAAACAATTAGGCGAGACATCACAGCATTACTCAATTTAGCGAAGCATGTTATAATATAACAAAAGTTAAAAAATGCCTATGTCTATTTTCGAGATTCATCACCTGAACAGACTTGGCTTTAACTATATATAGATAGTTATCCTAAATTGCGTGTTATGATATTGAATCTATTGTAAGGTCATCAGCCTTTATGGCGCTGTAACAGATCAATAGGTTCTACAAAAACAATGAGGTCAATCTATGAGTTCTTGTTCACATGAACATGACAATGCATTACATGGTGTTCATGGTCATCACGATATTAAAGCGCGACTTGCTGAAGCAGAATTGTTATGCACTGCGACTGGCGCTCGCCTGACCCCTTTGCGTAAAGAAGTGCTTGAACTCATTTTGAATGCCTCTGGCCCAATGGGTGCTTATGACTTATTGGCAAAAATTAAAGGCCAAGCAGACCGCCCTGCTGCCCCACCGACAGTGTATCGCAGTTTAGACTTTTTATTAGAAAAAGGCCTCATTCACAGACTGACCTCAATCAATGCCTATATACCTTGTTGCCATCCACGTGAAGGACACCAAGCTGCTTTCCTGATTTGTACCGAATGCCATTCTGTCAAAGAGGCTTCTGCGCAAGGCTTGATTCAACAACTCGACCAACTTGCCGCCTCAGACCAGTTTTTAGCGCAACACAGCATTATTGAAATTTCTGGAAAATGTCATCAGTGCAGCATACGCCAGTAAACACTCCGCTTATACAGTTGGAGAAAGTCTCGGTTCGACGTGACGAACGGGATATTTTGAGAAATGTCGATTTTGCTTTGCAGTCAAAAGAGATTGTGACGCTGATTGGTCCCAATGGCGCAGGCAAATCAACCTTAATCAAAGTACTCCTTGGCATCATGTCACCCAATAAAGGCAAGGTGCGCTTTTCAAAAAAATTAAAACTGGCTTATGTGCCGCAGAAGTTTAATCCGTCTGCCAGCCTGCCTTTACGGGTACAAGATTTACTTGATCTTGAAATCTGCAGCGCTGATTTACGTGCAGAGATTGTCCGCGACACCGGCATCCAAAAATTACAAGCATCCAAAGTACAGCAGCTATCAGGCGGTGAACGGCAACGCGTTTTACTGGCTCGAGCCTTACTGCGGCAGCCTGATATCTTAGTCTTGGATGAACCGATGCAAGGTCTGGACATCCAGTCTGAAGCTGAACTGTATGAATATGTACGCAGCTTACCCGAACGCTATGGTTGTGCCGTCCTGATGGTGTCGCATGATTTGCAATGGGTCATGCAAGGTACGCATCGTGTGGTCTGCCTCAATAAACACATCTGTTGCAGCGGTTTGCCTGAAAATATTCAACAGCATCCAGAATATCAAGCCATTTTTGGCACACAACGAATGTTCTATCAGCATCACCATAATCACTGTGGGCATAGTGATCATGCCGAACCGTGTTCTCACGATCCACGTCCACACATTCACCCAGAGCCAAAGGTCTAAGCCATGATGGAATGGTTACAACTCCTCCTACCTGCTTGGATCATGGGGTCATTGCTGGTTTTTCTGACCGCTCCACTCGGTTGCCTAATGCTGTGGCGCAGAATGTCTTTTTTTGCCGATACCATGGCTCACGGCACCCTACTAGGGGTCGCAGTTGCAGGTATTTTAAATTTACCTTTCTGGTTGGGTGTTGCCTGTCTGGCGCTGTTACTGGTTGCATTGCTGTGGGTGCTGCATGACTCTCGCCTACCCAATGATGCCTTGCTCGCTTTAAGCTCTGCGACCCTACTCTGCTCAGGCTTACTCTTGATTCAGCAAGTGCCAAGCCTACGCCCTGAATTGCTCAGCTATTTATTCGGTGATTTACTCAGTATCGAATGGTCTGATTTACCGATGTTTGCCGTGGTCATCATCGCCGCATTGATCGTACTGTATCGCTCTTGGTCAGCACAAATTCAAATTGCGATTGATCCTGATATTGCTATGAGTGAAGGCGTCAGTGCCAATTGGCAACGCCTGATCTTTATGTTGTTATTGGCATTGTTTACGGTACTGGCTTTACGTGCAGTGGGTTCATTATTAATGGGTGCACTGTTGGTGATTCCAGCACTTAGCGCACGCTTACTGGCGCACTCTCCCAAACAGATGGTGGTCTGGGCCTTTATTCTGGCACAGCTTGGCGTCACAGTTGGCCTATGGTCAAGTGCTGCCTTAAATATTTCAACAGGCCTGAGCATTGTGTTGTGCATGGCACTGTGTTTTGCTGCCATTTTTATCGTACAGAAACTCAAAAGCCAGTCTCAATCGGCCTAACAAGGTTTAGCTAGATTGCTGAATGGCGCTCAATAATAAGGCTGCACAACTAAACATCACCGCAAAACCACGATTTAAGTATTTTTGCTGTGTCGGCGAACGAAGCAGTCTTAATACTTTCGATGCCAGTCCGGTATAGCCTGCCATGACAATCAAATCAATCGTCACCATCGTGACCGCCATAATGAGGTATTGCAGCCACTGTGGTCGATTCAAGTCCAAAAATTGTGGCAAAACAGCCAATAAAAACACGATTGCTTTGGGGTTGCTCATATTCACCACAAAGCCTTTAAATACTAAAGCTAAAGCAGATTTATCATTCTGTTCGTGCTGAATTTCGATGCTCTGAATCGGTGCTTTCCACTGTGTATAAGCCAAGTACAATAAATAGATCACCCCGAACCATTTTACCACCTGAAAAGCCCAAGGCGTGGTCGCAAATAGGACACCGACACCTGCCGCAACAATCAGGATTTGAATAATCAATGCGACTTGCAAACCAATCGCATTCCAATAACCATGTCGAAAGCCATAGTTCAGCCCACTCGACATTGAGGCAATTGCGCCAGCACCCGGTGAGACACTAATCACCCAGCACGCCAACATAAAAGCAAACCAAACCTGCACAGACATAGCAACAGCGTTGAACAATAAAAGTTGAATTATACCGTTTTATCAACGCATCGTGATGATATTTTAGGCAAGAAAATTTAACAAACCAGCTACTCAGTCCTCATAACATCAGGCACAATTATTCTTTTGCCCCTTAAAAATAACTAAGGAGATTTTAATGACTGCGCAATCTGTCATTCTTCCATTACCTTCTGATCATGCCCGCTTTATTGTTTTACGTTTAAAAGATTTAAGCATTGCTGAATTAAAACAACAGATTGAAGCGCTACTTTCGACGCGTGACCGCTTGATCACGCAACACCCGAATGACCAAATCAAAACAGCGATCGCTTTTGGCCCTGAACTGTGGGCAAAACTTTATGCCCAAACGCCTGAAGGTTTTAAGCAACTTGACCCACAACAGGGTGCGTTTCAGATGCCTGTGGTACCCGCTGATGTATTTATTCATATTGCCAGTGCCCGTGCTGATATTTGCTTTGCCATGAGCCAAGCCTTCTTTAGTGGTATTCAGGATAAAGTCGAAGTCTTGGAGGAACGCGCATGTTTCCGCTTCTTTGATGGTCGTGACATGACTGGCTTTATTGACGGAACGGAGAATCCGCAATTCCCGGATGACCGCGCTGAAGCGGCCCTACTTCCTGAGGAGGCAGAGGCATTTGCTGATGGTAGCTTTATCTTTGCACAACGCTATATCCATGACCTAGCAAAATGGCAACAACTGAAAGTTGATGCGCAAGAGCATGTGTTTGGTCGGACCAAACTCGAGTCAATTGAACTGGATGATGACATCAAACCACAGAACTCGCATGTCGCACGTACCGTCGTGGAAGATGACGAGGGGGAAGAAATGGAAATCTTGCGCCACAGCTTGCCTTATGGTGATGGCAAAGGTGAGCAAGGCTTGTTCTTTGTCGCTTACACCAACAATTTAAGCATTATTGACGAGATGCTGAAACGTATGTTTGGGACAACAGGTGATGGCATTCATGATCGCTTATTGCATTTTACCACTGCGATTGATGGTGCTTATTACTTCGCGCCAAGCGATGAATTATTAGAACAGATTTTAGAAGACTAAAAGACCAAGATGCTATATCTATCAAAGGTATAGCATCTTCAACACACAACTTAAAAACATGAACTTAAAAAGTTTTATAGGAATATGTTAATTCCAGATCAATCCCACTCCCCCTAAGCCGATAAAGTTTGCTATATTGTTCGTTTTTCCGCGACATTTATTTTCGGTAACTATGAATACGGCAATACAAGCAGCTCTTGATCATGCGGTACAAACCCTGCAACAGCAAGGTGTACTTCCTTCCGATTGGACCAACACGAGCCATTTAACCCGTACCAAAGACCGAAGTCACGGAGACTTTGCTTCAAATATCGCCATGATCGGCTCCAAAGCTGCTGGCATGAAACCACGTGATCTTGCTGAAAAAATCTTGGCAGCCCTGCCTGAAGTGGCTGACATTACCAAAGCAGAAATTGCAGGTCCGGGTTTTATTAACTTCTTTTTAAATGCAGACCAACGCTATGCCGTGCTTGATCAAATCCAAGCACAAAAAAATGACTATGGTCGTAGTCAAGCCAATGCAGCTAAAAAGATCCAAGTCGAGTTTGTCTCTGCCAACCCAACCTCTAGTCTGCATGTCGGACATGGGCGTGGCGCAGCATATGGTATGACCGTTGCAAACCTATTAGAAGCAACAGGTGCAACCGTTGATCGTGAATACTATGTCAATGATGCAGGCCGTCAAATGGACATTTTGGCGACTTCAACTTATTTACGTTATTTAGAATTGACGGGACAAACTTTAGTTTTCCCTAAAAATGCCTACCAAGGCGACTACGTTAAAGAAATCGCTCAAGAAATTATTGATAAAGATGGCAATGCACATGTTCGTACTGTTGCTGACATTTATAAAGATGTACCAGAAGATGTTCAATACGCTGAAGAACTCGATGCAGAAGGCAACAAAGTTGTCCTTTCTGGCGACAAAGAAAAGCACATTGATGGTTTGATCGCAAACTCACAACAACACTTGGGTGCAGACTACCGTGTTTTCCATCAAGCAGCTTTGCACGCCATCTTAGATGACATCAAAGATGACTTGGCTGACTTTGGCGTGACCTTTGACAAATGGTTCAGTGAAGACTCTTTAACTGACAAAATTGATGAGGCACTGGAGACATTAGACCAACGTGGTTACCTCTATGAAAAAGACGGTAACATCTGGTTTAAATCAACTGAGTTCGGTGATGAAAAAGACCGTGTGGTGAAACGTCGTAATGGTCAAACCACTTACTTTGCTTCTGACATTGCTTATCACTTGAATAAACTACAACGCGGCTATACCGACCTGATTGATATTTGGGGTTCTGACCACCACGGTTATATCTCACGTGTCAAAGCAGCGATTGATGCCATGGGCTATGACTCGAAGAAACTGACTGTACTTTTGGTTCAGTTCGTGAGCTTATGGCGTGGTGGCGAGATGGTACAAATGTCATCGCGTTCGGGTCAGTTCGTGACTTTACGTGATCTACGTAAAGAAGTGGGTAACGATGCTGCACGTTTCTACTATGTGATGCGTAAGTCTGAACAACACATCGACTTTGACCTTGACCTTGCTGTTTCACAAAGCAAAGACAATGCGGTGTATTACATTCAATATGCCCATGCACGTATTTGCCGTATGTTAGAAAAAGCAGCTTCTACGGGGATCAGTTTTGATGCTGTTGCGGCACGTGAACAAGCCAATCGTTTAGAACTTGATGCTGAAACTGAGATCTTATCTAAGCTTGCTGCTTATCCAGATATCTTAGTCCGTGCAGCCAATGCCTATGAACCACACCAAATTGGTAACTATCTGAAAGAGCTCGCAGCCCTATTCCACGCTTGGTACAACGAACATAAAGTATTGGGTGATGATGTGGCACTGACACAAGCACGTTTATTACTTTCAATCAACGTACAACAAGTTTTGCGTAATGGCTTAGAATTACTCGGTGTATCCGCTCCTGAGACCATGTAAAAAAGTGAAGCGAAAGCTTCACACATGGTCGCAAGACGGAGGGCTGTGCCCGAAGTAACCATGTAAACAGCAAAGCAACGCTTCACACATGGCTGCAAGACCGAAGGCTATGCCTGAGGTAAAACGACAACCCGTAAATCAAAGCTTAAACACATGTAAACTTAAGCCATCATTGTTAGACAATATGGTAAACAAAGCATTATTTTTAAACATAATGCTTTGTTTTTAAGCAGATTCAAGTTACAAATAACCTAATAGGATCAAGAGGAATTTTCCGGTGTTTGGAAAAACGCAACGTGGTGTATCTGAACGACCAAACAAGCCTAAAAAACCGCTCATTCCAAAGTGGTTGGGAATGCTTGTCGCAATTCTCGCGATCCTATGCGCTGCCGTAATGTTAATGCTTTGGCAACCGTGGCAGCCAGTCCCTGCAAAAAATCAGGTGACCTCTGAACATTATGAAGAAGAAAACACCAATAAAGACTACCGTTTTTATGACTTACTTCCTCAGCAACAAGTGACCCCGATTCCAGAACAAGCCGTACCTGAGACCAAACCTCAAGGCAATGTGGTCATTATTGAGTCACCAAAACCTGAGACCACCACAACCGAAGATCCAAGTGGCATCACCCCAAGTGAACAAGCTGCCGCACCTGCACATGCAACTTATATTTTACAAGTACGCAGCTACCCTGACCCAGACAGTGCCGACGCACGTCGTGCAGAGATCATCTTGAATGGTTTATCTGCAGATGTGGTGAAAAGCGTTGAAAATGGTCAAACGTGGTATCGTGTATTCTCTGGCCCTTATGACAGTCAAGAGTCCGCTTTGGCAGCACAACAAACCCTGCAACACAGCGGTATTGATTCAATTGTGATTAAGCGCTAAACCAATTCATAATAAAAAAGGGGAACAATCTGCTCCCCCTTTTTTATGCTTAAAAATTTATGCACATTGAGAATGTAAGGTTCTTTGCTCAGCACGTTGAAAGGCTGAGCGTTGTTGAACCCGTTGCACAAAGGCTTGAATATTTGGATATTTACCGTGTAAACGGTTTTGGATGGCAATCAGCGGAAAGGCCATTTGAATATCGGCAAAAGAAAAATCACCTGCAAAATAATCATGTTTTGCCAGATAATCTTCAAGATACAAAATATGTTCTTTCACCCGTGGACGCACAAAGCCAGCTTTGACACCATCACTAATTTTTTCAGCAATCGGACGAATGACCCATGGAACATGTTTGCTGACATTGTTCATCACCAAGGTCATGACCAATAAAGGCATCAATGAACCTTCGGCATAATGCATCCAATACGAATATTGGCGCTGCTCAGCGGGTTGTTGCGGTTTAAATTGATGTTGAAGGTCATACTGTTGTTGCAAGTAATCGAGGATTACCGCAGATTCAACAATGACATCTTCACCATCCACCAAAATCGGCGCTTTACCGAGTGGGTGAATCTGTTTGAGGCTGTCTGGTGCTGAGAAATTGGCTAACCTTTGATAATACTCAACTTGGCAATCCACACCAAGTTCTTCTAATGCCCACAAGATACGGAACGAACGTGAACATTGTAGGTAATGTAAGGTAATCATTTTTGTGCCTGCTTTTTAGCTGCGTAACTATGGTTTTAGTCCCTCTCATAGCTACGCTTAGAATTATGTTTTGCCCAAGCACAATAGCACTTTAGTCTTAAAGAATCGTGGTCTGAATGTCTAAACTACGTAACAAAGTTTTAGTAACAGGGGTTTTGCTACAGACATTGAGAAGCTTTTCTTTTAAATCTTGTGAAACAGGTTGTTCAAATATTACACGGCGTTCAATTCGCTCCTGTTGTTCGCGATTGGTATGGAAATCCACTTCAACCGAAAACGCACCCAAATCCATTTCCTTATGCTGTGCATACATGCGCAAGGTAATCATGGTGCAGGAGGCCAAGCTTGTGGTCAAGAAATCATAAGGTGCTGGCCCTGTATCATGTCCACCAAACTGTTCTGGTTTATCGGTAAGAAATTGATGTGTACCACTCTTCACCTCGCCTTTCCAAGGTTCTGGTAACGTCTGGACTGCTGCACTGGCAATAATACTCATTTTGATGCCCTCATTTGATCGGGTAACACAGGTGCTTCTAGGCGTTTACCTTGGTAATCTGGAATTTCCCCAAAACGAGCATCGTGATTAATCCAGTCTTCGCGCGCTTGCTTTAACTCTTCCATTGTACGCCCGACAAAATTCCACCACAGTAAAATCGGCGATTCAAACGGTTCACCCCCAATCAATAACAGACGGTGACCTTGAGTTAACTCGACTTCAATTTCCGTTAAACCC
Organism: Acinetobacter sp. C32I; assembly: GCF_023702715.1. Taxonomy (NCBI): domain Bacteria; kingdom Pseudomonadati; phylum Pseudomonadota; class Gammaproteobacteria; order Moraxellales; family Moraxellaceae; genus Acinetobacter; species Acinetobacter sp. C32I. Next base: position 3,194,547 of record NZ_CP098480.1, on the reverse strand, counting down.
GTTTCCAGAACCACCATATTATCAGCAGTCAGCTCATGCCCATTGACGCGAGCCGTGCCTTCTAAGGCCATAAAGGCATATTCAAACTTTGGATTCAACGGAATACGGGTTTTGGTATCGGCTTGTGCCGTCAGATCCACACCCACCAAAGGGGTATGCACCTGTACAGGTGAAGTTGTGTCGAGGAAATCCCCAACCAGTACCGTAAATTCAACCTGATCTTTATTCACGATTGGTAAATCTGGATAGTGCTCAAACTTAGGCGACATATTCAGCTTATCATCTGGTAAAGCAATCCAAAGCTGCGCAGCATGCATTTTGGTTTCGGAATCGGGTGCAACTTCAGTATGTGAAATTCCGTGACCTGCCGTCATCAAATTGACCTGCTTCGGACGAATTAATTGTTTTGAACCCAGACTATCGGTATGCATCATGGTGCCTTCAATCATCCATGTAAACGTCTGCAAACCAATATGCGGATGCGGTCCCACATCCAGACCATCGCCCGCTGGAAAACTCACAGGCCCAGCATGATCGAGAAAACACCACGCCCCGACCAAACGTTTTTGTCGGCTCGGCAAAGCCCGTTTGATCACAGTTCCCTTGCCAATTTCAGCAGAACGAATAGTAAATTCTTGAATGAATTTATTGATATATGTTTCGCAGTCTTTTGAATCAGAAATATCGTAGTCGTTATTATTGCTCATGATATTGCTCTCTTTTACCTATGCTATTGCAATGAGTTGATAGCTTGATCTTAACAATACAATCATTCAGCAATATAGTCTTTTAGTAATACACAGAGTGTTATTCATGAGACAATCTCTATTCCCCCTTATTGATCCCCCATTCATCCTCCGAAGTTCATCAATGAGCTTGCATATCAACGATCAAACCGGTTAAACGACGTACAATGGGTAATAGAAACATGACCAATGGATACGCAATCAACCAAGAGAACATCCATGTTGCTGACCATTTACTGAAAAACTCGGGAATGAAGCCAATACTCATCCACATATTGGCCAATGACAAAACCCCACTCATAAAAAAAGATAAAATTAAGGGCAATATCCACGCCGCATATTTTGCAGGTAGTTTTTTCATAGACCACTTTTTAGCTGCTAACTCCATTTCGTTGAAATTTTTCACTATTTCTTTACCTGTTGCTTTAAATTTTTCATAAATTGACCAAATTGCGGAAGAAACTCCTCAAATAAAGGATGATTTTTATTTTCCAACATCACTTCACTAAACAGCTTTAAACCCACTGCAAATGATTTGGTGGTTTGATCATCAAAAAAATCAGCCTTCTTCAAACGCTCGACGATCTCAAAGATATCGTCATGATTACCCGTATAAAACTCTAAACGCTCGGTATAGGTCGAGACTTGCCCTTTTGCATCCTTTAAATGCTGTACCGTGACATGGTATTGATGTTGTTTCATGCTTCTGCTCCAAGAGGCTTTAAGCACTCTCTTTAATTTCAACCTGCATCAGGTCGACTTGAAATTGATGAAATACCGCAGCCAACGACTGTAAAAATGCGGTCTGTTTGGCTGTGGTTAAATCGGCACAACGGATATGCAGCATTTGACTGTTAGGGATTGAAGGTAAATTAAACTTGGTCTCTGCCCGATGAAACTGATAACTGGCAATCAACCCGACCTGCACCAAATCACTGACCACCCGATACACCGTTGCCAGACTTAACTGCTGTTGTTGCATGTTAAGTTTTTGATAAATCTGCTTTACCGTAAGCTCCTCTGATTGTTGTGCCAACACAGATAGTACCGCCATACGTGGATGCGTGACTCGCAGCCCTGCCTGTTTGATTTTCTGTTGTAGCTCTAACATGTTTCGCTCCCAACTTATAAACGTCCGATTGCGATGGCAGCCTGATCAATTTGTTCTGCAATTTGATGGATCTGATCTTGTTGCAAATCTGCAATATTCAGCTTTAAACGCAATGCGGTTTTCAGATTTTCCATCGCGCGATGGATATCAATCAGCTGATCATTATTGTGAATTTCACGTCTTAGTCGCAGCTTTTGTAGAAGCGCCAACAGCATGTCTTGCTGCTCTTTTAAATAGCTGTCGCCATAGTCAGTAATCTGATATTGCTTACGTTCAGCATCCAGCACGTGAATCAAATTCATTTCTTCCAACGCAGTTAGTGTTGGATAAATCGTGCCTGCACTTGGGGTATATCCATCTCCCACCAAGTCGCTGATTTCTTTAATAATTTCATAACCATGTTTAGGACTTTGCTGAATCAAATGCAACACCAACAGCTTCATGCGACCTGATTCAAATAAGCGGCCACGGCGGCCTGCTCGGTAATGTTCTCGATGCTGGATATCATGTTCTTTTTCATGATGATCTGATGAATGGTTCATCTTTGTTTTTCTCTTATTTGTTTAATTTACGCATATTAAGATATATCTTAATATATCTTTTATCAAGTTAAGATATATCTTAAATTTTTAACCATTTGATATTTATTAGGTTATTTATTCTAAAAAGAAATTTTGGACGCTAAAGCAATAAAAAAGAGTGCGTAGGCACTCTTTTTTGGTAACAAGCATCAAATTTCATTTCAAAACAACCGAATCATTTTAAATGTAATCTTTACATCTAGGTTACTGATTTAAAAACTAAAATAATTGCTTTAAATATTATTTAAAATAATGTTTGTTGTGTTAAACAAAGGGATTTTCACTTTCCCATGGTTGGTTTTTAAAAACAATCTGACCATTTTCAACACAAAGAATCCATGTATAGAAATATTCATCCCCAAGCCCTCGACATTCAAAATTTTTTCCAGAAAATAGCGTTGATATTTTTTCTATTAACTCTAAACAATAAACAGGATCAATATTGATGCTTTCCTCACCATGATTAAAGGCATTAACTAGGTCACTATAGACATCTTCATGAATTCCATCATTCGCTAATATTTCTAAAATTTTATTCTTTTGAAATGAAAGATCAACTTCATCAAAATCAGTATATCTAACTTGTAGTTTTGTGAAAAAACTCATTTTACACCTCTATATTATTTTCAATAATATGTTCATATTATAAATATCAATTTAATTATCACAGAATAAACCTTATTCGAAATTAATATTTAAAAGAACATATCATCATAAAGAAATAAAAAGAGTGCTCAGGCACTCTTTTTTACGACCTTGAATACGATTAAAACCGCTTCGTATAGTTCGCAAATAAACGGTCTTCACCAAAGTCATTACCATGTTTGATCTTGTAATCAGCACGCAGATATTGAAATGTTTATTATCTATGTACTTTTTGCTGTATAAGCACTTCTATTTTCATACTAAGGAAGTCAACAACAGGGGCTAAAGCCTGACGCTGTTGTTGCCAATTTTGCTTGCCTATCTCACCTTTATATTCTTGGATCATATGCTGCAAAACAGGCTGATGTTGCGGTGGTAACTGAACCATCACCCAGTGTGCGGCCTGATCTTTAGGTGCAATCTCATTCGTCATCAAGCTAAAATAAATACGGCATAAGGCCAAAATCTGATTACGTTCATCGGCATCCTCATCCCAATGCGCCACAATCGATGGATAGGTGTCTGCCATCGCCTGCCAGAGGTGCTGTACAGGAATCTCAGCTGACCACTGTGTCAAGCTTGGCCCGAACAAAGTACGATGATGCATTTGTGCTTTCTTCAGCAAAATACTCAGATCTGGGTCTGCATGTTCGCTAAGTATATCACCTTGGCTTAATTCCTCCCGTAACCACTCCCCGAACTGTAGTTCGTAACTGAGTGGATAACTGCCTGAAAGAATTTGATCTTTGCGTACGATGGTGACTTCAAGTGCACGTTGTGCAGCACCAATCGGATGCGAAATGTGTAATAAGGTTTCTGCCAGTTGTTGTCGTTGCTGGAGTGTCAGTGCTTGACTCACCACAACCAAAATATCCAGATCACTTTCTGGACCTAGCCCGCCATCAACAGCTGATCCATACAGATAAATGGCAAACAGGGATTCGCCCAAAAGCTGCTGTAGAGATGCTGTTAACTGTTCGAGTTGCAAGGTTTCGGACATGCTTGACCTCTTTTCAACCGCATAAAAAAAGGCAGGATTTTCATCCTGCCTTTGGTCTTATTCCCACTCAATCGTTGCTGGTGGTTTAGATGACACATCGTACACAACGCGTGAAACATCTTTAATTTCGTTCATGATACGGGTTGAGATTTTATCAACCAAGTCATACGGTAAGTGCGCAAAACGTGCTGTCATAAAGTCAACAGTTTCAACAGCACGCAGTGCAATCACCCATGCATAACGGCGACCATCACCAACAACACCCACTGATTTTACAGGTTGGAATACCGCAAACGCCTGAGCAGTTTTGTCATACCAACCGCTGTCACGGAGTTCTTGCATAAAGATGTCGTCAGCAAGACGAAGAATATCAGCATATTCTTTTTTCACTTCACCCAAGATACGCACGCCCAAACCAGGACCTGGGAATGGATGACGGTAAATCATGCTATGCGGTAAACCAATTGTTGTACCTAATTTACGTACTTCGTCTTTAAACAAGTCACGTAGCGGTTCAACCAATTCAAACTCTAGGTCATCAGGTAAACCACCCACATTGTGGTGTGATTTAATCACGTGTGCTTTACCTTGTTTGCTTGCAGCAGATTCAATTACGTCTGGATAAATCGTACCTTGTGCCAAGAATTTCACGCCATCAAGTTTACGTGCTTCTTCTGCAAATACTTCAATAAACTCACGACCAATGATTTTGCGTTTTTTCTCAGGATCAACTTCACCTGCCAATGCAGACAAGAAACGCTGTTCAGCATCGGCACGAATCACACGGATCCCCATGTTTTCCGCAAACATTTGCATCACTTGATCACCTTCGTTTAAACGAAGTAAACCATTGTCTACAAATACGCAGGTCAACTGATCACCAATGGCTTTATGCAATAATGCAGCAACCACAGATGAATCCACACCGCCAGACAAACCTAATAGAACTTTTTCATCACCAATTTGTGCACGTAACTGTTCTACACGTAAGTCGATGATGTGTTCTGGTGTCCAAAGACCACGGCAACCACAAATCTTGTGTACGAAATTCGACAGTAATTCAGCACCTTTAGCTGTGTGCGTCACTTCTGGATGGAACTGTACGCCATAGAAACGACGCGTCTCATCACTCACCGCAGCAAATGGGCAGCTTGGTGTGCTTGCAGTCACTTGGAAACCTTCTGGAATCGCACTGACTTTATCGCCATGACTCATCCATACGTGAAGCTGGTTCTCGCGATCTTGCAAGTTACCAATCAAATGATCACGTACTAGAATATCTACTTCTGCATAACCAAATTCATGTACTGTACCTGGCTCTACTTTACCGCCAAGTTGTTCAGACATGGTTTGTAAACCATAGCAAATACCCAACACTGGTACGCCTAATTCAAATACAACTTGCGGCGCGCGTGGGCTGCCTTCTTCATGTACGCTCTCAGGGCCACCTGACAAAATAATCCCGTTCGGATTAAACGCACGAATGTCTTCTTCAGACATATCGAATGCATACATTTCAGAATAGACACCCGCTTCACGCACACGACGTGCAATGAGCTGGCTATATTGAGAGCCGAAATCCAGAATAAGGATACGATCTTCAGTAATTTGAGTATTGGTCGTCATGGTTCATCTTAAAGGCAAATGAATTAAGCGCCACATTCTAACATTTTTCACGCTTTGACGCATCGCAATTCATCATCTATCTTGTTTTTTCATTGGATTGAGCAATCGACACTGATATTTAAACTAAATTTAAACAACAAAAGCTAAAATAAGGAGAGTTAAATCAACAATTCTTGCCTATTCTGCTCAACATAAAGCAAAAATTGGTGCTAAGATGACGAGTCAAGATATGTACTACCACGGAAAGGTATTCAATCGACAGCATCGTTGCCTTTTTATACGATTGTGATGTCCTGATTCAAAGGAAAAATAAAAGGGTAACTCAAAAAAATTAAGGGTCGTGGTGTTTCACCAATGGCCGAAAATATTTCACTATCATCTAGCGCTTGCCCGACCACGAGCAACAATTAGGACTTGAAGGACCAATAAAATAATGTTTCAAGAAATGATTGCGGATTTTCAACAGAATTTCTGGTTATATATTTCAATCCCCTTTATCAGTGGCTTTATTGGCTATGTGACCAAAGTCATTGCCATTCAAATGATGTTTTCGCCACTTGAATTTAAAGGATTGCGATTATTTGGTCTTCCACTCGGATGGCAAGGGATTGTTCCCCGTAAAGCAGAGAAGATGGCCACCACAGCAGTGGAGTTGATGACCTCCAAGCTGATTAAACCCGAAGAAATTTTTGCCCGTCTTGATCCCAAACGGATTGCCCAAGAAATTGAAAAACCATTGATGGCAGCGGCTGAGGACATTACCCGAGAAGTGGCACAACAATACCAACCTGGCCTATGGGAAGGCATGCCTGAGTTTGCACGACAAAAACTGATTAAACGTGTTCAAGCCAAAGCGCCAGAAATTGTTGAACATATTATGAGTGAAGTACAGAAAGATGTTGCCAAGTACTTCGACATCAAACATATGGTGGTCAACAACCTACTCAAAGACAAACGCCTGCTCAATGAAATCTTTAAGAAAGTGGGCAAACAGGAATTCAAATTCTTTAGTAACGTCGGTTTCGTGTTTGGTTTTGCGATTGGTGTGGTACAAATGCTGTGCTGGATCGTGACCCAAGGCAAATATCCATGGATGCTGCCGATGTTTGGTGGTTTTGTCGGCTTCTTTAGCGACTGGATGGCTTTACAAATGATGTTCCGACCACTGTATCCAAAAAAGATTATGGGTTACACATGGCAAGGTTTATTCATTAAACGCCAAAATGAAGTGGCTGCGGATTATGCCGCACTCATTTCCAAACAGTTGCTGACTTCACGCAATATGATGGAAGAGCTATTCTCAGGCACACATTCAGATAAAGTCATTGAATTGGTCAGCCGCCAAGTCAAACAGGAAATTGATTTACAGGCCGGTATTGTGCGTCCATTGGTGGTTTATGCAATTGGCGGTGAAAAATACCAAAACCTGAAAGCCGAAGTGGCAGAGCGTATTCTCAAGCAACTTCCAGACACCATGCGTTATGTGGAGTCTTATGCTGAAGATGCGATGAATGTGCGGAATACCTTGGTTGAGCGTATGCAGAAACTCAGCCCTGAAGAATTTGAAGGCATGCTCCGCCCTGCCTTCAAAGAAGATGAATGGTCTTTGATTATTGTCGGTGCTGTACTGGGTTTCCTCGTCGGGGAAATGCAGATTCATTTCATGCTCTAACACTTTCATCTAGAAAAGAAAAAAGGAAGCATCTGCTTCCTTTTTTATGCACTTATCGATGCGCATATTTTTCAATTTTGATCACTTCGATATCGGTTGGCTTATAGCGATGGGTATCCACCTCACCCACCAAACGCACATGATCACCCACTTTTAGTCCTGCTTGACGCCAAATATCATCATCAATTTCGACGCTGATGCTACCGCTCGAATCTTTAAACTCATAATGGTCGCTTTGCAGATGTTTGCTAATCTGACCAGTTAAGGTGACACCAGTTTCATCGGCCAATTTCGCGACTTGGCTTACGGTCACCACATTCTTTGCCGCTTGCTGTAGCAACACATGATCATCCTTACCTGCCCATGCGAGGCTCGATAAGCCTGTAACGACCACTAACCCACAGCCCATCAACATTTTTTTCATTTTCATGTCCTATTTGTTTTAACCTTTTATGATCTAAACAGAAATAAGCCACAATGTCGGCTTCAGTTTGTAAGTAAGCATCATTAATATAATAGATATATACGCTTAACCCCGCTGATTAAAGCGGGGTATCTTCTTGTCATTGTTATTTTTCAATCAGCTGATCGAGGCTAATACGACCTGCACCATAGAGCATTAACATAAAGAAGCCACCTGCCATCGCAAAGTTCTTCATAAAGTTAATCGCATCTTCTGCACCGCTATGGAAGATAAAGGCCGTGATAATACTAAAAAGACCTAGGCCTAAAGATGCGAATCGTGTTTGGAAACCAAACAATAAAGCCAAGCCACCGCCAAACTCAACCAAAATCACTAACGGTAATAATGCACCCGGAACCCCCATCGATTCCATATAGCCCACTGTACCTGCATAGCCTACGATCTTGCCCCAGCCTGCAACAAGGAAAATATAAGCCAATAACAAACGCGCAATCAAAGTAACGACATTGGCCACGCCAGACTGTGTTACGATATTTTTTACAACAACATTCGGATTAAACATAATCAATTTCCACACTGTTTGTTTTTTAACATGCTAGCAGTTTATGTATGTTTATTTTTGCAATAAATACCAATTTAGTTAACATATCGTTCCTTATTTGCAACAATAGGGCTCTTTTTCTCACGGTATAGACCACACGATCTGTTCTTAAAAGTTACCAATTAATTTGCTTTTTATACTGACATTCTACAGAGGCACTGCTAGGATTTAGTCCACATTCATAGTGTTAACCCCTCCATGGAACTCATTGATTTTATTCTGCACGTTGACGAACATCTTTTAGAATTTATTACCAATTATGGCGTATGGATTTATGCCATTTTATTCCTGATTATTTTTGTTGAAACCGGTTTGGTGGTGATGCCATTTTTACCAGGTGACAGTTTATTGTTTGCTGCTGGTGCCTTGGCGGCATCTACAGGTGCAATGGATCCATGGGTGCTCGGTGTTTTGTTGTTTATCGCGGCCGTACTCGGTGATACCTTGAATTATCATATTGGTCGTTATGTGGGTCCACGCGTATTTGAAACCAATTCACGCTTCATCAATAAACAGCATTTGCTTAAAACCCAAGCGTTCTTTCAACGTCACGGCGGTAAAACCATTATTTTCGCCCGCTTTGTGCCTTTTGCACGGACCTTCGCTCCCTTTGTAGCGGGTGCTGGCAGTATGAACTATAAGTACTTCTTGACCTATAACGTGGTGGGTGCATTTTGCTGGATTACATCGTTCATTACGCTTGGCTACTTATTCGGTAATATGCCAATCGTGAAAGATAATTTTACCCATCTCATTTTCGGTATCATTATTATCAGTGTATTACCGGGTGTGATTGGCTTTATTCGCCAGAAAATGAAGGGCACCAAAGCGTAATAAATTGAAGTTTGATTTAAAACAAACGAAAGATCATTGGCAACATACAAATCAGTAACAGCATGGCCGATCCTTTATATAAATGATCGGCTTTGATTCCAACTAAACTTCCCGCCAGTAAAGCCCGCCCAAACAGCATCCAGAAAATACTAACTGGAATCAGGATAAGACTAAAAATCGTAAATACCAACGCAGCTTGTTCAATCGAATTCCAAGTTTCAGCTGGAAAAATCCCTGAAGCCAGCAATACTGTTTTCGGATTTTTGAGGGTTGAAAGAAATAACTGTCTTTTACGAATATGTTGGTGGTGCTGATCTAGTTTTTGTAGGTGTGAGCCTTTCCACAGATGAAATGCCATCCACAACACATAGAGCAAACTGAGCGTATGTAGAATCGCGCCAATTGCTGGCCAAATCGGATCAAATAAATGAATAAAAAGTGCCCATAGACTAATGCCATAGAGATAACCCAACCACTCAATTGGAATAAAAGTCATGGTTTTAGGAACACCGTGTTGGTGTGTTGCACTGGCAAGCAAAGCATTGGTCGGACCCGGTATCAGTAATACCGCCAACATCGCCAAAACAAAAAACCAACTCTCAATCATACACATACCGAACGGCTAGACATGGGCGCCACCTTAAACGAATTTAGGGCAAAAACACAAATTTTCAGGGCATCCTCGAATAAAATAAATCAATGAATTAGCTGGGTTAATAATTTTAATCATTTGATTTTTATCATTATATTTTGAAACATTTTGCTATAATTTAGTTACTGACCGCCAGCTTAAGCGATGACGATCAGTTCTCAAAATTTACGATTTTGGGCGTTGTTTTACAATGATTGGGCAACCTTTAAATTTTGCTGCCTGCACAATTGCATCTTGCTGTCCCATGACATTGGCAAGTTCGGTATTTTTGGTATTCATCGACTGCCCCATATTCACCGAGATCGATGGGCCAAAGCCCCAGCCACCTCTGCCCCAGCCGCCGCCAAGCCCAAGCCCCACACCGACACCCGTACGTTTTGGTGTTTGCACACCATTTTCGATATAAAGCTGAATACGGTTGTACTCGGCTTGCAACTGTTGGCAATTCAGTGCTTGATATTGTGTCGGCGATACATACGCAGGCTTTACCGTTGATGCACAAGCACCCAATAACAGACTTGCTGCCAAAACTGGCATCCAATATAAGCGTTTCATAAGATTCTCTTATTTCTTTGATTCAATCTCATTGAACAGGGTCACATAGGCGACGGTCAATTTATGGTCAGATGCCAAATGAATCAAGGGTAAATTCTTTTGATGTGATTCTTTCATCAAAATCGATGGCGGCAACATGCTATCCAGCACAGGCAAGCCTTCATCTTTGAGTTGTTGAACCACTTCTCGGGGTAATTTTGCCTGAGATTGGAACTGATTGACCACAATTCCCTCAATCTCCAAGCGATCATTATGATCATCTTGGGTTTCGAGCACATTTTCAATCAAAGTTTGTAACGCACGTTTCGAGAACACATCACAATCGAAAGGAATCAGCACACGATCTGCAGAAATCAAAGCAGATAAGGTAAAGAAATTAAATGCAGGCGGGGTATCAATAAAAATCCGGTCATAACGTGCACTGAGGGATTGAATTGAGTCACGCAATTTATAGATTTTGTGTTTACTTTCCAGTGCATGTTCTAAGGCACCAAGGCTTGGGCTGGCAGGAATCACATCCAAATTTTCAAAAGTAGTTCGGTGTACATAGCTGTCCAGTCCTTTGCCACGCGGTGCTTTCAGGATTGAACCAATGGCATTGCCAATTAAGCCCTTTTGCTGTGTGCTACCTAAAACATCTTCGAAAAAGTTTTCAATGTTTGGCTCTAATGCGGCTTTATCCGCAGAATAGGTTGCATCTTCACCCAAAAGGTATTGGCTTGAGTTTGCTTGTGGATCAAGGTCAATCACTAAGGTTCTGAGGCCTTGTTTAGCACTAATCGCAGCTAAATTCACCGTAATACTTGATTTCCCCACGCCACCTTTCTGGTTAAACACAACACGCGTTAACATTGATTTCCCTCTAGCATATTTTTTGTAAACTGCACGCAGTTTAACCTAGTGCAAAAACAATTACTCAAACAATGTGTCGAACAATCAGGCAAAAACCGGCTTAATCATGACAAGGCCTAAAATTCCCACCATCGCCACCGTTCCGATCAATAACCCTGCACGACGTTGTTGCAGCAAAATATCACGGTCCTTTTTATAGGTTTTGATCAAAGACGACCACAACACAAAAAACAAAATCACTTTGGCATAGAACCAAGGCTGCACCTCAAAGTTATTCATGAACAGTAAAACCGCACCCGTCACGATAATCAAACTTAAAGACAGATGTTGCAAACCCACCAAGCCTTTACGGGCTTTGGGATTGGGTTGTTGATCTTGGACACCAACAAATAAAGTCGAAGCACGCAACACAAATGCAATGATCAATAAGCTCACTGCAGACATATGCACAATTTTAGTGAGTAAATGGATATCCATATTCATCCTTAGCTTTTTGGCGCATGTGCGCATTCAGGACTTGCAGGTGCTTCACCCTGCCACTCACTCGGCACATAGGCATGAATCGCCAGCGCATGGATGCGACCTGGGCTCATTAACTCAGCGGCAACCGCATAAATTTTTTGATGACGTTGTACCAGACGCAGGCCTTGAAATTCATCACTGACCACAATCACTTTAAAATGTGACTCTTTACCTGGGAAATAACCACCATGTCCTGCCGACTCATTGATGACGTCAAGATGGATCGGTGCGAGCGTGTTTAAACGTTCAATCAACTGTTGTTCTAAGTTCATCAGTCACTCTGTAAGGTCAGATTGAGATAGCTCATTAGTATACATGAGCGTAATCTGAGGGAAACTTTTGTACAAAAATTTGCTATACCCTGCTTTTTTTGCATGAAAATGCTTTAATTTTATGCAAATAATCAATTTCTTTGCATAAAATTATTGACCCTATTTTTGCTTAATGTATTATACACGGCATGCGGGAATAGCTCAGTTGGTAGAGCATAACCTTGCCAAGGTTGGGGTCGGGAGTTCGAGTCTCCTTTCCCGCTCAAATTTTTTAGTGTAAGTTTTCGTAAAAACTGCTCAATAAGCGGGAATAGCTCAGTTGGTAGAGCATAACCTTGCCAAGGTTGGGGTCGGGAGTTCGAGTCTCCTTTCCCGCTCCAGATTCAAAAAAGCCCTAGTCGAAAGATTAGGGCTTTTTTCTTGTGTTTTAGTTTCATATCTAATTTTAAAACACGGGTTTGTTTGCCTCGACCCATGCTTTAAAGCCGCCCTCTAAATGCGCTACATTGTGATAACCCAAAGCCTGTAAAGTCTTCACCGCTAAGGCCGAACGTCCACCACCTGCACAATGTAGAATGGTTCTACTATTCGGTTGTAATTCAGACCGATACATCGGACTACTCGGATCAGCAGCGAATTCTAAAGTGCCACGAGAGATATGCAACGCGCTTGGTATTGTTCCAGCAACACGCTCTTCTGCGTCTCGCACATCAACCAGAATTGCCTGTCCTGAGGCCAACTCTTGTTCAACTTGATCTGGGCTTAGATTTTCAATCTCTGATTTTGCCTGTTTAACCCATTCAGCAACGGTATTCATTCTGATCATCCTTTCTGTGTTATGGACTCACTCAAAATACTAGCGCATTTCAATTTAAATAAGCCCCAATAAATACACTTTGCAACAAAGCTTAAAAATCAACCCGCTTCTTATACCGAAATATTTGATGCTCCACGTGGAACCTTTTAAATCCTTCAAACAAAAAGGTGCTTCCAAAGACGAGCAAGCACCTTTTCAGATTCATTTCTTTTCACTAAGACGATTCTGTGGCCTTGGTTGGCACATTCACAGTCTGATTGCGCTCGGTTTGCATCCCAGCCAGCAGTCCATCCCGTGGCATAAAAGTGGTCGAGATAATCGCAATCACCGCCATACTGCCAATATACATCATAATCAGATGAGGACTGCCGCCACCAACACTGAGTAGCTTCGTTGCAATCAACGGCGCTAGTCCACCACCCAATACCCCCGCCAACTGTACCGAAATCGAAATGCCGCTATAACGGATTTCTGCGGGGAACTGCCGCGCAAACAGTTGTGCTTGCGGTGCATACATAATTGGGAATACTACGCCAATCGCAAATACAATTGCAGTCCAGACCAACACAGGGTCTTTGGTATTGAGCATGCTAAAGAATGGGTAGCTATACAGCGCCAGTACACATAGGCCGAACATAAACATGTTGCGCTGCCCCACTTTATCGGACAAATGTCCACATAATGGGGTCATAAACATAATCACAATGGCCCCACAAATGGTAGCAAATAGGATCTCTTGTCTGGCAATCCCCAACTGTGTGGTGGTGTAGGCCAAAGTAAAGGTTGAAGCAATATAAAACCACGCATTCTCGGCTGCACGCGCCACAATAATGGTGATCAGTTGCTTCGGATGCTTTTTAAAGACCTGTAAAGCAGGGACTTTAACTTGTTCCGCCTGCTGCTTCACTTTTTCAAAATCGGGCGACTCTGGCACTTTGACTCGAATGTACCAACCGACTGCCAGTAACACGATGCTGGCAAGAAACGGAATCCGCCAACCCCAACTAAACAGAGCCTGCTCAGGCAATAAAGACACCAATCCTAGTGCAATTGAGGCAAGCATTAAGCCACCGCCAGTACTGGCTTGAGGCAAACTGCCCCAAAAGCCCTTTTTACCTTCTGGCGCATGTTCAACCGCCATTAACACGGCACCGCCCCACTCGCCGCCCATAGCCATACCTTGGATAAATCTCAGGATCACCAAGCAGATGGCAGCCCAGTAGCCAATCGACTCATAAGTGGGTAACAGACCAATCAGTACTGTTGGAATCCCCATCAACATCAAGGTGAGCAATAACATCGATTTACGCCCGATCTTGTCACCAAAATGCCCAAATACCAGACCACCCAACGGCCGCCCAATGAATCCCACCGCATAGGTGGCGAATGCGGCAAGCACACCCGTCAACGGATCAAGGTTAGGGAAAAACAATTTATTAAAAATTAAAGCTGCTGCCGCACCGTAGATAAAAAAGTCATACCACTCTATGGTGGTGCCTACCATACTTGAGATACCCGCCAAGCGATGAGAGGACTTTTTAGCAGATGAACCGTTTCCATGTATTGTTTGCATCATCATGTTCCTTTCTTGGATCTTCTTGTTTTAGGTTTTTTGCTGATCATCAATCCTGATCATCAGCATGTCAGACGTTTTACTACTCCTTCGATGAGTCAATATGCATGATTGGATTTAGCTGAGTTTTTCCAGAATCTGTTCCAGCTCGGGGTTACGTTGTTGCCATTGTGGCTGTTTATCCTTATCGACAATCAGGGCACGTACCCCTTCAATAAAATCACCGTGTTCAAACCAGATATCTTGTAGGTCTCGCTCCAGTTGCATGCATTGTGGCAAGGAAAGACCACGGCCTAAATGTTGTAGTTTCAAACTGGTTTGTTTGGCAATGAATGAGCGTTGCTGCAAGATGCTGAGCATTTTTTCTGCCCAAGGCTGCAATTGCTCATCTTTCTCATTCGCAAGGCTTTGCTCAATTTCGTCCAAATGCTGAAAACCGAAATGTCTGCGAATACCATCTGCCAACTGTTTAAGTTCACTTTCAGCAGGTCGGGTAATAAAGCACGCAACAATATGCTCAATATTCTGTTTGCTTAAATTCGGCTCATTGATCAATGCCTCTTGCAAAGCATCCAACTTGTCACTGGGTACGTGATAGTCGATCAAGTCTAAATAAAGCGCGTCACTGCTACTGATCTGCTCGCCCGTAATGGCCAGATAAACGCCGATATCATCCAGTCGAGACAGGAAATGGGTCGCACCCACATCAGGGAAAAAGCCAATTGCTGTTTCAGGCATGGCAAATCGAGATTTTTCACTGCTCACCACAATATGACAGGCTTGTGCCAAGCCAAAACCACCGCCCAGCACATAACCATCAAGCACCACCACCACAGGCTTTGCATAGTCACGCAGCAGATTCAGCATTTTATATTCGGCACTAAAATAGCCTTTATAATCAGCCGTATCATTTTTATAGCTATCATATAGATAACGGATATCCCCACCGGCACAGAAAGCTTTGGGGCTATTCGATTTAATCAGGACCGCCTGAATTGCTGCATCATAACGCCACAGTTCCAGTTGGCTACAGATGCCCTCAATCATCTCCAGTGACAAGGCATTTAAATGTTTGACCCGATCTAAGCTGATCAGGCCAAGACCACCCTTTTGCTCAATCATTAACTGATGTTCGATATTCATGGTTGTTGATCTCTTATCGATTTTTAAATTTGGCCTGACGTTTTTCCACAAAGGCCTGCATGCCTTCTTTCTGATCCGATGTGGCAAAAATGGAGTGGAACATCCGTCTTTCAAAACGTAAGCCTTCTGTGAGATTCACTTCAAAGGCGCGATTAATGCTTTCTTTCAGCATCATGTTGGCCGTTAAAGAGCGCGCAGCAATGTTCTCTGCGGCTTGCAGGGTTTGTTCAAGTAATTGTTCTTTACTAAACATACGTGCCACCAGCCCGCTTTGTTCAGCTTCGACTGCGCCCATTTGCCGTGCGGTAAAGCACATCTCCATGGCTTTGGCTTTACCAATTGCGTGGGTTAAACGTTGTGTGCCGCCAATCCCAGGGATTACACCTAAAGTCACTTCAGGCAGACCAAACTTGGCATTGTCTGCACAATAGATAAAATCACACATCAGTGCCAATTCACAGCCGCCGCCAAGCGCATAGCCACTAACCGCAGCAATCAAAGGTTTACGGCGTTGGGCGATACGATCGGCAAGATGGAAAAAATCATCAAAATAAATGTCAGGAAAGTTTAGTGCAGCCATTTCCTTAATGTCAGCACCTGCGGCAAAGGCCTTTTCTGAGCCTGCCAACACCATGCAGCCAATCTCACGATCTTTTTCTAATTCATCTAAAGCTTGATTCACTTCGCTAATCAATTCACTATTCAGCGCATTCAAGGCGTGCGGGCGATTCAGCGTAATCAAGCCTACGCCATTGTGTTTTTCTAATAAAATGGTTTGCCACTGCATCATCGATTCCTTGTTCTCTGGTTATAAGCTACGGGCGATCACTAAACGTTGAATATCACTGGTGCCTTCATAAATCTGACAAATTCGAGCATCACGATAGATGCGTTCAATCGGAAAATCTTTCAGATAACCATAGCCACCAAACACCTGTAACGCAGCCGAGCAGACACGTTCAGTCATTTCTGAAGCGAACAGCTTGGCCATGGAAGCTTCGTTTAGACAAGGTTGCCCTGCTTCTTTAAGACATGCAGCGTAGTGCACTAGTTGTCGAGCTGCTTCAATCTCGGTCGCCATACTGGCAAGTCGGAATGCCAGTGCTTGATGCTCAAAAATTGGTTTGCCAAAGGTCAGCCGCTCTTTGGCATAGCGCGTGGCTTCTTCCAATGCTGCACGTGCCAACCCGACCGCCTGTGCCGCAATACCAATACGACCACCTTCCAGATTGGCAAGCGCGATTTTCAGCCCCTCACCTTCCGCACCCAACATCAGACTTTTATGAATACGCACATCAGTCAGCGCAATTTGGCAGGTATCGGAGGCATGTAAACCGAGTTTTTCTTCGACCCGAATCACCTCATACCCCGCTGCATCACGTGGCACGAGGAAGGCACTGATGCCCTTTTTACCTGCACTTGGATCAGTCACAGCAAATACAATAATCACCCCCGCGTTGTCGCCCGAGGTAATAAACTGCTTAGCGCCATTGAGAATATAGTCATCGCCATCTTTCACCGCGCGGGTTTTAATCGCTGCCGCATCCGAACCGGTATGCGGTTCAGTCAAGGCAAAAGCACCGATCATTTCACCTTGTGCCAAGGGTTTTAAAAAGCGTTGTTTCTGTTCATCGCTACCAAATTTTAAAATCGGCACACAGCCCACCGAGTTATGTACACTCATGATGGTTGAAGTGGCACCATCGGCTGCGGCCACTTCCTCAAGCGCCAAGACATAAGCAAGATTACCTGTATCAGAACCACCCCATTGCTCAGGAATCAGCATGCCCATAAAGCCGAGCTGTCCCATCTGTGCCAGTGCAGCTTTTGGAAAAGTGCTGTGTCGGTCCCAATCACTGGCATTGGGCTTGATTTGTTCTTGGGCGAAGCTTTTCGCCATATCTCGAATTAAGCTTTGTTCTTCCGTTAATTGCATCTTGTGTTCCTTACCCTGCTTTCGCTTGCTGTTTGGCAATTTCCTGATTACGTAATAAAAAGCGCTGAATTTTGCCACTTGGGGTTTTTGGCAGTTCGGTAACGAACTCGACTAAACGTGGATAGGCATGTGCAGACAGGCGTTTTTTCACAAATTGACTCAGTTCCTCAGCCAGTTGTGCTAAGGGTTGAACGCCTGCCGATAAGATCACAAAGGCTTTCACCACCTCGGTACGTTCTGGGTCAGGTACCCCAATGACCGCTGCTTCAACCACCGCATCATGTTCCAGCAAGGCACTTTCCACATCAAACGGTCCAATCCGATAGCCCGAGGTGGTGATCACATCATCACTGCGCCCAACAAAACTCATGCTGCCATCGGCATGCAACTCGGCAGTATCGCCAGTCAAATAGTACTGACCAATAAAAGGCGATTTACGCGTTTCATGATAGCCACCAAACCACATCATCGGTGATTGGCTGATATCGACCGCTAAAATCCCGGGGGTATCTGCAGGCAATTCTTCGCCTTGTTCATTCACGACAGCAACACGATAGCCTGCACTGGCAAAACCCGCTGAACCAGCACGAACCTCATGGCTTAAACCATGGTGATTACACACCACCATGCCCACTTCAGTTTGCCCATAATGATCATAAATCGGCGCATCCAACACCTGTTTAAACCAGCGAATCACTTCTGGATTCAATGGCTCTCCTGCACTGCTGACTACACGGAACTGACCTTTTAACTCGGCCATTTGAGTAGGGTCTGCCGCCATCATCATGCGGTAAGCCGTAGGTGCACCCGCCAGATTGGTAATCTGATAATCCTTCACAATCTGACACAGGCTGTCCGTGCTAAAACCACCGTCATAGAACAAGATGGCATGCCCTAAAAATAAGGGGCCAGTAATACCGAAGTACAGGCCATATGCCCATCCTGGATCGGCAATATTCCAGAATGAATCCTCTTCTCTTAGACCAACCGCATCTTGCATATAGCGCGCAAAGGCCAGTAAGGCTTTTAACGGCACTTCTAAAGGTTTTGCAGGTCCTGTGGTTCCTGACGTAAACATCAATAAAAATGGATCTTGAAGGCTTCGCATGACCAAGTCACAGTGCTCAGGTTGCTGCTGTACTTCATTCCAGAAATTAAAGTCTTCTGGATTTAACGGCGTCGCTTGCTGATCTGCAACCGTGACAATTGCGGGGCAACGCTCAACTTCATCGAGTTTGCTGCGGTTACCTGTATCCGTCACCACCAGCTTACTTTGTGCCAGTTGCAGACGATGCTCGATCGCCTTCGGGCCAAATGCAGTAAACAAAGGTTGATATACCGCACCAATTCGCCAAGCGGCGAAAATCGTCACCAGCAACTCCGGTGTTCTCGGCAGTAATCCTGAAATACGATCACCTGCTTTTACACCCTGCGATTTTAAGAAATTGGCAAATTGACTCGACCATTGCTGTAACTGGCGAAAAGTGTATTGTTCTTTTCGACCATCTTTGCCTTGCCAATACAATGCGATCTTGTCGCTTTGTGCGTGGCGATCACAACATTCATAACAGGCATTCAATGCATCGACTGAACCTGACAGCATCTGTGTTGCTGTACTTTGCAGATCAAAAGCCTGTACCGTCTCTTTATAATTCAACATCTGTGTTCCCTCAGTCTGCTTTGATTGTTATTCATGACAGGGTTTAATTTTTTGATAGCCATCCTTTGGCTTGAGCTGTTATGCCTCTGGCGGTAGGTATTGCTGAATAATGCTGGAAAAATCGAGATGCGCATTGCCACGCATACACATTTGCTGATACAGCTGCTGTACCATACCACCCAACACAATCGGTTGTTTGACTTGCCCTGCCGCTTCTACCGCAAGACCCAAGTCTTTCAACATCAACTGCGTGGCAAAACCATCTTGATAGCCACGCGAAGCGGGGGCATTTTCATTAATCTGTGGCCATGGATTACAGACTTCCGAACTCCAGCAACGACCACTTGAGGTGTTAATCACCCCAGCCAAGGCTTTTGGATCAATGCCTAGTTTGGCACCGAGTGCCATGCCCTCTGCCACGGCAGCCATAGAAATTCCGAGAATCAGGTTATTGCAGATTTTGGCAATTTGACCTGCACCCACCTCACCGCAATGCACCACGTTTTTGCCCATGTGGCTGAGTACGGGTTTGACTTCGTCAAAAGTCTGATCATTGGCACCCACCATAAAGGTCAAGGTCCCCGCCTGTGCACCGATGGTGCCACCCGACACAGGTGCATCACAAATATGGATTTTTTTACTCTGCGCAATCGCGGCAATGTCCTTGATGGTTTGCGGGTCAATGGTACTACTATCAATACATAAGCTGCCTGCTTTCAGTACTTCAAGTACCCCCTCTTCACCAAGATAGACTTCTTTGACATCTTTGGCCGCAGGTAACATGCTGATCAGCACATCGGCTTGTTTGGCCGCTGCTTGAGGGTTGTCACACACCACACCACCCGCCTCGGCAAAGTGCTGAATCGCCACTTCGCTGAGGTCATAACCATAGACGGTAAGTCCGGCTTTAAGTAGGTTGTGGGCCATTCTGCCGCCCATATTGCCTAGACCGATAAAGGCGATATTCATCCTTGATCCCCTTGTTAACGTAAACTGATAGTGGTGTTGACACCGCCCACTTCATGACTGTCTTCAAACCAGCGACTGGTAATGGTTTTGGTTTGGGTATAGAACTGCACAGCCTGTTTGCCATAAGGGCCTAAATCACCGAGTTTTGAACCACGAGAACCGGTAAAGCTAAAGAACGGTACAGGGACAGGAATTGGAATATTGATGCCGACTTGACCGATATCAATCAGGTTCTGGAAAGTACGCGCAATTGCACCACTTTGCGTGAATAATCCCACACCATTACCAAATGGATTGGCATTGATCAGCGCAATCGCCTCTTCAAGCGTATCGACACAAATAATCGCCAGCACAGGGCCGAAGATTTCTTCTTTATAAATACGCATATCCGTACTTACACCACTGAAAATTGTGGCTCCGACAAAGTTGCCTGACTCATAGCCGTGTACCTGAACATCGCGGCCATCAAGCAATAGTTCTGCACCTTGTTCAACACCACTATTGATCAAATCCAGTACCCGGGCTTTGGCACGTTTTGAAATCACAGGGCCAATATCAGTATTCGGTTCATGCCCTGCATTAACAGTTAATGTTTTGGCCTTTTCGACTAACTCTGCAATCCAATGTTTACTGTCTCCGACCATCACCGCAACTGACAACGCCATACAACGCTGCCCTGCCGCACCAAATGCGGCACCGACTAAAGCATTCAGCGTTTGTTCTTTATTGGCATCAGGCATTACCGCGACATGGTTTTTCGCACCCATCATCGACTGCACACGTTTACCATGTTGTCCTGCAAGGTTATACACATGCGTGCCCACTGCGGTCGAACCGACAAAGGAAATCGCTTTAATATCTGGATGCGTACACAGACGATCAACCACCTCTTTACCGCCATGCACCACATTCAACACCCCTGCTGGAATGCCTGCCTGAATCGCCAATTCGACCAGCATCATGGTCGAGAGTGGGTCTTGCTCAGAAGGCTTCAATACAAAGGTATTGCCACAGACGATCGCCATTGGGAACATCCAGAGCGGGATCATGGCGGGGAAATTAAATGGGGTAATGCCTGCACAGACACCCAAAGGCTGCTGTAAGGTATAGGTATCCACACCACGCGCGACACCTTCAACATATTCCCCCATTTGCAAGGTGCCAACTGAACAGGCATGCTCAACCACTTCCAGACCGCGTTGAATGTCGCCTTCGGCATCGGCCAAAGTCTTGCCTTGTTCCGCAGTCAGTACCTGGGCAATCTCCTTCATGTTGGCACGAATCAGATCTTGAAGTTTCAGCATGATACGCATACGCGCCTGAATCGGCGTTTGGCGCCAAGACGCAAATGCTGCTTGTGCAGACTGAATTGCCGCATCGACTTCCTGCACCGTAGCAAATGGCACACGACCAATCACCTCCTGCGTTGCAGGATTAATAATGTCTTGCCATTGTTGGGTTTCAGATTCGATAAAACGGCCATTAATGAGTAACTTGGCTGTTTCCAATTGAATAGTTTGGATTGTGTTCATAACCTCTCCATAGGCCGTATTTTTATTGTGATCAGTGTTCAGAAAATATCGATCGTCGTATTTTCTTTATTCAGGTTTTATTCGAGACTAGCAAAGAAAGCTTTGACCACCAACGCAAATTAATGCACGATCGTTGTGCAAATATGCACATGGACGACAATAACAATGAAAGTGGATTGGGATCATCTACAGTTTTTTTTAGTGTTGGCACGGACTAAAACCTTGACCAATGCGGCACGGATCATCGGCGTGGAACACAGTACCGTGGCACGGCGGATTCAGGCATTGGAGCAAGCTTTAGGGGTGACCTTATTTAAACGTGAGGCCTCTGGTTATGAGCTGACGCTGGAAGGAATGGCATTGGTGCCACGGGTTGAGCAAATGGAATATGCCTTTCTACAAATTGAAAAGCCTGATCAACCTTTGCAAGGCCGTGTGCGAATTGGCACACCTGAAGGTTTTGGTACTGCCTTTCTGGCGCGCTTGTTAGCGGAGTTTTCCATACAGTATCCCTCGCTCACTATTGACCTGATTCCAGTGCCGAAAATGATCAAGTTGTCGCATCGTGAAGCCGATATTGTGGTTTCAATTGAACGACCCACCTCTGGCCCCTATATCATTACGCGACTCTCAGATTATTGTTTAAAAATTTATAGCAGCAAAAGCTATCTGTCTCAGCATCCCCCGATTCGGCATTTACAGGATTTAACCCCACATCGCTTCGTCAATTATATTGATGATTTGGTCTATAGCCCCGAGCTGTACTGTCTGGAACGATTACCTTTAAAACTCAGCGCTAATTTCCGCAGTAGTAGTATTTTAGCGCAGCAGATTGCAGTGAGTGCGGGTGCAGGATTGGCGATTTTGCCCAAGTTTTTGGCCGATGATAAGCCCGAGCTTGAAGCCGTATTGGAGCAACAGGTGCGCTATACCCATACCTTTTGGATGCTGACCTTTGTCGATCTACAGCATGAACCCCGTATTAAACTGGTCTGGGATTATCTACGCAAACAGGCTGATCAATATCAGCACTTATTGGTGGATTAAACACAATGGCTAGACCATAAAAAACCGATCAATCTAGATCGGTTTTTTACTGAATAGACATGAACTATTGTGCCAATTCACGACCCAGTTTTTTCATGCGTGGTTTATACATCAACTGATAGGTTACAGCCAAAATGACCACCCACAACGGGCTAACATACAGGGCTTTTAAGGTATCTGGTTCAAGTGCCAAAATCACCAACGCAAATAACAAGAAGGCAATCACGATATAAGACATGAATACGCCACCCGGCATTTTAAACTTGGATTGCGCATGCAATTCTGGACGTAATTTACGGTAGCGCAGATAGCACACCATGATCAGACTCCAGACACTAATGAATAGAATCACACACAGTGAACTCGCCAGCGTAAAGGCCTCAAGCGTATTCGGTACAAAGTATTGTAGTACCGCACCGCCCATGATGAAGACGCAAGAGAAAATCAAACCATTGGCTGGCACGGCACTTTTCGATAAACGACCAAAGGCATTCGGCGCCTGACCATCTTTAGATAAACCAAACAGCATCCGACTGGTGGAGAATACCCCACTGTTCATCGAAGACATCACTGAAGACAGGACCACCAGATTCATGATGATGGCTGAGGTGACAATCCCTGCATTCAGGAACAATTCGACAAATGGGCTCTTATCCGCACGGATAATATTCCACGGTGTCACGGACATCACCACCAATAAAGCCAACACATAGAATAAGATAATCCGAATCGGAATCGCATTAATGGCCTTAGGCAAATTCTTATGTGGGTCTTTGGTTTCAGCAGCTGTGGTTCCAATCAGTTCTACCCCGACAAAGGCAAATACCGCGATCTGGAAACCGGCCAAGAAACCATCCAGACCTTTTGGAAACATACCACCATGCGACCAGACATTACTGAGCGAAGCGACAGTGCCATGCGGTGCCTGAAAATGGCTAAAGATCATATAGCCACCGACACCAATCAAGCCAATAATCGCTAAAATCTTGATCAGCGCAAACCAGAACTCAATTTCACCAAACAGACGCACGGTGAGCAAATTCAAGAACAGTACAAACAGCACACAGCCTGCACTAATAGCAGCCTGTCCAATTGGGGTAAACATGGTGCCTTCTGGCAGCCAGAAGGTGAGATAATTGATCACGGCGGCCAGATCGGCAATACCAACCAGCACCCAACCTAACCAATAGGTCCAACCCATGTAATAACCAGCCCATGGTCCAATCAGATCATGCGCCATATCGACAAAGGATTTGTAATGCAAGTTGGCAAGCAACAATTCACCGAGCGCCCGCATTAAGAAGAAGAACATGCCACCAATGATCATGTAAATAAACAGAATTGATGGGCCTGCCAAAGAGATGGTTTTGCCTGAGCCCATAAAGAGCCCTGTACCAATTGCACCGCCGATGGCGATCAACTGCAAATGGCGATTGGAGAGTTTACGTTGTAAGTCTTGGGGCGACTGTTCGCCTTCTGACTGATGAGATGTAACCGTCATATAAAGTTCCTTTTACTTTTTTCCTAAATGAGTCAGCACTTGATTTATACGCCATACCCTAGCTGTCTTTTAAAGACGGCTGACTCATTTCGATTGCAAGAAAATACGTATCTGACTACGTTTTATCTACTGCAAATACGTTACTTTTCTTCTTTTTTTATATTTTTTAAACAAAAATAAAGCGGATCGCTTTATTTTTGTGCTGCAACGACTGCAATTTCGATCAACCACTTCGGATTGACCAAGTCTGCCTGAATGGTGGCACGCGAAGGTGCAACATGACCTTTTAACCAGTCAATCCAGATGGTGTTAACCACAGGGAAATCGGATAGGTCTTTAACAAATAATTGTGCAGACAATAAACGTGATTTATCAGTTCCTGCTGAAGCCAAAAGTTGTTCAATGGTGGCCAACACTTCACGGGTTTGCCCTTCAATATCTAAGTCCGCATTTTTAGGCACTTGTCCTGATAAATACACCACTTGATTGAAGACCGTCACTGCGCTCATGACTTCATTGGTATTGAGCTTTTGAATATCTGAGTTAGACATAAGAAATCCTTATTCCTGAGTAATAAATGAAACACGTGCAGTCACGCCACACATCAGTTCATAACCGATGGTGCCTGAACCTGCTGCCACTTCATCAATGGCTAAAATTGTGCCTGAACTGGACTGGCCCCAAAGCACCACTTCACTGCCAACATCGGCATCGCTGATCGGGCTGAGGTCCACCGCCAGCATATCCATGCTGACCCGTCCAATGATTTGGGTCCGAATCCCATTGACCAAAACAGGGGTTCCTGTTGCTGAAATGCGTTGATAACCATCGGCATAGCCACAGGCCACGATGCCAATTCGGATCGGTTGCTCAGCCACATAGCTGGAACCATAACCGACACTTTCATTGGCACTGAGTTCTTGTACGGCAATAATCTCGCTGCGCAAGCTCATACTCGGCGCAAGGCCCCAGTCCTGAATAGTATGTTTGGGATAATCGGGCGAACTGCCGTACAGCATGATGCCGCCACGGACATAGTCCGACTGTAATTGAGTTTGATATCTTAAGATTGCAGCACTGTTACTGACCGATCTTTCTCCCGGTAAACCTTCAATCGCGGCGTCGAATTGCTGTAATTGATAGTCAATGCCTGTTTGACCAAAACGGTCACCATCGGCATCGGAGAAATGCATCATATGGGTGATGCTGGCAATCTTGTCTGACTGACTCAACTGCTGCCAAATGTCACGATATTGTTGTGGTTTAAACCCTAAACGGTTCATACCACTGTTCATCTTGAGGAAAATATCGAATCGAGCGGGATAGGCATGCTGCTGTATCCAAGCCACCTGTTGCATATTGTGTACGGTAAAACTCAATTGATACTGCACACAATCGAACAGGTCTTGGGCAGAGAAAATTCCTTCCAGCAATAAAATCGGGCCGGTCCAGCCCAATGCCCGCAGACGTTTTGCCTCGTCCAAATCGAGCAAGGCAAAACCATCGGCGTTTTTAAAAGATGCATAAACACGTTCAATCCCATGCCCATAAGCATTGGCTTTGACCACCGCAAACACTTTGCTGTTCGGAACCGATTGCCTCACCACCGCAAGGTTTTGGCGTAAGGCTTGGGCATGGATCACCGCAGTAATTGGACGAGGCATATTGTAACTTCCCTGTCTGTGCAATTAAGCGGCGTGTGAATAACGTTGAATCGACAAACCATCGGTACTGATGTCAGGGCGATGGTTCATGACCAGATCACTGATCAACTTGCCTGAACCACAGGCCATGGTCCAACCTAAAGTGCCGTGCCCTGTATTCAGGAACAGATTCTTGTACTGGGTTGCACCAATAATTGGGGTACTGTCTGGAGTCATTGGACGTAGGCCGGTCCAGAAGGAGGCTTGAGCGAGATCTCCACCCGGGAACAAGTCCTGAGTCACCATTTCCAATGTGGCACGGCGATCTTGATTCAATCCTAGATTGAAGCCGCTCAATTCCGCCATACCACCAACACGGATGCGTTGATCAAAACGGGTAATCGCAACTTTATAGGTTTCATCCAGTACCGTTGATTGCGGTGCAAATTTTGGCTCTACAATCGGAATGGTCAGTGAATAACCTTTCACGGGATAAACAGGTAAATTCAGTTCCAGTGGCTTTAAGAAATCACGTGAATAACTACCAAAGGCCAAGACATAACGATCCGCAGTGAGAACCTCACCATTGACCTTGACGCCTTTGATTTCATCACCTTCAACAATCAGGTTTTCGACATTTTGGTCGAATTTGAATTCAACACCCAAATCTTGCGCCAGTTTTGCTAAGGCATTGGTAAATAAATAGCAATCGCCCGTTTCATCATTCGGTAAATGTAGGCCACCAACCAATTTATCGGTATGGGCTAAAGCCGGCTCTACAGTCGCCAGTTCTTGGGCATTCAGTAAAGCGAAGTCGACACCACACTCTTGCAATACTTGAATATCACGTTGTACCGCTTCAAGTTGCGCGTCGCTACGGAACACCTGTAAGGTGCCCTTCGAACGGTTTTCGTAGTTGATGCGGGTTTGTGCTCTTAAATCACGTAAGCAGTCACGGCTGTATTCTGCCACACGCATCATGCGTTCTTTGTTCACCGCATAGCTTTGTGGATTACAGTTTTTCAGCATCTGTGCCATCCACTGCAACTGCCACATACTGCCATCAATATTGATGGCTAATGGCGCGTGATGCTGAAACATCCACTTGACTGCTTTAAAAGGAATACCCGGTGCTGCCCATGGGGTTGAGTATCCTGGGGAGATTTGACCTGCATTACCAAAACTGGTTTCTTTGGCAGGTCCTGATTGACGGTCAAGTACCGTCACTTGCGCACCTTGTTGTGCAAGATAATAAGCACTTGCCACACCAATGACGCCACTTCCTAAAACGATTACGCGCATAATAGATCCCTTAAGCACACACTAGGTTATTTAACTAGTATATTTTTGGATCAATAGTTTTTTTGACTGATTTTATGGCTATAATCTAGGTAATTTCATACTTTCGTCACGAAAAAATGAAAATAAAAGGGAATAAATGATGCGTAAATTAGACCGTATTGATCGCTTGATTTTAGACATTTTGCAACGTGAAGGCCGGATTGCCATCAGCGAGCTGGCCTCACGGGTCAACCTGTCTACCACCCCCTGCTCTGAACGAGTGAAGCGTTTGGAACGCGAAGGCATCATCATGGGCTATTACGCCCGACTCAATCCTGAATATGTCGATCGCAACTTGTTGGTGTTTTTGGAGATCAAGCTCTCGGCCAAATCGGGTGATGTATTTGATCAAGTGGCACGGGATTTGGTCGATATTCCAGAAGTACTGGAATGCCATCTGATTTCAGGTGAATTTGATTATCTGGTCAAAGCACGCTTAAAGGAAATGAGTGCCTATCGCCGCCTGTTAGGTGATTTACTGAAAAAACTGCCTGCCTCTGCATCCTCACATAGTTATGTGGTGATGGAAGAAGTGAAAGAGTCTTTATATTTAGATGTGGGCGTGTAGTAGGGTATTCAAAGCCATAAAAAAGCCCTTTGATGAAAGGGCTTTCTATTATTTCATCCAGAAATTTTTACCATAATAGGCGCCATTTAACTGGGTAATTTCAATTAGTTTTTCTCTGAATAGATGAAAATAGGCTTCATCAGGTGGAGTCGGATTACACCAGAACGCATCAAGATCACCTTGTACCGTCAGCCCTGGCAGATCATAGAGAGAACGCCCTAAAGTTTTCACAGGAATGTGGTGATACAGTGCCTGAATCCCTGTCGTACTGTTAATCGTGACCAAACCGAGGCTATGTTTCAATAACGTCGGCAAATGGATATCACAGAAATAATGAACACGATCCTCTACACCCAGTTTTGCTGAAACGTCTTGAATCAACTGAGCATATTGGCGATAACCACGGTCCATCGGATGATGCTTGAGTACTAAATGATGCGCGGGATTGGCATGCTGCGCAAAAGAATGAAGAATCTCGACAATACAATCGCGAATATCGGTGTAATCACTATGCACCCGTACCTGTGAATCATTATGCACTTGTAGGGTATAGATAAAATAATTCTTACTGTGTTGCTGAATAAAGGCATCAAAGCGCTTCGGCTCAACCAAGGAGTTTTTAAAGCGACGCAACATCGCCATAAACCAGTAGCCAAACTCTTGCACAGGGTTATAACCCCGATGATGTCGATAAAAAGGATAAAGCCAGAACAGCAAAGCCCAACACAGATAATATTGGAAGCCGCTCCACAGCATCAGATGATAGTGGTTATCACTGGATTCACGATGCAGCTCTACAACATCCTGATCATTTTCAGCTAAAAAAAGTTGTTTAAAATTCGAAAAGTCATTAACCCCATCCGCCTCAAAGGTGAGGTAATCTGGGCGAATATAGCCTTCCTCAAACACATAGAACTGGATCTGCAACTTTTGCGCAACTGCACGTGCCTGTTGGTGGTAGAAACGGCAGTCTCCGAAACAAATAATGGCATCAATCTGATTTTGCTGAATGTGTTCAGACAACCAAGCGCCAAAATCGGTGGATTTTTTTCGGTAATGCCAAATATTCGGGCGAGAATGGTAGTAACGCCAGTCTCCCGCATTAAAATTGACTTTAAAACACTCAATTTGTTTGGTTGTAAGCCAGTCTGACAAATCTGTGAAGAATGAGCCTATTGGTCCTTGTAATAACACAACTTTTTTGGCTGACAATAGCTCATCTAGATATATAGACAATCTCTAATCCTAAAACTTTATTTTCAATCCACGCAAGCGTGTAAACATCCATGACCAAACACTTGATGGAGATTTCTCGGCCGTTTGCTGTAATTTGCATATCTGTTGCATCACGTGTTCTGGTGTGACCAACGGAATCTGTA
This sequence comes from Acinetobacter sp. C32I, assembly GCF_023702715.1. NCBI lineage: Bacteria > Pseudomonadati > Pseudomonadota > Gammaproteobacteria > Moraxellales > Moraxellaceae > Acinetobacter > Acinetobacter sp. C32I. Next base: position 3,165,345 of record NZ_CP098480.1, on the reverse strand, counting down.
ATATACGCGTCTGAGGTAAATTATAAACAGGATATTCTACCAAAACACTAAACGCTAACTCATCCACCGAGAGCTTACGTTGTCTCCGTTCACATGTGTGTCGATCAACTGTAACTCCCCAACCTGCATAAAACGGCATACCATAACAGTATACTTTAATGTTTCTTAACAGTGCTTCAAATCCAGATAAAGAGGTGATTGTGTGCAGCTCATCAATATATTCGAATAGTGTGATAATTGATACGTTTTTTTCAACCTGATCGACCAGATGTTTCATCTCATCCCATGCAATTTTACCCTTTCTAAGGCCTTCTTCTACGTCAGGATGCGGTTTATAAATAATATAGGCATCGGGGTGGTTTTTTCGCACTTCTTCGATCAAAGCCAGATTGGTCTTAATGTCAATTCCACCCAGCTGGATCGACAAATCATCTTCTACCTGCCCCACCACTAAAATTATTTTTTTCTCAATATTATGAAGTGATTGAATACCATCTGATAACTGCTGACCGACGTTATATTTGGTCAGTTTATTTTGAATGATCTGCTGCACCAATAACTGAATACGCTGCTGTTGTTCTGGGCTAAGTTTTACCTGATTGAGTAGCTGTTCCAAGCGTGATGGACGCGTGGCATCGTAGTAGATTCCGACATCATCAAAGACCAATGAAAAAGGCCTAATAAGTTTAGCACCGAGTCCCAAAGAGCGAAGGAAACCATCTTCAACCGTCCATACCTGCTGGTAGCCCTGTTGCTTGAGTAATGTCGCCTTTTTACCCCACGCCACAATGGCTTGATCTTTAGCTGGTTTACGCCAGTGTTTAAAGCGTAGCTCAACCTGAGGAAAGGCGAGAAAATCTTTGATAAAGCTCTTCTTCCATCGACTAAAACCATAAGCCACTACAGTTGTAGCAGGGATTTGCTTTTGAAATTCAATATTAGGAATTAGAGTATCTACAATTTCCTGCAACTCGCAGATCTGTTGTGAAACAGGCGAAACATATTTGGCATAGCGTACATAGGCGGCGACAAAGAGTTGTTCAATGCTCCGCGAGACCTGTCTACGACTTTGAATCGCTTCAGACAGCGGTACACGATCTTGTGTTAATCCCCAACCTGCATACCACGGTACACCAAAACAATGCACGGTCTTGCCACAGAGTAAGGCCTCAAAGCCCAATTGAGAACTCACCACATAGACTTCCGACATTTGTTGGCACAATTCGACCGGATTATAATTCTCTGTCAGTAGCTTGATATTGGGTGCTTTGAGGTGCTCACGCGAAAAGTGACTCTTGGCTTTTCCTGCCAACACATCGGGATGTATTTTTACCCAGATCTGTGCGTCAGGATGGTCATGTTGTGCTTGTTGCAGCATGTGATTAAAACTTTCTGCCGAAGCCATGGCACAACGAATTGATTGATCACCCACGGTTTGATCTATCACAAGGATATTTTTTTGCTGCTGAAATTTGCTTGATTCAAGTGATTGGTAATGTAAATTGTATTTGCTGATACCCGCATTCAGAATCTTCTGAATGAGTGCTTGTGCTTGTAATACCTGATCTTTTGAAAGTGACAACCCCAAGATGATTTTTTCTAAATCCGAGGATTGTGTCGCATCAAAATAGATACCAGACTGGTCTAAAACGACGGAAAGGGGTTGATAACCCGCTTTACCCAGACCTAAAGAGCGGATAAAGCCATCTTCCGCACACATGGCAACACCATGCTGCTCCGCAGCCAGTATTTGGGCTTTTTTAAAACTATTTTTACGCCCCCACCCCCAAAATATTTTATTATTTCCCGTGTTTGTGCGTTTTTTAATCTCTTGAGTCAATGAGTTATATAAATCATTGTTTTTAAAAAAATATATCTTATTAATCCCAAAAGGAATGTAATCTAACATATGAACATTTACAATGTTGGTGTAGTTCATTTACTATTATATCACATATTCTTTTCGAAAATTTTTCTAACCTATGGCAGGGGAAATTTGAAACTAAACCACTAATTCAAATTAAGTTTTTTTAATGGAAAAATCAATTAATATCTTGGCTGTCTTGGATGACTTTACTTTTACTGCGCTTGAGCTAGAAGCAAATGTAAACTTAATTTCATACCAACATTGGTTTTATCATTTTTTCCCAGGAAAAATTGATTTTGTTTTAGTTGAATCTGCATGGTTAGGTCAGAACCGTAAATGGCAATACCATATTGCAGACTATCCAGAACATCCAAGACGCAATAATGATAAAGTCAAAGCGCTGATTCAATGGGCCAAAAAACATCAAATTCCAACAATTTTCTGGAATAAGGAAGACCCGTATCATTTTGATCAATTTATTGATTCTGCACGCTTATTTGATTTTATTTTTACTACTGATCGTGCATCCATCCCGAATTATCAAAACTTGTGCCCAGACTCAAAAATTAATTATTTAAATTTTCCGTTTCAGCCCAAAATTCACTACCCTGCACCGATCAGCCAAACAGTGTCTCGCTCCAGCTTGTTTATGGGCAGCTATATGCACCATATGTTCCCGGAACGTCGTGAATGGCAGGATATCTTATTTCAAGCTGCAGCCCCACATGGCTTATGCATTATCAATCGACACGATGACAAAAAAGACAAGAATTATAAGTTCCCCGAAACACTGAAAGCAGAATATTTACACTCTGTTCCCTATCGTGAGACGGGACATATTATGCGTAAATTTCAACAAATTATTAATGTTAACTCAGTCACCACCTCGCCCACCATGCTCTCCAGAAGAGTGGTTGAAGGGATGGCCTGTGGTCGTTTGGTGATCAGCAATCCAAGCCTTGCACTCCAGAATTTATTTCAAGACCTGTGTGAAGTGGTTGAAACACAGGAACAGGCAGATGAATTATTTACTCAACTCAGCTTTGGATTAAGTCAGCAACAACATGAAAAAATACGTTATGCTTGTGATCATGTATTCACCCACTATACCGTGAAACAGTGGTTAAAAGACATCCTAAACAGCTGCCAAATCGATCACCCTTATTTATATGCTTAAATTTTTTTTCTCGAAAAAGAAAACACCTGATCATGACTGGGTTGATTTATCCATCGTCATTCCGATCGACTTAAGCTATCGTAGTAGTGATATTTTGCAAAGAATCAAGTGTCTGGTTTCGACAGTACAAGACCAGCCCATTCGTTTTATTTTAGGTTGTAATGCACAGCCCGAACGCCAAGTGCAACAACTCAAAAAGCTGATTGCAGGCTGCCCACAAATCACGTTGGTGATTGATCCAAGTGCCAGTGGACATCTTTCTCGTCTAAGAAATATTGCATTGGCACAAGTACAAACACACTATGTCATGTTTCTTGATATCGATATTCATATCAATCTTGAGCAAATCCACAATGCATTTGCTCAGGTACAACAGCATCCTGCACAGTTATGCATGTATCCATGTCTGTATTTGAGTAAAAAAGGCAGCAAGCAGGTCAAGCGCCTGACATTAGCAGCATTTAGACACGCATATTATGACTTTAGGCGAGACCTGATTTTACACTTGGCCTTTCCATCATCCATCATCATTACTGACTTAAAGTCTGTACAAACAATCGAAGGTTTTGATGAGCAATTTATTGGACATGGTTATGAAGATTTTGACTTCATGCTACGCTTATTTCAGCATAAAGGCTTAATTACATATCAACCTGCTTTGTTGCTTGATGAAACCTATCTAGCACCCATGATGGCCACAGGTTTCCGAGCCATTTTGGCGGAGAGCCAGCTAGAGCAACTCTTTCAAAAAGAATATTTCCTGCATATTTATCATGAAAAAGATAAAAAAAGCCTTTACCACCAACAACGGCAAGCGAATCAGCAGCGCTTTGAACTGAAACTTAAACAACAAATTGAAGATGGAACGCTAATTGATACAGCCCCCCCCTATCTATTGAAAGCATTCTGTCAGTTGTTAACACAGTACTCTCTCAACCGCCCTGAATACTCAGCACTTTGGGCTGAGATCCAAGGGCATAAATTGAGAAAATAATATTCCTATGGCCACTTATATTATTTAATTTCTATCTTGTCATAAAATAACTGCCATATCTGTGATCCATTTTCTTTATAAGCACTCGAGGTCCAATATACATTAAATGAAACACTACCATTTGCATTATACACTGGACTAAAACTGGCTTTATAAGGAGCCAAACATTTACCTATTAACAATGGCTTCTCAGAAACTTTGAAATTTTCACCATCTTGACTTAAAGCAAAATATAAGTTTCTACTGAAGAAATTATCGTTAATTAATAGAACAGTTTGTTGTCCAACAAATCGGGCTTCCAAGTGCCATGGTTCAATATTTTTTGGACTATCAATGAAATGCACATCACTCCACATACCACCTAAATTCGATGCAGTTCTGTATGCAAGCGTTGTTTTATTCTTTCGATACCCAACATAGTATAAATACCATAAATTGTTTTCAGTATTATATAAAATTGAAGGGGATAAAATTGGGTCCTTATAGCTATTTGAAAATAGTACCTTTTCCTCAGACCACTTAAGCCCATCTCTGGATGTAACATAGCGTAAGTCAAATAGTCTATTACTAGCATTACCATGTAGAGAGGTGACAGTTCTCCACATCATAATTAACTCACCCTTGAATGGATCATAACCAAAATCAATATCCGAGTTATATGTTTTATCATCAGTGTTTATTTTTTTTGGCGCATCAGACAAGGGTTGTTTAAACCTTGCAATAAGATTGAACTTTTCTAAATTATTACTCTCATAGACTGTCGGATTTTCATACGCATCCTGTGTATTATGATAAGGCGTAATACCTAGCCAATACCTATTCTTTTCTACAAGTTTGCTCTGAAAGTCTAAAATAATTGGATGAACAACATGATCGTTTACAAAGTATGGCGTATCAAGACGAATTTTATCTCTCTGGTTGAGAGTATTTTTTTCTAGATCATTAATTGAAATATCATTACCAACTTTGCTAGGTAATAAACCACTAGGTATTGGAAAATATTGACCACACTCATCTAAGGAGTGCATAATTTTTGCGCCATTATCAGTCAGATTTGAAAGATCTAAAGCTTTCTTACATGGAACAGGATCTATTGGTTTAGAAGGTTCAACTACCTTGGGTACTTCAGGCTTATTTACAGTTGTTTCACTCCCCCCTCCGCATCCAACGAGAAATAAAGAAAGGAGCAAAATTAGTTTTTTTAGATTCATGAGATACTTATGGTAAAAATGTTCAATTGAAATGCTGATGAGGTGTCAAACCTACAACCACATACAGCCCTAAACATAAAAAATTTTGCATATTGTAAATATTTTGTATTAAAATAATATTAATTTATAAATTTTTTGTAATTTTTTACAAAAATAAGAATAAAAACAATTACTTAAGCCTTGATTTATTGATTTTTTCATTTCAGTTAAACCAATTCTTTAATTCATGATCGTTGATTCAATATACCTTGTTAAAAATGCATGTAAAACATTTCACTAAAATGTAAAAGAAGTGTATTTATCTGATTTTATTATAAATTACAAAACAAAATAAACTTTTAACAGCTAAATAAATTAGCTATAATAAATAACAATTAATTTAAGCTAGAAATCCATTTTTTCTTTAACTATTTAAATTAATAAGACAAGCATATTTTTTCACATTGAATCCAAGATTAAATCATGAAAAAACTTAAAATACTCTGCCTTTTAGACTCATTAACATACACTGGTCTGAAAATGGAGAATAATATTATTTTATTCCCAATGCTAAGAAATATAATATTGAATAAATTTTTTAATCCCGATCTTATACTAGTCGAATCAGCATGGTTTGGTTATAGAAATATATGGAAACATAAGCTTGTTAATTTTCCAGATAAAAAAGCAGATCTAAAAATAATAGTTAAAATGCTTGAATGGGCAAATGAAAAAAAAATTCCTGTTATCTTTTGGAATAAGGAAGACCCTATTCACTTTGAAAAATTCCAAGAGTGTGCAAATCTTTTCGAATATGTAGCTACTACAGACTCCAACTGTATCGAAAAATATTCTGCTGCAAAAGGTTCTTTTTATTTACCTTTTGCTTATCAACCTAGGATTCATAATTTCAAAATAACTGACATAAATAACAGATCAAGAAATGGTATATTTATGGGTAGTTATTTAACAAATAATCATCCCAATAGAAAAGCTTGGCAAGACAGCTATTTCCCTATATTTTCAAAATATGGACTAGATATATATGATAGAAATTCAAAATTAAAAAATAAAAACTACCAGTTTCCTAGTTATGATAATGTTAGAATATTTGATGCAGTAGAATATAAAGAAACAGGTAAAGTTATGAGAAATTATCTCTACTCCATAAATGTTAATTCAATAACTAACTCTCCAACTATGTTTTCTAGGAGAATATTAGAAAGCATAGCATCAGGATGTATTGTTTTCTCTAATAAATCAGAAGCTATTGATAATTTATTTCCAGATTGTTGTTTACAAATAGAAAATAAGGATCAATTGGAATTCCATTTAGAGAATATTCGAAATGGCAATACTTCAGAATATAATGAAATGAGAAAACATGCGTATGATTTAATTGAGAAAAAATACAGTTACGAAAATTGGATAAAAATAATATCTGATGAAATGGGATTGAAAATTAATTAAGTTTAATATTCCTAAAATAGACCTTAAAGTCTTTATTTTGTTCATGTTCTTTATACATTCCAAACTTCAATCTGAACTGATTGCTTGGTTGTATAGATGGGTACCCTAGCTTTCCTTCCCAATTTACAAATTGTTCACCATTTTTCAAAATATTAATATGACCAATATAATCAGAGTCAATTAGGATTTTAATAGAAAAATTTGTCCAATCATCTTGAGGTAAATCTAATCTTTTTATTACAGCCCCTGTAACATGAACATCTGGATTCCTTACTACAAATGCAAGATTTTTTGAAGTACCTCTAGATATACGTCCTGAAAAAACAGGTGGCAATTTTTCATTTTGCCATAATTGCATAACATAAAACCATGTATTCGTAATATCAGAACTTCGGTCTATTTTTATATCATAATTAATATTGTATGTTTGGCCAACTAAAATTGGCTTGTTTACAAATGCTAACTCAGATCTATCAACAGATTTTTTACTACTTACTACAGATTCCTTTGTTTGTGCAGCAGTTTGGAAAGTCAATATTTTATTAGAGGATGATGGTGCAGAAACTTTACCTTGACACTTTCCATATAAAAAACCATTTTGCTCTGAAATTAAGTTTCCACCTCGTCCAATTTTTGATGAACACAGGTTTGAATCAACAATTGAATCAGCAAAAGAGAAATTACTTAACCCAATTAAAAAAATAAATTTAATTAAGAGTTTTGTAGCAATATTTTTCATAGCCAGACTCCACAAATTAAAGATTATTTATAAAAAACTACTACTTTAATATTTTTCAATTTAACAGTTTCAGTCTTATGCCAACTACGGAAACCTATTTTGAAAGATTTTGTATATTGTGGTGTTTTAAATTTTAAGGAGCACCCAACTTTTAGATTTTTATCAGTATTCAAATAATTAAAATACCCAACAGAATTAGAATATCTAAGACCCTCTAAATCATGGGTACTATCATCAGTATTGAATTTCAAACAAAATAAGGCATTATTTTTTATTGCATCTTCATTACAATCAGTTTGGTAGTAAAGCACTATATGAGCGATTTCATATTGAGTTGACCCAATAGCCATCCAGATAGTATCATCTGTTAGCACATTAATATCATCTATTATAAATTCTTCAGATAGTGACTTAGTTTCTTTTGGTAAAAATTTCACTATATTATTAAAAATTAAATCAGAAAATACTCTTCCACCACAATCATTTAAATGCACATCATCATAGAAAAATTTTCTATCCACAATATCTTTGGTTTCAAAATAAGATACGTTATTTTGCTTACAAAATTCAAAAATAGATTTATACAGTGTTTTTCTTTTAACACAAGCATCTTGATGAGCTGCTTTAGAGATTTTATAGAAATTATCATCGATAACATCAATAAATGGTGATGCCGATACCAACAACTTTATATTAAAAACTTTACAAACATTATTCATTATTTCATAAATTTTTACGGTATCTTCAATTTTTTCTGCTGTTAATATATTATCAAAATCAGAATCAATTAATGGGGGCGCTATATTACCAAATAATTTTGTCTTATTCCACATTCCATCCTTATAATTATTCGCATATACATCATTAGTAGGAATAAACACAACAATTAGCGATGGCTTATATAAAACCACTTTATTTAAAAGTGAGTTTAGAATATTTAGTGATGTAGTTCCAGATACACCAGTATTAAAAACTTGAAAATCCAGACCATGATTAAATAGCTCCCTCTCTAAGCATGAGCTAATTCTTAAGTATTCAGTTGAATACATAGATTCAACAAATGAATCCCCCATAATAAAAATTCTTTTAGAAGAAGAAACATAGTTTCCTGTAGTTATAAATCCATCTTGATCTGTATTACATCTAAATTGCAATTTTTTATCTAAAGTTGGTCTAATCTCCCAATAAGTATTCCTAGGCGTATGAATTACAGTTGACAGAGCTTGCTGCTCTTTCAATCTGATATTTCTTTTCATGAAAAACTCCAACGAATGAATTGAGTATATAGTTATTAAATAACGATTCTAAAAATTTAAAACCAATTTATTACAACTACATTAGCAACTTAAATATAAAATTATCAACCGAATAAGACATAACTAATCTCATTACAAGTAACACACCAGAAAAAATACCTGTTAAGGCAATCATTTACTGATTCTTTTAGAAGAATATTTTATTAATCAATACATATAGGAAGTAAAGTTAAAAAACTTTTCTTCCTATATTAAAAGATAAAACCTATTAAACTAAAATCTAAAAAAACTGCACTGAAGAGATTTATAGCTTATTAATCACAATATAATCTCACTATTCAGCTGCTCAAAAACAACTTTTTGAGAATTTAAATTTAATAAAGATGTTCGAAATCTCTTTATCTCTCTGACTATAGTTTCAGGTTTTTTCTTAATCACTTTTTCAATTAATTGTTTTGCCTCATCTACTGAAGAAACAAAATTTTTAATAAAAGGATAACTTTCATCATGGCTAGGCCAGTTCCAAAGTATTGGATAACATCCGGCAACAATACCATCAGCTAATGCATAATGAAAAGATTCATTATCTGAAGGGGATAATATAAAATGTTTATTACTGTACCATTGGTTTACATCGTTCCCCCACCCTTCATATTCTACAAAATTAGTAAGATTATTGCTTTCAATATTCTTATAAATATCATAGTAATATTCAAGCTCATGCTTTCTAGAAGGAGCATGCATAAACTCTAAATCTTCAGGTCTATAACCTTTGATATATAATTTAGCATTAATGTTTTGTTCTCTTAGCTGCTTCAGTAATTCTACGGCTAAATCAAAACGTTTAGTTTGTGGTACTATTCCTAGCATCCCAATACGGATTTCATTTAAATTATCAAACTTATCCTGAACATAAGTTAATTTAGAATCCAAGATATAATTTGGAATTTTTATAATTTTATTTTCTGGCATTTTCTGCCAAAGATTCATAGCCTGATTCTTAATCTCATTTGAAACAAATATCGTTTTGCTTACATTTTCCCACACTATTTGATTACCAAATTTACGGGCACGATCCCTTACTTCTTGAGCATGCATTCTGATAAAGAGCGGTTTTTTCGCTGAGTTAATTTTTGAATACCACGTAGCATTAGCTAATCCCCATTCACAGAAAATCATATCAGCCCATTTATAATTTTCCATTAATTTCTTTTCATTTTTATGGCCACCCCACTCCCATGTTTCTTTTCGGATTGAATAACCTTTAGCCTTTAAAAAAGAAATATAAGAATCAATAAATTTAAAATCATGAGAAGCAAAAAGTATATTTTTATGCTCTTTAATTTTAGTTTGATCACACAAAACTACTTTTGAAAATATATCTACTTGTCTCTCAAGAGTATGCTTTGAGAAAACTTGTTGAGCAATATTCTCACCATTGAAAAGTTTAAAAAACTTCTTGTTCAACAATGACTTAAATTCTGCATATGTTTCTACATAAAAGGGATAATCTGCACTCAACACCTCTGTATTAATAGTACTTGGATAATTAATAATTCTTGCACCTGTTACAGCTGCCTCTATTAATTTTGTCGAAAGCTCTAATGTATTATTTTCTAATTCAGCAGGTCTCCAGCACCAAACAAAATCCATCTCGTTTAGCATTTCCATGCATTGCTCTCGATTGAGATCACTACGATAGTCAGCATTTAACTCCTTCATAAAGGAATGAATATAATGCCTAAACTTCTTACCATCTACTGGTGATGAAATTTTATTTGAAGCAATAAATAATTTTATCTTAATGTTACTTTCTTCTTGAATTCTCTTTGACCACTCTAAAAGTTCTATTACACCCCAAGATGGAGTAATTTTTCCTGCATATCCTATTTTTATTTCACGTTTACTAGTATAAAACGAATTCTTAACTTTGAAATACTTAAGGCTATCTACAGGTAAACAAGGTACAAAGTCAATATCTTTAGCAGTACTGTTAGTTAACTCAAATATTTTATTTTTAATGGCCTCAGTTTGCGTGATTAAATACTCAGTTTTTTCCGCAATGAGTTTCAGCTTTCTTAATTTATCTTCATTTATCAACAACTTATTATCATCAATAGAATAAAAATCAGTAACATAGCTGGCTGTTCGATTTAAGAATTGGTTATCTTGATGAAGTGAATAAGCTACATCTATACCGCGAACAACAATTAAACTCAAATTCGAAGAATAAGAGTCAATATGTTTTATTATAGTAATTGAGTCATCAATATTAAAGATCCCTTTATAATCTAAAGATTTTGGATCAATATAAGTTATAGGATTACTACCTTTAATATTAGATAAAATTTGTTGACTTCTAGGATTTTCCTTTAAAATAATCGCAACACTTCCCAATGAAGACAATACTGATGCCATTGAAGAGAACCATACAGACGAACCATCTACAACATTTACATTAATATCTGCATAAAGAACATACTCAACATTTATATCAGCTAGTTTATCAAAATTAATTTTACTAATTTCAATTTTATCTTCTTTCTTCGGGGCCTCAAGTATATTTTTTTTAATTGGCTCTTTGTAAAAATCCAACTCCAACGCGTCAATAGTTACATTTGGTTTAGCACAGAAAATTTTAATTTGAATATTTTTTAATTCTTTTGAAACTTTAAGCCTATAGGTCTGTTCAAAATATGAATTATCATGATTACTTGAACCGCTACCTATATAAAAAAATGGTCCAGCCTTTTCTGAAAAACCCAAACCAGTAGATGACTTAATCTCATCAGAGTTTTCTAAGCCAAAACCAATATAAATAGACTTTCTATTTACTGATAAAGCTTTATCCTTATATTTTATTTTGAATTCATACTCGCCAATTGGAAGAGACTTTATGCTAAGAAAATTAGAAACATGTTCATTAATTAACAAATCCACCCAAGAATACTTGCTAAAATCACCATTAATATCAATAAATTGATTATTTTCTTTGTAATCAATTTGAAGTTTTTCCACCTCAAATAAATTACAGAGTAACTTATCAATTTTATTTAACTCTCCTCCCTTTTTCTGCTTACGTTGAAGTGACTCAACTCGCAAACCAACCACGCCTTTCAGAATTTCCCCAAAACCAGTATAGTCTTTTTTAGTATTAATCAATAAATTGCCTAACTTATACGAGAGTGTATTTTTCACGCTCAAGGCATTTTCATGTTTAACATTTCCAGACGTCAGCTGTTCAGTTAAAAACTTAATTTTTCTTTGATTAATTAAAACTTCAGTTTGAAGCTTTTGAATTTCATCTAAGATTTCTTCATAGGTCATTTGCTTATTTACCACAGTTAAGTCACTCCCCCAATCCGATTAAAGTCCAACTACATCAATAATTTTATTCAAATCTTGACTACTTAGTTGGCTAAACTGTAAATGTTTTACTAAAACAGCCGCAACATCAGCCTCTTGAAGAGCTGTATTTAAATCCACTAATGTTCCTTTTGTTATTTCTGATGGTAATTTATGAATATTTGGTTCTACTAATAAAAGTTCAATTTCGCTATTACTTCCTACAATTTTTGCAATTTCAATTGCAGGGCTTTCACGTAAATCGTCAATATCTGGTTTAAATGCTAAACCAAGTAAAGCTACTTTTGGTTTACGACCCAACGTACCAAGCTCTTCTATTTTATTTTCAATTTGCTGAATAACCCATTTTGGTTTGTAATCATTTACTTCACGGGCTGAACGTACCATTTTTGCCAATTCAGGGGTTTTGTTAACAATAAACCATGGATCTACTGCGATACAGTGCCCACCAACACCCGCACCTGGTCTTAAGATATTCACACGTGGGTGATGGTTCGCCAGTTTAATTAGCTCCCATACATCAATATCGAGACTGTCACAAATCAAAGAAAGTTCGTTGGCAAACGCAATATTGACATCACGGAAGGCATTTTCAGTGAGTTTGGTCATTTCTGCAGTACGCGCATTGGTTTCTAACAACTCACCTTTAACAAAGATGCGATAAACCTCTTTTGCTTTTTGAGTACATGCTGCAGTCATCCCGCCGATGGTACGGTTGTTTTCCACCAATTCACGAATCACATGACCAGGTAAGACACGTTCAGGGCAATAAGCAACATTAATATCTATATTTGTATCAGTTGCTTGTTTTGGAAATGTTAAATCTGGACGTAGGACAGACAACCACTCAACCATCTGTTCCGTCGCTCCAACAGGAGAGGTTGACTCTAAAATGATGATATTGCCTTTCTCTAGTACAGGTGCAATGGTATTTACTGCCGCTTCAATATAAGAAAGATCTGGTGTGTAATCTTCACCTTTAAAAGGCGTTGGTACTGCAATCAAAAACGCATCGGCTTTTTCCGCTATTAGAGATGCTCTTAAATGGCCAGAAGATACTACTTTTTTTACAATCTCTTCCAGACCAGGCTCAACAATATGGATCTTACCTTCATTAATGGTATCAATCGCATATTGATTCACATCTAGCCCGATTACTTGCGCTCCAGCATTTGCAAACATTGTTGCTGTTGGTAAGCCAATATAACCTAGGCCACTTACTGAAATTTTTAACTCTGACATGAATATTCTCTGCAATATTTAAAATATGGTTCTACTTTTCATTAACAATTTACAATTAAGCAAATTGCTTTAGATGTTCAATAATTCGTTGACACGCCAAGCCATCACCATAAGGATTGTGCGCAAGACTCATTTGCTGATGTAGTGCTTGATCATCTAACAAAGCTGAGGTCTGCTGAATAATTAATTCTTTTGAGGTCCCCACCAGTTTTACCGTGCCTGCTTCAACAGCCTCTTGACGTTCTGTGGTATCACGCATCACCAAAACCGGAATACCCAAAGATGGTGCTTCTTCTTGAATACCACCTGAGTCAGTTAAAATAATATGGCTATGTTGCATTAACCAAATAAACTGGACGTATTCTTGCGGCTCAATCAATTTAATATTGTCTACACCATCAAGGTATTGATATACAGGTTGCATCACATTCGGGTTCATATGTACCGGATATACAAATTCAACTTCTGGATAGCTTTCCGCAAGTGCTTTGATCGCTTTACAGATATTCTCAAAACCTTCACCAAAATTTTCACGACGGTGGCCAGTAATCAGAACACGCTTTTTGTCGAGGTCCAACATATGAAAATGCGCACGCATTTCTTGCTGTAAAGCTTCATTATTATTCAGTTGGTCTTTTACATAAAATAGTGCATCAATTACGGTATTGCCTGTAATACAAATTTTGCTTTTATTGATGTGCTCTTGAAGTAAATGGTTGGCAGAGGTTTCAGTTGGGCAGAAATGCCATTTGGCAATTACACTGGTCAACTGACGATTGGCCTCTTCTGGCCATGGCGAGTAAATATCATAAGTACGTAAACCCGCTTCGACATGGCCGACATCAATTTTTTGATAGAAAGCCGCCATTGCTGTACTGAGTGTTGTTGATGTATCCCCATGTACCAGTACCAGATCTGGTTTGCAATCCACCAAAACCTCCTCAAGTGCCAGCATCATTCTGGCATTCAGTTCCGTCAGGCTTTGACCTGCTTTCATAATATTGAGGTCATAGTCGGGTTGAATATCAAATACAGATAAAACAGAATCCAGCATTTGTCGATGCTGAGCCGTAATACATACCTTTGTTTCAAAAAAAGGATCTGCACTTAACAGTTTTACCAAAGGCGCCATTTTAATCGCCTCAGGTCTGGTTCCAAACACAACTAACACTTTCATACTTTCACCAAGTTATTCAATAATTTATTTAAAAATTATTGTTTCAACACCATATACTCTCAACATATTTTTTTACCTTGATCCAAGTACCCATCAAGGCGCTATAAGCAATCCATGCAAAAAATCAATTTATCCCTATAAATCCAATGCCACTTTGGCTGCAACCGCAATTTGGAATAATACTTGGGTAATGCCCCGCGTTAATTCCACCACTTTGGTCTGTACTTTAGGAAGAACTAAAATTTCATCCCCCTGTTGAATCTTATAGCGTTTACTGACCAGCTCAGACTCACCATTCTGATGAATCACCACTAGTTTCGATTTATTCGACTTCTGGGTAAAACCACCGACCTGATCAATATAAGACTGTGCCGTCATATTGGGTTGCCATACCACCCCATTCGGGAAAGTCACTTCACCATGCACCATAATGACCGAAGTTTTTTCAGGAATATTTAATATATCCCCATTTTCTAAAATGACATCATCAAAGTCTTTCGGATCCAATACCACTTGGCCCTTTGGCTGAATCGTACGGGCTTTTGCAATAAACTGTTTAACCAGTTCAGCATCTTTTACGCGTAGATTAGCCTCTTCCTGCGTGGTTGAGCGTACAGAAAGTGTTGCTTCTTCAAGTTTATCTAAAGAAACGTTTAGCATTTCCTTTTGTCGCTTGGCAACCGATGGACGGAAAAGCTGTAATGCATTGACCTCTGACAAGGTATTCGGCTGAATCTGTTTCATCACTTCAGATAGTTTGGAACCATATGGCAATACCACCGCATGTGCACCATTATGAGCCCCTTCAATGCGTACCTGAATCGTGCCAGCATAACGGTCAGCCGTCACCGTTAAGATATCACCATCTTCAATCACTACATTATTTGCAGCAGAGAGCGGATAATATTCACTGCGGTACTCTGTACCCTGACGACGCATAATGCTGACATTGGTCGCCCCTGGTTTTAGTTTCGCTACCGATAACGCCTGTGCAACGGTGACTTCAGGCACATTAAATTCAAAGTCATAGGCATTAAACACCTCACCCGAGACCGAGAAGGTATGACTTCGTGGCGCAACCACAATGACATCACCATCTCGGAAACTATAAGGCTGTAGTTTGCCTGCAATTAAAAAGTCATACAGATTGACGTATTGCTTGAGCTGGCCATTGCGCATGATACGGATATCAACATAACTACCACGTTGCGCATCGACACCACCGGCACGGTCAAGATATGCCAGTACGCTGTCATTGGCGACACCACCATAAGAGCCAGGCTGATTCACAAAACCTGTAACCATGACTTTAACCGGCTGCGACTGGACCAAGGCAGCATAGACCCCAACATTGGCGACATAGGTTTTACGGACATAGCCTTCAATCAAGGATTGCAAGCGGCCATTGGTGGTACCTGCCACTTTAACAGGACCTACATTGGGAATAAAAATATTACCTTGCGGGTCCACGGTTAGAGTGCCGGCAAACTGGTAAGCGCCCCATAGACGTAAATTGATATTATCGCCAGGATTCAGTACATAGCTGTCGTTAAATGTCGAACCTGCAGTACTGGCAAACGCACCTTTAAACAGCTGTTCACCAAACATTTTGGTTGCTGTGGGATACTTTTGTGCACTGCTTGGAGACAAGCCAACCACAGATTGACTTGGTAAAATGGTATTATCTGGAACCTCATTATTTACTTGAGGTAAATTATTTGCTAACTCTTGTGGTAAAAGAGACTGTGTATCTGCGGCAAAGCTATAAAAAGAAGACAATGCAAACATACTGGTGAATAATATTTTTTTCATTGTGCTTACTCCTTATGCTCACGGATAATCGAGTAAATCAACATCGTGATACCAAATAAAATATTTAAGACCAAAAAATAAGTCGCGATCAAATAGAGTGTTTTTGGATAAACTGCATCTTGTGCCAACTCTGGGGTAGACACTACCACCAGTTTTTTCAGCTTGCGCGAAGCTTCCAAACGGGCTTTTTCAAGCGATGCCAATGAAAGTTTATAAAGATCAGTTGCAAAGTCGACATTGGCTTTTAAGGCTTCAAAATCTGCTACACTCTTATTGAGTTTGCTGGTATTTGGTGAAGTCAATTTAGCCTTTTCATCGGCAATTTGCTTTTGCACCGATTCAATCTGACTACGGATCGCCACCACTTGTGGAGCGGTTTCATTTAAGTAGCTTAATAAGGTTCTTTCCTCAGTGCGTAGTTGTGCCAGATTAGATTCGAGGCTAGCAACCACGGTTGCTACAACTTGCGCTTGCGCCTGTGGATCATACATCTGATTCTTATTCTGATAATCCAATAGCGCATCACGCGAAGCATCTAACTGCTCTTTTGCCTCACTTAATTGCTTTTCGGCAAACTTAAGTTGCTCTTCCGCAATTTGTTGTGAAAGATCATTAATAAAACTTTCACTATTCTTTAGAATTTCTTGGTTAAGACGCAGAGCAAAACCTGAACTAAAACCCTGCGATGCAATGGTCATCATCATGGTTTTTTCATCCAAAGATACTTGGACTCGTTGGTTAAAATACTTTACTAAGTCTTCAATTGACGCATCAGAGTTTAAGCCAAAAATGGGATCATTTTGTGCAATAAAGGCTTTACGCAAGTTAAGTTTTTTATCCAGACTTTCGACCATATTACGCGAACTAATATAAGCCGTTAAAATATGTGCATCCTCATTACTGGTATTACTAACACCAAGTAAAGTACTTAGGCCATTTGAAGCTGATACATCAGATACTTCACCTACTTGCTTCACCAATAAAGTCGATTGAGATACAAAACGCTCTTGAGCAAAGAAACAGAGATAGATAATGATGAGCAATATTGGCAACATCACAATGGCGATGTAACTAATCACCAAACCCTTATTTGTTATTGACCGCATATGCTTTATAAACCTCTATTGCCTCTGCAATATCTGCAAAAAATTCCGCTTGACCATTCCGCATCAAAAAAGCCACATCACAATTTCGGGTTAAGTCCTTTAAATCGTGCGACACCATAATAATATTGGATTTCTGTTTTAACTCATCCAATAGGACTTGGCTCTTCTTCCTAAAATTGGCATCACCAACAGCCCCTGCTTCATCAAGTAGATAATAATCGAAATTAAATGCCATACTCAGGCCAAAACCAATACGACCACGCATACCCGATGAATAGCTTTTAATCGGCATATCAAAATATTTACCAATGTCAGCAAAGGATTCGACAAAATCAATAATTTGGTTTACCTCATCCTCATTACTTAAATAAAGTCGAGCAACAAAACGAACATTTTGTCGTGCAGTCAGGCTACCTTGAAAGCCACCCGATAATGCTACAGGCCAAGAAATGGACTTATTGGTCACTACTTTGCCACTATCAGCAAAGTCAATCCCACCAATAATTCTCAGTAGCGTACTTTTACCTGCACCATTTTTACCTAAGATCGCTACGCTTTTGTTTTCGGGTAAAGTGACATTTAAATCTTTAAAAACATAGTGCCGCCCTTTAGGAGTCACATAGGATTTGGTTAGATTGCGTAGCTCAATCATTTTGTTTTTACCATACGCTGTTCAAAACGTTTATAGAGCAACAAACCTAAGAATAGTGAGCCAATAATCCATTCCAACACATAAGTTAAAGAAATACCTTGAACTAGCGGATAATTGGGTGCAACTGCATGGCGCATCAACTCTAAAAGATGAATAATTGGGTTCCATAATAGATATTGTTGATATTCAATTGGAACTAAATGAATAGTATAAATGACAGCAGATAAGACATAGAGCAGAAGAAAAAGTACTGGGATGAATTTATTTAGTTCATGTGAAATACTGCCAACGACCATAAATACTAATGATAAACTAAAGGCTAAGCTAAACAATAAAAACCAATA
The DNA here is from genome assembly GCF_023702715.1 of Acinetobacter sp. C32I. NCBI lineage: Bacteria > Pseudomonadati > Pseudomonadota > Gammaproteobacteria > Moraxellales > Moraxellaceae > Acinetobacter > Acinetobacter sp. C32I. The sequence continues at coordinate 3,146,953 of NZ_CP098480.1, read as the reverse complement.
TCCTAATAATTGTGGAATTGAGTCAAAATTAATATGAAATCCAAACCAAAGTAAAATTGTACTAAAAAAGAGATATGCCACAAAATATAAAAACAGCTCTAAAAAGCTACGTGCAATTAGCGTATCAATCGGTTTTACTGGCCGGTAACTAAATAAACCTTGATTGGCTTGAACCGCTCCTAATGAAGCACTTACAGTCGTACGGAATAAGAAAAATGGGATAATCCCATTGACCAAAAAGACCTCAAAATCTATCCCTGGTAAAGCTCTACTAATGCGTCCTAAAAGAATTAGTAAAACCCCTATATGTAGCGCTGGCTCAAGTAAAATCCAGACATAACCAAGACGGTATTGACCAAAACGGGTTTGCAACTCGCGTAAAAAAAGTGCACGAACTGCTGCATACATGACTTGCAGTCCGCCACGGGGTTTTAACCGTGGTAATCCTTTTAAACTGGATGTTTGCTCATCCATCCGACCCCCTGTGAGTGCTTAATCTTTGCACTGGCGTTATTTTCCAGCGAAGCTTAAATTATTTTTTCAAAAAGTTAAAGTTTCAAAATGTTCCATAATTTCAAATTACGAGAAAGTTCTTGCATTAAAAAACGATAAATTAGGACACAAATTAATTTAAAACATGCAAATAGATCACACAGAAAATTAAAACAATTAAATTTCAGTTACTTATTCAACAAAAAATCAATTCACTCTAGGTAAAAACAGATCAAAATAATGTAGTGAATTGTTATTTCGATAACAATTCACATAATTAAGTTATTCATCTTCGTCGTAAATATAGCTCATACAGCCCCAGCCATCATACTCGCCATTGAACTCTTTAGCGATCTTGGTCATCCATTCTTCCAAGTCTGCAATGTCTTCATATTCCAAAATCATATTCACATGGATGTTCAGCACCCATAGATCTGAACCATCGGAATGAACCTCTTCCTGAAAGAAAGAGATTTTCTGTTCTTGGTGTAACAAATGCAGGGCACATTTTTCGACCTGTTCCTGCTTCTCAAAAACAATCGAAAATTCGACTTCATGCGGCTCGCTCAGGTCATTGCCATCCTCAACCATTTGCCACAGCACATTGCCGTTATCATTATCAGGGAATTGGTCATAGTCGCGTGTCATAGAAATATCCTTTGTTGTGTTTTGGGCTTGATATTTGGCTATAGATTAACCGATTTTTATGTCAGTTTTTATACGCATTAATATAAATATTGTAGTCAAAAAATGATCAAAATAAAAACTATAGACCGAGCTAGATGCTATGCAAACTCAAGCCGAAGGACCACTTGGTCAAGGCAGCGAATGCCATTTTCATAAATGGCTTCTGGATAATCTATAAATACATTAGGCTCAATATGCGACAAACGGAAGCCGCATTTCTGGTAAAGCGCCAACTGATCCAGACTGGAATTACCAGTTTTGACCCATAATGTTTGGATATTTTGATCTTTAGTATTTTCAATGGCAAATTGAATCAATGCCTTGGCAAGACCCTGTTTTTTATAGCGGGAATCCACGGCTAGATTTTTAATTTCAGCTTGATCATCCGTTCTGAATAAACAAAGTTGCGCAATGATCTGCCCCTGATCATTCAATATAAAGAACAGATTCGACTGCAATAAATAGGTTGAGATCTGCTGCCAACTTGGATCGGCCTCTAATAAAAGTGCCTTTAATTGCAGTTGCTGTATCTCTGAGAGTGCTGTCCATTCAGCGTGTTGAATCGAATACATGCGCTTGCCTATTGGTGGTTGTGCTTAGAACTTTAGCTCAGAATGAATTTCAACTGCATGCATTTTTAAAGGATGCTGAAATGCCAGATAAGCCGCATGTAGCGCCATGCGTTTTAAATGGAACTTGGTAGGTTCAGGATGATAAAGCTTATCCCCCATAATCGGATGGCCGATATGCATCATATGCACCCGCAACTGATGGGAACGTCCTGTGACCGGCTCTAAACGCACACGACTTTGGTCCGTTGCAGCATCATATTGCATCAGTTGAAATAAGGTTTTGGCAGACTTACCCAATTCAAAATGCACCATCTGACGCGGACGGTTTTCCCAATCAGTAATGAGCGGGACTTCCACACTGCCCTCGCTCTGAATCTGTCCCTGTACCAAAGCCACATAATATTTTTTGACAGTACGCGCCTGAAACATTTTACTGATCGCCACTTCTGCATCACGGTGTTTGGCAAACATGAGTAAGCCCGAAGTTGCCATATCCAGACGATGCGTGACTTTAGCCGCGGGATATTTTTCCAAAACCCGTAAATAAGCACTGTCCTGATGTTCAGGCAAGCGCCCCATCACCGACAATAGCCCAGCAGGCTTATTAATCACCAGCAAATCTTCATCTTCATAGACGATCTCTAAAGCATCTTGTGGCGGTGTATAAATAAAATTGTCGTTTAGAGCCATAGCAACAGAACAAATGCAATCAGGTACAGGATGGGAAGTGATTATAGTTGCGTCAACGGCTTTCGCAACCACTGATTTTCCTCATCGTTGTCTTGATCAAGATGGTGTTTTTAACCCCTTGCCCAAGCCTTGTTTATAGAGCTCTTCTAATGTGGCAATGTCCCGATTTAAAAATGCAATCAGATAATCTTTGGCACGCGCCAAGCTCAATTGTTTAAATGAAATGCTATCTTTGCTTTTACGCGTGACCAAGCCAAATAGATCTTTTTTAGGAATAATGACTGGGATATCACTGTCCAGTTTGAATTCAAGCTGCTGTGATTTAGCATAGGCATCAAGGGTAATAGAAATGGTCTGTTCTGTCCGATGATCGCTGACAATAAAACTGGTATCGGCACCATTGAGTTGTAATTGACGAACCAACTGCTGACGCCAAGTCATCTCGTCAAACTTGGTTAAAATCGTTGCCAAATCAAAGCGACCGACATGATCGATGTCATTATGATTCATTTGATGTGGATAGCGGATTTTAAGCTCGAACTCATTCATAATGGTGCTGACCTATTGCTGTGATTTTTTTGATTTATTAATATAAAAATAATTATATCATTTTGTTTTTTAATATAAAAATATCGACTTATATTCACAATGACAGGATTTCAGGATTTACTTCACATTCAATTTTGGTTTTATTGATCTAGTTTTTATTATTTAAGCCTGATGGCTGATTTTATATTTACTAAATTTTTTAGGGTATCAAGGGAAAACAGAGGTTGTTTACTTCAACACCTATGACTTTGTAAGCCATAACCTTTGCCTATAAACTTTTGATCTATAGCGTCCTAAGCCGAATCGAGACCTTTTGGGTTCGTACACACTTGCTTTATAAGCGTCGGTGCATGCTACTCTTTTCGATCCCTTTCACACCCTTGAGACATAGTTTAGGCAGATCACGGTGGGATTGTTTTCCTAAAAACAGCTTTTTTTGGTGATCAATGAAATAATTTTGCACACTCTATTCTAAAAGTTAAAATATTTCCCATATCTAACAAAGAACCACGATTTAAATTCCGATAAATCCAAATTTACATGTGTATTTTTTCAAAAAGAACTTTTGATTTATGCCCAAATCACCATAATCGCTGCCACAATCACCAGCCACAGGCCTAAATGATCAGTTTTGGCGAGCTTTTCTTTAAAAAAGAAGGCTGAGATTAATAGACTAAATAGAATTTCGACCTGACCCAGCGTTTTCACAATCGCCACAGTCTGCATACTCATGGCGCTAAACCAGCCGACTGAAGCCAAAAAGCTACAGATACTCACTCTTAAGGTTAAGCCAACACGTTGCCACATTTTAAACAATGTCGGGCGGCTGAAAAATCCGAGATAGACCAACAGTACGATGCATTGAAAACTGATCAGACTACACAGTACCCAAGCCGCACGATGTAAGAATGGCAACATGCTCAGTTCTAAACTGGCTTCGCGCACCAATAAAGAGGTAATCGCAAAACACAGGCCACTCCCAAGTCCAATCATCAAGGTTTTAAAGGAGAGATCGGACTGTTGCTTGCCTTTGCTCAGTAAAAATACCGCAAGTCCACCAATCGCTACCCCAACCCAGCCCCATGTGCTGAGATGTTCCTGTAAAAACAAAACACCGACCAAAGCGGCCAAGATCGCTTCACTTTTGGCCAGTCCCACCCCAATGGCATAGTTCTTTTGCTGGAATAGTTTCACCATCAGGGCAGTCGCATAGATTTGGCTAATGCCTGCAATCACGATATACAACCAGAATTTATCGGAAAAATGCACCGATGCTGTAACCGGTTGATGCCAGTAGAGAAAGGCCAAATAGCTAAAAGCAAAGATCGGTGAAAAGATAAAGCGAGCCAGTGTGGTGCCATAGACATCCACGCTGGTACTGAGTTGTTTTTGAAATGCATTGCGCCAAGCCTGCATAAATGCAGCCATGAGCGTGAACAGAATCCAAGTAAGCATCATAAGCTTGAACGCAATATTGTCAGTGCCGCTAATTTACGCTGTTCTGACTGGTTTTTCGATAGGCGTCAGTGCTTAAAAGCTTAAATCATCAAAGTCCTTCACTTTGGATAGATAGATGGGCACCTGATTGATTTTGCTCCATGTTTCTTTAAACCGTGGATCTTGTTCTGGGTCTTGGCTTAAATTTTCACGAAAAACCTTTTTGCCTGTTAAAAAATTAATACTGGTTTCACTTTGAATGAGCGGTCCATGATTGCTTGAATTATCATATCCAATCAGGCGCAGATCATTGCCTTCCAAGCGAAATAGATAACGCCAGTAGCCATAACGTCCATGCGAATAATAAACGCTCAGCAGATTATTTTTAATTTCCATCCATAGCTCGGGTGGGAAATAGACACCGCCATCTTCATTTTCTGAGCTAAAACAATTGAGATTGCTGACAATAGCTTTGTATTTGCCTTTTTGATTCAGCAATACAATCACGCCACGGCGGTTGCGGTCTAAATGTCCATAATATTCATGTTCAACCAAGGCTTTGGGATCCGTCGCTTTGACCATCAACACCACATCTTTCAAGCCATCTTTATTCAGATCGCCTTCAATGGCTTTAAAGAGTTGGTATTTTGCAGGGATATAGGCTTGATAGGTGACTTTATCTTGACCTAATTTAATTTCTTCCTCTGTCGGTTGTTCTTGGGCAAAGCTGACTTGCGGCAGTGCAGATAGGCTTGAGAATGCTAATAGTGCGGTAATGAGTTGAGTCTTTATCATCTTTTTATTTCATCATTCAGGTCGTTATTGATGCTATTTCTTTTATAAACAATGGTTGAGTTTCTCTTGGCGTTTTGCATGAATCCAACGTGCAGCAACAATATTCAAACTCATCACCCGCCCTTACCTTAAAAGCTTAAATAATCAAACTCTTTAATTTTCGATAAATAGAATGGCGCTTGATTAATTCTACTCCAATTCTCTTTAAATTTTGGATCACCTTCAAAGTCTTGACTTAAATTTTCACGAATCACTTTGTTTGCTGTTAAAAAGTTAATACTGGTTTGGCTTTCAACATAAGGTCCATGATTACTTGAATCATCATAACCAATCAGGCGTAGATCATTGCCTTCCAAGCGAAATAGATAACGCCAATAGCCATAGCGTCCATGGGCAAAGTGTACATTCAGCACATTATTGTTAATTTCTAAGCTTATATCAGGGGCGAAATAAACACCACCGTCTTCATTTTCCGAGTAAAAACAATTTAAGTTACTGACAATCGGCCTGTAAGTACCTTTTTCATTGAGCAATACAATCACGCCACGACGGTTGATATCTAAACGGCCACGATACTCATGTTCAACAAAAGCCTTGGGATCGGTTGCTTTAACCATCAGCACCACATCCTTCACGCCATCTTTATTCAAGTCACCTTCAATGGCTTTAAATAAGCGATATTTTGCAGGGATATAGGCTTGATAAGTGACTTGGTCTTTGCGCAGTTTAAGCTCTTCTACTGTCGGTTGCTCTTGAGCAAAGCTGACTTGTGGCAGTGCAGATAGGCTTAAACAGCCTAATAACATGGCAATGCATCGCATCTTTATCATCTTTTTATTTCTTCATTCGGGTTGTTATCAGACTTATTGCATTTATATGGAATGGCTCAGTTTCTCTTGACGTTTTGAACGAATCCAACGTGCGGCAACAATGATAAAAATAATCACCAAGACGGTAATCACCACAGGCATGATGAAGGCCAAAATCGACAATACAATAGAGCCAATCAACTCACCTGTCGAGATCACAAAATTCCCCAATCCACCGGTGGTTGCCGTCGAGACGCCACGCGCCGCTACGGTACTCATTTGCACCACGCCTGCAGTCCCACCACCGACAATCAATGCAGCAGCCCAAGTCGCAAACTGGGACATTTCACCACTACTCACTGCCATGGTGGTCAGTGTCCCTGCCACCACAGCTGCAGGTGTGGCAATAGTATCTAATAGGTTATCTACCCACGGTACATAGTAAGCTGCAATTTCACAGATGGTAGCAAAACCCAATGCCATACACACTGATGGAAGTGCCAACCATTCAAAGCCTTGCGCAGGTTGATACCATCCCATCAAGGTAGCAATACTCATCGCCAATAGCGGAACAAAAACACGAAAACCACAAGCTGCGCTGAGTCCAACGCCAATACAGAGTCCTAAAATTGTTTCCATCATGGATTACCTTTCTATGCCTATGACAGGTCTTGTTATTTAAATCTTATTTTTAAGGTAACAAAAAGCCCTATCAAGGGATAGGGCTTTTATTCAAACAGTGGGTAACTGTTTGGTATTTTGCGGCTTAGGCATTCTTACTGTTGAATTGATTGCCAAGGCATTTGGTACACGGAGGTAAACGATCAGTACCAATTTCTAAATAGGTGCGGTGTCCGCATTGAACACAAAAATAGAAGCCTGTTCCAGGTTTTTCGCCAGCAGTTACCATCTTTGTTCTCCATAGATTTTAGAAATGGTACATATACTATAGCGTGATAGTTTTGATTATTTATTGACCTTTCCGACGGATGGTGGTGGCGGAAAGGTGAAGGATGAGGGTTATTTACAATTTAAACGAGTTATAAGGGAGTCGACACCCAATTCTCCACACGCAGTCCATCAACACGTAAAAACTCTTTTTCATTATTGGTGACCATTACCCAATTATTTGCTCTGGCATGCGCTGCAAGCCATAAATCGTTAGATCCAATAATCTGACCTTTAGAAGAAAGCGCTTGACGTATTTGCGCATAATGATCCGCAACATCTTCATCTAATTCGGCTACTTGAATCATTGAGATAAACTCATCAATGACTTTTAATGCTTTTTCTTTGCTTTGACTTTTTTCAGCACCAAAACGTAGTTCACCCAAGGTAATCACCGAGATTAAAATATTTCGATTGGGAAGATGTTTTTCAAAATGCTGGCGGACACTTTCAGGCTGATGTTTGCTGATATAAATACAAATATTGGTATCCAATAAATATTGTGTCTGCATTAAAACTCTTCTCGTTCTTGCGGTGGTTGATCCACTCTTTCTTCTGCATAAAAATCATCTGGCATCTGTGCTAATACATTGAATAAGCGTTCTGCAGTGATTGGTTTTTCACGTAGGATCACTTCATCGCCACGGCGAAATATTTCAACTTCTGTGCCTTCAAATCGAAACTCTTTCGGTAAGCGAATTGCTTGACTACGACCGGTCATAAAAACTTTTGCGGTAGACATTGTCGCTACTCCAACCGTTCTGATATATACCTTATGATAGGTACTATTTGATCATTTTACCAACAATATTTGATTAAAATAAATAAAGCCAAATACAGCTAAATACTTAACGTCATTCATCTTCAAAATTAAAAAAAAGATGAAGCCGGATTTCTTTTATATATAAAAATAAAAGACCCTACGCAAAGTAGAGTCTTTTAATCACACTATGATCGCTTTTAGCTAAGGCATTAAGCCACTTGACCTTCTAAAAAGTCTTGTGCAAAACGCTGTAATACCCCACCCGCTTCATACACAGAAACCTCTTCTTCTGTATCTAGGCGGCAAGTCACAGGCACTTCAACAATCTCTTCCTTACCATCTGCTGTGGCACGTTCAATGACCAACGTTAAAGTCGAACGCGGTGCAATATTACCAATCACGCTATACAGCTCAGTACCATCCAGCTTTAAAGTTTTGCGGTTAACACCCGGCTTAAACTCAAGCGGTAGAACGCCCATACCGACTAAGTTAGTACGGTGAATACGCTCAAAACCTTCGGCAACAATCGCTTCAACACCTGCAAGACGAACACCTTTCGCTGCCCAGTCACGGCTTGAACCCTGACCATAATCCGCACCCGCAACAATGATCAACGGTTGCTTACGATTCATGTAGGTTTCAATCGCTTCCCACATACGCATCACTTCGCCTTCTGGCTCGACACGTGCTTTTGAACCCTGCTTAATGGTGCCGTCTGAACGAACCACCATTTCATTAAACAGTTTCGGGTTGGCAAAGGTCGCACGTTGTGTGGTTAGGTGATCACCACGATGGGTAGCATATGAGTTAAAGTCTTCCTCAGGCACACCCATTTTCGCCAAATATTCACCAGAAGCACTGTCTAGCACAATCGCATTCGATGGAGACAAATGATCGGTGGTGATGTTGTCACCCAAAATCGCAAGCGGACGCATGTTGGCTAAAGTACGCGGTGCAGCCAACGCCCCTTCCCAATATGGAGGACGGCGGATATAGGTACTCATTGGACGCCAATCATATAGCGGGCTTGCCGCTTCTTCATTGACACCCAAATCGAACATTGGAATGTAGATTTTACGGAACTGTTCAGGCTTCACTGCTTCTTTCACCAGCGCATCAATTTCAGCATCCGAAGGCCAGATATCTTTCAGGTAAATTGGATTACCGTCTTTGTCATTTCCGAGCGAATCTGTTTCGATATCAAAACGAATGGTTCCTGCAATCGCATACGCTACTACCAGTGGCGGAGATGCCAAGAACGCTTGTTTTGCATATGGATGGATACGACCATCGAAGTTACGGTTACCCGATAGCACCGCTGTCGCATACAGGTCACGCTCAATGATTTCTTGTTGAATCACAGGATCAAGTGCGCCTGACATCCCGTTACAGGTGGTACATGCATAAGCGACGATACCAAAACCAAGTTTCTCAAGATCACCTAACACGCCTGCTTCTTCTAAATACAGCGCAGCTGCCTTAGAACCTGGTGCAAATGATGATTTCACCCAAGGTTTACGTACCAAGCCCAATTCATTGGCTTTACGTGCCAGTAAGCCTGCAGCAACGGTATTACGTGGGTTAGAAGTATTGGTACAAGAGGTAATTGCAGCAATAATCACGGCACCATCAGGAATTAAACCTTCTGCTTCTTGTGCCTTGGCAAGCTCTAAATTGCCTGCAATGCCTTTTGCTTTCAAATCAGCCGTAGAGACACGTGCATGTGGGTTTGATGGGCCTGCAATGTTACGCGTCACCGTTGAAAGATCAAAACGAAGCACACGTGGGTACTCAGCTTGGGTCATATCCGATGCCCAAAGCCCAATTTCTTTGGCATATTGCTCAACCAACGCCACTTGCGCATCTTCACGGCCTGTTAGACGTAAATAATCGATGGTGTTCTGATCGATGTAGAACATTGCCGCAGTTGCACCATATTCAGGCGTCATATTCGAGATGGTAGCACGGTCGCCCACAGACATGCTGTCAGCACCTTCACCAAAGAACTCGAGGTAAGCACCAACGACACGTTCTTTACGCAAGAACTCAGTCAATGCCAACACGATATCCGTTGCAGTAATGCCTGCTTGACGCTGACCAACAAACTCAACACCAATGATGTCTGGCAGACGCATCCAAGACGCGCGACCCAACATCACGTTTTCTGCTTCCAAACCACCGACACCAACTGAAATCACGCCAAGTGCATCGGTATGTGGGGTATGTGAATCTGTACCAACACAGGTATCAGGGAAAGCCAAGCCATCACGGTTTTGAATCACTGGAGACATTTTTTCCAAGTTGATCTGATGCATGATGCCGTTGCCCGCAGGAATCACGTCGACATTTTTAAAGGCTGTTTTGGTCCACTCAATAAAGTGGAAACGGTCTTCGTTACGACGATCTTCGATTGCGCGGTTTTTCTCAAATGCATCAGGGTCAAAGCCACCGAATTCTACTGCCAAAGAGTGATCCACGATCAACTGCGTTGGCACCACAGGATTCACTTTGGAAGGATCACCGCCTTTGTCTGCAATCGCATCACGCAGACCAGCAAGATCCACCAATGCGGTTTGACCCAAAATGTCGTGACAGACTACACGTGCTGGATACCAAGGAAAATCAAGATCCTGACGGCGTTCGATCAACTGGGTTAAATAGGCTGTTAAATTCTCGGCATCAGCTTTACGCACCAGCTGTTCAGCCAGTACTTTCGAGGTATATGGTAGCTTTTCATATGCGCCTGGCTGAATATCTTCAACGGCTTGACGCACGTCATAATATTCGAGCTGGGTACCTGCCAGCGGTTTACGATATTTTGTGTTCATTAACCACGCTCCGCCAATGGTTTGAATTCAAGATTTTCAGGGCCAGTATAGTTCGCGCTTGGACGAATGATCTTGCCGTCTTGACGTTGTTCGATCACATGTGCAGACCAACCCGCAGTACGTGCAATCACGAATAATGGCGTGAACATTGCCGTTGGCACACCCATCAAGTGATAGCTCACCGCACTGAACCAGTCGAGGTTCGGGAACATATTCTTCACCTCTTTCATCACCGCTTCTAAACGTTCAGCGATCACATACATCTTGGTATTTTCTTGCGCTTCAGCAAGTTCACGCGCCACTTGCTTGATCACTTCATTACGTGGATCAGAAACGGTATAGACTGGATGACCAAAACCAATCACCACTTCTTTTTTCTCAACACGGCTACGGATGTCTGCTTCTGCTTCGTCTGCATTGTCATAGCGTTGCTGAATCACAAACGCAACTTCATTGGCACCACCGTGTTTAGGCCCACGCAATGCACCGATACCACCTGTGATGGCTGAGTACATGTCTGAACCTGTCCCTGCCACCACACGTGAAGTAAAGGTTGATGCATTGAACTCATGCTCTGCATACAGAATCAAAGAGGTATGCATGGCTTGAATCCATTCTTCCGATGGCGCTTCGCCATGCAGGAGATGCAAGAAATGTGCAGCAATCGAGTCATCATTGGTTTCAACTTCGATACGACGACCGTTGTTGCTGAAATGGTACCAATACAACAACATTGAACCCAAGCTTGCCATCAATTTATCAGCGATGTCTTTTGCGCCAGCTTCATTGTGGTCTTCATGTTCTGGGGTTAAGCAACCCAGTACAGATACGCCAGTACGCATCACATCCATTGGGTGTGCAGACGGTGGCAGTTGCTCAAGTGCAGTTTTCAATGCTGCAGGTAAGCCACGTAGTGCTTTTAATTTTGCTTTATAGGCTTTGAGTTCGGCTTTGTTTGGTAATTTGCCGTGTACAAGAAGGTGTGCCACTTCTTCAAATTGGCTACCGACGGCAAGATCGAGAATGTCATAGCCACGGTAGTGTAAGTCATTGCCGCTGCGGCCTACGGTACAGAGTGCGGTGTTACCTGCGACTTGTCCGCTGAGTGCAACTGATTTTTTTGGTTTGAAGCCTGTTGGCGTTTCATTACTGCTCATAAGATTGTCCTTTTTATATCCTTAGGTGAATTTAGTAGCGGTGTCTTACCGAACTCTCATCTTATTTGAGGATAAGCCTTCGGCTGGACTTACTTTTGATGGATCAAAAGTAAGCAAAAATCCTTTGTTGGCCTGACGGTACGTCCTGAGCAACTTCAAAGCATCACTTTGAAAGCAGCGCAAGGCAGCCCAACGTGGCGGCATCCATGCCGCCTTCACGATCAGACCTTCATGAAACTGATAAAAAATACGCTTTTTATCTCTATTCAAAAGTCTTCAATTCGTGAAATCCCTCTCCCTCTGGGGGAGGTTAGGAGGGGGTAAAATTATTTATTCTTCGCAAAAGTTCCATCAAGATATTGTTCAAACGCATGATAGTTAATGCGTTCATACAACTCCTGACGGGTTTGCATGGTATCGACCACATTCTTTTGCGTGCCTTCTTTACGCAGGGTCTCATAAACATTTTCTGCGGCCTTATTCATGGCACGGAATGCAGAAAGTGGATACAGCGCAATGCTGACATCGGCAGAAGCCAATTCTTCAGTAGTAAATAATGGCGTTGAACCAAATTCAGTGATATTGGCTAAAACAGGGACTTTAGTTAGATCCGCAAATTGCTTATACATGGCCAATTCAGTGATCGCTTCTGGGAACAGCATGTCTGCACCCGCCTCGATATACGCCCCTGCACGGTCAATCGCCGCCTGCAAGCCTTCAACCGCAAGTGCATCAGTACGTGCCATGATCACAAAGCTATCATCAGTACGAGCATCGACTGCGGCTTTAATACGATCGACCATTTCTTGTTGAGTCACGATGGCTTTATTCGGACGGTGACCACAACGTTTAGCACCGACTTGGTCTTCGATATGCATCGCAGCAGCACCAAACTTGATCATCGACTTAGTGGTACGCGCGATATTAAAGGCAGAAGCACCAAAACCCGTGTCGACATCAACCAATAATGGCAGGTCACACACATCGGTAATACGGCGTACATCGGTCAAGACATCATCAAGGTTACTGATGCCCAAATCAGGTAGGCCCAAAGAACCTGCGGCAACACCACCACCAGACAAATAGATCGCCTTGTAGCCTGCACGCTTTGCCAATAATGCATGGTTGGCATTGATCGCACCGACCACTTGTAATGGTTTTTCATTTGCGACCGCGTCGCGGAATAGCTGACCAGCAGACTGTTTAGCCATGTTGTTGTTCTCCTTGATTTTGTAGCAATGTTTGCTCAACAATTTTGTAGGATGCATTGATGTGACGGTGCATCAGCATTTCGGCAAGCTCACCGTCACCTTCAGCAATCGCATCTAATATGCGGATATGTTCATCCCAAGCTTTACTTGGTCGATCTGGGGTATTTGAAAACTGGATTCGATACATACGGATGAGGTGATACAGCTCATCGCATAACATTTTTTCTAAGGTTTTATTGCCACTGCTTTTGATAATGCAGTAATGGAAATCGTCCTGACCTTCTTGCAGATAGTAGCCTTTACCTGCTTTAAAGTTTTCATCTTCGGCATGCATGCGCAATACATCACGTAAGGCCAGAATCTGTTTTTTATCAATATGCTGTGCTGCAAGTTTGCAGGCTAAACCTTCTAAAGAGGCACGAATTTGATAGAGTTCTTGAAACTGTTGCAATGAAAGCGAGACTACCCGCGCACCGACATGCGCAGTTCGCTCCACCAATTTTTGCCCTTCCAGACGGTGAATCGCTTCACGTAAAGGCCCGCGACTAATGCCATAAATACGCGCCAGTTCAGGTTCTGAAATCTTGCTGCCCGCAGGAATATGTCCCAATACAATCGCCGACTGAATTTGCTTGAATACGTGTTCCGTCAGGGTCATTCCCTGACTTGTGCTGAGGGCTTGAGGAACAAGGGTATCTTGCATATTGTCGACAATCTCTACAATTTTTATGATTTTATAACCAGATAAAAGAAAAAATGCAATAGGATTGTCGACAATAAATTAGACTGATGCTTTCAATCCGACCTGATTGTGATCACTCAGTGGCTGATCAATAGACTGCCAAAAACCTTATATAAAAATAGAAAAAACAATAGCTTAATAGTATTTCCACTCATCACCCAACCCTAAGCTTTGATCGGCTGAACAGGCTTAGACTGTTAATGCTACGACCATGGTATGACAGCTTGATTGTAGACAATCTTTATAATCAGCTTGTAGCGACAAATTTTGTAAGTAAATACTGCACCAAAATGTAAATAACAGCGTGCTTCATGCAGTCTTTATTGATACATTATTGGGCATCAAAGGTTCCGCTTCTAAAGCGCCAACCTCTCCAGACATCTATGCACTTTGTTGAAGAAAAGGACATTGTTAATGTTTCAACATATCCCACCTTATGCAGGCGATCCAATCCTTTCATTGATGGAACAGTTCAATGCTGATCCACGTGCTGAAAAGGTAAACCTCAGTATTGGTTTGTACTATAACGAAGACAGTATCGTTCCTCAGCTTGATACCATTATCGAAGCGCAAAAACGTATTGCACCTAAAAATACGCAAACCAAGCTTTATTTACCAATGGAAGGTTTCAAACCTTACCGTGATGCGATTCAAGCCTTATTGTTTGGTGCAAACAGCCCTGCAATTCAACAAGGTCGTGTTGCAACGATTCAAACGCTTGGTGGTTCTGGCGCATTAAAAGTCGGTGCAGACTTCTTAAAAACCTACTTCCCAAATTCAGAAGTTTGGGTGAGCCAGCCAACTTGGGATAACCACGTTGCCATCTTCAATGGTGCAGGCATCAAGAGCAACTTCTACCCGTACTTCGATGCTGAAACACGTGGCGTTGATTTTGATGGGATGTTGTCTACGCTGAAAACATTGCCAGAACAAAGCATTGTGTTATTGCACCCATGCTGCCATAACCCAACAGGTGCAGACTTGAACCCAGCACAATGGGATCAAGTGATTGTGGTATTAAAAGAGCGTAACCTGATTCCATTCCTCGACATCGCCTACCAAGGTTTTGGCGATGATATGGAACAAGATGCTTATGCCATTCGTGCATTAGACCAAGCAGGTCTAAACTTTATTGTCAGCAACTCGTTCTCTAAAATCTTCTCACTTTACGGCGAGCGTGTCGGTGGTTTGACTTTCGTATGTGATGATGCAGAAGCAGCAAAATGCACATTCGGTCAGTTGAAAGCAACAGTACGTCGTATCTATTCTAGCCCACCTACAACAGGTGCTTGGTTGGTTGATCAAGTGTTAAATGACGCTGATCTCAACCAACAATGGCAAGGCGAAGTCAAAGAGATGCGTGAGCGTATTATCAAAATGCGTAGCATCTTAAAAGATGAGCTAACTAAAGCCCTTCCTGAGCGTGACTTTAGCTACCTTGTGAACCAAAAAGGCATGTTCAGCTACACTGGTTTAACCGCTGAGCAAGTGGACATTCTTCGTGAAGAATATGCAATCTACTTGGTACGCAGTGGCCGTATCTGTGTTGCAGGTCTGAACATGAACAACGTATACAAAGTTGCCAAAGCAGTGGCTGAAGTTTTAGCAAAATCTGCTGCAACCGCTTAAGTTGTAACGCATAAAAAAGGCGCTTGAAGCGCCTTTTTTATTGCCTGTTTTTTTTGGATTTAGGACTTGGTCTTGCCCCAATACTTCAATTTAGAAGTCTGTCCAATCCCGACATTAAAACAATTATTCGGATCAAGTTTCTGATAGAAATTGGCCAAAGCAGGCTTGGCAATATATAGATGCCCAACATTGTGTTCGGCAGGATACTCTGCGCGACGAGCATCCAGTAAATGCCACATTTGATGTTCCATCGCTAAAGGATCATTGCCCTTTTTAAGGATGTAATCCTGATGAAACACATGACAAAAAAAGTGCCCATAATAGAGTTTATGAATGATCTGTTGTTCCATCTGCGCAGGCAATTGCTCGACCCATTCACGATCATTACGACGTAAGGCAATGTCCAAAGCCACAATATCTTCAACCTCATCTCGATGGGTATCACGATAACGAATCGCAGCACCTGCTACCGCAAAACGATGCAAAAAGGCTTTACGTCCTTCATCAGCATCACAAAGAAAAAAATTGCCCGAAGCATGTACCGCAAAATAGTCTTGTAAAAATTGCTCGGTCTGGGCTTTGCAATTATTTTCAACGCGCAACATCAGGTGATGCTCATAATGATCGCGATATTCGGTCATTCGTTTAGGTAAATGACTCGGCAACAAGGCCGTGATCGCTTGTAACAGATGATCGGTCAGCCCTTTGATTTTAAATTGTTCTAAAAAGCCATCGACCTTGTCTTTAAGTGCAAAGGCTTTGGGCACATTGGCGGTGCCAAATTTCTCAATAAACAGGAAGGTATCTTTGCCGTATTTTTCACCAATATGATAAGCATCGCGGTGAATGTATTCCCCTGCAATCGGCAAGCTTGGCAATGAAGTCAGTAAATAACGACGAATCGCGGTTAGATCATCGGCATCATTTGTACCAATATAAAAGACACTGCTCTCTACCTTTTCATAAGTATCAAGACGCACTGCAAACACGCAGACTTTTCCCGCTGAACCTGAGGCTTCAAACAAACGTGAGGGATCAGCATTAAAACGTGCCGGGCTATCGGCATCAACTTGGGTGACATCTTGCGCATAACGTTGATCGGATGCCTGCTTTTCAATATCATCTAAAATATCTGTGGCTTGATAGCGCTGCTGCTCTAAACGGGTCAGGATTTCTTCTGGGCTTGAGCCTAAATTCACACCCAGATGATTGACCAACTCCAGCTGACCTTGCGCATTGACCTGTGCATACAGCGCCAGTTCGGTATAAGCAGGCCCACGACGTACCAAGGCGCCACCTGAATTGTTACACACCCCGCCTAAGACCGAAGCACCAATACAGGAAGACCCAATCACCGAATGTGGCTCACGATCATAGCCTTTCAGTAGCTGCTCCAGATTATCCAAGGTCGCCCCCGGTAAACAAATCACCTGCTTACCCTCATGAATGACTTGAATGCCTTTTAAACGGCGCGTACTCATCACCAAAACAGGTCGATCATAATTATCGCCATACGGTGTTGAACCACCCGTCAGCCCCGTATTGGCCGCTTGCATGATGACGATACAGTCCGCTTCAATCGCGGCTTGTAGCACCTGCCATTGTTCCAGCAAAGTGCCGGGGATCACCACCGCAAAGACTTTCCCCTCACCAAAACGACGACCTTGCCGATACTGGCGGGTACTTTGATCATCACTCAGCACATGTTGTCGCCCAACGATCTGCTGTAAACGATCAATCACCGCTTTGGGAGAAAATGTTTGCATGATGGCTCCTTTGGATCATCCATTTATAAAACTAGACCAACACGACGGAGTCTTACTGTTTGTCATTTATCATTTGAGTAGCTCATTCTTCAATTTGAATCAGCCCTATATTTACTATCGCGGTTGGCGGCAAGGATGCCGCCTGCTTCAATGCGGTAGCAAGGACGTACCGTCATCGAAGCAAAGGTTTTTGGTTACTTTTTTAAAAAAGTAACGTCTGTTAACGGCTTATATCGAACTTTTCTCGATAAGACTCCGTCGCACCAATCTCATCAGAAATAGACAAGCGACGTATTAATACGAAAATTTAGAGTTTCAAAGCCTGTACCAAACAATCCGCATTAATCTCTTGAATCGACTTAGCACCCGTCAACGTCATTGCCACCCGCATTTCCTTCTCAATCAAATCCAGTAAATTCGACACCCCTTGCCCACCCGCAGCAGCCAAGGCATACACAAAGGCACGACCCAATAACACTGTATCCGCACCAAGTGCCAACATACGAACCACATCCAGACCATTACGGATGCCTGAATCTGCCAGAATCGCTAGATCGCCTTTGACCGCATCGGCAATCGCAGGCAAGGCCCGTGCAGAGGACATCACCCCATCCAGCTGACGCCCACCATGATTGGAGACCACGATACCATCGGCACCAAAGCGCACCGCATCTTTGGCATCTTCAGGGTCCAGAATGCCCTTAATCACCATCGGACCATCCCAAAACTCACGAATCCACTCCAGATCTTTCCATGAAATTGATGGATCAAAGTTAGAGCCTAACCAGCCGATATAGTCCTCAAGCCCTGTCGGTTTACCTAAGTATTTCGAGATATTGCCCAAATCATGCGGACGGCCACACATCCCGACATTCCATGCCCAATGCGGATGCAACATCGATTGTAGATAACGACGCATGGCAGCATTGGGACCGCTCATACCTGAATGGGCATCACGATAACGCGCCCCTGGGACTGGCATATCCACAGTAAACACCAATGTCGAACAGCCTGCGGCTTTAGCACGTTCCAAAGCATTACGCATAAAGCCACGATCACGCAACACATACAGCTGGAACCACATTGGACGCTGAATGGCAGGTGCCACTTCCTCAATCGGACAGACTGAAACCGTCGATAAAGTAAACGGAATGCCTTTTTGATCCGCAGCCACCGCGGCCTGCACTTCACCACGGCGTGCATACATACCTGTTAAACCAACAGGTGCCAAAGCCACTGGCATCGACAAGGTTTCATTAAACAGCTTGGTTTCCAGACTCAATGCCGACATGTCATTCAGCACCCGTTGGCGCAAGGCAATTTCAGAAAGATCCTGCACATTACGTTTTAAGGTATGTTCCGAATATGCTCCACCATCGATATAGTGAAATAAAAAGGGCGGTAACCGACGTTGCGCCGCAGCACGATAATCATTGCCAGAAGAAATAATCATTTTGAATCAACTCTAGTTAAACGTGTTGCACGTTTCTGGCGAGCTTCATCTTCGCCCAGAGCACGTACATGATTAATCACAAATTCAATATGACCACACACGGCTTGGCGTGCGGCCTCGGGATCTTGACGATCAATCGCATCCATCACCTGAAAATGCTGCTCACTGAGCAAGTCACCATTGACAGGATGGTTATAAACTTTGTTACGCCCGAGTAAAACGTTGTATTGCAGCAAGTCAAACAGACTACGCATCATTTGAATCAGCACAATATTGTGTGAAGCTTCGGCAATCGCTAAATGAAATTCAGCATCCGCCACCGCCGCCCGAGCTGAATCCCCAGCATTTTGATAACGGCTGATCTCATCAAAACAATGATGGATTTTGGCACGATCTTCAGGGGTCGAACGCAGTGCAGCGTACCATGCAGTGCCGCCTTCTAGCAAAAGCCGCGCTTCCTGTACATCAAAACGGTACAACGGATCTTCTTCAATCAAATGACTGATCGGATTAACGATCAGCTGTTGCGGCCACTGCTCGGGTAATTGTTGAATATAGGTGCCATCACCACGGCGGCTACTGAGCACGCCCTGACTATTCAACTGTTGGATCGCTTCACGTAAGGACGGACGAGATACGCCCAAGCTGGTCGCAAGTTGACGCTCGGCAGGCAAGCGATCACCTTGTTTCATCTGGCGTTGCTCAATGAGTGCCTGTAATTTCATGACCACTTGATCGGAGATTCTCATCACATTTCCTTGATTAGCGTTATGGAATCATCCACGGCACCAGATAAGCCTGAACCGTGACAATGATGCCAACAAAGACTGTAAATATGATGCTATGTTTTACCGTGAAACGGAACAGGTCCGATTCTTTTCCAACCAAGCCCACGGCTGCACAGGCAATCGCAATCGATTGCGGTGAAATCATCTTGCCCGTTACCCCACCACTGGTATTGGCTGCCACCAACAACACTTCTGGAATACCAATTTGCTGGGCTGTGGTGGCTTGCAATGCCGAAAACAGCGCATTGGATGAGGTATCGGAACCGGTCAGGAATACCCCCAGCCAACCCAAGAAGGGCGAGAAAAAAGTAAATGCATGACCTGTATGTGATAACGCTAAAGCCAAGGTCGCAGAGAGACCTGAGTAGTTGGCAATAAAGGCAAAGGCCAATACCATGCCGATCGAATAAATCGGTGTTTTTAGCTCATTTAAAGTTTCCGCAAAGGTACTGACCGCATCAAGGGTTTTCATTTTCAGAAATATGATGGTGATGATGGCGGCAATAAAAATCGCTGTACCTGTGGCAGAGAACCAGTCAAATTTATAGATCGCTTCATAAGCTGTGGTTTCGGGCACAATCGGTGGCATTTTTTCCACCAGCTTATGCAGATACGGGACTTCGATTTTAAAAATCCAATCGGCCAAGGCACCGTCTTTGGCAAATAATGACTTGAATGGTTTGATACTCCAAATCGTCACCATCAACGTCAAAATCATAAACGGCGACCATGCTTTGGCAATCTGTGCAATGCTATAACGCTGTTGTGATGAGGCCGCATAGCTAGCTGCTTGTTCATCAGTCATTTCAAAACGGAAAATATGTTTCGGTTTCCAGACACGGAACAGCAAGGTCAAACTGACCAATGAGGCAATTGCAGCGGTAATATCAGGCAGTTCTGGTCCCAAAAAGTTTGACGTCAAATATTGTGCAATGGCAAAAGCACTACCACCGACCAGTACCGCAGGCCAAGTCTCTTTCACGCCACGCCAGCCATCCATGATTGCCATAATCCAGAACAGCACAATAATGGTTAAAAAAGGCAATTGGCGCCCCACCATCTGGCTGATTTCCATGGTATCGACACCTGAAACCTGCCCAGCCACAATAATCGGAATCCCCATGGCACCAAAGGCCACAGGTGCTGTATTTACAATCAAACAGAGACCAGCTGCATAAAGCGGTTTAAAACCTAGTCCAACTAATAATGCTGCGGTAATCGCAACTGGTGCGCCAAAGCCTGCCGCACCCTCCAGAAAAGTTCCAAAAGCGAAGCCAACCAATAGCATCTGTAAACGCTGATCTTCAGTAATCGATAGAATACTGGAGCGAATCACATCAAACTGCCCCGTTTTTACCGAAATTTTATACAGAAAAACCGCCCCGATAATAATCCATGAGATCGGCCATAAACCATAAAAAAAACCATAAACCACGGAAGCAAATGCCATTTCTACGGGCATCTGATAAAACACTAAAGCGATGACAAGGGCAAGAATCACGGTACAAGTTCCTGCAATACTGCCCTTTAAACGAAAGACCGCCAAAGCCAAAAAGAAAAAGATAATCGGAATCAGTGCAACGGCACTAGATAACCAAATATTATTCAAAGGATCATAAAGTTGTTGCCACACATTAAGCATTCTCATCTCCTTGAAATGCTGGGCGCTATTTTGTTTTCGCTTCGAGATAAAACATCACTACATATATTGGTAAGACCAATATAAATTTTATTGGTAAAACTTATCCATTTACACAAGCAATCCATCTTAATTATATGAATTATCAGGAGCAACCCTTGATGGCACAGCAATATTGGTAAGACCAAAAATAATTAATGTCAAATCAATCCTTTTCTGTTGCTGTGGACTTTCAGCATTCGACTAAAGTCTGATAAAAAATATCCGCCCCATCTATCATGTGTATGGTTCAGGTCACCAATAATGAAAGACAAAACTATAAATATGACTTTTAAACGATATCTGTATAATCTGTTCACAACTCAAAACAGCGATTGAATTGAACAAAATGACGCAACTGACTTGCTTTAAAGCCTACGATATTCGCGGCAAACTCGGTACCGAACTGAATGAAGAGATTGCCTATAACATTGGTCGTGCCTATGGACAAATCTATCAGCCAAAAACCGTGGTGATTGGTTGTGATATCCGCTTAAGCAGTGAAGGTTTAAAACAGTCAACCATTCGCGGTTTAAATGATGCAGGAGTGAATGTGCTTGATTTAGGTATGACCGGCACAGAAGAAGTCTATTTCGCAGCTTTTCATTTGGATGTACAAGGCGGTATCGAAGTGACTGCCAGCCACAACCCAATGGATTACAACGGCATGAAATTGGTGCGTGAAAATGCACGTCCAATCAGTGCGGAAACAGGCTTAAAAGAAATTCAGGCACTGGCTGAATCAGGTCAATTCATTGAAGTTACAAATAAAGGCACTACCCAACCCTACAATATTTTGCCTGAGTTTATTGAACACCTACTCACCTATATTGATCCACAAAAAATTAAACCGCTTAAACTTGTGGTCAATGCGGGCAATGGCGCAGCAGGTCATGTGATTGACGCCATCGAACAAAAATTCCAGCAACTAAATATTCCGGTAGAATTTATTAAAATTCACCACGAAGCAGATGGTCGCTTCCCGAATGGTATTCCGAACCCAATCTTGATTGAAAACCGCGACAGTACCCGTGACGCAGTGCTGCAACATCAGGCTGATATGGGTATTGCTTGGGATGGTGACTTTGACCGTTGCTTCCTGTTTGATGAAAAAGGCCAGTTTATCGAAGGTTATTACATCGTTGGCTTATTGGCACAGGCCTTCCTGATCAAACAATCAGGTGAAAAGATTGTGCATGACCCGCGTCTGGTCTGGAATACCTTTGACATCGTCGATCAATACCAAGGCATCGCAGTACAGTCTAAATCTGGACATGCTTTCATTAAAGATGTCATGCGTGAACACAATGCCGTGTACGGCGGGGAAATGAGCGCACATCACTATTTCCGTGACTTTGCCTATTGCGATAGCGGTATGATCCCTTGGTTACTGACCATTGCCCTGCTTTCGGAAACAGGCCAATCGCTTTCAACTTTAGTTGAAAACATGATTGCCAAATTCCCATGTAGTGGTGAAATCAATTTTAAAGTGGCGGATACACAAGCCACTGTACAAAAGATCTTTGATCATTATGCCGATCAAAATCCGCAAGTAGACCGTACCGATGGTGTCAGCCTTGATTTTGGCGCATGGCGTTTAAATGTCCGTGCTTCGAATACCGAGCCGTTACTGCGTTTAAATATTGAAAGCCGTGCCGATCGAAACCCACAACCGATGCAATATTATGTCGATGAATTAACGGGGTTAATTCAGGGTTAATTCAGCCCAATAAAAAAAGGAGCATATTGCTCCTTTTTTATTGCTGTTCTATTTAGTTAAAGCCGTTGGGATTCTGCTTCTGCCAATTCCAACTATCCGCCAGCATATCTTCCAACGTATATTGAGGCTGCCAACCGAGCTCGCTCAATGCACGTGTATTGTCTGCAAATGAAGTGGCGACATCGCCTGCACGACGTGGTGCAAATTCAAATGCAACAGGCACAGCATTGATTTGCTCAAAGGTATTTTTAACTTGTAATACAGATGAGCCATTGCCCGTTCCAATGTTCCAAGCACGACAGCCTTGCGCAGATAAGCGATTATTTAAGGCACACAAATGCGCATTGGCCAAATCGACCACATGGATATAATCGCGAACCCCTGTACCATCGACGGTGTCATAATCATTGCCATAAATGGACAATTTTTCACGACGGCCCACCGCGACCTGTGTGACATACGGCATCAGGTTATTTGGAATCCCCTGCGGATCTTCACCAATCTGACCGCTTTTATGCGCGCCAACAGGGTTAAAATAACGAAGTAAAGCAATCGACCAACGTGCATCTGCTTGTGCCAGTTTTTGCAGCATTTGCTCAACAATCAGTTTGGTATAACCATAATTGTTATTTGGCATTCCTGTTGGCATATCTTCATTCAAAGGCGAAAGATTAGCTTCGTCATAAACCGTGGCAGATGAGCTGAATACCAAGCGGAATACACCCGCGCGCTCCATCGCCTTGACCAACTGGATACTACCCGCAATATTATTATCAAAATAAGCCAATGGAATCTGCTGGCTTTCACCAACCGCTTTCAGACCAGCAAAATGAATCACCGCATCAATCTGATGGTCTTGGAAAACTGAATCTAACTCAGCCTGATTGCGAATATCACCCTGCACAAACACCAAACTTTTATTTGCTAACGCTTCTACTCGACGTAAAGATTCATCTGAGCTGTTTGAGAGGTTATCAAAGGCAATCACCTCGTGACCTGCAGTAAGCAACTCTAAACAGGTATGGGAGCCAATATAACCCGCACCACCTGTGACTAAAATTTTAGCCATCTATTTTTCCTAACAATATTTTCAACAAACCTTGCGTCGATGTATCAAAAGCAGATAAATCATCTTGCTCACGGTTTAAAATCGGTAACAGTTGATTGGCAATCTCTTTACCTTTTTCAACGCCCCATTGGTCAAAGGGATTAATATTCCACAATACCGACTGCACAAAAACTTTGTGTTCATACGTCGCGATCAGCATCCCTAAACTATAAGGATTCAGCTCTTTGAGTAAAATGGTTGAACTTGGCTGATTGCCTTCGTATTGCTTATAAGCAGGTAAATCTTCAAGTTCATCTGCTGCCAAAGCTTGATTGCCAAAGGCCAATAATCGCGACTGCGCCAAACAATTCGATAAGGCCAGATGATGCTGTTCTACCAAAGCCTCTGCACTTTCAGCATAAGTAAATTGATTGGCATTATAGCGTTTCACAGGGGCAATAAAGTCACAACTGACTGAATGCGTGCCTTGATGCAGCAACTGATAAAAGGCATGCTGAGCATTAGGTCCAACCTCCCCCCACACAATCGGGCAAGTTGCGGTATTCACCTTTTCGCCATTACGCTGAATCGATTTACCATTGGACTCCATTTCAAGCTGCTGCAAATAAGCAGCGAAATATTTGAGTCGGCCGTCATAGGGCAACACAGCATGGGTTTGGATTTCAAGGAAATTATTATTCCATGCCCCTAACAATCCCATCAATACCGGAATATTCTGCTGAAATGGTGCTGTTTGAAAATGTTGATCAATCTCGTGCGCGCCCGCTAACAACTGCTTAAAACCATCAACCCCAATCGTCAGCGCAATCGGCAGACCAATACATGACCACAGTGAATAACGACCACCGACCCAGTCCCATAGCAACAGCTGTTTATCAGCGGCAATACCCCATTCCGTCATTTTTTCAGGTTTGGTCGAGACCCCAATAAAATGATTCTGCAGAATTTTTTCATTCTGTCCAAGCGACTTTTCTAACCATTGACGCACAGTTTGTGCATTCGACAAGGTATCAATGGTGCCAAATGACTTCGAGGAAATAATAAATAATGTCGTTTCTGGGCGCAGCTGATGTAGCAGGTCAGACAGTTGACTACCGTCCATGGTCGAGACAAAGTGCACATCTAAAGGCTTTGTACTCGTCACCTTAAAATCGGAGAGTGCATGGGTCACCATGAGTGGGCCGAGATCAGAACCCCCGACTCCAATATTGACCACATCCTGAATGACTTCACCTGTTGCGCCACGGTATTGTCCAGCATGGATTTTATCCACCAAAGCATACATCCGCTCCAGCTGTTGCTGTACCTGTTGATTCTCATGAGGAAAATCTGGACTCGATTGTGGCAAGCGTAGAGCCCAATGCATGGCTGCACGATGCTCGGTATAATTGATTTGTTCCGAAGAAAATAATGTCTTAATCCATTGTTTTAAATCTTGTGCCTGAGCTAAGTCGACCAAGCCATTTAAAATATTTTGATCAATACGATGTTTACTAAAATCTAGAACAATTTGATCATGTTCAACTGAGAACCGTTTAAAGCGTGAGGGATCTGCTGCAAATAAAGTCTTGAGATGAACCTCTTTAATTTGCTTTTGCAAAGATGATAAATGCTCAAGCACTAACGCTGGTGCCTTAACGGCAAAAGGCTGAATTTGCTTGATCATCATTAACGCCCCACGCCCATATATGCGAAACCTTGTAATTTCACATAGTCTGGATCATAAATATTGCGACCATCCAATATCAAAGGATGTGCCATCAGTTGTTCGAGCTGTTTAAAGTCCGGACTCCAATATTGTTTCCATGCGGTTAACACACATAGACCGTGCACATTTTTCACCGCATCATACTGATCATCACAGAGGACTAAATCGTCACGCTGCCCATACATCTGTTTAATTTCATCCAAAGCCTGCGGATCATGTAGATGAACCGTCACCCCTTGTGCCCATAGTGCTGCAAGCATTTGGTGAATGGGTGATTGCTGAATACTTGAGGTATTTTCTTTAAAAGAAGCCCCCCAAATCGCAACAGACTTGCCCTTTAAATCACCATGATAATAATTCCAAAACTTACGGAATAGGATTTCTTTTTGTTGCTCGTTAATTTCCCATACTTGTGCAAGCAATTGGCTTTTCAACCCTGTATTTGCAACGGTATTAGAAAGTGTCAAAATATCATGAGAAAAATTTTCACCACCAAAACCAGCACCAGGGGCTAAGTAAGCTGAACCAATCCGGTTATCCGCCGCCATGCCTTGGCGCACAGACGCAATATCAATTCCCAGTTTCTCTGCCACTACCGCCAAATCATTGATATAGCTAATCCGTGTCGCCAACATACCTGAAATACTGAGCTTGGTAAATTCAGCATCTAAAATCGGCATAAACAGATATTGCTGGGCCAAAGGGAAAAAAGGCCGAAGCAATTCTTTTACTTTGATCTGAACATCGGGTTGAGTACATCCTACAATCATTTGTTTTGCTTGAGTTAAACTCTGTAAAGCATTTCCTTCTTGAATCGTATCTGGTAAATAGACCCAGTCATCTTCGGAAAGGATTTGCTTAAAGTGATCAGTCCCCTGTAAACCAAAGGTTGAAGCATTAATCATCAGTTTTGGATGAATAATCGGGCGCTGTTTTAACGACTGTAGCAGTTGAAAAACTTGTTGTTCTTGTGTTTGATTAAAACTAAATAAATAGGCATCTATATCTAAAGGGATAGCATCCAAATCACGATAACTGAGAAAACCACTGTTTAACTGTTGTTCCAGTAAACGGCTAACATTTTCATCATGAAATGAGTACTGCTGATCAGCGGAATTATCATTGAGATGTGAGCACCAATACACAAAGTGCCCAGATTCAGACAATAATGCAGACATCACGCCTGCATATAATGTATTGCCAAAGATTGCAACTTTCATAACCACATGCCCTAAACTACAGGGCCAATTCTTGAATTAAGCCCTTAAAATCTGCGCCCAATTTGGGATGCTCAATACCATAGTGTAATACAGCTTTTAGGTATCCAAGCTTACTACCACAATCGAAAGTCTGCCCTTTCATTCGATACGCTTCAACAGCTTCTGCTTGCTGTAATGCTGCGATGGCATCAGTGAGCTGAATTTCATTTCC
Source organism: Acinetobacter sp. C32I (assembly GCF_023702715.1). Lineage (NCBI taxonomy): Bacteria > Pseudomonadati > Pseudomonadota > Gammaproteobacteria > Moraxellales > Moraxellaceae > Acinetobacter > Acinetobacter sp. C32I. The sequence continues at coordinate 3,120,031 of NZ_CP098480.1, read as the reverse complement.
AGCTCCACGTGGGGTATTTTCTAAAAGCGCCATAATCTGTGCTGGTAAAATATAACGACCAACCACAGATAGATTTGAAGGTGCTGTACCGACCGCAGGTTTTTCAACAATTCCCTGCATAATCGTACTTTCACCTTCTTTCAGAGAAACAGCAACATCTACAATACCATATTGATCAACCAAATGATCGGGCACGGCCTCAACCATAATTTGCGCGGCTTGGGATTGATCAAAACGTTGGATCATGCGAGACAAATCATTATCAGACGTCTGATTTTTGACTAAAACGTCTGGTAATAACACAGCAAAAGCCTCATCTCCAACGATGTCTTTTGCACAAAGTACAGCATGTCCAAGCCCTAAAGGTTGTGGTTGGCGTACGCTAACTACACTGACATGCTTCGGCAAAATATCAGTAATCTCTTTGAGTAAATCAAATTTCTTTTTTTGTTCTAATGTTGTTTCAAGCTCAAAATTACGATCAAAATAATTCTCAATCGATGCTTTAGATGAATGCGTGACCAAAATGATTTGCTCAATACCAGCTTCAATCGCCTCACGCACCACATATTCAATCGCAGGACGATCCACAACCGTTACCATTTCCTTTGGAATAGACTTGCTTGCTGGTAAAAAACGTGTGCCTAAACCTGCGACAGGTAAAATTGCTTTTTTGATCATATTTAAAATCTTTACTTTACAATAGAACTAGATTGTGACTCTGTACCAGTGAAACGACTCGCCCCAACTTGTTGATCTGGCGCATTAATCCCTTCTCTTTTCATCATAACATCAACGGTTTTCAGCATGATTTTAAAATCCAATACTGTATTATGTTTTTCCACATACTGGACATCTAAATCAAACTTTTCCTCCCAAGATAAATTATTACGTCCACTCACTTGAGCGAGCCCAGTCATACCAGGTTTGACCTCATGCCTACGCATTTGATCGGCTGTATAGTATTCAAGAAACTCTGGCATTTGTGGTCGAGGTCCAACAATACTCATGTCACCCTTTAATACATTGAATAATTGTGGCATTTCATCCAACGTTGTTGCACGCAATTTTTGGCCAAATGGTGTAATACGCTGTTCATCTGGTAAAAAATTGCCTTGTGAATCAACCGCATTTTTCATTGACCGAAATTTAATCATTTTAAAGATTTTACCATTTATTCCAGGTCGTTCTTGGCAAAAAAAGATAGGTGAACCTAAATGCTTACGGACTTTGTAAGCAACAAAAATAAAAACCGGACTAAGAAGTAGAATTGCTATTGATGCAACAACAATATCAACGAGTCTTTTCATTTTCAGCATTTAAACCCATAATTTCAAATAATTTTTCATTTACTTTATTTACATCGAACTTTTCTTGAGCAATTCTGTAACTTTCCCGCCCCATAATATTGACCTGTTCAGGATGCTCAATGAAATAGCACATTTTATCAGCTAATACTTGAACATTCCACTTTGGTACAAGAAAACCATTTATCCCATCGATGACAGTTTCCCTACAACCAGGTACATTTGTGGTAATTACAGGACGTCCGATTGCCATTGCCTCTTGAGTACTGCGTGGTACACCCTCCCGGTAATATGAAGGTAAAACAAAAACTGATGTATTTTTTATACGTTGTGCTACATCTTTTACAAATCCAGCATATTCTACAATATTTAAGCTCACCAATTCATCAAGCTGACTTTGTGTTAAACCATATGGGTTTTCCTTATCAAGCCCCCCAATAATCTTAAAAATCGCTTGTGGATATTTATTTTTTACAATTTTAGCAGCTTCAATATATTCATAAATTCCCTTTTCTGCCAATAAGCGGGCAATAAAAATAAATGAAACTGGCTCCGTCTCATTCCATTTTGTATACGAATATTCATCTAAATTAAGACCAATAGGTCCTAATATATTAACAGCACTATTTTTATGCCAAATCTTATGCTTTTTAATTAAATCTACAGGATCATCCGAGTTTAAAAAAATAATCTTATCCAAAAATGGAAAAACTATTCTATATAAACAGATTTGTATAAAACGAATAAGTTTAACTTTTAAACTTTGCCCATTTTTGTGAATTGTAAATGGAGTACCTAGCCCTTCCACCATTCCTATGATCTTCGGAGTATGACTTAGCTTCGCAGCCAATGATCCGTATATAATTGGTTTGGTAAAGTATGAAAAAACGAGTATCGGTTGAATTTGAGCAATCTTAGACTTCAACTCGATAAGTGTTTTTAAGTCAGCAAAAGGATTGACACCTCCTCGACTCATTTGATAAGGAATCGGTATACAACCTAATTCTCTTAATTGTTCAAGTTCATTCGAAGAATACTCACTAGTAAAAGTATAAACCTCGTATCCCAAACCAATTAACTGCTTGATCATATCCAAGCGAAACCCTAGCAAACTTGATGCCGTGTTTCCAATTAGAACAACTTTTTTACTATTAACTGTCATTTTAAACACTTAAAATTTTATCTAAATTTGCTTTATATCGCGCTTGATCAGAAACAGTAATATTGTTTACTCTACGCATCTGTAGAATAAACATTAAATTAAAGAAGTTAAATATTTTCACAATAATTTTTTTTAGTTCAAACTTAAAAACTATTTTATTTTTCAAGTTATTAGAAATAACTCCAGCGTAATACCTATTGATTACTTCTATTTGTGTATTATAACCTTTAATCATCTTTTCTTTTTTGACATTTTCCACCTCACGATAATAGTAAAGAGGCTCCTGTAACACATTGTATTTTAAATCATTTTTTATTGCAGCAGAAAGCCATAGCTCATAATCCTCCGCCAACGCATTATCTTCTCTATACGGATTTCGTAAACACCATTGCTTTTTTGCGAGCATAGATGCATGTAATAAATTTGTTAATCCACCAAGAATCTCATTCGCTTGCATGATCCGATTTTCAGGTAATCTTTTTCCCAATACCTCGTTACTCTGATCAATTGAATACATACCTGTTGTAACCAAATCATATTCTGGGTTTGCACTTAAAAAAGCATATTGTTTTTCTAATCGCTCAACATCCATTAAATCATCAGCATCCATGCGAGCAATTAGGTTAAATTTTGCTTCCTTGATGATTTCATTCAGTCGAGTTGGGAGTTTTTTATTTAAACCATCAGATATTACACGTACTCTAGAGTCCAATTGCTCATATTTTTTTGCTATATCTAGTGAACCATCTGATGAACCATCATCGACCAATATCAGCTCCCACTCTTGGAAAGTTTGTGCCAATACCGATTTAATTGCATCTTCAAGATATGCTGCAGCATTAAAAAAAGGTATTCCGATAGAGATCATAAAACTATTTCCAAACAAATACAGATTTATACTTTTATCTTATTCGGATCATAGATCGAAAAAAGATAGATAAGTAAGAGATATGGCAGAAGATTGGTTACACCTTTAGCATTTAGCACAACAAGTATGCCAGCTAAGAGTAACTTAGCTATAGTACTAATATATTTCTTATTTATTTCTAATAGCACATAAAAGTGAATAGACAAGAAAATAATCAGGCCAATTATACCATTTACAAAAATAATTCGTAAAAAACCTACATCAGTATCTTGGTAGTAGAATCCTGTATTTACATCACGGTATAAGCTATCTCCTATCAGCCAAGTTTTGATGTTATTAGGAAGTATCTCATACATACTTTGCAAATCAGACACAGAGTCTGAAGCTTGCGAAGAAGAAAAGTCTGTTAAAAAACCAAAACCAAATTTAATTAAAGCATCTAAATTTTGTAAATAGGATGAAATAACTATTGAACCCAAAAATAAAACACCACCACCAAAAACAAAATATTTATATGTAGACTTATTAAAAAATTGAGTCAATACTAAGAGAACAAAACAAATGATACCAAATATGGTACTTCTTGCACTAAAAAGACCTAGCATCATAATGACCAAAGCCATTAGAAAAAATAAGTATTTTTTTTCATTTTTTATTAAATATTCAGCTGCAACAATTAAGATAAAGCAGTTTAAAATAGCCGAGCCAAAAAAAGGTGTCCCCAATGCAATCAAACGCATTTTAGCAAAACTTTCAACATTATCTAACTGCACATTATCAGAAAATATCGAAAATAAAATATTATAAAAAGCAGGATTTAAAAATGCAGCAAGACTCAAACATAACTGAAGAAAAACACAAAATACACCCAAATAAAAGATCTTATCAATATTACCAGCAGGGAAAAATTTAAAATAAAGGTATACTAAAAATCTAACGTAAAAAAGAGATAGAATTGTATATATAAAAAATTCTCTAAAAAAGAAGAAATCATTATACTGGTTTACTAAAAAAGATATTAATCCAATAACAAAAAAAATAAAAATCAGTATAAAAAAATTAACTACCCCTTTGTATGCTTTACCAGTTAAAAAGTCTTTTCCCAGTAACAGCAAACCTAAAGGAGATAAAAAATAAAAAATAGGTAAATCAGAAAAAAATAACTTAATATTAATTAAATAAATAAATAATAAAATAAAGAAAATAAAATTTTTAAAAACTCCATCATTTATCACAGCACACCTACATATAGCCATTTTATCAATGCTTAAAGCATGATTGTTCATATACTTGAATCCATTGCTCAAGCATAACGTCTACGCTAAACTTTTCTACAGCAATCTGATGATATAAGCTTCCAAGTTGACTCTTGTTTCCTAATAAAGAGACTTTTATCAATTGATTGCTTAGATCGATTTCATCACCACTCTTAACAAGAAATCGTTGGCCTTCTGGTAAAATTTCAACCACACCACCAACCTCCGTAGCTACAACCATTTTTTTACAACTCATGGCTTCTATAATTACTGTGGGTAGTCCTTCCGTTGTACTACTTAGACATAAAATATCTATAGCGTTCATATAGTCTGCAATTTTATCTGTAAAAGGAATATAAATCAGTTCATTTGTCAGATTTAACTCTTTTACTGCACTTAAGACACTATCTTTTTCCGTACCATTTCCAATTAAAAAAAATTTAAACTTGACTCTTCCTTTCAACCTTACAAGAGCTTTTAGAAACAATTCAATATTTTTCTCAGGTGCCAATCTCCCAAATGAGCCATACACGGTAGTCTCTTCATCAATAGAATATTGACTACGCATAAAATTTCTTATCTCATTGTTTTCTTCAAATTTTTTTATATCAATGCCATTATATACAACTTGGCTCTTTAAGTTGTTATTAATAATATTGTATTTCTCATAACTTTTTAGGCTAGCAGAACTAACAAATGTCATTAAATCAACAACATGATTTATTTTCTTAAATATTTTCATATAATGAGTTTGAGATTCACTTTTGCTCAAAGTCCCATGTTCTGTACATATTAACTTTATATTATTAACAAAAAACTTCTTAATGATAGAAACCAATAGATGACTAAATATAGTATGACTATGAACTACATCTGGACTTTCATTTAATATAATTTTTCTTAGTTTAAAAATTGCTTGAGGTAAATCTAAAATATTTTTCACACCTAAAGTTTTCACATTAGGTTCTAAGATATCAGCCGGTTTATCAAAAATAGATACAACAACAACTTGATAGTTTCTTACTTTTAAATGTTTTACTAAATTTCCAACTATCGTTGTTACTCCACCAACAACTAAATCAGGAACTAAAAGTAAAACCTTCATTTGAATCTCACCATTACTGACATGAGTTTAATTAATATTTGATTAATTTTACTATACTTTTTTTGAATAAAGCATAATTTTAGCATCTTAAGCAAAGCCAAAATATAGCTTTTTTTTACAAACATAAAATCATTAAAATAGCTTAAACTTTTTTCATAGACTCTAATTTTTGTGTCAATCATTTTGATTAAAATTTGTTTATCATTCGCCATTAATCCAACATTTAAGCGATAAACGCCTAAATTCTCACCAATATGATATATTGAACCAAACTTTAAACTCTCTAAATGCAATTCGAAATCATATGTATTTTCCTCCATACACTCAATAAATTTAATTAAATGTTCTTTAACAAACATTTTAGATGAATGCGCAAAAAAAGGCATATTTTTCATATAAAATTTCCAACTATACTCTCCATCTTTAAAATGCCAAAATGCCTTATCCGTATCACCATATTGATCAATAGAACAAACATTATGTGAACAAATAGCAAAGCCCTGTTCCATTTTCTCATATTGTTTTTGTAATTTATTTGGCAAAGAAAAATCATCACCATCTATATGAGCAATGTATTTACCTTTGGCTAATTTATATACTTGCTTAATATTTTCAACTGCGCCAACATTTTTTTTATAGAACAAAGGAACAATCAAATCAGGATATTTTTCGATATATTTTTGCACAATTTCTCTAGTGCGATCTGTGGAACAGTCTTCACCTACAATTATTTCAAATTTAAATTTCGTTTGCTGCGAAACTAAGCTTTCTAAACACTCAGCAATATAATTTTCCTGATTATATGTTACAACACAAACTGAAACCTGAATATCAGTATTATTCATGACGCACTCTTTAATAATTTATGTTTTAGTACGCTTCTTACTGAATTCGAGCACAATAGTGCAATAAATAGACTCATGATACTAAAGATGGCTATTTGCATAAATGCAACTAAACGAAGCTGAGAAAAGTTAAAAAAATATGATATTGAAAAAGCAAAAAGAGATACCATAAAAATAGTCGGCAAAAAAGATTTAAACCATTTAGTATTAATACCAGTTTCTATTTTCATATGAACAAAGCTTACCCAACTTAATAAATAGACTATTTGAAATATAAGCCAAACCCATCCTGCTCCAATTGCCCCATAAATTTGAGCAAACCAAATTATAACAGGTATCAACAAAACAACACTGATGATATTGCCTAAAAAATGATATTTTAGATCACCTTTTGCATATTGCAAATAATAAGGGAAAGCACCTAACGCTAATAAAGCATTACCTAAAGCATATAATTTCAATATTGGTGCAGTTTTCGCCGCTAACAATGTATCTCCAGTCCAAACATATAGTATTGGCTCAGCCAGTGCAGATAGAACAATGCCAGCAGAAACAACTATAACAGCTATAAGCTGAGTCGAGTTTAAATAAACTTCGCGCATCTCAGCAAATTTTTGCTCGCCTTGTAAGTGAGCCATTCTTGGCATAATAACTGAACTAATTGGTGTGCTAATTTGCAATACTCCACCAGCAACTAACACCGCCAAAGAGAAATATCCATAATCAGATAAAGTTAAAATGCCTGATAAAACAAATTTATCTAATTGGGTCAGCAAAACCCATACTGAAGAGGTAAAAGCAATTGTTAAAGCAAAGCCTAACAAAGGCTTAACGGGAGCCAAGGACCAACTCAAAACATCACCAGAATTAATTTTAGGTAATAACGTATAAGTTTTTATTAAAAATATAAAGAACTCAAAAATAGCTATAATAAGTTGAAAAATAAAAAAATTATTTACATTAAAACCAAAGCAATACATGTATATTAATACACCAGGAAATCTGAGTGTGGCAACTAGAGTATTTATCCCACTCAACCACATAATTTTTTCAAAGCCAGATATCACCCCTCGATACAAACCCGTCATCCAACGTAGTGCAACGCAAATTGCCATGACCTGTAATGCAAATAAAACATCCGTAATATTTAGGCTCTGAAGTTTAAGCCAGTTCAAAGCAATATAATTATCAAGACTCAAAATCAATGTTGTACCGATTAGTGAGATTGCTACAAAAATTATGCTTAATGCTCTGAATAATTGACGGAAAACTAAAGCTGTTCCCACCCCAGCATTAAATTGAGCTGTTTGTCTGCTAATTGTTGGGGTTAGACCAAAATCAAGTAGCATGAACAGACCTTGTAACATGGTAAAAAAGCCAACCAAGCCATAAGCTTCTGCTCCCATATATTTCATGTATAGCGGCAGAATAAGAAGGCTAATCACAATAATATAAATTTGGCTGATATAGCTGGCAAAAATATTTATTTTGAGTTTTGACAATTTTTTACACTCAAAATCAATCCATGATCTTTAAAAGTTTAGCGGGATTACCAACCATGACATGATTTTTTTCTACATCCTTTGTTAATACAGCTCCCATACCAATCATTGCACCCTCATAAACATTAAGTTTTTCTCGCAATGTGGCATTTGTACCAATTTCAACAAAGTCATTTAAAACAATATTTCCAGATACTGAAGCATTTGGAGCAATTGTTACAAAGTCTTTTATAATTACATCATGTCCAATTGTACTATTTATATTGATGATAGTATGCTTTCCAACTGAAATATCTACGGTAAGTATTACTCCAGCACAAATGATTGAGCCTGTGGCAATCGATATGTTTTCACCAACTATCGACGATGGATCGATCAATGTCGCAAAAGAAAATCGCTCATCTTTAAAAAAAACATCTATAATTTTCTTTCTTGCTCTAGGATTGCCAATTGCGATCACAAACTCATAGTCAAGAAATTGCTCTGCATGTTCAATTGGTCCTAAGACATCTAGTCCCATAATTTTAGTATTTTGCTTATCTGGTGTACTATCCAAAAAACCCAAGACTTCACGGCCACAACGCTTAGCCATCCAAGCAACTTCTTTCCCAAAACCACCTGCACCAACAACTATAATTTTCTTCACTTATATATCCTTAATAATGTTAGAAATATATTTACACTCATCTATAGATAATGTCGGATACATTGGTAAACACAATACCTGTTCAGAGAGTTTTTTTGCTTTCGGCGTTTCTGTATAAAAATCTTGATATATACTTAGCTCAGTCATCAATGGAAAAAAATATTTACGAGCAAAAATATTCTTCGCCTTTAGTTTCTCAAATAATTCATCACGACTTAAAGGATAATTCTCAGTTATTACTATTGGAAAATAGGAATAATTATCCTTATCTAAAACAGGTCGACTTACACAATCAATCCCATCAATATTCTCTAAAGCTGCTCGATATATTTGATCAATATTCTGGCGTGATTGTAATGTATCCTCAATCGTTTTGAGTTGTAACAATCCTAATGCAGCATGAACTTCGCTCAATTTTCCATTGAGAGAAATATCATTAATAGTTGCCTCATTCACAATGCCAAAATTTCTTAATTGATCAATTCGTTGCTTCATATCAGCACCATGACTTACGATAGCACCGCCCTCAAAGGTATTAAATACTTTAGTTGCATGAAAGCTAATTACACTTAAATCGCCATAATCCAGAATACTTCGTCCTTGGTGCTTAATACCAAAAGCATGTGCAGCATCATAAATTAGTTTTAATTGATATTGATCAGCGATTGTCTGTAAAGCGTCAACTGCACATGGAATCCCATAACAATGAACAGGTAAAATTGCGACTGTTTTATCTGTAATCGCAGCTTCTACAGCTTCTGGATCAATATTGGATGTGTTTGGATCAATATCAACAAAAACAGGGGTTAATTTATTCCAAACAATCGAGTGAGCAGTTGCAACAAAAGTATAAGGTGTCGTAATCACTTCACCTTGCTCTAAGCCCAAAGCTTGTAATGCTGTAACAAGCGCTATTGTTCCATTATTAAATAATGAGATATATGGAACACCTAAATACTCACATAATGCTTGCTCTAATCGCTGATGTAGGGGACCACAATTCGTTAGAATTTTATTATCCCAAATTTCTTTTAAATAAGGAATAAACTCATCCAATTCAGGTAAAACTGGCTGCGTTACATAAATCGGGGTCTTCATACGTCTTTCACCAAAGAAATCAGATATTGGCCATAATCATTTTTATTCATACTTTGACCAATTGCTAAAACGTGCTCTTTGCTTAGCCAACCATTATTAAAGGCAATTTCTTCTAAACAAGCCACCTTATAACCTTGGCGTTTTTCAATGGTTTCTACAAATTGTGCGGCTTCAAGTAAACTTGCGTGAGTACCGGTGTCGAGCCAAGCAAACCCTCGACCGAGTAACTCAACATTTAAGTCACCACGCTCTAGGTACATTTGATTGACGGTCGTGATTTCTAATTCACCACGCTCAGATGGTTTAACTTGTTTCGCGATTTCAACAACATCATTGTCGTAGAAATAAAGACCAGTTACAGCAAAATGTGATTTTGGATACTTAGGTTTTTCTTCTAAAGAAACTGCACGTTTTTGCCCATCAAACTCAACAACCCCAAAACGCTCAGGATCTTTCACTTGATAGCCAAAGACAGTTGCACCCTTTTGGCGTGCAACTGCCTGACGAAGCATTGGCGTAAAACCTTGGCCATAAAAAATATTATCGCCAAGCACTAAACACACATTACTCGTGCCAATAAACGCTTCACCAATAATAAAAGCCTGAGCTAAACCATCTGGGCTTGGTTGAACTGCATAACTCAGTTCAACACCAAATTGTGAACCATCACCCAATAACCGTTTAAACCCATCAATATCATCAGGTGTACTGATAATCAAAACTTCGCGAATGCCTGCCAACATCAAGACCGACAAAGGGTAATACACCATCGGTTTATCATAGATCGGCAACAGTTGCTTAGATACACCCTTAGTGATTGGATATAAGCGTGTACCTGAGCCACCAGCAAGAATAATCCCTTTCGTCGACATTAGACATTTACCCCTAATCTTTCACGTTGATAACTGCCATCTTGTACACGGCGACACCATTCTAAATTATTTAAATACCATTCAACTGTTTTACGGATACCCGTTTCAAATGTTTCCTGAGGCTTCCAACCAAGCTCTCTTTCTATTTTTGCAGCATCAATTGCATAGCGAAGATCATGTCCTGGTCGATCCTTCACAAAGGTAATTAAACTTTCATAAGATTGAGTATTCGCTTGTGGTCTCAGCTCATCTAGAATTTTGCAAATGGTCTTAACCACTTCAATATTCTGCTTTTCATTGTGCCCACCAATATTATAAGTTTCACCAATCACACCTTGAGTGACAACTTGATACAGTGCACGGGCATGATCTTCAACAAACAACCAATCACGGATCTGATTACCCTTTCCATAGATTGGTAATGCCTTACCATCTAAAGCATTTAAAATCACTAAAGGAATTAATTTTTCAGGAAAGTGGTAAGGACCATAATTATTAGAGCAATTGGTCACAATCGTCGGCAAACCATAGGTACGCTGCCAAGCGCGAACCAAATGATCCGAACTCGCCTTACTGGCTGAATAAGGAGAGCTCGGTGCATAAGGTGTGGTTTCCGTAAATAAATCAGTTGTGCCATCTAAGTCACCATAGACCTCATCTGTAGAAATATGGTGAAAACGGAAACTCGTTTTTCTATTTTCTTCTAGTACTTGCCAGTACTTACGTGCAGCCTCTAATAGAGTATATGTGCCTACAATATTGGTCTGAATAAATGCACTTGGACCATCAATTGAACGATCAACGTGAGATTCTGCAGCCAGATGCATCACAGCATCAGGTCGGAACTGCTCAAAAATTTGTTCCAGTTTGAATGCGTCGCAAATATCTACTTGTTGAAATTGGTAGCGAGGATCTTCATCAATTTCTTTTAATGAATCTAAATTACCAGCATAGGTCAATTTATCTATATTTAAAACGGTATCATTCGTTGTTTTTATAATATGGCGTACAACAGCAGAACCAATAAATCCAGCGCCACCAGTTAATAATATTTTCATATTTTTCCACTATACTGCATCGAATAGACTCTATCTAAGCTTGATATCTTCCACACAACTTAAAGCATCCATGAACAACCCATAAAATATTTCGAAAAATATCGGCTATGTAGGCACTAGATTGTTTACTTTGGATTTCATCCTATTTCACTGAAAAAATGAGAAAATAAGACTTAAAACACTTCAAATTAGTGAGGAGAATACAATGCGGCATAATATAACAAATTTCATCAATTTGTTAGCGCTTCACTCTATTTTATTTAAATGACTTCCACTTTAAATTAAATCTATCCATTGATTACTTTTCACTAAATATTGAATTAAATCAAATTGTTTTATAAAGCAAATTGTTTATATCTGATTTCTCAACAATCCCACGAAAAGATTATTATGTTTTTTTAATCTTTTGGGATAAAATCATCGCGATTTAGCATCCTTTGCCTATTGATGATTCATACAGGGCGATAGGTATTGATTAAAAATAAGATTATCCAAGGGTTTCATGTGAAGTATTACCAACTTTTTTCGATTCTTACTCTTAGTATTAGTGCTGTAAGTTGTGCAATCACTTCAGGTCTTCAGACACATGACTTACCTGAAAATGGGGACTTTACCACAGAACAAGGTGTCAACCTTACTGTTGTACAACTGACACAAGAAAACGTGCCGTCTCTAAACCTTGAATCTGTTAACATCAACCAAAATAATTTAACTTCATTATTTCAGCAATCACATACACAGTATCACTTAAACACAGGTGATATTTTATCTATCCAGTTATGGGCCTATCCTGAAATCACCCCTCCACTTCAAGATGGAAATAACATAAGAAGCACAGGTTATGTAGTTGATAGTAATGGAAATATTCAATTACCTTTGGTTGGGCAAGTACATATTTCTGGAAAAACCCTTGCTGAAACTAACCGTTACCTACGCTCGCAGTTTGCAAAATATTTAAAAACACCAGATGTCATTGTTCGTGTCTTATCCTATGAAGGAAATCGTTACTTTGTAAATGGACAAGTCATGAAGAGTGGACAATATACGCTAAATGATCAGCCAATTAGCTTATATACGGCACTTGGCATGGCGGGCGGGATTAACACCGAAACTGGCGATAACACATCAATACAATTGATTCGAAGAGGCATCACCTATAATTTAAATTTAGTTGCCTTAGAAAAAAATGGTTATTCTCTACATAAATTAATGATTCAACCGAATGATACAATTTTTGTAAATACTAAACAAAACCAGAAACTTTATGTAATGGGCGAATCAAGTAAAAGTCAAGCTTTACCCTTACGCGATCAAGGTATGACCCTAAGCGATGTTCTTGGTGAAAGCGAAGGCATCAACCCGTACACAGCTAGTGCTGCCCGCATTTATGTAATGCGAACAGATTTGAAAACTCAACACTCGACTATTTACCAATTGAATTTGAGTAGCTTGGGTAATCTTGCTTTAGCCAATCAATTTGCAATGCAGAAAAATGACATTGTCTATATTGATGCAACAGGCTTGACTCGTTGGCAACGTATGGTCAATCAAATTATACCGTTCTCTACAGCACTTTATAGTTTTGACCAATTAGGTAAGTAAATAGACATGAGTATGTCATTCTCATGACTGAAATATCAAAGACTCTGCACACTGCTTCTTCAAATTTTAAATAGTTGTTTCCTTATGAATCAAAATACGCAACTGACTGATGACACGATTGACCTCAGAGAGTTATTTTTCTCACTTATCGTACAATGGAAACTAGTCGTTTTTTGTACTGTACTGAGCTTAATCTGTGCAGGTGCTTATCTTAAAATTGCAAAAAAAACCTATTCTGTTGATGCAAAAATTCAAATTATTGATAATAAGCAAAGCGGGTTAGCAAGTCTCAGCCCTCAATTAGCCTCTTTAGGTAGTTTAGCAGGGATTAATCTTGGTGGGAGTCAACAGTCTATTCAGACTGAAATTGAAATTTTACAGTCTCGTTCTATTCTAACCAAAACGATTCAAGACCTAAATCTTGATATTCAGATTCAACCTGATCAATCTTTTTTTGACAGTCTTTTTAATACGGATCAGTTTCATACCAATTATCTTGCTGATCAGGTAAAAATTAGAAATTATAAAACGGCTTTTTCTATCCATCAATTTGATGTTCCATCACAATATCTTGATCAAAACCTAATTTTAAGTTTCAATGGACAAAGTTTTAGTCTGGTTTCAGAAAAGACGGGGTTAGAAGTATATAAAGGATCCCTCAATCAAAAAGCTGTCTCTAATCCGATTGGCACATCATGGAAAATTAGCATATCAGCTCAACAACCATTAGACGGCAAGTATATTGTACAGAAACAATCGATGCTTGCAGCAGTCAAGGCAATTCTACTCAGCTTTAAAGCCGCCGAACTTGCAAAACAAACAGGAATTATCACGATTAATTATGATGGGACCGATAAAGCCCATATCATGAAAGTGTTAAATCATATTCTCCAAATTTACCAAGAACAGAACCTTGCAACAAAGTCTGCAGAAAAAGAAAAGACTTTAAGCTTTTTGAACAAGCAGCTACCTCAACTGAAAGATAGCTTAGAGCAGGCTGAACAAAAGTTTAATGCTTTCCGTGAAACTCACGGTACTATTGATATTCAACAAGAGGCAGCTCTTTATTTAAAACAAAGTGTTGAACTGGAAACACAGAAAGTTCAACTAGAGCAAAAGCAAGCTCAGTTAGCAGCACAATATACTGCACAACATCCAATGATGCAGGAAATTAATGCACAAATTGGCGTTTTTAACAATAAAATTAATGAGTTAAATAGTGCATTAAAAAAACTGCCAAATACACAAAGCCAGTATTTGCAATATTATCGAGATGTGCAAGTTCAAACTCAGATGTACACCAACCTGTTAGGAACATATCAATCATTAAGCTTAGCTAAAGCAGGCGAAACAGGGAATCTACGTGTTTTAGATTATCCTGTAGAACCGACCAAACCGATCAAACCCCGTAAATTAATTATTTTAATTCTCTCTATTCTTGTGGGTGGTTTCATTGGTGTCTTAATTGCATTAGTCCGTAATTTACTCCAAACAGGGGTACGCCAGCGTGAGGAAATTGAGCATGCTGTTGGACTTAAAACTTATGCTGAATTACCTAAAGCAAAGCATAAGTCAACTCCTGAGTTACAAGCCCTCAAAACATTTATCCCAACTTTACGTTTTAAGTTACAACAAAAACAACATAACGTTACACTCTTAACAAGTGTTACACCTGATCAGAACCAAGGTATCATTGCTCAACATTTGGCACTTTATCTCAGTCAAACTGGGCAGAAAGTCTTAGTTATAGATAGCGATCTTTATCAGGGTCAACTCGACCTACTTTTTAAGAGTACTTCAAAAGTAGGCTTATCTGAATATTTACGTGGTCAAGCCAACTTAGATCAAATTGTGGTGAATACGACTTATCCAAATTTAAGTTTAATTAGCCATGGACAAAGCAATGATGAGGCTTCAATCTGCTCACATCAATCGATTTTTGCTCAATTGATGCAGCAGGTCAGCAAACAATATGATTATATATTAATCAACTCCACTCCTATACTTGCAACGTCTGATAGTTTGAATCTTGCTCAATTTACAGGTTTTAATCTCTGTTTAGTGCAATATGGTCAAACACAACTTAAAGATATTGAACTCGCAAAATCTTATTTTGTGAATGCAGGACTAGAAATTGATGGTCTTATCTTAGATCAAATCCCTAGCTATCAAGTTACCCAATATCAATATCAGACCAGCAAATAATTTACCTAAACATTGTGTTTAAAAAACCAGAGCGTTTTAAATTCTCTGGTTTTTTTATTGCAACAAGAATACTTACTGATTTAACAAATGGCCCAGTCCCCATACAAAAAATCCATGCAATTTTGCTGTTAATTATTCAATGCCTAAGCCTATACATGCTAAGATCAATGCCATATTTTTTATTCAAATCTCAGTTTGGGACATCTCATGAGTAAAGCTTTACCTTTCGTTGTCGCAGCCGTTTTAGGCGGTGCAGCGCTAGTTCCTGTCTATTATGCAACTCAACACCCAGCGACTGAACTTGGCGGAGCAAAAGCTGATAAAAATGCAGCACCTGTTGCAAAAATCAGTTACGCACTAGGCTATGAAGTTGCAAAACAAACGCCACCTGAGTTAGAAACCAGTGCATTTATTACAGGTTTCCGTGATGCGCATGCACAAAAACCAGCAGCGTACACAGAAGAAGAGTTACAAGCAGCTTATGTTGAGTTCCAAAAAGAGCTACAACAAAAGCAAGTCAATGAAACTAAAAAAGCTGAGGCAAGCAATAATAGTTTCTTAGCTGAAAATGCCAAAAAAGAAGGTGTGAAAACCACGGCTTCTGGTTTGCAATATAAAATCATCCAAGAAGGTACAGGTAAGCAACCTGCTGCAACTTCTGTTGTGAAAGTTCACTACAAAGGCCAGCTGACTGACGGTAAAGTGTTTGATAGCTCTTATGACCGCGGTGAGCCAATTGAGTTCCCATTGAATCAAGTGATTCCTGGTTGGACTGAAGGCTTACAGTTGATGAAAGAAGGTGGTAAGGCAACGCTTTATATTCCGGCAAACTTAGGTTACGGTGAACAAGGTGTTCCTGGCTCGATCCCTCCAAATAGCACATTAATTTTTGATGTAGAATTAATCTCTGTTAAGTAAATGATCTAAGGAGAGCTCGTGCTCTCCTTATTTTTTGGAAAAAATAATGAAAAGATTAGCGCTCATTTTAATTAGTGCAACCATCGGAACAGTTCACGCAGCACCTGTAGATAAAATTAGCTATGCTTTAGGCTATGAAATTAAACAACAAATACCATCTGAGATAAATGTAAAGTCCTTTATTCAAGGTATCCGCGATGCGTATGCCAAAAAGCCTGCAGCGTATACGGATGAGGAATTAAAAGTTGCTTATTCTGAATTCCAAAAAAACCTAGAACAACAACAACGCCAAGCATCTCAGCATGCGGAAGTCGTCAGTAAACAGTTTTTTGCAGAAAATGCCAAAAAAGAAGGCATCAAAACGACAGCATCAGGTTTACAGTATAAAATTACTCAAGTTGGTAAAGGCCCGTCACCTCGGCTAAGCTCTACTGTCAAAGTTAATTATAAAGGTCAACTGATCGATGGAACGGTATTTGATAGTTCTTATGAACGCGGTGAACCGATTGAATTTCCGCTGAATCAAGTCATTTCAGGCTGGGCTGAAGGCTTACAGTTAATGAAAGAAGGTAGCAAGGCAACACTTTATATTCCTGCGAACTTAGGTTACGGTGAACAAGGGGTTGCTTCGATCCCCCCCAATAGCATCTTAATTTTTGATGTAGAATTAATCGCTGTTCGTCAGTGATTCAAGTAGAGCCTGTGCTCTCCTTTATTTTTTGGAAGAAATAATGAAAAGATTAGCTCTCATTTTAATTACTGCAACCATCGGAACGGTTCAGGCTGCACCCATTACACAAAAAAGTTCACAGAAAGATCAATTGGGCTATAGCTACGGTTATCTTATGGGGCGTGGCAATGCCGAAACCTTAAAAGATTTAAATATCGAAACTTTTGTACAAGGTCTGCAAGAAGCCGTTCAAGGGAAAGCGGCTTCATTAACCGATGAAGAAATGGCAACGGCTCTCAACCAATATAAAAAGCGTCTTGAAGCGAAACAGTTAATTGAGTTTCAAGAACAAGCACAAAAAAATGATCAAGCTGGCAAAGCCTTTTTAGCTGAAAATGGCAAAAAAGCAGATATCATGACCACGAAGTCAGGGCTACAATATCAAGTGCTACAACAAGGCCAAGGTAAATCACCAAAAGCGACCTCAACGGTTAAAGTAAACTACGAAGGCCGCTTGCTCGATGGAACCGTGTTCGACAGTTCAATTGCACGTAACCATCCACTTGAATTCAAACTTAGCCAAGTGATTGCAGGCTGGACTGAAGGAGTTCAAACCATGAAGGAAGGTGGCAAAAGCCGTTTCTTTATTCCCGCAAATCTAGCGTATGGTGATGTCGGTTCTGGCGATGCGATTGGGCCTAACAGCACTTTAATTTTCGATATTGAATTACTTGAAGTGAAATAATAAAAACCCTCCAAATGGAGGGTTTAATTTTTTCAACTTATAATTTTAAGCTTTTAAATGTCTTGGTCGGAAACCTGTCACCAATAATCCAATCACGTAGGCCACCACACCGAGCACACATAAACCAACTACTTCGGCAACGCGTATCCATTGTGAAATCTCACCTTGATACCAGGTTAAACCATACCAAAGTGCTGCAATCATGGTGATATTGGCAACCGCATATTGAAATACCAGTTTCTTCCAATGCGCACCAAAACGATAAATATTACGTTTATGCAAATAGAAATATAGCATCCCCGCATTGACCAGAGCAGACCCTGAAGATGCCAGTGCCAGTGCCATATGCTCTGCTTGCCAATCGATCAACTTAAACAAGCCTATAAACACCACGTTTAAAATGGCATTGGCTGCAACCGCCATTAAGCCAACACGGACTGGGGTTTTGGTATCTTGCTGTGCATAGAAGCCTGGCGCAAAGACTTTAATCAACATAAATGAGATTACCCCTGCACTCATACATTGCAAGGCCAATGCTGTCATTCGCGTATCTTCCACGGTAAATTCACCGCGCTGGAACAAGGCTTGAATAATTGGGGTCGAGAGCATAAATAGCGCGATACTGGCAGGAATACCGACCAACATAATCACCTTGGCTGCCCAATCAATCATGCTTCTAAACTTGGTCTGATCCTGCTCGGCATGACGTGCAGATAACGAAGGTAAAATCACTGTACCAATCGCCACTCCAATGAGTCCTAGGGGTAACTCGGTCATGCGCTCAGCACTGTATAACCACGATACCGAACCATCTTGCATAAACGATGCCCAAATGGTGTTGAGCAATAAGTTAATCTGAGTCACCGAGACACCAAACAAGGCGGGTAACATCAGTTTTAAAATACGGTCTACACCTTCATGTTTAAAATCGACTTTAGGTGGAATCAGTAAATTCTTTTTCCATAATTCAGGAATTTGAATCGCTAATTGTAAAACACCCGCTGCAACCACCGCCCAACCTAGCGCCATGATCGGCTCCGCCATATACGGCGTTAACCACCACGCTCCAGCAATCATCGCCACATTCAGCAATACAGGTGAAAATGCTGGTGAAGCAAATGAGCCATAACTGTTGAGGATACTGCTGGCAAAAGCCGTCAATGACATGAACATTAAGTAGGGAATGGTCAGGCGGAACATGTCCACGGCAAGATCGAATTTCTCTGGATCGTTATGGAAACCCGGCGCATATAAATAAATAATCGCGGGTGCAGCAACCATCGCCACAAAGGTCAATAAGGACATCGCCGTGAGCAAACAGCCAAACACCCGACTAATCAGAATCTGGACTTCGGCATGGGCACGGCTGGTCTTATATTCAGTCAGAACAGGAATGAAAGCCTGAGAAAAAGCCCCTTCCGCAAATAAGCGCCGAAAAAAGTTGGGAATACGAAAGGCAACAACGAAGGTATCGAAGTCCTTACCTGCACCAAATACATTGAGTAGCACCACATCACGGACTAAACCCAATACTCGAGATAACATCGTCATTGCACTGACAATTACAGTCGATCGCCACAATGCCATCGCATTCACCTACGGCTTATCTTTTAAAAAGCGTTATTGTAATGAAAGTCCGAATAGATTTCGTTGTGAAATTATAAATTCGATGCTGTTTTTTCGGCTAATTTTTGTTGAGCAAGCAAATTTCGGAATAATTGCCAATCAAAGTGTTCCCCAGGATCGGTTTTACGTTTTGGCGCAATGTCGGAATGACCTGCAATATGATGTTGAATCTTTGGATAAGCCTGTTGCAAAGTACCGACCACTTCAACCAAAGCTTGATATTGTTCAGGCTCAAAAGGCAAATCATCACTCCCTTCCAGCTCAATCCCAATCGAATAATCATTACATTCTTTTTGTGCAAGGTAACTGGAACGACCTGCATGCCACGAGCGATCATTAAAATTCACAAACTGAATCACTTCACCTGTGCGCAAAATTAATAGATGCGCAGAGACCTGCATCCCTTCAATGGTTTGAAAATAAGGATGTACAGACCAATCCAATTGGTTCTGAAAGAATTGCTGAATATAGCCTCCGCCGAACTGTGAGGGCGGCAAACTAATATTATGAATAACGATCAATTGGATCTCGGTATCGGCAGGGCGTGCATTAAAATTAGGCGAGGCAATTTGAGTTGCGCCCTCTAAGATTCCATCTTGTACTTGAGCAAATCTAGCGTGTTGCATTAGGACTCGAATCAGCAATTTAATATTTATCTCGCCCATTTTGACATGCTTTCTCCAGAATAATCGAGATCAAATACGTATTTTTTACAGGGAGGGTATTAGGGTCTATTAACATTTCACCTTACGAGCTATAGCTCTCATTGCGACAGAGAATATTTTTAGACGATACAAGGCATGACTTGCGAAATTTAGTCATTCTAAATGAGTCAAGTTATAACGCAGGAGCGGCAAAAAATATTCCTGTCCCAGAGGGTTATGGCTAAACCCGCCATAAACAGCGTTATGAAACTTGACAAGGGTGGCGCCATTGCCTACATTTCATGCCTTGTTTATGTTGTTTTAGCCAATAACGCAATGCATGGTTGAAATGTCAATAGACCCTATTATATTGCACACGTTTTTTAGTCAAACATACACTGGAACTGGTATGAGTATTCCTCAATCTTTGCTTGAACAATCTATTCAAATCAATATTCAACAAGCATTACAGGAAGATATTGGCGATGGCGATATCACTGCCCTGCTCACACCAGCCGATGAACAAGCCACAGCCACCATTATTAGTCGTGAAGAGATGGTATTGGCGGGTCAGCCTTGGGTCAATGCCTTAATTCAAGCCTATGACAGCTCAGTTCAAGTGACTTGGTTAAAACAGGAAGGTGATGTTGTTGCGGCAAATGAAGCTTTCTTAAAGCTTGCTGGTTCTGCACGTAGTTTGCTCACTGTAGAACGCCCTGCTTTAAACTTTATTCAAACGCTGTCTGCGGTTGCAACGAAAACAGCAAGCTATGTTCAACAACTAGAAGGTTTACATACCAAACTGCTTGATACTCGCAAGACCTTGCCGGGCCTACGCATTGCACAAAAATATGCTGTTGCCATCGGCGGTGGACAAAATCACCGTTTAGGTTTGTTTGATGCCTTTTTAATTAAAGAAAATCACATCATGGCCGCAGGTGGCATTGCACAAGCGATTCGCAAAGCACATGAGATTGCACCCGGTAAACCAGTCGAAGTGGAAGTCGAAACTTGGGATGAACTCAATCAAGCGCTTGAAGCAGGTGCGGATATTGTAATGCTGGATAACTTTAGCCAGCAGCAGATGATTGATGCAGTCAAACATGTGGCGGGGCGTTGTAAATTAGAAGCGTCTGGCAACATCACTATCGACAATTTACGCGAAGTGGCAACCACTGGCGTGGACTACATTTCAATGGGCGTATTGACCAAAGACGTACGTGCAGTTGATTTATCCATGCGTTTTAATGCTTAAGCCTGATCAAGATCTTTTTCTTGCTTCACTGGCTTTTGTTCTACTAAAACCTCTGTTTTAGCAAATTGCGTCGTTTCAACTCGCTCACTCCACGCTGATTTGGCTTCGGTCGAATCAGTTGGACGGGGGTCAGCCGCCATTAATACAAATGTTACTGCAGTCAGTAGCACCAAGAATACTTGTAACATCATTATTTCCCCTTAAACTTGTTTCTTTCAATTTGGCTCAATCTATCAAATTTAAATGAGTCAAATCAGTGGGCTGTGTTACAGGCATGTAAGCTCTCGGTAATGTTGTGTTGACGATGATGGCTTTATGTCTGCTTTCATTTCGATCTATGTAAGCTTAAAATGCTAAGCAGCTCAATTTATTAAAATAATAAGTATGGATACCATATTCGAAGCTGTGTTTCATGTGCTGTTTAAGTTGCTCCGTTTTCTACTCGTTGACCTGATCTTTGAGATTATTTTTGAAGGCTTGATCCGTAGCATCGGTTATGGGGTGGTTCGCTGTTATCGTCTTGGGCAACGGGTGAATTTTGACAGTACTGAAGTGTTTGTGGTGGGTTTTTTCACTGTGTTGCTACTGATCGCACTGTGTCTTTATTTTTTATTGCGCTAATTTTCAGTCATAAAAAAAGCAGCCTAAGCATTCACTTAAACTGCTGATTTAGCCTTAGCATTTTTTAAACGTTTTAGCTACCCGAAAAGCCCATATACGGATCAGAAATCGAGTCTTCATTGGTCTCAATACGCCCTGCAAAGCGACGACTATAGCTCGGATCATTTTCAATCGTGACAGTAAAATCGTACCACCCCCCAAACTCAGTCATATCCCAACTCAGCTCTTTTTCAGTCGCAGCCGTTTCAATTTGCCAAGTCTTATTCGGTAAATAAGCATTGGCTTTGACCACTAGTTTTGCTGTTTGTGTAGCGTCATTGCGGACTTTTAGGAAAATCTTTGGATCACACTCTTCCATACAGACACGAACTTCTGGAAGTGCTTGAATTTGTGCAGTTTGAGTTAGATTACCCGTAAAGCTGCGATGGAAACCATTCGGTCCCAATACCCATAGATCATATCGATTCTCTTTAGTCTGCCAAACATCATCCAGTTGCTTACCTGCTTCCACCATATAACGGCGTGGAACTGCTTCTAAATTCAATTTGTCATATACATGGAACACAGCCGCATGTGTGCCCGTATTCGAGAACATCAGTTTGACTGTTTTGGCTGTAGCATCGACTTTGGCACTGCTATGCAGGACATAAGGCAGTGCTCGTGATGGACGAATCCCCATCTCCTGCACAGGATCGGTCTGACTGAGCGGACGGCTGACCGGCGACAAATTTTCCTGTGCCTTACGAATCGCATCGGCCTCAGCTTTGCTCTTTTTCCCAGATAGATCAGGCACAGGCAGTAAGTTTGGCGTTTTAAAGTTAAATGCCGAGGTTAAATCGCCGCACACCGCTCGACGATAGGGACTGATATTCGGCTCTTTCACATCAAAACATTGTTCCAAGAATCGGATCACTGAGGAATGGTCAAACACTTGGGAATTGACCCAACCGCCCCGACTCCATGGTGAAATGATATACATCGGCACACGAATCCCCGGTCCATAGACCCCAACGCCATTACTCACTTTCGGATCGGTGAAATTAGGCTGCCCATTCGAAGCCTTAGCATGTGTCGCATATTCATAAGACATCTGTTCTTTGCTGAGCGTCGATTTGCCATAGACCGTGCCTGATGCATCCATTGAAGGTGCACTTGGTGAAGGCACATGGTCAAAGAAACCATCATTTTCGTCAAAATTGATCAAGAAAACAGTCTGGCTCCACAACTCAGGACGCTCTGTGAGTGCATTCAGCACTTCTTGGATATACCATGCCCCTTGTACTGGGCTTGATGGGCCTGGATGTTCACTATAGGTTGCGGGTGCCACCAACCAACTCACTTGCGGTAATTGTCCCTTGGCAATGTCTTCCTTAAATGCCCCCAAGAAACCGCCATCTGGCATGGTATTGGCAATGCCTTTATACAACGGTTGACTGGCATCAATTGCTGGATCATAAGCTGGGCAAATGGTGCTGTTATTAACTGGTTTGCCTGATAACTCATTGGCACGGCGATACTGTTTAAACCCTGCTAATGGATTATCGGTAAAGTTATCCGGCATGTTTTGATACACCTTCCAGCTGACTCCTGCTTGCTGTAAACGCTCAGGATAAGTGGTCCAGTCATAACCCGTGGTCGATGGACCAATCGCATCTAAATCGTTCACCACACTGGCAACATTGGCGCCTGTTGGACCATTGGTGCCCGTCCAGATAAACATACGGTTTGAGTTGGTACCCGTATGCATGGCACAGTGATAGGCATCACATAGGGTAAAGGCATTGGCTAAGGCAAACTGAAATTCGACTTCTTGTTGTTTGTAATAACCCATCGATTGCGGTTCCTTATACTGCACCCAACTGCCCATTCGACCATGATCCCAAGCATATTGGCCATCGGTCCATGAATGTGGCGTACCACGAACGCGCTGTGCATTGCCACGGCTGCTATCGAGATGATAAGGATAGACCGTATTCTTATTGGCATCATACTGTGCCCAGACTTTACGCCCTTGGCTTAAAGGAATAGTAAAGCGGTCACCAAAACCGCGCACCCCTTTCAAGGTGCCAAAATAATTATCAAAAGAGCGGTTTTCTTGAGTCAAGATCACCACATGTTTAACATCTTTGATGGTGCCTGTCTCGACCTTGGCATCAATCGCAAGGGCTTTTTGAATGCTCATCGGGAAACTGGTCAGCGCAGCCGTACCAAACAAGGCTTTGGTTGAATTTAATAAAAAGTCACGACGATTCATTTATAGATTTCCTTATTGTTCTTATTTAAGGTGCACAATGCATTTTGCAGCTTGGCGTTGGCGGCTTTGGATTTGACGTTGAGTTATTATTGTCGTCACTGTCGTTACAGGCACTGAGTAACATGCAGCTCCCAGCAAGTAACACTAAAAAGAAATTTCGCATTTGACTATCCGTTAAATATCAGTGCAGATAGTCAATACAATCTAAATGACAATTCGATGATGATTTGATCGCAGTTTAATGACAAAAAACAGATAAAAAAAAGGCGGTCTAAACACACCAGACCGCCCGCACTATCAACTGGAACTTACCAACCGAGTGCCTGCTGTTGCTTCTGAATCAATTCCGCGATTCCTTTTTCTGCAAGCTCTAACATGGCATTGCACTGCTGGCGTGTAAACGGTTTGTCTTCTGCCGTTCCCTGAATTTCAATAAATTCGCCCGCCTGTGTCATCACCACGTTTAAATCAGTTTGGCAATTTGAATCTTCTTCGTAGCATAAATCGAGTAGCACTTCGTCTTGATACATCCCGACTGAAATTGCTGCGACTAAGCTTTTTAATGGATCCTGTTTAATTTTTTTGTTGCTGAGCAATATGTTCATGGCATCAACCAAAGCCACCGCTGCGCCAGTAATCGCTGCAGTACGTGTGCCGCCATCTGCTTGGATCACATCACAGTCAATCGTGATGGTGTTCTCACCTAATTTCTTCAAATCCACCATGGCACGTAAGCTACGACCAATCAGGCGTTGAATTTCTTGGGTACGACCGGTTTGCTTACCACGCGCCGCTTCACGATCGCTACGGGTATGGGTTGAACGCGGTAACATGCCGTATTCAGCCGTCACCCAGCCTTGGCCCTGACCTTTCAAGAAACGAGGGACTGAGTTCTCAATGCTTGCGGTACATAACACTTTGGTATGACCAAACTCAACCAAAACTGAGCCTTCTGCGTAACGAGTATAGTTACGGGTAATTTTGACCTCACGTAATTGGTCTAGTGTTCTTTGGTCAATACGCATAACGATTCCTTAAAACTATGGCTCAAATATCATTGCGCCATAGTATAGCTCAATTACACGTGCTTCCAGTTTTACTTATTGGTTACAATTCACCGAATTAAGCAAACTTAAACTTTGACTTAAGGTTGCTCCAACCTTGTGCCAACTGTGCTGACATATCATTTGGCAATGAACATTTGGCTAAGCGTACCCATACCGTCCAGAACTGTTTCATGAAGTTGGCTTCGTTATAGTTCACCCCATATTCAGCACATAAGGCTCTGATTTGTGGTGCAACTTGCTCATAACGATTGGCTGGCATATCTGGGAACAAATGATGCTCAATTTGATGGCTCAAATTACCACTCATAAAGTGCATCCATTTGCCACCCGTGAAATTACTTGAACCACGAATCTGGCGCAGATACCACTGAGCCTTGGTTTCGTTCTCAGTATTATCCGCTTCAAAGGTTTCTGCATCTTCAGTAAAGTGACCATTAAAAATCACCGCAGATGACCATAAATTACGCATGATATTGGCTACGGCATTGCCTGCTAATACCGGAATAAAGTTGATGGTGGCAATTGCGGGAAAGAACACATAGTCTTTCAACACTTGGCGTTTGGCTTTTTTACGGAACTCGGCCGCATCCGCCCAGACCTGTTTCCAGGTTTTGGTTTTATACACCAAAGCATCTTCTAAATGCAGATTTTGCACACCGACATACCACTGGAAAAAGAACATCAACTGTAAGGCCAATGGAATATTGGCCAAATGACGTACTTCCCACTTCTGATCTTCGGTCACACGTAAAATGCCATAACCGACATCATGATCTTTACCAACAATATTGGTATAGGTATGGTGCATGTAGTTATGCGTGTAGCGCCAGTCATTGCCTGAACAGGTATTGTCCCAGTCGTAATCTTCGCCACGCAAGCTTGGATCATTCAGCCAGTCAAACTGACCGTGCATCACATTATGGCCCAACTCCATATTCTCGACGATTTTAGAGACCCCTAGCATGGCGGTTCCCAACAACCATACTGGTGGAATCCAGCCACCAAACATCAACATGCCACGTGACGCAATCTCGGTATAACGCACAAAATTGCGGACTTTATAAATATATTTTGAATCCTGCTCGCCGAGATTCTGCATCACCTCTAAGCGAATTTGCTCAACACGGCGACCAAATTCCTCGACTTGTTCAGGGGTTAAATGCGCTGACTTTGATACGCTTTTAAATTCTAATGCCATATTCATGCTGTTCATCCTCAAATATCTTTGTTTTTATAGATCAATGGTGACTGGGCTAAGCGCCTGGCTTACACATAACTTGATCGGACGATTCGGTTGATCATCAATTTCACCCGTGATGACGTTCTGGGTCACACCACTGACTTTGGTACAGCTACAGCGGTTACATACACCCATGCGGCAACCATGTTGTGGGCGTAAACCTGCTTGCTCTGCACTACTCAGCAGATTGGTCGTTGCAATAAAATTCTGTTGCGCACGACGGAAACTAATCGGTTGAGCTTCACTTGAATGCTCGATTTGGATCGGTTGGAAAAATTCTTGATGGAAGTTTTCCGCTGCACCCTGTTGGGTATAAATATCTTGTGCTTGGCGCATCATGCTGTGATGACCACAGGCATAGGCTTTTAGATCTTTAAAATTCGGAACTAACTTTGCTAACAATGCAGCATCTAAATGTTGTTTCTGTGCCGAGGTATTAAAGAAGTGATAGTGCAACTGTGGATATTGCTCAGCCAAGACCAAGATGTCCTGATGAAACACTTCAGCACGATTGAAATACAACACATGAATTTCTTCGAGTTGCTGTTGTAATGCTTGTTGCAATAAAGAATAAATCGCGGTAATGCCTGAACCCGATGCAATCAACACGGCTGGCTGCTGACCTTGATGCAAGACAAAATCACCTTGTGCCTGTGAAATCTCAAAGTGATCCCCAACCCGAAGTTGCTGTGCAGCTTTAGATACTACCCCTTGGACTTTAATGCCTAGACGGATTTCACCCTGTGCAGTCACATCAATAATCGAATAACTACGTTGTTGGTACACCCCATTAATCATTAGGGTAATCAATACACTTTGACCTGCTTGAACTTGGCGAATATCAAAATTATGATTTGGCTTTAAGGTCAATAACACCATATCCGAACTGAGTGGCTCTACGGCGGTAACTTCGCTCAAAATACGTTTCCAAGCAAAGCTTGGTTTTATCTTTTGCAAAATAAAATCAACAAAATCTTCTCGAATCCAATGTGGCTGATAACTTAACTCTGCGTTCATACGTTCCTCGTTTTGTATCTGGCTATTTATATTGAGTGAACAAATGTTCATGTAGTGAACATGTGTACACTATATTTATTTGTGTTCACTGAGTCAACACTTGTTCACTAATTTTTTGGATAATTTTTATACTTTTTGATAAGCCGTTTAAAATAAGGAAAAAATTAAAAAAAATACGCATGCCATCAGCTCATATCTAGCAGGCCCTGATCGGGGAAAGATCAAAAACATTGGCATTTAGCAATGGACAAGGACTAAAAAGTTTCTGTTTTTTTTGCTAGACTCTGCTGTACGGTTTCAATGAGTCTTATTCATGTCGATTAGAGATGAACGAAAACAACAGAGTCGGCAGGCTCTACTGGATGCAGCACTTCACCTCAGCACTGCTGGGCGCTCATTCAGTAGCATTAGTTTGCGCGAAGTTGCTCGCGAAGTGGGTTTAGTACCGACTGCGTTTTATCGTCATTTCCAAGATATGGACGCGCTCGGACAAGAGCTGGTTGATCAGGTCTCATTACATTTAAAAAGCCTGATTCACCAATTGGGACAGAGCTATTTACAACATAGCGGTTCGGCCAAAACCCGAACCAGCATTGAATTGTTTGTACAGGCCGTGAATCACAGCCCGCAACAATGGCAATTTATGATTGCAGAACGATGGGGCGGTTCAGAGACGGTGCGTATTGCTATTGCCCGTGAAATTGAGTTTTTGATTGAAGATCTGGCCATTGATCTGTGCAAACTGGAAACCTTCAAACATATTAAAGAAGCCAAGGATTTACAGGTACTGTCGACTATTTTGATTAATATGTCGTTTACATGGGCCATGACCTGGATCAACCTACCGAAGCAATTCACGATTGATCATTTACTCGAACAACAAAACCTGTTTATTGACAATGCAGCGACGCAAGTCCGTTTACTCTTCAGTGGCATCTCCAACTGGGAACCCCAAAACGCTTGACCTGATCCAAACCAAAGTTTGATATATAAAAGCATTGCTTCGCGTTATGATGCATTAGACACTAATGCAAACGCAGTCTAGAACACTATGAGGAGCTTATAAGCATCATGAATCCTGATCGTCATACTCAGTTCTTAATTCGTAAAGAAAAAATTTTGCAGGTTGCGGAAAAGCTGTTATTAGAAAACAACCAAGAAATGACCCTAGATGAACTGGTTGCGGAACTGGATATTGCCAAGGGCACCTTATATAAACATTTCCGTAGCAAAAATGAGTTGCTGCTGGAACTGATTATTCAAAATGAAAAAGAAATTTTAAAGATTTCAGACAAATACAACACCGATGTCAAAGAATATGCGCCACGCTATATGCTTTATCATTTAACCTCACCAAGTCGTACCATTCTGCTGCATCAGTTAGAAGAACATCTGACCATGACTGAGTCAAAGTTAAAGCATCTGTTTGATGAGCTATATGCCATTCGCCAACAGCGTATTGTGTCGTTGAAAGACATGACGGAAAAATATTTAAAATCACAAAATTATGATATGTCGATTCGTGATTACCTGTCTTATATCTGGTCTTTGACCTACGGTGCAGCCTTATTATTGAACTCAAGCTATTATCAGCGTTCAATCGGTTCACGTGAGAAATTGATTAATCTGTACGTCAATCAGGCCTTGTCACTGCCAACGCAGAAAGTTCAGATCGACTTAAAAGATCTGCAAATGGATCAAAACTAAATAAAAAAAGGACTGTAATAACAGTCCTTTTTTGATTGAAGATGGGTGTAAATTATTTGGCTTTACGCTCTTTTTCCAACAAGTAATCAACCACTTGAGTGACCTTAGCATCTTCACCCTGCACCACATATTTACCATTCACCACAACTGCTGGTACACCCGTCAACTGGTACTGCTGCGCCAATTTATTCGACTCAGCAATTTTTGCCGTGATTGGGAAGGAATTAAACATGCTGTTAAATTTCTGCTCAGGTACGCCATAGCGTGCAAAGAATTTGGCTTGAGAAGCTTGGTCAAAGATTTGCTGACCGCCTTCATGAATGGCATGGAACAATGGAATATGGGTTTTCTTGCGTACACCCAGTGCTTCCGAAACGTAGTAACCACGTGCACCTTGTTCCCAGACTTTATTCATCGCCGCAGGGGTACGTAAGAAATAAACGTCTTTTGGAATTTGCTTTAACCATGTTTGCATATGTGGTTCAAGCTTGAAGCAGTGCGGGCAGCCATACCAGAAGAACTCACGTACTTCGAGTTGTCCAGCAGGTGCTGAAGTTTTGCCTGGATTGGCAATCACGGTATAGTCTTTACCAGCCACAAAATCTGCTGCCATTGCATTCATTGAGAATGCCAACGCAACTGCACTTAAACCACCTAATACTAACTTTTTCATTGGCTTTGCTTTTCCTCTAAGCATTTTTCGTAAGTTTATATGCTAAATATAAAACAAACACGAGCAATTCGTTTTGCTTCTGTGAAGTTTTTTATTGGATTTATCGCTTTTTTTACCAGAATCGCTACACTACCAACAGATTAAACCGAAATAATCATCCTAATATAGAGGTGACACCATGTCGCAATTGAATGTTGACCCGCAAGAAATCGCAAAATTTGAAGCATTGGCTGCCAAATGGTGGGATCAACATTCTGAATTCCGCCCGCTTCATCAAATCAATCCCTTACGTTTAAACTGGGTGGATGAACGTGTCGGTGGCTTGGCAGGTAAAAAAGTACTTGATGTCGGCTGTGGTGGCGGTATTTTAGCTGAAAGCATGGCACGTCGTGGTGCAGATGTACTCGGTATCGATATGGGTGAAGCTCCCCTCGCTGTAGGTCGTTTGCATGCACAACAAGACAATGTGCAAAACATCGAATATCGTCAAATCCCAGTTGAGCAACTGGCGCAAGAGCAAGCAGGTCAATACGATGTGGTGACCTGTATGGAAATGATGGAACACGTACCAGATCCAGCCTCAATCGTGAAAGCGTGCCAAACGCTGGTCAAGCCAGGCGGTCATGTGTTCTTCTCGACCATTAACCGTAATCCTAAATCGTATCTATTTGCGATTATTGGCGCGGAATATGTGCTGCGTTTATTACCTAAAGGCACACACGACTATCATAAATTCATCCGCCCTTCAGAAATGGCGCATGATATTCGCAATGCAGGTTTAACCCTGAAAGAAATGACGGGCTTGCACTACAACCCGATTACCAAACATTACTGGTTAGCGCCGAATGTTGATGTGAATTACATGGTGCATACTACCAATACAGGTGCTGAATGAAAGCGGTTTTATTTGATCTCGATGGCACCCTAATTGATACCGCTGCGGACTTTATTCGTATCATTCAACAAATGTGCCGTGATGAACAACGTCCCGTGGTCGATGCCGATACCATCCGCACGCAAGTATCGGAAGGCGCGCGTGCCATGGTGAAACTGGTCTACCCAGAATTAGAGGTCACAGACCCAATATTTTTAGCACATCGCCAACGCTTTTTAGATGTGTATGGTGACAATATTGTAGTCGATACCGACCTGTTTTCAGGCATGTATCCGTTGCTTGAAGAACTTGAAGCACATCAAATTCCGTGGGGTATTGTCACCAACAAACCACGTGGTTTAAGTGAATCGTTATTAGCAAAACTGGATCTGACCGAGCGCTGTGCAGTTTTGGTTTGCCCAGAAGATGTCAGCAAGACCAAACCTGATCCTGAGCCAATGTATTTGGCTGCCAAGCAGCTGGAGATCGATGCTCAAGATATTATCTATGTCGGTGATCATCCACGCGATATTGACGCAGGTCGTCATGCAGACATGTATACCATTTTGGCAGCCTATGGCTATTTACCCGTAGAATCCCGCGATGATCTTGCTGCTTGGCAGGCTGATGCAATCATTCATACCGTTGCTGAACTACACCAACTGCTTAAACAGAAAATCACGGTGTTGTCAGAAAATCAGGGTATGATGGGTTAAATTTAAATTTTTGCAGATAAGAACAGGAGGCATAACAATGAAATATTCAGAATATCAACCTCGTCCAGATTTACTGAAAGATCGTATTATCCTGATCACCGGTGCTGGTGATGGGATTGGTCGCGCTGCGGCGATGAGTTATGCCCTGCACGGCGCAACGGTGGTCTTGCACGGCCGCACTTTAAACAAACTTGAAGTGATCTATGATGAAATTGAAGGCTTGGGTGCACCACAGCCTGCGATTTTACCCCTGCAGCTTTCAACCGCATCAACCCATGATTATGAGCTGTTGGTAAGCACGCTAGAGCAACAATTCGGCCGTCTGGATGGTATCTTGCATAATGCTGGCATGCTCGGTGATCGGGTGGAACTGGCCCATTATCCTGTCGATGTTTGGGATGATGTATTGGCTGTGAATTTACGTGCACCGTTTGCCCTAACTCAAGCCTTGTTGCCTTTACTAGAGAAATCTGAACATGCCTCGGTGGTGTTTACCAGTTCAAGTGTTGGTCGTGAAGCACGTGCCTTATGGGGCGCCTATTCAGTGTCTAAAGTAGCAACCGAAGCCATGAGCAAAATTTTTGCCGCAGAGAATACCTATCCGAACATTCGTTTTAACTGCATCAATCCAGGCGGGACTCGTACCGCCATGCGTGCGAAAGCCTATCCAGAGGAAGATCCAAAAGTGCTTCCGACTCCAGATAGCATTATGCCCGCCTATCTATACCTCATGGGCGATGACAGTTTAGATATGAATGGCCAAAGTATTGACGCTCAAGCTTAATTTCATCCTAACAATAATTCTAAATAACATTGGACACTGACGTTAAAACTGCTTTTTTCAGAGAAATGGGTGAAAAATCTTCATTGTTTTAAAGTAATAATGAATCGATCTTCACAGTTTCTCTGCATTTTTAACGTACAGTAGTTCACATGAGAGACATCCGAAGTCCATAAGGTGCATCATGAAAAAATTTTTCATTATCTTGGTTTTAGGTTCGACAACCCTGTTCAGTAGTCTGGGGGCTTTTGCAGGTCCACATGATCGCGATGATGATTCGCGTGGTGGCGGCTGGCAAAATGGTCGTGGCTTTGATCGTCCAGATGGTGAAAATCGTCAACGTGAACGTCGCATGCGTGAAGAGCGCGGTGTCGAGCGTTTAAAACAACATCGTTGGCAGGAAGGCTATGTGATGCCGCAGCACTATCGTGGCAATGGCTATAAAGTTGACTACAAAGACACCAATCTGCCGCGCCCAGGTCGTAACGAACAGTGGTACAAGATCAATAACGACTATATTTTAGTCAATTCCGATGATAATAGCATTATTCGAATTATGGGTTTCTAAGCCCAATTTTGCTCACTCGACTCAATAAAGTTGAATGCGAGATTTAGGAATAGATTTATCTTTTGATTTTTTTCGTTAAAATCAGATCTAGTGCTGCATATCTGAGATCGACATGGCGAACCAAATGACTGAAAATTCACATAGTACCCCCCAAGATTATGTGCATTGGTTTCGCCATTCCGCCCCTTATATCAACGCGCATCGCGATAAAACCTTTGTGTTGATGTTTGCAGGCGAAGCGGTTCAGCACGAAAATTTCCAACATATCATCCATGATATTGCGCTGCTACATTCTTTAGGCATCCGTCTCATCTTGGTCTATGGCGCACGTCCACAGATCAATCAAAATCTCCTTGATCGTCATATTGAAACCCCTTTTCATCAAAATCGCCGGGTCACCACGCGTGAATCCTTACGCGGCGTGATGAATGCGGTCGGCTCGATCCGCCTCGAAATTGAAGCCCTACTTTCAATGGGATTAGCCAACTCGCCGATGTATGGCGCTCGCATTGATGTTGTTTCTGGTAATTTTGTCACCGCCAAACCGTACGGGATTCGGGACGGTATTGATTTCCAGCTCACTGGAGAAGTCCGTTCGATTGATACCGATGCCATTCAGCGTCATTTAGACAATCACAATATTGTTTTGCTTGGCCCGACCGGCTACTCCAGTACGGGTGAAGTATTTAATTTATTGGCAGAAGAAGTCGCCACCAAAACCGCGACGGCACTCAAAGCCGATAAATTGATTTTCTTGGGCGAAAAACAAGGACTGTTAAATGAACAACAACAGTTACTGCGTGAATTGAGTCCGCGTCAGCTTGAACCCTATATTCAAAAAAATCAGCAGCAATATCCAGAATTTGCATTACACCTGAAGCAAGCACAACAAGCGTCCTTATCTGGTGTACATCGTGTGCATTTGATTTCTTATGCCTATGACGGCGCTTTGATTGAAGAATTATTTACCCGAGATGGTGTCGGTACCTTGATCACCGATGCGCACTATGAAGAAGTGCGGATTGCCAATATTCAGGATGTTGGCGGTTTAATCAATCTGCTGCGTCCACTGGAACAAGAAGGCATTCTGGTTTATCGCTCACGCGAACGCCTTGAAAGTGAAATCGAACACTTTGCGGTGATTGAACGCGATGGCATGATCTTGGCCTGTGCCGCACTGTATCCGATTCCGGCTGGATCAGATGAAATTCGTTCTGCTGAAATTGCCTGTGTGGCGGTCGACTCAAGCTATCGTAAATCCAATCGCGGTAGCCAGATTTTACAATTTCTGGAAAGCAAGGCCAAACAACAAGGCATTCAGCAACTGTTTGTACTCACCACCCGAACCGCGCACTGGTTCTTAGAGCAGGGCTTTGTCCCTGCCAGTGTGGATGATTTACCGAATGCACGTCAGGCCCTATATAACTATCAACGTAACTCTTTGGTGTTTAAAAAGAGACTGCGCTAAGCATTCATCAGGATGAAGAGATATGTTTATTTTTGATAAAGATCTCTCTTCATCATCATTATCTTTGCTTAAGTCTGAATGAAGAATAAATTCACCATTCAGTAAAATAATAAAAATACAATTAAAAACAATAGTTTAATAATTTTGTTTTTTGAACACTTATTCTATTTATCGATAAGATTATGCAATCTTCTATTTTGCACTTTTGATCATAAGCAAAGCCTGATTATTTATTTTTTATGCAATAAAAAAAGTTTTAGCTTAGTTGCTCATCTTATTTGAATCTTTTGATTTTCGGGGAGCACAAGCAACATGGCTATTTCAATCCATCGCTCATGGGCAACATCGACCCTCATTGCAGCAAGTCTTGCCAGTGTGATGGGTGTTGCAGGTTGTGCAAAAAAACCAGAGCAGCAAGAGACCACAAAACAACAAACCACAACATTAAATATCGGCTTTCAAAAGTATGGCATCTTGCCGATTCTCAAAGCAAAAGGTGAATTAGAAAAAAACCTTGCTGCTCAAGGTGTCACAGTGAAATGGGTAGAATTCCCAGCGGGACCACAACTATTAGAAGGCTTAAATGTGGGTAGTGTGGTCTTTGGTGAAGCAGGTGAAGCACCACCGATCTTTGCTCAAGCCGCCAACCCGAATCTGGTCTATGTGGCCAACCAACCGCCTGCACCCAAGGCCGAAGCCCTGATCGTGCAGAAAGACTCCCCGATTCAGTCGATACAGGATCTGAAAGGAAAGCGTATCGCACTGAACAAAGGCTCCAACGTACACTATCTATTACTCAAACTGCTGGAAGCCAATAACCTTAGCCTCAATGATATCCAAGCCGTTTACCTGCCGCCGTCAGATGCACGTGCCGCATTTGAAAAAGGTGCAGTCGATGCTTGGGTGATTTGGGATCCTTTCTTCGCCGCAGCAGAACATCAGATTCATGCGCGTGTCATCGCTACAGGCGAGCATCTGGTCAGCAATCACCAATTTTATCTGGCTGATCGTCAATTTGCCGAAAGCCATCCTGAAGCACTGAAAACGCTGGTGAATACACTGAACCAGACCACAGATTGGGTGCAAACCCATCCAGATGATGCAGCCAAATTACTGGAAAAACCAACGGGGCTTGAATTTGATGTCTTAAAAAGCTCAATTTCACGCATGGGCTTCGGGGTTCAACCGATCTCTGACAAAGTCGCCAAAGAACAGCAATATGTGGCTGATGCCTTCTTTGCACAAAAACTGATTCCGAAGCAGCTTGTGATTCAAGATGCCGTATTAAAGAATAAGCTTAAATAATAGGGGATCATCATGACATTGTTAGCGAAAGTTTCTGTTCTCGGCTTGCTGATTTCTGCCTTTTCACTCAGCGGCTGCCAAAAGACCGAATCCCCAAATACTGAAAAAACAGCTTCAAGCACTGAAGATACAGCGGTTAAAACCCTGTCCATTGGCTTCCAGAAATCATCGTTAAATTTATTGGTGGCCAGACAACAACAGTTGTTTGAGCAAGCATTCCCGAATGCAAAAATTGAATGGCGTGAATTTCCAGCTGGCCCACAAATGTTAGAAGCGCTTGCCGTTGGAGCTGTCGATTTTGGTTATGTGGGCAATACCCCACCGATCTTTGCGCAAGCCGCAGCAAAACCACTGAGCTATGTGGCTTATGAGGTTGTTGCACCAACAGGACAGGCTATTTTGGTACATGCCAACGATAAAATCAGCAGCCTGCAAGATTTAAAAGGCAAGCGTGTTGCGGTACAAAAGGGCTCGAGTGCACATGAACTATTGGCCAAAACCCTGCAAAAAGCGGGGCTGTCTTGGCAAGACATTCAACCCATCTGGTTACCACCAGCCGATGCTCGTGCAGCCTTTGATAAAAAGGCCGTAGATGCTTGGGCAATTTGGGAACCCTACCTAGGGACTGCGGAGTTACAGGGTCATACCAAAACCTTGGTCGATGGTTCAGCATTTCCAACCACCTATTCTTTTTATATCGGCAATCCTGACTTCATTCAAAAGCATCCCGATTCAGCGCAGAAATTGATTAATAGCGTGAACAGTGCCGATCAATGGATTGTGCAACATCAAGATCAAGCCTTACAGATTTATGCACAAAGTACTGGACTCAGTACCCCAGTCGCTCAACAGGTTCTTAACAAACGACCAAAACCATCACCGGTATATGCGCTCACCCCTGAAGTGATCAAAAGTCAGCAACAAATCGCCGATTTATTTAAACAAGAGCAACTGATTCCTGTACAGATCGATATTCAGCACAGTGTCTGGTCTGCCCACTAAACATACATTTCATTTTCATAAGGAACATCGACATGAATATTTTCTGGTTTATCCCCACTCATGGTGACAGTCGTTATTTAGGCACCAGCAAGGGTGCTCGTCAGGTCGATCATGCCTATATGAAACAGATTGCCGTTGCCGTGGATAATCTCGGTTATGCAGGCGTATTGATCCCGACTGGACGTTCTTGTGAAGATCCGTGGATCACCGCAGCCAGTCTGATTGATGCCACCAAGCAACTTAAATTTTTGGTGGCATTACGCCCAGGTATTACCACACCGGCACTTGCGGCACGTATGGCTGCCACTTTTGACCGCCTCTCCAATGGCCGTATTTTATTGAATCTGGTCACAGGGGGGGATGAGCAAGAGCTGAAAGGTGATGGACTCTACGAGGATCACAGCACGCGTTATCAGACCGCATCAGAATATGTCAAAATCTGGCGTGAAATCTTGACCCGTTCACATACGGGTGAATCGTTTACTTTTCATGGTGGACGCCTGAGTGTCGATGATGCCAAGCTGCTCTACCCGCCAGTACAACAGCCTTACCCACCACTCTGGTTTGGTGGCTCTTCTGAAGCAGCAACTGAGTTGGCAGCGGAACAGGTCGATACCTATTTGACTTGGGGTGAACCTCCTGCTGCGGTCAAAGAGAAAATTGAATATCTCCGTGCCAAAGCAGCTGCCAAAGGCCGCACACTTACTTATGGCATTCGCTTACATGTGATTGTACGCGAGACCAATGAGCAAGCATGGGCTGCCGCTGATGAACTGATTCAATATCTGGATGATGCAACCATTGCAGCAGCACAGAAAAAATTTGCACAAATGGACTCAGTCGGTCAGCAACGTATGGCCGCCTTACACGGCGGACGTAAAGATCAATTAGAAGTCTCTCCAAACTTATGGGCTGGCATTGGCTTAGTCCGTGGTGGTGCAGGTACTGCATTAGTTGGTGATCCTGAAACCGTTGCTGCACGTATTCAAGAATATGCGGACTTGGGAATTGATACCTTCATTTTCTCAGGTTACCCACATTTGGAAGAATCGATCCGTTTTGCCGAACTGGTGTTCCCTTTACTGCCACTCAAGACCCGTGAAAAACTGGCACAGCCGCATTTAACTGGGCCTTTCGGAGAAATCATTGCCAATAACTATGTCCCTGAGACCAAGGAAGCAAAAACCTTGATCAAGGAGGACGCATGAGTGCAAAAGCTTTTTTGAATGATGTTTCACGTGGAACACAAAAAATAGGCAGAGGTTTACTGCCTTGGTTGTTTCCAATTTTACTGATCCTGATTTGGCAAGTGGCTTCTAGCTCAGGCCTGCTGCAAAGTCGGGTCTTACCTGCCCCGACGGCTGTGGTAAGTGCCTTCTGGCACTTACTGCTCAGTGGTGAACTTTGGCAACATGTCAAAGTCAGTGCAGGTCGTGCCTTACTCGGTTTGTTGATTGGTGGTGGGCTCGGTCTGGTTTTAGGACTACTCAATGGCTCATCTCGTATTGCCTCGACCTTGCTGGATACCACCCTGCAAATGATTCGTAACATCCCTGCACTGGCGCTGATCCCACTGGTGATTTTATGGTTCGGCATTGATGAAACGGCCAAGTTGTTCTTGGTTGCTGTCGGCGTATTTTTCCCAATCTATATCAACACTTATCACGGAATCCGCTCTGTCGATCCACAGCTGATCGAAATGGGTAAAAGCTACGGTCTCAATCGTTGGCAACTCTATCGAGACATTATTTTACCCGGTGCGATGCCCTCGATTTTAGTTGGACTACGCTTTTCTTTAGGTCTGGTTTGGGTACTTCTGATCGTTGCAGAAACTATTTCCGCACAGTCTGGCATTGGTTATATGACCATGAATGCACGCGAGTTTTTACAAACTGATATCGTCTTGGTCGGTATTTTACTCTACGCCCTGCTGGGTAAATTAGCCGACGTATTGGCACAAGGTTTGGAACGCTATCTACTGCGTTGGCATGCAGGCTATCAAAAATAAAAGGGACAGAAAAATGAGTAACTTAAATTTAAATTTTTACGATAACACACTCATTCAGCCAATTGCGGAACCTGAAACCACCACAGCACCCGCAAATGGTGCTGATATTCTGATTGAGCAGCTATATAAATTTTATGGTGAGGTTAAAGTCCTTGAGGATTTAGACCTCAACATCCAAGCGGGCGAGTTTGTGGCCATTGTTGGGCGCAGTGGTTGTGGTAAGAGCACCCTGCTCCGTTTGATTGCCCAACTCGAAAAAGCCAGTTATGGCGAAATCAAGTTCCAATCCGCTCGCAATTTCCGTGAAGGTATTACCAACGATGATATTCGCGTGATGTTCCAAGACCCACGTTTGTTGCCGTGGAAAAGTGTCTTACATAATGTCCAGCTGGGCTTAGCCAAAGATCAGCACCTGCTCGCACAACAACTCTTGGAAAAAGTGGGCCTAAAAGACAAAGCCAGCCAATGGCCAGCACAGCTTTCAGGTGGACAACGTCAACGGGCTGCCCTTGCTCGCGCACTTTCACATACACCACGTATTCTCTTGTTGGATGAACCGCTCGGTGCATTAGATGCGCTCACTCGTCTCGAAATGCAGAACCTGATTGAACGTCTGTGGAAAGAACAAGGGTTTACTGCGATTCTGGTCACCCATGATGTCAGTGAAGCAGTGCAATTGGCAGATCGAATTATTCTGCTAGATCAAGGGCATATTGCACAGAGTTTTCAAGTCAATCTACCGCGCCCACGGAAAAAGAGCATTGCTTTCGCTCAACTCGAACAACAAGTCCTTGATGCGGTTTTAGCCACCTAAAACCGCAGGAACGGCGACTCTAAAAAAATAAAAAGAATCAAAAAATGCCGATCTAATTTTATGAACGAAAAATGAATTATTTACAAAATATGTATGCGCTTTTTTAGATTTCAATAATTATCAAATACATCCTCAACACTAACCCCAAAAGTCTATTTTTTTCGATAAAAAAATTTTGTTATTGTGCACAAATCCGACAATTTATCTTACAATGTCAATGACATTTTTTGAATTAAGCTCGCAGATGGAACAGAAAAAAAGTACACAAAAGCGCAATCAACTGCTGAATGCTGCCCTCGATGTTTTTTCCGTCTATGGGTTTAGTGGTGCCAGTCTGGATGAGATTGCGCAACTGGCAAATATGCATAAATCGAATATTTTCTATTACTATGAAAATAAAGAGTCGCTTTATGTCGAAGTGCTCACCACGGTATTACAAAAGTGGCTTGCACCCTTACAAACCTTAGAGTCTGAGCTTGAGCCGACTGAAGCACTCACTCACTATTTGATTCAAAAAATTGAAAGCTCGCGTGATCAACCGAAAGCGTCACGTTTATTTGCGCTTGAGATTATTCAAGGTGCGCCGCATATTTTACCAATCTTAAAAGGCCCTTTGAAAAAGCTATTTAAGCGCAAAACCAAGGTGATTCAAACTTGGCAAGAGCAAGGTAAATTGTCGGCAGAGATTGACCCTGAATTGTTGATTATCAATATCTGGGCGATCACCCAAAATTACGCTGATTTTTCGACGCAAATGGAAATGGTCACAGGCAAAACTTTGCGTAACCGTAGCATGTTTCAACGCACAGTTGAGCATACCGTGCATATGATGTTATACGGCGTATTACCTCGTTAAGTTTTCTTCTAAAAGCCTGAATTTTAGCGATTGGCATACACTTAAAAAGCGACTATGTAAGTCGCTTTTTTTATTCAGTGCATGAGAATGTTATTAAGTTAGCCTAAACAAAATTATGCAACATGAAAAGTCACGGAAAAACTGTTCCAGTGCGCAGAACATAGAAGCGGTATTCACTAAAATCTTGATACTAAATATAAAATCTCAAGGGTTTCGTATAAACCGTATCATGTTAATTTGGCTTTATTGCACAAACCTACCGATACGGTCTATGACATGGAAGTAAAGTTCAAAACTAAAATGAATGAGTATCACTATAAGCCTAAAATCTCATTCAACGGCTCAACAATAGAATGCTATACTAAATTATCCGAAGCTTTACAAAACTTATAAAATGAAAAAGATCCTAATTAGCCTACTTACTATTTCAGCAATCAGTACAATTCAAGCGAAAGAATATCCAAATTATGCAGATGAAAAGAAATATTTACAGATGCTAGAAAAAGTTTACCCACAATTAGAAATCATTGTTCGTGGCAAATTGATATTGAATAACGCTGAAAATGATGTAAAGGTTCTGACTGATAAAGATAAAAAAGAAGTGTGTTCAATGGCAAATGCAGTTATAAAAGCTGACAACATTATCGTAAATAACACAGTCCATGAGTCTTATTTTGAATCAACAAACTATCTCCAAAATTTTATGACTTCAGAAGGTGCTGATAATCTAAAACAAGAATTACAGTTATCAGGATTTAAGTGTAATTAAAATGAAAATTAAGTACTTACACAAAATTTAAAACAGTCCCAAGGCCCATAAATAGGGCCTTTCGATCATCTGATTAACATAAAATCTCTTATGAGAACTCCAAACTCCATTAAATTTTACGCCTATTTAACATAATGGTCGTTATGCGAATTCACCACAAAACCATTATTTATTTTCAATATCTTAGAAACAAAACAATGTTTAT
This sequence comes from Acinetobacter sp. C32I, assembly GCF_023702715.1. NCBI lineage: Bacteria > Pseudomonadati > Pseudomonadota > Gammaproteobacteria > Moraxellales > Moraxellaceae > Acinetobacter > Acinetobacter sp. C32I. The sequence goes on along the minus strand of NZ_CP098480.1, from coordinate 3,078,702 downwards.
CACAACGTTAGACCATTGCATTTAAAAATGTGCTTGATACAGCGCCAATAATTTTTGTGCACCAACTAGCAGATTTTCTTCCCAATCCAAATGAGCCGTATCATTGGCACCATCAGTAATATATTTAACTGAAATCAAACGTACACCCAATTTTCGGCACACTTTAGCCAAGGCATAGGCTTCCATATCCACGAGATTACAACTGACTTTAGGAATCCCTATTTCAAAAGAATCACCCGTTCCACAAATCCCTTTGGGTAAAAGTTCAAAATGGGGTTGAGTATGGATCTCCGCTGGAATCTCATCATCCATCGGGGTGACCCCAACGGCAAAACCCAAAGGAGATACATCCATATCACGCTGCACAAAAGTAATCACCTCAACCAGACTATGCGCATCAAAATGTGAACTTCCTGCACTGCCTAAATTTATCAGCGTTTTGCAGCCCGTCTTTTGAATCACTTCAAATGCCTTGAATGCCGCATTAATTTTGCCGATGCCACTGTAATGAACGTCAATGCCTGCTTGTTCAAACAAGCCTTTAGATTCATTCGGCAAAGCCATAATCAGAGCAATATCAGCATTCATAAAAAAGACTCGTTCAAATCAAAATAGAGACACAAAAAAGGTGTGCTTCGGCACACCTCGATATTATTGCATCTTCTGCTGTAAGGCGACTAAACAAGGAGAGAAAAATAATTGACCACTATACGCCCCTGCCAGTGTTTTCTTCATCACCAATGTCCATAGACCAACCAACAACAGACTTAAAACCACAGCCGCATACTGTAAGAAATCGATATGTAACTGATGCGCCAAGTTGAAGATCGCCAAGATAAACACACCGAATGGGAAAGTCAGTCCCCACCAACCTAAGTTAAATGGAATGCCAGTACGCATATGGCGCAGTGTGGTCAAAATCGCAATCCCAAACCACCATAAGCCAAAACCTAATAAAACCAAACTTGCCACAATGCCCAAGGCTGGAAGTAATGTCGCTAAGCCTTCAAAGCCCATCGCCTGCATAATACGTGGTGCTTGCTCACCTAGTAATAATAACGCTAATGCCCCTGTTCCAATCGGTCCTAAACATAACCAGCTAGAAATCGCGACTTCTTTTTCAGGTAACTGGTGTAAAGCTAAACGTAACATCAAAATGGTTAAGATCGCAAAAGCAGGTAGTACAGAAATACCCCATAACACATAGCCTGTGATCAAGATGGTTAATGCATGTTGATCGGCAGCTAAATGCTGTAATAGCAGCCCCGCAGAGCTAGCAGCAACTTCACAGGCCACGATCGGGAGTAACCATACCGCAGTCATACGATGTAATTGATGATCTTGGCAGCTAAACATACAGAATGGCACCACCCACGCAATCACTACCGCAAGAACAACATCGATATACCAAAGGTAAGTGGCAATTTGAACGGCAATATCACCATATAAATGGGTACCGAAACTGAGAAAACCATTGGCAATTGTGGCTAAGCCCATCGGAATCGCACCGAGGAATAAGCTCATGTTGGGGTGAGTAAAAATTTGCTTGGCTTCAGCCGGAAATAAAATCCAGCGTAAGATATACAGCACGCTAAAAGTGCTAAATAACAAAATATTAAACTGCCATAATTTAGTCGCAAGCATAAATAAAACAGATGAGGCAAAAGGCAGTTGTGCTAAAATCATCGCAACCACACCCGTTCCCATGGTTGCAGTAAACCAGTTCGGGGTAAAATGGCGAATCACATCGATGCTCTGCTCTAGCTGATAAAACGGCTTTTTCATCTCTTTCTCAATATCAAGCGACTATGCAGTTATTTTAGGTCAATCCACAAATAAGAAAAATTGATTTATTTTTATTTAATGAATCAATTTAATTGATGTAAAAACTTTAAATATTGAAATTTTTCTGTGTAAAAACACAACAACAAGACGAAACGCTGAGAATATGGCAATATATAGCCTTTGCAAAAATCACTGTATTTAACGCTCATGAAGTTGCTTCGTCTTAATGCATTATCGCCAGATTTTCAGTTACCGCCGACTGCGGTAACGATTGGCAATTTTGATGGTGTCCATCTCGGCCATCAAGCGATGATTGCTCAACTCAAAACGTTGGCTGAAGCGCAAGGCTTAAAGACCTTGGTAATGATTTTTGAGCCACAACCACTTGAATTTTTTAAAGGTTATGAGGCACCGCCACGCATCAACTCACTCAGAGAAAAAGTAGAATATTTAACTGAGCTCGGTGTGGACTACATTGCTGTTGCGAAATTTGATCAATATTTTAGAAGTTTAAATGCCACTGAATTTGCCGACCTACTCAAATTAAAACTCAATGCACAAAGCTTGGTGCTAGGCGATGATTTTCATTTTGGCAAAGACCGCCAAGGCAACAGTGAATTCTTACGTGACTACGGTTTTGATGTCACCAATTTAAATACCGTGGCTTTAAATGGTGAACGTGTCAGTTCAACCCGTATTCGTCAGGTCCTTCAACAGGGTGATCTGGCGTTAGCGGCAAAACTACTGGGTCGTCCTTATAGCATCACAGGCCGAGTGCAATATGGCGATCAGATTGGTCGTACCCTTGATTTTCCAACGATTAATGTGCGTTTAAACCGTCACAAACCCTGTTTAAACGGGATTTATGCGGTGGATGTGGTCTGTGAAAATGCATCATTAAATGCAAAAGTAAAACATTCAGATCCTGCCCTCAACGGGATTGCAGGCTATCAAGCTGACAGTTTGTTTGGTGCAGGTCATGTGGGGACACGCCCAGCCATCAAACAAGACCAGCCAGAATGGCGATTAGAGGTACATTTCCCTGATGTTTCTGCTAATCTGTATGGCTTATTGATGCGGGTAACCTTTCTTCACTATTTGCATGGTGAACTGAATTACCCTTCGCTTGAAGCCCTCAAAGCCGGAATTGATGATGATGTGCAAAAGTTACGAGACTATCGTAAACGCACACCAGAATTTCCTTTTTAAATTTAAATAGTAGGATTTGTTAATATTTCACAAATCCTAATGTAAAACATGTCAGTTTACCAACTGATCAAACTGGAAGAAAACTTGCATGAGCGATAAGCAAACTCCTGAAAATGCAGTGGATTATAAAGCCACACTCAATTTGCCAGCGACTGAATTTGCCATGAAGGCAAACTTGGCTGTGCGTGAAGCCAAATGGTTAGAAGAGTGGTATGCCGACAACATTTATCAGCAGATTCGTGAAGCGCGTATTGGCAAGAAAAAATATGTACTGCATGACGGCCCTCCATATGCCAATGGTCAAATCCATTTAGGCCATGCAGTCAATAAAGTGTTAAAAGACATCATTATTAAAAGCCGCGTTTTAGATGGCTTCGATGCACCGTATGTGCCGGGTTGGGACTGTCACGGCCTACCAATCGAACTGAAAGTCGAAGAAAAAGTCGGTAAAGTAGGCGTTAAAGTTGATGCCTCAACTTTCCGTAAGGCTTGCCGTGAATATGCCTACACCCAAGTCGAATTGCAGAAGAAAGACTTTGTGCGTATGGGCGTGTTTGGTGATTGGGACAATCCATACCTCACCATGAACTTCAAGCAAGAAGCTGACATCGTGCGTGCCTTGGGTGCCATTGCCAAAGCAGGTCATATCGAACCAGGTCTAAAACCAGTGAACTGGTGTATGGACTGTGGTTCATCATTGGCTGAAGCTGAAGTTGAATACGAAGACAAAAAATCAGATGCGATTGATGTTGGTTTCACGGTTGTGGATCTCAAAGATCTCAGCATACGTTTGAATGTTGATGTTCAAGATGCCACGGATATCGTCATTTGGACCACCACCCCATGGACTTTGCCTGCTAACCAAGCCGTGGCACTCCATGCTGAAATCGACTATCAATTGGTTCAAGTGACCACTGACCGTGGTACGCAAAACTTTATTCTGGCCAAAGACTTGGTTGAATCAGCAATCGAACGTTACAAACTGGAAAATCCAGTTGTACTCGCAGATTTCAAAGGCGCTGCAATCGAGAACCTTCTTTTACAACATCCGCTGTTGGCAGATCGTCAGGTGCCTGTCATTTTAGGCGAGCACGTGATTGCAACCAGCGGTACAGGTGCCGTTCATACTGCACCCGGCCATGGTGTAGACGATTACAAAGTCGGTTTGCTGTATCAATTAAAAGTTGAAAACCCTGTCGGTGGTAATGGTGTTTATTTACCAACATCACCAATTTTTGCAGGTGAACACATCTATAAAGCCAATCCTCAAATCATTGAGGCATTGGGTGCAGTTGGTCGTTTATGGGCACATCAGCCAATTAAACATAGCTATCCGCACTGCTGGCGCCATAAAACTCCAATTATCTTCCGTGCGACACCTCAGTGGTTTATCAGCATGGATGCCAATGGTCTGCGCCAAAATGCCTTGAATGCAATTGAAAATGAGATTGAATTTGTGCCGGATTGGGGACAAAGCCGTATTCAGTCGATGATTGAAGGTCGTCCAGACTGGTGTATCTCACGCCAACGTACTTGGGGTGTACCAATCCCATTCTTTGTACACAAAGATACCAATGCATTACACCCACGCACACCTGAATTGATCGAAGAAGTGGCTAAACTGATCGAACAAGAAGGTATCGATGGTTGGTATAACCGTGAAGCGAGTGAATTCATCGGTGCTGATGCAGAACAATATAATGCAGTACGCGATACCTTAGACGTTTGGTTTGACTCTGGAACTACACACTACGCTGTGCTGCGTGAACGTGATGATCTACAAGATCCAGCAGACTTATATCTTGAAGGTTCAGATCAACACCGTGGCTGGTTCCAATCGTCGTTGTTAACTTCGATCGCGATCAATGAACGTGCACCATATAAAGGCCTACTCACCCACGGTTTCGTGGTTGATGAGAAAGGCCGTAAGATGTCTAAATCATTAGGCAACATCATTACCCCACAAGACATTATCAAAGATATGGGTGCTGATGGCTTACGCTTCTGGATCGCGTCTGCTGACTATCGTTACGAGATGACAGCTGGTAAAGAGATCTTTAGCCGCGCATCAGATGGTTATCGTCGTATTCGTAATACCTTACGTTTCTTGTTGGCAAACTTGAATGGCTTCAAACCATCAACAGATGCTTTACCAGTCGACCAGTTGATTGCATTGGACCAATACATCTTGCAACGCGCTGCTGAGGTTCAAAAAACCATTCAGCAAGCCTATGAAGAGATGAACTTCCATATCGTCACTAATGCGCTAACAAGCTTCTGTATTAATGACTTGGGTGGTTTCTACCTCGACATCATCAAAGATCGTCAGTACACCACCAAAGCAGATTCACAGGCACGTCATTCTGCGCAAACAGCGCTGTATCATATTGTGCAAGCTTTTGTTCGTTGGATGTCACCTATTCTCAGCTTTACCGCACAGGAAGCTTGGCCATTGATTCCAGAACAAACTGGAAAATATGTATTTACTGCTGAATGGTATGACATCCCAACTGCATCAACAGCAAACTTACTGTCTGAAGCAGATTGGCAAACATTGATTAGCGTAAAATCAGCAGTAAATAAACAGATTGAAGCAGCACGTAACGCTAAACTCATCGGTAGTAACCTATCTGCTAAAGTTGAACTTTGGGCAGATGAAGCATTACAAACATTGTTAAACCAATTGGCTGATGAATTACGTTTTGTCTTGATTACCTCTCAAGTCATCGTTCACCCTTATGCTGAACAAGGCGAAAGCACAGACCTCGAAGGTCTGCGTGTGCAAGTTTCGGCGGCAGATGGTGAAAAATGTGTACGTTGCTGGCATGTATTGCCTGATGTAAATACACACGTTGGCCATGCTGGTTTATGCGCTCGTTGTATTATCAACGTCACAGGCAGTGGCGAAGTGAGAAAATATGCATAATTCTGTGCAAACTAGCCCAGCAAAAAAAGGCTTATTCCAATTTTATCCGCATAACCTGCTTTGGCTTGGACTTTCAGTCCTTGCCATTGTGCTGGACCAATGGACCAAATGGATTGCCAGTTCACATTTAAATTATGCAGATCCTGTTCCTGTACTGCCCTTTTTAAATTGGACGCTGTTGCATAACTATGGTGCAGCATTCAGCTTTTTGTCGGATGCAGGTGGCTGGCAACGCTACTTCTTTACCTCTTTAGCAGGTATGGTATCACTCATTTTCATTTTCTGGCTAATGCGTATGCCAAAGAAAATGATCGTGTTACCGATGGCGATTGCATTGATTCTCGGTGGTGCAATTGGCAATTTGATTGATCGTGTTAGCTTAGGCTATGTGGTCGATTTTATTCATGTTTATTATCAAAACAGCCATTTCCCAGCCTTCAACCTTGCGGATAGCTCAATTACCCTAGGCACGATTTTACTGCTGATTGATACCTTCTTCCTTGAGAAGAAACGCAACCAAAACGCGGATGCATAACATGACTGAAATTATTCAACCAAACGAAGAAATTCGTATTCAAGAAGGCTCAAAAGTCGAATTACACTTTTCAGTCTCTATTGAAAATGGTGTTGAAATCGACAATACCCGTGGTCGTGAAGAACCTGTCAGCCTCGTGATTGGCGATGGTAACTTGCTGCCAGGGTTCGAAAAGGCATTATTTGGTTTACGTGCAGGCGACCGTCGTACCGTACATTTACCACCAGAAGATTCCTTTGGTCCTTGGAATCCTGAAAATATTCAGACCTTCGATACGGTTAAATTTGAGCAACGCCCAATTGTGGGTCATATGATTGAATTTGAAGATAAGGCCAAAGCAACTTTGTTTGGCATCGTAAAATCAGTCAATGATGACATCACAGAGATTGATTTTAATCATCCACTGGCAGGCAAAAATATTACTTTTGAAGTGGAAATCTTCAAAGTCACCCCAGCAGGCCAGCAAGGCATCAAATTGATGTAACAAAAAAGCTCTCAAATGAGAGCTTTTTTTATCGCCTAAAAAAAGTATAAGATCATTAAAAGGCATTCATTTTTAAAATCAAAGCAATAACACATAGGAATTTAAACATGCTGATTTATATTATTGTTGGTAGTGTTCGGGAAGGTCGTACAGCGATCAAAATCGCCAATTGGGTGCAGCAAGCAACCACTGAACTCGCATTAAAAGATATTCAAACCGAAGTTGTTGATCTTAAGGAATGGGACTTACCGCTCTTTGCGGGTTCTCATCCACCGGCAACAGGCATCTATGATCAACCGAAACAACAGCAATGGGCAGATAAAATTGCGCAGGCGCAGGCATTTATCTTCATTAGCCCTGAATATAACCATGGCTATAGTCCAGCATTGAAGAATGCCTTGGATTATGTGGGTAAAGAATGGCAAGGTAAACCTGCAGCCTTTATCGGTTATGGTTCAACCAATGGCTCACGTTCAATCAGTCAAATTCGCCAAGTGACCTCTAGCTTAGGTCTAGTTGATCCCAATGCAGTGATTGAAATTCGCGACATCTTTAAACGTAATAAAGACGAGAACTTTGAAGCCAATGAGTTTGAAGTGAAAGGATTAGCGGCTCTCGTTACCAAATTACAGAAATATCATATCGCTTAGTTGTACGCCTAAGCGTACGCTGATTAGGTCGATTTACGTCTATTCCACTTTCGACTTGATCGCTAATATATATAGCATAGAGAGACAGGAAGTCTCATTGAGAATAATAAAACACACAGGACGTGGTCGTTAATAGGATATCAACGACATAAACTGAATATGAAGAAGCCCCGTCAGGATGATGGGGCTTCTTTTTATCTATTCTTTCTCTAACAACTGCTGGATTCTCTTTTGATAATTATTTAAAAAATCCTTTGTTACCCGAAAATGCTCTGTTTCTTCATAAGATATTTGTTTAATCCCTGAATCCGAAAATTGATAAATTTTGGCATTTGGATAAGCCAATAAAATGGGAGAATGGGTGGCAATAATAAATTGAGATTGCTCCCGACATAAACGATCCAAAACAGATAAGGTTGTCATCAACATTGTTGGAGACAAGGCGGCTTCTGGCTCATCTAAAAGATATAAACCTTTCCCTTTTAATTTCATTGTTAATAATTTTAAGAAAGCCTCTCCATGCGAGCGCAAATGTATATCTCCCCCATACTCCACCAAATAGTCCACTTGCTTCATATAGGTTGCAACGTTATAGAAGCTCTCTGCACGCAGAAAGTAATAATCTTGGGGCTTCTTATAGCTCTTTATCGTTCGAATCGCCTGATGCAAATCAGAAGCCGTTGTTGCAGTATTTAATTGTACATTCCGTGTTCCACCTTCTTCTGAAAAACCCAAAGCAAGCGCTAAAGCTTCAAGAATGGTCGACTTTCCTGAACCATTTTCTCCAACAAAGAAGGTTACCTCTGGATGGAACTCAATACTTTCTAGATCATTAACGGCAGGAACGACATAAGGATAACTGGCCCAATCCAAGGACTCAGGTGCTTTAAACTTCACAGCTCGAATATAGGGTCTTTCTTGCATAAAATATTGGCAAAACGATTTGTTATAGCATGCTAGATTTTATCTTTGAAAAATACCTTCATTCATTGATAAACGTCTTAGGCTGTCGTATTACTAAAAAATGATTTCTTCAGACCTTATCTAAATCCAATGATTATCAATGAGCTCCATGACATCATATAACCGTTTTTCTAAGTGATTGTTCCCTACAGCACAAATAATGTCTTTAACCCCATCTACATATGGTGAATCACCTAAAACCTTTGTTTCCAAAACAATTGAACACGATTTATCATCTGATATTTGAATACGATGATATGCATGTCGAGCTAGATTTTGTTCAGGAATCCCAAGCTCAAACTGTTGTCTTTTCACATCACGTACGGATTCGATTACATCATCCTGCATACTGAGTGACTTGGCCATCGCCACCGCTGTTCCAGGTACAGAGGTTTTATTGGCTTGATGAGATTCAATGATACTTACTTGATATTGGCTGAAATTTTGCCCACTTTTTTCAATCATACTTATAAATTTAAGCATTAATATATTGGTATTTGGGCATAAAACGACTGGAATATCCAAATAATCTTGCTTGTAATCAATATCCGTTGATAGCTCAATAAGCGTAGAACCTGTTTGTTTACAATAAGAAATGGCCTCTTTTAGCTCTCTGCCAGAACCCACATGTACGACAATCGCTATCTCAGCTTCATTATTATTTCGATCAGCCCAAGCGAAGACTTTATATTCTTGATTAAAATCCAGTCCTTTGAGTAATTCATTCGCTAATTTACCAGAACCAATAATATATACGTTTGCCATAAATTAAGATTTGTAGAAGATTTTCTTTATTTTAATCTATTTCCCACTACCTATTTTCTTTCACGCAATAAAAAACACCCCCAACCAGTTAGGTTGGGGGTGTTTAGATTTAAAAGCTGGCGATGACTTACTCTCACATGGCAAGTGCCACACTACCATCAGCGCTAAGAGGTTTCACTTCTGAGTTCGGGAAGGGATCAGGTGGTTCACTCTTGCTATTGTCGCCAGCAAACTGTTTTGGTTTTGGGTGGTCTTACATTTTTTGCCACTTAGTACCGAAAGAGTTATTAACGGATTAGATAATTGGTCTGTATTGTAACTAGATTTCACACTAAATCAAGTTATGTATTGAATTTATCTTGAATACAACAACTGTTTGGGTGTTGTATAGTCAAGCCTCACGAGCAATTAGTATTGGTCAGCTTCACACGTCACCGTGCTTCCACACCCAACCTATCAACGTCCTAGTCTCGAACGGCTCTTTAGAGGAATAAATTCCTAGGGAAATCTTATCTTGAGGTAGGCTTCCCGCTTAGATGCTTTCAGCGGTTATCCCTTCCGAACATAGCTACCCGGCGATGCGACTGGCGTCACAACCGGTACACCAGAGGTTCGTCCACTCTGGTCCTCTCGTACTAGGAGCAGATCCTCTCAAATTTCCAGCGCCCACGGTAGATAGGGACCGAACTGTCTCACGACGTTCTAAACCCAGCTCGCGTACCTCTTTAAATGGCGAACAGCCATACCCTTGGGACCTGCTTCAGCCCCAGGATGAGATGAGCCGACATCGAGGTGCCAAACACCGCCGTCGATATGAACTCTTGGGCGGTATCAGCCTGTTATCCCCAGAGTACCTTTTATCCGTTGAGCGATGGCCCTTCCATACAGAACCACCGGATCACTAAGACCTACTTTCGTACCTGCTCGACTTGTGGGTCTCGCAGTTAAGCGCGCTTTTGCCTTTATACTCTACGCGTGATTTCCGACCACGCTGAGCGCACCTTCGTACTCCTCCGTTACTCTTTAGGAGGAGACCGCCCCAGTCAAACTACCCACCAGACATGGTCCTCGCCCCGGATTACGGGGCAGAGTTAGAACCTCAACATTACCAGGGTGGTATTTCAAGGACGGCTCCATACAAACTAGCGTTCGTACTTCAAAGCCTCCCACCTATCCTACACAAGTAAGGTCAAAGTTCAATGTCAAGCTGCAGTAAAGGTTCACGGGGTCTTTCCGTCTAGCCGCGGGTACACTGCATCTTCACAGCGATTTCGATTTCACTGAGCCTCTGCTGGAGACAGCGCCGCCATCATTATGCCATTCGTGCAGGTCGGAACTTACCCGACAAGGAATTTCGCTACCTTAGGACCGTTATAGTTACGGCCGCCGTTTACTGGGGCTTCGATCAAGAGCTTCGCTTACGCTAACCCCATCAATTAACCTTCCAGCACCGGGCAGGCATCACACCCTATACGTCCACTTTCGTGTTTGCAGAGTGCTATGTTTTTAATAAACAGTTGCAGCGGCCTGGTTTCTGTGGCTGCCAATAGCTCAGGGAGCAAGTCCCATCACCGTCAGCAGCGTACCTTCTCCCGAAGTTACGGTACCATTTTGCCTAGTTCCTTCAGCAGAGTTCTCTCAAGCGCTTTGGTCTACTCGACCTGACCACCTGTGTCGGTTTCGGGTACGATTCCTGTGTAACTGAAGCTTAGAGACTTTTCCTGGAAGCATGGTATCAGCCACTTCACTGTACAAGTACAGCTTGCTATCAGCTCTCAGCATAGAGCACCCCGGATTTGCCTAAGATGCATGCCTACAACCTTCCACCTGGACAACCAACGCCAGGCTGACTTAACCTTCTCCGTCCTCTCATCGCATTACACAGAAGTATTGGAATATTAACCAATTTCCCATCGACTACGCCTCTCGGCCTCGCCTTAGGGGTCGACTCACCCAGCCCCGATTAACGTTGGACTGGAACCCTTGGTCTTTCAGCGAACGGGTTTTTCACCCGTTTTGTCGTTACTCACGTCAGCATTCGCACTTCTGATACCTCCAGCATACTTCTCAATACACCTTCATCGGCTTACAGAACGCTCCCCTACCACTTACGCTAATGCGTAAATCCGCAGCTTCGGCACATAGTTTTAGCCCCGTTACATCTTCCGCGCAGGCCGACTCGACTAGTGAGCTATTACGCTTTCTTTAAAGGGTGGCTGCTTCTAAGCCAACCTCCTAGCTGTCTATGCCTTCCCACATCGTTTCCCACTTAACTATGATTTTGGGGCCTTAGCTGGCGGTCTGGATTGTTTTCCTCTTGACTACGGACGTTAGCACCCGCAGTCTGTCTCCCGGATAGTACTCATTGGTATTCGGAGTTTGCATCGGTTTGGTAAGTCGGGATGACCCCCTAGCCGAAACAGTGCTCTACCCCCAATGGTATTCGTCCGAGGCGCTACCTAAATAGCTTTCGGGGAGAACCAGCTATCACCAGGCTTGATTAGCCTTTCACCCCTATCCACAAGTCATCCCCTGGCTTTTCAACGACAGTGGGTTCGGTCCTCCAGTTAGTGTTACCCAACCTTCAACCTGCTCATGGATAGATCGCCTGGTTTCGGGTCTATACCCAGCAACTAAACGCCCTATTAAGACTCGATTTCTCTACGGCTCCCCTATGCGGTTAACCTTGCTACTGAATATAAGTCGCTGACCCATTATACAAAAGGTACGCAGTCACCGAACAAGTCGGCTCCCACTGCTTGTATGCATGCGGTTTCAGGATCTATTTCACTCCCCTCACAGGGGTTCTTTTCGCCTTTCCCTCACGGTACTGGTTCACTATCGGTCAGTCAGGAGTATTTAGCCTTGGAGGATGGTCCCCCCATATTCAGACAAGGTTTCACGTGCCTCGCCCTACTCGTCATCATTGTGTGTGCCCTTTCGTGTACGGGAATATCACCCTCTACGTTCGCACTTCCCAGAGCGTTCCACTAGAACACACACAACTTAATGGGCTGCTCCCCGTTCGCTCGCCGCTACTAAGGGAATCTCAATTGATTTCTTTTCCTAAGGGTACTGAGATGTTTCACTTCCCCTCGTTCGCTTCATAAGCCTATGTATTCAGCTTATGATACCCGCCTTATAGCGGGTGGGTTCCCCCATTCAGAAATCTCCGGATCAAAGGATATTTGCCGCCTCCCCGGAGCTTTTCGCAGGCTATCACGTCTTTCATCGCCTCTGACTGCCAAGGCATCCACCACATGCACTTAATTACTTGACTATACAACCCCAAACAGTCGTTAACACATACAAGTGAGTGTTATCGTTGCAAACTTAATTGCCACTGGTTTGTTGTCTGTGAACTTAATCACCATACAGCTTCAATCTAAATTCATATACCAAAACGCTTGATTCAGTGTTTTTGCTAGTTCTCAGATTAAATATCTTCTTAACAATTGCTTGTTAAGCTTATATCTAATCGAGTTTGAACAATTTATTTCAGACTCAATTTTCTAATCTGTTAATGATTAACTACCACCTCGTCGGTGAGTAGTAAACTGTGATAAATCACAGAGATTAATAAACCAGTCAACTTGGACTGTATTCACTAAACTCTATAATCTTCTTAGCTTCAAGCTACATCCTATGTGTGCCTGCGCACAGCATAGCTGTTTGCTTAAATTCTCGGACAAAGCGTTGCTTTGTTTACCCTCGAATTTGGTGGAGACTAGGAGAGTCGAACTCCTGACCTCCTGCGTGCAAAGCAGGCGCTCTACCAACTAAGCTAAGTCCCCAGCTTATCACTTAATGAACGACATATCTTTCAATCCAAGCTACTGCAATCAGATTTGGTGGGTCTGACAAGACTTGAACTTGTGACCCCACGCTTATCAAGCGTGTGCTCTAACCAACTGAGCTACAGACCCTCAGATACATCTTCGAAGAACAACTTGTTGTGGATTCTTACCAGTCACCAATCTTTCGTTAAGGAGGTGATCCAGCCGCAGGTTCCCCTACGGCTACCTTGTTACGACTTCACCCCAGTCATCGGCCACACCGTGGTAAGCGTCCTCCTTGCGGTTAGACTACCTACTTCTGGTGCAACAAACTCCCATGGTGTGACGGGCGGTGTGTACAAGGCCCGGGAACGTATTCACCGCGGCATTCTGATCCGCGATTACTAGCGATTCCGACTTCATGGAGTCGAGTTGCAGACTCCAATCCGGACTACGATCGGCTTTTTGAGATTAGCATCCTATCGCTAGGTAGCAACCCTTTGTACCGACCATTGTAGCACGTGTGTAGCCCTGGCCGTAAGGGCCATGATGACTTGACGTCGTCCCCGCCTTCCTCCAGTTTGTCACTGGCAGTATCCTTAAAGTTCCCGACATTACTCGCTGGCAAATAAGGAAAAGGGTTGCGCTCGTTGCGGGACTTAACCCAACATCTCACGACACGAGCTGACGACAGCCATGCAGCACCTGTATCTAGATTCCCGAAGGCACCAATCCATCTCTGGAAAGTTTCTAGTATGTCAAGGCCAGGTAAGGTTCTTCGCGTTGCATCGAATTAAACCACATGCTCCACCGCTTGTGCGGGCCCCCGTCAATTCATTTGAGTTTTAGTCTTGCGACCGTACTCCCCAGGCGGTCTACTTATCGCGTTAGCTGCGCCACTAAAGCCTCAAAGGCCCCAACGGCTAGTAGACATCGTTTACGGCATGGACTACCAGGGTATCTAATCCTGTTTGCTCCCCATGCTTTCGTACCTCAGCGTCAGTATTAGGCCAGATGGCTGCCTTCGCCATCGGTATTCCTCCAGATCTCTACGCATTTCACCGCTACACCTGGAATTCTACCATCCTCTCCCATACTCTAGCTTCCCAGTATCGAATGCAATTCCCAAGTTAAGCTCGGGGATTTCACATCCGACTTAAAAAGCCGCCTACGCACGCTTTACGCCCAGTAAATCCGATTAACGCTCGCACCCTCTGTATTACCGCGGCTGCTGGCACAGAGTTAGCCGGTGCTTATTCTGCGAGTAACGTCCACTATCCTAGAGTATTAATCTAAGTAGCCTCCTCCTCGCTTAAAGTGCTTTACAACCAAAAGGCCTTCTTCACACACGCGGCATGGCTGGATCAGGCTTCCGCCCATTGTCCAATATTCCCCACTGCTGCCTCCCGTAGGAGTCTGGGCCGTGTCTCAGTCCCAGTGTGGCGGATCATCCTCTCAGACCCGCTACAGATCGTCGCCTTGGTAGGCCTTTACCCCACCAACTAGCTAATCCGACTTAGGCTCATCATTTAGCGCAAGGTCCGAAGATCCCCTGCTTTCTCCCGTAGGACGTATGCGGTATTAGCATTCCTTTCGGAATGTTGTCCCCCACTAAATGGCAGATTCCTAAGCATTACTCACCCGTCCGCCGCTAGGTTAGGTAGCAAGCTACCCTTCCCCGCTCGACTTGCATGTGTTAAGCCTGCCGCCAGCGTTCAATCTGAGCCATGATCAAACTCTTCAGTTTAAAATCATTAGTAGCTTATGGCTACAAATCTTGGCTCATCAATTTTCTGACTAAAAATTCGCTCAAATAAACTTCGAGAAATTTCTACTCTTCAATCAATGAAATATTTTCGATTGATCAACTAGTAAAAATCCACACAAGTTGTTCTTCTATTCTCTTAATGATCTTTTTACCACCTCGTCAGCGGCAAATCAACGCAATAAATATTTAACAACTTAACCAGTAAAGCTAAGTTATTTTTGCTTCATCGCGTCGGGATGAGTGCATTATAGGAGATTTTTTTTAGGGTGCAAGCTTTTTTAAACCCTTGTTTTATCGAGTGTTCTTTTTTTACACACAAACCTGTTTAACAAAGCAGCACAATTCTCGTAAGCACATAAAATTAAAGCAGAAATATTTTATACATATTTCTGCTTTGTTTTTTACTTACTGTTCTTTATCTGTACACTGATAATTTTAACGGGTTGTTTCGGAACATTTTGATGCATTCCATAGTTAGCTGTCGGCACATTTACGATCTTATCGACAATATCCATCCCTTTGGTCACTTTACCAAATACGGCATAACCTGCATCCATCGGCGACTTATTTAAAAAGTTATTATCTGCGACATTAATAAAGAATTGACTGCTTGCAGAGTTCGGGTTACTGGTACGTGCCATGGCCAAAGTACCACGCGTGTTCTTCAAACCATTGCTCGCCTCATTTACGATTGGTGCTTTGGTTGCCTTCTCAACCATATTGGCATCTAAACCACCGCCCTGCACCATAAAGCCAGGAATCACGCGATGAAAGATCGTGCCTGTATAGAAGTTGCTTTTTACATAGCTTTCAAAGTTTTTTGCAGATACAGGTGCTTTATCATCAAAAAGTTCGATTTCGATGTTGCCCATACTGGTTTTCATATCAACCATGGTATTTGCAAATAAATGGCTGCTTGCCAAAATTAAACCTGTTGTCATGAACAACTTTTTCATCATTGCTTTTCTCGGCTTGATCATAGATTTGTTGTGAACGCTCATCTTAATTTTGCTGATGCTATTTTGCTATTTCTATTTGTTATCTTTAAAACAAAAAACCGATGTTTCACGTGAAACATCGGTTCGGACATTATTAACTATGTTTATCCCAAAACTTTCTAAAGTTTTTGGCAACTTCAATGGTATTGCGTTTGGCCTTACTTGAGACTGGCGTGAGGTTAATAAAGCCGTGAGTCTGATCTGGGTAATCCACGTATTGAACTTTCACCCCGTTTTGTCTTAGCTTATGGCTATAGATTGCACCCTCATCATGCAGTAGGTCATGCCCGGCAGTAATCACATAGGCTGGTGCTAACTTTCTAAGACTGCCATAGGTTGGTGAGATTAATGGATCATCTAATGCAACATCATGCTGTGTTGCATAATAGTCAGTCACATAATCCACATCTTTACTGGTCAACACCAAGCCCTCTCCATAGGCATAGAAAGAAGGATGGCGGCTTTTGAAATCAACCACGGGATAAATCAATAATTGTGCTTGAGGTGCGTAGGCCTTACCTACAGAATGTTGCGCAACCGTGGTACTGATATTGCCCCCTGCACTATCCCCTGCAACCGCAATTCGGTTTTTATAGATTTTCAATTGACGGCGATTTTGATACACCCATGCCAAAGCATCTTCACATGATTTGATCAACAGTTGTGGTGATGCTTCTGGTGCAAGTGGGTAATCAATACTTAAGACCTGTACTTTTGCATACTTGGCAATCAGACGACAGGCTTCGTCATGGGTATCCAAACCACCCACCACAAAACCACCACCATGATAGAACACAATCATTGGCAATTTTTTATTGGGCGCAGGATGATAATGTCTGGCAAAGACTGTACCGCTTTGTAGTGGAAGGCGAATGTCCTCAACCGAGTCAATTGAAGTCGGTTTATTGATAATTGCCAACATTTGCGCATCAAACTGACGGCGAGACTCAATTGGATCATCCCCAATAAAGCCAATGCGCCCTTGTTTAATTTGGACGGCCATCAGACATTTGGTAAAAGAATCTAAATCTGGATATTGGTGTGGATAAGCGAGAAGCTTAGCGAGAGACTCTTGTACGATTTTGGGGAGCTTATCTAGCGCTCGTGCAGCGGGGCCTTGCCCTTTGTCTAAAATTATTTGAATTTTCTGAGGTAATGCTGTCACTTCTGTCCCCTTCTTCGCTCTGTCCATAATTCTTGTTGTCTTCGACTATATGCTTTTCTAAAGTCTTAGATCAAGTTCAAGATTTGAAAAATATGTCGTACGCTAAAGGGCTATTATCAAAAAGTCATTAACCATAGTGCTTATTCACAGCTACTTTTTATGTCAATTAAATGCTGTTTTAACATGAGATTGTTAAAACGATAAAACTAGAACGAATAAATTCGTTCTAGTCTATAGCACTCTAAAAGTGTCCGTTTTATGAATTAAGTTAACTTCGCGCAATGTATAGCAGTACATTAGTAAGATTGCATGCGGCATCGTGTGTTTAATCTTATGCGAAGCTAACTTCATTCTAAAAATTATTGAGCTGTCGTACCTGCTGAACCAGAAACTGAGCCAGATACATCCGCAGAAGCGCCACCAGATTGAACATCAACTGATGAACCAGCTTGTACGCCAACACCACCTTGTACACCAGCAGGGCTTGCACCTGTTGTTTGAGCTGAGCCAGACGCGTCTAAACCACCTTGAGTTGAGCAACCTACAGCTGTTAATGCAACACCAGCTACAACCGCAGAAATCAATGCTAACTTTTTCATTTCGTATTTCCTTTCATTATGACAAAAAGCAAAGTTGTCTTTGCGATGCCTATGATTCACAATTTTTTTCTCGAACGTGATGCGGATTAGTTGCAGTTTGTTATGTAAGCCGCTCTATTTTGCAATTTTTCTTAAATCAACTCTTTTCATATTTCACATATTAAAAAAAACATGCAAAATCGCTAAAGCATTAAAGTTAAAGTAATTTCACGATTTTTAGCTTTATTTTTGCAGTTAAAAAGCGATTATCTTATTTTTTTATAATTCATAGAAACACCGTACAATCTGCTTAAAAGATTACAATTGAATAATTTTGATTAAAAATAAATGTAGCAGCCATAAAAAACCGTGACTCATCATCACGGCTTTTCCATTTATTTGGCTTGGTTTAAGGCCATTGCATCTCACCTTTCACCACTTTGGCGCCCAACTCTAAACTGCTCGACTCACCTAAAGTTGGATACTGCTTTTGCATAATTCCAATTAATTCAGCTGAATTTTTGCTGGCTTTTACCGCTTTTTCATACTGCTTTAAATAGTCAATCGAAAAATTCACCGCATCAAGACCTTCCGCTGCGCCTGCTTTCATATGTGCAGGTACTACCACTTGTGGATTTAAGGCTTTGATGCTCTCTAAAGTCTGTACCACTTCTGCACGATCTTTGACTGTTGGGGTATCCGCAGTCCACAGATGAATACCTGATGATACTGGAATACCACCAACCACAGCTTTGGCACTCGGAATCCATAAATAAGTCAGTTCTTTCTTACCTTTGATTTCGATATTTTCATTTTCTAATTTTAAGGTTTTAGCCGTATACGCTTGTGGAACAATAATCTTGCTCGGTGCATTGGCTCCCATTTTTGGTCCCCAATACTGTACTTTCAACGCTTGCGTATCCTGAATATGCTTCACTGTTTCAGGGGTCGCAATCACTTGCACATTCGGGAAGTATTGCTTAAACACATCTAAACCAAAATAGAAGTCTGGATCGCCATAGCTGACAAAAATGGTTTTTAAGGTTTTGCCGCTATCTAAAATATCGGCCGCAATACGCAATGCTTCTGATTTAGAGAATTGTGCATTCACCAATAACACTTCTTTATCGCCTTCAATCAAGGTCGAAGTCACACCAAAATGTTCAGGTTGAGCCAAAAAGTTCTGGATTTTTAAGTCTTGTGCAAAAGCCGCAGATGTTGCTGCTAAAGTGGATAAAGCAATGATATAAGGTTTGGTATTCATCTTATCGTCTCCAATTTGATAAGGAACACTTTAAATTGCAATTATTGCTGAATAAACACACTAAATTAAGATAAAATGTTGCATATCTTGCAACAATGATAATAAACATGGATACCTTAAAAGCCATTCAAGTCTTTGTCTGTATTGCGCATCAAGGCAATCTGAGCAAAGCAGCCGAACATCTGGATTATTCTAAAGCCATGGTGTCACGTTATTTAGAACACCTTGAACAAACCTTCTCGACGCGTCTATTTCAACGCAATACCCGTAAAGTGTCACTCACCCCTGCGGGTGAGAAAGCGCTGGTCTACTGCGAAAATATTTTACAGCAGCAACACCTGCTCGAAGCTTTGGCCGCACCAGAACAACATAGTGGCACGATTCGTTTTA
This sequence comes from Acinetobacter sp. C32I, assembly GCF_023702715.1. Lineage (NCBI taxonomy): Bacteria > Pseudomonadati > Pseudomonadota > Gammaproteobacteria > Moraxellales > Moraxellaceae > Acinetobacter > Acinetobacter sp. C32I. Next base: position 3,059,446 of record NZ_CP098480.1, on the reverse strand, counting down.
CCTGCGGCTTGTTTCTGTTTCAATTGGGCGTGAATGAATGCATTAAGCAATTTAAGAAACGCTATCCACAAATTCATTTTGATGTCTATTTAACTGAAAATACGGTCGACCTGATGGATGCTCATGTGGATCTTGCTTTGAGGATTACCCAGAAAGTTGCAGATGGACTGATTGCCCGCCCAGTCTGTCAAATTGAATCCACCTTTTGCGCACATCCACATTACTTACAAGACCACACTCCCCTGTTACATCCCAGCCAGTTGATCCAACATGAATGCATTGCCCATCATACCCATAACCAGTACTGGACCTTGTTTGATACAGATCAGCAACCACAGAACTATCCATTAAATGTTACGTTTAAAAGCAATGATGTGATTGCACTTTATCAAATGTGTCTTAAAGCCCAAGGGATTGCCATGCTGCCAACATTATTGGTGCGTAAAGATATTGCGCAACAGCGTTTGCAACAGGTATTTACAGATTTTGCTGCACCCGATCTGACCTTGTCCCTAGTCTATGCATCTAGACAACATTTACCCAAAATCACCCAAGAATTTATTGCTTTTGTGATTGAAAACTTAAATTTTTACTTAGATCAGCAAAATTAAAAGATTTAAATCGACCTGAACGCTTGAATTTTGTCGGCTTGCCCATACTTCATCCCTATCTATGAATGACCAAGATGTGGCAGTTCGGGTTTAACCCTATGAGCATTCACGCCAAAAAGGACTGTACATGTTTAAGAACCTTTTTCAACGGAGATCATCAATGGCTAATGAGCACAATGAGCAAGCTCAAGACATTCAAAATGAGCAACAGGCTGAACAAACTCAAGCTGAAGGTGTAGAGCAGGCAAACGAGCTTAGCGTTGAAGATTTACAAGCGCAAATCACAAAACTTGAAGAAAGCTTGAAATTAGAAAAAGCACGTACTGCCAATGCTGTTTATGAAGCGCAGAAGAGTGTCGAGCGTATTCAACGCGAATCTGAAAAGCACAAAGATACCGTGCTAGAAAAATTTGCAAAAGAATTACTGGATTCTGTCGATAACCTTGAACGTGCAATTCAAGCAGCTGGCGAAGAAGAAACGCCTGTGCTTGAAGGCGTCAAGCTAACCCTGAAATCATTACTGACCACACTGGAAAAATTTGGCGTGCTTGAAGCGGATACCCAAAATGGCTTCAATGCAGATTTACACCAAGCGGTTGGGATCGATCCAAATGCCAAAGCCAACCAAATTGGCACTGTTTTACAGAAGGGTTATACCTTAAATGGTCGCCTACTCCGCCCAGCGATGGTGATGGTAGGTCAATAATCCAAGTAGCAAAGCGTTTATTTGCTCAAAAGTGCAGAAATTTGAGAGTTTTTTGATTTTTTTTCATAAAAATGCTTGAAAAATACCAATTGACTCTCATATCGAATAACAAGCAAAACATTGCAACAAAATTTTAGAGGAACACAATCAATGGCAAAAATTATTGGTATTGACTTAGGTACTACCAACTCATGTGTTGCTGTACTTGAAGGCGATAAAGTAAAAGTAATCGAAAACGCAGAAGGCGCACGTACAACTCCATCGATCATCGCATATAAAGATGGCGAGATCCTTGTGGGCCAAAGCGCGAAACGTCAAGCGGTAACCAACCCGAAAAACACATTATTCGCAATCAAGCGTTTAATTGGTCGTCGTTATGAAGATCAAGCAGTACAAAAAGATATCGGTCTTGTCCCTTATAAAATCATCAAAGCGGACAATGGCGATGCTTGGGTTGAAGTAAACGATAAAAAATTAGCACCACAACAGATCTCTGCTGAAATCTTGAAAAAGATGAAGAAAACTGCAGAAGACTATTTAGGTGAAACAGTAACTGAAGCAGTAATTACTGTTCCTGCTTACTTTAACGATGCACAGCGTCAAGCGACTAAAGACGCAGGTAAAATTGCTGGTCTTGATGTTAAACGTATCATCAACGAACCAACTGCTGCGGCACTTGCGTTCGGTATGGACAAAAAAGAAGGCGATCGTAAAATTGCAGTTTACGACTTAGGTGGTGGTACATTCGACGTATCAATCATTGAAATCGCTGACCTTGATGGCGACCAACAAATCGAAGTGTTATCAACAAATGGTGATACTTTCCTTGGTGGTGAAGACTTTGATAACGCTTTAATTGAATTCTTGGTTGAAGAATTCAAGAAAGAACAAAGTGTGAACTTGAAAAATGATCCACTTGCGTTACAACGTTTGAAAGAAGCTGCTGAAAAAGCAAAAATCGAGCTTTCTTCATCTAACGCGACTGAAATCAACCTTCCATACATCACGGCTGATGCGACTGGTCCTAAACACTTAGTGATCAACGTAACACGTGCAAAACTTGAAGGTTTGGTTGCTGACTTAGTTGCTCGTACGATTGAGCCTTGCCGTATTGCGCTTAAAGATGCGGGTCTTTCGACTTCTGACATCTCTGACGTAATTTTAGTGGGTGGTCAGTCTCGTATGCCACTTGTACAACAAAAAGTACAAGAATTCTTCGGTAAAGAGCCACGTAAAGACGTGAACCCTGACGAAGCAGTTGCGATTGGTGCAGCGATTCAAGGTGCGGTATTGTCTGGTGACAAAACTGACGTACTTTTATTAGACGTAACACCTTTAACTTTAGGTATCGAAACAATGGGCGGCGTATTGACTCCGATCATTGAGAAAAACACCACGATTCCTGCGAAGAAATCACAAGTGTTCTCTACCGCTGCTGACAATCAGCCTGCCGTAGACATTTCGGTTTACCAAGGTGAACGTAAGATGGCTCAACAAAACAAATTGTTGGGTAACTTCCAATTAGGCGATATCCCACCTGCTCCACGTGGCGTACCGCAAATTGAAGTATCGTTCGACATCAACGCGGATGGTATCTTGAAAGTATCTGCAAAAGATAAGAGCACGGGTAAAGAGCAATCAATCCAGATCAAAGCAAACTCAGGTTTGTCTGATGCTGAAATCGATGCAATGATCAAAGATGCTGAAGCAAATGCTGAAGAAGATCGCAAGTTTGAAGAGTTAGCGAAAGCACGTAACGAAGCAGATGCGCTCGTTTCTAGCTCGACGAAAGCAGTAAAAGATCTTGGTGACAAAGTCACTGAAGATGAAAAAACTGCGATCACAACTGCTGTTTCTGAGCTTGAAGCAGCAACGAAAGAAAATGATGTTGAAGACATCAAAGCGAAAACTGAAGCTTTACAAAACATCTTGATGCCAATCACTCAACGTGCTTATGAACAAGCACAAGGTGCTGGCGGCGCAGAAGGTTTTGATCCAAATGCATTCCAAGGTGGCGATGCTGGTCAACAACAGAAAGCGGATGATGGCGTTGTAGATGCTGAGTTCACAGAAGTAAAAGATGACAAGAAATAATTTGTCTCTTTAAAAAGACCGCGCGAAAGCGCGGTTTTTTATTTTAAGATGAATCATTTTTGTTCAAAATAAAGTTCGCCCAAAATTGGCATAAACAAAGGTATAACGCCACACGCTTTTATTTCTTCAATAAACTCAGGAATATTCACCCCAGGCAACAACTGAGGAACGTCATCAATCGGCGTCACCATGCTATCCCAATGGCATGGAATAATGTATTTAGGCCTCAGTAATCGCACTACATCTTTGACATAGTTTGGACGATATTTGCGTCCGATTGCACACAAACACACAATATCAGCGTGTTTACCCTGCAACTCTTGCTCAATAAAATCAGCAGAATCAATGTGAACAACACACAGCTGGCCTGTATCAATCCACCAGTTCAACACCAAACCATGCCGTAACTGATGAAATTTTGGTGGATACGGTGGTGGTACGGTCATATCTCCTGGCAATGGCACACGACCAAACAAGGCTTTGCCATGGATTGAAGGCAAGCCAATCACTTGCCAAGAACCGCAGTGAATCACTTCCCTGCCCTGTGTGGCTTGCATCTGTTGCTCAGGCAAGCCTGCGGAACGCCCATACATCACACTGGCTTGTGAACCAATCAGGCGAGCACCTGTTTGTTTACACACTTCTGCGGCATCCAGAATATGGTCATAATGCGCATGTCCAATCAACACCTCATCCGCATCAGGGATATAGTGTTTAACCAATGCGGGATCGCTAGATAAAGGCTGAGTAAAGGTCTGCCAAAGACTTGGGCGGCTAATAAAAGGATCAAGCACTAAGCTTCGATTATTATCAGACAGAATAAACCCTGCAGTCCCCAGATATTTAATTTTTAGATTTTCTGCCTTTGCTGGTGCGGGCGAAGTCGCAGCCCAGACAGCCTCAGGTGCTTTGAGTAAATATTTCAGCATGCATATTCCTTTGCACTTTGTTTTAATTGTCAGTCTGAATGAATTGCCTCATCCACGATATGATCCGTGTATGAGTGAGTCCTCTCTAAAATACTAAACCTAAACCTTGAGCAAATCGAGTTGAATACCACAAGATTGGCTTGATACACATGAAATTATTTTCGGTATAATCCCAAGTATTAAAAAAATGATCGCTAGATGAAAAATGAAAACCGATCCCGTTATCAGCAAAACCCAATTTAGATTAATATTTATTGTTTCGCTGCTTAGTATTTTTATAGGTGCAATATTTGATGCATACGATGAAACATCGATTGCAATTAATGAACTATTAGCAACAGAACCACAGAACTGGGAACTTGTCATCTCAGGCATACTGACCGTTGGTTTTGTTATTGTATTTATCGGCTTACTGCTATTTAAACAATGGGCAAGAAAACTTTATGTCTATAGTTTTTTCCCCCTGTTACTTATTTATCTGTTACCAAGCTATTCTTCGACATTCATCTCTGGGTTTGGTGCTATTTTTTATGAGTTAGGCAATATTCTCTCTACACTGATCTGGGGAATTTTAGTGATGCCAAGCCTCTATCAACCGCTATTTTCCAAAAATAACGAATGAAATTCTTCCTCCTTGTTGTATTGGTGCTATTTCTGCTTTGGTCAGGCTATCAAACGCATCAACACCCGCAACTCAAATTTAACTCATTGACAGATCGCATTACCCATCCAATGGACACGCGTCTGCGTTACCGGATTGCCGAAGTCGATCCGCGCTTTAAGCTCAGTATTGAACAAGTCAAAAGCATCAGCCAGCAAGCCACCCAAATCTGGCAAGATGGTACTGGACAGGATTATTTTGTCTATGATCCCAATGCCCAACTCGCCATTCACCTGATTTATGATGAACGCCAAATCGAAAGTGAGCAACGCCGAGAACATTTAAGCCAACTCACATCGAATCAACAACATTGGCAAGAGAAAAAACAACAACTGGATCAAATCGAACAGGAAATTATACAGAGCAAGCAATTTTTGGATTTAAAACAACAACAACTGAATCAGCAAATCCAACACTATAATCAAGAACAACAAAATGCACGACAGCATCCAAGCTCATTTGCCAATTCGGACTATTTTCAGCAACGCCAGCGAGACCTAGAGCAAAATGTGCAAACCTTGCAGCAGGAAATTAACCAATATAATCAGAAGATTGCTCAATTAAATCAGCAAGTCGATGAACTCAATGCTTTAGACCAACAACTCAATGCCTCGGTGAGCCAATATAAACAGCGCTTTAAACCCCACTTATTTCACAAAGGCTTATTTAATGGCAAACAGATCTTTATTTATGAATTCGAATCAGAGGATGATCTACGTTTAACACTGGCTCACGAGTTCGGCCACGCATTGGGCTTAGCCCACGCTGAAGATGCTCAAGCCCTGATGTATCCAATCATGAAAGAACAAAATGCTGCTCATTTTCGTCTGACTCAAGCCGATCGTGCGCTATTACAGACAAGATAGTCTTTGTCCCTGCCGAGCTCAGATATCTCCAAAATAACTCAAAACTGGATGGACTATAAATGTCACAATCAAACAATTATTCACTGAAAAGTCAAAAACTTGCCGCTTTCAGAAAAAATTTACAAAAGTTAACAATAGGTCGATTTTTTTGCATTGAACCCTGAAACGTTTATGACTGTTGATTTAATCTGTTGATATTTTTTGAATTATGCTTAAAAAAACAACAAAAACATCATTTTTTGATTGTGTAAATCATTCGATTCATTTTTTTATTTATTAGAAAAAAATCACACTTTTTCATTTTATTTATTAACTACATAGCATTTTGACGCCCACAAAATAATGATCAAAAATAAGTTTTTATTTTGGGGAGATTTCACAATGCGAGTTCATTCTCTAGCATGTTTGATCGCTTGTTTAAGCATGGGCATATCTCAATTCAGCAATGCGCAAAGCAATACCCATTCATTGGATGCACACCAACACGCAAGCCCAAAAAAAATCGTGCATTATCGTATCGCAGACATTGATCCACGCTTTAATTTAAGCCAGCAACAAGTACTTGAGTTGACCCAACAAGCTGCCACACTATGGGAACAAGAAACAGGACAACAAAATTTCATTTATGACCCGCAAGCCGAATTTAGCATTCATTTAGTCTTTGATGAGCGTCAACAACGCAGTGCTGAGCGACTACAAGGCTTGGATCAACTGAAACAGCAGCAAAAGCAATGGGAAACGCTGAATCAACAATTAAAACAGGCCAAAGATGAAATCCAAAAAACGACCGCTTTGATTGCCACTAAACAGGCTCAACTCGCTGCCCAATTCCAGCACTATAATGCAGAAGTACAGCGCTTCAATCAAAGCCGTTCCAGTTCCAAAGACTTGGCACAACAATTTTCACAAAGACAAAAAGCATTACAACAACAGTCTTTGGCACTGCAGCAGGAAGTTCAAGAACACAATCAACGTACCCAACAACTCAATCAACGTATCCAGAGTTTAAATCAGAACAATCAACAACTGGTTGCGTCAGCAAGTCAATTTAATCAAGTGTTTCAGCCCCACTTATTCCATAAAGGCCATTTCAACGGCAAACAGATTCTGATTTATGAATTTTCTTCAATCAATGACCTCCGTTTCACCCTGGCTCACGAGTTTGGGCATGCGCTTGGCTTAGAACATACCAATGATCCAAGTTCACTGATGTACCCTGTCATCCAAAAACAAAACCTGCAGCAATTTGCACTTACCGATTCGGATAAAGACCTTGTAAAAGCCATTTATTAAACTGATTTCAGGTCAAAATGCTTTACAAGAATTAACAATCACTAGACTTTGAGTATAGTTTTTGTACAAATAGATAAATATTTTACGTGAAATAGAATGTATTTTTTGAGCTGAAAAAAAATATCTTTTCTAAATGTTTCGAGCAATTTCTATGGATCAAGCCGATTTAAAATAAAAAATAAACAATTGTTCTGATGTCGGTTTTAGATCATTTAATAAACAATTTTTGTTTTTTTATCACGATTTTTTCGCTATATGTCTACAAATGTATTTTTATTCATTTTACGGAAATATCGTTAAAACTCATAAGCTACATCCTATTACATCAATTTGACTACTGTTTTTTTTCGCTTAAAATGTGACCTCTTTCATGTTTTATCTCCTATTATGCGTCTTTTATCTCTCCTTTTGGCTACATGTTTTAGCGTGCTAGCCCCAGTCACGGCTTTTGCTCAAATTTCCTCAACGGCCTCGGCACAGTCACAGGTGCGCTATAGCACAGAACAGCCTTTGCGCTATCGTATCGCTGAACTCGACCCACGTTTGAATATTGATCAACAGCAAATGGTCGACTTAAGTCAGCAAGCAGCAGCAATTTGGGAAAAAAACACCGGTCAAAAATATTTCGTGTATGACCCTGAAGCTGAATTTGCCATTCATCTGGTATTTGATCAGCGCCAAATTCGCAGTATGAAACGTTCTGAAAGCTTAGGTCAACTTGAGCAGGAACAACAGAATTGGGTAAACCGAAATGAGCAGTTGCAAAAAGTTAACACTGACTTAGCTGAAAGTAGCGCCCAACTTGAGCGTCAAAAGCAAGCTTATGAAAACCAAGCTCAGCAATATCAACAAGGCTTAGCTCAATATAAGGCAGACAGCAGTAATAAAGCACTGTTCATTGCCTTACAAAAACAGCAGCAGCAATTACAGCAACAAGCTCAGAAGTTGCAAGCCAAGATCACTGAATACAATCATAAAGTTCAGCAAAATCAGCAACAGGCTGAAAAATCAAAGCAGATTCATCAGCAATTAAGTGCTTCTGTGAATGAGTTTAATGAAACCTTTAAGCCTGAAGTACTACACAAAGGCCAATTTGATGGAAAACAGATTTTTATTTATGAGTTCTCTTCAATCGATGATCTACGTTTAACTTTAGCACATGAATTTGGTCATGCTTTGGGCCTCAAACACACTCGTGATCCGAAGTCTTTAATGTATCCACGGATTAAAGATCAAGATGCCAAAGATTTCCAGCTAACGGATACAGATCTCAAGTTACTCGGTTTGGCTGATTAAAAGCAGATCATAACGCATGCTAGATGAATATAAGATGATCTGCTAAGCAATAACAAGAATGGGTCGATTGTTTTGATTTATTCATGTTATTGTGGTGTTAAAACATCATCTTAGCCTTAATGGAGATCAGCATGAGTTATTATCATATCTTAATTGAAGTGAACGACCACATCAGTACGATTGAACAAACTCGTGATGTCGAACTCTTGGATATTCAAGATATTAGCCCATATCTGCACTCTATTTTAATTCCTTATTTCAATGAGCAAGAAATCGAGCTTGAAGATGAAAATGTGGCATATGACGAGATTCTGCATTTAGAAGTTAAACAGACGCTTTTGCCGATTGAACACTTGATTGAAGAAGAACAGAAACAACTCCCAAGCGATACCGATGTCACCATCACCGCTTTTGAGATCTTTAATGATCGTGATTTAAGCCAAGATGTGACCGCGGTGATTTTTGATATTTTAGAGGCCGTGAAATTAGACGCAGCACCATAAAACTGAAAGATAAAAAAGGTCTGCATTAAGCAGACCTTTTTGTTTTATCGAAACCGCTTTATTGCATCATTTGCTTGGCCTGTTCCTGACGGAAAGCACGTAAAATCTGTTGCCCTGCACGCCCAGTCTGATTTAAACCCAAACGGCTCTGTTCCTGGCGAATAGCTTGACGGCTTTTATCACCAATCAAACCATCAACAGCACCAATATCATAACCACGCTGCACTAAGAACTGTTGAATTTCACGACGTTCAGCACGGGATGTACCTGCATCATCAGTCGGCCAAGTGGTTAAAAATGGCGTGCCACCACGTAAACGATCAGATAAATGCGCAATGGCTAAACCATAGCTTTCAGCTGCGTTATAGCTATAAATCGCATCAAAGTTTTTAAACACCAAGAACAAAGGACCATTAGCACCTGCTGGTGACATGAGTCCTGCTGGTGTGCTGCCTGATAAATTGCCTTGAATCAAGGCAGTCCCATCCGCACGGGTTAGGCCTTGTGCAATCCAGCTATTCAGTGGTTTTTTATTACGACGGCTTTCACCAGAGATTGACATACCTTGTGGGATTTTAACCTCAAAGCCCCATGGCATACCTGTTTGCCAGCCAGCACGCTTTAAGAAGTTTGCAGTCGAAGCCAAGGCATCGGTAGTGCTTGAAACCAAATCACGGCGGCCATCGCCATCAAAATCAACCGCAAGACGTTCATAGGTCGATGGCATAAATTGAGTATGACCAAAAGCCCCTGCCCATGAACCATACAACTGATCTTGGGTTAAATCGCCACGTTGCAAAATACGCATGGTGGCAAAAAACTCACCACGGAAATAACTTTGACGACGACCTTCACAACTTAAAGTACCGAGTGCTTGTAATAAAGGATATTTACCCGAAATATCACCATAATTACTTTCCACACCCCATACGGCAACCACTGTTTCAGCAGGTACACCATAGGCCTGTTCCACTCGGTTCAAAACTGCACGGTGTTGTGTGAGTTTTTGTTGTCCTGCCTGTACGCGTTCGTTATCCACAAGACCGGACAAATAATCCCAGATTGGGGTCGAAAATTCAGGCTGATAATTTAATTTATCAATCACCGAATAATCTGGGGTTAAATTTTGGGTATAACGATCATAGGTTGCGCCTGATACACCCGATGCAATCGCCTGTGAACGTAAATTGGCGATACAACCCTGAAAATTGGAATTTGGCGTATAATTACGACTGGCCACAGCTGCTGTTGTGGTGGGTGTCGAAACCGTTGCACCGTTAATCACAAGCTCAGCATGCGCCTGATTGAAAAAAGTAAATAAGGCAGTGCCTAGAAAAAAAGAAAAATGACGTTTCATGACTGAACCAAAACTTTTGAATTTAAATTTCTTCTCCACCTTAACACGCTCTATCAAGATGTATAGTTTGGAAACGTAACTTTGAATTCATTTCTGGGTTTTAAATTTAAAACACGGTTTTTAAATTCATAATTCCACCCTTATTTTAAATTTAAAAGTTATCAACACCCCTTCATTTAAATTCAAAAAACATAACAACCAGATACGCTATTTTAAATTTAAAAAGTTATCCACTTTTAAATTCATTTCAACCCAAATAAGCAACCAAATACAGGATAGATCATTGACCTGCCACAACTTAAATCATGAAAACAATAGATACCCACAAGCCATTTATTTAAATTTAAACCTCAATAGATTGGTTTTTTAAATTTAAAAACTGAGATTGTTTTTGAATTTAAAAATACATAGCCACCGTCAGGCTGGTTTTAAATTCAAATTAACCACTTTATTTTAAATTCAAAATCCATAATCAAGTTATCCACAGAAAAATATCCTGCGGTTTTAAATTCAAAAATAATCACACATAAAAAAAGCTTAATGAAGTTAACCCCACTAAGCTTTTATTCAATGCTAGCTATAGCTAATCAATCAAACTCAATACAGGACATTTAAAAGGAGCCTTACTCCCTTTACCCTGTATTGCTCTATAAGTCAGTGCTTTTAAATTATGGCGATGCGGTAAGTTTTCAGGCAATACAATATCCCAAACCAAGCCCAAATTATTTAAAGCATTTAAAGCCCACCAGCCAGGATCAGGTTGATTCTCATAGATCCCCAAAATTGCTGATTCAGGATAAGCATGATGGTTGTTATGCCATGATTCACCCATGGTAATATAAGAAGCCCATTTCACATTATGTCCTTGAACTGCAGCGCCCACCACCTCATTGTCCATTTCTCCATGATTATGAGCAAAATAACCAATCAGCCAATGCCCCGTCACAGAAACAACAATACGCGCAGAAATCCCCCAAATAACCCATGCAAAACCACCACAAATAAATAAAAGAATTGCCAATGGAAGCTGTTGCAGCATCCATGTTCTTTCCATAAATTGATAAATCCAATTATCTTTCAAATGAGATTCAGACCTAAACACAGGTGGATGCTTCAACTTAAGGTCACAATGTAATTGCCACCAACCATCCTTGATAATACATTCACCATGGCGTAAGTAAGAATGGCATTGCTTTTGTCTTTGTGCCCAGTCTCTTAAGTCATGGGTATGCACCATCCCAAATGGCCCAGCCAAGCCAACCAATACACCCAGATGAACTAAAAAATATTCTAGCCATTTTGGGCACTTATAGCTGTGATGAATCAATTTACGATGCATTCCCAAAGAATGCCCAAAACACAAAGTAAAAGCAGTCGTTAATATAAATACCAATAGTGCATCCACAGAAAAAGTTAACGCACCACCAATCAATGCAATCGCCAAATGACTAAATACCCATAACGATTTTAAAGGTGACCACCGCACCTCACCATCCATCGCATTGGTTAAAGGACTCTGCATTTTTATTCGAGCAATTTCAATTTTTTCAGACATCAAACCCTCCCACAGGCTTAGCCAACTTTTTTTTTATTTAGAATCTCTTTTTATCTATTTGTTATAGCGATTATCCCAAAGCAAGTAAATCACTGTTTTCTTTTTATACAATCCCAAATCAAACAACTCAACATCGATCACACACAGAACAACAACTCAGGTCGGTTTTAAATTCAAATCAGGCCTTTTATTTTAAATTCAAAATCCACAATCAAGTTATCCACAACCCCTATTTCTCAGATTTTTAAATTTAAAAGTTTAAATTCAAAATCAATCTGCAATAAAAAAGCGATCCGAAGACCGCTTTTAACAGATTGTGGATAAGTTTAGAGTGTCATTTCTGCGGTTAATGCCAATGGTACAGGTAAAATTTTCGCCAATTGACGGCATAAAGCTGTTAAATCATCAGCATTATTTGGCATCAAGGTGATATGGCCCAGCTTACGGCCGCTACGTTCAGTCTTATTATAAAGATGTAAATGCGCACCATGCAGTTCCAGAACCTGTTCAGATTTTGGATGCTGACCAATAATATTGATCATCACAGTAGGGCGAATGACTTCCGTAGAACCCAATGGCAAGCCTGCAACCGCACGAATATGGTTTTCAAATTGCGAGCAAATTGCACCTTCAATCGACCAATGACCCGAGTTATGTACACGGCACGCCATTTCATTGGCATATAAACCTTGTTCCGTCACAAACAGCTCAAGCGTGAGTACACCAACATAATTTAAGTGGTTTAACAAACGGGTAATATAGTCCTGCGCCACAGGCTGCAAATCAACGCTATTCGGTGCAGGTACAATCGAATGCGACAGAATGCCGTTGTGATGATGGTTTTCTGCCAAAGCCCAAGTTTTCACATCACCATTTTGACCACGTACCGCAATGATAGAGACTTCACGGCTGAATTTAACAAAGCTTTCCGCGATCAAGCTTTTCGCAGGGCCGAGTTCAGCCCAAGCCGTCTCGATTTGATCTGCCGTACGTAGTACGAATTGACCTTTACCATCATAGCCACCGGTTACGGTTTTCAATACGATAGGTAAGCCTAACTCCGCCACCGCTTGTTTTAAGCTGTCCAAGCTATCCACAGCACGATACGGCGCAACTGGAATACCGAGTTCATCAAACAAACTTTTTTCTGCCAAGCGATTTTGTGCCGTCGCCAAAGCAAGGCGAGGAGGGTGCAAGGTTTTGCTTTGCGTCAACACATCTACATCTGCAACAGGCGTGTTTTCAAATTCAAGGCTAAATACATCCGCACTGGCAATAAAATCGTGTAAGCCTTGCGGGTTTTGGCTGGAAAATACAGGACCTAAAATTGCAGCTGGACAATCCGTTTCTGCTTCAAAGAAAGTACATTGAATATTCAGTGGTAAAGCAGCTTGCGCCATCATGCGGCCAAGCTGCCCGCCACCAAAAATACCGATGGTTTTATTCATGTTCAGCCCCGTTACACTTGACCAGGGATATTATTATTCGACACTTTTTCGGTTTGTGCTGTACGGAAGTCCGCTACATTTTTTGCAATGTCTGGGCGGGTTAAGCCTAAAATCTGCGCCGCCATAATCGCTGCATTGGTTGCACCGGCCTGACCAATGGCCAAAGTACCGACTGCGATACCTGCTGGCATTTGTACAATCGAAAGCAATGAATCTACGCCATTTAAAATCGAAGACTTCACTGGTACGCCAAGCACAGGTAAATCAGTTTTCGCTGCACACATACCCGGTAAATGTGCTGCACCGCCAGCACCTGCAATAATCACTTGAATACCACGATCACGTGCAGTTTCTGCATATTCAAACAAACGGTCTGGGGTACGGTGTGCAGAAACAACTTCCGCTTCAAATGGGACACCAAGCTGTTTAAGCATATTGGCAGTATGTTCGAGAGTTGCCCAATCTGATTGAGAACCCATGATAATTCCAACAAGTGGTTGAGCGTCTTGTGCTGCGGCCGCATTCATTGCTAATGTTCCAGAGACAAAAATTAAAGAAGATAAATCTCGACGAGAGCCAAGCTTTAGAGGATTCAGAACCCCATTATTATAGACTGATTTTTCATCTCACGAAAATTTAACTGAACCACGATCAACAGATTTTTTAACAAATAAGGAAAATTGATCGAATGAACAATGACATAGCGTTGAATTTCTACAATAATAGGGCACAACCACCTCAATCAGAGCCTTCATCATGAAAAAACGGCTAAGCCTGTTGCTCATGGCACTTTTTACGGCGCACAGCAACGCCGCTTTGGTGAATTTAAATCTCGATGAGTTTCAAAAAACCTTTCAGTCTTTAAATAAAACGCAAGGCTATAACGGTGAAATTAAAAGTGATGCACTGACTGGAGCAACACACGAAAAGTTTATTGTCATAGGTTCATCGCATAGCGATGAAAGAGAGCCTGTATTAATGACGGGTTATTATATCAGCCCAACCCAGATCGGAATGCTTTACGCCATTACTCAATATCGTGTGTACTGTGATGATGAGACCTATAGCTACACCTTGTCTAACTTTGAGCCCAATGGTGCCTTATCCAGTACCAACATGGACACAGACTATGCCTTTGAATATGAAAATCCCTCAGCAAGAGATCAACAGTTTGCCAAGATTTTAAAAAATGCCTGTCAGCATCCTGCCAAATAAACCCGAACCATGAAATCACAAGGGGCAAGCCCTCAAAACTCTATTTGATCCCCGCCATTGTGATTTATTGATTTCTAAATACGAAATAGACACAGCCCATTAAACACAGCATCGCCCAGATGTAATCGAGTTTAAATGGTTGTTTAAATAGAAAAATCATAAAAGGTACAAACACCAATAACGTCACCACTTCTTGGGTAATCTTCATTTCACCCAAACTCCAGCCATGCTGATTGAGCAATTTGGTGGCAGGAATCATAAAACTGTATTCCAGCAGCGCAATACACCAACTAAATAAGATGGCTTGCCAGAGCGGTGCATCATGCAAGATTTTCAGATGCCCATACCATGCCAAGGTCATAAAACAGTTGGAAATAATCAACAAACATAGTGCTAAAAGTGTCGGGCTCAACATCGGGTTCTTTTATCCAAATCAGGGCTGAACAATAGGGAATAGCATGCCAGTAAAACCGTTGAAATATTAGCATCTATCCGCATCATTATAAGTAAACAACAACAACGAATTTTGACTATCTTTTCCATGCAAGCCTTGCTATCGTTGCGTTTGATTTTTATTGATAACGACAATCATACACACAATATCAGTGCTGTATGAAAAGCAGTGGAGAAGGCGCGTTATGCATCTGCATATTTTGGGTATTTGTGGCACATTTATGGGGTCTTTGGCTCTACTCGCACGAGATTTAGGACATAAAGTCACAGGTTCAGATGCCAATGTTTATCCACCAATGTCGACTCAACTGGAAAATGCAGGTATTGAATTGATGCAGGGCTATGACCGTAGCCACTTGCAACCGCATCCTGATCTTGTGATTGTCGGCAATGCCATGAAACGTGGTATTGATGCGATTGAATACATGCTGAATGAAGGCCTGCCTTATATTTCTGGCCCGCAATTCTTGGCCGACCATGTACTGCAAGGCAAACATGTGCTTGGTGTCGCAGGTACACATGGTAAAACCACTACCACAACTATGCTGGCTTGGGTGCTTGATCAAGCAGGCTTAAATCCTGGCTTTTTGATCGGTGGCGTACCGCTTGGTTTTAGTGAAAGTGCACGTTTAGGTGGTGGCAAATATTTCTGTGTAGAAGCAGATGAATATGATTCTGCCTTCTTCGATAAGCGTTCTAAGTTTGTTCACTATCACCCTAAAACTGCAATTCTCAACAACCTTGAATTTGACCACGCCGACATTTTTGATGATCTGGCTGCAATTCAAAAACAGTTCCATCATTTGGTGCGTACTATTCCAAGTGAAGGCCGTATTATTGCGCCAATTACTGAAACCAATATTGATGAAGTATTAGAGCAGGGCTGCTGGACCCCTGTGCTTCGTACCAGTCTAGAACCAAATGACCAAGCCGCGTTATCTGCTGAGTTGATCAGTGCCGATGGCAGTCACTTTAAAGTACTTGAACACGGCAAAGTGATTGGTGAAGTGAAATGGAACATGACAGGGCAGCACAGTGTTGCCAATGCTTTAGCAACCATTGCTGCTGCACAACATGTCGGTGTCAGCCTTGAACAAGCCTGTGAAGCTTTATCTAACTTCGGTGGTGTTAAGCGTCGTATGGAGCTGTTAGGTACGGTGCGTGGCATCGAAGTCTATGATGACTTTGCCCACCACCCAACTGCGATTGAAACCACACTCGACGGCGCACGTAAACGTTTAGGCGAACGTAAGCTATGGGCGATCATTGAACCACGTTCTAACACCATGCGTATGGGCAGCCATAAAGATGGTTTGGCACATTCAGCTCGTTTAGCGGATGAAGTGATTTGGTATCAACCAGAAGGCTTGGATTGGGATTTACAACCTGTGATCTCAGCATCAGCAAACAAAGCTGAAGTCAGTCGCTCTTTAGATGACATCATTGCCCGTGTGGTGAATGAAGCAGGTGAGGGCGATGCTGTGGTGATCATGTCAAATGGAGGCTTTGGTGGTTTACACCAAAAGTTGATTAGAGCTTTGTCTTAGTAAATACAGGTATTGCACGGCCTCATTTATTAGGAAAAAAACCTATACCCTTTGTATAGGCATATCTCACTTTTCAGGGATGAAAAGTAAGCAAAAATCCTTTGTTTGGCAGAGGGTACATCCATGTGACCCCTACCAAACAGGCGGCATCCATGCCGCCGTCACAATAGTAAATATCAGCAAGAAATTAATTTAATCTGAGTTCGACAAGAAAGATGATACGCGTAAACGTCATCCACAACCTGAGCTAACCAAAGCGCTTAAAGCTTTGGGCTAGTGCAAGACAAACAAAGTGCGTAGTTTATTGCTCAAGCAGAGCTTTTACCTTGCGGTACGGCAAAGATTATTAATCTTTACTATTCGTACCTCAGGTTTTGCCTACTTTTCCCGAAAGAAAAGTAGGTCGAGCCTGAACGAAGTTGAAATATATTTCAACTGAAGTGCAAGACGTAGTGGCTTAGTCTAAAATTAAAATGAGACCACAGTAAGACTTTGCTATAACGTAAAGTTCGCATGCAAATGCAATTGGAGGCACCGAAGGCAGCCACCAGCCAGAAAAATCCTGATTTTCCAACAGGTCTCTGTAAAACTGCTATTACATTTTCTGGATTTACCGTAACCAGTTTCAATTTACCCACAAGTACAGCTCGTGAGGGCTTTTGGACAGAGTTGTTAGGTTTCGAGTAAAATGATATCTAGCTGTGAATCTTGAAGAATTCTTTTGCCACAGTAATAACCACTAGCCCTTTTCATGAGGTGTTTCACTACATCGCTAGGAAAACGATAGGTATGAAAAGTTGCATTAACGTCACTAACCCTGAGACGGCTACGCGGCCCAAGAATGACAATCAGCTCATCATATTTATCTGGATCACCCACATTTAAATTGGTACCTTCAGGCGAGTTGTGAACTTTTACTTGAACACGTGATGTACCAATTTTTCCGTCATAGCCAGGATGGCGACCACTAGTCTCAAGGACAAGGCCATATTTTTCTACGCAAAGCCGCTCACCGATATCACCAAGAATTTTGTCCGACCGCACAATCCCTGCTTTCAATAGCTTAGATGTACAGTTAAAGAACTCTTGTATTAGTACTGCATTTTCGGGGGACATATGATAAAAACCTAACTTTAAGATCGCACGCTTATCGTTTGTTTCATTATGGCTAACAAATCAGGTAAGACTGTACGCCTATGATATTTTGCATTATGCCTAACTATTTAAATCAACTCAATTTATTTACCAATTTCAACGGCAAAATCTTCATCGCAATCCCCATTGGCAACCACGGCCACTGCGGCACATAAGCCTTCACTGGTTCCTTCTCAATCGCTTTCACCAAAGCCTTACTTCCCGTTTTCTCATCCACTTCAAACGGTAATTTCTTCGCACCTTCATTTAATTCAGTGCGAATATAACCCGGGAAAATCGTTGAGACTTTAATTGGGGTATTCAACAACTCAGCACGAATCCCTTCCGCCAAATGCGCCACAGCAGCCTTACTCGCGGCATAGGTCGATAAATGCTTGGGTAAACCACGCATCGCACTCATCGAAGAAATCACCACCAAATGACCTTTATTTTGCGCTCTAAAGATTTCAACCGCGGCTTCACACTGCGCCAGTGCCGAAATAAAATTGGTTTCAGCGGTAGCACGATTCACCTCAAAATGCCCCTTACCAATACGGCGACCATCACCGACGCCTGCATTGACAATGATTCGGTCAATTGTCCCAAATTCTTGCTGAAAAGCATGGAACACCGTAAACACATCATCATAATGGGTCACATCAAGGGTTTTAATCTTGACCTGAATCGAAAACTGGCTTTGCAACTGTTGTTGTAAGGCTTCCAAACGCTCTAAACGTCGTGCACAAAGCGCCAGATTGTAGCCTTTGGCGGCAAATTCACGCGCCATACCTGCGCCCAAGCCCGAACTTGCCCCTGTAATTAAAATCGTCTTTGCCATGCCTGCCACCTATTTTTTAAATCCATGTTAAAAGTTCAGCATCACGCGCTTTCAAATAATGATGCTCATTGAAACTGAGTAATTGCAAACGACCATCTGTCCAACGCAACGTGGTAATACTGGCATTGGCAATCGACCAATTCAGTGCAAAAATCTGTTTAGCATCCAGACCCAATACCTGACCGACCGCCACCGAAATCACACCGCCAGAACTAAATACCACCGCCTGACGCGGTTGTGTGGCATCAATCTGCTGGCACAAACTGTGCAAAGCACTTTCTACACGTGATTGAAAGCTCAACCAGGTCTCATGATATTCATGGTCATATTGCTCTCCAATCCAGCGATCAATCGCGCCATCAAAGATTTTGGCGAGATAAGCACGTGGATTGGCCATCAATTCAACATCCTGTTTCAGCAATTCAGGTTGATTAAAACGTGGTTCGTACTGTGCAAACACCTGTTGATGATCAAACTCATTCCATACCGATTCAGTTTGAATCGCTGCATCATGAAAGCTTTGTGATAAGGCTAATTGCGCCGTCTGCTGATGACGTTGCATGGAACCCGCCACAATCAGCGGCGTTTGCTTTAGGGTCTGTTTAAAAAAATCACCCACAACCTGTGCCTGCTGTTCACCTTTGGCTGATAGTTGGTCATAACTTGCCGCACCAAAAGATGCCTGCCCATGTCGCACCAAATAAATTGTGGTCATCGTTTTAAAATATCCTGTAGTTTTACGCCATATTCAGTAATCAATTGCTGTGCTTGTGGATGGTTTTGCGCAATCAGTTTTAAGGCCCGAATATGTAAGGCATGAATCATAATCCAAAAATCTTTAAAGGCTGGATTATCGGTTTGCTGATGGTAATAACGATAATAAATCTGTTGCGCAATCACCGCTAAGCGGAACAAACCAAACACTTCATAAAATGCCCAGTTATCAGGCTGTAAACCTGTTTTTTTCAGATAATAATCGACCACTTGTTGCCGTGTCAGCATGCCTTTTAAATTGGTGGGTTGGCGGCGGCTGGATTTCATCAAAGCATCATCATCCTCTTGAATCCAGTAGGCGAGTGCGCTGCCCAAATCCATCAACGGATCACCCAGTGTCGCCATTTCCCAGTCCAGCACCCCAATCACTTGCGTCGGTTGTTGTGGATCTAAAATGACATTATCAAAACGCCAGTCATTATGAATCACGCAAGTTTTAGCATCGGCAGGGATATGTTGCAGCAACCATTCACGCACAAAGGAAAAATCAGGTACATTTGGTGTCAGTGCTTTACTGTAACGCGCATCCCAACCCTCAACCTGACGACGGCAATAGCCTTCACCTTTGCCTAGTTTTTCCAGTTCAGTCCCTTGATAAGGTACCTGATGCAGTTCAATCAATTTATCCAGAACATTCAGACACAGCTGCTGTACTTGCGGCTCATCCAGCTGTAACTCCTTGGGTAAATTAGCACGCGGAATAATGCCCTCGATCCGTTTCATGACATAGAAGTCACAGCCAATCACGCTCTCGTCCTGACACAGTGCAATCATTTCAGGCAGGACAGGGTAGAACGGCGCAAGATGCTTCTGCACATTGTATTCACGCGCCATATCATGCGCTGATTTGGCTTTGGTCCCTTTCGGTGGACGACGTAAAATCAGGTCTGCATTGTCATACTGCAAACGATAGGTCCAATTCGATGCGCCACCTGAATATTGGGTCACTTGTGCCTGTCCTTGCAGATCCACACCTTGGTTTTTTAACCAGCTTTCAACCGCTGCAATATCCAGTTCTTCACCGTGACGAACCTGTCCACCAATATCAATCATTGTCATTGTTGTATTTTCCTTATCAACGAGCATAGCCACGTTTTTTCAGTTCTAATTTGGCAATCATGCCTTTATGGACTTCATCAGGTCCATCGGCCAAACGTAAACTCCGCGCTTGATTGAAAAATGCAGTCAGTGGGGTATCGCGTGAAACACCTTCACCACCATGAATCTGGATCGCCATATCGACCACATGTTGCAATACGCTCGGTGCCACCACTTTAATCGCAGAAATCTCTGTCAGTGCCGCCATATTGCCCAAAGTATCCATCTTATAAGCGGCATATAGCGTTAATAATCGCGCTTGATCGATCTGCACACGTGCATCTGCAACGCGCTCTAAATTGCCACCCAATTTCAGGATTTCTTTGCCAAAAGCTTTGCGTGACATGCCTCGATCAATCATCAGCTCCAAGGCTTTTTCTGCCGCACCAATACAACGCATACAATGGTGAATCCGCCCTGGTCCTAAACGGCCTTGGGCGATTTCAAAACCTTGCCCAGCGCCACCAATAAAGCTGCTGACGGGTACACGCACATGATCAAAACTAACCTGTCCATGCCCATGCGGCGCATCGTAATCGCCAAACACAGGCAACATCCGTTCAATCGTCACCCCTTGTGTGTCGATCGGCACCAGTACCATCGAATGTTGATGATGACGGTCTTTGCTTGGATCTGGGGTATAAGCCATAAAGATAATCACTTTGGCATTCGGATCACCCAAGCCAGATGACCACCATTTGCGTCCATTCAAGACAATCTCATCGCCTTCAATTACTGCCGTAGCTTGCATATTGGTGGCATCACTGGATGCCACCGCAGGTTCAGTCATACAGAATACGGAACGGATTTCGCCAGCGAGCAGGGGCTGCAACCATTGTTGTTTTTGCTCATCGCTACCATAACGCCATAACACTTCCATATTGCCGCTGTCTGGTGCATTACAGTTAAATACGGTCGGAGCGAGCAGACTACGTCCTGTCAGCTCCGCAATATGTGCATATTCCTGAACTGATAAGCCTGCACCGAGCTCTGCATCAGGTAAGAACATATTCCATAAGCCCGCCGCTTTTGCCTTATCTTTTAATTGTTGTAATTGTTCAGGCCATTGCCATTGGGTCCAGTCACCATCAACATTGCGATGATGCACTTCATCCCAGAACGCTTTTTCAATCGGTTCTATTTCTTGTTGAATAAAGGCTTTAGTTCGTGCAATAAAGTCCTGTGCGCGTTCAGATAATGCAAACATCATCATTTCCCTC
Source organism: Acinetobacter sp. C32I (assembly GCF_023702715.1). NCBI lineage: Bacteria > Pseudomonadati > Pseudomonadota > Gammaproteobacteria > Moraxellales > Moraxellaceae > Acinetobacter > Acinetobacter sp. C32I. The sequence continues at coordinate 3,037,848 of NZ_CP098480.1, read as the reverse complement.
AATGTAAAATATGGCGAATATTGATTCGCTGCTTTACATCACCATAAGTGAAAATTTATTATGAATGAAATGATTTAATTTTATGCAAAACTATGAATCAGATTCATAATACAAACCCACTGGAAGTGGCGCATTTTCATCGCATCGATATCAATCTGTATCCTCTTTTTATTGCCATTTTTGAGCAGAAAAGCATTTCCAAAGCCGCACAACTGCTCTGTATCAGCCAATCTGCGGTCAGCCATGCTTTACAGCGCTTACGCACACAACTCGGAGATGATCTATTTGTGCGTAGCGGGCAAAAGATGCTGCCCACACCCTATGCCGAGCAAATTTATCAGCCGATTCAAACGGCATTACTGGCGATTCAACAGATTGCAGTGCCCCAGCAGGACTTTATGCCGAACATGCTGCAAAGCCTGAAAATTGCCATTCATGATGAAATCGAACCGATTATTTTCCCGCAACTGGTTCATCATTTTGCCCAATTGAATCTGGATGTTCAGTTTCTAAGTTCCAAGCTGGATCGTAAAAACATGTTGGCAGATCTCTCCGCCCAACAAATTGATTTTGTGATTGATCTGGTACAACCGCATCAGGATCATTTACAGTTTGAAAACCTAATGGAAGACCATTTTGTGGTCTGTACCCAACAGCAAGACATGAATTTATCCCTGTATTTATCTTCACCGCACATTGGGGTATCGTCACGGCGCACAGGCTTATTACTGGAAGATATTTATCTCAATCGGCAGCAACTGTCACGGCAGATTTTTCTGCGTTGCCAGCATTATGCAACGGCACTGCAAGTCTTGGCTCAATATCCGAAAGCGATCTTGACCATTCCGCAAAGTATTCTCAAACATCTACATTATGCGGAGAATCTGAAGATTCATGCACTGCCCATAGAGCTCCCTAAAATCAATATGGGCATGTATTGGCATGAGCAGGTGAAACATAATTCACGCCATCAATTCTTACGCACAGAAATTCTAAAAATCTTTGCTTAAAACAAGCGCGTATATCTCGTTTCTCGCTTGTTCTCGCAATCTACGTGATAGCAGTACTTTGATTATGTGCTTGCAGCCATCCGCTTATCATTACAATTGTTCAAATACAGTTTAGCAATGACAAGACGTAGGATATAAACCACTGCCATCGCAAAAACGATATAACCAATATCGGCAAAAAATAAAGGAATCGTGAAAAGGATCAAAATGGTGATTGGATAGAGCCAACGTCGCCATCCAGATAAATCAAAGGCCTCGTAAAACAACCAAATATAGGTGCTATAAATCGCCAGACAGGCAGCGATCAGCCATCCCATCATTTGGCTGGAAATGTGGGCATGTTGAGTTGAAACATCAACCGCTGCTGCCAAAGCAGCGCCTAAGACCGCAATACTGATAAAAATAAAAAAATGACCATAGCCCCATAAAAAAGGCTGTACCCCACGACGTTGATGGTGATGATGACTGCGGTCAAAATAGACCCACCACATGGCAAACATCATCAACAGTCCACCAATCACCAAAAAGATTTCTTTGAAATTGACATCATGATTGGAAAAAGCTTCCTGCGTTGCGGCAAAACTGCCAATAATCGACTCTCCCAACACGATGATAGTGAGTAATGCATAACGCTCAACAATATGATGTGGATGCCAAGGTGTTACTGCATACTTTTCGGCATATAGCGGTACAGCGAGTTCAGCCAAAACCAGAATAAGGAATAGCAAAGGCGTCATATGAATGGCGCTGAAATTTCCAATTAACCATCCCAACTGTACCAAGACAATGCCAACAGCATAGCGATAAGCCGTCACCCTTCGTTCAGGATCATGCTTGGCGACACGAATCCATTGGGTCACTAAAGCCAAACGCATAATCACATAACCAATGATGATCACATCGAAATTATGTTCTTGAAACACTGCAGGGATGCCCGCTGCCATCACCAATGAGCCGACGATTTGCACAAAGGTCAAGCAGCGATACAGCGTGTCATCATTGTCATAGGCTGAGGCAAACCAGGTGAAATTCATCCATGCCCACCACAAGGCAAAAAACACCATCACATAGGTCGGTAAAGCATGCCATAAATGAGCTTCAATGATCGCATGGTGGAGTTGTTGTCCTGCGGTTGCAATCGCAACTACAAAAATCAGGTCAAATAACAATTCTAGGGGGGTCGCGGCTCGGTGGGCTTCGGTTGGATCACGCGGTGCTAATACCTTTCGGGATTTATCTTGAATTTTTGCAGGACTCATCTGTTTTTTATTCTCATCACGTTACTAAGCAGTTCGAGTTTAAATTAATCCAAGTTGAGGAATTTTCCTATCTCACCAAGATAAAAAATAATGTTTAAAATTTATGCATGCAAAGTTTGCTTAAATCGATTATTTATGTAATTCTATGTCTATCTTTGGATGTCATCATCCATAACAGAATTTGACAAGGGGAGTAGCCTCCTCCAAGCCTAGGTTGTGAAACTGAACAATTTAGGTGTCAGAGTTTCGTCATTACACTTTGCAAAAAGTCGGACTCTGAGCATCACAAACGATCGTGATGTAGGCAAGACCTTGATCATGTTGAAACAGATGTTTTATTTAATTCATCTGGCAACTGGTCAAGGTTTTTTTATGTCCATTTGCCAGATAGGGAGTTGTGATGGAAACTATCGGTAATTTATGGCTGTACGTTGCGTTCTTCGGAATCGTAACGGTCATGCTACTGGTCGACTTTTTAGGCTTTAAACAAAAACAAAACCAAGATGTACCCATCAGGCAAGCGGCTTACTGGAGTATTGCGTGGGTCACCGTTGCCATGATCTTTGGTGGTGGTTTGTGGTTGTATCTACAACAAACCGTTGGTGCAACCATCGCCAACCAAAAAACCATGGAATACTTTGCGGGTTATTTACTGGAAAAATCGCTGGCAATTGATAACGTCTTTGTCTGGCTGATGATTTTTGCGGCTTTTGCAATCCCTCCTGCATTCCAGCGTAAAATCCTGCTTTACGGCGTACTCGGTGCAATCATTTTAAGAACCATCTTTATCTTTATTGGTGCTTGGTTTGTACAAGAGTTCTCTTGGGTGCTGTATATCTTCGGTGCGTTCCTTATCTACACAGGCTTTAAGTTCCTAAAAGGGCAGGATGAAGAAGACACCAATATTGAAGATATCAAAATCCTGAAATGGTTACGCAAACACATGCGGATTACCCCACAGTTAGAAGGCAATAAGTTCTTCGTTCGTCAGAACGGTGTGTTATGGGCAACACCTTTGTTCTTGGTATTAATCTTGGTAGAAGCGTCTGATGTGATTTTTGCGGTGGATTCTATTCCTGCGATTTTCGCTGTGACCAGTGACCCATTCATTGTGTTAACCGCAAACTTAATGGCGATTTTGGGCTTACGTGCGATGTTCTTCTTATTGGCAGGTGCTGCAAGCAAAATGCATTACTTACCCTATGGTTTGGGCATCATCTTATTGTTCATTGGTGCAAAAATGTTATTGCTCGATGTATTCCACATGCCAATCTGGATCTCGTTAGGCTTTATCGTACTGGTGTTGAGCATCACCGCTTATCTCTCGTTACGTCATAACAAACGCCAAGTGCAATAAGCGCAAAGCATCTCAAAAGGGTCTTCAATGAAGGCCCTTTTTTATTTGAGCATCATCAACTAATTGCAATTTAGGCCATTGTTGTAACCACTGTTTGGATTCAAGCCGTTGTTTAAATGTGTCATAGCTGACCAATGCCGGATTCCAACGTAATCTCAGTGCAAATAAATCATGCAGGCCAAAGGGTGCGATCAGTTCCAGTTCTCCAGCGCAGTTTAACCTGAGCGCAATCGCCGTTGCTGTGTCTGGCCATAGCGACAAGGCATGTTCAAGCGATACTAAGGGTTGAATGTTTGCTGCATTGTCCTGACGATACCAGATATGTACCAAGGCCTGATTCACCACATCCCATTGTTGTTCAGGAAAGATACGCTCTAAATCTTGCTGCAATTGTTTTTGCAAACGCTCATCTGTTTGCATTGCATCATGATAAATCACATCTATATCGCAATTGTTCAAGTCAAAGCTTTGACCATGTAAATGTGCCCATACGGTATTCCGAAGCACACCCGCACTTAAATAAGCTGCAGGATGTAATCGAGCCAATTGCTGCAACATCCCATACAAGGCAGGGGACTGCATAATCAGATCAAATAGTCTGCTTCGATTGCTTTGCTCTGTCTCTGCGTTTCCCCCAGATAAGACATACATTTCGATCTCCCCAAACTGAGTTGCTTTAAATTATGAGTCACATTTATATACCTTTTAAGCCGACGAATTAGACGAATAATCCAGTAACTTTGGCAAAATCAGGTACAATCAACCGAAAAAAGTAAAATTGTAGGTTGTTATGACTTTGGCTACTCCAATCACGGTGATTCGTGGTCGCTTCTTAGATATTCAAAAAACCGTTTCCCAAGCTGCTGAAATTGCCGATCAAGTGCGTTATCTCGAAGATGGTGTCATGATCACTGAACAGGGCAAAATTCGCTGGTTTGGCACGTGGAACGACGCTCAAGCCCATCTTCCTGCAAACGTTGAAATTCAGCATTATCCAGAACAGTTGATCATTCCGGGCATGATCGATACCCATATTCACTTTCCACAAACCGAAATGGTCGGGGCCTACGGCGAGCAACTTTTAAGCTGGTTAAACACCTATACCTTTCCAACTGAAATCCAGTTCAAAGACCAAGCCTATGCGAAAGAAATTGCGCAATTCTTTGTCAATGAGCTACTCAAAAATGGCACCACCACAGCATTGGTATTCTGTACGGTACATCCTGAATCGGTGGATGCCTTATTTGAGGCCGCAGCACAGCACCAAATGCGCTTAATCGCGGGTAAAGTCATGATGGATCGTCATGCACCCGAAGCCTTGTGTGACACCGCAGACAGCGGCTATAACGATTCTAAAGCATTAATTGAGAAGTGGCATGGCCAAGGTCGTGCACTGTATGCAATTACCCCACGTTTTGCGCCGACCTCCACCCCAGAACAACTCGAAAAAGCAAGCCAACTCAAAGCACAATTCCCAGATGTCTATGTGCATACCCATTTGAGTGAAAATAAAGATGAGATTGCTTGGGTCAAAGATTTGTTCCCTGAGCAAAAGAGCTATCTGGATGTCTATCATCACTATGGTTTAACTGGCCAGCGCTCGGTATTCGCACACTGCGTGCATTTAGAAGATGCTGAATGGAAATGCATGCATGAGACTGATTCTGCAATTGCCTTCTGTCCAACCTCAAACCTATTCTTGGGTAGCGGTTTATTCCCATTGAACAAAACTTGGCAACAGCAGGTTAAAGTCGGCCTTGGCACCGACGTTGGGGCAGGGACCTCGTTTAGCTTATTGCAAACCGTCAATGAAGCGTACAAGGTTCAACAGCTACAAGGTGATAAACTGTCTGCGTTTGAGTCGCTCTATCATGCAACCTTAGGCGGAGCAAAAGCCTTGCATCTGGATGACAAACTCGGTAATTTCAATCTCGGCAAAGAAGCTGATTTTGTGGTACTGAACCTGAAACCGACCGCATTGCAGCAGCTGCGTCAGTCCCGTTCAAAATCGGTTGATGACAGCCTATTCGCCTTATTCACCATGGGCGATGACCGAAATATTGAGGCAACCTATATCTATGGACAAAAAGCCTACAGCCAAAGCGAAACGTTTAAATAAACAAAAACTTGGGTGGATCATATTCGCCATTGGATGCGCTGTTCTGTTAAAACGTGACCGTGCATCTGCTCAAAATGAAACATATTCTTCATCATCAAAAGGTGCATGAAAGGTGATTTTGTTTTAAAATTGGCGGATTAGCTCAAGATTTCGAGGTGTTGCAGGTCAACACCTTTTTTATTTTCCCGTTTTTAAGTTTTAGGAATCTACCGATGACCATTGCAATGCGCATTATGATTTCAAGTGAAGAGATTCAAGCCAAAGTCAAAGAACTGGGCGAAAAGATCAATGCACACTATGCTCAAAGTGATAAAGAACTGGTATTGATTGGCCTGTTACGTGGTTCAGTTATTTTTATGGCCGACCTATGCCGTGCCATTGAAAAGCCACACGAACTCGATTTTATGACTGTTTCTAGCTACGTCAATGGCACCACTGTTTCATCAAGAGACGTCAAGATCCTGAAAGATCTGGATGGTGAAATTCATGGTAAAGATGTGCTGGTGGTGGAAGACATTATCGACTCGGGCAACACCTTAAGTAAAGTGGTTGAAATGCTGCAAACACGTAACCCGAACTCGATTGAACTGTGTACTTTGGTCAGTAAGCCGTCACGCCGTGAAATTCCGTTAGAAGTTAAATTTCTCGGTTTTGAAGTCGAAGATCGCTTTATTGTTGGTTATGGTCTGGATTTCGATCAAAAGTACCGTCACCTCCCATTTATTGGTGAAATCGGTCTTTAATAGTTCAACCTTACTGGCATTGCATCAGTACCGATGACAACTGTCATGGGCTGATCATAATGCTGACTCAGAGGTGCCTTAGGGCGCCTTTTTTATGCTGTATGATTAAACAAAGCCTGCTAAAGAATGCACAAAAATACGACATAAATAGGCAATCCACTACAGACAAAGTAGGCTCGAATCAAGCAGGATAATAAGAAATACCGCTTTTAAAACAAGGAGAAAAGATAATGTGGTCTCTGATTGTAGCCATTGTTGTTGGTTTTTTTGCTGGTTTAATTGCACGCGCAATACATCCAGGTGATGACAAAGCTGGCTTTATTGTCACGACCTTATTGGGTATCGCAGGTTCATTACTCGCTACTTACGGTGGACGTTTACTTGGCTTATATGCTGAAAATTCGGCAGCTGGTTTTATTGCGTCTGTCTTGGGTGCGGTGATTATTTTATTCCTTTATAAACTCATCACCAAAAAAAGTTAAATACCTTCAGAAGGCTCCCCATTCATTTTAAACGATGATTGGGGAGCTTTTTCATTAGAGTCCAAGCTCTTTCCAAATCATCTGAATTTCTTCAGCACTGCGTCCACCGACCATTTTCAAACCATTTGAGAAAATCAAGGTTGGCGTGGCATCCACAGCAAGTTTACGACCGAGTTCAAGGTTACGCTCAATCGGGTTGGCACAACTTTTTTCTTTCGGTTGCAGATTCTTTTGTATCAAGTTTTTCCATGCATAGGCTGGATTGGCATCACACCAAACCGATTTTGACACCGCGATCGATTGTGGTTTTAAAGCATAGATAAAGGTATAAATCGTCACATCAGTCAGCTTGTCCAGTTCAGCTTCTAATTTTTTGCAATATGAACAATTTGGGTCCGAAAATACCGCTAACTCACGCTTACCATTGCCTTTAACCGTTTTAATCGCATCCTTAAAAGGCAGTTGTTTCCAGTCAATCGAATTTTGTTGGATCACTAAATCCTTGGTCAGGTTCTTTTGATCTTTTAGGCGTACCATAGAACCCACAAACATGTGTTGTGCACTTTCATCCAAATAAATAATTTGATTATCCAGACTGGCACTATATAAACCAGTCATTTCTGTAGGTTGGATGTTGCTGACTTGGATATTGGGATATTGCTTATTTAAATTGCTTTTTAAGCTGTCTACGTTGGCAAAACTCATCGCTGACATACAGCTCAATAATGAGAACATCCCAATTTTTTTTAACATGACGAACACTCAATTCAAAAATCAGCGGCTATTGTAATCAGTCTCAAGCCGCTCAACAGCCAAGCTTACTCAGTAACAACCAAAACTCAACCAATTCATGCGATGTTTCACGTGGAACGTCCGTTTATCCTGTTCATATCCCCCCATACACGCGCTGCAAGCGATCGATTCAGTAAAAAACTGACAATTTAGGTCCATCATATTGATAATTATTTAATAATTTTAAAAAGTACATAGATCAGCACCTCGCTTTTTGGAATAATTCGCATCATTCAGCAACACCGTGAAGATGATGGAATAAAATGGCCTAAATCGAGTCGCCTTGATCTATCATTATTCATTTTCAAGAAACAAAAAAATGTTTCCCTATCGGGATGATTGTCATCGTATTACAGCAATGAACTTCGCTTCATTGTAAAAATTTAGGTAGCTCAATGTATAACGCGGAACTATTAGAAGAAGCCAAAACCTTTATGTTTCATATGCTTAGTAAAGTAGTGGAATATGGGGGATCCGATTTATTTATCACCGCTGATTTTCCACCGAGCATTAAATTGCAAGGCCTGATGCGTCCATTGGGGCAACAGGCACTCACCGCAGATAAAACCAAGCTATTTGCCTATAGTTTGATGAATGAAAAACAGCGCCAAGAGTTTGAAACAGAATGGGAATGTAATTTCGCAATCAATGTACCCAATGTTTCCCGTTTCCGTGTCAACGTGTTTAAACAACAGCTGCAAATCGGCATGGTGATTCGTACCATTACCTCAGAAATTCCAACCTTTCAAAAGCTGAAACTGCCAGAATCGCTGAAAAATGTGATTATGGAAAAGCGTGGCTTGGTACTGGTTGTTGGGGGGACAGGCTCAGGCAAATCCACCTCTTTGGCGGCCATGATTGACCATCGTAATGAAAACTCAGCGGGGCATATCATTACCGTTGAAGACCCAGTGGAATACGTGCATAAACACAAAAAATCGATGATTACCCATCGTGAAGTGGGGGTTGATTGTCATTCATGGCACCACGCCTTGAAAAACACACTACGTCAGGCACCTGATGTGATTCTGATTGGTGAAATCCGTGATACTGAAACCATGGAACACGCGATTGCCTTTGCGGAAACAGGACATCTTTGCTTAGGTACTTTACACGCCAACAATGCCAACCAAGCACTGGATCGAATTATTAACTTTTTCCCAGAAGAGCGTCGTAATCAGTTACTGATGGATCTTTCATCCAATATGAAAGGGATTATTTCACAACGTCTGGTACGTACCCAAGATGGCAAAGGTCGTCGTGCTGCAATTGAAATTTTATTGAATACCCCATTGATTGCCGACAATATTCTCAAAGGACAGTTCCACGCACTGAAAGAGATTATGAGCAAATCGCGTGAGCTGGGTATGCAAACCTTCGACCAAGCCTTATTTGAGCTGTATAACGAAGGCGCGATTAGCTATGATGAAGCCTTACGCAATGCAGATTCAGTCAATGAATTGCGTTTGCAAATCAAGCTGAAGAGTACTCGCCAAGAGGGTGCACCTGCCGCAATGATGACCGCATTAAATGTGGTACAAGAACAAAAAACAGAGGAAGAACAAGAAGAAGGTTGATAAACAATGGCTTAGATCATCACGATCTAAGCCATTAACAATTGATTTAATTCATTATTTACCAATACAGAACGAACCAAAAATCTTCCCGAGAAGATCATCCGCACTAAAATCACCCGTGATTTCACCCAATGCATTCTGCGCCAAGCGCAATGACTCGGCCACCAGCTCACCAGCATTAAACACCACCAACTGCTCACGTGCCTCAGACAAATAGCGCTGAGTACGCTTCATTGCATCTAAATGGCGTGTTCGGGCGATAAAGGTGTCTTCCTCAGGTTGAAAGCCTGCATGCGCTGTAATCGCATCTATGAGCGCCTGAACCCCCATATCCTGTTTGGCTGAGACACGAACATGTCGGAAACCCTGATAATCAGTCATTTCGGTCTGTTGTCCAGTTAAATCGCATTTATTGCCAATCAATAACAAACGTTTTGGTTCTAGATGATCAGCAAAATATTCATGCGCCAGCTGTAATGGCTCATCAGCTTGGTTCAAGTCATACACCAACAGCAATAAATCTGCCTGTTCAATTTCCTTGATCGCACGACGAATCCCTTCCTGTTCGACAATATCACCGGTTTCACGTAAACCCGCAGTGTCTGTTAAGGTGATCGGCAAGCCATTTAAACTGATCTTTTCATGCAGCACATCTCGGGTAGTCCCTGCAATATCGGTCACAATGGCACGCTCATGGCCTGCAAGTGCGTTTAACAGGCTCGATTTACCTGCATTGGGCTTACCCGCAATCACCACTTGTAAACCTTCACGTAGCAATTGGCCCTGACGCGCAGACTGCTGCACCGCTTTGACAGAGTCTTGTACATCGTCCAACAAAGCCAAAATCTTGCCGTCAGCCAGGAAGTCAATTTCTTCTTCTGGGAAATCAATCGCGGCTTCAACATGCAAACGTAAGTGAATCAGCTTTTCTAAAACCGTATTAATTTTGGTTGAAAATGCACCTTGTAAAGAACGAACCGCCGAACGTGCTGCTGCTTGTGATGTCGCATCAATCAAATCGGCAATCGCTTCCGCTTGCACTAAATCCATTTTGCCATTTTCAAAGGCACGCATGGAAAACTCACCCGCCTTTGCAGCAGTTGCGCCTAAATCCAGTAAACGTGCTAATAACGCATTCTGAATGACTGGACCACCATGACCTTGTAATTCCACCACATCTTCCCCAGTAAAGGAGTGCGGGTTCGGAAAGCACAATACGATGCCTTCATCCATTACCGAGCCATCAGCATCACAAAACTGACGGAAACCAGCCATACGTGCTGCAGGGAGCTGTTTTTGGGTCAGTTGCTCTGCTATCGCATAGGCTTTCGGCCCAGAGAGTCGAATCACCCCCACACCACCACGACCTAATGGGGTAGCAATCGCAGCAATTGTGGTTTGATGTTGCATGTTAAATTCACCTAAAAAACGCAAGGGTTGTTGGGTTCAACCGCTAAATACAGACAAAGAAAAATCCGCCTAAGATTACCATCTTAAGCGGATTTATTCAGTAAAAGTTCGAACTTAAGCGCTCGGCTCAACCTTGTTGAGACGGTCTTTTTCGACACCTTTGTTAATAAACCATTGTTGCAAAATGGTAATACTGTTGTTGACGATCCAGTAAAGCACTAAGCCCGCAGGGAAGAACAACATGAATACCGTAAACATGATTGGCATGATACGGAACACTTTGGCCTGCATTGGATCAGTCGGTTGTGGGTTCAACATTTGCTGAACGAACATGGTCACACCCATGATCAACGGCAAGATAAACCATGGATCCATCGCAGATAAATCTTGAATCCAGCCTAACCACGGTGCATGACGGAGTTCAACTGATTCCATCAATACCCAATACAAGGCTAAGAAAATCGGCATTTGTAACAGCAATGGCAAGCAACCAGACAATGGGTTGACTTGTTCACGCTTGTATAACGCCATCATTTCTTGCGAGAAACGCATGCGGTCTTCACCAAATTCTTCTTTCATGCGTTGCATTTCTGGTGCAATTACACGCATTTTCGCCATCGAACGATAACTTTTTGAAGAAAGTGGCCATAAAATCAACTTCACCAAGATCGTCAATAAGATAATTGACCAGCCCCAGTTACCGATAATGTTATGGAAGAATTGCAGGCCCAAGAACAATAATTTCGCAATTGGCCATAACCAACCATAATCAACAGTTTGGTTTAAACCAGCAGCTAAGTCTTTGAGTTCAGATTGGATTTTTGGACCTGAATACAGTTTAGCATCCACTTCCATTGATGTACCTGCAGGTACATTGATCACTGGAGAAGTGAAGCCCATGATATTCATGCCGTCCGTAGACTGACGTGACTCTAATTTTGCATTATATGGCTGACCATCGGCCTGAGTCAGTTTTAAGTTCCCAGGAATCCATGCGCTCACGAAATAATGCTGAACCATGGCAACCCAGCCGCCTTTGGCTTCAACATTTAATTTTTCGTCATTAAAGTTGGCAAATTTTAACTTGTTATAATGCGCATCTGGTGTACCCCAAGCGCCACCAAGATAAGTACCCAAGGTAAAAATACCTTGTGAAGACTTACCAGGGTCATCCGAATTATCACGCTTTAACTGACCAAACATTTGACCTTGCCAGTTTTGCTGACTGCGGTTAATGACTTGATGTTTAACGGTAATTGGGTAATCGCCTTGTGTGAAGGTGAACGATTTGATCACTTCCACACCTTCAGGTGTTTTAAATACCAATGGCACAGTCAACACTTGCTGTGTTTTACCATCTTTCGACGCAACGCTTTTCGCATCTGCCAAGGTATATGCTGTTTTTTCAACATCATACATTGGACGGCCGCCACGGCTGCTATCTGGTCCATTTAAACCAATTAAACCAGATTGAGCGACGTAAGTACGTTTCGCATCGCTTTCCAGCATGACAAACGGTTTGTCGCTGTCTTTGCTTTCATCATGGCTTAACAATTCAATACGGACGATATCACCACCTTTAGGATTGATCCACAGGTGATAAAGATCAGTTTGTACTGAAATCAGTTGCTGACTCACAGATGTATTATGTTCTGTGGCTTGTGATGCAGTCACATTTGCTTGTGGCAAGTCTGAAGCCGCTGTTGCATTTTGAGCATTTGGCAAATCTGCAGATACTTCATGTGCAGTCACAGCAGCCGCTTGTTGTTGCGGTGCTGGTGCAGCATGACCATAATCTTTTTGCCAAGCCAAAATAAGCAAATATGCGGTAACAAACATGGCTCCAAGAATTGCAAATCTGGCCCATTGTTGCATATCTATAATCCCAAATGGTTAGAGAGATTTTGCTTGAATAAACGATCACGAAAGGGTACAGCAACGTGATGCATTTGAGAATCTATTTGATGAAACGAAATAAAACGAAGTGCTTTACGAGGCACAGGTTCATAGCCTGACCCACCCCAAGGATGACAACGGCAAATTCGCTTAGTCGATAGCCATACACCTTTGACCGCGCCATGTGTCTGCAACGCTTCGATTGCATATTGCGAACAAGTGGGAATATAGCGACAACGAGGACCCAATAATGGACTAATTGCGATTTGGTAACATCTTATCAACCAATGCAGTAAACGTACCATTGGAGATCTCTAATTTTGGAGGGATGTCACAACGACTTTGGAATGCTTCTTTGCTAAGCGTTGTAATTTTTGCCAAGCAAAATCTAATTGTTGATGTAATTCTTGATTTGCGATTGCTTCTATACCTACTTTAGGCATCACCACAATATCGATATCAGCATTAAATTGCGCTTGATGTAAACGAAAGCTCTCCCGAGCAAGACGTTTTATTCGATTTCGTTCATGTGCACGACGCACCTTTTTTTTAGCAACGACAATACCCAAACGGCTTTTCGGCTGTTCGGTTAATTTTGCTAAAAAAAGGAAATGGGGCTGATGCACTTTAAAAAGCGCACCATCAAATACACTTTTATAATCAGCGGCACAACGAATACGAAATTCAGTGCCGAAACTGTAAAGTGTCATCACCCAAGTCTGGTCAGCTTAACAGTATTAAACAGTTAAGCTATGACGACCTTTTGCACGACGACGAGCTAAAACTTGACGACCTGCTTTAGTAGCCATACGAGCGCGGAAACCATGAACGCGTTTACGCTTTAATTCAGATGGTTGGAAAGTACGTTTCATTTCGAAACTCCAAAATGATCTTTCTATAAAGGTCCGCGATTTTATTGCGCAATGTTTACGCTGTCAATGAAAAATCAAAAACTTTACATTTTGTTTGTTCTGTTTTGAAGCAATAGAACTGCGCGAAGTTATATGCTTTTATTGAAAACAAAAAATATACACAAGCTATCTATTTAAATAATATCAGTATTCGTCTATATTCACAGCTTACAAACAAGCTTATCAACAATCCATCTTCTGATTTAAATTTAATTCTTGGATTTTGAATTTAAATTTCGATATGCTCAGTTATCCACAATTTGAGTGAACCCTATAAGTAAATTCAAATTTTAAAATTTAAATTTATTCTTATTAGGGTGGATTTATTCTGTGGAAAGTGATGTTTTTTTATGAATAAACATAAAGTTATGCTGTGGATAAGCATGTTTTTATCATTTTTATAGTTTGTGGATAACTTTGAGCTTAAAACTATCCACAGCTTGTGCAAAAAGTTATGCACATGTGGCTTTGAATTTAAATTTATAAACGAATGCTGTCTTTTTCAGCAAAAGTCCCATAAATTGTCCTGACAGATGTGGATAACTTGGTTAGAATGGCGACCCCTTTGAAAGATGAGGGGTGACGGTTTTTTATTTTTGAATTTAAAAAATGGATATATAGGGGATGCACATGCTCTGGACAGACTGCTTAACTCGCTTGCGACAAGAGCTATCTGATAACGTCTTTGCGATGTGGATTCGTCCTTTGGTTGCTGAAGAGGTTGATGGTGTGATGCGTTTATACGCACCGAACCCCTATTGGACGCGTTATATTCAGGATAACCATTTAGAACTGATCTCTATTCTTGCTGAACAATTGTCGGAAGGCCGAGTTCGTCAGGTTGAAATTCTGGTTGATTCACGTCCTGGGACTATTTTGTCTTCTAATGAGCAACCTGCAACCACTACAGCAGCGTTGAGTAGTGCACCTGTTGCTGTTCCAACAAAAGTAAAAAAAGAATCTGATTTGGTTCAACCGAGTCAAAATGTCACTAAAATACCGAAGAAAAGACAACTCAATCCGTTATTTACCTTTTCTTTGTTTGTTGAAGGCCGTTCTAACCAAATGGCTGCTGAAACCTGCCGCAAGGTTTTAACGCAGTTAGGTGCTTCGCAACATAACCCTTTATTTTTGTATGGCCCAACAGGTCTGGGTAAAACCCATTTAATGCAGGCCGTGGGCAATGCGCTGTTACAAGCCAAGCCAAATGCACGTGTGATGTATATGACTTCGGAAAGTTTTGTACAGGACTTTGTCAGTTCATTACAAAAAGGTAAGGTTGAAGAATTTAAGAAAAACTGTCGTTCTTTAGATTTATTGTTGGTCGATGATATTCATTTACTCGCAGGAAAAGAAGCAAGCCTTGTTGAATTCTTCTATACATTCAATGCTTTATTGGATGAATCTAAACAAATTATTTTAACCTCAGATCGTTATCCAAAAGAACTCACTGAACTTGATCCACGTTTAGTTTCTCGCTTTTCATGGGGCTTATCTGTGGGGGTTGAACCGCCAGATATCGAGACCCGAATCGAGATCTTGCTGAAAAAAGCGGAAAATAGTGGAGTTGATTTACCACGAAACTGTGCTCTGTTTATTGCCCAACAAGTGGTTGCAAACGTACGAGAGCTTGAAGGTGCACTTAATAAAGTCGTGGCAATTTCACGTTTTAAAGGTACTGCAATTGATTTGGATGTGGTGCGTGAGTCGTTAAAAGATGTTTTGGCGATTCGTGCACGTACCATTAGTGTTGAAAATATCCAGCGGGTGGTAAGTGAATACTTCCGAATTCCATTAAAAGAATTGATTGGGCCAAAACGTACCCGTATTTATGCACGTCCACGGCAATTGGCCATGGGTTTGGCTCGTGAATTAACTGGGGATAGTTTCCCTGAAATTGGTATGGCTTTTGGTGGTCGTGACCACAGTACCGTGATGCATGCCTGTGAAAAAGTGGTCAGCTTGCGTGAAGAAGACCCTATTTTTAATGAAGACTATAAAAATTTACTGCGCTTGTTACAAAGTTAATCTATTTTTCAGAGTTGCAAACTATTTTTAAGTGCAGCATAGTACACTGCTAACATTCATATCGGCTTCTGTTGTAAGAGGAATAAAATCGTGCGTTTGAAAATCGCTAAAGAAAGTTTAGTCAATGTTTTATCCCATGTGGTGGGGGCTGTTGAACGCCGTCATACCTTGAATATTCTTTCAAACGTTAAAATTCAAACCACACAACAGGCCTTAACCATTACAGGTTCTGACTTGGAAGTTGAATTGGTTGCCAGCACCACGTTAGCAGAAGGTGCTTGTTTAGAAGCGGGTGAAACCACTGTTCCTGCACGTAAACTGGTCGAAATTTGTAAATCTCTTCCTACAGCAGCCTTGATTGATCTACAAATTACTGAAGATCAACGCTGTATTTTAAAATCGGGCAATAGCCGTTTCGTGTTGGGTACACTTCCTGCCGAAGATTATCCATTATTGACCACTGAAAATAGCCAAGGGACACAAGTCCAGGTTACCCAGCGTGAATTAAAGCGTTTATTTGAAAAAACGGCCTTTGCCATGGCGGTTCAGGATGTCCGTTTTTACCTGACGGGTACATTGTTGGAAATTGATCAAAATCAATTACGTACAGTGACTACTGATGGACATCGTTTAGCCTTGTGTGAGGTGTTGGCATCATCAACAGCAGCAGCGCCGATGCAGGCCATTGTTCCACGTAAGGCGGTCGGTGAATTACAGCGTTTACTCAGTATTGAAGATGAACAACTCACCTTATTGATTGGCCGTGAATTATTGAATGTCACCATTAATACCCCAAGCCGTGATAAAGAGCAGGGTGATATTACCGTTCGTTTTACCACGAAACTGATTGATGGAAAATTCCCTGATTATCGCCGTGTGATTCCAAAAAATGGGGATAAGCATGTCTTTATTGCACATGACGTCTTTAAACAATCGTTGCAGCGTGTAGCAATTTTAAGTAATGAAAAACTTCGTGGTGTATTCTTGAACTTTAATCAAGATTCATTACAGTTACGTGCCAATAACCCTGAACAAGATGAGGCGGTTGAAGATATTGCAATTCAATATCAAGATGCACCGTTGGAAATGTCATTTAATGCACAATATATCCTTGATGTTTTAAGTGTTTTAGATGGTGATGATGTAAAAATGAGCATGAGTGAGGCCAATCAGTCTGTGCTTGTTCAAGATCCAGCCCATCCAGATCAAACTTATGTTGTCATGCCAATGCGTGTTTAAGCTCGTTTGATGGTTTGAGTCTTAATTCATGCAAATTACGCGTTTAAATATCGAGCGTGTACGTAATTTAAAGGCGGTTGCACTCAATGAGTTGCAACCGTTTAATATTTTTTACGGGGCCAATGGTTCTGGAAAAACCTCGATTCTCGAATCCATCCATTTGTTGGCCACAGGTCGCTCATTTCGCACCCATATTCCAAAACATTACATCCAATACGAGGCGGACGATGCGATTGTGTTCGCACAATCGGCCAGTGAACGTATCGGCATGCAAAAACTGGCTTCTGGCGAGCAACTGATTAAAGTGAATGGCGATACCATTGCCACCCAAGGTCAGTTGGCAAAACTCTTGCCTTTACAGCATATCGACCCACAAAGTACCGATATTATTGATCATGGCGCCAAGCCCAGACGGCAACTGTTGGATTGGTTGATGTTCCACGTGGAACCTGAGTTTTATTTTGCTTGGCAGTATTATTCGCGAGCATTAAAACAGCGCAACAGTTTACTCAAAACACGGCGTAATCTCAGTCTGGCTGATTTAGAGCCGTGGAACAAAATGCTCAGTGATTATGGCGAAATTTTGCACTCACAACGGGTTGGAATCGTTGAGCAATGGAATCAGTTTTTCCATGAAGATTTGCAGCAGTTGTTGCCCAATCTGCAGATTGAACTGGAATACAGTGCGGGCTTTCATACCGAGCAGGGCTTGCTACAGGACTTGATTCAGCAGCATCAAAAAGACCTTGATCGCCGTTATACCGAGTACGGTCCGCACCGTGCAGATCTACGCTTAAAAACGCCGTTTGGCAATGCCGATGATGTGCTCTCTCGCGGGCAAAAAAAGTTGTTAATCATGGCATTAAAACTGTCACAAATTGCAATGCTGCATGCGAGTAACAAGGAAACTGTGGTATTATTAGATGATCTGACAGCAGAGTTAGATTTAGCTGCACAACAACGTTTAATTGAGCGACTGAGTCAGTTGGGAAGTCAGGTTTTTATGACCACCTTAGACCATGCGTCGGTATTAAAACACTTACATGATCTGTCGATTCCCTTTCAATTGTTCCATGTTGTTCACGGCCAAGTCAGTCTTGCTGCGCCATAATTTTATTTCCTCATCTTTGGATAGATTAGATATTTACTAGGGAGTAACCATGAGTTCAGAGTCTCAATCAGTCTCTCAAACAGAACAAACAAATGAAAAGGCTTATGATTCCTCTAGTATTAAAGTATTACGTGGATTAGACGCGGTTCGTAAACGCCCTGGCATGTATATCGGTGATACCGATGACGGTACAGGTTTGCACCATATGGTGTTTGAGGTGGTGGATAATGCCATCGATGAAGCTTTAGCAGGACACTGTGACGAGATTTTAGTGACCATTCATGAAGATGAATCGGTCAGCGTCTCGGATAATGGTCGTGGTATTCCGACCGATATTCACCCAGAAGAAGGGGTGTCTGCGGCAGAGGTAATTCTGACCATTCTGCATGCTGGTGGTAAGTTCGATGATAACAGCTATAAAGTGTCGGGTGGTTTACACGGTGTAGGTGTCTCAGTTGTTAATGCTTTATCTAAAAAATTGCATTTGACCATTCACCGTGCTGGCCAAATCCATGAGCAAGAATACGCACATGGCGATCCGCAATATCCGTTAAAAGTTGTGGGTGAAACCGATACATCGGGGACGACCGTTCGTTTCTGGCCAAGTGAACTGACCTTTAGCCAAACCATTTTTAGTGTCGATATTTTGGCACGTCGTTTACGAGAACTTTCGTTCCTGAACGCAGGGGTACGTATCGTACTGCGGGATGAGCGTGTCAATCTCGAGCATGTTTATGACTATGAAGGTGGTTTATCTGAATTCGTTAAATATATTAACGAAGGTAAAACCCATCTGAATGACATCTTCCACTTCACGATGGATGCGGATAATGGCATCGGTGTCGAAGTTGCATTGCAGTGGAATGACAGCTATCAAGAGAATGTCCGTTGCTTTACCAACAACATTCCACAGAAAGATGGGGGTACACACCTCGCAGGCTTCCGAGCTGCATTAACCCGTGGCCTCAACAGCTACATGGAAAATGAAAGCTTACTGAAAAAAGAAAAAGTAGCCGTTACGGGTGATGATGCGCGTGAAGGCTTAACCGCTATTATTTCAGTGAAAGTGCCTGATCCAAAATTCTCTTCACAAACCAAAGAAAAATTGGTGTCGAGTGAAGTAAAACCTGCTGTTGAACAAGCCATGAACAAAGAGTTTTCAGCGTATTTGCTAGAAAACCCACAGGCAGCAAAGTCAATTGCAGGTAAAATTATTGATGCGGCACGTGCGCGTGACGCGGCGCGTAAAGCCCGTGAAATGACCCGCCGTAAGAGTGCTTTGGATATCGCAGGCTTACCAGGTAAGTTGGCAGACTGTCAGGAAAAAGATCCAGCATTATCTGAACTGTATCTGGTCGAGGGTGACTCTGCAGGCGGTAGTGCCAAGCAAGGTCGTAACCGTAAGATGCAGGCGATTTTGCCGCTCAAGGGTAAAATCCTGAACGTTGAACGTGCACGTTTTGACAAGATGATTTCAAGTCAGGAAGTCGGTACGTTAATTACCGCGCTTGGTTGTGGTATCGGACGTGAAGAATATAATCCAGACAAATTGCGTTATCACAAAATCATTATCATGACCGATGCGGACGTGGATGGTTCACATATTCGGACCTTGTTATTGACCTTCTTCTTCCGTCAAATGCCAGAGTTGGTTGAACGTGGTTATATCTATATCGCGCAACCACCGCTGTACAAGTTGAAGAAAGGTAAGCACGAGCAATACATCAAAGATAATGAAGCACTGGAAACTTTCCTGATTTCTAATGCCATTGATGAGCTTTCATTGCATATCAGTGCGGAAGCACCTGCGATTACCGGTGAAGCCTTATCGAGAGTGATTGCAGATTATCAAGTCTCACAAAAAAGCTTACAGCGCTTAACTCAACGTTATCCTGCAAGTTTGCTCGATGGCCTACTTGAGTTGGATGCATTTAAAGCGGATCACAATCATGAACGTGATTATGTAGAAGCGTGGGCAGAGCAATTACGTGTTGCGATTGAAAAATTACAACCAAGCTTGCGTCCAGAAATTACATTGGAAGCGTTTGAACGTGAAAATGCACAAGGTGAGAAATCAGCACATTACTGGCCGCGTGTCACCGTGTATGTGCATAACTTACCGCATTCGTATTTACTCGATGCAGGTCTGTTAAATTCTGCTGAATATGCACGTTTGCTGAAAAACTCGAAGAGCTGGTTCAAGTTGCTGGAAGAAGGGGCTTATCTGCAAAAAGGTGATCGCCGTATTCAAGTCAGCAGTTTCCATCAAGTGTGGCAGCACATTTTACAAGACTCACGCCGTGGCATGATGATCCAACGCTATAAAGGTTTGGGTGAGATGAACGCTGAGCAACTTTGGGAAACCACCATGGATCCTGAAAACCGTAATATGTTGCAAGTGACCATTGATGATGCAATTGAAGCAGATCGCATGTTCTCATGCTTGATGGGGGATGACGTAGAACCACGTCGTGCTTTCATTGAAGAAAATGCCTTGAATGCAGATATTGATGCTTAATTGACTTAAGCATCAATATCAATCAAGCTGGCTTATCTTTTACCGCGCTGTAAAAGATAAGCTCTCCAGCCTGCAATCAGAATCGGCAGCAGGGTAATAATCAAAAAAATAATATCCGCAAGCCCATCCATCAATAACATTCCAATAATTCCACCCATACTACACAGTGCAAGTAGCCATAAAGTACTGAGCTTATTCCATCGCTGCATTGTTGTTGCCTCCTTTTAAGCTCTTTTGTTGACGTTTTGCCCACCATAGCCATGCGCCATTTAAGGTAATAAATAGGGTAAGCAGGGTGCATAAACTCCATAAAATCTTTAAGGGCATGCCCCCATAATTGCCAAAATGTAGCGGTTGAGACAATAAAATGGCTTTCAAATAAGTCGGTAATTCCTCAATGGTATCCACTTGTCCTGTTTCTGCATTGACCAAGGCCACTTTAAGCATCTTTTCGTTCAAGCCTTCATTGCCTTGTAACAGCACCATATAATGCCCTTGGGTGGCATATTCGGTTTTGGGGTAGAACACACTGCTGGGATGCCACGCTGTTTGACCTTTTTGCGCAGCGGCATACACCTGATCAATGCTTAAATGAGGATGAATCACCCGGGCATGCTGATATTTATCTTGGAGGGCTTTCAGCTCAGTCATTTGCCAAACACCAATCGCCACTGTACCGAAACCCAGTAAAAAACCTGTTATCGTCACCACCAGTGCCCAACCGAGGATTGCAGAACCAATTAAGTTGTGTAGATCGAGCTGTAATAGACGTTGTCCCTTGTTAAAACGAAGAATGCCAAACAGGAATTTTTTCACATAAGGGGCATACACGACCAAGCCAGAAACCAAAGATAAGAACACTAAAAAGGCGATCAGTGCACCAATCAGTTGTCCAATAAAACCTAAGAACCAATTGGCGTGCAGTTCCAGTAAGAATCCCGTTAAGGTATCTCGTTCATTCGGTTGCTGAATGAGTGTTGCAGAACCAATATCGGCAAACAGCCAACGCGCTTGTTCGAAGCTTTGCTCTGGTTTTGCCATACCAATCAACAGCACACCTGGATGATGCTCAGGATCATAGCCTGTACTGATAATCTGCTCATTGGGGTAGGTTTGTTGGGCGGTTGCAATAGAATCTGCTAATGGCCGCTGCTGTGATAGAGAGGAATGTAGCGCCGTAGGCTCAACCCCAAGTGCATGATCAATCTCTTCATGGAAAATCAGAATAACCCCAGTGATCGATAAAATCGCAAAGGGAATTACAATCACCAAGCTGACCCAGCGATGAATCCATAAATTAAGACGAAACCAGCGCGAGTTGGTTTTCTTGGTTGAAGGAATGGTTTGCTTCATAACTGATTTTCCAATGCGGCTGTGCGCACGGGATCCCCTTGATGATTAGTTTTTTTATAGAGTGATTTTATTTTTATTGATAATTATTTTCATTATTATTTACTATTGTTTTTTACGTTCCACGTGGAACTTAACAAGGAATAAATTGATTAAAAAAAGCAGGAGAGCTGAGCTTTCCTGCTGAATTATAAAAACGTGGGCTATAAAAATTAACTTTCTACAAAGTCACTCACTTGAATCAATGCATGGCCGAACAGGTATCCTGCAGTGACCAAGACACTGATCCACAGCAATGCACCCAAGATATTATAAATAACGAAATGGCTATAGTTCATATTGCTTGAACCAGCTGCTAAGGGCGCAAATGAACGGGCAAATGGAATAAAACGAGCCAGCAAAATAGTTTTTCCACCGTGTTTCAAAAAGAACACATTGGTTTTTTGCAAATATTCTTGCTTAATAAAGCGTGATTTTATATTGAAAATACGGTCACCAAAATGACGACCAATATGATAGTTCACCATATAGCCCAATGCTGCAGCAAAGAACAAAAGGCTGATCATATAGCCAAGATGCATGATCTCAACCACAGAGCATAATGCACCCACGGTGAGTAATAGACTGTCACCAGGTAAGAAGAACATAAAAACAAAGGCGGTTTCTGAAAAAATAATCAGAAAAAGAATGGCATAAATCCATAAACCGTACTCTTGAACCAAGACCGGCAGAATATGTTCAAAATTAAAAATAAAATCTAAAGAATTCATTCAGTTTGTATGATCCAAGATAGAGTACTCACCAAATTAAAGTACAAAAAATGTAAAATGAATTTAACCCTCAGGATTCATTCGTCAGTTATAAATTTACAACAGTGGGGGCTGAGTATATCGAGCCTGACACCAAAGCTCAATTTTCTGAGAAAATTCCAATTTTTACCTTATCTGAAATTCTCGACAAATTCATGACATTTTTCATGCTATTCATAGTGTTTTTAAGTATCTGAACTATCTTTTAAGGCCATAAATAGGATGATGCTGTTTCAACAAATGACCTTAAATGTTGTGATTCATACACACTCAAATAGAGCTGTGTATGAATCAGCTAGCAGCTTAATCTGCAAAAGAGCTTTCTAGCTCTTCAAGTTCCATCATCAGTTCTAAAAGCTGTTCTTCATACTGTTCTAACTTGGCTTTGAGCTCATTTTGCTCATTCATCAGCTTGATCAAATCATTTTTGCGATCGGCCTCATACAAGGCACTATCCGCTAAAGCATGTTCAATGTCGGCTAAGCGTGGTTGAACTTTTTCAATTTGAGCTTCGACTTTTTCGATATTTTTACGAATCGGGCGGGTCATTTCACGGCGACGAGCTGCTTCTTTACGTTGCGCTTCTTTATCTACTTTTGTGACAGGAGCTTGGGTCGACGTACTTTGCTGCTGTGATGCATTTTGTGCATTGATCTGTTGCTGGCGTGCTTCACGTAACCACTTGGCGTAGTCTTGTAGATCCCCTGCAAATTCTGTGCATTGACCTGCATGTACTAATAACAAGTCATCACAGACACTGGCAATCAATTGGCGTTCATGTGAAACCAGCACCACTGCACCATCAAAGTCCTGTAGCGCCATGGTCAGTGCCAGACGCATATCCAAGTCTAAATGGTTAGTTGGTTCGTCCAGAATCAAGACATTAGGGCGTTGCCATACAATCAGCGCCAAAGCTAAACGAGCACGTTCACCACCTGAGAAGCTTTCGCACGGCGTATCCATACGCTCGCCACTAAAGCCAAAACTACCTAAAAAGGCACGTAAAGCAGCTTCACTGATGTGTTTATCGGCAATTCGAGCCAATTGCAGCATTGGGCTGGCATGGGCATCCAAAGCATCCATTTGATGCTGAGCAAAATAACCAATGTTGAGCAACTCAGAGGCTTTGCGTTCGCCTGCAAGTAGTGGTAAATCACCGACAAGGGTCTTGATCAAGGTTGATTTACCGGCACCATTCATCCCGAGTAAGCCAATACGTGAACTTGGGGTGATTTGCAGACGAATTTTTTCAGCAATGATTTTATCGCCGTAGCCAATCGTAGCAGCATCCAGGCTCAGCAGAGGTGAACTCATTTTGGTTGGTTCACGGAAGCTGAAGGTAAATGGCGTATCAACATGTGCTGGTGCGAGTTGCTGCATGCGCTCTAATTGCTTAATTCGGCTTTGTGCTTGGCGGGCTTTGGTGGCCTTGGCTTTAAAGCGGTCAATAAACTTTTGTAGATGTGCGCGGGTTTCTTGCTGCTTCTCAAAAGCTTGCTGTTGCTGCGCTAAGCGTTCACTACGAGTGGTTTCAAAGGTGGAGTAATTGCCTGTGTATAAGGTCAGTTCTTGATTTTCGATATGCAGAATATGATCGGTAATCGCATCCAAGAAATCTCGGTCATGTGAAATCAGGACCAGCGTACCTTCATACGCTTTGAGCCAGTCTTCTAACCACAAGATCGCATCCAAGTCCAAATGGTTGGTCGGTTCATCCAGCAACAGCAGATCTGAACGGCTCATCAGGGTGCGCGCCAAGTTTAAGCGCATACGCCAACCACCCGAGAAGCTCGCGACATTTAATTTTAATTGGTGATCAAGAAAGCCGAGACCAGCCATCAATTGTGCTGCTTTGGCAGGCGCTGCATAACCATGAATTTCGTCAAAACGACCATGCAGTCGGGCCAAGTCATCATTACTGAGTTGATCTGGATGCGCTAATTTTTCTTGAATATCCCAGTATTCTTCATCGCCTGACAGCACAAAATCAATCGCTGGCATTTCTAAGGCTTTAATTTCTTGCGCCATATGCGCCACAGTCCACACCGCAGGGCGAGTCAAATTGCCCTCATCTGCAACCAAATCTCCTAAAAATGCAGCAAATAAGGTCGATTTACCTGCACCATTCACCCCAGTAAGACCAATTTTCCAGCCAGGATGAAGCTGCATTGATGCTTTTTGGAACAGAACTCGCCCACCACGGCGTAATGAAACTTGGTCAAATTGGATCATGAGCATGCAAAATAGCGAATAGATAGCTGCATTTTAAGGTGATCGCCCATGAATGCAAATTTTTATATTTAAGATCAAGTTGTTCGGATTGAGCTGATCAATCAATGATAAAATAGAGTAAAAGCTCTATTTTTGTGACGCGAATCAGATTATTATTTAAATTATATGAAAAAATAAGCAACAAGACTAAAAGTAGCAGCATAGGATTTAAGGATGAACAAGCGAATTCTTGCATTGGGGGCAATGCTGGTGTTGGGGAGCTATACAGAAACACATGCAGCGAGCAAAATTTGTGTTTTTGATTTGTTGGGGAAATCAGGAGAAGCCTATAAGGCCATGGAAGAGTGGGCCTTGGCTGCGAAAGCATGGCGTGGTGATACCTTTCTGATCAGCTATCAGAATGAAGCGTTGGCGGAAAATGATTTTGAACAAGGCAAATGTGATGGCGTCTATATGACTTCAATGCGTGCGCGCCGTTATAACAAATTTGCAGGTTCGATTGATGCCATTGGGGCGGTACCAAGTTATGCGATTGCACAGAAAGCGATTAGCTTTGCTTTGGACAAGCGTAATCAACGCCGTTTGCTCAGCACCGTTGATAATGAAAACTATGAAGTTGCTGGGATTTCGCAAATTGGTTTGGCCTATATTTTTGTCAAAGACAAGAAGATGAATACTATTGAGCAAATCAAAGGGAAAAAATTTGCAGTGCTTGGCTATGACGAAGCACAAAAGATCGTGGTGAAAAGCCTAGGTGGACAAGCCGTACTTGCGGATATCTCTGATATCGCCAAAAAGTTTAATACTGGTCAGGCCGATATTATGGCGGCACCTGCCTATGCCTATAAGCCTTTAGAATTGTCAAAGGGATTGGGAAATGAGGGCGCGATTATTACTTTCCCAGCGGTGAATATGACCATGGACTTAATTATCCGTCCTGAAAAATTCTCCAGCAATTTTGGACAGAACTCTCGAGCGTGGTTTCTAAGTCGTCTGAATACCAATTTCGCACTGATCCAGCGTCTTGAATCAGAATTGCCTGCCAAATATAAAATCAACCTCAGTAATGAGGATAAAACCCGTTATCAGCAAATCTTGCGTGAAGCACGTATGGGATTGACCAAACGTGGTATTTACGATGCCAGCATGATGAGTGTACTGAAACGCGCGCGCTGTACGGTAGACCGAACCAATTTTGAATGTACTTTAGGTGGTGAATAAACCAATACATAAGAGGATGGATGTCTCAACATCCTGCTTTTGAGTTGATATTGGCCTAAAAAATTAAAACGTGATCAAGTCTGTTAAAACAGATGAAAACCCGACATATGTATATAAAAGTGCTATTCTTTTGGTCAAAATCTGACTATATTGAATCAGCACTGCTGGAAAATTGTGCAAAATAGCAAAGTAAGGGAAAACAAGATGAAAAAAGGACTTTGGGCATTGAGTGCTACAGCTCTATTTGTCATGAGCACTCCTGTACAGGCAAAACAACAAATTTGTGTTTTTGATTTATTGGGTAAGGCTGGGGAGTCTTATAAACTGATTGAGGAATGGAAGCTGGCTTCTAAAACATGGCAGGGCGATGTTGAGCTGATTCCTTATCAAGACGAAGAAAAAGCGGAAAAAGATTTCGATGCGGGCAAATGCGATGGTGTCTATATGACCTCGATGCGTGCCCGTAAATATAATAAATTTGCAGGCTCGGTGGATGCGGTCGGGGCAGTCACCAGCAATGCCATTGCGCAAAAGGCGATTACGTATGTACTGGATAAACGTAATCAGCATCGTTTAACGGCAACGATGAACGGGGAGAAATTTGAAGTTGCAGGTATTATCCAAGTCGGGCTGGCGTATATTTTTGTACGTGACAAAAAGATCGACACCATTGAAAAAGCCAAAGGCAAAAAATTTGCTTATTTACATTATGACCAAGCGCAAAAGGCCATTGTAGAAAGTATCGATTTGGTGGCGGTACCATCGGATATTTCTGATTTTGTGAAAAAATTTAATAGCGGACAGGTGGATGTGATTGCCGCACCTGCCTATGCCTATAAACCTTTAGAGATCAGTAAGGGCTTGGCCAATGGGGCATTGTTTAATTTCCCTGTGGTCAATATTACCGGTGACCTGATTATTCGTCCTGCACAATTCCCAAGTGGTTTTGGAACCCAGTCTCGACAATGGTTCGTAAACAAACTGCCAAGTAACTTTGCCATGGTGCAACGCTTAGAAGCAGGGATGAATGCCAAAAAGATTACTTTGACCAATGAAGATAAAACCCGTTATCAAAAAATGTTACGGGATGGACGCATGAATTTAACCAAGCAAGGCGTGTACGATGCGAGTATGATGAATGTGCTGAAGCGCGCCCGTTGTACGGTTGAACGGACTAACTTTGAGTGTACTTTGAGTGGCGAATAACAGAGGAGAATATTGGCCTAGATATAAATCTATACATAAACTGAGGCAGATATAACAAAAATGCCTAAGAAAATAATAGAAATAGATAAAAGAGGGTAAAAAATAAACAATCCAGTCATAAAAATAGAGTAGAAGCTCTATTTTTTTTCAAAAAACATGATTAATATTTGCTTCGAACAAGGAGACAAACATAAAGTTTGTGAAAGGATGAAAAATATGAAAAAAATTGCACTTGCTCTTGCAGCAACTTCGATCTTTGGTGTATCTGCTTCTACTCAAGCAGCAATTGATGTGTGTGTATTCGACTTATTAGGAAAGTCAGGTGAATCATACAAAATGATGCAGGACTGGGCACTCGCAGCGAAAAGCTGGGGCGCTGATGTCAACCTACTTGCAATCACGGATGAACAGGTTGCAGACAATAACTTTAAAGCGGGTAAATGTGCTGCTGTTGCGATGACAGCAATGCGTGCTCGTCCATATAACAAATTTGCGGGTTCAGTCGATTCATTGGGCGGTGCGCCAAGCAATCAAGTTGCACAACGTGCGATTACCTATGTACTGGATGCACGTAATGCAGCAAAAATGACTACCAATTTAGGTGGCAATAAATACGAAATCGCGGGTATCGCGCCTTTAGGTGCTGCTTACATTTTCGTACGTGACAAGAGCATTAACTCAATTGAAAAAGCAGCGGGTAAAAAATTCGCAGTATTGGGCTATGATGATGCACAAAAAATCATGGTACAACGCGTAGGCGCGCAAGCGGTACTTTCTGATATTTCTAACTTTGCTGCGAAATTTAACAACGGTCAAGTTGACATGGTGGGTGCGCCTGCTTATGCCTACAAACCATTAGAATTAAGCAAAGGCTTAGGTTCAAATGGTGCGATGTTTAACTTCCCAGTATTACAAGTCACTGCAGATCTTGTGATTCGTCCAGAGAAATTCCCTGCTGGTTTTGGTCAAAAATCTCGTGATTACTTTGTGAAGCAACTTCCAAAAGCATTCGCTATGATCAAACGTTATGAAGCTGAAATTCCAGCTAAATACAAAATGAACTTGAGTGCTGAAGATAACTTGAAATATCAAAAATTATTACGTGATGGCCGTATGGACCTAACTAAACGTGGTATTTACGATGCAGGTATGATGTCTGTATTGAAGAAAGCACGTTGTTCAGTCGACAAAGCAAACTTTGAATGTGCATTACCGGGTGAATAATCCAGAATTGTCATAATCAAGACTTAAAGCCTAGATTTATCTAGGCTTTTTGTTTTTTTGCAGATGTCATTTAAGCCATTGTTTTGATGTGCAAAGATCGTAATTATATAAAGATATAAAAACCAAATGGAATCTTGAAGATTTAAAAGATGTTTCAATCAGGATGATTAAACATGACTGTATTAAAAACAATGATTCATTGGTAAACCCTATTTAAAGATATACCGCCAGTCTTTTGATTTTGGATGGGGTGCAACAACAATCAGCATAGATGCAAAGGAAAAATAACATGCAATGGTTTAAAACTTTATTACTTGCGACTGGGATCGCCGCGGTCTCTGCGGGCACTCAGGCAAAACAAACAATTTGTGTATTTGATATCGTGGGCAAAAGTGGCGATGTTTATGCATTAATGAAGGATTATCAACTCGCTGCAAAAACTTGGGGCGCTGATATTGAGCTTAAAGTCGGAACCAACGAAGCGGTAATTGCAGAAGACTTTAAAGCAGGAAAATGTGATGGCGTGAGTATCACAGGGATGCGTGGTCGTCAGTTTAACCAGTTTACGGGTTCATTAGATGCAATCGGGGCGATTACCGACCTTAAATTGGCCGTTAAAGTGATGCAGGGTTTAGCCAGCCCGACTTTTGCCAAAGCGATGGTGAATGGAAAATATGAAGTGGTTGGGGTCATTCCTGTGGGCGATGCCTATTTGTTGGTGAATGATCGTAATATCAATACGGTGGCTAAAGCGGCAGGCAAGAAAATTGCTGTCCTAGATTATGATGAAGCACAAAAAATTATGGCTTCACAAGTCGGTGCACAAGCAGTCAGTTCCGATATCACCAACTTTGGTGCCAAGTTCAATAATGGTCAAGTGGATATTATTGGTGCACCAGCCGCTGCCTTTAAACCTTTGGAACTGTATAAGGGTTTAGGAACCAAAGGGGCGATTGTCAATTATCCAATTCTGCAAGTGACTGGCAATTTAATTATTCATCCAGAGAAATTCCCGACAGGTTTTGGTCAAAAATCTCGAGAGTGGGTGAAGGCACAATTGCCACGTGCATTTACCATTCTTGGAAAAATGAAAGCCGATATTCCGCAAAAATATTGGATGGAAGTGCCTGCTTCTGACAAACCTGGTTATCAAAAGTTAATGCGTGAAGCACGTATTAATCTGACGGCTAAGGGAATCTATGACAAGCGCATGATGAAGCTGTTATGGCAATTCCGTTGCCGTGAAGATGCCAAAAACTTTGAATGTGGCTTACAAGACGAGAACTACAAATAATCGTATAAAAAGTCTTTAACAGCACTTTAAACTTCAAATACAGACCCGATATTGAGTATGCTATACTGAATATCGGGTCTTTTATTTATTAAAGACGAAGTGAAGTCGAGGAAAGTCCATCATGAACGCCCAAGCTCTAGAATTGTCAGATAATGCTGCCAAAAAAGTTCGCCAACTACGCGAAAGTGAAGGCAATAACGACCTTATGTTACGTGTTTATGTAACGGGTGGTGGTTGTTCAGGATTTTCTTATGGCTTTAACTTCGCTGAAAGCGTCAATGAAGATGATGCTGAGTTCAGCAATGGTGATGTGAAAGTCTTGGTTGACTCGCTCAGCTATCAGTATCTCGTGGGTTCAGTGGTCGACTATCTGGAAGGACTGGAAGGTTCACGTTTTGTGATCCAAAACCCGAATGCGACCACAACCTGTGGATGTGGATCATCTTTCTCGATTTAATCGATTTTTTGATGTAAAAAAAGCTTCTCCAATTGAGAAGCTTTTTTTGTTTTATACCATAGTGATGGTGCCGAGAATACGATCTCCAGCTGCACCCGTCACCGCAGGTAAATTACCACTGAGCTGCTCTACAAAACGCATGGCTAACCACGCAAAAGCGGTCGCTTCTACCCATGTCGGGGCTAAATCAAGTGCATCCGTGGTTTGTACCGACCAATTGTGCTTACGCAAGCGCCAGCGGAGTTGCTCAAGTAAATGTGAATTATAAGCACCGCCACCACAGACATAGATTTCCCCCGTTGGCATGGTTTCTTTACTACGGTAAATCGCTTTTTTAATCGCACGTGTGGTGAGCTTCATTAAAGTAGATTGAATATTTTCTGGAGTATCTTCCAATTCATCATATTCCAGATCATTACGCCAATCACTGAGTTGCTCATCTAGCCATTCTAAATTAAAGTCTTCGCGACCAGTGCTCTTCGGGGGTTCTTTGGCAAAGAATTCATGATTCTGTAGGCGTTCCAATAACGAACGGATGGGATTGCCATAGGCAGCCCAATCACCATTTTCATCATAAGGATGCCCTGTATGGCGATGACACCACGCATCCATCAAGATATTGGCAGGACCAGTATCAAAACCATAAACGCCGTCTAGGTTATTTGCAGGCAGCATACTGACATTGGCAATGCCACCTAAATTTAAAATCACGCGGTGAATGCTGTCATGTTGAAACAGCGCTTGATGGAAAGCAGGTACTAAAGGCGCGCCTTGACCACCAGCGGCCATGTCACGACGACGGAAATCCGACACTACAGGCAGTTGCGTGATTTCTGTGATGATATTGGGGTCACCAATTTGTAAGGTGAAGCCGTGTTCAGGACGATGGCGAATGGTTTGTCCATGTGAACCGATGGCTTTAATCTGGCTCCGGTCTAAATTATTTTGTTGAATCAGTTGATTGATACCATGACCAATCATTTGCGCCAAAGCGACATCGGCTTTGCCCATACGATCGATTTCATTGTCATCAGGAAGCGTCAATGCCATCAACTCATCGCGTAATTCAAGTTCAAAAGGCACTGTGAGTGTGGCATGCAGTGTTAAAGGGTCGAATGAAGTTGCAACAATATCAACACCATCCATGCTCGTGCCTGTCATTACACCAATATAGATCGCGCTCATATACAACTTATCCTGCAAGATGCTGAAAAAATGTTAGTATATCGCACAAATTGAATAACTGATGTGTTTAGGTTTTGTGATGTCAAATTTCTTGCCAGCCGAAGAACAGCTTGCTCTCATTCAACGAGGCACGCACGAGATTATCTCTGAAGAAGATTTATTGAAAAAACTGAAAGAGAATCGTCCACTCCGTGTAAAAGCAGGCTTTGACCCAACGGCTCCTGATTTACACTTAGGACATACGGTTCTAATTAATAAATTAAAAACTTTCCAAGATTTAGGACACGAAGTCACCTTTTTGATTGGTGACTATACGGCCATGATTGGTGACCCGTCTGGGAAAAGCGCAACACGTCCGCCGTTGTCTCGTGAGCAAGTTGAAGCCAACGCGAAAACCTATCAAGAACAAGTTTTTAAAATCTTAGATCCAAATAAAACCAAAGTTCGTTTTAACTCGGAATGGTTTAATCAAAGAACAGCAGCTGATTTAATTCAATTGGCGAGCCAGCAAACCGTATCACGTATGTTAGAACGTGATGACTTTACTAAGCGTTATAACAACCATCAACCGATTGCAATTCATGAGTTCTTGTATCCATTGGTACAAGGCTATGATTCGATTGCACTTGAGGCAGATGTCGAGTTAGGTGGTACGGACCAGACCTTTAACTTGTTAATGGGTCGTACTCTACAAGGTCGTTACGGTCAAGAATCACAAGTGTGTATTACTGTGCCGATTCTTGAAGGTTTAGATGGCGTGAATAAGATGTCTAAATCTTTAGGTAACTATATTGGTGTATTTGATACTCCAGGTGCAATGTATCAAAAAATCCTGTCGATGCCAGATAGCTTGATTGAACGTTACTTTGATCTACTAAGCTTTAAGTCACTTGATGAAATCAAAGTTTTGCTGGATGAAATGGCTGCGGGTCGTAACCCACAGGAAATCAAACGTATCTTGGCGCTTGAGTTGGTTGAACGTTTCCATGATGCAGAAGCAGCGGAAAATGCACATAAGAGTGCAGGTAACCGTGTGACCGAAGGTGAAGTGCCAGAAGATACACCAGAAGTGACGATTTCTCGTGGCGAGTTTGGTGGTGAGTTATTTATTGCAACGATTCTTCGTGTTGCAGGTTTAAATCCAAACGCAGCAGCAGCAAAAGACGCCGTGGGTCGTGGTGCAGTAAAAGTTGACTGGAATGTGGTTGATATGAGCTTCTCTGTAAAAGAGAATGTCACTTTAATCATCCAATCGGGTAAAAAAGCCATTGCTCGTGTGACTTTCACTGATTAATTCACAATGAAAAAATAAAAAGCAGGCCATGAGCCTGCTTTTTATACGTAAATAGCTGATAAAAACAACGAAAACACTGAATTTGTAGAAAAAAGAAACATGCAAAAGAAAATAATAAAAAAGGGGGTTGTATTGGGTTGGGAATGCTGTAGAATGCACATCCATCGGCGGTGATGCAGATAAAAACTTGTTGAGAAACAAGGATTTGGCTAAAGTGGTTGAGTTCTTGGGTTGATTGATAAGTTTGTTAAATATCTAAATTACCTGTTGACTTTTAAGAAATTGAGAGTAATATAGCCGACCTAGCTTGATGATGACGAATCATCGAGAAGATCATTAAGAGAATAGAAGAACAACTTGTGTGGATTTTTACTAGTTGATCAATCGAAAATATTTCATTGATTGAAGAGTAGAAATTTCTCGAAGTTTATTTGAGCGAATTTTTAGTCAGAAAATTGATGAGCCAAGATTTGTAGCCATAAGCTACTAATGATTTTAAACTGAAGAGTTTGATCATGGCTCAGATTGAACGCTGGCGGCAGGCTTAACACATGCAAGTCGAGCGGGGAAGGGTAGCTTGCTACCTAACCTAGCGGCGGACGGGTGAGTAATGCTTAGGAATCTGCCATTTAGTGGGGGACAACATTCCGAAAGGAATGCTAATACCGCATACGTCCTACGGGAGAAAGCAGGGGATCTTCGGACCTTGCGCTAAATGATGAGCCTAAGTCGGATTAGCTAGTTGGTGGGGTAAAGGCCTACCAAGGCGACGATCTGTAGCGGGTCTGAGAGGATGATCCGCCACACTGGGACTGAGACACGGCCCAGACTCCTACGGGAGGCAGCAGTGGGGAATATTGGACAATGGGCGGAAGCCTGATCCAGCCATGCCGCGTGTGTGAAGAAGGCCTTTTGGTTGTAAAGCACTTTAAGCGAGGAGGAGGCTACTTAGATTAATACTCTAGGATAGTGGACGTTACTCGCAGAATAAGCACCGGCTAACTCTGTGCCAGCAGCCGCGGTAATACAGAGGGTGCGAGCGTTAATCGGATTTACTGGGCGTAAAGCGTGCGTAGGCGGCTTTTTAAGTCGGATGTGAAATCCCCGAGCTTAACTTGGGAATTGCATTCGATACTGGGAAGCTAGAGTATGGGAGAGGATGGTAGAATTCCAGGTGTAGCGGTGAAATGCGTAGAGATCTGGAGGAATACCGATGGCGAAGGCAGCCATCTGGCCTAATACTGACGCTGAGGTACGAAAGCATGGGGAGCAAACAGGATTAGATACCCTGGTAGTCCATGCCGTAAACGATGTCTACTAGCCGTTGGGGCCTTTGAGGCTTTAGTGGCGCAGCTAACGCGATAAGTAGACCGCCTGGGGAGTACGGTCGCAAGACTAAAACTCAAATGAATTGACGGGGGCCCGCACAAGCGGTGGAGCATGTGGTTTAATTCGATGCAACGCGAAGAACCTTACCTGGCCTTGACATACTAGAAACTTTCCAGAGATGGATTGGTGCCTTCGGGAATCTAGATACAGGTGCTGCATGGCTGTCGTCAGCTCGTGTCGTGAGATGTTGGGTTAAGTCCCGCAACGAGCGCAACCCTTTTCCTTATTTGCCAGCGAGTAATGTCGGGAACTTTAAGGATACTGCCAGTGACAAACTGGAGGAAGGCGGGGACGACGTCAAGTCATCATGGCCCTTACGGCCAGGGCTACACACGTGCTACAATGGTCGGTACAAAGGGTTGCTACCTAGCGATAGGATGCTAATCTCAAAAAGCCGATCGTAGTCCGGATTGGAGTCTGCAACTCGACTCCATGAAGTCGGAATCGCTAGTAATCGCGGATCAGAATGCCGCGGTGAATACGTTCCCGGGCCTTGTACACACCGCCCGTCACACCATGGGAGTTTGTTGCACCAGAAGTAGGTAGTCTAACCGCAAGGAGGACGCTTACCACGGTGTGGCCGATGACTGGGGTGAAGTCGTAACAAGGTAGCCGTAGGGGAACCTGCGGCTGGATCACCTCCTTAACGAAAGATTGGTGACTGGTAAGAATCCACAACAAGTTGTTCTTCGAAGATGTATCTGAGGGTCTGTAGCTCAGTTGGTTAGAGCACACGCTTGATAAGCGTGGGGTCACAAGTTCAAGTCTTGTCAGACCCACCAAATCTGATTGCAGTAGCTTGGATTGAAAGATATGTCGTTCATTAAGTGATAAGCTGGGGACTTAGCTTAGTTGGTAGAGCGCCTGCTTTGCACGCAGGAGGTCAGGAGTTCGACTCTCCTAGTCTCCACCAAATTCGAGGGTAAACAAAGCAACGCTTTGTCCGAGAATTTAAGCAAACAGCTATGCTGTGCGCAGGCACACATAGGATGTAGCTTGAAGCTAAGAAGATTATAGAGTTTAGTGAATACAGTCCAAGTTGACTGGTTTATTAATCTCTGTGATTTATCACAGTTTACTACTCACCGACGAGGTGGTAGTTAATCATTAACAGATTAGAAAATTGAGTCTGAAATAAATTGTTCAAACTCGATTAGATATAAGCTTAACAAGCAATTGTTAAGAAGATATTTAATCTGAGAACTAGCAAAAACACTGAATCAAGCGTTTTGGTATATGAATTTAGATTGAAGCTGTATGGTGATTAAGTTCACAGACAACAAACCAGTGGCAATTAAGTTTGCAACGATAACACTCACTTGTATGTGTTAACGACTGTTTGGGGTTGTATAGTCAAGTAATTAAGTGCATGTGGTGGATGCCTTGGCAGTCAGAGGCGATGAAAGACGTGATAGCCTGCGAAAAGCTCCGGGGAGGCGGCAAATATCCTTTGATCCGGAGATTTCTGAATGGGGGAACCCACCCGCTATAAGGCGGGTATCATAAGCTGAATACATAGGCTTATGAAGCGAACGAGGGGAAGTGAAACATCTCAGTACCCTTAGGAAAAGAAATCAATTGAGATTCCCTTAGTAGCGGCGAGCGAACGGGGAGCAGCCCATTAAGTTGTGTGTGTTCTAGTGGAACGCTCTGGGAAGTGCGAACGTAGAGGGTGATATTCCCGTACACGAAAGGGCACACACAATGATGACGAGTAGGGCGAGGCACGTGAAACCTTGTCTGAATATGGGGGGACCATCCTCCAAGGCTAAATACTCCTGACTGACCGATAGTGAACCAGTACCGTGAGGGAAAGGCGAAAAGAACCCCTGTGAGGGGAGTGAAATAGATCCTGAAACCGCATGCATACAAGCAGTGGGAGCCGACTTGTTCGGTGACTGCGTACCTTTTGTATAATGGGTCAGCGACTTATATTCAGTAGCAAGGTTAACCGCATAGGGGAGCCGTAGAGAAATCGAGTCTTAATAGGGCGTTTAGTTGCTGGGTATAGACCCGAAACCAGGCGATCTATCCATGAGCAGGTTGAAGGTTGGGTAACACTAACTGGAGGACCGAACCCACTGTCGTTGAAAAGCCAGGGGATGACTTGTGGATAGGGGTGAAAGGCTAATCAAGCCTGGTGATAGCTGGTTCTCCCCGAAAGCTATTTAGGTAGCGCCTCGGACGAATACCATTGGGGGTAGAGCACTGTTTCGGCTAGGGGGTCATCCCGACTTACCAAACCGATGCAAACTCCGAATACCAATGAGTACTATCCGGGAGACAGACTGCGGGTGCTAACGTCCGTAGTCAAGAGGAAAACAATCCAGACCGCCAGCTAAGGCCCCAAAATCATAGTTAAGTGGGAAACGATGTGGGAAGGCATAGACAGCTAGGAGGTTGGCTTAGAAGCAGCCACCCTTTAAAGAAAGCGTAATAGCTCACTAGTCGAGTCGGCCTGCGCGGAAGATGTAACGGGGCTAAAACTATGTGCCGAAGCTGCGGATTTACGCATTAGCGTAAGTGGTAGGGGAGCGTTCTGTAAGCCGATGAAGGTGTATTGAGAAGTATGCTGGAGGTATCAGAAGTGCGAATGCTGACGTGAGTAACGACAAAACGGGTGAAAAACCCGTTCGCTGAAAGACCAAGGGTTCCAGTCCAACGTTAATCGGGGCTGGGTGAGTCGACCCCTAAGGCGAGGCCGAGAGGCGTAGTCGATGGGAAATTGGTTAATATTCCAATACTTCTGTGTAATGCGATGAGAGGACGGAGAAGGTTAAGTCAGCCTGGCGTTGGTTGTCCAGGTGGAAGGTTGTAGGCATGCATCTTAGGCAAATCCGGGGTGCTCTATGCTGAGAGCTGATAGCAAGCTGTACTTGTACAGTGAAGTGGCTGATACCATGCTTCCAGGAAAAGTCTCTAAGCTTCAGTTACACAGGAATCGTACCCGAAACCGACACAGGTGGTCAGGTCGAGTAGACCAAAGCGCTTGAGAGAACTCTGCTGAAGGAACTAGGCAAAATGGTACCGTAACTTCGGGAGAAGGTACGCTGCTGACGGTGATGGGACTTGCTCCCTGAGCTATTGGCAGCCACAGAAACCAGGCCGCTGCAACTGTTTATTAAAAACATAGCACTCTGCAAACACGAAAGTGGACGTATAGGGTGTGATGCCTGCCCGGTGCTGGAAGGTTAATTGATGGGGTTAGCGTAAGCGAAGCTCTTGATCGAAGCCCCAGTAAACGGCGGCCGTAACTATAACGGTCCTAAGGTAGCGAAATTCCTTGTCGGGTAAGTTCCGACCTGCACGAATGGCATAATGATGGCGGCGCTGTCTCCAGCAGAGGCTCAGTGAAATCGAAATCGCTGTGAAGATGCAGTGTACCCGCGGCTAGACGGAAAGACCCCGTGAACCTTTACTGCAGCTTGACATTGAACTTTGACCTTACTTGTGTAGGATAGGTGGGAGGCTTTGAAGTACGAACGCTAGTTTGTATGGAGCCGTCCTTGAAATACCACCCTGGTAATGTTGAGGTTCTAACTCTGCCCCGTAATCCGGGGCGAGGACCATGTCTGGTGGGTAGTTTGACTGGGGCGGTCTCCTCCTAAAGAGTAACGGAGGAGTACGAAGGTGCGCTCAGCGTGGTCGGAAATCACGCGTAGAGTATAAAGGCAAAAGCGCGCTTAACTGCGAGACCCACAAGTCGAGCAGGTACGAAAGTAGGTCTTAGTGATCCGGTGGTTCTGTATGGAAGGGCCATCGCTCAACGGATAAAAGGTACTCTGGGGATAACAGGCTGATACCGCCCAAGAGTTCATATCGACGGCGGTGTTTGGCACCTCGATGTCGGCTCATCTCATCCTGGGGCTGAAGCAGGTCCCAAGGGTATGGCTGTTCGCCATTTAAAGAGGTACGCGAGCTGGGTTTAGAACGTCGTGAGACAGTTCGGTCCCTATCTACCGTGGGCGCTGGAAATTTGAGAGGATCTGCTCCTAGTACGAGAGGACCAGAGTGGACGAACCTCTGGTGTACCGGTTGTGACGCCAGTCGCATCGCCGGGTAGCTATGTTCGGAAGGGATAACCGCTGAAAGCATCTAAGCGGGAAGCCTACCTCAAGATAAGATTTCCCTAGGAATTTATTCCTCTAAAGAGCCGTTCGAGACTAGGACGTTGATAGGTTGGGTGTGGAAGCACGGTGACGTGTGAAGCTGACCAATACTAATTGCTCGTGAGGCTTGACTATACAACACCCAAACAGTTGTTGTATTCAAGATAAATTCAATACATAACTTGATTTAGTGTGAAATCTAGTTACAATACAGACCAATTATCTAATCCGTTAATAACTCTTTCGGTACTAAGTGGCAAAAAATGTAAGACCACCCAAAACCAAAACAGTTTGCTGGCGACAATAGCAAGAGTGAACCACCTGATCCCTTCCCGAACTCAGAAGTGAAACCTCTTAGCGCTGATGGTAGTGTGGCACTTGCCATGTGAGAGTAAGTCATCGCCAGCTTTTAAATCTAAACACCCCCAACCTAACTGGTTGGGGGTGTTTTTTATTGGCAATGGAAAAAGAAAAATATAAGCCAATATTTAACGAGTTGTGCTATTTTTATCCTGATTAAATATTGTTAAATTTAAATAAATATTAGACGTTAATATGAGACAGTCTCTACAACAGCCAATTAAAGAGTTAGAACTTGCGGCAAAGTTATTGGATGCGGCAGCGGATGCATTTATCTTAAAGAACTACAAACTTACTAATTCATTGATTTGGGCTGCAAATTTCCCAGAAATTACCGAATATGCAAAGAGTATTGTTGGAAAGCTCAGTATTGATATCCATCATCAAACAAAGTTGCCAAAACGGATTCCTATATCAATGCGCGATCCGACTAGAATGCCATCTCAAGTAGAGCAAAATGCAATATTTTTACGAGATGGGTGGCGTTGTCGATTTTGTGGAATAAAGGTCATTTCTAGGAAAGCAAGAACACTTTTCTCGAATTCATTTCAAATAGAAAAGCACTGGACAAGTATTAACTCTCAGCAAACTCTGCGTTGTATGCCTTAGCATCCT
The DNA here is from genome assembly GCF_023702715.1 of Acinetobacter sp. C32I. NCBI lineage: Bacteria > Pseudomonadati > Pseudomonadota > Gammaproteobacteria > Moraxellales > Moraxellaceae > Acinetobacter > Acinetobacter sp. C32I. The sequence continues at coordinate 2,998,651 of NZ_CP098480.1, read as the reverse complement.
CATTAGATCACATAGATCCGCATGGACGAGGTGGAAAGAATGAACAGTCTAATTTTGTGACAGCATGCTATTGCTGTCAGTTTGGTCGAGGGGATTTCACTCTTGCCGAGATTGAGGTTTTAAACCCGTTAGGCAGAATGCCAATAATTGATGACTGGGATGGCCTTACAAGAATATTGTAATGCAAACACTGCTTTGTAGGTGTGATGAACTTGATAAGTCATAACTTAGAGTCTAAATATTATTTGGGCGTAAAAATTCAATATAGATACACCATAGAATTTAGGTTTTAATTAGATTGGTACTAAAACGGGTCATTCATTATGAAACTTAACTCTTTCTCTCCACTCTCTGAAGATGATGAACTGCATCTGCCTGAGCTGGTGTATTGGGCATCCCTCGGTGATGTGGAACAAGTTGAGCAACTATTGGCAGAGGGGATAGACCCAAACCAGACCGATGATGAAGGCTATAGTGCATTACAGGCCGCTGCAGAGAACGATCATTTGGCGGTGGTGAAACTACTTGTGAGTAAGGGTGCAAATGTGAGGTATCAAGGCGAATATACTGCATTACAGCTTGCAGAAATGGCAGAACATAGCGAAATAGTTGAGTACTTAAAAAGTCTTTAAATCACCTATAAAAATGATAGATAAAAAGAAGCCCCATCATCCTGACGGGGCTTCTTCATATTCAGTTTATGTCGTTGATATCCTATTAACGACCACGTCCTGTGTGTTTTATTATTCTCAATGAGACTTCCTGTCTCTCTATGCTTTCTATGATAGGTGAAAAGCTTTGCTTGGGATATTCGCCAATTGCTGCGATTGTTGTAGGTTTTAGCGTACATTCAGTTCAACGATATTTATAAATCTGGGGATAAATAGTGCTTTATTATCATAATTTCAGCTAAGGTTAGCAGCAAATCACATTTGTATATCAACTTTCATTATATAGACTCCAATGAATTGTATTTTTATGGAAAGGTTGTCTATGGGTTGGGAAGGATGGTTATCACTGGCGTTAACACTAGGAGGACTACTTACACTCATCTTTTCAAAAATTGCCCCACATATTGTGATGCTGGCAATTTTGACAATATTAAGTGTTTTTGGTGTGTTAACCGCTCAGGAAGCTTTGGCAGGTTTTAGTAATTCTGGATTGATTACAGTGGCAGCGATGTTTGTCGTTGCGGCAGGTATTTCTAATTCAGGAGGAATTGATCTGTTTGTGAATAAGTTATTGGGTACTCCAAAATCTGAACGCATGGCATTATTGCGAATTTTCTTACCCATCGCTCCGCTCAGCGCTTTTTTAAATAATACACCTGTTGTTGCAACCATGATTCCTGCCTTGAATAGCTGGTCGAAAAAAATTGGGGTCGCACCGTCAAAATTAATGATTCCTTTGAGCTATACTGCGATTTTGGGTGGGACGATTACCTTGATCGGGACAAGTACGAACTTGGTGGTTAATGGGCAATATCAAGTGCTAACAGGTCAAGAAGGTTTTGGCATTTTCGATATCACGGTGATTGGTTTGCCTGTCGCGATTATTGGAATGTTGATCATGTATTGGTTTGCACCGAAATTATTGCCCAATCATCAAGAGCAAAATGTTTTTTCAAATCTACGAGAATTTACCTTAGAAGTCGTGGTAAGCCCAAATGGGCCATTGGTGGGGCAATCGGTTGCGGCCGCAGGCTTGAGAAATCTAAAACGTGTTTATCTGGTTGAAATTGAACGACAGCAAACCATTTTAACTGCCGTGTCTTCGGATGAAATTTTATTCGGCAATGATCGCTTAGTGTTTGCTGGAGATACTGAAGCGATCACTGAACTATTAAAGATTCATGGTTTGGTTGCACCAGCGAGTATTGACGAAAAAACCGCTTTGGAAGAAGTACATGCGGGTCGTCGATTAGTTGAAGCGGTGGTTTCTCCGCATTGTGAGGCAATTGGAAGTGCAATTCGGGATTCTAAGTTTCGTAACCGTTACGGTGCTGTGGTATTGGCTGTGGCACGGAATGGTGAGCGCCTCAAGGGTGGTTTGGGACAGATTAAACTACAGGCTGGTGATACCTTATTGCTGGAAGCACGCCCAGCCTTTGTAACGCGTCAAAAATATAATAAAGATTTTCTTTTGATCAATGAACTGGATCATGAGCCACCTCAACACGAGAAGGCATTATTGTCATGGGGAATTTTACTGGCAGCTGTTTTTGCAGCAGGCTTTGGCATACTGAGCATGTTGAACGCTGCGTTATTGGCCGCAGGGATGATGTTGCTGACGGGCTGTTTAACGGTAAAGCAGGCTGAGAAGAGTCTTGATCTGACCGTGATTTTAACCATTGCCGCTTCTTTTGCTCTAGGAGCCGCCTTAGAGAAAACGGGTGTTGCTGAGATGCTGGCACAATTGATCGTACATTTCAGTGCAGGTGAGGCGATTCTATTATTAATTTTGACCTATTGTTTTGTGTCTATATTGACAGAAGTGATTACCAATAATGCAGCGGCATTGCTGACTTTACCAGTTGTGTTAGAAATCACGACACAAGCTGATTTGAATCCGATCCCTTTTGTTTTTGCAATTATGATGGGGGCATCTGCAAGTTTTGCGACCCCACTGGGTTATCAAACTAATCTGATGGTGCTTGGACCTGGTAACTACCGTTTTAGTGATTTTATTAAAGTCGGTTTACCCATGAATATCTTGATTGGCACGATAACAATTTTGTTGCTGCTTTTACTTTTTCCGATAAAGCTATAAATGAGAAAGCCCTGAATCATTCAGGGCTTTCTCATATGTGAGTGTATTGGCTTAGAAATGAATGTCTAAACCGATATAAGGACCTTTAAAGTTAAATTTAAGGTCATTTTTTTCGTAATCATCTAGTTTGACATCGAGGATACGATAGCCTGCTTTTAAGCCAACATCGACCAAGAGATTGTCAATAAAGTTGTATTGTAGTTCGGCTTGTGCATCGGTGATTTTAGCGTCGTTAAAGTTGCTATATAACAACTCAGCTTTAGCGCTTAAGCCTGTGAAAGGTAGTTTTACCCCAGCTGATCCATAGATGACAGGAACTGTTTTATCGATATCAGTTTTGCTTAGGCCTAGTGTTTTTACATCACCGTTCAGGTTAGTGGCACCTAGACCAACATCTGCATTTACGATGGTGTCCAAGATTTCATAATACAAAATGAAGTCGGTATGATCGATATTCAGATCATAGACAGGTTGGCCTGCCAGCTCTTTCTCTGTTTGTGATTTTAAATTGACATAGCGAATTTTTGCATTTGGAATCAGTGGAATTGGGTGTTCAAATGCAAGGGAAACTTGTGCAGAACCTTTACGATCAAGGTCTTGATCTGGTGCAGAAGTTTGCGCAGCCATATTGACTTCACCATTGTAATTCCAATAGCTAAGATCACCTTTTACACCAATCATATCTGCTTGTGCTAGACCACAAAAGCTTGTCCCTAAAGCAAGCATTGATATTTTTAATATTTTCATTGCATTGTCCTAATCAGTATCAAAAACCGTAATGAATTGTTGTGAATTCATCAGTGAATGGGCGAATCATATAGTGATCTTGGAAAATATGCAGTAGTCTAATTTTAAATTTTTATAACGGGATCAAGAATAATGACAGATACAGCAAGCGTGCGAGATTATCCACTGTATGTCGCGGGAAAAGCGGTAAGCACAGGGCAATGGCTTGAAGTACATGATAAGTATCGAAATACGATCTATGCACGTGTTGCTCTGGCCGATGCCAAAGTGCTTGAAAAAGCGATTTCTGCTTCAGTAAAAGCAGAACAGGAAATGGCAGCATTAAAGCCCTTTCAAAAACAACAAATCTTATTGCATTGTGTAAAGCGCTTTAATGAACTGCGTGAAGAATTGACGGACATCCTGATTGCCGAAGGAGGCAAGCCACGAGGTGCAGCCAGTGCAGAAGTTGAACGTCTGATTAATACCTTCCAATTGGCTGCGGATGCGGTGACGCAGTTGGATGATGGCCGTATGTTGCCCTTGGCGGTGACACCTGCAGCAGCCCGTTTTCGTGGCATGGTTAAGCATGTGCCAATTGGTGCGATTTCTTTAATCAGTCCGTTTAATTTCCCTTTAAATCTGGTGGCACATAAGATTGCCCCTGCGATTGCAGCAGGCTGTCCTTTTGTTTTAAAACCTGCCAGTTTGACCCCAATCAGTGCATTAATGATCGCTAAGGTATTAGCTGAAACAGATTTACCCAAAGGTTCATGGTCGATTTTGCCGTGTGACCGTCAAGCAGCAGATATTTTGGTGACCGACGATCGCTTTAAATTACTCAGCTTTACAGGTTCAGATCAGGTCGGCTGGGATATGAAAGCACGTGCAGGTCGCAAGAAAGTCACTTTAGAACTGGGCGGTAATGCTGCGGTTCTGATCGATGCAGATACTGTGATTGATGAAGCGCTCATAGATCGTTTGCTTAGCGCCGCTTATGGGCATGCGGGGCAGGTCTGTATCAGTGTGCAGCGGATTTTAATTCATGCTGATATTTATGCAGAAGTGAAAAAGAAACTGGTCGCCAAACTGAAAAAAATCAAAGTGGATGATCCCGCTTTAACAACGACATTGGTTGGACCCATGATTAAGGAGACTGAGGCGGTTCGCTTAAAAAAATGGCTGGATAAAGCCGAAAAAAAAGGAGCAAAAATACTCACTGGAGGAAGTTTACAAGGTATGTTGTTTGAACCCACGTTGCTGGAAAATGTAGATGCCAAGCTGGAAATCTATAAAGATGAAGCTTTTGGCCCTGTGGCGATCCTCGAAAAATTTAAGGATTTTGAGCAAGGTATTGCCACCATTAACCAGAGTCGTTTTGGTTTGCAGGCGGGTGTGTATACGCAAAATCTCAATAAAATGCTGTATGCATGGGACCATTTACATGTCGGAGGTGTGATTATTAACGATGTCCCAACTTTCCGTGTCGATAATATGCCTTATGGCGGCGTGAAGGATTCTGGCCTTGGTCGGGAAGGGATTCATTCTGCAATTCGGGATATGCAAGAGGAAAGATTATTAGCCATCAAACAATAAAAAAGATTGTGGCCCAAGCGGAGTTTTAGCTGCGCTTGATTGTTTTATGTACTTGATTTTTATAAGTTGACTGCAAGGTCAAAATTACAGTCTGTTGAAAAATAATCAGTTGTTTAAAAAAGATGACTTTTTCTTTCAGAATTTACAGTAAAAAGAAATAAAAACAGGTATTGTTCGGCTATTAAAAGCAGAAAAACAAAGCCCAATCTTTAAGGAAGATGGTTTGGTTTTTGCTTTGTTTGTCTATGTAAACGGAGACCCACAAGGTTGAAATTTCATGCAAGCAAAACAAGATTTTTTATGGCACTTTTCATGTCTGTTGGATAATAAAAACCTAGGGCAGCATGGAACGGCCAGCAGGACAATTTAGGTGTTTTATGGCAGATTCTCGTGAAAACTGGACATCACGATCTGGTTTTATTATTGCAGCTGTTGGTTCAGCTGTAGGTTTAGGTAACATTTGGCGTTTCCCTTATGTTGCTTATGAAAATGGCGGCGGGGCGTTTCTTATCCCTTATTTACTGGCGTTGATTACTGCTGGTTTACCTCTTTTATTCTTAGATTATGCAACAGGTCATCGTGCGCGTAACTCACCACCCAAAGCCTATCGTGCACTATTTAAAGGCGGTGAGACACTTGGTTGGTGGCAAGTCTGTGTCTGTATCATCATTGGTTTGTACTATGCCAGCGTACTGACTTGGGCAGGAAGTTATGTCTACTTCTCAATTGGTCAGGCGTGGGGCAGTGACCCAGAAAGCTTCTTCTTCAATACTTATTTGCAGACCTCGAAAGCAACAGGCTTCGATCTACAATTCGTGAGTCATTTGTTTTGGCCAATCGTTGGGATTTGGGCACTGACCTTAATCATTTTGTATGGCGGTGTTAAGAAGGGCGTTGAATTATCCAATAAGATTTTCATGCCGTTGTTATTTGTCTTGTTTACGGTTCTTGTGATTCAGTCATTACGTTTACCTGGTGCGGTAGAAGGCTTAAATGCATTCTTTACTCCGAACTGGTCAGCGATGATGAACTATAAAGTTTGGTTAGCTGCATATGGCCATACTTTCTTCTCACTGTCTGTAGGTTTCGGGATCATGGTGACTTATGCGTCTTATCTCAAACCAAAGACCAACTTAACGGGTTCTGGCTTGATTGTTGGCTTTGCCAATGCATCGACTGAAATTTTAGCCGGTATTGGTATTTTTGCTGCGTTGGGCTTTATGGCGCACACTGCAGGGAAAGAAGTACAGGATGTTGTGAGTGGTGGTATTGGTTTGGCATTTATTGCCTTCCCGAAAATCATTTCAAGTTTAGGTGCGGGTGCAGATTTATTTGGTTTCTTATTCTTCTCTTCGCTGTTTGTTGCAGGTATATCTTCCATGGTAAGTATTTTGGAAGTGCCGATTGCTGCAATGCAGGATAAGTTGAAATGGGGCCGTACCAAAGCTGTAACGATTATTGGTGGTGGTAGTGCACTTGTTTCAGTGATCTTATTCTCTAGTGTGAATGCGATTAAACTGGTGGATATCGTCGATCACTTCATCAATAACATCGGTATTATTGGTGGTGCATTGATCTCGATTATCAGTATTGCTTGGTTTAAACGTTCTGCCTTGCGTGAATTGCGTGATCATGTGAATCGTATTTCGACTGTTCAATTGGGCAAAGGTTGGGATTTCACTTTAACAGTGATCACATCGTTGATCTTGTTAACGACCTTAAGCATGACCGTATTTAACTTGGTGAAAAACGGTTACGATAGTTATAGCATGAGCTTACAAGGCGTATTTGGATGGGGCAGCGTGATTTTCTGTGCTGTCGTTGCAATTGTACTCAGCCGAATCAAAGATCGCTAGGAGAACAAATATGAATACTTCAGCAATCGTAATGATGGTGATTTCAATGGTGTTTTTATGGGGCGGATTGGCATTGTCTATTCTGCACTTAACTAAAAACCCAGAAGAGTTAGATGACGTTCTGGAAGAAGTCAAAGATCAGCATACGCTTTAAATGTTAAAGCTAAAAATAACCCAATCATAGATTGGGTTATTTTTTGAACAATAACGCAGGCTTTAAACTGTATAAGTAAATTTTAGATATTGCAGGATTTTTTATTAAGCGTATTTGTGAATAGCTTTTTACCATTCTTATCTATATAAATGTAATCAACCACAATACCATTTTTTATATAATTCTTTAAATACGTGCAATTATATGCTTGATTTTCTGGAATTAAGTTGTTTTTTGCATCGTCGAGATCTACTTCATCTGCAGTATGGTTAAATGTCTGATAAGTATAAGTAACATGAAGCTTATCCTGTTTAATATTAATAAGTTTGACCGTTGAATTAACATTAAAAGGTATTTGTGATTGTTCTACTAAAAGGTCTTTAGCTATCGATTCAACAAGCTCCGTTTGAAGCTTATGTTTATAAGCAATTAAGGCTGCTATTAGAACTACAGTAAAAGTGATTCCCCAAATGGCTAATTTATATTCTTTGTAACTAAAATTCATTTTAGATAATTAAATAAGTTGTTGATATTATTTTAAACATAGACTGAAATATTGACAATATTAGATAAAAAAGCAGGCTTTAAAGCCTGCTTTTTTATTTTTGATTTATCCCAATTTTTTAATCAGGCAATAATAGAAACCATCACCAGCGTGGGCAGAAGGGAACAGCTGACGACCATGGGTCTGTTCAACGCCCCAATTGGCTTCGATTTTGATTTCTTCTGCATCCGTATGTGCTGCAAAGAATGCAGCCATTTGCTGCTCATTTTCAGCTTTTAGAATCGAGCAGGTGATATACAGTAAAGTGCCGCCCACTTTAAGCTGTTGCCACATCTGCTGCAAAATCTGCTGTTGTAACGTAACCGTTTGCGCGATATCGGTCGACTGTCTAAGCAGACGAATATCGGGGTGGCGACGAATCACACCTGTTGCAGAACAAGGCGCATCCAGCACGATACAATCGACGGGCTCTGGTGCCTGCCACGTGGTGGCATCAGCTGTAATAATCTCAACATTGTCCTGATCTAGGGCAAGACGTTCTAAATTTTCAGAAACACGCAGTAAACGTTTGGCATCATGATCAAGTGCAATCAATTTTTTAGGATGAAAGCGCTCAAGGATATGTGCGGCTTTACCACCCGGTGCAGCACAAGCATCGACAACAACTTTATTATCTAAGTTCGGTAAAAGCGTGGCGCACAATTGTGCATGCTCATCCTGAACAGAAAAACCGCCTGCTTCAAAACCGGGTAAATGGGTAATATTGCCCGTTTGTTCCAGAACAATACCCACATCTGAAAGTGTGCAAGGACGAGCATCAATCTGTTCTTCGTCCAAAATCTCTAAATATTCGTTACGACTGACTTGGCGTTCGTTGATGCGCAGGGTCAATGGCGCGACTTGTTTTAAGGCTTGGCATAGCGGCTCTACTTGCTCAGGCCAATCTTTTTTGAGTCGTTTGAATAACCAACTTGGTAAACCATGGGTATGATTCAATGCGGTTTGAAATTCATCTGTTTCACGTGAAACACGGCGCAGAATCGCATTGACCAAACCACTCATTGGCTCGAAACCGAGTTGCTTAGCCGCATTTACAGTTTCTGAAATCGCAGCATGCACTGGAATACGCGTACATAAAATTTGATATAAACCCAGATATAAACAACTTTCTAGGGCTTCATTGTCTAATGGTTTTGTGAGCAAGGGTAAGGTAATGGCTTTTAACGAATACCATTGGCGCAAACAACCTAACGTAAGCTCGTGGTATAAACCACGGTCACGTTCAGAAACGATATTGATATGTTGATTTAAAACGGAAGACAAAGATTGCCCATTTTGAACCGCCAAAAGTGTTTTGACCACTTGCGCACGCAGATTCAAATTTTTTGTAGATGATTGATTCGATTGGCTCATGGGAGAATTTGTCCAATATGCAATTTTTGAGTTTGAGCAATTTGTACTGGATTGAGGGCTTTAGCACCTGGCCATTGTAAGCTGGTTAAGCACACTGCAGTATTTTCGCCACAAGCAACATGCACGCCTTGTTTATCAATGGCAAGGATTTCACCAGCTTGTGCATCGGTTTTGCTCAGTTGTGAAAGTGTAGAACCCCAAACACGTAAGGCATTGTTTTCATCGAGCTGAATAAACGCGACTGGCCAAGGGTTAAAGGCACGAATATTACGGTCGATTTGAACTGCATTTACAGTCCAATCGATACGCGCTTCGGCTTTCACTAATTTGTGCGCATAAACGGTCAGTGCTTCATCTTGTACTTCACGTTTTTCAATAAAATCCTGCAAGCTTTGTTCGGATTCAAGCACAGTACAAATCGCTTCTGCGCCTTGAACCGCCAATTTGTCATGCAAGCTGGCCGTGGTATCTTCCGCAGTAATTGGGCAATAGGTTTTATACATCATATCGCCAGTATCTAAACCAGCCGCCATTTGCATGATGGTAATGCCCGTTTCAGCATCCCCTGTGGCAATGGCACGTTGAATCGGGGCAGCACCACGCCAGCGTGGTAACAGTGAACCATGAATATTTAAACAACCGTATTTCGGTGTATCCAAAACCGCTTGCGGTAAAATCAAGCCATAGGCTGCAACCACCATCACATCTGCGCCTAGTGCAGCAAGCTCTTGTCGAGCGGCCAAACCTTCTTCCGTAGACGCTTTAAAATTCAAAGGTTGATAAACGGGTAAACCGTGTTCAAGTGCCAATTGTTTAACAGGCGATGGCGTTAATTTTTGCCCACGTCCTGATTTACGGTCAGGTTGGGTATAAACCGCAATGATCTGGTGGGATGTTTTTAATAATGCCGCCAATGCGGTTGCCGCAAATTCAGGCGTACCAGCAAAAATGATTTTCACAAATGGAATCCAAATAAAACTTATCTCAAATTATAAGCGAAAACGCGGCGAGTCCCTAATTCACGGACTGAATTGCTTTTGTGCAAAAAAGATAGGCCTGTTGGTCATCTGTTAAACGATAACTTGTAGTATGATGCAAAGAGCTCAGTATCATTTCGCCAGAGAGAAAGTCTTATTTTTCTCGAGCACACACTTGTTGGGAATACAAAATGCCTGATTATCGTTCGAAAACATCAACACATGGAAGAAATATGGCGGGCGCGCGCGGTTTATGGCGTGCAACCGGTATGAAAGATGAAGATTTTGGCAAGCCAATTATTGCGGTGGTCAACTCATTTACCCAGTTTGTTCCCGGTCACGTGCATCTTAAAGATTTAGGTCAACTTGTTGCGAGAGAAATTGAAGCTTCTGGTGGTGTGGCAAAAGAATTTAATACCATTGCTGTCGATGACGGCATTGCCATGGGCCATGACGGGATGCTGTATTCACTGCCATCACGTGATTTGATTGCCGATTCTGTGGAATACATGGTCAATGCCCATTGTGCCGATGCCATGGTCTGTATCTCGAACTGTGACAAGATCACACCGGGAATGCTAATGGCTGCGATGCGCTTGAATATCCCAGTGGTATTCGTGTCTGGTGGTCCAATGGAAGCGGGTAAAGTCAAATTCCGTGGTGATGAAAAGGCGATTGACTTGGTTGATGCCATGGTGGTTGCAGCAGACGAAAGCTACACCGATGAAGAAGTTGCTGCGTTTGAACGCTCAGCATGTCCGACGTGTGGTTCATGTTCAGGGATGTTCACGGCCAACTCAATGAACTGCTTAACTGAAGCTTTAGGTTTATCTTTACCAGGCAATGGTTCGATCGTGGCGACCCATGCCAACCGTGAAAAACTGTTCTTAAGAGCAGGTCGTTTAGTGGTTGAACTGGCGAAACGTTATTATGAACAGAATGATGACAGCATTTTGCCACGTTCAATTGCAACCAAAGCCGCATTTGAAAATGCCATGACGCTTGATATCGCGATGGGTGGTTCAACCAATACCGTATTGCATTTACTTGCTGCCGCACATGAAGCTGAAGTTGATTTCACGATGGATGATATCGACCGCCTGTCTCGTCAAGTACCGGTATTGTCAAAAGTTGCCCCAGCAAAACAAGACGTGCATATGGAAGATGTGCACCGTGCGGGTGGCATCATGGCGATCTTAGGCGAGCTAGATCGTGCGAATTTACTGAATACCTCATGCCCAACCGTGCATGAACCAACCCTAAAAGATGCATTGGACAAGTGGGATATTATCCGTACTGAAGATGCGGACGTGTATGAGTTCTATCGTTCATCTCCAGGTGGTATTCCAACCCAAGTGGCATTCTCGCAAAACCGTTATTATTCAACTTTGGATGGTGACCGTGAAAAAGGCGTGATTCGTAATGCTGAACATGCTTTCTCTAAAGATGGTGGTTTGGCCGTCCTTTACGGCAACATCGCTCTAGATGGCTGTATCGTCAAAACTGCGGGTGTGGATGAGTCGATTCTTAAATTCACTGGTACAGCACGTGTTTTTGAAAGCCAAGACGCAGCGGTTGAAGCGATTCTGGATCATAAAATCGTAGCGGGTGACATTGTGGTGATTCGCTACGAAGGCCCACGTGGTGGACCAGGGATGCAGGAAATGTTGTACCCAACCAGTTACTTGAAGTCGAAAGGCTTAGGTAAGGACTGTGCCTTGATTACCGATGGTCGCTTCTCGGGCGGATCATCTGGTTTGTCGATTGGTCACGTGTCTCCTGAAGCAGCTGAAGGTGGTGCCATTGGTCTGGTTGAAGATGGTGATACCATTCAAATCGATATTCCGAATCGTACCATTCATCTTGATATCGACGATGCAACCATGGCGCATCGCCGTACCGTTCAAGAAGCCAAAGGTTGGCATCCAGCAGAAGAACGTAAACGTAAAGTGTCTAAGTCATTGAAGATTTACGCAATACATTCGACCAGCGCAGCCAAAGGCGCAGTACGAGTTTTGTAATCCCTTTCAGTCCCTCTTTCAATTAAGGGGGACTTTTTTGTTATTTTATAAGATACTGAACAGACTTATTGACTCACTTGTTCCAACCCAAGTTTGAGTATATCGATTCATATTTCACTTTATGACCATTAGAGGCTATCGACATGTCTTTGTTACGTCGTTGGTTTGATCCCCTCCGATCGAGTTGGTTCTATCAGAAACCTTCACGTCAGGCGGTGTTACCCACGGAACAGGGTTTAAGCATTTACCTGCGTCTAGACGATGTTTATAGCTATCTTGCGGTACAACAACTGGATCAGCTCAATGAAATCTTGAGTGATGAGTTGAAACCTCTAAAAGTAATTATTTCGAGGCAGGACGCAGAGCCTCCGAATGGCATGTCCACGCAGGAATGGCTCAGTTACTGTTTAAATGATGCCAAGATTCTTGCCAAGCAACATCGTTTTGGCTTTGATGACACCCCAGAAATTCCCAGCGCAGAAGCATTACAACAAGCTGAAACCATTCTTCGAAACACCCCCTTACGTGAACAGAACTTCTTACATTTACTGGAAGATGTGTTCCATATGCTGTGGCAACAACAATACGGCAAATTACGTACCCTGTATGCCATGGCCAGTCGGCACCAAAGCCCTCAAGATTATCCTGAACGCATTTTTAAAGATGTGCCCGTTGCCGCCAGCTATTTCGAATTTGGTGAACGGAAATATCAAGCGGTCGATGATTTATTGCGTTTGACTCGTCGTCTAAAACAGCAAAAATTGCTGACGGGAAATCCAATTTTCCTGATTAATCATATCGAATGGCGCGAGCATTTGATTAATGATGGTGAGGCGCTCAATGAAGTGCAGGCCATGCATCCCGAGCTAGATTTATATATCGCGCTTGAAGATCCCATGAGCTGGTTATTATTGGCCTATATCAAAGAAGAACTGGCCAATTATTATAATATTCAGTTGAAAGTCTATCCGCTGAGTTATCACGGGCGGGATTGGTTTGATTGGAGTTTGGCAACACGTGTTTCCAAGCGAACACAAGTGGCATTTACGCCGTTCTGCCGTCCGACCAAGGAAGCGACGTATGAGATGGCACGACTGTTTTATAGTGTGCCTGAAGAACAGCAAGTCGATTGTATCCACCAGATTTTTGAAGGGGTGTGGACACGGGGTAAAGACCTATCATTTAAAGCCCATTTTCAGCGCATGCAAAAGCGTTTAGAGATCGAGCACATCACTGAACAGGATGTCGAAGCTTTATTGCAGCAGAACGATGAACTGTGTCAGCAAAAGCATCAGCCTGATTTTCCAGTGTTAGAATTGCGTATTGACGGGCAAAGTTATGTGTTTAACAGCCTGTATCGGGTCTGGATGATTGAAAGCATTATCAGCAATGTGTTGGAAGATAAATATAGAATCGCCTCAAGCTCTGCCTGAGGCCTACTCCCAAAAATAAGAATAGGGCAAACTTGGCTTTTTTTCGTAGCATAACTCCGATGCAAGATCGGAGATTCGGATGTGACTTTTTTAGCAATTATTGTAATGGTATTTATCTTTGCGGGCATGATTAAAGGCATGATCGGCTTAGGTTTACCTGCGGTCTCCATGGGACTACTGACGATTGCCATGAGTCCATTTCAGGCTGCATCCCTGCTGATCGTTCCGTCCATGATCACCAATATCTGGCAGCTGTTTGCTGAGGGGCGGGTCTGGACTTTTGTATGCCGCTTTTGGTCTTTGTTGCTTGGGATTGTGGTTGGATCGGTCTGGAGTTTTTTACCCACTTTAAGCCAAAGTCATGGCCAAAGCAGTGAAATTCTATTGGGTACGATGCTGATACTGTACGGGCTTTATGGTTTATGCGTTAAGAATCTGCCTCACTTGGGCAAATATGAGCGCTGGCTCTCACCTGTGGTCGGTTATATCGGTGGGGCGGTGACCGTAGCAACAGGTGTGGTGATTATTCCCGTAGTGCCTTATTTACAGTCTTTGCATTTAAAACGGGATGAGCTGGTTCAGGCTTTGGGCTTGACCTTTACCGTGTCCACCATTTGCCTCGCCGTATTTTTACAGCATAACCCGATGGCAGGCATCACTCTGGATTATCGCCTATCCATCGTGGCTTTGATCGCGGCTTTAATAGGTATGTGGTTGGGTAAAAAAATCCGCTATCAATTGAATGAGCAACGCTTCCGCCGCCTATTTTTTATGGGCTTGGTCGCATTAGGTGCGTATATGCTATCGCATTAATTGGGGGCTGAACTAAGGACGATGTTGCAATAAAAAATCTGCAAACTGTTGATAAGTTTCGGGCAATTGGCTGAAATCCTGCGTTGCCAACAGCAGTTTCCGATTGGCCCATGCACCCATGAGTTGTACGGTGTGGAAATCATAGTCGGGTTCTAAACGCTGTGCAGCACGGGCAGGCATAATCGCGATGCCGACGCCTTTTGCCACTACTTCAGCAATCGCAGCGAAATTAGGCAAACGCAAACGGTATTGGATATTAAAACCGAGCAACTTGGCTTGGGTTTCGATGGATTGCTGCAAAGAATGATGCGGCATCAATCCAATAAAACCATAGTTTAGGGCCTCGACCAAATTCAATTGTTTGTGTTGGGCGAGAGCATGTGAGGCTGGGCAAATCAGCACCAAGGGATCACTGGCAAATTCTTGGGTCTGCAATGGGCGAATATCAAAGAAACTGGAAACCAAGCCGAGTTTGGCCATGCCTTTGCCGAGCGCCGCAATAATCTCTGAACTTTCAGCTTCATGCAGATCGATATTGATGTCAGGATGGCGCATCAGATATTGCGGTAACAGCGGTGGCAGATATTCACTTTGTGCAGAGGAGTTGCACCACAGGGTTATGGATTCGGGTTGTTGCTGCCGAAAGCGTTGCATCTCTTGTTCAAGTTGGTCTTTTTGTCGGAGCAAACGTCGTGCATGTTCGGCTAAGGCATGGCCTGCACTGGTGAGCTCAACACCCGTGGTGTGTCGAATGAATAAAGGCGTATCGAAATATTGTTCAAGTTTTTTGATGCGTTCACTGGCTGCTTGCAAGGAAATTGCAGAACGTTCCGCCCCTTTGGTCAGACTGCCTGTAGTGACGATATGCAGAAATAGCTGTAAATCAAAAAAATCAAAACGCATGATGTCAACGCATTGAAATGCAAAAAATCATCATACTAAACATCACTTAAATAAAGATAGTGGACTTAAGTGCAGCAAAAACTGTTTTTGGTGAGGGGCGAAGCGTTTAAGCCTGATCCAAAGGATGATCTTTAAACAACTGTACCATCCATTCAATAAATACCCGTTGTCGAGGTGAAACCCGTGTTTTTGAGGGGTAAAGCAAAGAAACGGGTAAAGAAGGAACAGTGTATTGGGTTAACACAGGGCACAGCTGACCATTTTCGATTTGCTTTAAATGACCATAACGTGGCACCTGAATAATACCAAAGCCTTGTTCTGCCGCAGCAGAGTAGGTCTGTGCCCCATTGACTTGAATCAAGGAGGTGAGGTCATAAAACTCAACTTTATCGTGAATCAAAAACGCTAAGGGAAGCGTTTTTTGTCGTGCTGTGGAGTGGAAGCCCACCATAAAATGCTGTTTTAAATCACTTAGTGTATTCGGAGTACCATAGTTTTTGAGGTATTCAGGACTCGCGAGAGTGACTTGCGGGATCAGCCCCAAAGGTCTGACCACCAGTTCACTATTATTTAAATGACCAATCCGAATCACACAGTCGATGCCTTCTTTAATCAGATCAACATAGCGATCACTTTCAGTTAGTTGTAATTGAATTTGTGGATATTCGCTGAGAAACTGATGTAGTTTGGGCAGAATAAAATGCGCAGCAAAGATACCGTGAACTTCGACCTTTAAGGGACCTTGCGGTTTGGCATGTAAAAAATCATGATCTGATTCATCAATATAAGCCAGAATATATTTACAGCGTTGATAGTACAGATGGCCTTCATCGGTCGGATTCACTTGTCGTGTGGTCCGAAATAGTAGGCGGGTATTCAACTGCATTTCCAACTGTTTAATCGCATCTGTCAGGGTCGAGCGCGGTAAGTTCAGGATCTGTGCTGCTTTGGTAAAACTTCGCTGCTCAACCACATGTACGAATGCCGACATTGCATTTAACTTGTCCATAGGCTTGATTCTTTTGTTCGGCCTATCCGTATAAAGAAGCCGAAATTTGATGGATTATCTTGTTCTCACTGAACAGTATCATAGATCGTATTCCGTGATAAGTTGAGTTGGACGAGGTTAAAAATGAATACGCCAGCAAATGATAAAAAAGTGATTTTGATTACAGGCGCATCCCGAGGTATAGGTGCTTTTACCGCGACCTTATTGGCACAGCAAGGCCATCAAATCGTGATTAATTATGCGCGCAATGATTTAGAAGCAAATCAGCTGGTCGAAAAAATTACAGCTGCGGGTGGGACAGCAAGCGCATTTAAAGCAGATATCAGCCAGTCGCATCAGGTTGAGCAGCTATTTGAATATGTCATTCAACACTACGGGCGAGTGGATATTCTGATTAATAATGCGGGCATCATGTGCTTGCAAAAAATTGAAGCTTTAGATGATGAAACCATTGAAAAGGTTTTAGCGATTAATTTAAAAGGCAGCTTATATAGCATGCGAGAGGCGGCGAAACGACTTGAGCAAGGTGGAAAAATTATCAATCTGTCCAGTAGCGTGATTGGTATGAAACTGGAAGGGTATGGTATTTATACCGCATCTAAAGCAGCCATCGAAGCTTTGACCGCTATCCTTGCCAAAGAATTAAGAGGCAAAAATATTACGGTTAATGCAATTGCACCTGGGCCAACAGCGACGGAGCTATTTTTTGAGGGCAAGAGCGAAGCATTGATTGCACAGTTGGCCAAAGCAGCTCCTTTAGAGCGTTTAGGTACAGTGGAAGATATTGCTGCGGTGCTTGATTTTGCCGTGAGTGATGCCAGTAACTGGATCAATGCACAAGTGATTAGAGCCAATGGTGGCATTATCTAGGAGTGGCATCTTTCTCAAAATAAAAAAAAGGCAGCTTGCGCTGCCTTCAAGGTTTTAGTTTTTATCTTTTAAACTGAATAACAGGTTCAGGAAAATCGCAGCAAAAGTTGCGGTTCCAATACCACCTAAATTAAAGCTACCAAATAACAATTCAAAGTTACCTGCACCTAAAATAATGGTGACAGAGGCAATGATCAGATTTTTATTGTTTGAGAAATCGACTTTGTTTTCGATCCAGATTTTCGCACCGGCAATGGTAATCAAGCCAAACACCACAATCGAAGCACCTGTCAGAACTGCGGTTGGAATGGTACTGATGACTGCGCCAAACTTAGGCGAAAGCCCCAAGAAAATAGCAAACACACCAGCGATCACGAATACAATTGTCGAATAGACACGGGTCACTGCCATTACACCAATGTTTTCCCCATAAGTGGTCATCCCTGGTGCACCGACACTGCCCGATAAGGTTGTGGCCAAACCATCGGCAACAAAAGCTTTGCCCAATTGCGGAGTCAGGTTTTCGCCAGTCATTGCACCCACAGCTTTGATATGTCCCAGATTCTCTGCCACTAAAATCAGAGCCACAGGGGCAATAATTAGGATTGCATTTAAATCAAAAGTTGGATGTGAAAAGCTTGGAATACCAAACCATGGCGCTGCTGCGATTTGGGAGAAATCAATCGGTTTGCCATAGCCTAAAACATTGGTTGCAATGGCATAAAGCGCATAGGCAATCAGTAAGCCAACGAGTAACAATAAACGCTGTAATAGCCCTTTGGTAAAGACTGCAATGATGCCCATACTCAATACCGTGATGAGTGCCATCCACATCTCAAACGGTTGACCGGCAACCCCTTTAATGGTGACAGGTGCAAGGTTGAGACCAATGATCATCACGATCGCGCCAGTGACGACGGGTGGCATCAGTTTTTCAATCCAGCGTGTACCTGTCAGCATCACCGCAAAACCGATCAAGGCATAAAAAATACCACAGGCGACGATCCCGCCAAGTGCAACCGAAAGGTTAGGATTGGCCCCAGAGCCCGTGATATGTCCTGTTGCCGCCGCAACTACACCGATAAAGGCAAAACTTGAACCTAAATAGCTTGGTACGCGTCCACCAGTGATCAGGAAGAAAATAATGGTACAAATCCCTGACATTAAGATGGCAAGGTTTGGGCTAAAACCCATTAATAAGGGTGCAAGAACCGTTGCACCAAACATTGCAAATGCGTGTTGAACCCCGAGCACCGCACTTTGTAAGGGCGGTAAATATTCATTTGTCGCAACAGGGCGATGATCGATCTTCCCCTGATACGGCTGCCATTTTGGAAACCAACTTGACATAAATTAGACTCATTATGTGATATCAGCGCGTATGATACCCTGTCTTAAAACGAGCTTTCACCTATAAGCCATTGAGAATATTGCCAGAACAGGCATTACGGGTTTGTATTTTTACCTTTTGGTAAAATTTGTTTCAAAATAAGCTAGCGGTTTTATTATTTATTTTTGTGCTGATGCTTTGAAAAGTTAACTCTTTTATTTTCAAAATATTTTTTGAATTTTTTCTGTTTTTAAAATTTAGATGGCATATTTTGCCAGTCTCGCCATCAACAGTCATGATTTCTTTCGATGGCGAGGCTGGCGTTCGACTTAACCTGTATTACGCAGACCTGCGGCAATCCCCGCAATACTGACCATCAAGGCATGATCGACAGGGCTGTGTTCGGTTTGGTGTTCAGCCAGATATAAACGACGACGTTTCATCAACTCCGCTTGTAATAAATGCAGTGGCAATAAATACGGCTTACGCACCTGCATGGATTGATCTAAAACTTCATTGTTGCTGAGCAGTTTAGATTCACCCTTTAAGCTCAGCAGGGTATCCACCGCATTTTGCAGACGCTGGCGTAACTCCACGCCAAGCACCTTTAAGTCCTGATCTTGGGTCAGATGTGATTCATAATACAGGGCAATATCGGCATCAGATTTAGACAATACCATTTCCAACATATCAATCAGGGTTTGGAAATAAGGCCATTGTTCCAACATTTCATTCAAGGTGTTTTTATGCTGCTCATGCACCTGATTAATCGCCGTACCTGTACCTAACCAAGCAGGCAGCATCAAACGGATTTGGGTCCATGCAAACACCCATGGAATGGCACGCAGTGATTCAATACCGCCACTGACTTTACGTTTGGCTGGGCGTGAACCCAATGGCAGCATTTGCAGTTCCAGTTCTGGTGTAACTGTCCGTAGATAGCTGACAAAGTTTGGATTTTCACGCACAGTTTGACGATAGACCTTGACCGATAAATCAGTCATTTGATTCATCAAGTCACGCCATTGTTTTTTCGGTTCCGGTGGTGGGAGCAAAGTCGCTTCTAAAGTTGCAGCGGTATAGATTTCCAGATTTTGCAGCGCAATACCTTCTAGACCGAATTTGAAGCGAATCATCTCACCTTGTTCAGTCACTCGAATCGCACCTGAAATTGAGCCTGGTGGCTGCGAGAACAGGGCTTGTTGCGTTGGCGCACCACCACGACTGATTGAACCACCGCGACCATGAAACAAGGTCAATTGCACGCCATGTTGTTTGGCAATTGCAGTCAATTCTTCTTGGGCGCGGTATTGCGCCCAGTTGGCGGACATAAAGCCTGCATCTTTGGCAGAATCTGAATAGCCAATCATCACCTCATGTTTGCCTTGAATATGCTGTTTATACCAATGCATATTGAACAAGGTGGTCATGGTTTTGGCCGCGCCATCCAGATCTTTCAAGGTTTCAAATAAAGGCACGACGCGTAGCGGATGTTGAATCCCAGCTTCCTTTTGCAACAATAAAACTGCGAGCACATCACTTGGATATTCTGCCATCGAAATGATATAGGCACCCAAGCTCTCGGTTGGCTGTTCCGCCAAGGTACGCATGGTGGCAAATACTTCCAGTACGTCTGGATGCTGAATCAGGCTGCCTTCAGGTTCATTGAAGAACTTCGGTAATAATGGACGTTTGCTTTGCAGCTCTTGGATCAGGAAGTTTTGACGTGCTTGTTCTGTCCATGATTCAAAATTGCCAAGACCCAGATATTCAGTAATGGCAGAAATGGCCTGACGGTGACGGCCCGATTCTTGACGAATATCCAGCTTGAGCAGTTCTATGCCGAAACAGTTGACCCGATAAATGAAATCCAGCAATTGTCCATTGGCGATTTCGGCTAAGTTACTGTCAATCAACGAGCGATAGCAAAGCAGTAAAGGGGCTAATAGTTCATCTTTATCTTTGATGATATTGCTGTCATCGGCTTCAGCCCCTTGTAAGCGTTGTCCCAACCAATAGCGGGTGGCTTTTAAACGTTCACGGGTGTCGCGCAGATATTCACGATACGGTTCAGGGTGTTCATAGCCCAATGCCTGAGTCAGTTCTTCAGAACAACTTTGAATCGACAGTTCCCAACGCAGATTTTCAATATCACGCAAATACAAATCAGCAGCTTGCCAACGTGATAGCCACAGCACTTCTTGGGTGACTTGATGGGTGACATTTGGATTGCCATCGCGGTCACCGCCCATCCATGAAGCAAAACGGATCGGTGCAATGCTCAAAGGTAAGGCATGCTCACAATGCTGCTGCGTGAGTTCATTCAGTTCACGTACGAATTTCGGTACCGCATTCCAGAGCGACTGCTCGATGGTGGCAAAGCCCCATTTGGCTTCATCGACAGGAGTTGGACGATGCTGACGAATCTCATCGGTTTGCCATGCTGAGCTGACCAATTGCTTCAGTGTCGCGATGGTTTGTTGGCGTTCTCTTGGTGTCAGTTTTTGTTGATCTAACTGTGAAAGACAGTCGGTAATATCATCATATTTTTGAATCAGGGTACGCCGGCTGACCTCGGTTGGGTGTGCTGTCAGTACCAGTTCAATTTTTAAATCACAGATCTGTTGGAATAATTGCTGTGCATTGATTTGTTGGGTTTTGAATTTTTCGAATAAATGTGGCAGCGGGTTTGGGCTAGGCGCGTGCTCATCGAACTCGGCCTGACGACGGCTACGCACCACATGATATTGTTCAGCAATATTGGCGAAGTTCAGAAAATGTGAGAATGCGCGGGTCAGCGGCAAAATCTCTTCATCTTTTAAACCGAGAAACAATTGTTCGAGCTGTTTTTCTGCTTCGATCTGGCCGTCACGTGCACCTTTGGCTAATGCGCGAATTTGCTCAATCTGATTAAACAAATCTTGCCCAGCATGTTGCTTTAAGGTCTCTCCAAGTAAATTGCCCAGTAAGCGGACATCTTCACGTAGTGGAGCAGTGATTTGCTGAATCATTCTAATTCTCCTGTTGTTCTCACTCGACTATAGCGCGATTGAGAGACATTCCAAGAGCAGAACGTAAAAAAATGTGAATATTCTCTAAATTATTGGTTGATATTTAAGCATAAAAATTTCGATGGCCTGTTCAATCATCTGATTGATTTCAGTTGCGCTGGGCACAGGGGCTAAACCCAGTAATACTTGTTGATGACGGATACCCAACATCAGCGAGATGATCAGCTCCGTTTGCTTTAGTGGCGCATCTGCCTGAATAAATTTAAAGGCGATGGCTTGCTCAAAAAAATCACACCAGACATGACACATGCGGGTATGTGAGGCATCAAAAAACTGTTGGGTTAAGGGACTTTGTTCTGCTGCCAATTCAAACAGCAGGCAATCCAGCTTCAGCGCTTCAGGCAGATAAATAATACTTAATGCACGCTGACACATAAGCACCAGTGCCTGTTTAAAATCAGCGTCTGCGGTCAGTTCAATCTGTTTGGTTCGAATCGATTCTTCACAGCTTTCTTCAATCGCACAGATAAATAGATTGCCCTTATCTTGGAAGTGGTTATACACCGTGAGTTTGGTCACCCCCGCTTCTTTGGCAATCTGATTCATATTGGTGGCGTGATAGCCCATTTTTAAAAAAATAGATTTTGCAGCCTGTAAAATCTTGGCTCTTTTTTCTAAATCTTTAGGGCGACCACTGTTGATTTGCACGTTACCGTTCTCTTTTAATTAATTTAAAAATCAAAATTCTAGCTTTAATTTTTAATTAGTGTACTCATGGGTATATTAATTAAAAAATAAACAATCTATGATAATGCTCATATCACGCCTTAAAAATCAATTTGAATAAGAGCGCAAAGAGATGAATCAGATCAATCGTATCATATTGGGGTTACTCATTGTCAGTAGTGTACTCCTCAGCGCCTGTCAAAAAGAGGTGCCGAAGACAGAGGAAATTCCCTATGTCATGGTAACTCAGCCCAGTCGCAATCATGTCGATCAAAAAAGCTATGCAGGGGATGTGCAAGCGCGACAGCAAACTGCTTTGGCCTTCCGGGTCGGGGGACAGATTACTGAACGTTATGTTGATGTCGGTGATCGGGTTAAAGTGGGACAAGTGCTGGCAAAACTGGATGTCAAAGATGCGCAATTGCAAATGAATGCAGCCAAGGCCCAGCTACAGAGTGCAGAGGCTGCGGCAAAAATTGCGGCTCAAGAATATCAGCGTTATCAGCAATTACTCCCTGTGAATGCAGTAAGCCGTTCACAATTTGATGCGGTCAAGAATCAATATGAATCTGCTCAAGCAAGCCTGCAACAAGCACGTTCTAATTATGAAGTGTCTTCTAATCAAACGGGTTATAACCAGCTGATCTCCAATAAAAATGGGGTGATTACCCAACGTCAGATTGAGATTGGGCAAGTGCTGGCCGCAGGACAAGCCGCTTATCAATTGGCGATTGATGGTGAGCGCGAAGTGGTGTTCGGGGTACCTGAACAGGCGGTCAGTACCATTAAGGTCGGACAACCGGCATGGGTCACTTTATGGTCGCAACCTGATGCACGTTTTGCTGCCAAAGTCCGTGAAGTCTCTCCAGCAGCAGATCAATCACGTACTTTCACGGTTAAGGTCTCTTTGCTCGAAGGCCAGTCCAGTATCCAGTTAGGGCAAAGTGCACGGGTGTTCTTTGTGGCACAAGACAATAATGTTTTGAGCGTGCCTTTATCCAGTGTCACCGCCAATGAGCAACAAGCCTATGTTTGGGTGGTGAATGCCAATCAAAGCATTCGTAAAGTCCCTGTGACTCTGGGCAGTTATGGACGTGATAGTGTGCCAGTTGTATCTGGTTTAAAAGCAACGGATTGGGTGGTGGTTGGCGGGGTGCACTTATTGCGTGACCAGCAAAAAATTCATCCAGTTGACCGTGATAATCGCGATGTCACCGTCAAAACGGGAGGTTAAACATGAAATTTAACCTTTCCGAATGGGCACTCAAAAATAAGGGCATTATCCTTTATTTTATGCTGTTGCTCGGCATCGTGGGCATCATGTCCTATTCCAAATTGTCGCAAAGTGAAGATCCGCCATTTACCTTTAAAGTGATGGTGGTACAGACCTATTGGCCTGGCGCAACCGCCAAAGAAGTCTCAACACTGGTGACGGATCGAATTGAAAAAGAATTGATGACCACGGGGCAGTATGACCGCATCATGGCCTATTCACGGCCGGGTGAGTCTTTGGTGACCTTTGTCGCGAAAGACAGTTTGCCGTCAAGTGCTATTCCTGACGTTTGGTACAACGTGCGCAAGAAGGTCAATGATATCCGCTCGCAGTTGCCGAGTGGCGTACAAGGGCCTTTTTTCAATGATGAGTTTGGGGACACCTTTGGCAATATCTATGTGCTGACAGGCAAAGACTTTGACTATGCGGTGATGAAAGAATATGCCGATCGTTTGCAACTGCAGTTGCAACGGGTCAAAGATGTCAACAAGGTCAATCTGGTGGGTCTGCAAGATCAGAAAATCTGGATTGAATTATCAAATACCAAAGCGGTACAACTGGGTGTACCAGTTACAGCCATTCAGGAAGCGATTCAAAAGCAAAATGACATGGCCGGTGCGGGGTTCTTTGAAACCGGTACGGACCGTATTCAAATCCGTGTCAGTGGGCATTTGCATAGTGTCGAAGACCTGAAAAAGATGCCATTGCTGGTCGGTGATAAAACCATTCAACTGGGCGATGTTGCAGATGTTTATCGTGGCTTTAGTGAACCGGCGCAACCCCGTATGCGCTTTATGGGGGAGAACGGGATCGGGATTGCGGTCTCGATGCGCAAAGGTGGTGACATCATTGCGCTGGGTAAAAATCTGGAAACCGAATTTAATCGTCTACAAAAAACCTTACCCTTGGGCATGAAACTGCAAAAAGTTTCGGATCAGCCGGTTGCGGTACAACGCAGTATTCAAGAGTTCTTAAAAGTCTTGGCCGAAGCCGTGATCATTGTGTTATTGGTCAGCTTCTTCTCGCTGGGTTTCCGTACTGGTTTGGTGGTGGCGCTGTCTATTCCACTGGTATTGGCGATGACTTTTGCAGGCATGAATCTGTTTGATGTAGGGCTGCATAAGATTTCCTTGGGGGCATTGATTCTGGCCTTAGGGTTGCTGGTCGATGATGCCATTATCGCCGTGGAAATGATGGCGATTAAAATGGAGCAGGGCTATAGTCGATTAAAAGCCGCAGGCTTTGCGTGGCAAACTACGGCTTTCCCGATGTTGACAGGGACTCTCATTACCGCCGCCGGATTTTTGCCGATTGCCACCGCTCAATCAGGGACAGGTGAATACACCCGTTCTATTTTCCAAGTAGTGACCATTGCGCTGATCGTGTCATGGATCGCAGCGGTGTTGTTTGTGCCGTATTTGGGTGAAAAACTCTTGCCCGATTTCACCAAACAGCAGCAACAAGCGGCATGGTATGTCCGTCTTTGGGCAAGATTGCGCAAGCAACCTGCGCCTGTGGTGGAAGCGCATGCTCAGCATCATGACCCCTATCAATCCAAGTTTTATCAATCTTTCCGTCATGTGGTAGAAGTCTGTATTACCTATCGCAAAACCGTGATTGCAGTAACCGTAGGCATCTTTGTGTTGTCGGTGGCGATGTTTAAACTGGTGCCGCAACAATTCTTCCCGCCATCGAATCGTGCAGAAATTTTGGTGGACTTAAAGCTGGAAGAGGGTGCATCTCTGACCGCAACTGAACAAGCGGTGCATAAAGTAGAGCAGTTCCTGTCTACGCAAAAGGGCATTGATAACTATGTGGCCTATGTCGGTACAGGCTCACCACGTTTTTATTTACCACTCGATCAGCAATTACCTCAGGCCAGCTTTGCCCAGTTTGTGGTGTTGGCTTCCTCCCTAGATGATCGGGATGAAATCCGCCGTTCTCTGGATAAGCAGATCAAGCAATTATTGCCGCAAGTGCGGACAAGGGTGTCGTTATTGGAAAATGGTCCACCGGTGGGTTATCCATTGCAGTATCGTATCTCGGGTGAAGACCTCGGCACTGTACGTCAATGGGCTCAGAAAGTGGCCAAAGTCCTGAGTGAAGACCCAAATACCACCAATGTCCATTTGGATTGGGGTGAGCCGAGCAAAATCATTGCGATCGAAATTGACCAAGACCGTGCGCGTCAAATGGGTGTGTCCAGTGTCGATTTAGCCAACTTCCTCAATGCTTCGGTAACGGGGGCGGTGATGAATCAATATCGCGAAAAACGGGAGTTGATTGAAATCCGTTTGCGTGGTGATAAATCGGAACGTGTTGAAGTCGCATCTTTAGCGAGTTTGGCGGTGCCAACCAGTAAAGGCACAACAGTTCCGTTGGCGCAAATTGCCAATATTGAATCCCGCTTTGAAGAAGGTCTGATTTGGCATCGTAATCGTTTGCCAACCATTACCGTTCGTGCCGATATTCGCACGCATTTACAACCTGCAACCGTGGTTCAGCAGTTAGCAGATCAAATGCAGACGCTTCGTGCAGACTTGCCAAGTGGTTATTTGCTTGAAGTTGGGGGGACGGTTGAGGAGTCAGCGAAAGGGCAGAATTCAGTCAATGCAGGTATGCCATTATTCTTGGCTGTGGTGATGACTTTATTGATGATTCAATTGCGCAGTATGTCGCGGGCAACCATTGTCTTGCTCACTGCACCCTTAGGTTTGATTGGTGTGGTGGCATTCCTGTTGCTGTTCAATAAACCCTTTGGTTTCGTCGCCATGTTGGGCACCATTGCCCTGTCAGGGATGATCATGCGTAACTCGCTGATTTTGATTGACCAGATTGAACAGGACATTCAGGCGGGGCATGAACCGTGGGAGGCCGTGATAGGTGCAACCATGCGCCGTTTCCGTCCGATCGTGTTAACAGCACTGGCGGCAGTACTGGCCATGATCCCTTTATCACGCAGTATTTTCTTTGGTCCGATGGCGGTTGCGATTATGGGTGGCTTGATTGTTGCCACCTTATTAACCCTATTTTTCCTGCCTGCGCTTTATGCGGCATGGTTTAAGGTTAAAAAAACAACACAACTATCGTAATTATTTTGTGAATAAAGGTGCGAAACATTGAAAATTTCAATATAGTAGCACCTATATTTTAAGACCAAAAAATAATTGAATTTCATAGCATGACAAATTTTGCACGATGCTGTGAATGAGGTGATATAAAGCATGGGGCAAGACAATATTGAGCAGCATCGCCGCTACGTGGCGATTTCTTATGTGTTCATGTTTCTTGCATTATTTACAATAGTGTTTGCGGTGTTTGCATACCTATTAGCAAAAAAAGTTGCGATTGTGGATAATGCCGAAGTATGGATACATGCGCATGCACTCTGGATTATGCGTAATGTGCTGTTATTTTTATTGATGGCTTTCTTCGCAGCGCTATGGTTTATTCCCCTGTTCTTTTTTGCTTGGAACAGCGCACTCTGGGTCACCGCGATGACGGTTGCTGGGGTGGTGTTTAGTTCAATTGCATGGTTGTTCTTATTAAATGCATGGTTAAAAGGGATTGCCAAGTACTTTAAGAATAAAGCCGTTTTTTAAATTTATGGCTTTTTTATTGCAATAACCCTTGTAAATTTATCGTACAGCCCCTATTAAGGCTCTGTTGACTTTTTTATTACCGAAGTCAGCAGAGCCTATTTGTTTTTTTAGATTTAAATAAATTCCGTGAGGAGCATCGCCAACCATGGCTAAACGTGATTATTATGAGGTTTTAGGCGTTTCGAAAACCGCAAGTGATGATGAGATCAAAAAAGCCTATCGTAAGTTGGCGATGAAGTATCATCCAGACCGTAACCCGGACAACGCTGAAGCAGAAGAAAAGTTCAAAGAAGCGGCAGAAGCTTATGAAGTGCTTTCTGATGAAGAAAAGCGCAGCATGTATGACCGCGCTGGGCACAGTGCCTTTGAAGGTGGCTTCGGTGGCGCAGGTGGTGGTTTCGGTGGTTTTAGCGCAGAAGACATTTTCAGTCAGTTTGGCGATATTTTTGGTGGTGCATTTGGTGGCGGTGGCCGTCAGCAACAACGTCAACGCCGTGGTTCAGACCTCCGTTATGTGATGGAACTGACGCTTGAAGAAGCGGTCAAAGGTGTGAAAAAAACCATTACCTTTACTGCGCCAGCGCCATGTGAAACCTGTGATGGCAAAGGATCTAAAAATCCGAACGATGTTGAAACCTGTCGTACCTGTCATGGTGCGGGTCAAGTGCGTATGCAACAAGGTTTCTTCTCAGTTCAGCAAACCTGTAGTACCTGTCGTGGTCAAGGTAAAATCATCAAGAATCCATGTAGCAGCTGCCATGGTTCAGGTGTTGCAGATCGTCAGCAAACCCTTGAAGTCACCATTCCTGCAGGCGTGGACAATGGTGACCGCGTACGCTTAACTGGTAAAGGTGAAGCGATTCGTGATGGTCAAGCGGGTGACTTATACGTTGAAGTGGTGGTTCGTGAACACGAAGTCTTCCAACGTGATGGTGCAGATCTGTATATGGATGTGCCTGTCAGCATTGCAGATGCAGCTTTAGGGAAGGAAATTGAAATTCCGACCCTTGATGGCCGTGTCAGCTTAAAAATTCCAGAAGGAACGCAAACGGGTAAATTATTCCGCTTACGCGGCAAAGGCGTTCGTCCTGTACGTAGCAGCATGGTTGGCGATCTATTGTGCCGTATCGTGGTCGAAACCCCTGTGAATTTAAACAGTCGCCAACGTGAATTATTGAAAGAATTACAAGCTTCATTTGATGGTGATGGCCATGCTGCATCGCCAAAGAAAAAATCGTTCTTTGATCGTCTATTTGACTAATTAGACATCAATAAAAAAACCTGCTGCGGCAGGTTTTTTTATTGGATAAGGCAATAGATTAACGCCAAAATTTCCACCAAGATTTTTGTGGGGGATGTAGTACCTTTTCATCTTGTAAGAGCGTTTCTAAACGACAGATCATATTTTCAATCACACCATTGATAATCATAGAGCCGAAGAGTCCAGTATGGTATTTTTCATGGACTAAAATGTCGCTGATAAAATAAGCTATTTCTTGTATGTCGAATTGATCAACTCCGCCAATTGTTTGTGCCTGTTTGATATCGACTGATTTTTTATATTTTGAAAAAACGAAAATATGACGAAACAAATCTTCTAAGTTGGAGATCGGGTCTATGTATAGACTTGCCATCATTGCAGCATCGTCTAAATAGAGTTCCTGATAAGTCTTGGGGAAATTGGGAATATTTCGATAATATTTAACCAGTTTATCTATTTCAAATGCGTTATAAGGTTTGACTGACATCGTGTGCCTTAAATTTCAATTTTCTTAAATGCCTTATTTTAACTTTTTTACAAACACAGAGTTTTGCTATAGTAGCTGAATTGTTTAAATAAAAGACTGGGAAAAATTATGTCATCTTCTCCACGCATTGGAATCTTGGGTGCAGGCGGACGCATGGGGCGTATTCTGATTCAAGCGGTACAACAAGCAGGCTACCAACTGGCAGCCGCTGTTGAGCGTCCTGAAAGCAGCTTGGTGGGTGCAGATGCAGGGGAACTTGCAGGCATTGGCAACATCGGTGTCAAGATCGTGGGAAGTTTGAGTGAAGTCTTAAAAGACTGTGATGTGGTGATTGATTTCACGGCACCGGTTGCAACGGAACAGCATTTGAAGCTATGCCGTGAAGCAGGTGTGGCCATGGTAATTGGCACCACAGGAATGTCGGATGAACAAAAGGCATTTTTGGATGAGACGGCAACCCAGACCCCAGTCGTCTATGCTGCTAATTATTCAGTGGGCGTCAATGTGTCGATTAAATTACTGGAACTCGCAGCGAAAGTGTTTGGCGATACGGTGGATATCGAAATCATTGAAGCGCACCATCGCCATAAAGTCGATGCGCCTTCTGGTACGGCATTTATGATGGGCGAGGCGATTGCCGATACTTTAGGCCGTAATTTAAAAGAAGTGGCGGTGTATGGCCGTGAAGGTTATACCGGCCCTCGTGATCGTCAAACCATTGGTTTTGAAACCATTCGTGGTGGCGATATTGTCGGTGAACATACAGTGATGTTTATTGGTGAGGGTGAGCGTGTTGAAGTCACGCACAAAGCCACCAACCGTATGAACTTTGCTTCAGGTGCAGTCCGTGCAGCAGCGTGGGTGGTTGGCCGTGAAGCACGTAAATATGATATGAAAGATGTTTTAGGCTTTAACGAGATTGATGTTTAAAACGTTCCTTTTTTGTACTATAAAAGAGCTTGTTGAGCTTTCTTTCCGAAAGGAGTGAAACAAGCTCTCGCCCTGATTACAACAATTGAGCATGACATGAATAAAAAACATATTGTTCTTGCTACACTGCTCAGTCTCAGCAGCTTTGCGGTGACTGCAGCAACAGATACAGCCAAACTCAGTTTGCATCGGAATAATATTAAGGTTTGGACGTACCAAACAGAAAACAATCCGATTATCCAATATAAAGCTGAAACCACATTTGACGTACCCTTAGAGCGCGCTGTGGCAGTGGTACTGGATGTAGAACGTACACCGCAATGGGTGCCGTATGTGGGCAAGGCACAAATGCTGTCTCGGGATGATAAAAAAGGTGAATTTACCCTATATATGGTACTGGATTTTCCTTTCCCTTTAAAAGACCGTGATGTGGTGATTAAAGGCAAAATGACTAAGAATGCCGATGGCAGCATTAATATTAAAAATAATGCCATTCAAAATAACTACCCTGAGCAGCCTGATGTGGTGCGTTTAAGCAAATACGCAGGGGAATGGACCTTTCAGAAATTAGCCAATAATAAAGTCAAAGTGACCACCAGTGGCTATGCTGATCCAGCCGGTTCAATTCCATTGAGCTTTGTGAATATGTTTGTGCAGCAACAACCTTATCAAATGCTGATGAAAATGAAAAAGGAAGTGAATAATCCTTTATATGCACAGCCGAAATTGCCTGATGTACTGAAATAATAAAAAAGCCTGATTGAAATCAGGCTTTTTTATTTGTGCTTAAGCTTGAGGGCACTGTTTTAGCTGTGGATTTGCTTTTGATACAAGTTTCATTTGAATGAATACGAGAATTAAGCCGATACCTGCTAATACTGCTCCGATCATAGAGACTGCCGCATAGTTTAAGCCGAGGCTTAAGACTGCACCGCCTGCTGCAGCTCCAATGGCATTGCCTAAGTTAAAGGCACCAATATTCACTGAAGAAGCAAGACCTGAGGCTTCATGTGCAACCGACATCACGCGCATTTGTAATGGCGGAACAATGGCAAAGGCTGCTGCGCCCCAGATCACCAAACCGATTGCTGCACCCAATTGGCTTTGAGCAAGGATTGGGAAGATGACCATCAACGCGATCAGTAGTACCAAGAAGCCAATCAAGGTTTTATCAATTGATAAGTCTGCAAACTTCCCACCGAAATGGTTCCCGATTGAAAAACCAATTCCGATCAAGACCAGCATCATAGTGATAAAGGTCGGTGAGGCATGGGTAAACTCAACCAGACTTGGTGCGATATAGGTGTACAAGGTAAACATCGCTGAGGCACCAAATACGGTTGTGAGCAATGCCAATACCACGGGGAGACGAGTAAGAACACTTAACTCCATTTTTACATTTGGCTTTTGTCCAACAGAGCCGACCGGAAGGGCCTTCCAAAGTGACAGCATGGTGATGACACCGAGGGCTGAAATCGCGAGGAAAGACATTCTCCAACCAATGTTTTGCCCCACCCATGTTGCCAGTGGTACACCACCAATATTGGCGATGGTGAGGCCCATAAACATGGTGGCCACCGCACTGGCCTGTTTATTTGCTGGAACAACACTGGCCGCCACCACCGAGCCAATCCCGAAGAAGGCACCGTGGTTTAAGCTGGTAATTAATCGAGCACCCATTAAGCTCATGTAATTGGGTGCAAAGGCTGCGATCAGATTACCGATGGTGAAGATTGCCATGAGTAGAATCAGGGCATTACGACGGGCAAAGCCACCAAACCACAGGGTCATGATCGGTGCACCGAGCATTACACCCAGTGCATAACCTGTAATCAACATGCCTGCACTTGGAATCGATACCCCAAGGTCATTGGCAATATTGGGCAACAGCCCCATTGGAGAGAACTCTGTTGTTCCAATTGCAAATGCACCAATCGCCAGTGCCAGCAAAGGAAGGTTGATGCGGCTGCTCATATTATTTGTCCCATTCAGGCGCAAATGGTTCAGGACTCACTTCTCGACCATTACGTTCAAGTTGAGCGATCAACTGCATTTCCTCTGCACTTAAAGTTAGGTCTTGTGCTTTTAAGTTGCTGATCAGGTTTTCACGTTTGGTTGATGATGGAATCACAGCAAAACCATTTTGTAAGGCCCAAGCCAAAGCGACTTGTGCGGTGGTTGCTTGATGCTGTGCAGCGATCTCAACTAAGGTTGGGTCCTGCAGTACTTTGCCATAAGCCAAGGTCATGTATGAAGTCACATCAATATTTTGTTCACGTAAATAGTTCACCAAATTACGGTTCTGTAAATATGGGCTGAGTTCAATCTGGTTGGTGGCAATGTGTTCGACACCAATGCTGTCAATCGCTTGCTGGGTCAAGGCGATATTAAAGTTTGAAATCCCGATTTGTTTCGTCAAACCCTGTTGTTTTGCCTCTAATAACAATTGCATCACGCTTGGGATGGAGACACCCAGTGCTGGAGCAGGCCAGTGAATTAAAGTGAGATCAACGGCATCGGTACGTAGTTTTTGCAGACTGTCTTTTAAGCTGGGAATGAATTTATCTTCAGCAAAGTTATCGACCCAGATTTTTGTGGTGAGGAATAAAT
Organism: Acinetobacter sp. C32I; assembly: GCF_023702715.1. NCBI lineage: Bacteria > Pseudomonadati > Pseudomonadota > Gammaproteobacteria > Moraxellales > Moraxellaceae > Acinetobacter > Acinetobacter sp. C32I. The sequence goes on along the minus strand of NZ_CP098480.1, from coordinate 2,966,376 downwards.
CTTGGCGCGCAACGCCGCTTTCAGCAATGGCTTGGCCAACTGCCGCTTCATTCTCATAAACCTGTGCCGTATCGATGGCACGATAACCCACATCAAGGGCGGTTTTAACTGAGTCAATGACTGCTTGATCTTTAAGACGGAAAGTACCTAAGCCAAATTGTGGAATACGCATATTTTTTACCTAATCTTGTGTTGCTCGATTGAGCGTTTTCTGTTGATGGGTGCAATTTTGCAATGATTATTGTTGCTAAAAAATAGATGAATTTGCAAAATACAGTTGACTAAATATCAATAATTGAGAGGGTGGCAATGAAATCTACGGTAGAAGAACTGCTTGCTTTTATGACCATCGTCGATACAGGTTCATTTATTGCCGCTGCTGAACGACTGGGACAGACGGCATCTGGGCTGAGTCGCTCGCTCAGCCGTTTAGAATCCAAGCTCGAAGTGACCTTATTAGAACGGACCACGCGAAAATTAAAGCTCACTCAAGAAGGCCAGCAGTTTTTACAACAGGCCCGTAAAATCCTGAGTGATTTGAATGCCGCCGAAGAAGCTTTACAAAAATCAGATCAGGATACTTCGGGAGTGATTCGGATTGACTCAGCCACACCTTTTATTTTGCATGTGATTACGCCATTGGTACATCAGTTTCGGCAGTGTTATCCCAATATTGAAATCGAGTTGAATAGTAATGATTTGGTGATTGATTTACTGGAACATAAAACCGATGTGGCGTTTCGTTTTGGTGAATTACATGATTCCAGCTTACACGCCAAATTGGTGTGTAAAAGTCGTATCTATATTGTTGCCAGTCCTGAATATCTAAAACGCAAGGGCACGCCTTTACAGCCTCAAGCATTGCCTGAACATGATGTGATTGGTTTTACCCGTCCAACCTACATCAACACTTGGCCGATTAAAATTGAGGGAGAGTATTTTCAAGCACAACCCAAAGTGAGAGCGTCAAGTGGTGAAACGGTCCGACAACTGTGTTTACGTGGGCAGGGTATTGCTCGGTTATCTGAATTTGAAATTTGGCAGGACATTCGAGAAGGTCGTCTTGAGGCGCTGTTTGAAGATCAAATCGAACATTCTTATCAAAGCATCCATGCTGTTTATTATCAACAAGAGCACTTGCCGAAACGTGTCCGTTTATTTATTGAGTTTTTGACTGAGCAACTAAGCCAGGGCTTCTCGGTTTGCCAATAGCATCATTTTGCAGTTGTACATTCAGCACCGGAATTGATGGCCCTGTTTTTTGTATCACTGACACAACAATATGTTGCTGCTGTAGCTTGCATTCAAGTTCGACTGTTGGCAGAAAGTTGCTTGAGAGTATCAAACCATTTTCATTGGGTTTCTTATAGGTCAGTTTGATAATGCGAGTCTGCTCGGGGGCGTCACTTTTTTCCATTTTCCATAATTCATAGGTCGGTTGGTTTTGAATTTGCAGATAGCCCTGAGAAAGTGATTTACACACTTGCTGTTGTTGATGGGTGGCTTGATCAGTGAGATTGCAGCCTGTAAATAAAACGGCGCTTAATATAAATAAGATATTACTTTTCATGGTCTTATCCTTTGGCTGTTGATTTTTATAGCTTAACGGTGTTGTATAAACCAATACAGATACAGAAATTTATAAAAAAGCAGTACAGAGATGACCTTCCAATATCAACGTTTAGCAGAACAGCTGGCGCATAAAATTTACCAGCATGAGTTACAGCCACAACAGAAGTTAAGTTCTTTAAGGGAATTTGCACGTCAGCAAAGTATTAGCCTGAGTACAGCGCAACAGTGTTACGAACTACTAGAAGCCAAAGGGTTGATTTATGTAAAAGCCAAATCGGGCTATTTTGTCAATTCGAGACAATATCAAAGTGCCGTACCTGACAGTCCCAGTTTTGAATCTAAGGCGAGGCAAGTTTCAAATTTAGACTTGCAAAACCAGATTCAGACCGCCTCAATTCAACACAATTTAACCCCTTTGGGGGCGATTCAATTGTCTCCGCATTTGATTCCTGTGGATGGGTTGCGTCGCTCTTTACAACGCGCGCTCAAGCATTGTCAGCCCGAAGATTTTTTATATTGTAATAAGCAGGGGCATCAGCATTTACGCCAAGCGTTGTCAGACCATTGGCGTGAAGATGGAATTTATGTTGCGACAGAGGATATTTTTATTAGCAATGGCTGTATGCCAGCTTTATCCCTGTTAATCCAACAGATTAGCAAAGAAGGCGATAGTATTTTAATTCCAACCCCGACCTTTAATGGTCAGTTGCAAATGCTGGCCAGCCTCAAGCGCAACATTATCGAAATCCCAGCGGATCATCGTGGTGTTGATCTAGAACGTTTAGAATTTTTCATGCAGCAGGGCAATGCCAAACTGTGTTTGCTCACCGCCAATTTCCAGAACCCTTTGGGTTATTGTCTTAGCAATGAACAGAAACAGCAGATCGCGCTACTGGCACAAAAATATCAATGCTTTATCTTGGAAGATGATATTTATGGCGAATGCAGTTTCCAAAAGGAACGACCTATGCCGATTCGTTATTGGGATCAGGACGGTTATGTGATCTGGTGTGGTTCGGTCTCTAAATCATTATCAACCGCCTATCGGGTCGGGTGGTTCTGTTTAGGGAGACAGTTGCAACACTTACGTCCACAGTTGCTGGCCAATAACGTGGGGGTGAATACGCCGTTACAGTTAGGTTTAGCCGACTTTATTTATAGTCGTGGTTATCGGGAGCATTTAGACCGACTCAGACCCAAGTTAATGCAGCAAGTAGAGCAGTACCGAGCGTACATTTTAGAGCGTTTTCATGGCATTCCGATTGCGCTGAGCCAGTCACAAGGTGGCTATGCTTTATGGATGCAGCTTCCAGAAAGTATCACGGGTTTGGAACTGTATTATTTGGCGCAAGCACAGGGGATAAACATTGTGCCGGGTGAAGTGTTTGGTGAAGACCGTCGTTATCAGCATTTTATCCGCTTAAATGCGGGCCATGCCTTAACAGCAGAAATCCGCCAAGCGATTCAACAGTTGGCGGATTGGGTCAGAACAAGCCTGAATTAATCGAAATCGGCTTTGAGCACAATACGATAACGCGCTTGGCCTGAATGCAGACGTTCAATCGCTTCATTCAGTTGCGACATCGAAAATAGCTCAATCTGTGGCGCAATGTTTTTACGTGCGGCAAATTGCAGCAGTTGGCGTAGCGCCAAAGGTGAACCTGTAGGCGACGCAGTCACCGATTTGGCGCCACTCATGATTGCCCCGACGGCAACAGGAATGGGTTCTAAAGTAATCCCCAAGAAATGCAGGCTACCATTCGGTGCAAGGGTATTTAGATAGGCTTGCCAGTTCAACGTCACATTGACAGTACTGAGCAATAAATCAAACTTACCTCGTTGTGCCTTGATCGCTTGAGCATCACGGCTATTGACCACGTGGTCGGCGCCCATGGCTTTCAGCTCTTCCGTTTTATCTGGATTAGAACTAAAGGCAGTGATTTCACAGCCCCATGCTTTCAGTAATTTAATCGCCATATGACCGAGACCACCGATTCCAATCACACCGACATGATGCGTGGCTTGAATCTTGTGCTTGAGCAAAGGATCAAAGACGGTAATACCACCACACAGTAGTGGGCCAGCACTTTCAGGGTCTAAATCGTCTGGTAGGGGAATGACCCATTGCCAACCTGCACGAACTTTGTCGGCAAAACCACCAGCATGCCCAACGATGGTGGCAGTTCTTTCGCCAGTACAGAGCACCTGATTGCCACCGATACAGGGATCACAGGCTTGGCAGGTCTCAGCGGTCCAACCTATTCCTACTCGTTGACCGAGCTTCAACCCTTTGGCTTCTGATCCTAGTGCAATGATGGTCCCAATGATTTCATGTCCAGCCACCGCAGGGTAAACCGATGATTGCCATTCATTATTAATTACCGACAGATCAGAATGGCATAAGCCACAATATTCAACTTTGACTTCAACCTGATGGGCTTGTAATTCTCCCGCATCAAATTGGTACGGCACCACTTGCTCACCTGCTTGCATTGCAGCATAAGCACGAATTTGATTATTGCTCATTGGAACTCCCATTCAAGGAAAATCGATGATGATTTGTTATTTAAATTGGCAATGATTTTCATGATCATTGACCATACCAACCGCCTGCATAAAGGCATAACAGGTGGTCGGGCCCACGAATTTAAAGCCACGTTTTTTTAAAGTTTTGGACAGTTTTTGGCTAAGTTCAGTTTGTGCAGGTGCTTCGCGGTAATTCGCCACATCATTATTTTCAGTTTGATGATCGACGAAACTCCATAACCAAGCAGGGACATCTTCGACTTCATCTTTCAGTTTGAGCCAAGCAATGGCATTGTCGCGAATAGCTTTGAGTTTGCCGATATGACGGATTAAACCTGCATCACTGAGTTTGAGTTCGAGTTGATCATCGCTGAGTGCTGCGACGTCTGCAATGGAATGTTGAAAGAAATGTGAGCGGTAGTGTTCACGTTTTTTCAGTACCGTAATCCAAGAAAGCCCCGCTTGTTGTCCTTCCAGACAGAGCATCTCAAACAAATGGGTTTCATCATGTTGCGGCTTGCCCCATTCCTGATCATGGTAGGCAATATAGAGGGGATCATCGGAGCACCAGCCACAGCGTTGAGTTGACATATTTGATGCTCCTTGTTGTTATTTGAACAGTATCATTTAAAGTTGGAATACCACCCATTCATTTGGGCGAGTATCCCAATAATACAATTCTGCATCGGTTAAATCAGCAAATTTAAGCCAAAAGTCTTTACCTGATTTATCGGCAAAGCCGGTACTGATCAGCAAGGCTTCTTCAGTAATTTCCATAATCCAACCCTGATAGCTGGTGCCATTCAGGATGATTTTTTGCTGATTTCCAGACTCTGCAAATTCAACCAGACGTTCAATCAATGCTTCTGACATTGTGTGTTCCTAACGTAAATATGGGTATGGGTTGACTGCACCACGCCCTTTGCCATTTAAATAAATTCCATAGTGTAAATGCGGAGCGGTATAGCGGGCGTTACCGGTATTGCCCACGTAACCGATCAGATCACCTTTACGGACATAGTCGCCAACATTGAGACCACGTTTATGTCCATCCAGATGCGCATAATAGTGCCAAGAGCCTGCTGGACCCATGATCCAGATTACCTTGCCACCTAAATTATTATTACGTAAATCAGCAACTAAGCCTTCGGTCGCACTATACACTTTCGTACCGCGCTCTGCCATGATATCGATTCCCTCATGACTGCGGCCCTGACTCCGTGCCGCGCCCCAAGTATCCCGTAATTCATTTCGACTCACACCTTTGACAGGCACAGGCAGGCGGCTGTCTAAACGCATGCTCTTGAGCTTGTTCACCTGAGCATTGGGTAAGGGGGTAGGCTTCTTTGGGGTGGTGGCACATGCTGATAGTAAAACCATCAGCACACCTAGAACCGTATAGGAAATCGAATGACGCACACAAACTCCTTGCGTTTTGAACTACAGCATTGAAGGGGTTAAGCCTTTTGTTTGGCTGTGATCAATTTTTTCATGGCTGTTGGAATGCCTTTGGCAATCGCAGTTTCTGGACTGAACCATATGCCATTTAATTCGATGCTGAGTTGTTCTTTTTGATCGTGTTCCACGTGGAACAACTTTTCATGCAGCAACCAAGTAAAGTGAGTAAAGCTATGGCTAATCTGCAAAGATGATACTTGAGCTTGTAGTTTAAAGTGCTGTTCAATCTGTTGTAATTCGGTTGCTTGCTCGATGATCGGGAGGCAATACAGTCCCCCCCAAAGCCCATGTGCTTCACGTTGTTGCCACAGCCATTCATCACCTGACTGAATCAGGAGCACATTCGCGGTTCTGACGGGGATGGGCTTCTTGGCCTTTTTAAACGGTAGTTCCTGTTCTAGTCCTTGTTGATAGGCCTGACAGTGTTGCTGCATTGGACAGTATAAACACAGTGGCTTTTTCGGGGTACAGACTGTTGCGCCTAAATCCATGATTGCTTGGGTGTAATCATGATTGCGCTCTTCTGGGCAAAGAGCTTCCGCAATTTGCCAGAGTGTTCGTTCATGTTGAGGTTTGGATAGATCATCTTCAATGGCGAGGAAACGAGCCAATACACGTTTCACGTTGCCGTCCATAATTACGCCATATTGACGTAAGCCGAGCGACATGAGCGCACCAGCGGTGGAGCGACCAATGCCTGGCAGCTCAATCCATTGTTCGAGTGTTTCTGGAAATTTCCCTTGTTGACTGACAATACCTGCTGCTTTATGCAGATTGCGTGCACGGGCGTAGTAGCCAAGACCTGCCCAATAAGGTGCGACATCATCCCAACTGGCTTTTCCCAGGGTTTCAACACTCGGGAAGCGTTTAATAAAACGGTCGAAATATTGCAGTACAGTTTTGACTTGAGTCTGTTGCAACATGATCTCTGAGACCCACACTTTGTAGGGATCATCGGCTACTTGCCATGGTAGGTCGTGGCGACCGTGTTGGTCGAACCATGTCAGGAGTGCATCAGAAAATGAGAAATCAGGCATGAATCAGAACAGTAAAAAGCAGAGCCGTAGTATAGCGGAAATAGGCAGAGGAGTTGATGTATACAAACAAATTCGTGATTAAATGCTGATCAAGATTGGCTTTTGCAAAGGCGACATTCATGTCACCTTGCACGAGTAGAAATTTTCTAGGATTTAAACAAACGATATCGTCGCTCAATTCCGTGTTGATGGGGTTTTGAGAGATCGTCTTTTCAAATCACTTTAAATGTTTATCTAACAGCTCATACATCGCCTCAAGACTTTGACGCTCTGCTTCGACGTTATAGCCTAAGTCAACATTATTGGCTTTAGCACGCTCGTCTGCGAGCGGATTACTAAAACCATGTTTGGCATCTTCAAAAATAATCACCTCATGATCCACGGCAGCGTCATGCATTTCCTGACGGAAGCTGGCGACATTGTCCAAAGTGACCATGCTGTCCAGTTCGCCATGTAGGACTAAAATCTCGGCTTTGACTTTGCCTTTCTCAGCAGGAGCTTTCGGACTTAATATCGCATGGAACGTGGCAACGGCTTTGATATCTGCACCTGAACGCGCCAAATCTAGCACCACTTTACCGCCATAGCAGAAACCAACCGCTGCCAATTTGTCAGCATTCACTTCTACTTGAGCCGCTAAAGCATTTAAGCCTGCTCGAGCACGGTCAACAATGGTATCTGGCTGTTCAAAGGTTTGGTTCATCCATTCCGATGCTTGAGGCACGGCTGTGGTCACTTTTTTATCACCATACATATCAATCGCGAGCGCAGCAAAACCATGTGCCGCCAGCTCGCGCGCGCGTTGCTCGGTATATTCATTACGGCCCCACCATTCAGGTGCAACAATCACACCTGCAACAGGTGTATCAATTGCTGGCGCTGCAAAATAACCAATTAAACGTTGACCATCAGGCGCGGTATATTCAATTTCACGTGTGTTAATCGAGAAGCTCATGATTTAATCCTGATCTGTATTTTTAGACTGCCTTGATTAAAGCATAAAAAAGTAAAATGAGTGATAGGACAAAATCAGAAATGCGGTGTCTATCATGATTTTTAGCCATAAAAAAAGAAGAATCAGGGATTCTTCTTTTTGAGTATGAGCGAGATGAATACAGAACTAAACTTTGCCTCTGGATAGGAAACCAACGATTGCTAAAATAGCGGCAACTACAAGTAAAATAACGGCAAAGTCTTTGGATAAACCTGCAACACCACCAAAACCTAATAAACTGGCAATGAGTGCAATGACGGCAAAAATAATGGCCCAACGGAACATGTTGTGTCCTCCTATTTTTTCATTCTTTTTTCACTATAGCGCGTGTTTTTTGCACAAAATGTGGTGTTTATGTGGTTTAAATGTTTAATACTTAAAGAAGTGTTAAACCAATTAAAAGAGTAAAGTCAGCAAAGCAAAGATGAATGCTATAATAGAAAGCTCTGTTTAAAACTGAACGCTCTGGTATGTCCGTCGAACTGCGCCCCAACTTTTGGAAACACTATCCGCTGGATCAGCTCAGCAATGCGGAGTGGGAAGCATTGTGTGATGGTTGTGGTTTATGCTGTCTGGTTAAACTTGAGGATGAAGAAACAGCAGAAGTGGCCTATACCAAAGTGGCATGCAAATTACTGGACTGTAAAACTGCGCGTTGTTCAGATTATCCCAATCGTCAGCAGCAAGTGCCAGATTGTATCCAGCTGACGCCTGAACGACTCAGCACCATTTCTTGGTTACCATCCAGCTGTGCGTACCGTCGATTAAGTGAAGGTAAGAATTTACCTTCATGGCATTACCTGAATACTGGTTCACGGCAAAGTGTGATCAAGGCTAAGAAGTCCGCTGCAGGGCGTTGTATTTCAGAAGCTGAAATCGATGAAGAACAAATTGAAGATTATATTGTGCGTTGGATACGTTAATCGCGGCTAGCAAATCAATAAGACATGATGATCATAAAAACAACACTTTTGCAGTTTTTTTATTGCTGATGTTCCCTAAGATAAAGGATAAAAGAGGGAGATAAGCCATGAATAAACTGTGGATGACACCTTGGCTCTATAGCGGCATTTTATTGCTGGCTGCGTGTGGTGCCAACGAAAGCAATTCTAAAACGCCAGAACAGAATACAGCACAACAGGCGTCAAGCCAGCGCATTGCACAAAAGTATCAGATTGAGAGCGTCGCTGAATTTGATGAGCCATGGGCGATTGCGAGTTTGTCCGATCAGCGTTTACTGATTATTGAGCGTAAAGGGCAATTAAAATTATTTGATCCCCAAACCAAGAGCAGTACCAATGTCGTTGGTGTTCCAACCGTCAGTTATGGTGGGCAAGGAGGCTTAGGTGATGTGATTTTGCATCCTGATTTTCAGCAAAATCATGAATTATATTTAAGCTATGCCAGCAAAGGTCAGGGTGGTTATGGGGCCGAGATTGCACATGCAAAACTGGATTTATCTGATCCTAAACACCCCAAGCTCACGGATTTAAAAACCATTTGGCAACAAGTGCCGAAAGTGTCAGGGCAAGGTCATTATGGTCATCGTATGCAGTTTGGTCCCGATGGCAAACTTTGGGTCAGTTCGGGGGAGCGCCAGAAGTTTGATCCCGCCCAAGATTTAAACAGTAATTTAGGCAAGATTTTACGTTTAAATGCTGATGGTACGCCTGCTGAGGGCAACCCGTTTCAGCAAAAAGGCGGTGTCACTGCAGAGATTTGGTCACTGGGTCATCGTAATCCATTGGGCATGGCTTTCGACCAGCAAGGACAATTGTGGGTGGTTGAAATGGGCCCTAAAGGTGGTGATGAATTAAACCGTATTGTGAAAGGGGAAAACTATGGCTATCCAACGGTTTCGAATGGCGACCATTATTCAGGGTTGCCGATTCCTGATCATGATACCCGTCCAGAATTTAAAGCCCCTGAAATCGATTGGACACCTGTGATCTCACCGTCTAGCTTAATCATTTATTCAGCTCAGCAGTTTCCCCTGTGGCAACACAAAGCATTGATTGGTGGTTTATCCTCTCAAGCAATTGTGGTGGTGGATTTAGCTGCTAAACCAGTTCAAGAAGTTCAACGACTTGAGATGAAACAACGAATTCGTGGCCTACATCAAGCCCAAGATGGTTCAATCTGGGTGATCGAAGATGGACCGAAAGCCAAGCTACTTAAACTGCATACCAATTAAATTTTAACTCCAAGTGATACAGATAATGAATCAACCGAAAGCCTTTTCTATGACTTTAAAAAAACTATTTGTACTTACAGGACTGTTGTCCTGCAGTTCAGCGCTTTGGGCTGGAAATTTGACCGAGCAACAAGTTCAAACCATTGTTGATCAGCAATTTAAGCCTTTATTGGCACAATATAAAATTCCAGGTATGGCCGTTGCTGTGACCTTGAATGGTCAACATTATTTCGTGAATTATGGGCTTGCTTCAAAGCAAAACCAGCAAGCGGTCAGCAACAGTACTTTATTTGAACTTGGCTCGGTTAGTAAGACCTTTAATGCGACTTTAGCAGGCTACGCACAGGCACAAGGACAACTGTCTTTGTCGGATCATCCTGCCAAATATTTCCCTGAACTGAAAAATACTGCGGTCAATCGTGCCACGATCTTGAATCTGGGGACCTATAACGCAGGTGGTTTTCCGTTGCAGTTCCCCGATGAAGTGGTTCAGCAGCAGGATATGATCAAGTATTTTCAGACTTGGCAAGCAAAAACCAAAGTCGGCGCTGCCCGTCAATATTCCAACCCAAGTATTGGTTTGATGGGCTATGTCACTGCCTTGGCAATGGAAAAACCGTATAGTGAACTGATTGAAACAACCTTGCTGCCACAATTGGGAATGACACAAAGTTTTATTCGAGTACCTGAGCAGCACATGTCGCAATATGCATGGGGGTACAAAGCCGATCAAGCCATGCGTGTTTCACCGGGTATGTTTGATGCAGAAGCTTATGGGCTGAAAAGTAGCAGTGCGGATATGCTGAAATTCCTCGATGCGCAAATCAATCCACAGCAGTTCAAACAACCACTTCGCCAAGCGATTGAAAATACTCATGTGGGTTATTTTAAAGTGGGTGCAATGACCCAAGGCCTGGGCTGGGAACAGTATGCCTATCCTGTAGCACTTGAAACACTGTTACAGGGTAACTCGAGCAAAATGGCGTTAGAAAGTCATGCAATCACACCAATTAAACAACCAAAGCTTGCCATGCCTGCGACCTTCTTTAATAAGACAGGAGCAACCAATGGTTTTGGTGCCTATGTGGCCTTTATTCCGCAGCAAAAAATTGGAATCGTGATGTTAGCCAATACCAATTTTCCCAATGAAGAGCGGATCAAAGCCAGCTATCGGGTGATGCAACAGTTGGTTCAGAACAACAGCGCGCAATAGAATGTCGCGTGAGTGCAGATTCAAATTGTAGATTTGAGCCAGACACAATAGACTAGGGTAAAAGATCATAAAGCCAGTGATGATGTCAGATACGCATATTCCTTTACCTGAACGTTTACGTCCTCGTGACTTGTCCGAAATTATCGGACAAGATCATTTGTTGGGTGAAAATGCCCCTTTACGTCAGATGATTGATCAAGGGCATTTGCCTTCGATCATCTTCTGGGGGCCTCCAGGGGTCGGAAAAACCACGATTGCATTGTTATTGGCTCAGGCGGTAGATCGTCCTTTTATCAGCCTATCTGCCCTCAATACAGGCGTGAAAGAACTCCGTGAGGTGATTGCGGAAAGTGGTGACTTGTTGACCCCTGTGGTATTTATTGATGAGATCCATCGCTTCAATAAATCGCAGCAAGATGCCTTACTCAATGCGGTTGAGAAAGGCAAAATCACCTTGATTGGGGCAACCACAGAGAATCCTTCTTTTGAAGTGAATAGTGCCTTGCTGTCCCGTTGTCAGGTGTATACCCTGAATAATCTGAGTGCTGATGCGATTCAAACCCTACTGAATAAAGCGATTCAAACAGATAAGTTCTTAAAAGAACGTTTTATCCAGATTGAAGAATATGATGCACTGATTCAGTTTGCGGCAGGTGATGCACGTAAGGCGCTTAATCTGATTGATCTAATTGCCAGTACCTTTGAACCTGATATTGAGAATCTCGTAACCAATGCCATCGTCGTTAAAGTCGCGCAGCAGAATATCGCACGCTATGACAAATCGGGTGAGCAGCATTACGATCTGGTTTCGGCTTTTATTAAATCGATTCGTGGTAGTGATCCAGATGCAACCCTGTACTGGATGGCACGCATGCTGAAAGGTGGCGAAGATCCAGTCTTTATTGCACGTCGTATGTTGATTGCCGCATCGGAAGATATCGGCAATTCCAATCCAAATGCCTTGTTATTGGCGGGAGAGTGTTTCCGTTCAGTCCAAGCGGTGGGGATGCCTGAAGCGCGTATTATTCTAGGCCAATGTGCCGTGTATCTGGCCACTAGCCCGAAAAGTAATAGCACCTATCTCGCGATTAACAAAGCCTTAGAGTTGGCAGAAAAAACCGCAAACCTGCCTGTGCCTTTGCACTTACGCAATGCACCAACCAAGTTGATGAAGCAGCAAGGTTATGGCGTGGATTATCTGTATCCGCACAACTATCCTGAACACTTCGTGTTACAGGACTATTTGCCTCCAGAATTACGCGGTACCAAACTGTATGAACGAGCCTTAAATAAACGTGAGGTCGAAGGCGAACGTTTGCAGCAACGCCGTTGGCAGCAGGAACAACAGCAGCAGTAATCAAAACTCGGTGAATTCACCGATCATTTTAAAATTGCCCAGAGCAAGATTCCGAATCGCATCGATAGATTTTGCTTTGGCCTCAATATGCTATTTGTATAAAAATGAACGCAAAAAAAGCAACACTGATTGGATTGGTCGCGATCTTGCTCTGGAGTTTGATCGTTGCCTTAATTAAGGATGTCAGTAGTCATTTTGGCGCAGTGGGCGGTGCAGCACTGATTTATACACTGGCCTCAATTTTCCTGTTTTTTTCGGTCGGCTGGACCAGCCTCAAAAGTTTTCCCAAAACCTATTTGATCTGGGGCAGTATTCTATTTGTTGCCTATGAAATTTGTTTATCGCTTTCGATTGGCTATAGCAGTAATAATCGACAGGCAATTGAAGTGGGAATGGTCAATTATTTATGGCCGACCTTTACCATGGTGGCTGCCATTGTTTTTAATCAGCAAAAAGCCAATGTCCTGATTATTCCTGGCTTTATCCTTTCAATATTGGGAATCTGTTGGGTACTCGGTGGCGAGCAGGGTTTTGATTTGGCTGGTATGCTGCAAAATATTCAGCACAATCCATTTAGTTATGGGCTGGCCTTTATTGGAACATTACTTTGGGCTGCCTATTGCACGCTCACCGCGAGAATTGCGCAGGGAACCAATGGCATCACCCTATTTTTTACGCTGGTCTCGGTGGTGCTGTGGATTAAATATGCATTGATGGGGGGCGGTAGTTTTGATTTTGATGGGCCTTCTTCAATTGCATTATTTTTTGCGGCAGTAGCGATGGGCTTTGGTTATGCCGCTTGGAATGTTGGGATTTTGCATGGCAATGTAACGTTATTGGCAGGTGCATCCTATTTTATTCCAGTTCTATCTGCCTTCTTCTCGGCAATTCTACTTAGTACGCCATTAGGCCTTTCTTTCTGGTATGGCGCATTTATGGTGTGTTTAGGCTCGATTCTATGTTGGCTAGCAACGCAGAGAAAACACTAAAATATTGTCTGGTTTTATGGGGTCTTGCTGATGCGCTGAACAGTCACTGTATTTTTGTAAGCGACCTCTAGACACTACAGATAAAAGGTCGCATCATCCCGCTTATCAAGGATGATCAAGCTCCACCATGACCACAAACAAAATTAATGCTGCGGAAAGTATCCGAGGCTTGGCATGTCTCGCCGTTGTGTTGTCACATCTATCACTGACCTTTTTTCCGCAACTGCATAATTTTGATGTCAGTGCTGTACCGCGATATGATTTTTTTATGCAGTTACATCACTCGCCGTTGGCCTTCTTTTATTCAGGTACAGGCGCGGTTTTTGTGTTCTTTGTTTTAAGTGGTTTTGTACTGACATTATCCAGTTTTAAAAAGCACAATACCGCAACGCAATTGAAAAATTCCTTGATTAAGCGCTATCCACGTTTGGCCATTCCAGCTTTTGTCTCTTGTATTGTCGCTTATCTGGTGTGTTTTGTACCTGTGGATGTGTCGCATGTTTCCGAATGGGGAGCCGCACTCGCCAACCCACATCCGCAACTGGGTACCGCCTTATATGAAGGCAGTATTGGCGCATTCTTATTTGGCGATTCCAGTTATAACTGGGTGCTGTGGACCATGCAAATTGAGTTGCTTGGGTCACTGGTGATTTATCTGGCTTGCTATCTCTATGGCAAGCTGCCAATTCTATGCGGTCTATTTCTCATCATCAGCATTGTGACCGCATATATGATCTCGCAAACCGTGTTGTTGGGTCTTCTCAGTTTTGTTTTGGGGATGGGACTGTTTCTCTATGCCGCAGAACTGAGTACAGCAGTTTCGGTACTGCTATTTTTGTTGGGATTGTATTTTTGTGGCGCACACAACAGCAGCAATAGTTACCAGTTTTTTACTCAATTTTGGGGCGAGCAAAGCTACGATTATCTCAACTTTATTGGCGGCTTTTGCATTGTTTATGCGGTGCTGAAAGGCAAATGGCTAGCACAGTTTTTTGATCGGTCTGTTTTGGTATTTCTAGGCAAAATCTCATTTTCAATTTATTTAATTCATCTTGCTGTACTTTATGCTTTGGGGATTCCATTGTTTAATCTATTGCATGTGCAATGGGGCTTCTCCTATTTAAATGCAGGACTCTTGGCAAGTTTACTGATTGTGCTGCTGAGCATCGTGTTGGCACAGCCGTATAGTCATTATGTCGATGATCTTGCGATTAAAGTCTCCAATAAACTGGCGAAAATGTTTTAAGCACTGAGCTATGCCGCATCCAAGTCATGTTGCGGCACAGTAAAAAATTGATCAAACATTACAAAAATAATCCGTGAATACTTTCTATTGTGGACAGAATCGGCTTTAATCAAAAAAGACATAATAAAAATATGGGTTTTAATGCATGAACCGTACTTATCTCAAATACTGTGCCTTATTTACTTCTATTTCACTGGCTGTAGTGGGCTGTGCAACCACGGCAGTGCCTGTCACTGCAACAGAACAACTGTTTTATGGTGGCCCGATTCTAACCATGTCGGGCAACAGTCCTGAATATGCAGAAGCCCTGTTGGTAAAGGATGGAAAAATCCGTTTTGTAGGCTCAAAACAGCAGGCTGAACGTTTGGCGGATAAAAAAGTTCAGCCGATTGATCTAAACAATAAAACCTTATTACCGAGTTTTATTGATGCGCATAGTCATGTGAATATGGTCGGTTTCCATCAAATGGTAGCTAATCTCTACCCCATGCCTGATGGTCAGGTCTCCGATATCAACTCTTTGGTGAATGTGCTGAATAGTTGGAAAGTCCAAAATCCATCCGTAATTAAAACCATGGGCGGCTGGATTTTGGGGAATGGCTATGATGATGCACAACTGAATGAGCAGCGTCATCCGACGGCAACCGATCTAGATCGGGTCTCTCAAGACCAACCGGTGATGATTTTGCATCAATCAGGGCATTTAGCATCAGTCAATCACAAAGCACTGGAGTTACTGAAGATTAATCAAAATACCCTGAATCCAGCGGGTGGTGTGATTCGCCGTGAAGCAGGCTCAAATGTTCCAAATGGCGTATTAGAAGAGTCTGCTTTATTTACTGCAATTGGCTCAATTTTTAAAGATGTCCCCCCTGCGGTGATGTTCCAAATTGCAGAAAAAGGCATTGATACCTATGTAAAAAATGGTTTTACCACGGTACAGGAAGGGCGGGCCGACCAGGGCACCACTGAAATGTGGCATGCTTTAGCCAAGCAGAATCGACTGCCAATTGATGTGGTTTCTTATCCCGATATCACCACCAGCCAAGACTATATGCTCAAGCAAGGCAGCCAGCGACAGTATGATCATCATTTTCGGATTGGTGGAGTGAAAATCAGTTTAGATGGCTCACCCCAAGGCAAAACCGCTTGGCTGACCCAGCCTTATCTGGTACCACCTGAAGGTAAAGATAAGACCTATAAGGGCTATCCTGCCATGAGTAATGATCAGCAGGTCAAGGACTATATCAATTTAGCCTTTAAGCAAGGTTGGCAGGTGCTTGCGCATGCCAATGGGGATGCCGCGATTGATCAATTTATCGGGGCGGTAAAAGATGCGACCGCGAAGCAAGGCAAAGCCGATCGTCGTAGCGTATTAATCCATTCGCAAACGATTCGTGATGATCAGCTGGATCAGCTCAAAGCCTTAGATATTATTCCGTCCTTCTTTTCGTTGCATACCTTTTATTGGGGTGATTGGCATCGTCAGCAAACGCTAGGCGAAACCCGAGCTGCCCATATTTCGCCAACTGCAACAGCTTTAAAAAAGCATCTGATCTTTACCGAACATCATGATGCACCTGTGGTACCACCAAGCAGTATGATGATGCTGGATGCGACTGTGAACCGAGTAACACGGAGCAATTATATCTTGGGTGCAGATGAGCGCATTAGCCCATATCTGGCATTAAAGTCGATGACGGATTGGGCTGCGTATCAGTACTTTGAGGACCAAACCAAGGGTACTTTAAGCCAAGGTAAATTGGCTGATTTGGTGATTCTGAATCAGAACCCGTTGACTGTACCGAGTCGTGAGATTAAAAACATTAAAGTATTAGCTACTTATAAAGAAGGCAAACTGATTTATCAGAACGCGCAGAATTAAACTGAAAACTGAGCCAGATGGCTCGGTTTTATTTTTAGTCCAAGTATCAATATTATTCTGTGTATTTAAAGATATACCAAATACTTCCGATGAAACTGATTAGTTGGCCGAGCACCCAACCCAGTACAGAAAGATTTGAACACTGTGTAATTGAGTCATAGATGATTTCTGTATAGGAAGCGGTTTCCATCATATTCATGAATATGAATTCTAGGATGAATAGAATCAAGACAACTGCTAAATATAAATATTTGTTTTTTATTAAAATTAGAATGATTGAAAAAATAATGGAAAATATTCCACACATGCTGAGCATGGACGGATCATTTGCAGACACACCCTGCAACTCTTTAAAGTAGGTGACAGTACCAACAGCGATATATTCAGAAAGACATAGATCCTGTCCAAATTTATCGATGGTATATCCAGCTATGCCTGATATCAATAAGAACAAAATTGAAAGATATCTAATCATCATTTTATAAACTTAAGCCAAAGATAGATCGAATACCCATGTTTCTACAAAATATTCAAGATCTGCTTAGCGACTTGATTAATAGTGGAATGCCTATTAATGGGTTTTTAGAGTTAATTGATTCAATATCATAAATCAAAAACCGAGCCAGATGGCTCGGTTTTTGATTACTACCAACGATAATTGATCTTGCCGTAATAGAACGCGCCATTAAAGCCAAAAGGCGAGAACTGGCTATAAGGTAAGCTGCCGCCTGTGGGTTGGTTGATATCGTAGACATCTTTATCAGGATATACATCGGTAATATTGTCGCCACCGACCGTGAAGTTCCAGTTTTGATATTGGTAAGACAGCGCTAAATCGAGTAACCACTTGGCTGAGAATTTTTGGTCTTTGGCTTCACCTGAATTACTAAAGGTTTTAAAGCTGCCATAGCGGGTGAGATTGGTATTCACCGTGAAGTTTCCAAGCTTATAGTCATTCGCCAAACTGAATTTATGCTCAGGGGTACTGGCAGCCAATAAACCGTATTGCTCTCGACGATCCAGACGCGTGAGGTTAATACCCAACGCATCTAAGATGGCTGGATTTCCATCCACATGCGTCACTTTATTTTTATTGTAGTTGTAGGCCAGTGAGGTATTTAGTTCGCCATAAGGTAATGCAGTCCATTTATAGGTTGCCACTAAGTCAACACCGCGCGTGCGGGTATCGCTGGCATTGTTGAAATAACGAATCGTGCTGAAGTTGGTGTCGGTGATTCCTTTTGAATTTAGGTACTGGCGCACGGCCGCACTGCTGGCATTGATATTGGAGGACAGACTAATCCGGTTATCAATATCAATTTGATAGGCATCCAAAGTCACATACAGTTGATCTGTTGGGGTCAGTACTAAACCTATACTATAGTTCTTGGATTTCTCTGGTTTAAGTTGTTCCGCACCAAGCAATTGAGCAACTTGCGAAGAGGTTGGAAAGGTGCCTGCCTCAACCAATTGACTATTGACCAGTTGTGAGGAGGTTTGCGCAAAATATTGTTGAGCCAAACTTGGTGCTCGGAAACCGGTAGAGGCACTGCCACGTAGCGCAACAGTTGGATGAATCGCATAGCGCAAAGACAATGAAGCATTATCGGTATGACCAAAATCATTGTAATATTCATGGCGATAGGCTGTAGATGCTGAGAGTTTTTCAGTTAAATTGGCCTCTAAGTCCAGATAAGCCGCATAACTGTCGCGTGACCATTCACCAGCATCGGCAGAGCGAAAGCCCGCTAAACCAGAAGAGCCACTTTTATAATAGGACGCTGGATCACCCGCTTGGATTTGATACTTCTGATTCAAATATTGCGTACCAAAGGCAACATTCAGTGGGCTGGCGAGTGCTGCAAGGTTAAACTCTCGAGAAACATCAAAATTCACTACCGTTTGAGCATTTTTCAGTGTGCCATTTTGGAAGCCGAAAGGCGTGGTAGCGGTGTCTTTATAGAGATCGACATTAATGGTCTTGGTGTCGACATCATAACGATTTAAACCATAATTCACCGAGGCATCATAATGCCATGCAGACCAATCGCCTTTGATCCCTGCAACTGCGCCAAAATCATCGAGTTGGCCCTGAATGATCGGCAGATAGCCATTGGGAAACAGGGCAGGAATATTATTGGAGGCATTGCTTAAACGATAGAATCCAGCAGTTTCTGCATTACGATGGCTATAGGTCGCAAAAGAATACAGCTCGGCATGATCACTGAGGTCATAACCCAGATTCACTGCGGCTTTGACTTCATCGGAATCTGGATCACCAAAACGGAAAGTGCGCTGTCCATAAGTGGTTGATTTGGGATCACGCAGGTCAGCACCTGCACGATTGGTGGCTTGGCTATCCTGCCATTCCCCTGAAAAGATCGCATAGCCATAATTATTCAGTTTGGTCCCACCAGAAACAAAAGATTGCTTCTGTTCACCATCTCCTTTGTTATAAATCCCGTATTTAATCCCAGCCTCGCCATGTGTCGGGTTGGATTTCAAAATAATATTAATCACGCCTGCAATCGCATCGGAACCATAGCGAGCCGATGCGCCTTCACGCAGTACTTCGACACGACTAATCGCTGAGATCGGAATGGCATTTAAATCGGTTGGGGCAGAGCCACGACCAATGGTTCCGCCAAGGTTAATAAAGGCACCTGTATGGCGACGTTTTCCATTGACCAAGACCAGCACCTGATCTGGTGCAAGTCCTTTCAGTTGGGCAGGGCGAACCAGTTCAGTTCCATCCACCACGGTTGGGCGTGGAAAATTAATTGAAGGAATAATTCGAGAGAGTGCTGTACCAAGTTCATTGGAGCCAGTGCGTTCGGTCAGTTCTTTGGCACTGATCACATCAATGGGTTGTAGGGACTCTGTTTGCGAACGATTGTTGGCGCGAGTTCCGGTGACGACAATGGTGGCGAGTGTTTTGACTTGTTCTGGCTCTACCGGATTGTTCTCAGCGGCATGTACATTGCTATACAGGGCCAGCAAAATCAGGCTACTACTTAGACTGAAAGGAAAAGTTTTTACAAGGGGAGCATTCATTTTGATCTTCTAACTCAAGTTTTGTAAACATTTGTGAATATGGTAGGAGCATCAAAATATTTTCAAAAACAATATAAAAACATAAGGTTAGAATTAAAGCTGCAAAGCTGATGGAATGCTTTTTAAGTGGATGATTTATATGGTATTGAGATTTAAAACGAAGCACTTTATTTTTGAATAAAGAATAAAAAAACCAGCCCGATTGGACTGGTTTTTTGTTTAGAACTAACAGCTTAGCTAGGCTTAGATATCGTCTAAGTTAATGCCTAAACGTGCAGCAACTTCTTCGTATGCTTCAACCACACCGCCTAAACCTTGGCGGAAGCGGTCTTTATCCAATTTTTTCTTGGTGTCTTTATCCCATAAACGGCAACCGTCTGGAGAGAATTCATCACCCAATACGATACGGTCATGGAACACACCGAATTCAAGTTTGAAATCAACCAGAATCATATTACCTGCATCGAATAATGCTTTAAGTACATCATTCACTTGGTAAGTGAGTTCTTTCATTTTTTCAAGTTGTTCCGCAGTTGCCCAACCTAAAGCAATCGCTTGAGATTCGTTCACCATTGGATCGCCAAGCGCATCATCTTTGAAGAACAATTCAAATGTTGGCGGAGTTAATTCCTTACCTTCTTCAACACCTAAACGACGGCACAATGAACCCGCTGCATAGTTACGAATGACGCATTCAACTGGAATCATCTGAAGTTTTTTAACCAGCACTTCAGTTGGAGAAAGCAATTTTTCAAAATGCGTTTCGATACCCGCAGCGGCTAATTTTTCCATGATGAAGGCGTTAAAACGGTTGTTGACCTTGCCCTTACGATCGAGTTGCTCGATTTTTTCGCCATTGAATGCCGAAGCATCATCACGAAAGACTAAAATCAGGTGATCAGCGTTATCTGTCTCGTATACAGATTTAGCTTTACCAGTATAGAGCAAGGTTTGTTTTAACATGGGGGAACCTTTTGAAAAAAATGCCTAGTAAACGACTAGGCTGGCCAATTTTGGTAAATCTGGGCTAACACTTCAGTTGCAACCGCTGGTTCTGCAAAAGTTGTGTCGAGTTTGAAGAGGGCAATGGTATTGCTTGAGCCAACCGCAGAAAGCTTCAACAGGTAGTTTTGCTCACCCACCTTAATTGTTGCTTCATAGCCATGATCTGCTTGAGAGATGACTTTGTAGTTGAGGCTGCTCACGGTTGCAAAGGCATACTGCCAAGCAGTTGCTGTTGGACCTTCCACTTTCAGTAACGGGTTTTTATTCCCATCCATCACCAATTGTGGACGACCTAAAGTCGTTGCTGCCGCTTCAGTGGTAGTGCTTGCAGCGTTCATTGACTCTGGACGAGGCAATGCATAACGGTTGCCAGTTTTGTTTTCAAATGTTGGCGCATGTTGAATCGCAAGTGGGTCAACCGTTGGTGCTGGATACAATGGCGTGAATGGTCTTACCGTTGCATTCTCAGGGAATTTGAGTGGTTCAAGCGCTTGCGCTTTTTTATAATCTAAAGAATGATTATTGAGGGCAAAACGACCACAACCAGCCAAACTTAAAGCTGAAATGACAAGGACAACACCAAGACGTAATTGCATCATAAATTGCTCGTATTAAATAATGCCCGCAGTTTTTAAATCTGTGCGGAGCGGTTCACGATATTGTTCTGCGAGAGCGGTTAAAGGCAGGCGTAGACCTGTACTAATGTATCCCATCTCATGCAATGCCCATTTCACAGGAATTGGGTTTGATTCGCAAAACAAAATATTGTGTAGATTTGCAATTTGTTGATTCAAACTTTGTGCTTTGGCTTGATCGCCAGCTAAGGCTGCTTCACAAACTTCGCTCATTTGTTTTGGTGCAACATTGGCGGTAACCGAGATATTGCCTTTCGCGCCAAGTAAAATCAGTTCCCAAGCGGTTTCATCATCGCCTGAGTAAACTGCAATTTTATCTTTTAAACCTTCGATGAGGGCTTGACCACGAGGTACATCACCTGTTGCATCTTTAATCCCAACAATGTTTTTAACATCGGCAAGACGAATCACGGTTTCGTTTTGCATGTCAACGCCAGTACGACCTGGAACATTATAAAGAATTTGTGGAATATCAACTGCTTCAGCAATCGCTTTGTAGTGTTGATATAAGCCTTCTTGTGTGGGTTTATTATAATATGGCGTCACGAGCAATGCCGCATCTGCACCGAGTTCTTTGGCTGCTTTGGTCAGTTCAATTGCTTCGTGAGTCGAATTTGCACCTGTACCCGCAATAATTGGAATACGTTTATTGGCTACACGAATCACTTCTTTGATGACTTGTGTGTGCTCTTCCATGCTTAATGTAGATGCTTCGCCCGTTGTGCCAACAGCAACAATACTATGTGTACCTTGTTGGATGTGCCACTCAACGAGCTTCTCAAGGCTCTTCCAATCTACGCGACCATCTTCAAACATAGGGGTGACGAGTGCGACAATTGAGCCTTGAATATTCTGTGCTAGCTGAGTCATTTTAAAAAACTATCCTATTTTCCCATCCGAGATTGAATTAGTTGAAACGAAATATTGGATGGTTGCAGTATTTTGATTCGTCGTTCAATAATGAATTCGATTGAATGACAATTATGCAAATTATGACTGATCGGCGGCATAAGAACAATATGCTTTAGTCAAACAGCCGAAAACTTTCATTCATCTTTTACTTGAATGATTTTCATCTTATGAAAAGTTTGTGCCGGTTTGGCTAGTCAGAAACAACCAGGCAGCGTATCGTACAAGGAGCAATCTAGGTTGAATAATGAGATGCAAAGCGATTCAAAACACAGCGCATTAATTGTTGTCGATGTGCAAAATGGGTTTACCCCGGGTGGAAACTTGGCAGTCACGGATGCCGATCAAATTATCCCTGTGATTAATCAATTGGCACATCAGTTTGAAACGGTGGTGCTGACCCAAGACTGGCATCCTGATCAACATATTTCTTTCGCTGATAATCATGCACATAAAGCGCCTTTTGAAACCATTGAGTTAGCTTATGGCACGCAGGTATTGTGGCCAAAGCATTGTGTACAGGGGACGCAGGATGCCGAATTTCATCCTGCTTTGGATATTCCAACGGCACAATTGATTATCCGAAAAGGCTTTCACGTTAATATTGATAGCTATTCAGCCTTTATGGAAGCGGATCGTAAAACCCCGACTGGATTAAAGGGCTATCTTCAAGAACATCAAATTGATACGGTCTATATTGTGGGTATTGCCACTGATTTTTGTGTGGCATGGACAGCCTTGGATGCCGCGCAGATGGGTTTTAACACCTATGTGATTGAGGATGCCTGTAAAGCGATTGATTTGAATGGTTCATTACACAGTGCATGGCAAAGTATGTCAGAACACGGGATTCAGCGGATTCAGTCTGCTGCAATTTTGGCATAAGCTTGAGCTGTTTGATCTAAAGGCGTTACACTTCTCAGGCTGATGCATCAGCATCAGTTCAATTATGCCTTAAACCTAAGCTGAGCGTTTTATGACCGTGGAACTTGATGATTTTGATCAAAAAATTATCCATCATTTACAAATGAATGGACGCTTGGCCAATCAGGAATTGGCTGAATTGGTGGGCTTATCGACCTCGCAATGTTCACGTCGTCGGGTTCAGCTTGAACAGAAGAAAATTATCACGGGTTATTATGCCCAAATCGCATTGAGTGCTGATCCTGCGCCGATCATGGGCATTATTGAAGTGAAACTGCAAAACTATAGTGACGCAACCCATGATCGTTTTGTTGAATTCTTGATGCACGAACCTGCTGTGAAAGATATTCATAAACTGACAGGCAGTTATGATTTTGCCCTTAAAGTGGCAGTTAAAAATCTGGATGAGATGGTCAAACTCATTGGGATTTTGTCTTCCAAGAACTTTGGTGTTAGTAATCTCAATACTTCAATTGTGTTGGAAAAATTAAAAGAAAACGGAATTGCGATTAAATAAAAATAGGATTTTATGGTCGTTTGATCTGAGACAAAGTTAGAGCAAGGCTGATCGAAGTGCATAGACTATTCGAAATGGATTATTTTGAATATAAATTGCATTTATGGCAAAAATATAAGAATAAATTGCGAAATTTTAATAAAAATGATCAAATATGCCATGTCTTTCTTTGAAAGCTCTCTCTCCCTTTAGCTGTTGTTCTCCTATTTGAGTTGTACCGTTATGAATACCGAGCAAAATGTATCTCTGGTAAGTCCAGTCATGCCTGTGATTGAGCAGCACTCTAAAATTGAAGATGCATTGGCAATGTTGATCGGAACATTCATTCTGTCTTTTGCAATGACTTTATTGCAGCAGGCAGGCATTATGACGGGAGGGACAGCAGGTCTATCTTTGCTGATTCACTACATTACCGATCTGAAGTTCGGCGTATTATTTTTCCTGATCAATATTCCATTTTATTATTTTGCCTATAAAAAGATGGGCATCGCGCTGGTGGTGAAAACTTTTATTGCCGTTGCATTATTGGCAGGATTTACTGAAATTATTCCACAGTTTTTTCATCTCTCCGATGTCAATCCAATCTACGCTACGATTTTTGCCAATGTCTTGATGGGTGTGAGTTTTTTGATTCTATTTAGACATCGTTCGAGCTTGGGTGGTATCAACCTACTGGCGTTGTATTTGCAGGAACGCTTTAAAATTCCAGCAGGAAAAGTGCAAATGGGTATTGATGTGGTGATTTTATTAACCTCATTGTTGTTTGTGGACTGGAAGCTGATTTTGATCTCGATTTTTGGTGTCATTATTTTGAATTCAATCATTTTATTAAATCATAAAACCACACGTTATGTGGCTTGATGCATGCGTATTTCTGCTATTAACCTGACTGTTGCAGAACACAAGCTATATCGATCATGAGACGCTAGATGTGATCTAGCCTATGAAATGGCTGAAGTCATAACAAGCATAATCATAAAAAAAGCGCCATAAAGAATTTCTTTATGGCG
This sequence comes from Acinetobacter sp. C32I, assembly GCF_023702715.1. Lineage (NCBI taxonomy): Bacteria > Pseudomonadati > Pseudomonadota > Gammaproteobacteria > Moraxellales > Moraxellaceae > Acinetobacter > Acinetobacter sp. C32I. The sequence goes on along the minus strand of NZ_CP098480.1, from coordinate 2,941,851 downwards.
CTTTTTTTATAGTCAGGGTCGTACAAACAACGCTGATAGCTGTATCGAATTACTCGACCGTAACACTCTTGGCGAGGTTACGTGGTTGATCGACATCAGTACCACGTAACACGGCAACATGATAAGACAACAGTTGTACAGGCACGCTGTAAACGATCGGTGCTAACCATTCATTTACCGCTGGCACATGAACCACGTGTTGACGATCTTTACCGTGAATACCACTATTTTCATCTGCAAAGACAAATAATTCACCACCACGGGCTTGTACTTCTTCCATGTTCGATTTGAGTTTATCGAGCATGTCATCTTGTGGTGCTAAGATGACCACAGGCATTTCATTATCCACTAATGCCAATGGACCATGCTTCAACTCACCTGCTGCATAACCTTCCGCATGAATATATGAAATTTCTTTCAGTTTCAATGCGCCTTCTAATGCGATCGGGAAGTGTGTACCACGGCCCAAGAATAAACAGTGATTTTTCTCAACGAATAATGCAGATAAACGCAGAATCTCAGTATCACCTTGTAAGGTGTCCAAAATCACTTTTGGACAATGCCATAATGCTGTTGTGATCTCATTCAATTGAGCATCAGACAAGCGATTTTTGACTTGACCAATTTTTAAGATCAATAACATTAATGCTGCAAGCTGGGTGGTAAAGGCTTTGGTTGATGCCACCCCAATTTCAGGACCAGCAAGCGTCAGTAAATGATGATCTGTTTCACGTACCATTGATGAGGTTGCAACGTTACAAATCGTCATGGTACTGATGTCAATGCTATTGGCTTTGGCACGTTTCTGGGTTTCACGCAACGCGGCTAAAGTATCCGCAGTTTCACCTGATTGAGAAATACAGATATACAGCGTATTTGCCACAATCACTGGGCTGCGGTAACGGAACTCGCTTGCAATTTCAACTTGGCAAGGGACACCAATCAGTTGCTCAAACCAATATTTGGCAATCATCCCCGCATGGTAGCTGGTCCCACAGGCAATGATCTGGATTTGCTGAATCTTGTCAAAATCGGCATTGGCATGATTGAGGAAATCTTCACGTAAGCTATTGCCGTTCAATGCTTGAGAAATGGTTTGCTGAATCGCTTCAGGTTGCTCATAAATCTCTTTCAGCATGAAGTGCTTATATTCACCTTTAGAGGCATTACTCACTGTTGCGTCTAACTCTTTGACTGGACGTTGTACAGGCTCGCCGTTGACAAAAACTTCAATGCTGCTACGGGTTAAACGCGCAATATCACCTTCTTCTAGATAAACGAAGCGATTGGTCACAGGCAATAGTGCCAATTGGTCGGAACTGATAAAGTTCTCACCTATACCGACACCAATGACTAGTGGTGAACCTTCACGAACTGTAATCAGCTCGTCTGGATGTGCTGTATGTACAATCCCCAGTGCATAAGCACCTTTAAGGCGAGGTGTGATCTTTTGTACGGCTTCCAGCAAACTATCCGTTTGCTTTAATGCATCATGAACAAGGTGTGCAACAACTTCAGTATCCGTTTGCGAGGTAAACACATAACCTAAAGCTTGCAATTCATCTTTGAGTTCTTGGTAGTTTTCAATGATCCCGTTATGAACCACTGCAACATCACCCGAAACGTGCGGGTGGGCATTATTTTCTGTCGGTTTACCATGAGTTGCCCAACGTGTATGCGCAATACCCACATTACCAGTTAAATGTTGTTCTGATACGGCTTCGGCCAAGTTGGCAACTTTACCAACACGACGTTCACGTAAAATTTTCTGATTATTGAGTAATGCTAAACCAGCAGAGTCGTAACCACGATATTCCAGACGCTTGAGTCCTTCAATCAGAATATCGGTTACACAACGTTCCGCAACGCCACCAACAATACCACACATAATTTTATCCTCTTATTTTTTCAGCTTTTGGGGACGTTGATAATTTGCTTTTTCAAACTGTTTTGATCGTTCGACAGCCAAACTATGCTCAGCTACATCTCGAGTGAGGGTTGATCCTGCACCTGTTGTAGCACCTTGACCAATTTTGATTGGTGCAACCAATGAGTTATTGGTTCCAATGAATACATTGTCGCCAATAATGGTTCGGTGTTTGTTGGCACCATCATAATTACAGGTAATAGTACCTGCACCAATATTACAGCCCGCACCAATATCTGCATCACCTAAGTAAGTAAAGTGATTGGCTTTTGAACCTAGCCCCATATTGGTATTCTTTACTTCAACGAAGTTGCCGATATGTACGTCATTGGCAAGGTTTGCACCTGGGCGTAAACGTGCGAAAGGCCCAATTTGGGTGTTTTCGCCGACAATTGCATTCTCAAAAATACTATAGGGTTGAACTTTTGTACCAGCAGCAATACGGGTATTTTTTAGAATACAGCCTGCGCCGAGTTGTACGTTATTGCCCAGTTCACAGTCGCCTTCGATGATGACATTGACATCAATCTGTACATCTTGCCCACAGCTTAAGGTACCACGTAAATCAAAACGATTTGGGTCAATTAAGTGAACACCTTGTAGCATCAATTCTTTGGCTTGCTGCTGTTGGAACTGGCGTTCCAAGGTCGCAAGCTGTAAGCGGTTATTCACACCTTCAACCTCAAACGCGAGCTCTGGTTCAACAGAGGCAACTTCTAAGCCATCCGCAATTGCCATCGCAACAATATCGGTGAGGTAATATTCACCTTGCGCATTTTCATTAGAAAGTTGAGGCAACCATTCATGAAGTTTTGCATTGCTGACACAATAAATGCCAGTATTAAATTCTTTAATTTGACGTTGTGCTTCGTTGGCATCTTTATGTTCAACAATGGCTTGAATTTTACCATTTTGGCGAACAATCCGGCCATAACCTGTTGCATCATCGACAGTGAGCGTCACTAAGCCGATGCCTGTTTGAGTGGATGCATCCAATAATTTTTGTAGTGTAGCTGCCTGAATACAAGGCACATCACCTGATAAAATCAGTGAAACACCTTCCTGAGGTAAGACAGCTAAGGTCATTTGTACTGCATGGCCTGTGCCTAATTGTTCAGCTTGTTCAACCCATTCAATCTGTTCTGCTGCAAAGCTTTGTTTAACCAGTTCACCGCCATGCCCATAAATGGTAATAATGTTTTGGGCATTGAGTTTTTTTGCGGTTTGAATGACATGACCGAGCAGAGGACGACCTGCAAGTGGTTGTAATACTTTTGGTAATTGTGAACGCATCCGCGTTCCTTTCCCTGCTGCAAGAATAATAACAGTTGTTGACATAACTAACTCTAATAGTGGCTTAAGTCAAAAGATAAAAATGAAAAATAAGAATACAGAGTGCTGCCCAAAGGCCAGCAATGATGTCATCGAGCATAATCCCTAAGCCGCCAGACACTTTTTGGTCAGCCCAGCTAATGGGGAATGGTTTCCAGACATCAAATATACGGAATAAGATAAAACCGACAATGACCCACAGCCAATTCATTTGCTGTAAATAGAGCAAAGGCAGGAGGGTGATCGATTGTCCTGCAAATTCATCCCAGACAATGCGACCATCGTCATGCACATTGATGACTTTTGCAGTATGTCCACAGATATAAATGCCAATTAGGGACATTAAAACAACCACGACCATACTGGCCGATAGACCCAGATAAAGCCATAGTGGCGTAAATAACAGTGCAAAGGCAGAACCAAAGGTGCCTGGCGCTTTGGGTGCTAAACCAGAACCAAAACCGACACCGCAGAACACGATGAAACGGTCGAACCAAGTCATTTGGTTAAAGTGAATGGGAGGCTTATGCAAAGTGTTGGTATCCATGAACAGGTAATGGGTGTGTTTTGCCCATATACTCAAATAACAATCCAGTTTGTTGGGTAATTTCGCCGATTATTGTAAGCGGAACATCTAATTGTTGTCGCGATAGTTGTTTAAAGTTTTGCGGTGATATTGTAAAGCATAATTCGTAATCATCGCCACCTGCAAGCGCATAATGCCAAGCTTGTTGCAAATCCAGTTGTTTTAGTGACGCATCTAGCGGAAGCTGTTCCAGCTGTAATTTTGCACCGACATTGGATGCTTTTAAAATATGACCTAAGTCTTGCGCCAATCCATCCGAGATATCAATCATACTCGATGCCAGCCCTTTGAGCTGTTGGCCGAGTTGGCAACGTGGGGTTGGATAATCCAAACGTTGTTGCAAAGCATGACCAAGATGTTGTAATCCAAACGCAGCATCACCAATTTGGCCACTGACACAGATATAGTCACCGACTTGGGCGCCTGCACGGGTAATGGCCTGACCGTGTTCAATCCAGCCTAAGGCGGTCACACTGATGGTCAACTGCGTACTTTGGGTGGTATCGCCGCCAATCAAGCTGACACCGAATTGATCACAGCAATCGAACAGTCCCTGGCTAAATCCAGCCAGCCAGTCATGATCAACTGAGGGAAGGCTCAATGCGAGTAAAATACTGTGGGGTTTTGCCCCCATTGCCGCCAAGTCAGATAAATTGACTGCGACGCTTTTCCAGCCGATAGCATGGGCAGCGGTGTCGAAGGGAAAATGGCGACCAGCAACCAGTGTATCTGCGCAGATCACCAGTTGTTGTGAAGAGGGTGGGGTAATAATGGCTGAGTCATCCCCGATACCTAAACTGACATCAGATTTTGATGCACGTTTAAAGTAATGCTCAATAATTGAAAACTCAGCCATTTAACACAAGCCTATTATTTTGCTTGCTGTTTTTCAGCTTCACGTAGCTTTGATGACAGACGGTCTAATACACCATTGATGTATTTATGACTGTCTGCACCACCAAAGTGTTTAGCTAGCTCAATCGCTTCATCAAGTACAACACGATACGGAACTTCGAGGTGATCTCGAAGTTCATACGCACCCAGTCGTAAGGTTGCAAGTTCTACGCCATCCAAGGCATTTAACTCACGGTCAAGTACAGGGATGAGTAACTCATCTAAAGCTTCATGTTGAGCAACCACTTGAGTGAGCAATTCATGGTAATAGTTAAGGTCAACTTTGTGCATGGCATTTTCAACACGCGTGCGTGCTTCAATTTCATGAACTGGGTTATGACTCATTTGCCATTCATAAATCCCTTGTACAGCAAAACGACGTGCTTTGCGTTTCGCTGCATAAGCGGCCTGAAGTGTTTGCGACATGCTTTAAATTGCCTTTAATAAGTTAACCATTTCGATTGCAGTCAATGCAGCTTCGCTACCTTTGTTACCTGCTTTCGTACCAGAACGTTCAATTGCTTGTTCAATGCTGTCTGTGGTTAAGACACCATTGATTACCGGCATTGTGCTTTCAAGTGCAACTACACCTAAACCTTTTGCACATTCACCTGCAACAAAATCAAAATGTGGTGTGCTACCACGGATCACTGCACCTAATGCAATGATGGCATCAAATTGATTTGAAGCCGCTAATTTTTTTGCAACGATCGGCAGTTCCCACGCACCTGGTGCATGGATCACGGTGATCGCTTCTTCTGCAACGCCGTGGCGTTTCAATGTGTCGATCGCACCTTCGAGTAAATGTTCAACCACGAAGCTGTTGAAACGACCCACTAAGATCGCATAACGACCTTCGCTTGCGAGATGTAATAAACCTTCAATTCGGCGAATTGCCATAGCAACCTCGATTATTTTGCTGTGATTTGATCGGCAGTGATGTATTCCACTACCTCTAAATTAAAACCAGATAAGGCATTGAAACGAAGAGGAGAACTCAACAGCTTCATTTTCTCAACACCTAAATCGCGTAAAATCTGTGCACCAACGCCAATGGTTTGATATTGATGAGAAAGTGCTGCATTGGATTTCAATGGTTTTGGCTGGTTTAAGCTGTTGAGTGCAGGGCCTAGGTCTTCTAGGTGGTCCTGACCAATCCACACCAACACACCACGATCACTGGCAGCAATGGTTTTCATTGCAAGATCTAAATTCCAAGCAGACGAACCATCGGCTTTATTGAGTTTCAATAAGTCACGAATCGGGCTGAAACCATGTACACGAACGGTGGTCACACCTTGTTTCGGATCGCCTTTAACTAAGGCAATGTGAATATCTGGATTACCGATTTCACGGTACTTGTACAGTTCAAATGCGCCATATTCCGTCTCGATGCTTTCTTGAGACAAACGTTCAACAGTTTGCTCATTGGTCATGCGGTAATGGATCAGATCTGCAATGGTTCCGATTTTTAAGCCGTGTTTTTCTGCAAACACTTCTAGATCGGGGCGACGTGCCATTGTACCGTCATCATTAATAATTTCACAGATCACAGAAGCGGGCTCTAAACCTGCTAAACGGGTCAAGTCACAACCTGCTTCGGTATGACCTGCACGGTGTAGTACACCACCCGGTTGTGCCATCAATGGAAAGATGTGACCCGGTTGAACGATATCACTTGGTTTGGCATGTGCCGCAACCGCAGTACGAATAGTATGAGCACGTTCCGCAGCTGAAATACCTGTGCTGATGCCTTCTGCAGCTTCAATCGAAAGTGTGAAGTTGGTTGCGTGTTGCGCGCCGTTTTGATCAACCATCAATGGAAGGTTGAGTTGTTTACAGCGGTCGCGACTGAGTGTTAAGCAAACTAAACCACGTGCATGGGTAATCATGAAGTTAATATCTTCAGGGCGAACATGCGTTGCGGCGATGACGAGGTCACCTTCATTTTCACGATCTTCATCATCCATCAGGATGACCATTTTGCCTGCACGAATATCTGCAACAAGCTCTTCAACATGACTCAGCGGCATTCACTTTCACCTTTTATCTTGCCTTTTTAGGCACTAGTGTTCGATAAATCTGGCATAGTTTACCGCATTTTAAAAAATTTCGCCTGTGCTTCTTTATCAATAAAAAGTTAGGCCAAACAAATTATCTTGCAACACATTATCCTGCCCAGCTTTGCCACTTTAAAAGACAGTGTGATGCGATTGTAAGCTTTATATCTATGGGCTAAACAAAAAACACAAGGCTTTGTATCTAGACAAAGCCTTGTGTTTTGAATGGCTCTATTCGCGTAGCCTAAGTACTATTTATTCCAGCTCTGTCGAGGGTTTGGCTTTTTTACCCATTAAAATTTCGGTACGTAGCGTTTGCGCCAATGTTGCACATTCTTCATTCATGCCATTAATCATAAACGCATGACGGGTCATGATATTGCTTGGGTTTGGCATCGCCACCAATTCATAATTGTTTTGAATGGTTTTGAGCTGCTCATGATTTAAGTGCAACGCCGCTTCTTTGGCATGTAAGTGTTGTGCCAATCGTTTCGCAGCTTCAACGGCATCCAGTTGCATGGCATCCACCGCACTCGCTACCGCACCACGGGTTTGCAGTGCAAAGCGTTTATCTTCACGATAACGTTTATACAGAACATCGGCCAATAACTGGAAAACCGCACCAACCATCATCAGGCATTCTAAGGCATGCGTTTTTTCTGAGCTGGTGGCCAGGGTTGCGCCTTCTGCATTAAATTCTTGAACCACCTGAATCTGAGCCGCATCAATCTGGTAATGCTTGGCACAGAGCGCAATACTTTTATCTAAAAATAATTGGCATAATTTGAAATACGGAACTGAAACAGACTGGTTCACACTATTCAATAACTGCTTAGGATCATAAAACTGAATATTGAGCGCCAAAGCTTGATCATCCATTGATACGGATTCAACTGGATTTTTTTCAACACGCGGTTTGGCTTGAACTTTTGCCTGCTGTTGCGCCTGAGTAACCAAAGTCACGGCATTTTGTTTTTCAAGTGCAAGAGCTTGGGTTAAACGTTGAATCTCATGCTTGAGATGATTCTCTTGATTGATACGTGCCAAGTATTCGCTACGTGTTGGGCGTGCGATTGCGCGATAGGCCAACCAAATCAGACCATGAATGAACAGTGAAACTAAAATCGCTAACCATTGAGTCCGTAAAATCTCACCGATACTCGGCTGGATTAAGGTAATTTCAACGGTACCGACTTTCTTTTCATTTTGTAGCGCATCTCGAACAAACACTTCGCCTTGGCGAGTCTTGGCCATGCCACTGGTTGCAAGCACTTGTTTATTGGCATCCAAGATCCGAATAGAGGCAACACTTGGATTGGTGGCATAACGATTTGCCACCAAGGCCAGTGAAACGGTATTGGCAGGTTCCAACTCTGCAAGACTATCTGCCACTAACTGACTGGTCATCAGTTGTCCTTGGCTAGCGCGGTTTTCATTGAGTTGATGTGTCGTTGCAATCACCAATAAAAAGGTATGCAATGCAAAACTTACGATCAGTAGGCTAGCAAATAGCCCTTGGCGAGGCGCATTCAAGTTAAACTTCCAAGGCAAATAGATTCATGGGTTATGTTATGATTCTTACAATAGTTGTCGCTCAACCACGAGTCAATTCATGCGAGAAATCATTCTTATATCCTTTCTAGGACCAGATCAACCGAATCAGTTTACTCGATTAATGCAGGTACTATCCGTACATTCTTTGCAAATTCTCGATGTCGGTCAGGCGGTTATCCATAATCAACTGACCCTTGGGATCGTTGTTGCATCGGATAATGAGACCGCAACAGCATTAGCAATGAAAGAGATTCTGATTTTAGCACATGATATTGGCTTAACTGTGCGATTTAAACCAATCTCCAACGCAGAATATGATCAATGGGTGAGTGAAGGTGGAAGAACACGTTATATCGTGACTGCACTTGCGCCAGAACTGACGGCTGCACACTTGCAAGCCGTGACTAAAATTGTGTCGAGTCAGGGCTTTAATATTGAAACGGTTACCCGTTTATCAGGACGTCTAGAACTTGATGCGGAAAGCCCATTCCCACGCCGTGCCTGTGTGCAGTTTGGGTTAAGTGGACAGATGCTGGATGCACAGGCAATGCGTGCAGCTTGCCTCAGTTTATCTGGTGAACTGAATATTGATGTTGCGGTACAGGAAGACAATGCCTATCGCCGTAATCGTCGTTTAGTTTGCTTTGATATGGATTCGACCTTGATCGAGCAAGAAGTCATTGATGAATTGGCATTAGAAGCAGGTGTTGGTGCTCAAGTTGCTGAAATTACTGAGCGTGCCATGCTGGGTGAACTTGATTTCCAACAAAGTTTCCGCGCCCGTGTCGCTTTATTAAAAGGTTTGGATGCTTCTGTATTGCCGAAAATTGCAGAACGTTTGACGGTGACGGAAGGGGCAGAGCGTTTGATCTCTACCTTGAAGGCCTTGGGTTATAAGACCGCAATCCTCTCTGGTGGTTTCCAGTACTTTGCTGAGTACTTACAAGCAAAACTGGGAATTGATGAAGTACATGCCAACATTTTAGATGTCGAAAATGGTGTGGTGACAGGTGAGGTCAAGGGTGCGATTGTTGATGGTGCTCGTAAAGCAGAGTTACTGCGTCAACTGGCGGAAAAAATGGGGATTTCACTAGAGCAGGCGATGGCCGTGGGTGATGGTGCCAATGACTTGCCGATGCTTTCAATTGCCGGTCTGGGGGTTGCATTCCGCGCTAAACCTTTGGTCCGCCAAAATGCCAATCAAGCCATATCGAGTGTTGGTTTGGATGGGGTATTGTACTTGTTGGGTATGCACGATAAGGACTTAAATCGAGCTTAATACCGCTATCAATACTGCAAAAAATAAGGTCGCTCATGCAGCGGCCTTATTCATTTTTTGTACGTCATTTATCCGTCATAATTATGTCTAAATGTATAGAAAAACAACGATAAAAAAATTCCGAAAAAAGTTTTTTTGCAGCCAAAAACACGCATAGTTTTTTGTAATGACACGCGGCAATTGATGCTATATGGAGATTCTGGACTTTTCTCTATTTTAAAAATGTAATGACAAAAGCATATTGCGACAGCTTGTGTCGTAAGGTTAATTTCAGGCTCTTTTTTTCTCAAAAAAACGCTCCATAATGCATAAAGACGTTAATGCAACACGAAGTACTGTTAGAGATTACAGAACAAGATAGAGGTCTGAACACGATACAGATCACCCTTTTTAAGACGGAGGTTTCTATGGAAGCAGCGAATTTCACCATGTTGGTTGGATTTGGCTTAATCGCTGTCGCAGTTATTGCTGTTTTCTTTTCTCCTTATCGTCGTTGGTTAGGTTTTATGTTGGCAGGTATGTTGTGCTGGGGACTATTAGAAGTGGTGCGCTTTGGTGTGCAAACCATGTTCGAGATGTCCGTTGCCTATAGCTACCTAACCGCCTTGAGCCTCGCGATGATGACGGTTACATTTATTCTTTTACGTGAAGACAAACAAGCACAAAAACAGCTGGCAAATCGCCAGTATATTGAACATACACCTGTTTATAAGGACGACCAGCAACAATGTTCTAGCAGATAAATTATAATAATTCGAACAACATCAAAGGCATGCTCAGCATGCCTTTTTTGTACTAATTTTTTGCAACAAAGCTTTTACAGACCGCTCTACAACTGTGCTAGGATACGGTTGTCTTAATTTTCATCATAATACTGTAGGCATAATTGTCATGAAGCTTTCTTCTTTACCTGTGGTTAAGTTACCTATCGTTGATGTAAGCACTGATCCACTAGATTTATTAGTGGCAGGTTTGGCGTTACGTATGAAGCAATTGGCACGTACCAGCCCAAAGTTTATTGAATTGGTACATGACCGTGAATTCCGTATTCAGATTGGTACCGATTTAGGTTTTGCCCGTCAAATTCTTGTGAATCACGGTAAGATTGATACGGTTGCAGGCAGCCCAGAAAAAGCAGACTTTATTTTACAATTTGCATCAAGCGAGCAAGGTGTTAAAACTTTGTTGAAAGGTGACCCGACTGCATTTATGACGGGTATGCAAGATGGCAGTATCAAAATGGAAGGTGACTTTAGCTTATTGGTGTGGTTCAACCAAGCGGCGAAATTGATCCCACCCAAAGTGCCAAAACCTGTTAAAGAAAAAATTCGTCAAGCACGTGCCTTTATTAAAGAAAAAACAGGCAAATAAATGAGCTGATATAAAAAAACTCCCCAATGGGGAGTTTTTTTATTGTCATGATTTATTCGATTTCTAGGTTGAACGTCACTGGACCGTCATTGACCAGATGCACTTTCATATCTGCGGCAAAAATCCCAGTTTGCACGTGGTCGAATTGTTGTTGTGCATATTCAACCAATTGTTCATATAGGACTTTGGCTTCTGCTGGAGGCATAGCAGGGCCAAAGTCAGGACGCAAGCCTTTTTGTGTTTGTGCCATCAGCGTAAATTGAGAGACCAGTAGTAGCCCACCATTGGCTTGGCGGACATTCCATCCCATTTTGCCTTGTTCATCATCAAAAATACGATATTTCAATATTTTATCAATCAGCTTTTGGCCTTTTTCTAAAGTATCTTCTTTACCTAGGCCTAGAAACACCAATAAGCCGTGTTGAATCTCGCCTGTGGTTTGCCCGTCAACCACAACTTTGGCTTCTAGGACACGTTGAATTAATGCGCGCATAAAAAGGAAGATCGGTATTGAATCAGCGTAACAGTCTAACAGATTTGGTTGTTCTACACTGAACCCAGCAAGATGCTTGGCTGGCCTTAATCTTATTTTTCGATTTATTTTATTAAAATTATCTTTTTTATCTATTGTTTAAATCTTTGTATAGTCCCTGTGCAGGAAAGGCATTTAGATTTTGGATTTAATAGCATGTTTAAGCGAACTTTTTTATTTACGATAATGGCAGCAACGCTTGGCACCGCGTATGCAGCGCCTTTAACAAAAGACAACGGTGCACCTGTAGGTGACAATCAAAACTCAATGACAGCAGGTGCGAATGGCGCCACGCTACTACAAGATGTACAACTGATTCAAAAATTACAACGTTTTGGTCGTGAACGTATTCCTGAACGTGTGGTGCATGCCCGTGGTACAGGCGTATATGGTGATTTCGTTGCAAGTAAGGATTTGTCTGATTTAACGGTCGCATCGATGTTTAAGGCAGGTACAAGCACCCCTGTTTTTGTACGCTTTTCAACAGTCATCCATCCTAAAGGCTCGCCTGAAACCGCACGTGACCCGCATGGTTTTGCCGTGAAGTTCTATACACAGCAAGGCAATTGGGATTTGGTCGGCAATAATCTACCCGTATTCTTTATCCGTGATGCAATCAAGTTCCCTGATTTTGTTCATGCCATGAAGCCTGATCCAGTCACCAATGTCCAAGATCCGAATCGTATTTTTGATTTCTTAAAAAGCCAGCCTTGGTCAATCAATATGTTGACCTATGTCTATTCAAATTTAGGCACACCAGAAAGCTACCGCACGCTAGATGGCTTTGGCGTACATGCTTTTAAACTCTATAACGACAAAGGTGAATATAAGTACGTTAAGTTCAACTGGCGTTCTAAACAAGGCGTGAAAGGGTTGAATCTTGATCAGGTACGTGAAGTTCAAGGTCGTGACTGGAATCATTTGACCAATGATATGTACAAAAATGTCTATGCTGGAAACTATCCAAAATGGGACTTGTATATTCAGGTGCTTGATCCAAAAGATTTAGATAAATTTGATTTTAATCCATTAGATGCAACCAAAATCTGGCCAACTGATCTGCTGCCTGAAGTCAAAGTCGGAACTTTGACCCTGAATCGTATGCCGAAGAACTTCTTCCAGGAAACGGAACAATCGGCTTTTGCACCAGGCAACTTGATTCCAGGCATTGAACCGTCAGAAGACCGTTTACTGCAAGGTCGTATCTTCTCTTATTCGGATACGCAATTATATCGTTTAGGCGCTAATCATCAGCAGATTCCAGTGAATCGTCCTCGGGTTGCGGTGAATAACAACAACCAAGAAGGCTTTATGAACATGGGGCAAACCGAGTCTCAGGTTAACTATGAGCCAAGTACGATTGAGCCTAAACCATCTACTGAGATTGCCAGAGCTGTACAAACACCGTTGCAAGGAACGGTTTTACAACAGGCAATTCAGAAACAGCAACCCTTCAAGCAAGCAGGTGAGTTATACCGTAGCTATTCTGCGCTAGAAAAAAATGACTTGATTCGTAATCTTGCGGCAGACCTTGGACAAGTCAAAGATATCGAGACCAAGACCATCATGGTGTCTTATTTCTATAAAGCCGATGCTGATTATGGGACACATCTTGCCAAGGCTGTGGGTGTGAATCTTAAAAATGCTCAAGCGAAAGCAGCGCAATTGAAAGACGAATAAGTCGTTTTAGCATGTGGTAACAGGTGCCTGAATGTTACCCCCAGAAAGTCCTGTAACCTCAATAGCCTTTCCTGCACCTAGGGCGAGTGTTACAGGCACTCCTGATTCAATTTTAGGATATTGTGATGATTCACTTTAGAACTGCATTATTTGCAATTGGCGTAGCCTGCGGCAGTGTTTCGGCTCCAGCTTATGCGGACACAGCATCTGCCGCAATCAACGGATCAGAAGAGGTGGTTGAGCTATTTTTCTCTGCGGCCAAGATAGGCAATGTTGAAGTTTTACAAGAGTTTTTGAAGCATGGTTTTCCGATCGATGTGCAGGATCGCTCCGGTTATAGCGCATTGATGATGGCGAGCTATTACGGGCAAAAAGAAGCGGTCAATGTGTTGATCAAACAAGGTGCCAATCGCTGTCTTCGAGACAAGCGTGGACATACCGCCTTAATGGGGGCGATTGTTAAGGCCGAATGGAGCATTGCCAAACAATTGCGTCAGGTCGATTGTGATGTTAATGCCGCAAAAACAGGTCAACTCAGCGCTGAACAGTTTGCAATTCAATTCGGACAACAGCAACGCTTAAAACAGATTCAGGCTGAGCTCTCCAACTAGGTTCTACTATATCTGTAAGCTATTGAATTTAAAAAGACACCGAATCAGATAATTTTGAGAAAAATATCCATCGTCGTAGACAGTCTCATTTCTGGATAAAAGTATGCTTTAATGCTTGAAATAGAATAGATCCTAATTCAGTCATGTCTACACCAATTATTCAATCTTTACTGGATACCGACTTATATAAATTCACCATGTTACAGGTGGTGTTGCATCAGTTTCCTCAAACGCATAGTGTGTATTTATTTCGTTGCCGCAATTTAGAAGATACGGTTTATCCCTTAGTTGATATTTTGGATGACTTGAATCAGCAGCTGGATTTGCTCTGTGAACTGCGTTTTGCCGAAGATGAATTACAGTACCTGCGTTCATTGCGTTTTATTAAAAGTGATTTCGTTGATTATCTGGAATTGTTTCAACTCAAACGTCGTTTTATCCAAGCCAGTATTGATGAGGCTGGGCGCTTAGATATTCGCATTGAAGGCCCGATGGTTCAGGCGATGATGTTTGAGATTTTTGTCTTGGCCATCGTCAATGAATTGTATTTCCGTCGTATTCGTAGTGATGAAGTGTTGCTTGAGGGTGAACGCCGTCTGCAACAGAAATTGCTGCAGTTACAGCATTATGCCCAAGAACAACAAGATAAAGAGCCACCATTTTTAGTCTCTGATTTTGGTACGCGTCGTCGTTATAGTTTTGAATGGCAGAAACATGTGGTGCAAGCCTTTCAGGCTGCGGCACCCAAAGTCTTCCGAGGCACCAGTAATGTGTTATTGGCCAAACAATTGGGGATTAGTCCAATTGGGACCATGGCGCATGAATTTTTGCAGGCTTTTCAGGCGCTTGATGTGCGGCTACGAAATTTCCAAAAAGCCGCATTGGAAGCATGGGTGCAAGAGTATCGTGGTGATTTAGGTATTGCCCTGACCGATGTGGTGGGAATGGATGCGTTCCTGCGTGATTTCGATTTGTATTTTGCCAAGTTATTTGATGGTCTGCGCCACGACAGTGGTGATCCGTATGAATGGGGTGATAAGGCGTATGCACATTATCGCAAACTCAAGATTGATACCAAAACCAAGATGTTAACCTTTAGCGATGGTTTGAATTTAGAAAAAGCATGGTTATTGCATCAGTATTTTAAAGACCGTTTCCAAGTGAGTTTTGGGATTGGCACCAATTTGACCAATGATATGGGACAGAAGCCGTTGAATATTGTGTTGAAATTGGTGGAGTGTAATCGTCAGTCGGTGGCGAAGATTTCGGATAGTCCAGGTAAGACCATGACGGATAATGATACTTTCTTGGCGTATTTGCGTCAGGTATTTGAGATTGAAGAAGCCTAGCTATTCTTTCACAGTCAAAATTTGGTACGGCTGTGGAATAGCTCAAAGGTGATGAGAGATCTGTATAGGTACTCTTTACTTTTGAAAGATCAAAAGTAACAAAAATCTTTTGTTGAACTGACGGCACATCCTTGATGCCGCAGTTCAACGGGCGGCATCCATGCCGCCTCCGCACCAGTAAATTTTTTCGACAGGTTTATATGGCTTAACTTCCTAAATTGTCAGCAAATTTTAAACTTTTAATCCATAATCGTTGGACTTTTTGCTATATCTACTTTTCTGCTAAATGAATGCAAAAAATCAGACAAAGATAAAAAGTCGGCTATGTTAATATCATCCCCAATGCGGATGATAAAACAGCATAACCATGACTGACGTAGATTTTAAACTGGGTTTACTGATTGAGCCTGAACAACTGGTGCCTTATTTAGGCAGCGAGTTGATTCGTATTGTCGATTTAAGCCGAGCTTCGGTATATGAACAACTGCATATTCCCCATGCGATTCATTTACAACCTAAATACTTGGTTGCACAACAAGAACAAGCCAATGGGGTATTGCCTGATTTAGCAGGCTTACACGCTTTAATCGAAAAATTAAATATTTCACCTCAGCATCATGTTGTGGTCTATGACGATGAGGGTGGGGCTTGGGCAGGGCGTTTGATCTGGAATTTACATTGCCTTGGTTTTAACCGCACCAGTTTGATTAATGGTGGCATTCATGGCTGGTTGGGGGCAGGTTTGCCGACCACAGCTGAAGTTGATCCAGTAAAACCCGTTGCGGACCTATTTCAGATTGATTTAGACACCGTGCAGCAGCATCGAATTGAATATCACGAATTGTTACAACAGGTCGAACAAGACAATATTCAGCTCTGGGATTGCCGTACCAACGAGGAATATACAGGTTTGCGCCTCGCTGCGCGACGCGGTGGTCACATCCCAAATGCACTGCATTTTGAATGGAGTACTGCCCTAAACCGTGAAAATCATCTAAAATTACACCCGCTTGAACGCACACAACAACGTTTAGAACAATTAGGCTTTAATTTACAACAACCTGTAGTGGTGTACTGTCAGTCTCATCACCGTTCTGGCTTGGCGTATATTTTGGCAAGATTGCTTAACTGGCAGGTGAGAGCCTACGATGGTGCGTGGAGTGAATGGGGCAATCGCCTCGATAGTCCTATTATTTCAGGGGAGTCACCGTCTTGAGTTTTGCAGCAGATTTGAAAAAACAACTCTTTATCAAAGCACAGAATCTTGTGCCGCAACATCAACTCAGCCGTGTTGTCGGTAAGGTTGCCGCAAGTGAAAATGTCTTGGTAAAAACTGCTGTAATTCAGACATTCAAAGCAAAATATGGCATTGATATGAGCATTGCAGCGCAAAGCAATGCACTGCAATATAAGTCATTTAATGAATTTTTTACCCGTGCGTTAAAAGAGGGTATCCGTGGCATCGATGAACAAGCGGATAGCATTGTTTGTCCAGCGGATGGTGCGATTTCGCAACTGGGTAAAATCGAAGCAGGTGATATTTTTCAAGCTAAAGGCCAAAGCTTTTCTGCTGAAAAATTGATTGGTGATCCGCAGTTGGCGAAACCATTTATTGATGGTCAATTTGCAACCGTGTATTTATCACCTAAAGATTATCACCGCGTCCATATGCCATTGGCGGGAACATTGACCGAAACCTTATATATTCCCGGCGAGTTGTTCTCAGTCAATCAAACCACGGCTGAAAATGTACCAGGTTTGTTTGCACGTAATGAGCGTATGGTGTGTTTGTTTGATACCGAACTGGGTCGTATGGCGGTGGTTTTGGTTGGCGCAATGATTGTGGCAGGTATTGAAACAGTTGCAACGGGTAAAGTAAAACCATCGGGCAAAGTTGAATTGCAGCATCACCAAATGAAATTGGATAAAGGTGCAGAGTTAGGTCGTTTCTACCTAGGCTCAACCGCTGTGGTTTTATTTGAAAAAGATAAAATGGTCTGGGAAGAGCAGTTTAAAGCCAATTCGACGGTGGTGATGGGTGAGCGTTTAGGTCATTCAGTTTAATTTAGATATGATTTTAAAAAGCTCCAAAATTGGGGCTTTTTATTTAGAGTTTAAATCTTATATATTTTGTATGATGTGAAATAGTCTTAGATAATTTAAAATAAAGGCAAATAATGATGAAATTTTTAATACCACAACTTTCATTTTTTGAATTTTTAGGAATCTTGACGTTTGCAACGATATTCAGTAATTATTTTCTGGATCGACCATTGATCAATATGACGGTTTTTATACTGTATTGTATTTTTGCAGGGATATTATCCAGTTTAAATTTGTATATCCGTTATAAAAGAAATACCGCTATTTCTGATTAATTACGATTGCTGTGTATGAACTCATCTTCGGTAGATCAAACATATGATTGAAGATATCAGATATTTAATTATTTTTGCGAAAATTGCTGAGTTTGGTTCAATTTCAAAAGGTGCTAAAGCATTAGGCTTATCTACCACGACAGTGAGTATGCATTTAGCCAAGTTAGAAAAGAATTTGGAATGTGCCTTATTTTATCGAAATACACGGAAAATGACCTTAACTCATGATGGGCAAAAACTTTTAGATACCGCCCAAGTCATGTTGGAAACCTATGAATCTGGTCTTTCAGATTTTAAGCAACGTTCTATTCTTAGAAAGACACAGTTGCATATTTCTATTCCTGCGGTTTTTATCCACAGTGAGTTGATGCGCTGTATCACGACATTTTGTGAGGCATATCAGGGCTTAACTGTGCATATCACCTGTGATGATAGTCGGACAGATTTGATCGCTGAGAATGTGGATATTGCTGTTCGAATTGGTGAGCTTCCAGACAGTTCATTTAAAGCTCGCTATTTATTTCCTTTAGCCCGAAGTATTGTTGCAACACCTGAATTTTTAAGCCAACAGCAACCCATTACTCATCCTAAAGAGCTGATCAATATGAAATGGATTGGTTTGAGTATGAGAAAAAATAAAAGAATATTGCGGCATCAACACACAGGAGAGGAAGTCGAAATTTCCTATCAGCCTCATATTTCTGTGAATAATGTTGAAGCCACGTATCGTCTGGCAAAATTAAATGCAGGGTTGGCAGCGCCTCCTGATGAGTTAATCCAAGCTGATCTTGAACAGCAAAATATTGTGAAAGTTCTACCGAACTGGACACTTGAGCCGTTGAGTGTGTATGCGGTTTGGCCTGCCAATATTCCAATCAATAGTATTGCACATGCTTTGATTGAGCGAATTTATCAATCATTTAACTCCAAAATAGTTTGATGAGCATGTAGCTTGATAGAATGATTAACGACCCACCCATTATGGTATTCAGGATTTTGAGCTGGCGTGAGTTGGTTAATATTTTGGCGAGTTTATGCCCAGAAATGCCCCAAAGTATTAAACAGATATAGCAGGTAATGAAATAGATGAGAGTAAACAAAATAAAGGGATGATAACTCACGGGGGAGGAAAATAATGAGATACCAGAGAGGCAGGCAATCCATGCTTTGGGATTGAGCCACTGTAAGAGAAATCCATCCATAAAATTGGCTGCCGCAATATTATTTGATATTTCAACTTCTGCTTTTGAACATATAATTTTTTGCCCGATATAGAAAATAAATAAGCTGCCTAAAACCTCAAGGATCATAAAAAATGTCGGGTAATGCATGATGGTTTTAGATATCCCAAAACCTAAAAATATAAGCAGTAAACTAAAGCCAATGCTTGCACCTGAGATAAAGGGCAGTGTTTTTCTAAATCCATACATTAAGCTGGAGGAGAGAATGGAAATATTGATGGGTCCTGGTGAGATGGACATCGTAAATGAAAAAATAAACATACTGAAAAGAATGGAAAGCTGCATGGTTATCGTCTTTTGAGATCAATCTTAAAAGCAGATGATACAGCGTGGTTTAAATAAGATTAGTCTGGTTTTATCAAAAGCAGATTTTGATTTTTTGGAGGTTTAAAGCTAAAAGGTAATGCATTTTATTTATCAAAAATAAACATTATTGGGCTCATGGGTTGAGTATCTTATCTAAAAATTATAGCTGTTAGAAATAATGAAAATTTACCAAGTAGATGCTTTCAGTAATCAACTCTTTAAAGGAAATCCTGCTGCAGTTGTCTTGCTAGAACAGTGGTTAGATGAGCATATCATGCAGAATATTGCATTAGAGAATAATTTGTCTGAGACCAGTTTTGCTAGAAAAATTGATGATCAAAATTATGAAATTAAATGGTTTTCACCGGTAAAAGAAGTACAGTTTTGTGGTTATGGCACGCTAGCGACCAGTTTTATTATTTTTAGGAATCAGCCTGAAATTGAGTCATTGGTCTTTTATGTCGCGAACTTAGGTGAGTTTTTTATTACTCGTGGTGAAAAGGACCAGATCAAAATGAACTTTCCGATACAAATGCCACATCGCTTGGAGATGATTCCTCAAGCATTAAAAGACAGCCTGTCTCAAGAAATCTCTGAAGTTTATATCAATCCACAGGCCTATATTGTGGTCTATCCTAATACCCAGGCTGTTTTAAATGAACAACCTAATTTTAATTTGATTAAAAAACTCGGTGGGCGGCGTGTTGCAATCACCACACTAAATGATGCTGTAGAAGAAAGATTTGCTCGGTTTGATATCATTTCCCGTTACTTTACACCGTCTATGGGAATAGATGAAGATCCAGTCACAGGTTCATTACATACGTCACTGATACCACTGTGGCAGCCATTACTTAAAAAAGAAAATATTGTCGCTTATCAAGCTTCAAAACGCGGGGGTGTGCTGCATTGCAAGTTACTTGAGAATGATCGAATTGAAATCGCAGGCGAGTGTCGCTTATATCTAGAAGGTGAAATTTTCATTTAATTAATAAACTAAAAATCCATGTACGTTTTTGCTTACATCGATTAGGGGCAATGTCCCATTTTCAGCCAAGGCTGAATTGCCTAATATGAACTCATCAGGAACAGGAAGTTCCAAAACATAAAACAAGAATGATAAGTTTGTGCATCAGGACGTGAGATATGACAGGAGTTATATCTAGTGAAAGGAATACGAAAAAGCCCGACAGGATGTCGGGCTTTTTTCATTTAAACTAAAACTCAGTCAATTTTTAGCTCACCTGCTTGGCACTATAATAAGCATGAATCGAGGCTGCACAACGTTCAATGATCGAGTCTTCATCCTTTTTCCAGATGAGCTTCACTTCACTGAGGGTGTTCTCGTCTTGGATTGGAATCAGTCTGACATTGCTAGGCAAAATTACTTTAAATTCTTCGGGCACAATACACACGCCAAAACCATTAGCAACCAGTTCCAGTTGAGACCTTTTTCTTGAATAGATTCTGGTTCTTTTAGGACTAAAACCATTCACCAAACATAAATTGGCTGCCAAATAACTTAAACCACCACGGGCTTTATGTGGTACAGAAACAAAATTCAATGGCGCCAATTCACGGATCGAGATACTTTCTTTTTCACTTAATAATGGGTCTGCAATATGGGCAGCAACATATAAGGGAGCCGTGTATAAACTGATCGAATTGATATCATTTAAATTATGATAAATCGGGGGCCGAATAAAACCCAGATCAATTGTCCCATTCAACAAATATTCGAGCTGTAATTCAGAGGATAGGGTATTCATTTCGATATCAATGTTATGGGTATCACAGAGCTGCTCAAAGATTTCCAACTTGTTTTGATCCAGCACAATACTACTGGAGTGCGCGATTTTAATGATTCGACCTTCACCACGGCTGATGCTTTGGGCGCTGACAATCGAACTTTTTAAATGATCAATATTGGTTTTTAGACTTTTATACAGGGCTTCCCCTGCAGGTGTGAGTCTAATTTTCTTCTCGGATCGATCAAAAATTTCAAAACCGATTTCTTCTTCTAAATTTTTAATTTGTCTGCTGAGGGCCGATTGAGCAATAAATAGCTTTTCCGAGGCAGCAATAAAACCCCCAGTTTCAACAATCGTGATTAGATAATTGAATTGTTTGAATGTCCACATATCTCAAAATTAGATCAGTGCTTGTTTTTTCTATATTAGATTAGATGGAAGAAATCTTATACCTTTTTTTATAGATCCTTGATTTAGGTGGCTGAACATGACAATGAGAAATAAGATTTTGACCTTGATTACGGCCGTAGTGATTTGTTTACTGGCACACAGCTACGATCAGTATATGGGCGTGATGACGAAAGAGCAGACTATTGATTTATTGGGAGATTGATACGTTCTCTAGACTTATTGCGCTATGCCGAGTTACTTTTTTAAATGCTGAGCAGTTCAGCAGTGTACGCTTTTTCTTACACGAATTAGAGGCAATGTCCCATTTTCAGCTAAGGCTGAATTGCCTAATATGAACTCATCAGGAACAGGAAGTTCCAAAACATAAAACAAGAATGATAAGTTTGCGCATCAGGACGTGAGATATGACAGGAGTTGTATCTAGTGAAAGAATACGAAAAAGCCCGACTTGGATGTCGGGCTTTTTTTATGCGCGATGGATTTGTTTTTCCCATAGCTCAATCAAAAGCTGCATGGATTTGCTCAGTGGTTTATAAGCTGGCCAAATGGCATGAATCGGCATATCCAGCCCATTGGTGGTATCGAGAAAGGCTAAGCGAACTAGACTTTGTTTGGCAAAATGTGTTTGCACTACGGAAAGGGGGAAATTACCCCAACCGAGACCTTGTTCCACCATATCAATGGCCATGGATAAATTGTCGCTATACCAATAAGAATCCGAGACCAATACTCGACTGTCAGGTAATGGATAATGCCTGCTAGCTACAATAATCTGTCTGAGTTCAGATAACATGGTGAGTTCATTTTTATTATGCGCTTTGAGCTGTTGTGCATCTTGAGGTGAAACCGCAGCAACAAATTGTTCCATGCCCAGCAAACGGAAGCGTTCATTGTTATCGAGTTGTGATGAGCTATAGGCGATATAGAGATCAATTTCGTTATTGTGTAGCCGTGTTTTGAGCTCTTGTTGTGGTGCACTGACGATTTCAATATTTAACAAGGGATAGCGTTGAATCAACTGTTCAATCCCTGCCAATAAAAACTTTTGATTCACATCTGCGGCGATACCAATACAGAGGCTAGTCTCGAGTCCCGTTGAAAGTTCAGTCAGATGCAGGTCGAGCTGACCTAATTTGGTCACAATCAGTCGGGCATGTGGTTCGATTGAAAGTGCGACTTCTGTCGGGGCGAGATGATTTTTACTACGTTCAAATAGTTTTAAATTTAACTCTGCTTCAAGATTGGCAATCGCCATACTAACTGCGGACGGCACTCGATTTAGGGCGCGCGCCGCTGCGGAAAAATTACCACGATCAATAATTTCCAGAATCAGTTCAAGCTGCTCACGACTGAGTTTCATGGCAATTTCCTTGTCAGTAAATCTGATGACGATTGACTTTTTTTATCAAATTTAAAGCGTAAAATCCACCCATTATTGATTTTAAGGTGTGGTCATGCAAGGAACCAAGAGAAGAGTCACTTATGTGTTTTTCTATGAAGTTTTTAGCTTTTTTATCTGTGCAATGGTGCTGGCAGTGCTTTCAGGTACCACCATCAGCCATACAGGGCCTTTATCGATCTTGATTGCGGTAATTGCAGTGACGGTGAATTTCTTTTATAACGCTGTGTTTGAGATGTGGGAAAAGAAGCAGACATCAAAAAAACGTACGGTACTCAGACGTGTGGCACATGCCATTGGCTTTCAAATTGTGTTGGTGATGATTTTGATTCCCTTGATTGCCTGGTGGATGCAGATCAGTTTAGTCAAAGCCTTCTTGCTCGATTTTAGTTTAATGGTGCTGATTCCATGTTATACCTTTGTTTATAATTACTTTTTTGATCATATTTTTGGGTTGCCTAGTCATTTGCTTGAGCCAGCAGCGATGAGTGCCAAAACCAGCTCTTAATTGGCAGTCTTATGCTTAAATTTATAAAAAAGAGTGCATTTTATGCACTCTTTTTTATGTGAAATTTAAATTATTAAAGTCGAATCCAAGTCATATTACGGAAACTATTATTGCTTGGATTTTTGGCATTGATACTCAACATTTTGCCTGTTTTGCTGAGGCGTCCATTCAGGTTGTATTTGTGACCATCATAAGGATTGAGCCAAACACCTTGTCCAAATTCTTCATTTTGACTCAACATCTTTAGACCAGTTAGCACTTCCATACCGATAATCTGCTGGTTTTTTAAAGTACCTGTACATGCTGTACATAAGGTCGGTGCAGCCTCCTTGGCAGAAGGATACATTTTGACAATCACCGCACTGTATTGCTCGGTCGCAGAATGTTTGCGAATGACGATATCAGACAGATACGAGCCCGTACGCTCATCCACGACTTTCCACGTCCCAATCAGCGGATCTGTTGGAGCAGCATGAATTGCCAAAGGGGTATTGAGTCCAAGTAAGAGAATACAAGCACGAAGAAAAGGGGTATTGAGCATGAGGAATACATCGAGAAATATAAATAATGAAATGAAACAACAATTTATTATATTATTTTAGTGGAATGATCACATCATATTTAAGGGAACTTAGCAGTTCCCTTCAGGTTTAAATCATGCGGTATAAGCGTTCTTTCGGGAACACCGCAGTAAAGGTCGAACCTTCATTTTCTTTAGAGGTAATTTCCAAGTGCGCACCGTGTTGCATCAACACGTGTTTCACAATCGCAAGCCCTAATCCTGTTCCACCTGTTTGACGGCTACGTGCGCTATCGACACGGTAGAAACGTTCTGTTAGACGCGGCAAATGTTTTGGGTTAATCCCGATGCCATTATCCTGTACGGTAAAGTACGCATGATCGCCATCTTCATGCCAGCCAATGGTGATGATGCCACCTGCAGGCGTGTATTTAATCGCATTGGTAATTAAATTACTGAATGCACTGGCAATTTCGATATCAGAACCAATCAGGTCGCAATGGCTATCAATATCCAGATTGAGGGTATGACCATAATCGAGATTGTAGGCACGGGCATCATCAAAGATTTGGTTCATCAGATTGGCCATATCAATAATCTGATTCTTTGCGACTTTCTTATTATTTTCTAAATTTGATAATAATAAGAGGTCATTGACCAAGGCATTCATCCGTTTGGTCTGAGATTGCATCTGGGTGAAAGCACGTTTCCAACGCGGGGTAATATCATCTTGATCGGTAAAGGTTTCGATATAGCCACTGAGCACGGTCAATGGTGTGCGTAACTCATGTGAAATATTATCGACAAAGTCTTTACGCATTTGTTCCAGATTATGCACCCGTGTGGTGTCATACGCGACCAGCAGACGGCTTTCTCCACCAAAACGGGTGAGTTTGACCTGTACATAACGTTCTTCATCCATCTGCGCCTGTAAACGGATACCATCAGGAGATTGATGGCTATGGTTGAAATATTCAATAAAATTGGGTTGGCGCAGAATCGACAATAAGTTGCGGCCACGATCCAAAGGGCTAATCCCTAACAGTTTCTCAGCGGCAGGATTCCACCATTCGATTTGATGTTGATCATCAATTAAAACCACCGCTTCGGCCAATGCCACCAGAGAGGATTGCGCCCGATCAATCAATCCGACCATCTCCGCTTGAACAATGCGTTCTTGACGTTGTGCACGGTAAACATTGAACAGCAAAGCGCCCCAAATCCCGTTCAGATTGGGTGGGACATCATAAGGGCGATTGGAAATCCATTCATTGACCAGATAAAGCGAGCGTAGCTGTAGGAAAAAAAACAGCACGAAGGCAATAAAAATACAGCTCCAGAAGTAACCCACCCCGAATCCGACTAAGCTTGCAATCAATAAGAAAAAAAGTAACAGTCTTAAATCTTGTTTTGCAAAGGTCCATAAACTGCTGTAGCGAAAACGTTGGTGTTCACGTGCCAGTTCAGGGACGGGGTAAGGCTCATACATAAAGGATTTTTAACCTACTGCTAAATCTGCTCGTGTCGAAAAACGGTAACCTGTGCCACGAACGGTTTGTACAAAACGGTCGACACCAAAAGGCTCTAACACTTTGCGTAAACGACGGATATGCACATCAATGGTACGGTCTTCAATATAGACATTGCCACCCCAGACCTGATCTAGGAGTTGAGCACGGGTATAGGCGCGCTCAGGATGGGTCATGAAGAAGGCCAATAAACGATATTCGGTTGGGCCCATATCTAAAATACTGTTGCCGAAACTCACGCGCTGGCTGACAGGATCAAGTAATAAACCATTGGCATCAATCACTTTCTCACCGCTCAATGCATTGGCACGACGTAATACCGCTTTGATACGAGAGACCAGTTCACGGGTTGAAAATGGCTTGGTCATGTAATCATCGGCACCTGCGTCCAGACCTTGTACTTTGTGGTCTTCTTCACCACGTGCAGTTAGCATGATCACAGGAATCTCGGCCAAATTTTCATCGCGTTTGAGGCGACGGCATAAATCCACACCGCTCACGCCACCCGGTAGCATCCAATCCAGCAAAATAAGCGCAGGACGCTGATCAACGATAATCTGATGCGCTTGTTTGGCATCCTCAGCTTGTAAACATTGGAAGCCTGCCATATCCAAAGAGGTATGGATCATTTCGCGGATCGGTAGCTCATCATCGACAATTAAAATATAGTCATCTTTCACAGCGCAATACCCTTAAAATCTGTAACGGTTTAACCGTTTTGTTGTTATGACAGGCTTATTACAAAGATTAATTATGACAATATCATTGCAAAAGAATTAATAAAGTCGAATTTAGCAATAAATTGTGACAAGCATGGGGCAGAGTCGTGACGGATTGATGACAATTTGCCTAGCAATAAAGCAAATGAATTCATTTGCTTAACTTAACTGTAGTTTAACAGCTTTGTGTGTCACAAAACTGTAAAACGATTTTAATTTTTTTGCGAGGTGGTTTCGATAAAAGACAAAAAGACAGCACAGCAGGCGGACAAAACATCTTCCAGAGGCTGTTTGAAGCCTTCCGAGACCCAACGAATAATAATATGGGTGACATAACCATTTAGGCCAGTTGCCATCAACGAGACTTCTTCAGTGCTATGTGGGGCATTGGGCATGGTGATCATCACGAAGCCCTGAATAATGCGATCGAATTGGGTCAGCGTTTCTTGAATGGTGGCTTGATTATGTAAATCCTGCACCAGCATGGCATCAATATAAATAATCCGTGCCATACGAGGATCATCTTTAATCGCGCTCAATAACGCTGACAAACCTGCAGTCACCATATTCTTGGGTTCAGGTGCTGCCATGAGGACAGCTTGGGTTAAGCAGGTTTGCATTTTTTCAATCATTTTTAAGAATACGGTTTGAAATAGTTCTTCACTTTTCTTAAATGATTCATAAAAATAGCGTTCAGTCAGCTTGGCTTCATTACAGACATCTTTGACCGTGACTGAGAAAAAGCCTTGTGTGCCGTAGGTTGCAATACCTGCTTCAATCAATTTTTCACGACGTGCTTCTTTGCGCTCGGTTAAAGACAGACCTTTAAATTGTCGTTCTTTCGCTTCTGTATTTTTTTTCTTGCTTGTCGCTTGATCTTGAGTTGCCATTGAAAAAACCGTTCCCTAAAAAGTCTTTAAACCGCGTGTCTAATATATGCATTTCAACTATGTTGTGCTGACTAGCATAACCAAATTTTGAAAATATGCCTTGTCTCTTTTAAACATCATCAGTCATGAAATGTAAATAGGCCTATTATGACATGTAGGATGTTGGTTATTGCCATTTGTCTTAAAGCTAGAGTGTACTATATTGACAACACGTATTGTCAAAATTATATTGGTTACAGGTTAAACAGCACATGGTCTGAGCGAATATGTGCGTATCATTCGCAGTACAAAGGATAGGCAATGAAAAATTTTAAAAATAAAGTCGCAGCGATCACCGGTGCAGGTTCTGGGATTGGACAACAATTGGCCGTTTTATTGGCGAAACAAGGCTGTCATTTATCGTTGAGTGATATCAATGACAAAGGTCTGGCACAAACCGTTGAATTGGTGAAGCAGTATCCTGTAACAGTGACCACCAAAGTACTCGATGTTTCAAACCGTGATGCGGTGAAACAGTGGGCACAAGAGACGGTACAGGATCATGGCTCAGTCAATTTGATCTTCAATAACGCAGGCGTAGCACTTGGCTCAACTGTCGAAGGCGCAAGCTATGAAGATTTAGAATGGATCGTTGGGATTAATTTCTGGGGTGTGGTCTATGGCACCAAAGAATTCCTGCCATTCATTAAACAAACCAAAGATGGGCATATCATCAACATCTCCAGTATTTTTGGTTTAACCTCGCAACCAACGCAATCGGCGTATAACGCAACTAAATTTGCGGTACGCGGTTTTACTGAATCACTGCGCCAAGAGCTAGATATTGAGAAGGGCGGTGTCAGCTCACTCTGCGTACATCCGGGCGGGATTCGTACCAATATCGCCAAAGCAGCGAAAATGAATGACAGTTTGAAGAGCTTGGGCATGGACCCGAACAAATCAATCAAGCAATTTGACAAGTTCCTACGTACCCCACCAGAAGAAGCCGCTCGTCAAATTTTAAATGCAGTATTGAAAGATAAACGCCGTTTATTGATTGGTACCGATGCGCGTATTGTGGATTCGTTCCAACGTTTATTCCCGACGGGTTATCAACGTATTGCAGCGCTTGCAACCAAGATGATGTAAGTTATCAGCATAAAAAAGCCATTCCTTGTGAATGGCTTTTTTATTTGCATAAGAAGATGATTTTAGATCAGTACCTTAATCTTGGTCTTTTTCCAAAAGAATTGATAATAAAAGGCTTGGAACAGACATAGACAGACAAAGGACAGTGCATAGGCAATCCAAATGCCTGTTAAGCCCCACAATGAGCTAAACCAATACGCGCATGGCACTTCGATCAGAACAATTGTGAAAATATTGATGAGCATTGGGATATTGACCGCACCACTGGCACGCATAATCGATGCAAAAATAGCACTGGCACCAAAGAACAGAATCGACCACAGCACAATAAATAACAGTTGTTGACCCAGTTCAATCACACTGTGATCGGTAATAAACAGCGCCATCAGATATTTTGAGAACAAATAAGCCAAGGCAATTAAACTACCGGTAAATAAGAAATTCATACCTAAAGCGGTACGGGTGACTTTGGCCAGTAAATCAGGTTTACCTGCACCAATCGCTTGTGCAGCAAAAATCGAAGCGGCAATCGAAATTGACAAGGCTGGAAATTGAATGTAGTTCAGTACCTGATTGACTGCGCCGTAAGCAGCGGTGGCATGTGCACCATAATGGTTAATCAAGCCAATAATCACCAGACCCGCTAAGGAGGTGGTGACCATCTGAATCCCTGTTGGAATTCCGAGTTTTAAAATTAATTTACTCAGTTCTGCATCATGGCGAATATGTTGCAGCAATAGACCATCAATTTTCAGTGGATGGTTTTTATAATTTAGATAAATTGCTAAAAAAATCAGCACCGCGGCATAACCGATAATGGTTGCAATCGCAGGGGCAACAATACCTAACGCTGGAAAACCAAAATAACCTTTCAGTAAAACGGGGGTTACGCCCAAACCAATCAAGCTGGTGAGACTCAGGGCAATCAGTGGCGTCACACTATCACCGACACCCCGCAAGATTGAGGTATAAATAATATAGACGAACAGTAAGGGACTGCCCACCAACATCCATTGTACATAAGGCAAGGACAGGTGCATCACTTTAGGATCGGTACCCAGCAACTCCAAAATATGTTTGGCGAAGATCAGGCCCAAGACTGCAATAATGCTGCCGCCGATCAAGGTCATAAATACAGTGGAACCAATCACTGAGCGAACTTTTTCTAGATTCTGCGCACCCCATGCCTGTCCAATCAGCACCGTGGAGCCTGCAGAAATTCCAATTACAAAAGCCAGTAAAAAGAACAGGATGGGGAAGAATACCGAGACTGCGGCAATTGCATTGACTCCCATCATTTGACCGACAAAGATGGTATTAATGGTTCCCGACAGGTTTTGCAAAATATTGGTGGCAATCAACGGCACCAGAAACACAAAAAAGGTTTTCCAGAGATTCGGCTGCATGACCAAGGGTTGGCGTGGTGTCATTCAATTTCCTTCACGCTTCATCCTGAAACGATTGTATTTTTGTCAACATAACATTTTCAGTTGTGTTGAAGATGAGGGTTCAGTTTCTTTTTGTTGATCAACATTGTACGAGGATTTCACCTGCGCGTTGCAGTGTTTGATCGGTTTTGGCAAAACAGAAACGAATCAGGCGTAATGAGGCTGGTGCTTGTTGATAGAACACCGAAATTGGAATGGCCACAATTTTATGTTGCTCCGCAAGAAATTGGCACATCTCGACATCATTAAGATCAGGACGAATGTTGCTGTAATCCAGATTTTGGAAATAGGTGCCTTGAGATGGAATGAAGTCGAAACGTGAATCTTGAATTTGGGCGTTGAACAGATCACGTTTCGCCTGATAAAAACTAGGCAATTCTTGAATATGCTCAGGGTGTTGTTGCATATAGTTGGCTAGTGCAATCTGGCACGGGGTGGTGCCACAGAAATTGGCAAATTGATAGATTTGGCGGAACAGGCGCATGAGTTGTGGCGCAGCAACACAATAGCCGGTTTTCCAGCCTGTGACATGATAGGTTTTGCCGAAAGAACCAATCACAAAGCTGCGTTCACGCAATTCTGGAAATTGCAGTGCGCTATGGTGTTTTTGCCCATCAAAAATCAGATGTTCATAGACTTCATCGGAGAGCACTACGATATTTTTATCTTGAATCAGCTCAATTAACTGTCGCCAATCCTGTTCTGACCAAATTGCCCCTGTTGGATTGTGTGGGGTGTTGACAATAATCATGCGAGTGTTGGCATTGATACTGTCTTTGACCTTTTGCCAATTCACCTGAAAGCTGGGTGCATCTAAATGGATATGCACTGATTTTCCACCTGCCAACTGAACCGCAGGGGCATAGCTGTCATAGCTTGGATCGAAAATAATCACTTCATCGCCAGCGTGGATACAGGCTTGAATGGCACAGAAAATTGCAATGGTTGCGCCAGGGGTGATGGTGATCTCAGTGACTGGATCGAGTTGCAACTGATCACGCGCTAAGAATTGTGTCGCCAGTTGTTGTCTTAAAGTCAGTACACCATCACCCGCAGGGTATTGGTTATAGCCTGAAAGTGTCGCTTGGCTGAGGGCTTCGAGCAATGCAGGTGGCGCAGGGAAATCTGGGAAACCTTGAGACAGGTTCAGGGCATTGAGTCGGTGTGCGAGTTCAGTCATGACACTAAAAATGGTGACGCCTTGGCTTGGGAGTTTTGACTGAAGTTGCAACATCGGATGTCCTTTTTATGTCTAATTTCTTTTTTACGATGACTCTGCACAGCCTCGTATGCTGTGAGAAATTATATGTAATTTGCATAGGCATGTTTTACTTTTCAAGGATGAAAAGTAACAAAAATCCTTTGTAGTGCTGACGGCCCATCCTTGAGGCCGCAGCACTACGGGCGGCATCCATGCCGCCGTCACGATAGTTGATCCCAACTTAAATTGAGCTAGAGAATTTTACGATTTGATTTATTTACAAAACATTTTCAACAATGGCACGAATCACACCGAGTGCTAAACCAATAAACGCACCGACAATCACACCGTTGACGCGGATCATATGCAAATCACCGCCAACTTCACTTTCGATTTTGGCGATCATTTCCCGAGAATCCCATTCATGAATGCGCTCACTGATATAACGAATGATTTTGTCGCTATATTGCTCACTGAAATTGGTGGCTAAACCGACCATTTTTTCATTCAGTACCTGACGGACTTTTTCATTCTGAATCAGGCTCTCACCCAACTGTTGAATGGCGGCTTGTAAATTGGTAGCAATGCCTGAATCTTCCTGCATTAAATCAGTTTTAATCGCATCACATAGAATGGCCACAGCGCCACTGATAAAGTTCAGCACTTGTGGGCTATCAAGTAGAGCATCTTTACCACGATTTAAGCGTTGGCTGGCTTCACTGTCAGGTTCTGCCAGTTCCAGCATTAAATTATGCGTGGTGGCTTCAATATCTTGACGCCAAGGATGATCAGGATTGGCCAGCATTGATTCAACTTTTTCAATGAGTGAGTCAATGGTGCGTTGCTGTACATCAATGCCAATCCAGCTTGCGCCTTTAGCCAGTTTCCAAACACCGAGTTCTTGGAATAATTTACGTGATAAATCACGTGCTTCTTCAGGGTGAGATACCATCCATTCATGTGCCAGATCCAGTCCACGTTGTAATACATCTTGATGGAAATCATTTTCCAGTACCGCACGCAGCATTTCACTGGCCAGTTTATTGACCTTAGTACTTCTGACCCATTGCACACTGTTATTTTGGACAAAGTGTGCAATCTGATCTTGGCTGACAAATTCAAAGATTCTCGGCACAGTATGCTGAATCATCTGTACCACTTGTTGATTGTTCTTTGGACTGGCCAACCATTGACCCACCGCCAAACTGATATCGGCATTTTGTAAGCTACGTTCCACAATTTGTGGGGATAAGAAATTTTCCTGTACAAAGCGTCCCATTGATTCGGCAATACGCGCTTTATTGCGTGGAATAATTTCAGTGTGATCACGCAACAGTTTGGGTAAGGGCATTCTGCCGAAAGGGTTGCGGAATAAGACGGTGACTGCATACCAATCGGCTAAGCCACCAACCACACCTGCTTCTGCACCGAGCATGAAAATATGGATGAGCCATTTATATTCAGGCAGGAAATGTGCCGCGACCATTAAAGCGACCCATGACACCACTGCAATAATCAGTGCCATGGTGGCGAAGTATTTACTTCGTTGTAAGCTTGGGACGTGGATTTCTTCGACTGAACTCATTGAGTCATCCTTTTAATTTCATTTCTTGTTTTGAGGTGGTGCAGGCGGCTGCAACACATCTCCTGATGGACTCAAGCCATATTTAGGCCCTAGTGATTGCAAAATCAGTTGTGCATCAAAGGCATCTGGTGATTGCTGCTGTGTCTTAAAGCACTCGATAGTATACGACACTTGAATCGGATCAATATTGACCACTTGTGGGGTATCGTAGAATGGATCCGGCCAAAAGGCAGGATGACGACGATAATAACCATAAGGATAATAAGATGGTGTCGGATAAATTACCGCCTGACGAGGTGTTTTATGACGGGCATTACTTGGATCGTCCACCACACTAAAATAGCGGAAACCATTTTTGACCGTGGTTTGCGCTGCTTTGAGCAAGGTAATTTCCTCAGCCGTACCATAACTCAAATTATTATCCGCTTGGAAACCAACGCGGTAAGTTTTGTTATTTAACGGATAAGCGGTGAATTGTCCGAGTTGATCAAAGGTTCTGGGTTTGGAGGGAACCGTTGCACATCCTGCAAATGTCAGTGCGACAAGGAGCGGGGTGCATATTAATAAAGCTTTCATATGCCATTCCTTTATTCAGTGTCGAGGGAGATCGACTTAAAAACTACTATTCGGTTGAGTTAAAAATTCCAGTTCTTCAGCGCTTGAGTTACGGCCTAAAATTGCATTGCGATGTGGATAACGACCAAAACGATCAATGATCACTTTATGCTTTTTCTCAAAGTTTAAATTAATTTCATTGCCTAAGCGTTGAAACAATTTTAGGGCAAATTCATGTATGAGCTTGGATTCGCTATGCATAAACGGCATATAAAGAAAGGAACGTTGCTCAGGACTGAGTTGTGCATCCAATTGCAAGCTAATCGCTTCTTGTGACAGGGTTAAAGCCAAGCTGTCGTAGGCAAAGGCTTGAGCCTGATCTCGGTATAAATTTCGTGAGAACTGATCGAGGATAATAATTTCAGCCAGACGTCCTTCAGGTGTTTGGCGCCATGACCACAGCTCTGCCTGAGCAGCTTGTTGATGAATCTCTGCAAAGGACGCATGAATTTTTGCATCAAAATCATCACTTTTGGCAAACCAAAGTGCACGATGATCAGGGTCAAACCAAAAATTAAGAATGTCTTGCGCTTGCATGGTCGAGTATCCATTGGAAGATTTATTTTTCAATAAAATCACAATTTTTGCGTGTCTTATGTAACAAGATTGTGATAAAAATTGCCAAACTAAATCAGATGACTAGATTGTAATTGTCGTTATAATTGGCTGAGTCGAAGGGATTGGCATGCACAGCATGTCTGTAGAATCGACGACGTCGTTACCATGCATGTGGTCGGCTGATCTTGAATAAGCGAGCATAGAATATGAATCAACCCAGCCTTACTTCCTCTGTGATACCAACTTGGGTAGATGCCTCGCTATTAAAGGGGATGTTACGTGGGATCGAACGTGAAAGCCTACGCATGCAAAGCAATGGATTCTTATCACAACAAAATCATCCCATCGCTTTAGGTTCGGCACTCACACATCCACATATCACCACTGATTATTCAGAAGCGTTGATGGAGTTTATTACCACACCACAAACGACCATTGCTGCCGCTTTAAATGAGTTGAGTGATATCCATAGTGTCGTACATCAGCAGCTTGAAGAGGGTGAGAAACTCTGGCCTTTATCGATGCCATGTATGCTGGATGATAACGAAGAAAATATTAAACTAGCACAATATGGCAGTTCCAATATTGGCCGCTTTAAAACCTTATACCGTCGTGGTTTAGGCGTGCGTTATGGCCGCCGTATGCAGACCATTTCAGGGGTGCACTATAATTTATCTTTTCCTGAACAACTGTTTGCTGTTTTACAGCAACATGAAAGTAATCCAGAATTAAAACAACTCAGCCTACAAGATTATCGTAGTCACCGTTATTTTGGCTTGATCCGCAATTTTATTCGCCTGATTCCTTTAGTGATGTATATGTTGGGCGCAAGTCCATCGGTGTGCCGTTGCTTCCTGACCGGTCGCCAGCATCATTTACAGCCTTTAGTCAAAGGCACCTTATATTTACCAGAAGCGACTGCATTGCGGATGGGGCGTTTGGGCTATCAAAACTCAGCACAAAAAGAACTTGGGATTCATTATAACGACCTGCACGATTACTTGGATGGCCTACAAAAAGCCGTGCATACCCCATATCCAGAATTTACCCAGCTCGGTTTAAATGATGAACAGGGCGAGCCAATTCAAATCAATGATCACGTATTACAGATTGAAAATGAATATTACAGTCTGGTGCGTCCTAAACAGGTGCCACAAGCGGGTGAAACACCTTCGCAAGCGTTAAAAAATCGTGGTGTCGGCTATGTCGAATTACGTGCAGTCGATGTGAATCCGTATAGCGCGATTGGGATTGATGAAATTTCGGCAGGCTTCCTTGAAAGTCTAGCCTTGTACTGCTTACTCAAAGACAGTCCAGATTTATTTGCCGAAGAACAAGAGCAAATTGATCGGAACCAAACTGAAGTGGTCAATCGTGGTCGTGCAGCAGATGCCAAGATTGAAGCGGGAGATCAGTCGATTGCTTTAAAAGACTGGGCACAAACTCATTTAAATGCAATTCAAGCCTGTGCCAAGGTCCTAGACCAAATGGATGGCACCGAGCTATATCAAGATGCCATTCAAGTGATGCAACAACGTCTAGACCATGTTGAAAACACACCTTCGGCGCACGTCATTGCAGATACCTTGCAACATGGTGGCACATGGAATTTTGGTAGTGTCATGGCACAGCAACATGTTGATCATTATGACCAACATCCATTGAGTGAAGAACGCAAACACTATTTTGAACAATTGGCGCAAACTTCGTTGCAAAAACAGGCGCAACTTGAACAAGATAACGACATGAGTTTTGAACAATATCTTGCACAATACCGTTAAAATTTTAGAGGACTTCCCATGCGATGGAATTACCGCTTAGTCAGTGCAGTACTGGTACTGACCAGCATTATTGGTATCTCATTTGCGTTGTATTTAGAACATGTGCAAGGTTTGGATCCTTGTCCACTCTGTATTTTCCAACGTCTTGGCTTAATTGGGATGGGTTTAATTGCACTTGTCGCATTTATCCATAATCCAGTTTCAAGCGGATTTAAACGTTTTTATGCCTTCTTGGCGACTTTATCCATTGGTTGGTCGGTTGGTGTTGCGGCACGTCATGTTTGGTTGCAAAGCTTACCGCCAGATCAGGTTCCGAGCTGTGGACCTGGCTTAAACTATCTGGTGGATGCCTTGCCGATGAAAACCGTACTGCAAGAAGTACTTTCGGGTTCAGGTGAATGTGCTGCGATAGATTGGACTTTCCTCGGTCAATCGCTACCCGTTTGGTCTCTGGTTTATTTCAGTTTGATTTTATTGATCTGCTTATGGCAATTATTTAGAAACTATCGCGTTACACAAAAATAAGCGAATCATTGTTCTAAATCATTTAAAAACCCGAAATATGAATGCATATTTCGGGTTTAATTTTCTCAAAAACTAAACAAGTTGTGCCATTTTGTTGCTTAAAGGCTTTTTTTGTGGACAGATAGGTCTGTTTTTTGTAAAGTTCAGCCGATTCCCCGTACGATCTGATTATAAAAAATGCTTTTTAATATATTTAATGTATTAGAAAAAATAGGGCTAAATGCACAGAAACGTGCTATCCACGTACAATTTTCTAATAATCTACTGAATAATCAAGTTTTTTTACAACGCATACAAGGCCAGCATCAACTCAATGAGGGCTTGGAAGCAGAGCTGATTTGTCTTTCGACCAATGCCCAGATTCCCCTCAAACAATTTATTGGAGTTCAGGTTGCGGTTGATCAGGTCACCGATTCAGGGCAACTGTTTCGTACTACGGGGATTGTGACTGAGGCCAGTTATGGACAAAGCGATGGTGCATTAACGCTGTATAAACTGACCTTAAATGATGCGACCCATTTATGGCATAAGCGCCGTAATAGCCGTGTTTTTATGAATAAAACGATTGTGGAAATCACCGAAGTTTTATTCAAGGAATGGCAGCAAAGAAGTCCACTATTTGCGGCAAGTTTAAATCTAGATCTGAGTGGCTTAAGCCAGAATTATGATATACGCCCATTTGTAATGGGTCATAATGAATCCGACTATTCTTTTCTTACACGCCTATGGCGCAGTGAAGGCATAAACTGGCTGATTGATGAGGCTGAACTTTTTGTGCCGCATTCAAGTACGCCTGTCAAAGCGCAGAAGCTAAGATTGATTGATGATAATAGTCAATATCAAGCTTTGGCTCGACGGAGTATTCGCTATCACCGCAGTAGTGCTACTGAATTCCAAGACAGCATGACCAGTTTCGTGGCAGTGCGTAGTTTGCAGCCGACTGCGGTGCATCTGCAACGTTGGCAGCCTGATGCCTTGGCACAAGAAGAAGGTGCAGGTTCAGTGGTCACTAGCCATAACCATTCGGACAGTTTTGACTCTGCCAGTTTAAGCCTTGAGCAGGCATGGCATATCAGCCCAGCTTGGATGCAGGACTTAAAAGGTGAAGACCAAGCCACGGCTTCAGGTGGCAGTCAGTTAGAAAAACTGAATCAGCAATTCAATGACATGTACGCCAGTCAAGCCAAATACTTTAAGGCTTATAGCACCGTGCGTGATAGCCAAGTCGGTTATTGGTTTAATCTCAGGGAACATCCTGAAATTGACCAACATGAAGGAGCTGATCAAGAGTTCCTGATTATTGCCAAGAATTTCTATAATCAAAATAATTTACCGAAAGATTTACAGCAACAGGTCAGTCAACTGCTCAGCCAAAGCCGCTGGGATCAACGAGGCTATGACGACATCGAGCGCCAAGGCAATGAGCTGACCTTAATTCGCCGTCAGATCAAAATCACCCCTGAATATGATCCAGAATTGCATCGTCCGGTTGCCTATCCGCAACGCGCCAAAGTAGTAGGGCCTGAAGGGGAAACCATCTATGTGGATGAGTGGGGACGGATCAAAGTACGTTTTCTGTTTACCCGTAGCGATGATCATGGACATGATGGTGGTGCGGGCAGCAATGACAATGACACCGACTCCGCATGGGTCGATGTCCTGACGCCTTGGGCGGGGGAAGGTTATGGTGCTCGCTTCTTGCCGCGTATCGGTGAGGTGGTCGTCATTGACTTCTTTGATGGCAATATCGACCGTCCTTTTGTGACAGGGCGAATCCATGAAGCACAGCGTTCTCCGACCAAATTTGATGTCAAAGGGCAACTCCCAGACACTAAAAGACTCAGTGGTATCCGCAGTCAGGAAGTGAATGGCAATGGTTTTAACCAGTTACGTTTTGATGATACGACAGGGCAAATCAGTACCCAGTTACAAAGTAGCCATGCTGCAACACAGTTGAATTTAGGTAATTTAAGTCATCCTAAAGTGCAGGAAACCAGTAACGGTCGTGGCGAGGGCTTTGAGCTCAGAACGGATGCTTGGGGCGCTGTACGGGCAGGTAAGGGTATGCTGATTAGTACCTATGCCCAAGAACAGGCCATTGCTGATCATCTGGAAGCTGCGCAAGCGCAATCTTTGCTGTCACAGGGCTATGACAGTATGAAAATGCTCAGTGAAGTGGCTGCGAAGCAACAGACTGATGCGCTAAATGTGATTAACCGTCTACCGAAGTTTATTCAGTCATTGGAGCTTAAAACCACAGGTCAAGCACTGGATAGCACTTTAAATTTATTTAAAGAAGGGATGAGCAATGATCCGATTCATGCTTTGAAAGATTGTGGTGGTTTTATTGAGGATATTGGTGCCCTCGGCGGAAATGCCAAAGGCGCGGTCGAAGAGTTTAATGCGTTCTTTAGTGATGCCAAAGATGCGGTCGAAAATCTGAAAGAGTTCATTGAAAACGTAGAAGAGCATGGCGCTGATATTGTTAAAGGTAAGCTTGCCAGTATTAAAGATCGGATTCAGCAAAACCCGTTTGAAAGTATTAAAGAAGTCGGAAAGGTTTTGGCCAATGTCGATATTAAAGATTTTGAGCTGATGAGTACCTGCGGAACGTTTAGTAAAGGCAGCAAGTTAGAAGTGACCCCGTCCAAAGCGTTGAATTCGTTACAGGGCTTTATGGAGGGTTATACCCAAGGTTTGGAAAGCAGTTCGAATGCCAAACAGCAAGAGCAAGGCAAGATTTTCAGACAGGCGCTGATGTTGTTGGCATCGCCGAATGGGATTGCATTAACCACGCCTGAAAATATTATCTTACAGGCCTCTCAGGATATTGCCGAGAGTGCCAGTGGTTCAATTAACCTGAGTGCACAGAAGAATATTATTGGGCATGCACAGGACAAGATCAGTTTGTTTGCCGCGCAAAAGGGCTTTAGGGCGTATGCAGCAAAAGGGAAATTGGAGTTGCAGGCGCAGGATGATGCGATTGAAGCGATTGCCAAGAAGGTGATTAAACTGATTTCTACTGAAGATAAGATTGAAATCACCAGTCCTAAAGAGATTGTACTAACAGCGGGTGGTTCTCAGCTGAAGATCAATGCCAATGGGGTGTTTTCAACCACGGGTGGTAAGTTTGAGAGTAAGGCTGGTCAGCATTTGTTTGTGAGTGGCGCTAAGGTTTCATACGAGGTTCCTAAATTACCTAGCACGCCGACTTTTAGCAATCGCTTAGATATTTATGATTTATTTTGGGAGAGTGATTTTAGCCAGCTCAGTTATAAAGCTTTTGTACAGGGCACGAATTCATTTACTTCGGGATCAATAGATGAGCATGGTCGTACAGGGAAAATTAGTACGCCAGATCCAACCAAAGTTCAGGTTCTTGTTGGCTCTAATGATGAATGGGGATTAGTCATTGATAGTTTTGATGAAGATGATTTTTTAGCAGATCAAAATGTGAATGACTCAGAAACAGAGAATAATGTAGAAGATAGGGATTGGAAATGAATAAAAAATCATTAGTGACGATACAAATCTTAGACTTATTTGGTAGTCCAATCTCAAAAGCACAATATGAAGTAAAAAATCAGAGAACTGGGCAAGTTATTGCTGCGGGATTTACGAATTCATCTGGATGTATCGTTGAGATTAGTCGAGATAAAGGTACGGCTTTAGATGTTTATATCAAAAGTATGTTTAATGGCTTGATGATCAAGGTACAAAGTTTTGTAATGTCTAGAGATCGCATGCTCGTAAAAATTACAAGCCCAAAAGTAATGTTGGATTTAAAAACATTAACAAATCAAGGTAATAATGGACAATATAAAAGAAAAACGCATGTTGTAAAAAAGGGTGAAACTTTATTTGAAATAGCTCAAAAAAATCATACTACTGTTCGAGCATTGGAGCGTTTGAATAAAATAGATGACCCCAATAAGATTAGTATTGGGCAAGTGATTAAGTTGCCAGTGAATATTCCTGCTACAGGAAATAATTCACATCAAGAAAAAGCTAAACAGACCACTCAGCAGAGAACACAACCTTCGGCTAGCAGCACTAAAACAAAAGCACCACAGACTCCACCTGTAAGGCCATCGAGTACAACACCTCAGAAAAAGCAGGAAGAAGGAATTTTTGGAGCAAATTTTGGCAGTAAAATCCTCGACCAAGTGAATGAGCTTTATGAAGAAGGTAAAAAAACGCTGAATGAAGCTACAAACGCTGCTTCCAAGATACTGACAGTGGATGACCGTAGTCAGGATGGTGGTACACCTAAAGCAGATGCTCCAAATTTATGTAAAACCAATCCGCAATGTATTTCAAGTGGTAAGAGTGAGCTTATTCGAGAAGTGAATATTCGTTTGGCGGGCTTCGGTGGGGCTTTACCTACGGATGAGTTTACCGAACTAACTGCAAATTGTATTAAGCAATTCCAACGGGATTATATGGGGGTACCAGAGACGGGGAAAATTTGTGGCTCAGTATTGGTAGCGTTGGATAAATTTTATGAAGAATACCCTATTGCAGGTTTTATGGGGAAAGCTGCTTGTAATTGTGGAAAATGTTCGGGCTTTGGTAATGGTAATATGGGGGTTCAATCTGGTTCAAATAAAGCAAATGAATATCCAGGATTACACCGAAGTCTAATCTGGATATTAAAGGCTGTAAATTTTTATTTAAAAAATGAATTTAAGAAAAAGAAAATCGAAGTGGCTTATATAGAGTCTGGTTATAGATGTATTGAAAATAATAAAAAGCATGGAAGAGCAACAGTAAATCATATGGGGTTAGCTCTGGATATTCATTTTAATAAGAATGGAAGTAGGACTCGTGAAGTCAATGATATGGAATTTATTCGAAAAGAAATTATGATTAAAAAAATGCGAGCATCAGAAAATAGAGAGGTTGATAAAATTTATTTAGAACCAAAAGTTTTTAATAGTGGAACTTCAGGAGCAACTACATGGGTACATTTTGACGTTACTAAATTCTCAGCTGTATATTTTAGTGGAAATATTTTTCAAAAAACAATAGTTGAATTAAATGGCGTTAAAATGTCTACTCTAGTAAACAGTTTGAAAGTTCCTAGGATTTTAAGTTGTGGAGGGGGGGTGTCAACACCAAAACCACATGATAATATAGTGGGGGGTGAACTAGTACTAAGTAATGATGATATTATAGATATTATGAAAGTAACTGAGACTGAGGTAATAAAGTTTAAAACAGAGAAGTATTTTACTGATCAAGCTGCTGGTGTTGTAGATACTATTATGAATAGAGTCAAGTCTGGTGTATGGGGGAATAGTGTCAGAAGTGTAGTCAATGCTGATAGACAGTTTTCTAAAATTACAGGTCCTAAAAGTTTAGATCCTTATGGTAGTGTTGAAAAAATGCCAATATCGCATGTAAGTACAAGGGTTAGGAATTTTGTTAATAGCTATCTTATAGAAAGAGCAGATGGTAAACTTTCCATTATTGGAGAAAATCTAAACTATGCAAATAAATATTATTCAGATGCAAAAAATAGAAAGGCATGGGTAGATAAATTTCATGATGAAGCAGTAAAGAAAGGTATGATACTTGGCAATGGAACAGCTATACATGCTCATGGCACTACGAATGAACTAAGAAATAAAATGCCAAAACCTTTTAAAATAGTTCTCCCTAAAAACTTCAAAGGAATTTAATATGTTTAGTAAATATGTGGTTGGTACAGGATTAGTATTGTTAGCATTTGGTTCAACAATATCAGCATGTGCGGATAGTTCGTCAGTAAATTGTAATAAAAATAATGTTTATGAAAGTATGCAATGTATAGAAAAGGAAAATAAAAAATTAATTATTAAACTTGATAATGAGAAAAATAGAGAAAAAAATGATTATGATAAATGGGTGAAAAAAATAAAAAGTAATTGTGAAGGTAAAATAAGTCATATAGCTGGGGAAGGTGCTGGTCTAGTTAGAAATCAATGTTATAGGGATGAATATTTATCTAGATTATCATTTTTAACAACTGGAAAATCTTCGAAAGAAGAAGAAAATATTCATGGTTTAGTATTAACACATTTACCTTACAATTCAGTTGATCATTTTAAATGTCTTTTAAAGAAAGATATAAATAGTTGTTCTAAAGTTAATTTGGTGAGCTCATCTAATTTGATAAAATTCTATCCATCTATTTCTCCTAGTTATGGGGATGGTATTGTTCTTCCAGAAACAGAAAGTGGTAAACAAATCATTATTTCTCCATTTGAAGATAATGAGGATGAGGGGCCACAACTTGCTATTTTAATCATTAATGCTTTTGGTGTGGAAGAAAAGAAATTTATACCAGCAACTAAAAACGTATTAATCGATAAGAATTATAATTTAACTTATATGGAAGGAAATAAAGAAAAACGAGTACAATTAAAATGATAATTTTATTTGTATTGTAGTAAATACGTGAAATCAGCCCGAATTTTGCTTAGTTCGGGTTTTTTTGTAAACAAACAGTAAGAGCAAGGCAAACTTTTCAGACAGGCGCTGATGTTGCTGGCATTGTTGAATGGGATTGCATTAGCCACACCTGAAAATATTATCTTTCAGACCGCTCAGGATATTGCCGAGAGTGCTAGTGGTTCAATTAATTTGAGCGTACAGAAAAATATTATTGGCATGTACAGGACAAGATCAGTTTGTTTGCTGCGTAAAATGGCTTTAGGGTTTATATAGCAAAAGGGAAATTGGAGTTGCAGGCGAGGTTCCGCAATTACCGAATAGCTTTAATTATGGTAATGGGATTAATTTATATAAAATTTTTCAATGGAGTAATTTTGATAGTATTAAATATAAGGGTATTTTTGAGAATCAAAAAATTATCCAAGGAAGTTTAGAGTGGTTGAAGTGAACAGAACGATTTAAAAGTAGTACTCCTGATAAAATGAAAGCCAGGATTGTGTCAACATTTTAAGAGATAATGGCGGGTTGCTAATGAAATTTATATGTTTTTTATTTTCTGTTTTATTAACTAGTGGATGCAGTGCGAAGATAAATGTTAATAGTTTGGATCAAAATCAGCAATGTGAAAATGATCTTAATGCTATTGTTTATAAAAATTTTGACATGAAAGAAATTAAAAAGAAAGATATTACTTTCGATTTTTCAGAAAAGGATTACATACAAATATTTGTGAAAAGTAAAAGTGGGGTAAACAATGGAGCGACATTTGGGTGGATTAAAATTGATAAAAATAATAATAAATTATATGATGTTACTTATGATAATGAAAATAAAATTCCAATGAATACTTTAGGTAAAAATAATTATATCGATAGATGTCTGTAGTTTTAGTGCTGTTAAAAAGTTTTGTGGTATAAAAATAAGGAGATAAGTTTGTGAAAGTTTTTAATCATATAAAAATGTATTTAGCTATATTAGTGCTAACCCCTATTTTTGCTTGCTCAAGCAGTTCGTCAGTCGCCAAAGAAATTAACAAAATAGAAGAAAATGTGAAGGTGGTTAAATCTTCAGCATCGTTGGATTCATTTATAAATTTTAATGATACTTTTTATTCATTCAAAATTTGTAATATAACTGGTAAATGTCAATTGAATAAGGCGAGAAATAATAAAGATCAATATTTTTTTGAGAGTTTTGATCCTCCGAATGATGAATTTTATTTAAAAAAGAATAAGGATGGGTATGT
Organism: Acinetobacter sp. C32I; assembly: GCF_023702715.1. Classification (NCBI taxonomy): domain Bacteria; kingdom Pseudomonadati; phylum Pseudomonadota; class Gammaproteobacteria; order Moraxellales; family Moraxellaceae; genus Acinetobacter; species Acinetobacter sp. C32I. The sequence continues at coordinate 2,898,499 of NZ_CP098480.1, read as the reverse complement.
TCTCTATTATAAAAATATTTATAATGAGGATGTTTTAATGGGGTGGGCAAATTCTCATATTTTATCTGAGAATGATGAAAATTTAATTTTAGGTATAAATAAAGTGTTTTTGACTATGGGGGGAGTCGATTTTTTATTAATGGGTGATAATTCAAACCAAGTAAAATCCAGAAACCATAAGAAAGGTATTTATTTCTTGAGTGATAATTATGACAAAAATCCATACTATCAAAAACAAGAAATTAAATTTACGAAACAAAAGGATGGTACGATACTTTTAGATTGTAAGGCTTATATGAAAAATGAAACAGTAAAAAAACAATTTTCTGGAATTTTTTATAATGAATGTTTAGATGAAAGTAAAGTTTATTTTAAGAAAATATAATCTATAAATATAAAATGATAAAGAAGGTCATAAAAACCTTCTTTATTCTTGCAAAAATTAGGGTGTAGTTTGTTCGATATCTGGAGCAACAGTGCAGGAGTTAATTTAGGGCATCTAGTGGGGAAATAGAAATTGTAAGGATGAAACTATGTATCTATCGTATTTTTTAAAGTCAATTTTTTGAAATGTGTATGATGAATAAATTATTATAACTATTTAATTTACCCTCAAACTGAAACACCTGATGATTTTGTACCTAAGCAGGTAAATTGCTTAACCAAGAAAAAGATTAAATTTAGTGAGTATTACGGCCGTTGTGGTTGATTTTAATGGAATTTATTATGACTTCACCTTATAAAAAATATACTTATATTCTAAGCTTAGTCAGCCTAAGCATCATAACTTCTTCCTGTAGCACTGTCTTAGAAAAGAAACATGAGACTTCTCATCAAAACCGAACACAAAAAGCTTCATCAAATCCTGCAAAGTTAAAAAATGATGATGGTTTCCTGATCACTTCACTTCCTTATAGCTCGAATGCACATCTGAATTGTATTTTATCTGCACAGAGAATGAATTGTGGCTCAATTAACTTAATTGATAGTGTAAGTTTAATCAAAGTTTATAATTTTATTAACCCAAGTTATGTTGATTCAGTCATTTTTCCAAAAACAAGCGATGGTGTTCTATTAATTGCCTCACCTTTTTCAAATGAAAGTGGACACCTAGGAATCAATCTGACTTCTGTGAATAAATTGGGTTTGGTTAAAAGCATTACTTTGGATGCATCTAAAAATATTGAAATTAATCAAAACTATGAGATTTTATATAAAGAAAATGGAAAAGATCTAAAACTGAAGTTAAATGAACAGGGTGACTTTGTTAAATAAAGATATTTATAGATTTTTTGAGCTTGTTGCAGCCTTTGACTATAAAGCTCAGCTAGAACCTAACTGAGCTTTTATCGTTTAGGTCTCAACAATGCCTTCTAAATCATCAAAGGTATAGTTATGGGGTACATTGATCATATGGGTTTGTACACCAGCTTCAACCTTCTCTTTAGCATCTGGATATAACCAGCGGGTAATCTGTTCAGCCACACTGGAATGATACTGAATTTCAAAATGATTCAGGCCATAGAAAACCGCTTTATGGGTGTCAGGTAATTTCAGTTGGAAACGCGGGTTTGGATGTTCACCTAAAGCACTTTTCACACTGACCAGATAATCCCCAATCACAGACAGCGCTTTATTGCGTAACTTCTCAAATTCTAAAGTCCCTGCAATCAAGAAGGTATTGATATGGGACGGTAACGGAGCGGGTTTACGATTGTCGTCGGCAAAACCAATGCGGGCATCATTATGTTCCCAGTCATCATCACGGACACTACCATAACGCAGATCAAGTATGCCGTTACTGCGCACATTCACCAGTTGACCAAGCAAGTTGATAAACGGGAATCCACCGAGTTTGTCCTGTAAAACGAAACCAAAGCGTTCAAGTACTGCACCATGATGTGGCGAACCGATACAAACCAGATTCTCGACCATATGCACCCATTGATACAGATTCTGTTTGCCATAAAACAGGGCACTACGCGAAACCAAGCCGCCCATACTGTGCCCGATCAGGTCAATACTGGTGATACGCGGATTACGCTGTACCAAATCCTCTAAGGTATTGGCAAAACTACGGCCATTGGCTGAAATTCGACGTCCAGTATTGTAATTCAAATACAACATGGTGTTGTTATCGCGTTGTGCAAGTAAACGCTCACCAATCCCGCCATAACGATGGTTAGACCAGGTTAAATGGTTCATACATAAACCATGGGCAAGAATCACCACACGGCCTGTTAGCTCGCCCTGCTGTAAAGAACCATAGTGATCATAAAGCACCATCGGCAAAGCCATTGGATTGTGTTGCTTTAAGAAGAAATCACCAAAAATTCCATTCAACGCACCGACCAAAAAATGCAGGGTTGGGGTTAAGGGCTTGTCATGCAAAACTGGAAATTTTTCAATAATGCGACGTAAATTGGGTGCCAGAAAATGACTGCCATATTTCTGCAGTGCCACATATGAAAACTGATAAAACTTTTGCAGTTGCGGGTGCTTTTGTAATTGTTTGGCTTTTTGTGCACTTAAACCGAGCGTTGTCCTTAATACCTCAGTCTGTACCACTTGGATCAGTTCATGTACACCGCTGAGGCTGGTACTGACCAGCTGTGCCAAACCTTCCAAAACATCTGCCTGACTCGGGGGCGTGCGATCCCACTTACAATAGGTTTCATGCAGAGGTGTTAAACTTGGCATATTGATTTCCCCATCCTTGATATATACCGAAGGTTTGAAGTGTTTTTTCTGAATATTGTTTAGATAAACTACAACAAACGCTTACATCTTATGTCTTTCATACGTAATTTTTTTAGAATACTGATGAACGGAGTACAGTATCGTTTTTTGTGTCAGACAATATCCAGCTTAAATGTAATTTATATTGTTATTTGTTTAACTATTAATCAAAATAATGTGATTTATTTCACTTTATGTCAAGTCATTGCCTATTTTGGTGCGTATGCAAATTATCTATCTACATGGTTTTCGAAGCAGTCCGATGTCGATAAAAGGGCAGCAGTTGCAACAATATTGTGCACAGTATGAGGCGATACAGGTGCATTTACCTGATTTAAATCAGCCACCCAATCAAGTGCTAGAACAACTCTCTCAGCTTATCGAAAATTTAGCACAGGATAAAGTAGTTTTAGTGGGAAGCAGCCTCGGTGGTTTCTATGCGACATATCTTGTCGCAAAATATGGTTGTGCTGCTGTATTGATTAATCCTGCTATGCGACCATGGCAATTATTCGAAGATTTATTTGGGGTTGAGCAAATCCCGCTCAAAGTCACTGCATCATGGACACTTGATGCCAATCAACTGCAGCAATTACAATCGATTGCTGACACGAAGCTCGTTCATGCTGATAAAATTCTAGTGCTTTTGCAACAAGGCGACGAAGTTTTGGATTATCGTGAAGCTCAACGCTATTATAGTGCAGTTCATCCATCCTCATTGATTTTAACCGACGCTAATGGTAATCATGCAATGGATGATTTTGAAGAAAAATTACCTTTAGTTCTCGAATTTTTATCGGCAGCCATCCAATAAGGAAGTCAGACCAAGTGACACAATACACGGCACAATCTCTTGAAGTTCTTTCTGGTTTAGATCCAGTGCGTCGTCGACCGGGCATGTATACCGATACCTCACGTCCAAACCATTTGGCGCAAGAGGTGATTGATAATGCAGTCGATGAAGCACTTGCGGGTCATGCCAACCAGATTTGTGTCACGGTCTATGAAGACGGTTCATTGTCAGTCGAAGATAATGGTCGTGGTATGCCAGTCGATATTCATCCTGAATATGGGCAAAGTGGTATCGAGATTATTTTGACCAAGCTGCATGCAGGCGGTAAATTCAGCACCGATAACTATCAGTTCTCAGGTGGTTTGCATGGGGTCGGGATTTCCGTTGTAAATGCCTTGTCGACCCGTGTTGAAGTGGCCGTACAGCGTCAAGGTAATCTGTACCAAATGGCCTTTGAACAAGGTGAGCCCGTTGCACCATTATCGGTGTTAGAAGGTAAGGTTGCCAAGCGTGCGACAGGCACGACGGTACGTTTCTGGCCTGAAACTAAATATTTTGATAGTCCTAAATTTGCGCTGAAAGCACTGAAACATAATTTAAAAGCCAAGGCGGTTTTAGCTGCGGGCTTAAAAATAATTTATGACGACAAAATCAATAACGAAAAGATTGAATGGCAGTTTGAAAATGGTCTAGTCGACTATTTGATGGATGAACTGCAAGATCGTGACATCTTGCCAGATCCTGCTTTTGTCAGCAGTGGACAAGCAGACCGCGCAGCCTGTGAATTTGCGATTTGCTGGAATGTGGAGGGTGGCGAGCAGATTCAGGAAAGCTATGTCAACTTGATTCCAACCGCGCAAGGCGGTACCCATGTCAATGGTCTGCGTTCAGGCGTGACTGAGGCTTTACGTGAATTTTGTGAATTACGCAATTTATTGCCGCGTAATATGAAACTGTCTGCGGAAGATGTTTGGGATGGCGTAAACTTTATTCTATCGCTGAAATTCCAAGAGCCACAATTTTCAGGCCAAACCAAAGAACGTTTATCCAGTCGTGAAGCCTCTAATATTGTGCTGAACATCGCCAAAGATGCGTTTGCTTTATGGTTAAACCAGCATGCCGAGATTGCGACACAACTGGCTGAAATGGCGATTGCCAAAGCAGGGCGTCGTCTTAAAGCCGCGAAAAAAGTAGAACGTAAGAAGATTGTCGCAGGCCCAGCCCTACCAGGGAAATTAGCCGATTGTGTCGGTTTAACCCGTGAGGACAGTGAGCTGTTTATTGTCGAAGGGGATTCTGCGGGCGGTAGTGCCAAACAGGCACGTGACAAGAATTTCCAAGCGATTATGCCGATTCGTGGAAAAATCCTGAATACTTGGGAAGTCTCCTCGGACGAAGTTTTGGCTTCTCAAGAAGTGCATGATATCGCTATTGCCATAGGCGTTGATCCAGGCAGTGATGATCTGTCTGAATTACGTTATGGCAAGATCTGTATCCTTGCCGATGCAGACTCGGATGGTCTGCATATCGCAACCTTATTATGTGCTTTATTCGTAAAACATTTCCCGACCTTGGTTGAGGAAGGCCATCTGTTCGTCGCTATGCCACCACTCTATCGTATCGATATTGGTAAAGAGGTGTACTATGCCTTGGATGATGACGAGCTTGAAAGCATCCTGAAAAAAGTCAAAGGCAACAAGAATCCGCAGATCACCCGATTTAAAGGGTTGGGCGAGATGAATGCCAGTCAGTTGCGTGAAACCACCATGGACCCGAATACGCGTCGTTTGGTGCAGTTGGATTTGGATGATGCACATCTAACCGCAGGTTTATTGGATAAATTGCTAGCGAAAAAGCGTTCAGCAGATCGTAAACACTGGTTAGAACAGAAGGGTAATTTGGCGGATATTACGGTTTAAGCCCTTTGTCCTATTATTAGATTAAAGCCAAGCTAATGTTTGGCTTTTTCTTTTGCTGAACTTTTAATATGCGAGCTGAACAAATTTGCATCATTTTAGGTCGTTGCGTATTTTTTGTATGCAATGTTGTATACAAGATGAAAGAATTAAGGCTTAACTTTTATTTAAATTAATAAAAAACAACAACTTGTTTTGTTGGCACAGAAATTGAATAACTCCACCCAGTAAAAATCACAATTATTGATGGGTGGAGAAACAAGATGCAAAACAAATTGATGTCGATGTCTGTACTGATGGCAGCCATGATGGGGATCGGTCTGGTTGGCTGTTCCAAACCAGCAGAAAAAACAGAACAGACTAAAACAGAAGCCAAAACTGCACCTGCAGCCAGTGGCGATACCATTAAAGTGGGGATTCTACATTCGCTTTCAGGCACCATGGCGATTTCAGAAACCTCGCTGAAAGATACCGCCTTGATGACCATTAATGAGATTAATGCCAATGGTGGGGTACTCGGAAAAAAATTAGAGCCTGTGATTGTTGACCCTGCATCGGATTGGCCATTATTTGCAGAAAAAGCCCGTCAGTTGATTACCCAAGATAAAGTGGCTGTTATTTTTGGCTGTTGGACATCCGTTTCTCGTAAATCAGTTCTACCTGTAGTTGAAGAACTGAATGGCTTATTGTTCTATCCCGTGCAATATGAAGGTCAGGAACAATCTAAAAACATCTTCTACACGGGCGCAGCGCCAAATCAACAAGCGATTCCTGCGGTTGAATACTTGATGGGGGATGAGGGCGGTAAAGCAGAACGTTTTGTGTTACTCGGCACAGATTATGTCTACCCACGCACTACCAATAAAATTCTTCGTGCTTTCTTGAAATCGAAAGGCGTGGCTGATGCTGACATCATGGAAGAATACACGCCATTTGGTCACAGCAATTATCAAACCATTGTTTCCAATATTAAGAAATTCTCTGCGGGTAAAAAGACTGCGGTAATTTCGACCATTAATGGCGACTCTAATGTGCCGTTCTATCGTGAGCTGGGTAACCAAGGCATCAAAGCATCGGATATTCCGGTGATGGCGTTCTCGGTGGGTGAGGAAGAATTACGTGGTATTGATACCAAACCATTGGTGGGTCATTTAGCGGCATGGAATTATTTCATGTCGGTGAAAAATCCAAAGAACACTGAGTTTGTGAATAAATTCAAACAATATGCGGTGCAATACAAACTTCCAAATGCTGACAAAGTAGTGACCAATGATCCGATGGAAGCAACTTATGTCGGTATCAATATGTGGAAGCAAGCGGTTGAAAAAGCGGGCACGACTGAGGTCGACAAAGTCCGTGATGCGATGGCAGGTCAGACCTTTGCTGCCCCATCAGGCTATACCTTAAAAATGGATGAAACTAATCATCATCTACATAAACCCGTGATGATTGGACAGATCCGTGGCGATGGTCAATTCGACGTGGTCTATAAAACACCGCAAACCATCAAGGCGGAGCCTTGGAGTCCGTATATCCCGAAATAAGGGTTTTTTCGCCTGCTGTGCTGTATTGGCAGCAGGCATTTTTATTCTGATTTTTTTGATCTATTTAAAACCGTAATAATAAGGGGAGTTCTATGGCGAAACACTATGTTTTGGCACTGCTCTGCATCATGGCACAGATGATTTTTAGTCCAGCATGGGCAGAAGCCACATCCGCAACAACCGTGACGTCTACAGCTTCTCAAGATGCCATTCAGACCTTTGTGAAGTCCGATTTTGCGACGCGTCGTGCCATGCTCAATCAATGGCCTGCTAGTATTGAACAACTGGATCAACTGGTGGCCTATATTGATCAAAATGAGCTGTATACCGATAGTGCAGGCAATACTTATTTGCTGAAAAATGATGACAAACTGTTTAGTTATCCTGAGCAGCAGGCGCTGGAACAATGGCCAGCAGATTTATCCCAAGTAACTTTGGTGAACACTTTACGCAAGGCGTTGAATTTTGGTCAAGCCAAAGCCAAACTCAATTCAACTGATGCATCGCAACGCTTAGCTGCAGTTGATATTTTAGAAAATAATTTGGCTGAACTTGATGTCGCGATGGTGAAGCAGCTTTATCTGAATGAAAAAAATGATCAGGTCAAAGCACGTTTAGCGCAGCTCAAAGCTCGTTTGGATTTTAACAGTAGCGATGAGTTCACCAAACTTGAAGCAGTGAAAGTCTTGGCCGATTCAAATCGTCCTGACGTATTTGCTTTGATCAACCAAACTTTAGAACAACCACAAAGCAATCCTGCATTGAAGGCAGCGTTGTTGGATGCACACAATCAAATTAAAACCCGCCTGCAAATCAGTGAGTGGTCAGGCCATGTCTTTTCAGGTTTGAGTACCGCCAGCATTTTGCTGCTTGCAGCACTTGGCTTAGCCATTACCTATGGTCTGCTTGGGGTAATTAACATGGCACATGGTGAGCTCATCATGATTGGCGCCTATACCACCTACGTGATTCAAAGCTTTTTTAAAACCCATTTTGCTGGATTAGTCGATTGGTATCTGTTGGCAGCAATTCCTGCGGCATTTCTGGTCAGTGCTTTGATGGGCATGTTGATTGAACGCACCGTGATTCGTCCGCTCTATGGTCGTCAATTGGAGACTTTACTTGCTACCTTTGGGGTGAGTCTGATCCTGATGCAATTGGTGCGTATGGTGTTTGGTGCGCAGAATGTCGAGGTTTCCAATGTGGCATGGTTGAGTGGCGGAATTGCGCTAACACCGAGCCTGATGCTGCCGTATAACCGGATCGCCATTATTGGTTTTACCGTCGCAGTGTTATTACTGTTGCTGTTCTTACTCAATAAAACTCGTTTTGGTTTATTTGTACGTGCGGTGACGCAAAATCGTCAAATGGCACGCGCTGTTGGTATCCGTTCTGCACGGATTGACATGATGGCCTTTGGTCTCGGTTCAGGCTTGGCGGGTTTGGCAGGCTGTGCCTTGGCACAAGTGGGTAATGTTGGACCTGACCTTGGACAAAACTACATTATCGATGCCTTCCTTGTGGTCGTTGTTGGTGGCGTGGGTCAAGTTTGGGGGGCGGTATTGGCGGCACTCGGACTGGGGATTAGCGGTACAGTTTTAGAGATTGGTTTAGGCGCAGTGCTCGCAAAAATTATTCTCTTGGTTCTTGTGATTTTGTTTATCCAAAAGCGTCCACAAGGTTTGTTTGCCATCAAAGGCCGTTTTGTGGAGTAAGCCAATGAAAATCACTTCTTTATTTGCCGACAAGCCCTATAGCGCGGTGGCGATTGCAGTTTGTTTCGGCGTGCTGTTGTTGTTGCCATGGCTACACCTGTTGTCTCCTGACTCTGCATTTTATCTGTCTGCTTACTGGATCACCTTGATTGGCAAGATCATGTGTTTGGCTTTGGTCGCTTTGGCACTGGATCTAGTCTGGGGCTATGCCGGGATTCTAAGCTTGGGGCATGGTTTGTATTTTGCTTTGGGCGGTTATGCCTTTGGCATGTACCTCATGCGTCAATCTGCAGGCGATGGTCTGCCTGATTTTATGCGCTTTCTGAGTTGGACTGAATTGCCTTGGTATTGGGTCGGGACCGAGCATATTGCGTGGGCCTTGGCTTTAGTCATTCTTGTACCGGGTTTGATCGCATTTATCTTTGGCTTTTTTGCCTTTCGCTCCAAAATCAAAGGCGTGTATTTCTCGATTATTACCCAAGCCATGACCTTTGCAGCAGCGCTATTGTTCTTCCGTAATGAAACAGGCTTTGGGGGCAATAATGGTTTTACGGGTTTTAAGACCATTCTCGGCTTTGATATTACCTCTGCACCAATGCGCGCAACGCTATGCTTTTTGACTGCGTTGATGTTGATGTTGTGCTTCCTTGGTCTGCGTCAACTGATGAATCGTCCTTATGGGAGAGTATTGGGTGCGATTCGTGACAGTGAAAATCGCCTGCAATATCTCGGCTATCGCACGTTGTGGTACAAGCTATCTGCATGGGTATTGTCTGCGGTGATTGCAGGCATTGCAGGGGCGTTGTATGTACCGCAGGCAGGCATCATTAACCCAAGTGAAATGAACCCAGTCAATTCAATTGAAATGGCGGTGTGGGTGGCTGCGGGTGGACGTGGCACTTTGATTGGCCCGATTTTAGGGGCAGGTTTAATCAATGCAGTGAAAACCTATTTCACTGTGGCTGCGCCAGAAGCATGGTTATTGATTTTGGGCGCGCTGTTCATTGTGGTGACCTTGTTCTTACCAAAAGGTGTGATTGGTTTATTTGACCGTTTTAAAAAGGAGCGTGATTAAATGAGTGATGTATTAATAGACTCAGCTCAACATGGCGGTCAACTGGGTGAGGGCTATGGTCGTGCCAAGCCGCAAGGTGCGGATTTTAGCCATGGTATTGCCTTATATCTGGAAAAAGTCAGTGTCTGGTTTGACTCATTTCGAGCCCTCAATGATTTGTCGTTGTACATTGCCGAGGGTGAATTACGCTGCATCATCGGGCCAAATGGTGCGGGGAAAACCACCTTGATGGATGTGATTACAGGTAAAACGCGTCCAACCACAGGCACAGCATTTTTTGGGCAAAACTATGATCTTGCCAAAATGAGTACCGAGCAAATTGCCGAAGCGGGCATCGGTCGAAAATTCCAAAAACCAACGGTATTTGAAAATTTTACTGTCATGGAAAATCTACTGTTGGCAGCACCACGAGATAAACGGGTGAAGAAAAGCTTCTTTTCGCGTTTAGACCCAGAAGCGCAATTAGCTTTGGATGAAAGTCTGGAACAGATTCGTTTAAAGGAGTTTGTACACAAGCCAGCGGGCTTACTGTCGCATGGGCAAAAGCAGTGGTTAGAAATTGGCATGTTGCTGATGCAACGACCGAAGTTGATTTTATTGGATGAGCCTGTTGCAGGCATGACCGATGCTGAAACCGAACGCACGGCTGAACTGTGTCTGGAGCTGAAAAAAAATCACACCCTTGTGGTGGTCGAACATGACATGAGTTTTATTGACACCATCAGTGAAAAAGTCACGGTACTGGCGCAAGGGGCGATCTTGGCTGAGGGCACATTGGCAGAAGTTCAGGCCAATGAAGATGTGATTGAAAAGTATTTAGGACGTTAGGAGAGGCACATGTTAGAAGTGAAACAAATTAATCAGTTCTATGGTGGCAGTCATATTCTGCGTGATGTGTCTTTTAATGCGCCTGTGGGTGAATGTAGTGTGGTACTGGGTCGTAATGGTGTGGGCAAAACCACCTTACTGAAATGCCTGATGGGGATACTACCGATTAAATCAGGACAGATTTTGTTAGATGGCAAAGACATCGCCAAAATGTCCCCTGAACAACGGGTGCGTGCAGGTTTGGCCTATGTGCCGCAAGGGCGTGATATCTTTTCGACTTTAACCGTAGAGGAAAATATTTTAATTGGCATGGCCAAATTTTCAGGGGCCAAGACCCGTAAGGTGCCAAGCCATTTATATGAAATTTTCCCTGTGTTGGATGAAATGAAACATCGCCGTGGCGGAGATTTATCGGGTGGTCAGCAACAACAGCTTGCGATTGCCCGAGCGTTGGCCTCAGAACCAAGCGTATTAATTCTGGATGAACCGACTGAAGGGATTCAGCCCTCGATTATTAAAGATATTGGTCGGGTGATTCGTAAATTGGCAGATCAAGGCGAAATGGCGATTATTTTGGTTGAGCAGTTTTATGATTTTGCTGAAGAGTTGGCAGATGCGTATACCGTGATGGCACGTGGGCAAGTGATTGCGCAGGGGCGGGGGGAGGAGATGCCTGAGAAGGGGATTCGGGAGTTAGTGGCGATTTAGTCTTTCTTGGCTAATTGTTGCTTTATCTGTGTTTTTAGTAATCTATCTTTATGATGTACCCTACTTTTGAAGGATCAAAAGTAGGCAAAAATCCTTTGTTCGACTAACGGTACGTCCTTGTGACCGTAGTCGAACATGGCGACATCCATGTCGCCTGTCACGATAGTGAGTGTTGGGAAAATGCAATTTAGAACATTAAATGGTTAGCCTAGATTTATTTGTCTTCAACCTTATAAAACGTGCCACCTGCATAGACATTGTGTCCAAAGCCACACGAGGACTCACCATTGTGTTGCTCAACTTCAATTTTTTGACCTAGATTCGGGTCATTGGCGAATTGCAGTTTGATCTGACAGTCCTCATAGCGATAGCTGGCTTGTTTTGACTTGATTGGCATGCTGGTTTCAAACTGACCCATATTGGGTCCATAGATTAAGCCACGTAGTCCGAAGTAATAACCATCAAATGCAATCGCATATTGATTCTGCTTTTTACTGACCTTGAGGTAATCCCATTGCCCAAAACCATTGGCTCGGACATAAGTGCCTTGTAGATCCGAAGATAGTTTTGGTTTAGGGAGCTGTTTTAAGTTGTATTGACTGGTTTTTGAGTCTTTATCTCTGAGAAACCAGACTCTGGCCCATTGCGGTTTGCCTAGTTTGGCATAGCTTAACCCGACATTATTGTTAGCGATTTCAATCTCTCGGTCACTGACCTGAATACCACTTTCATCTGCATTAAGCTGACAGAAATGTGCCCATGCAGCTTGATCTTCAAATTGATTGGCGGCTTTGAGATATTGCTTTTGATCGTAAAACTTTTTACCTGCTTGCGCATATTGTTTTACTTTGGTGCAGCCTTGTTGTAATTCTTGCTCAAAAGAAAATTCGGCAAAGCTCGCGCTTGAAGCGATTGCGATGGAAAGGCACAGACCGAGTTGAGATGTTTTAATCATTTTGGCTATTTTTGAAATCAAGTATTGCTTTCATTCTAAGCCACAATTCAGTCGTAGGACAGTAGGGTAAAAGTGAGCTTTTTATTGAGATTCTGTGAGTTGCAGTTGCAGTTGCAGTTGCATCCAGACCAAATCTCGCCATGTCCCAAACTTTTGTCCCACTTGAGGCATATAACCTGTTTGAATAAAGCCAAGCTGTTCATGTAGCACGATTGAACCCTTATTTTCACTATCAATCGCAGCCACCATGATATGCATGTTTTGCTGTTTGGCCAGATGGATCAGTTGTTGCATCAGGGCTTTTCCCAGACCTTGGCGAGCGTGGCTTGGATCAACAAAAACAGAATGTTCAATGCTTTGGCGATAACCACTGATGCTTCGAAATGCAGTGTAATAGGCATAACCAGCGATTTGATGGCTATTCAAGTCTTCGACCACGATCATGGGGAAGTGCTGTTGCTGCATGCCGTGAAAACGTTGCTGATAATCTGTTAAGGAAACCGCATGATCATTCCAATTTGCTGTGCCATTCAGGATCTCTGCATTATAGATCGCGAGGATTTGTTCGAGGTCATCGACTGTGGCAAAACGCATGTGGAAATGTGCGGCTAAAACTGAAGCAGTAAGCGCAAGATGTTCAGACATATGTGCAGGTCATCAAATTGGACAAAATAAACCGATATGATGCTGATCGGATAAAAGATCAACAGGCATTTATATTCGGTGATACCAACAAAAACAGCAAGGAAATCCTTGCTGTTTTTTAACATTCTAATCAGATTAGAAATGGTATTTGATCAAAGCGCTGACGTTGTTTTCGTCACGGTTTTTCATACCAAATTTGTTATTCCAAACAGAATGCTCAACACCTAAATAGAGGCGAGTGTCTGGTGAAATGTGTTTACCCAAGTTCCACTTGTATTGTGTGGTCCAGTTGAGTTCACTGGCGTGATCTTTTTCACCTGTCGACCAGTCAAGGAAACCATCCACCAAGAAATCTTCGTTTGATACTTTAAATGGCAATGCATAAGCAATCGTCATTTGATAGTCATCAGCAGTATTTTCGTTGTTAGCGCGATAGAAGTTTACATTCGCATACTGGAAATATGGAATCGCGAGATCGAAACCTACACCATACAAGAAGTTGTCAAAACTAGCGAAGTCATCATTGTTGCTTTCCCAAGTGGTTGAGATCAACACATCTTTGATTGGACCAAACGCAAGTTTTTGACCTGAAATTTCACCCAAGCTTAAACGTGGAGAAAGCTCGAAATAAGTGCTTTTGTGGTCATCGCTGCCACGCATACGGTCCATAAAGAAAAATACATCGGCGTATTTAACTTTTGCCGCATATTCAACCGTGATGGTTGTTTGCTTTTCATCAACAACTTCGTAGTTCTCGCCATACAAACCAGTCAAGCTGAAATCTTGCCAAATCGGCTTCGCTTGAGTGAAAGCTGCTGTAGATACCAATAAACATGTTGCTGCAAGTTGCTTCAATTGCATTTAAAAAATCTCCCCCCAAAAGGCGTGTAAAGGATACAAGGTATTAAGCAAAAATAAAGCCAAATTTGACCAAATGAACAAAAGAATTGTATATGCCAGAAGCTGTCTAAAAGGACGTTCAAGTTAGTCATCTTTTTGTTGAAGATTTCATCAAAATGTCAAAAATCAGCTTGCATATTTCAGAGGAAAGTCAGATATTGGAACTATAGAAGATCTTCTTACATACTGAAAAGCAACAGATGCAAAGCGAGGAGACAACAGGTATTTACATAATCAGAATATACAACTGCACTGAATGATTGCATGCTCAAAGTGTGCCAGATAAGAAAATTTTGTAGCACCGTCTCACAGATAAGAGAGGAAGATATTTATGAATATTGAAATCCGTACAGATAAAAACATTCAAGGTAGTGAACGCTTAATCAGTTATGTTCGTGCAGAACTTACACAAGAATTTCAACGTTATAGCGAGCGTATTACACATTTTTCGGTTCATATTAGTGATGAGAACGGGGATAAAACGGGCGATCATGACAAACGTTGTATGATTGAGGCTCGTCCAGCAGGAATGAAACCTGTCGCAGTGACACACAAAGCAGCAAATATTGATAACTCGATTCATGGTGCAATTGATAAACTGAAACGTAGTTTGGAGCATCTGTATGAGAAAAAAGAACACCACCGTGGTGGCTTACCCGAATATGTCGATGTAGATGACGATGTAAAAGTGGATGATGAAGCGTAAAAATCGACGCATAAAAAAAGCCCTGTTTGGGGCTTTTTTTATGCGTGTATCAAATTTATACATGATTTTTTAGATGCTTTTATAAAATCCTGTCAGGATATTCGGCATAATAGACGCATTAAAAAATATTGTGAGAATTGGTCATGTTAAATAAGCAACAGCAGGCCTTGGTGCAAGCCATACAACAACTCAATTTGGACCAAGTGCAGTCTTTACTTGCTGAAGGACTCGACCCGAATTTTATTGACCCTGAACAAGGCCCACCCGTTTCTTTGATTTGTGATGGCTTATTCGCATGGTGGGAACAAATCTGCGAAGCTTATGAAGCGGGTAAACCATTGAGCGCAGAACAAAAGCAACAAGAGCTTAAAGTCTATCTTGATATTTTAGATGCGCTTATTCAAGCCAAAGCCAATTTACATTTATGGGATGCAGAAGAGTTTTATGGCCCGCTTTGGGATGCGGCAAGTTCTGCCTGCGTACCTGTAGTACAACGTTTACTTGATGAAAAAGTAGACCCGAATACCCGTGACGAAGAAGGTCTCACCATTTTATCTTCAATCAGCCAGTTATTCTTTGATTGTGAATTTGATGAAATTGATTGGTCAGAGTCATTGCCAGAAGAGCGTGCAACACTGGAATTGCTACGCCAGCATGGTGCAAAAATGTCAAAAGAGCTCAGCGCATAAGCCAAGCCATTAGAAATAGAATGAGGAATAGAATGAAAACATTACAAACATTGAGCTTGATTGCTGCATCAACGCTGACCACGACCGCTTTTGCGGCGGATTTTTCTTTTGACCGCCCTGGTGCGGGTATGGGCACAGGGATTACTCCTGTAGGACAGTTGGCATGGGAGCAAAGTTTGCCGAGTGTCAGCTATCAAGAAGGTAAGGTCGATGGTGTTAAAGACAAGACTTTAACCCTGAATGGTGACATGTTATTGCGTACTGGCTTGGCCGATGGCTTGGAATTGCAATTGGGTTGGCAGGGTCCAGTATGGCAGCAATACAAACGTGCAGGCACGAAAAAAGAGACCAATGGTCTGGGCGATGTCAGCATTGGTTTGAAAAAAGCCATTGATTTAAAAGATGATCGTTTATCCATGGCCTTGTTGGCTGAAGCCATTATTGCAACCGGCAATGATGAATTCACCAACCATGATGATATCTATAGCCTCACTTCTGCTGTCGCGTATGAGTTTAGCGATCTGATCGGTACGTCGATCACCATGCGTTATGAAGCGCAAAACAGTGACTGGGCTGTGACTGCGATTCCAACCATAGATTATAAAATTGCTGGTAAATTATCGGGTTATTCAGAGTTTGTTTATCGTAAAGCCGAGAGCCAAGACTATGAATATGGTCTCGGTACAGGTCTGATTTATGCTTTGAATAATCGCACGCAATTGGATGCCAGCATTGGTGTTGACCTGAATGGCGATCAAAAAAGTTATAACGGTGGCTTCGGCGTATCGGTTTTATTCTAAGAACAAACCGCCTGAATGCACTTAAATCCATTTCTATATGAATGGGGGAGCTTCAGGCAGGTCGTAGTGAGAGAATCATGAAAATGTCTGTTCAGGTGGGGAGATCTTTCTCGCTGATGCGTTACTTTCTCGGGACTTTATTGTTGTTATGTGGGTCTCTGACTTACGCCCAAGAAAATTCATCCGCGCCGTTGCTGAGTCCTGAACAGGCTTTTGCATTTACGGTTGAATCAACACAGCCCAATCAGGCACGTTTACATTGGTCGATTCAGCCGAATTATTATCTTTATCAGCATAAGTTTGAGGTCCAGCAGGGTAATCAGCCCGTTGCGCTGACTTTACCGAAAGCAGTCGAGCAGTATGATGAGAACTATGGCCACAGCCAAGTCTATTATCAACAAGCCGAATTTAGTATTCCAACCCAAGCCTCGCAGCATTATCGTGTCACTTGGCAGGGGTGTGCCAAAGACCGGATCTGCTATCCACCACAGAATATCGAATTCCAAACCGATGCCGATGGTCTAATTAGTGCTCAGAATATCAGTACAAATACCCAAAAAAGCTTTTTAGATGTCGCACGTTCATCTCAAGCTTTAAATACCCAAACGGCAAGCAATGATGAAGGAGCTGAGCCAACTGCACAAAGCTCAAATTCAAATAATGCAGGCGTGATGGCACAAGACCAAAAATGGTCAAGTGCGCTGGAACAGCATTCCTTGGCCTATAGTCTTTTACTGTTCTTGGGTTTAGGGATTTTATTGGCATTTACGCCATGTTCCTTACCAATGTTACCGATTCTGACTTCATTAATTGTACGTGACAATAAAGGCGTCAAGGCTTGGTCGATTGCACTGACTTTTGTCGTGAGTATGGCCTTGGTCTATGCGGTATTAGGTTTGATTGCTTCGGCAGCAGGGCTGAATTTCCAGCGTTGGTTACAACAACCCGCCACCTTGATTGCGTTTAGCTTATTGTTTGTGGTGTTTGCACTCAATCTATTTGGCTTGTTCGAGTTGAAATTGCCACAGAATTGGGTCAATCGACTGGACCAACTGCAGTCCAATCAAAAAGGCGGTACTTTGGTCGGTGCCAGTGTGATGGGGATGATCTCTGCACTGTTGGTTGGGCCTTGTATGACCGCACCTTTGGCTGGGGTGTTACTGTTTATCTCACAGACACAGAGTCAATGGCAAGGTGCGCTGTTGCTGTTTACTCTCGGCTTTGGCATGGGCATTCCATTGCTACTCGCCAGTGTGTTGGGGGCAAAAGCTTTACCCAAAGCTGGTGACTGGATGAATCAAATCAAGGTGATTTTTGCCTTTTTAATGCTGGCCTTGAGCATTTATTTTATTCGTCCTTTATTGCTAGAACTCGCGATTCAAATTCTCAGCCTAGTTCTCGGTTTGGCCTTTATTATTTATGCGGCTTATCGTCTGTTTGCTCAGAAAAGTAAGTTGCAATGGCTCTATGCACTGTTACTGATTTTAGCGATTCCAGCACTGGCCTTTAATCAATATCAGCATTTTCAAAGTCTCAGTTCGGTTCAGGCAGATCAATTGGCTGAATGGCATGTGGCGCAAACCGCAGATGAATTCCAACAGATCCTTGCCAATGCACCGAAAGACCGTGGCATTGTGATTGATGTCTATGCGGACTGGTGTGTGGCCTGTCAGCCGATTGAGCATCGCATTCTAAAAGATGCAGAGGTGCAGCAGGCATTGTCGGGCTATTATCTGATTAAACTGGATTTAAGCCATTATGATGCTTCCCATCAAGCACTGTTGGCGCAGTGGGATATTTTAGGGCCACCGACCTATTTATTTTTAGATCAGCAACAACAAGAAATTCGCTCACTACGCTTAACGGGTGCATTCCAGAAAGCTGAGCTATTACAACAACTGGCTTTATTTAAAGGGAAACAATAACAATGTATCAACTCTTTATTGGCAATAAAAATTATTCTACATGGTCGATGCGTCCATGGATTTTACTCACACAAGCGGGGGTTTCCTTTCAGGAGCATGTGATTCGGTTTGATAGCTTTGAAGCAGATAGCCAATTTAAAACAGAGATCCTAAAGCTCAACCCAACGGGTAAAGTCCCTGCGCTTGTGAATGGCGAACTGGTGGTCTGGGATAGCTTGGCGATCTGTGAGTATATTGCGGAACAGCATCCTGAACTTGATTTGTGGCCACAAGAGAAAACATTGCGGGCGAGAGCACGTTGTATCAGCGCAGAAATGCACAGTAGCTTTCAAAGCCTACGCAATCTGTGTCCGATGAATATCGAAGCGGATCTAAGTCATATTGGCAAACAACTCTGGGCCGAACATGCACAGTTGCGTGCCGATGTGGCTCGAATTGATCAGATCTGGTCTGAACGTCCGAGCGAAGACAGTTTTTTATGCGGTGAATTTAGTATTGCCGATGCATTCTATGCACCTGTAGTGATGCGTTTTGAATGCTATCAACTGCCACTCTCCGCATCCAGCCAAGCCTATGTGCAAAAAATCTTGTCGTTACCATCGGTACAGCAATGGATTGACGAAGCCAAACAAGAGCAGATGTTTGTGCCTTTTGATGAACCTTATCGTCAACATCGAGAAGAATTTTTGAAAGGCTAAAATAGTAGAGAAATGAAGGCAGATTTCTACCTTCATTGTATTAACTACTGATCAGATCGGTAAAAACTCTGACTTGATTACGTCCCGCAGCTTTGACGGCATATAGGGCTTGATCGGCCTGACTGATGATCAGGTGAGGTTCATCGGCACTGAGTGAGCTGCTAACCCCAAAGCTGGCACTGATGACGAACTCTTGTTTGTGCTCGGTGATAAACCGCAATTGCGAGATTGCCAAGCGGCAGCGTTCTGCCACGTTCTGTGCTTGTGCTGTGGTGGTGCTGGGCAGCAATAGAATAAACTCTTCGCCGCCAAAACGCCCGATGATGTCCTGATCACGCAAATGATTGGCTAAGCATTTTGCGACCTGTACTAAGACCTGATCTCCCATGCTGTGTCCGAAATGATCATTAATGCTTTTAAAATGATCCAGATCCAGCAGAATGATCGAATATAGCGGCTCAGGCTGTTGATGTAATTTTTCTAAATAACTGCCGATACTGCGCCGATTCAGTACATTGGTCAGCGGATCGAGACGACTGAGGACTTGGATGGTCATCTCCCGAGTCCGCCATTGCGTCAGCAGAATTTCAAATAGAAATAAACAGGCCAACATGATCGGCAATAAAAAAAACATCATACTGCCGACCCAAAACGGGTGCATGGACACTTCATTCAGGCGCTGCATATTGAACAATGGTGCATAGGTCAGCACCCCAATCATACTAAGGTAGTTGCAGAGCAATAAGGCAAATGTTGCAGGAATGAGTGCACAGTACACCATCCTACGGTCAAACAGTACCAAGCCTACACCGACCACGCTGACATAACCGACCATGGTGGCAGGGCTAAAACTTCCCACCAAATAGCTGTTATGGCACAGCATTGCAGTAAAGACCTGTACGCTCAGAATAGGCAGAATACTTTGTGCCCAAAGTTGTTCTCTAAATAGATGACAAGGGATGATCAGGAGCAACAGAACCACCAGCATGATCAGACTGGTCCATAATTGTGAACGCACCAGATTCAAATGCACCCATTCATAGTACTGCGTGTTGATTAAGACAAAAATGTCCCAACTGATCCAGAATAGGTTCATAAATGCTGCAAGTATCAGCAATAAAATACTTTTTTTGAGTATGGTCCAATTGACTACAATATGATGTTCCCAAGAAAGCTTAAAGCCCCATCTTTTTGTGTCAGTTGACCTATTAAAATGAATCTTCACCATTGGCATGCATCCTTATATGCAATGAGATTCCTAGGAACTGTAGTGCTGTCGTCAAAATACCGAAGAACGATTATTGAAATAACAATAACATCTTTAGAATGAGAAAAAAGTCGAACTCTGGGCTTTTTAATGCAAATCAGGACTGGAAAAATTCTTTGATAAATCAGCTCTTATCTGAATATCCAATCAATTTTATTTTATGATGACCAAAGCGAATTAAGAGTGACAATGGTCAGACATAGCTGACCATTTTTCACACGATTTTGTTGGGTTCAGTCATGATCAAGGGTATGGGCAAATTCAGCAATATCTGCCAAGGCTTGTTTGGCTTCAGGGAACCAGGCATTAAACATCTGGAAGTTATGCCACATGCCGGTATATAGCTTGAATTGAACTTTGACATCGGCTTTTTCCGCTTTTTCTCTAAAGCGTTTTGAGTCATCCAATAGAATTTCTTTAGAGCCGACTTGTACCAAGGTGGGTGGTAGCCCTTTTAAATCATCAAACAACGGTGAAACACGTGGATCATCGGCTTGGATGCTCTCGGTGAGATAATGATTGATACCTGCCTGTAAGGCCTCAATCGACAATAAGGCATCATGTTTCTGGTTAAAGCGTAGCGATTCACTAGTCAAGGTGAGATCAAGATAAGGCGACATCAGAATCAAGCCACTTGGCATCAGTTCTGGTTGTTGTTTGAGACGTAAACACAGTGCCAAGGCAAGGTTAGCACCGCAAGAATCGCCTGAAATAATAATATCTTTCGGTTTAATGCCTTGTACCAACAGCGCTTGATAGACATCGAAAATCGCATCGATGGCTTCAGGATAAGGATGTTCAGGTGCAAGTGGATAATCAACATGAATCACTTGCATTTGGGTGCGTGCGGCAATATCCGTCATCAAGGCACGATGGGTATTTAAACTACCGAGGAAAAATGCACCACCATGAATATGAAAGATCAGCTGTGTTGCCGCTGCTTGGGCTTTGATTTCTTCACCGCGCACGCCTGCCAGACGGATTGGGCGAACTTGTACTGTTGGATTTTGTGGAAATAGACGACACAACTGGTCGAGCAACGGACGTAGCGCATTTGGGGCCAAGTTAAATTGGCTCGGTGTCCGAATCGTCGCTTTAAGTAAGGATTCAGTAAAATAATATTTCCAAACAGTAGCAAATTTCATAATTTTTCCATATTGTTAGATCAGTATAGCAATAAGAAAGTTCTTGAAAACAAGTGATGCTTACGCACGACGATAATATCTGAAAAAATGTGCGCTATGACACTCTTACTCAGGTTATACCAAATAGTCATAATCAAGAATTGCAATATTGATTGAAGTTCTCAATACTTTCAGTTTGAAAGACCCTTAAGGATATTACAAAAATGAAGAAAATTGCTTTAGCATTTGGATTGCTCGGTTTGACAACTTTTGCCAATGCAGCGGATGCGCTGAATGGCAGTGTTTGGCAGACCATCGATGATGAAACAAAACAGCCAAAGGCGATCGTGAAGTTCACGGAGCAAAAGGATGGAACTCTCACTGCGTCTATTCAAAAATATTTGGTGGCGGGCCAAGAAAATGCCTGCTCTAAATGTGAAGGAACTTACCATAACAAACCACTGAAAGGTGTGACCATTGTGCATGGCCTGAAAAATGTCGGTGGTGTAAATTACGATGGTGGCTCAATTATCGATCCTAAAAATGGTAAAACCTATAAATTGAAAGCTGAAATCATCGAAGGCGGTAAAAAGCTGAAATTACGTGGCTATATCGGTGTCGCTGCTTTAGGTCGTAACCAAACTTGGATTCGTACTAACTAAGCCAGATTTAAATAATAAAAAACCGAGTTCTAAGACTCGGTTTTTTATTTCTGCCCATCTTTAGCGTTTAAGCGGATAAGGCTTGATAGGTGGCTTCATCAAAGCCAATCACAAAACCTTGTGGGGTTTGCAGTACAGGACGCTTAATCAGGCTAGGCTGTGCGATCAGGGCTTCAATCAGGTTCTGTTCATTGCTGGTGGCGTGTGTTTGCTCATCGGCAGTGAGTTTGCGCCATGTGGTGCCTTTTTTATTCAGTACTTTGTCTGCACCAATCTCTTTTAACCAGATCGCTAAAGTATCTGCATCAATGCCTTGTTTTTTATAATCATGAAATTCGTAATTGATGCCGTTGGCTTGTAAGGCATCAAAGGCTTTTTTCATCGAATTACAATTTTTAATGCCGTAAATTTTAAACATAGTGAAAACCATAAAAACAATAAAGAGATGAACCAAAGCCTAACGTAAAAGGAGGGTGGTGTACCAGTTGAAATTTTTTATTAGGTTGATCGGTAGGGTGTATGCAGCAACAGTTAAATGACGAAAAAGATCATGCGAATTGAGCAGAACTGCTAAAGACAAATTAAAGCAAGAAAATCTAAGATTTAGAAAAGAGAAAACCCGCATATAATCTTCCTGATTATGCGGGTCTCATTTCAACGTCCAATGTCTCATCCATGCAAATAAACTTAATCTAAGTTTATTTTATCTTCCTACGGCGTCCTATCCCTTTTTGGTCATCCTGACCGCTTCCCTGTGCCGTGAAGCTATAATGCCGTTCTAGATGCGAAATAAAAATACACAAAAGCGACAAGTTATGTAAGCTAAAGAAGCGATCAAAGTGAACAAGTGTTCACTTATTCGTGTATTTTGTAGTCGATAATCACGGGTGCATGGTCGCTAAACCATTGTTCTTTATAGACCCATGCATTTGTTGTGCGTGCTTTCCAGTCTGGAGAGCATGAATGGTAGTCGATACGCCACCCAACATTTTTCGCACGTGCTTGACCGCGATTTGACCACCATGAATACAATTCTGCTTCAGGGCGAACTTCGCGGAAAGTATCCACATAACCTAACTCGTCATACATATGATCGAGCCAAGCACGTTCATGTGGCAGAACCCCAGAAGATTTCTGGTTACCTGACCAGTTTTTAATATCGATGCGTTTATGCACGATATTATAATCCCCACAGACAATGATTGATTTATTTTCATCTCGCCACTGTTTGAGTATTTTGGCGTATTCTTGTAAAAACACGTCTTTGCGTGCTTGCGCTTCGTCACCGCTTGATCCTGATGGCAAGTATAACGAGGCAATATGAACAGTTTGTGACAGCCCTAAATCAAATTCAGCTGTGGTAAAACGCCCTTGAGAATCAGCGAGTTCAAAGCCTAGACCATCTTTCACTGACACGAATGGCAGACGGCTATAAATCGCCGTACCTGCGTAGCCTGCGCGTTCAGCAGGGAACAGGTGGGTATACCAGCCTTCAGGTTTAAATTTATCGGTCCATTGTTCATGAGTGATGCGGCTTTCCTGCATACACACCACATCGGCACCCGACTGTTCTAACCATTCGAGTAGGCCTTTGGTGACTGATGAGCGCAAGCCATTTACGTTAATTGAAACGACTCGAAGAATTTTTACATCACTTGGATAGCTATCCTTTGGTATCATACGTCTGTTTAACCTCAATTGAAGAATTTGGAGCACTTTATATGACAACGCCTGTGTCATTTCATCCGCAAGCTTTTATCGAACTCGCATTATCACGTGGAGTGCTTAAATTTGGTGAGTTTACCTTAAAATCAGGCCGTGTCAGTCCTTATTTCTTTAACGCAGGTTTGTTAAACGATGGTGAAGCACTGTCTTTGTTAGCGCAAGGCTATGCCGATAAACTGGTGCAGTGCGACAATGTCGGTGTGATTTTTGGCCCAGCCTATAAAGGGATTCCTTTTGTTGCAGCAACAGCGGTGGCCTTGTCTCAAGTGCACGGCAAAAGCGTACCTTGGGGCTTTAACCGTAAAGAAGCCAAAGATCATGGTGAAGGCGGTGTGTTGGTGGGTGCATCGGTTGCAGGTCAAAAAGTTTGGATCATTGATGATGTGATCACTGCGGGGACAGCGATTCGTGAAGTTGTGACCATCTTAAAAAATGCAGGTGCTGAAATTGCAGGTGTATTGGTGGCGTTAGATCGTCAGGAACGTGGTCAAGGTGAGCTTTCTGCGATTCAGGAAGTACAAAAAGAACTCGAAATTCCAGTACATGCATTGATTACCATGAAAGATTTGATGGATTATCTAGATACGAAAGGCGAAAAAGACGCTTTAGCCAATATGCAGGCTTATCGTGAAAAATATGGCATCTAAGTTTTAGATGTAAACGAAAAGGAAGCGAAGGCTTCCTTTTTTATTCTTTGGTTTTGAGCGGGAAAATACGATTACTCTTTCTTGTTTAAAGAAACTGTATTTTGTAGCTGAGCATTATTTTCATGATGTTCGATCGCTAATTCTATTAAACGGGTAATGAGGTCAGAATAACGTAGTCCACTCGCTTCCCATAGTTTTGGAAACATACTTATGTTGGTAAAGCCCGGTAAAGTATTTATTTCATTAATAAAAACTTCTCCATTTTTTGTTAAAAAAACATCAACCCTTGCGAGTCCAGTGCATTCCAAAACTTCATAGGCTTTAATTGAGATCTCTCTAATTTTTTGACTGATTTCATCCGATATATTTGCAGGTATCGTTACTGTTGCGCCTTTATCATTAATATATTTTGTGTCGTAAGAATAGAAACTATCTTCCAGTTCAATTTCTCCGCAAACACTCGCTAAAGGTTCACTGTTGCCGATAACGGCACATTCTATTTCTCTGCCATCAATTCCTTGCTCAATCAAAACTTTATTGTCGTAAATGAATGCTGTATCTAGAGCTGTTTCAAATTCATCTTGAGTGGTGACTTTACTCACACCTACTGATGAACCCTGATTAGCGGGTTTAATGAATAATGGGCAGCCTAATTGTGAACTTGCAATTTCGAAGCTGATATCTTTTCTATTTTTCTTCATTAGCTTTATGAAGGGGGTAATATTTAAGCCAGCATCTCTTAATAATCTTTTGGTTATATCTTTATCCATACACATGGCAGAACTGAGGACTTGAGAACCAACAAATGGAAGGTTCACCATTCTTAGCAATCCTTGCAATGACCCATCTTCTCCAAGTGTTCCGTGAACGATCGGAAAGATCACATCCAATTGCGATAGCGTTTTGTTTTGAAACTCTATGATTTGTTTTTCATTTTTCCCTGGAATGAACGCAATATTTCGTCCTGATTGATGTAGTGAAATGAGAGATGGATTGTCTGAATTTAATAAAAAATGAGTACTTTTATTCAGATGCCATATTCCATTTTTATCGATACCGATTAATGTCACATCAAATTTTTCTCGATCTATCGCATCAACAATATTTCTTGCAGACTGAAGCGAAACCTCGTGCTCGGTAGATTTCCCCCCAAATATAATGCCAATATTTTTCTTCTGCATTCCTATATTTCCTTAAATATTTACTAAATTTTCAGTTAAAAACCAAACCTTAATGTACCTCTGAATGATGTAACATCATGATTAATATTTGTGACACTTAGCTAAATTTATCTGAATATCAAGGGAGAAGGGAAGCCATTACAGAATGATTGATTACTATTGGTTACGACATATTTTTCTTCATTTCTAGGTTAGCTAAAGCTCAATAATCTTTTAATAAAATAAAGAATTAAAATATTTAGCTTATTGTTGAAAATTAACTTAGATATCAAAGATATTTTCATTTGTTTCAAATTGATCGTAACTACAGTTAGAGAAAAGAAAAGTGAAAAACAAGATTGAGCAGGCAAATCCTGATGTGAAAATTATAAGAGGATTTTTTACATCCCAAAATGAGTGCCAACTCATTTCTCAATGGCTGGATGCTCGATTTTATCACTCTCTTGGGATCACCGTATTTCTTGATCGGACACAAGTGATTGATACACAGTGGCAGCTGTTAAGACTATATGATTCTAACCAGCCTAATGAGCTCCTTGGTGTTGCAGCCATACTTGCCAGAGGGACTTGTTTTTGGTTACCTGAGGAAAGCAGCTCTGCTGGATTGCTTTGTTCAGAGATTCTTAAACTTCAGCCACTTCGAATTGTCACTACATCTTTTGGCCGTGATGTATTGCGTTCTGTGGCAGGGCATCAAGTGAGCATATTACGACAGTATGATCAATGGATTATGGTCTGTACACGTCGTTTCCCACAGACAAGTGGCCGTTTAGCGATTACTTCAGATATTCCTCGTCTGATTGAATATCAGCACTTATACAACCAAGAACGCTCGGTAGATGAACGATCTGATTGGGATGTACTTATTCAGCAAGCGAAAGTTGTTGTGTATGAGGTTGAGGGTCAGATTGTCTCAATCGTCCGATTCGGGATTGAAACTCATCGTTTAGTCAGTCTAGGCGGAACGTATACCTTTCCTGCCTATCGTCGGCAGGGCTATGCTGAGTGTGTGGTGGCGTTTGCAGTCAATCAAATCGTTGAGAGTGGGCGTACGGCACACCTTGTTGCCGATATAGATAACACCTCTGCAATAGAACTTTACCGACAAATGGGCTTTGAATGTATTGGTTCATCTTATGTTGGCTATTTGGAGTATTCATAAACAGCTAAACATTCGGATCCAACATCGCAGGCATCAAGATTTCTTTAACACAGCTTGCCTTAGTGGTTGAAAGAATAAAGTGAATTGCCTGAACCACATCGGCTAAAGGAATAAGAGAGTATTTCGTTTCTTCTAAAATATCTTGAGTTGCTTTTTCAATTTCATATTCACTGGCTAGATAGCCCAAATTCAGCACACTGACTCCAATCAAGTGCTCACGTAAGATTTCTCGTAGTGATTGCGCAATGCCCCTTAACGCAAATTTGGTAGCGGAGAAAACAAGTTCTTTACCATTATGATTATCAACACCCCACGTTGAGCCGATTAGAATGATTTTGGCGTTGTTAGAGAGTTTTAGATTTTCAATAAGAGATTGGATTGACAGGATACAGGTTGTGATATTGGTATGAATGATTTGGTTGATTTCAGCAGCAGAAACATTTTCAAAATTATAGTTGTTGCTAAAAGCCTGTTGTTCCCAAATACCCACATTGTAAATCAGCACATCAAGTTTTTGCTGTCCAATTGTTGCCTTTACATCGCTTACAGCCTGTTCTGGTTTGGATAGATCAGCACGAATCCAGTTTAAATTCGGCATTTCTTGTGGTTGGGTGCGAGAGACACCATAGATGGTATCTGTTGGCTTTGGTACAACTTGAACAATGGCTTTTCCTAGGCCTTTACTGACGCCGTAGATGAGAAATGTTTGATTCGAGTTATCCATTCATCTATCCATACTTTTAGATTAAAAAATCACTATAAAATCTCAAGTTAGCTTGAGGTCAATACTTGAACCTATAGTTCTAGAATTCGCTTTGGCACATATGCAGGTCTATTGTGAAAAAGGCGGCATCTAAGAATTAGATAGAGGAAAGAAAGCAGAGGGTTTTCTTTCTTCTTGAGTTTGGCTAATTGATTATTGGAAATAATGATTAAAAAGTGAGCTTGGGACATGGAAAGTGACGAAAGATCCGTTCTAGTGGGCTGAACTTTAGAACGTATTTTTATAAGGTGTTGATTTGAAAATTAAAAATTAAATTATTTCGCATAAGGCGTATTATGTTAATTTTAGGTAAATTAAATATTCGTCTTTAAAAAAAATCTTTTTCTTTCTTTAAGTTATTAATTTCATATAAATTATGGGCTTTTATTATTTAAGGTTCTAATTTTGAAGATTATTAATTCTGGAAAAATTTCTTATAGTAATGGTGATTTTCCCACTAATTTGATAGTAGAAGCTGCTATCAATGTAAATCATAAACTAAAATCAGCTCAATTAGATACAGCTAAAGAGGTTCCTCTAGATATCTATGACATTATTGATCTAAGAATGTTAAGTGGGCTAATTGGTGAAATGTTAATCGCTGAGTTAAGTTTCATTAGCAAAGGAAAGTTATTAAAAAATCCTGATATTGATGGCTATCCTGATCTTTGTGATATATCAACTATTCAAGATAAAGACTTCAAAAGTTACCCGTCAAACTATTTTAAAAATTATCCTTATGGAGGAATAGAAGTAAAAAATACGTTTGGAGTAAAAAAAGCTAAGACAGATCTAAAGCCACGAGAAAGTAGATTATTTAAGATTCAAAAAAAGTTGGTATGGAAAGCACATCATCAATATACCAATCACTTATTAGCTATTCATTCCGATTATATAGCTAACATCCCACAAATTATTGCGATTTATTATGCCAACAATTTGACTACTTCTGATTGGACTGTTACCCAAAAACCCAAAGAAGGCAGTACCATGACTTCTTTTTGCCAAACAGAGACATCTGGTTTTATGAAAATCAAACAAGGACTCATTTGTTTTCAAGAAGGAATAGGTTATGAACAGTTCATGTAACATTAAATATTCTTCGACATCCCATCCTAAAGCCATCACATGTTCTATTTCACCAGAAACTTTACAAAAGGCCGTTAAGATAACTAACGAATATTTAATAAATTTACCTAGTTTTTTTTCAACGACAGATAGCTTTTATGAAATATTAAATCAACGGAATCTAAGTGGTTTCTTAGGTGAAATTTTCAAAAAAGTTATTTGTGAACTAGATAAAAACTTCATTCCTAATCCACATCCAGATGGAAGACCTGATATTCTGCATTTGGAGAATGCTTCGATCGTTAAACACTTTAATGAAGAATGCTTTGATCAAATTACAAAGTTACCCATTAGATCCTTTTTAGCACCTTTTCAATTTAATGGTATTGAAGTCAAGGCCTCTATCGGCTCTCTCAAAGGGGCCGCAAAAGATTTTCCTATAGGAAAGCCTAGGATCAATGATATTTCATCAATTAACTATTGGGCACATCATAGACATGCATGTAATTTATTAGGTATATACTACGATTTTTGTGAATACAATAATGGCATGCCACAAATAAAAGCTTTATTTTTCTGTAACTTAATTGAGGAAGACTGGAATAAGGTTAGCCTAGGAAAAGCTGAAAATAAGAAAACAAGCAATACTTCTTTAAATAAAGATGGTATTTCTAAGCTCAAAAACTCCTTGATTCTTTACTCAAGCGAGCAAAAATATATTGATTATTTCAGAAAAAATAATTTCCTAATGTAAATAAAAATGGAAGGGTAGCCCCTTCCATTTTAATCAAATGAAATCATCAATCTAGATATTTTCTCTATTAAGTATGGAGGAACTGATTCACCAATGACTTCTGCTATTTTGACTGCACTTAAAACTTTACCATCAATTTCAAAATCATAAGAATATTTGTCAATCGTCTGTAGAATCATTGCTTCATAGATTGATAAAACTCTATTTTGGCTAGGATGTACTTTGTTATCAGAGGCTTCATATATAAAGTTTTGAGTCAATGTTCGTGCAGGTTCATCCCACTTCATGCGCCTATAGGCTGAATGAAAACCTTTTAGAGGCCTATGATTTCCTAATTTATCTACAACAGTTGGCCTTGGTAAAAGAGCATTACAGTTATCACAATAAATTGGTGTGTCTTTAGAAGCAATCCACTTTCCATCTACTAAAATATCTTTATGCCCTGGTGTACCTGTATATCCGCAACTAATACATTGATTATTAAATGCAGTGGTACCTTCTTTTGTATTACTAATCCACCAGTATTTCCGAGGATTCATAATTGGAACAAAATGATATTTATTGAATTCAGTATTTTTATTTTTCCCTTCACTTGCATCTAAAGGGGGTAAGTTCTCGATAGCATCTCTTAATGTTATCTTTTTTTCTTTCATTGCTAAAGGAAAAAATGTATTCCCATTTAATTTAAACCATTCTTTCGCTTTAGTATTTTTTGTGAAGATAGTAATAAGTCGCCTTCTTTTTTGAGGAATACCATGATCCTCACAAGCGACCACCTCAGCACAACCATCATAGTCATTACCTAATTCTTGGCGAATATATTCAATAATATTCATATAAGAATTATCATCTAGACGTATTTCCGTATTTTTCATGGCTGGTACATTTTCAAAAAGTACCCATTCTGGTTTTAGCTGCTTAACAATAGTTAGAGTGGGAATAATTAACCTATTTCTTTTATCCTCTTCAGAACGCTTTCCTTTTTCAATTTCACTTTTTAATTTACCCATTCCATTAGTAGACATCCCCTGACATGGTGGCGTTGCATAAACCAAAAAGAGCTCATCATTGCGTAGAATTTTATTTGTTTTACTGACTATTCGATCTTGAAGTTCCCAAATATCTCCTTCGATAATATTGTCAGTTTTAAAATTTTCTTTATATAATTTTACTCTCTCTGGTAAAAGTTCATTTGCTAAAACAATTTCAATACCACTGCTAATTATACCTAGTTCACCAATGCCCGCTGATGAAAATAAGCACAATGCTTTTTTCAACTTAGTACTTTGTTTATAACGGCTAAAGTCCTTAGTACTTTCTAAATCTATAGACAACTGTTCCATCTAAATATCCTTTCGTAAAATACTAAGAAAAACGTTAGCAAAAGCACTACCAAGAATAGGAGGAACTGCATTACCAATTTGAGTTGCTATGTCAGTTTTTGAACCACAGAATATAAAATGATCATCAAAACCTTGTAACCTAGCAGCTTCTCTTGGGGTTATAGATCTGTCGTCTAAGGGATGTATACATTTACTAGAAGCAGGAGAAGTAAATTTTACTGTTATCGTTGTAGATACATCATCTTTACCTAGCCTTGAATAGCATGAACTATATCCACTTGAAACTAAGCCTTGAGGTAAAGCATTAATATTAGAACCTGAATGCTTTATTACTTCTAACATTTTTTCAGAATGATTAGCTGCTTGATGTAAGTTAACGGTTTCTACCGAATATTTTCTTCGCTCAATTTGATATTCATTTAAAGGAGTACTCTGGTAATGAGTTGCTTCTTCTCCCGACTTTATAGATGGCAAATCAGATATTGCATCCCACACTGTTACAGCTGGACACCCAGAGTCTGTATTGAAAATATGTTTATCTTTTAATTTAGTTCCTATAACTTTCCCTGAAAAATAATGTGTTGGTGTAGGAAAAAGTACTTCTGTAAAGCCTAAATCTTTACGAATCCCAATAAGAATGAATCTTTCACGTTTTTGTGGTACACCATAATTTGCGGCATTTACTATACGCCAATCTACAACATAACCAACTTTATCAAAACCTTCTTGAATATCCTCTAATAAAAGACCTCCATTAGCATTAACAAGACCTACAACATTTTCCATTAGAAAAACTTTAGGTTGTAGTACTTTTACATATTGCATAAAAGACTTATATAAGCTGTTCCTTGGGTCTTCTAAATTTTTTCCACGAGATGGTCTTAGCGAAGAAAATCCTTGGCATGGAGGTCCACCAACAATAACGTCAATTTTTTCTTTTATAGTTGCAGGATCTATATCCTCAATCTTTCCACATACAATATTTGCATGTTTATGATTAGCTTGAGCAGTCTGACAAGCTGATTTATTCATATCAATTCCCATCACAGTCTGAAATGATGGGTCTGCTGAAGTCAAACCATAAGAGATGCCACCCGTTCCACAGAAAAGATCGAGAACATTATATTTTTCACTCATAAACAAAAATTAATCCACAAATCTATAAAAGAGTACTTACATATAATAAAATATATATTAACCACAAGATAAATACCTACAGCAGGTATTTATTTTATACTACAAGTGCTGAATGTCAACAACTGATATATCTATTTACGGGCTCTGTATGATTAAATGCAAATTATCTAACATATTAGGAGAGAGGAAACTTAAAGTTTCAGATGTTGCAAGAGCCACAGGAATAAATAGAAATACATTATATAATATGTATAAAGAAGAAACTGTTCGTTTAGAAATCGATGTTTTAGACAAACTATGTGAATTTTTTAATTGTAATATTGAAGATTTACTTGAATTTCATCCAAATGAATAGCTTATCATTTAACATAAAATCTCTTATCCGAATTGTACATCTTCACACCACTTACATTCTAACATCACCCCTAATTTTCATTCCGCCCTTGTTCGGTTAACACCCAAGGGCGATTCTGCCATGGTGGATCATGGCGCACATGTTGCCCATGCCCACAAGCAAGATCAGCTATCCAATGAGCTTCTTCATCGAGATGAAAACCGACAATCGCTTGCTGCATTTAATTTTCCAGAGACTCGAGTTTAGATTGTTCCAAACCCTTTAAAAAACGATGGCATAAGCTATGAATCGCCACTAAATCATTCGGGTCCATACCCAATGAGCAGGCGAGCTTAAATGGAATTGCGATAATCTCATCTTTTGAAGTCAGTGCTTTTTCCAGCAAGATCACTTTTTTCATTCGCTCATCTTCTTTGACCGCAACACGTTTTAAAAACTGCTTTTCTTCGAGTTTTTTAATAATCGGTGTCAGCGTTCCGGAATCAAAAAAAGTCTTTTGCCCAATTTCAGACAACATCACATTGTCCTGCTCATACAAAGCCAGCAATACAATAAATTGCGGATAGGTCAGATCATATTCCTGCAGCAAAGGGCGATATTGGCGAATCATCGCATTGGTCGCGGAATACATGGCAAAACACACTTGGTTATCCAAAAATGAAACTTCAGCCATGATGATTTGTCCTCGACTCAGTTGTTGAACATTCAGTATAAATTGGATTGCTCAAAAAGTATATTGCGCATAATTAACTTGCACACAAGATAATTGTGTGAAATATTAAATGAGCAAGCTGAATGATTCAGCAAACGATTTTAAGTACATCCACCATTGGATAGAAGAGAGAACACCTATGAGCAAGATTTATGATTTTCAGGCTGAACTGTTAGAAGGCGAACAAAAGAACCTCGCCGATTACCAAGGCAAAGTGTTATTGGTAGTGAATACCGCAAGCCAGTGTGGTCTAACGCCACAATTTGAAGGTTTGGAAAAGTTATATCAGGACTATCAACAGCAAGGGTTGGTGATTCTTGGTTTTCCATGTAATCAATTTGCCAACCAAGATCCATCCAGCAATGAAGAAATTGGCAGCTTCTGCCAGCGCAATTATGGCGTATCTTTCCCGATGTTTGCCAAGGTCGATGTCAATGGCCCAACCGCACATCCTTTGTATCAATACCTCACTTCTGAAGCCAAAGGTCTGTTAGGCAGCAGCATTAAATGGAACTTCACCAAATTCCTGATCAATCAAAACGGGGAAGTGGTGAAACGCTATGCCCCAATCACCAAACCTGAAAAAATTGCCAAAGATATCCAAAAGCTTTTGGGATAAATAGCCTAAAAAATGAGGAAAATGGAAATGACTAGTCTACGATGCGTCCACTGGTGATTTCCTCATCCGAAACAAATGAAATCATAAAGCTGAATATTTTTAATATGTTGTAATTAATTGAACAAAATAGATTTTTTAATCTTTAAGATTTATACAACTTGTTTCACGATTGACCGCAAACTTCGCTATACTTTTTGCCAAGATTAAAAATACGAGCGTCAGATTATGCGTGTACTTGTAGTGATGGACCCGATTGAAACTGTGAATCTCAAAAAAGATTCAACCATGGCAATGTTATGGGCGGCCAGCCGTCGTGGGCATGAATTGGGTTATGCATTACAACACGATTTATATATCGACCAAGGCAAAGCCTTTGGCCTGATCTCACCACTAAAAGTATTTGAAGATTATAACCATTATTATGAGTTGGGCGAGCAGCGCAAAGAATCGTTGGCGGATTACGATGTGGTGTTGATGCGTAAAGACCCACCCTTCGACATGAACTTTGTCTATACCACTTATATTTTGGAACAGGCCGAGCGTGAAGGCGTGTGGATTATCAACAAACCACAATCACTACGTGACTGTAATGAAAAGCTGTTCGCGACCCAATTCCCTGAATTACAAGTACCCACTTTGGTGACTTCTCAACAAAGCCTGATTCGTGAGTTCATCAAAGAACATGGTGATGTGATTGTGAAGCCTTTGGATGGTATGGGCGGTATGGGGATTTTCCGTTTATACCAAGATGGGGTAAACATTGGTTCGACCTTGGAAATGCTCACGGAAATGGGTACGCGTCCGATCATGGCACAACGTTATATCCCTGAAATTGTTGAAGGTGATAAACGCATCTTGATGGTCAATGGTGAGCCGATTCCATATTGCTTGGCACGGATTCCGCAAAATGGTGAAGTGCGCGGTAACTTGGCCGCGGGTGGTCTAGGTCAGGCCCGTCCACTGACTGAAAATGATAAATTGATTGCCGCGAAAGTCGGTCCATTCCTGCGTGAAAAAGGTCTGGTCTTTGTTGGTTTGGATGTGATTGGTAACTATGTGACTGAAATTAACGTGACCAGTCCAACCTGTATCCGTGAGATTGATGCACAATTTGGCACCTCGATTGCCGACGATCTTTTCGATGTTTTAGAAGCAGGTCCTAAAAATTAAAAAAGTTGCATTTTTGACCGAATTGCCCGTTTGTATTCCATCAAAATTTGGACGCAAATGGGCTTTTGTATATTGGCAGGACCTTGTTTTTAACAAAGAATCGAAAAAAGCCGAGCTTTCTGTTGTAAACAAGTGAAATTCGCTTTTCGTGAATGAAGCTTTAGGATTAAAATAACGCTCGAAAACAATAGACGATAACCTTCTTTTTTTGAGTTGAAGAATTAGACCGTGACCAATTCACCGCAGAACAAACCCAAACATGTCATGATGATGGCCGCAGGTACAGGTGGGCATGTATTTCCCGCGCTTGCTGTTGCCAAACAGCTGCAACAGGAAGGCTGCCAAGTCTCTTGGTTAGCGACGCCTACGGGAATGGAAAATCGGTTGCTGAAAGATCAAAATATTCCGATTTATCAAATTGATATTCAAGGTGTACGCGGCAATGGCTTAGTTCGTAAACTCAGTGCACCCTTTAAAATTTTAAAAGCCACGCTCAGCGCTATGCGCTATATGAAACAGCTCAAGATTGATGCTGTGGCGGGTTTTGGTGGTTATGTGGCAGGCCCAGGTGGCTTGGCTGCACGTTTGCTGGGTATTCCTGTGCTGATTCATGAGCAAAATGCGATTGCAGGGTTTACCAACACCCAATTGGCACGTATTGCCAAGACCGTGTGTCAGGCTTTTCCAAATACATTTGCAAACAGTGATAAAGTCGTGACCACAGGTAATCCTGTGCGTGCGGAAATCACGGCAATTTTAAATCCGTCTTGGCGCTATCAAACCCGCGAACAGGAACAATTACCGATCAATCTTCTGGTTGTGGGTGGTTCACTGGGTGCTCAAGCGCTGAATGAGCGTTTGCCTGAGGCCTTGAAAAAGGTCAATGTTCCGCTGAAGGTGTTCCATCAGTGTGGTCAAAACAAGCAAGAGGCCACGCGTGCATTGTATCAAGGTGCACCTGCCAGTTTGGACATTCAGGTGGAACCGTTTATTCACGATATGGCAAAAGCCTATAGTGAAGCAGACTTGATTATTTGCCGCGCCGGTGCTTTAACGGTGACCGAAGTGGCAACCGCAGGTTTGGCCGCGATTTTTGTGCCTTTACCGATTGCGGTGGATGATCACCAAACTGCAAATGCGAAATTCTTGGCCAATGCTGGCGCAGCCAAGATTTGCCAGCAAGCAGACATGACACCTGCTGTTTTAGATGAGTTGTTAGCAACATTATTAAATCGCCAACTACTGTCTGAAATGGCTGTAAAAGCACGTCAACAAGCACAACCGAATGCAACACAGCATGTGGTTGATCTGATTAAAAAATTGTAATTCGAGTTTATCTATGTCTCCTACAAATCCAAACCAAGCCAAAAAGCTGATTAAAGTGCCAGAAATGCGCCGTATTAAAAATATCCACTTTGTTGGTATTGGTGGTGCGGGGATGTGCGGTATTGCCGAAGTATTGAGTAACCAAGGTTATAAAATTTCAGGTTCAGACATTAAAGCCTCGAAAACCACGGCTCAACTCGAAGCGAATGGCATTAAGGTGTTTATTGGTCACTCGGCTGACAATATTAAAAATGCCAATGTATTGGTGGTATCGACTGCGATTGATCCTGAAAACCCAGAAATTAAAGCAGCCATCGAACAACGTACCCCAATCGTGCGTCGTGCGGAAATGTTGGGTGAGTTGATGCGTTACCGTCACGGGATTGCGGTTGCGGGAACGCATGGTAAAACCACAACGACAAGCTTATTGACCACCATGTTGGCAGAAGAAAACCTTGATCCGACTTATGTGATTGGCGGTTTGCTGAATAGCACAGGTGTAAATGCTGCATTAGGCGAAAGCCGTTTTATCGTGGCGGAAGCGGATGAGTCGGATGCTTCTTTCTTGTATTTGCAACCAATGGCTGCGATCGTGACCAATATCGATGCAGATCATATGGACACCTATGAAGGCAGCTTTGATAAGTTAAAAGATACCTTTATTCAGTTCCTACATAACCTGCCATTCTATGGCTTGGCTGTGGTCTGTGGTGATGACGCCAATATTCGTGAAATTTTACCGCGTGTCGGTCGTCCAGTCCTGACCTATGGTTTTGATGAAGGCAACGATATTCGTGCGGTCGATGTTGAACAAGAGGGCATGCAATCGCACTTTACCGTATTGCGTAAAGACCGTGAGCCATTGCGTGTCACCATCAATCAACCAGGCTTGCATAATGTCTTGAATGCATTGGCTGCGATTGGTGTAGCAACCGATGAAGGTGTTTCTGATGGTGCGATTTGTCGTGCTTTAGAAGGCTTTAGTGGTGTCGGTCGTCGCTTCCAAGTTCAGGGTGAATATGAAGTGGGCGAAGGTGTGGTGAAATTGGTGGATGACTATGGTCACCATCCGAAAGAAGTTGAAGCCACCATTAAAGCGGCACGTGCCAGCCATCCAGACCGTCGTTTGGTGATGTTGTTCCAGCCGCACCGTTTTAGCCGTACCCGTGATTGTTTTGATGACTTTGTCGATGTGTTGTCGCAAGTCGATCAACTGTTATTACTGGAAGTTTATCCAGCAGGTGAAAAGCCGATTGTGGGTGCTGATAGTCGTGCTTTAGCACGTAGTATTCGTTTACGTGGTGAAGTTGAACCGATCTTGGTCGATCCAGTGGAAGGTAATTTACCGAACGTTTTACAAAAAGTGTTACAAGCAAATGACCTGTTATTAACACAAGGCGCGGGTAACGTTGGCGCAATTTCGGTAGAATTGGCTCAGCATCGCTTGTATGCCAAATAATTTTGTTTTGTGAATATTAAAAGTTTTAAGGATATAAACGTGTCAAATGCTGCAAAATTCGGCAAAGTTGCTGTGTTGTTTGGTGGGAAGTCGGCTGAGCGCGCTGTGTCATTGGACAGCGGTCAAGCTGTTTTAGAGGCATTATTACGTTCGGGCGTTCAGGCAGAAGCATTTGACCCACAAGATCGTAGTGTGACTGAATTGGTTGGCTATGATCGTGCTTTTATCGTATTGCATGGTCGTGGTGGTGAAGACGGCCAGATCCAAGGTGTCTTGGAATGGTTAAACCTTCCGTATACGGGTACGGGTGTACAAGGTTCTGCGATTGGTATGGACAAAGTCAAAACCAAGCAAATCTGGCAGGGGAGTGACCTGCCGACTGCGCCGTACCGTATTATCACCAAAGATACAGATCTTGAACCTGTGATTGCTGAACTAGGCTTGCCGGTGATTATCAAACCAGTGCATGAAGGCTCAAGCGTTGGCATGAGTAAGGTTGAAAAAGCCGAAGACTTTGCTGCGGCGATTGAGAAAGCCACTCAGCACGACGCGGTGGTGATGGCAGAAAAATGGATCACAGGTCGTGAATTCACCATTTCATTCTTAAATGGTCAGCCATTACCCGTGATTCGTTTACAGCCACCCGCAGATGTAGCGTTCTACGACTATGAAGCGAAATATCAACGCAATGACGTGGAATATGGCATTCCTTGCGGTCTGAGCGAATCGGAAGAGAAAAGCTTACAAGCATTGTGCTTACGTGCATTCCAAGCAGTAGGTGCAGAAGGCTGGGGTCGTATTGATGCGATGCAGGATGAGCAGGGCAACTTCTGGTTATTGGAAGTGAATACCGTTCCGGGAATGACCAGTCACTCTTTGGTGCCAAAAGCGGCGCAAGCAGTGGGTTATAACTTTGATCAGCTCTGCGTTGCGATTTTAGAGCAAACCTTAACAACGTCGGCTTAACGATTTATGGCTCAACTACCTGCTTCGATGCGCCGTAAAACACGGCCAGCCATCAGCTCGATTCACGAGAAACCGCCTTCGCCTCGACAAAAGATGGTGAATGCGGGCGGTTGGATATTGCTGGTGATTGCATTTGCAGTGTTGGCACTGGGTCTGTTTGCTTTATATAAAGTTATGACAGATGCTCGAGTCGCACAGTTGCAGGTGGTGGGAACCCATTCTGATGTTGAGAATCAACAGTTAGTTCAATATCTTAATCCGATTATTAAAGATAACTATTTCACTTCAGATTTAGAACAGATTCGAGATCAAGCATTAAAAGTGTCATGGGTTGATCGTGTGGTAGTGTCACGGGCTTGGCCAAATGCAATTCGGGTGCGGGTGATGCCGCGTCATGCGATTGCACGTTGGGGAACAGGGCGTTTGCTCAGTGACAATGGTGATGTATTTAGCGAGGCGGTGCCAACAGCACATCCAAACTTGCCGCTACTACATGGGCCTGCCAGCCAATCCAAAATGATGATGCGTCGCTATAATGAAATTAATCAACTGTTTCATCCAGCGAATTTGAGATTAAAAGAATTGTATTTAACCGAGCGTATGACGTGGTTCATGCAATTTGATTCAGGCCTGCGGATTATTGTAGATCAGGATCAGACCATGAATAAGCTTCAGCGTTTAAGCCATTTGGCACAAACGGATTTAAAACCTGTATGGTCAAAAATCACGGCAATTGATCTGCGTTATCGGAATGGCCTAGCTATTCAGTGGAAAAACGCAGCTCCGCCAAAGATTGTCAACGGTCAGTTAGTTGTAACGAGTGATGACACAAGCCTTGCAGGGGCAATTCAGGCAAAGCCATAATACGTGGCTTAAAATAAAGGGCAGTGGTCCTAAACAACATTAAAGATATGGTATTGAAGTAATGAGTGAAGCTGTTCCCTCAGTTGTTGCGATTGATATTGGGACTCATAAAGTCACAGTTTTGATTGGTAAGATCCATGCGCCGGATAAGATCCAGGTCATTGGCATG
The DNA here is from genome assembly GCF_023702715.1 of Acinetobacter sp. C32I. NCBI lineage: Bacteria > Pseudomonadati > Pseudomonadota > Gammaproteobacteria > Moraxellales > Moraxellaceae > Acinetobacter > Acinetobacter sp. C32I. The sequence continues at coordinate 2,859,390 of NZ_CP098480.1, read as the reverse complement.
GCAACTGCTCGCAACCGAGGTATGGTTAAAGGCAAGATTGTTAGCTTAGACAAGGTGATTGCGGCGATTAAAAATGCGGTATCCGAAGCAGAGGATATGGCGGAATGCCGTATTCATAGTGCATGGGTGTCGATTCCAAGTACTGAATTACAAAGTTTTTATGCCTCAGGTCGTACGCCTGTTGCGAACCACGATCATATTATTACGACAAATGAAGTGGTGCGCGCCTTAGAGTTGGCCAAAGCCAGCCATGTATCGCCAGATTATTATCTGGCCAGTGCGGTGCCATTGGGCTTTGAGCTGGGTGATTCGGCGGAGTGGGTACAAAACCCAGTCAATATGTCGGCGCACAGCATGACGGGTCATTATCAGTTGATGATGATGCCGATCAGCACCATGCAAAACCTTGATCGTGCCATGAAAGGCGCCAATATCGGGGTGGAGAAAATGGTGGTGTCTTGCTTGGCAACTGCTGAAGCCAGTCTGCTCAAAGACGAAAAAGAATATGGTGTTTGCTTGGTGGATATTGGTGCGGGTATTACCAATATTGCTGTGTATCTAGATGGTCGATTGGCTTTAGCACGAACCTTGCCACGTGGTGGTGAGAATGTCACCCGTGATATTGCCGCTGTTTTACAGACCACCACGGAAGAAGCGGAACGCATCAAGATTTTGCATGGCTGCGTGGATATGAGCGTGGTCAAACCCGATCATATGATTCAGGTGCAAGGCATTGATGGTACACAAACCATCAGTCGTATTGAGCTTGCAGAAATCATCATTGCGCGCTATGAAGAAATCTTTAGCCTGATTCGTGAAGAGTTAGAGCATAGTGGTGCAATTCATGGTCTCTATCATGGCGTGGTACTCACTGGGGATGCCTGTCAAATTGAAGGCATGGTGAATCTGGCACGTCGTATGTTGGGTGTCTCGGCACATTTGGGTAATCCGCCGTTACAGGTCTACGCGGATGATCAGCATTTACCAGCCTTGCGTCGTTCAATGTATGCAACTGCAGCGGGTTTGTTGATGTTTAGCCAGAGTGATTTGCAAGATGCGGTGGAAGAACCAGAAGAGGCAAGTGATCGTAGTTTTGTTGATCGCGTTGCCAATGGTTGGAATGCATTAAATAGCAAATTAAAGGCCATCTTTTAAGTTGTAGTTATTTTTGGGAAAATTTGTTAGGAAGTTGTTCTAAATCTGCCACTGTACTTGACAAGCTAGCGATTATTGAACAGCATCCTAAACATCAGTTGTTTAAAAATCAGGGCAGTAACGGGCTGAAGTAACTGCCATTAATATTAGGAAATCTAAAGGTCATGGCCTCATTTGAATTTATAGAAGATGAACTAGACAATGGCAACGGTCAAGCCCGTTTCACAGTATTTGGCGTTGGTGGTGGCGGTGGTAATGCCGTGCAGCATATGGCGCAATCTGACATTCAAGGTGTAAAGTTCGTTTGTGCAAATACTGACAAGCAAGCCTTGGATAGCATGAATGCCCCGTTCAAAATTCAATTGGGTGAACAAAGTACACGTGGTTTGGGTGCAGGTGCGAATCCTGAGGTGGGTCAAATTGCGGCAGAAGAAAGCCGTGAAGTGATTCGTCAGCATCTTGAAGGCACGGATATGGTGTTTGTCACTGCCGGTATGGGCGGTGGTACAGGTACCGGTGCTGCGCCAGTGGTTGCTGAAGTTGCCAAAGAAATGGGCATCTTGACCGTAGGTGTGGTGACTACGCCATTCAATTTTGAAGGTCGTCGTCGTCAAAAGTCTGCTGAAAAAGGCATTGATGCTTTAGAAGCACATGTTGATTCATTGATCATCATTCCAAACCAACGCTTATTGAGCGTATATGGCGATATTTCAATGAAAGATGCCTATAAAAAGGCAGATGATGTGTTGCTGAATGCGGTACGCAGTATCTTTGATCTGGTCGTGAATCGTGGTCATATTAACCTCGACTTTGCTGACTTGAAAACAGCGATGAGTACACGTGGTTATGCCATGATGGGTGCTGGTTTAGGTCGTGGTGAAGATCGTGCTCGCCAAGCAGCTGAGCAGGCGATCCGTAGCCCATTGCTTGATAATGTGAATATTATCAATGCGAAAGGTGTGTTAATTAACATCACGGGTGGGGATGATATTACCCTGCGTGAAACTGAAATCATTACCGATGTGGTCAACCAGATTGTTGACCTAGATGAAGGTGAAATCTTCTACGGTACGGTATTTGATCCAGATGCGCGTGATGAATTACGTGTCACTGTTATTGCAACAGGTTTAACCCGTAATGCCAGTGAGGTTGATCAAAAGCGTCGTGCGGTGACTTCACATGCACCAGTTTCTCAATCTGCGCAACAATCAGTTGACGAAGATGATGTTCCTGCGATCAGCAAACGTGCAAATACTGAGGCACCAGTGAGCGCTGCGGCAAGTTCTACGCCACGTTCATCGCCAATGAGCATTCAAGACTATCTGAAAAATCAACAGCGTAAATAATAAAATCATATATTTAGCGAAAGGGGGCAAGTAATTGCCCCCTTTTTTATTTTTTTAAAATGGCAAAATATGCTAAGTTATATCGGTTTTTGCAAATGAAGTTGGTATGGCATGTTGAAACAACGTACTCTCAAGCGTGTGGTGAAAGCGAGCGGTATTGGTCTGCACAGTGGTCAAAAGGTGCTGATTAATTTTGTTCCGCATCATATTGATGGGGGTATTGTCTTTCGCCGTATCGACTTAAATCCTCCAGTGGATATTGCGGCCAATGCGCTGTTAATCCAAGAAGCATTTATGTGCTCGAATCTGGTTCGTGATGACATTAAAGTCGGCACCATTGAACATGTGATGAGTGCGATCGCGGGTTTGGGGATTGATAACCTGATTGTTGAAGTGTCTGCTTCCGAAGTGCCGATCATGGATGGGAGTGCAGGGCCTTTTATCTATTTGCTGATGCAAGGTGAACTGGCGGAGCAAGATGCGCCAAAGAAGTTCATTCGTATTTTAAAGCCAGTAGAGGCTTTAATCGACGACAAAAAAGCGATTTTCTCACCTCATTCAGGTTTCCAGCTGAATTTTACCATCGACTTTGACCATCCTGCTTTTGCCAAAGAGTACCAATCGGCAACCATCGATTTCTCCACGGAAACCTTTGTCTACGAAGTTAGTGAAGCACGAACCTTTGGCTTTATGAAAGATTTGGACTATTTAAAAGCCAATAATCTGGCTTTGGGGGCGAGTCTTGAAAATGCGATTGGTGTGGATGATACCGGTGTGGTCAATGAAGAAGGCTTGCGCTTTGCTGATGAGTTTGTGCGTCATAAAATTTTAGATGCTGTCGGTGACTTATATTTGCTTGGGCATCAAATTATTGCCAAGTTTGATGGTTACAAATCGGGACATGCGCTGAACAACCAGCTATTACGCAATGTTCAAAACGATCCAAGCAGCTATGAAATTGTAACATTTAATAACGAGAGTGATTGTCCAATTCCTTATGTAAGTGTGACATAAGTCATTGTCTTTTATTGTCTATGTTATATTGTAACAATTGAATCTGAGATTTTCGTCACACAAAACTAGTGTGTATTCCAACACTTAATCTATGAAGTTTACTTTTTATTGCTTGCCAAACGTAGTAAAGCTTGGCTAAGCTTAGGGTCGCTCACATATTCAGCGGCGCTGCGCAATTGCTCTTGGGTCTCTGATGTCAGTGTTTTTGTTGGGGGAGAGGGTTCACGAGAGACAAGCGTTTTGTTTCTTAACCGAACTTGAATTTTTCGTAATTCCTTGAGTCCTTCGAGCTGAGCTAACTGCGCAACATAGTGGCTTTGTAAATAGCTGAGTTGACTAATCATTGCTTGATTTTCACCCGTTATGATCAATACACCATGTTGATAACAAACAACCTGCCATTGCTCTGGTTGGGGCAGTAGGGGTTGAATAATTTTCGTAAGTTGTTTCCATTGTGTGACTTGCGTCGTCAGAAACGTTAAGTTTCCAGTTTTTATGTGTTGTCCTTTCTGTTGGAAAACGTTGTTAGGTTCAGACATAGAACTTCCTCGGAGGTGATGTGTCCATCTTAAGCGTTTGCTTCAACTGTTATCAAGGAACAGATGATAAAGGAACGTTTGAAGGACGGTTTCAAGAGGTTTTTTATGCATCATACGCGTCGTATTTTACTCGCATTTTCGTTGGCTGCTTCAGCTGCTTCGGTTGCTTTCGCAGATTATCAGAACATTGGTCAAGCCACAGGTGATGACCGTCTAGAGCAACTCTCAAAAACCTTAGCTCAAGGTTCTTATACTCATTCTGCTGATATGGATCTGCCAGCCGTATCGAATGTGTCAGTTAAATTACGTGAAAAAACCATTGAATTGAACAATGCAACGATCGAGAAGAAATATGGTCGTTCAGCGATTTCATCTCAAGACAATGCACCTTCTTCGTTCTCTGCAAATACAGGTTATTCTTGGCTCGTTAGTCATCCATTGCAAGAAGGCCGTGTCAGCTCTTCTTGGGGTAACCGCACCCTATTAGGTTCAACTCGTCACCATTCAGGTGTTGATCTTGCTGCACCATCAGGTACGCCAATCTATGCGACTGGCCCGGGTGTCGTAACCAAATCTGGTTGGGGTACGGGTTATGGTCAGTATGTTGAAATTGATCATGGCAACGGTTACATCACTCGTTATGCACATGCATCGCGTTTAATGGTCAATGCGGGTGACCGTGTTGGCGCAGGTGAGCATATTGCCAATGTGGGCTGTACGGGTCGTTGTACCGGACCACATTTACATTTTGAAGTTGTGAAAGATGGTCAACGGAAAAATCCATCAACTTATTTAGCAATGTTGCCTTAATGTAATTTGTTAACAGTTGTATATAAATATCCGAAAAAATCGCCTTTATTGGCGATTTTTTATGTTTTTTGTTTTATTTCGGTCAATGACTATTTTGTCAGAAAATAATAAGGCATTTTGCATTCATTTAGGGCAATACCTCTATCACCGCAAAACATGATAAAAATAGGGTTGACAAATAACTTAAGGGAAAAGGTGAATTGTATGGCGTTTTATGGCGACTCTGACGCGCAAGAAACCCAGGAATGGCAAGAAGCATTTGATTCAGTATTACAACATATGGGCACGGAGCGTGCTGCCTTCTTACTAGAAAAACTTTATCAACGGGCTATTGCAAAACATGTTCCAATCCAACGCCTAAATACTCCTTACCTCAATACCATTTCAGTTGAAGAGCAACCAGCCATGCCTGGTGATCAGGATATGGAGCGTCGTATCCGTGCCTTGATTCGCTGGAATGCATTGGCAATGGTGTTGCGTGCCAACAAAACGGGTGACGATCTCGGTGGTCACCTTGCAAGTTTTGCATCATCTGCAACGCTTTATGATGTTGGTTTTAACCATTTCTTCCGTGCTGCCTCTGATAACTTTGGCGGTGACATGATTTATTACCAAGGTCACTGTGCTCCTGGTATCTATGCGCGTTCGTTCTTGGAAGGGCGTTTAACTGAAGATCAATTGAATAATTTCCGCCGTGAAGTGGGTGGCAATGGTCTTCCGAGTTATCCGCATCCGTATTTAATGCCAGACTATTGGCAGTTCCCAACCGTATCGATGGGTTTAGGCCCGATTATGTCGATTTACCAAGCACACATTCAAAAGTACTTGATGAATCGTGGTTTGATTAAAGAAGAAGACCGTAAAGTCTGGGCTTATCTGGGCGATGGTGAGATGGATGAGCCAGAAAGTACAGGTGCAATTTCACTGGCAGGTCGTGAAAAATTAGATAACTTGGTTTGGGTGGTGAACTGTAACTTACAGCGTCTGGATGGCCCAGTACGTGGTAATGGTAAGATCATTCAAGAGCTTGAATCATTGTTCCGTGGCGCAGGTTGGCGTGTCATTAAAGTGGTGTGGGGCCGTCATTGGGATCCACTGCTTGCACAAGACACTTCAGGTGCTTTAAAAGCGGTTATGGAAGAAACAGTTGATGGTGAGTATCAGCGTTATCAAGTGAAAGGTGGTGCATATACCCGTGAGAAATTCTTTGGCAAGTATCCAGAAGCTGCGGAACTGGTCAAAGATTTAAGCGATGAAGACATCGATAATCTTAATCGTGGTGGTCATGACCCGTACAAAGTTTTTGCTGCCTATGCAGAAGCAATGAAAGCCAAAGGTCAGCCAACCGTTATTCTTGCGAAAACGGTCAAAGGCTATGGTTTGTCTGAAGAAATTGAAGCGGTGAACAAAACCCACCAAATCAAGAAAATGCAGATCGATTCTTTGAAATATGTACGTGATCGTTTTAACCTGCCATTTACGGATGATAAGTTAGAAGAGCTGCCATTCTACCGCCCAAGTGAAAACTCTCCAGAAATGAAGTATATGAAGGCGCGTCGTGAAGCACTAGGGGGTTACCTACCTGCACGTCGTCGTGAGAGTGAAACTTTAGCGATTCCTGAACTCTCTGTATTTGATGCTGTATTAAATGGTTCAGGTGGTAAAGAGCAATCGACCACGATGCTGATGGTGCGTTTAATTGCGGCTTTACTGAAAGAAAAAGCCATTAAAGATCGCGTCGTACCAATCGTTCCAGACGAAGCACGTACTTTTGGTTTAGAAGGGATGTTCCGTCAGCTCGGTATTTATGCCGCACACGGTCAAAAATATACCCCAGAAGACCAAGAACAGTTAATGCATTACCGTGAAGCAAGTGACGGTCACATGTTGCAAGAAGGGATTAACGAAGCGGGTGCGATGAGCGCTTGGGCTGCGTTGGCAACCAGTTATTCAACCAATAACTTGCCAATGATTCCAATGTACATGTACTACTCAATGTTCGGTTTCCAGCGTATTGGTGACATTGCATGGGCTGCGGGTGATGCACAGGCACAAGGTTTCTTGTTAGGTGCCACTGCGGGTCGTACTACATTGAACGGTGAAGGTTTACAGCACCAAGATGGTCATTCACATATCTTGGCGAACACCATTCCAAACTGCGTATCTTATGATCCATGTTTTGGTTATGAATTGGCGGTGATCGTCCATGATGGTTTACAGCGTATGTATGTGAACCAAGAGCGAGTGTTCTATTACTTAACTGTAATGAACGAAAACTACGAGCATCCTGCAATGCCAGAAGGCGCTGAGGAAGGCATTAAACGTGGTATGTACTTGTTCGAAAAAGATGAAAAAGCCACTGTGCAATTACTGGGCTCAGGTGTCATTCTTCGCGAAGTGATTAAAGCTGCGAAAATCTTACGTGATGAATACCAAATCCATTCAAACGTTTGGAGTGTCACCAGCTTCAATGAGTTGTCGCGTGATGGTATGGCATGTGAAGAATACAACCGCTTACACCCACTGACTGAAGAAGTGAAAGAATCTTGGGTATCTAAACAGTTACGTGGTACAGAAGGTATCGTGGTTTCTGCGACAGATCATATGCGTGCGTATAGCGAACAAATCCGTGCATATCTTCCAGATGGTCGTCCATTTGTTGCCTTAGGTACCGATGGTTATGGTCGTTCAGATACACGTGCGAACTTACGTAGTTTCTTTGGTGTTGATGCTGCGCATATCGTGGTTGCGACGTTGAAAAAATTAGCGGACGAAGGCGAAGTAGAAAACCGTTTGGTCAAAGACGCAATTTCTAACTTTGAGTTAGATACGGACCGTCCAGTGGCATGGGCGCCGCAAGCACATCCAGAAGTTCAGGCAGTTGCTGAATACCATGAAACGCAAACAGGTGAGGGGAAATAATCATGCAAATCCAAGCACCTGATATTGGCGTAGATAAAGCACTGGTTGCAGAAATCTTAGTCAAAGTGGGCGACCATGTTGCAGTTGACGATAGCCTTCTGGTTTTAGAATCAGATAAGGCAACGGTAGAAGTACCAAGTACTGCGGCAGGTATCGTGAAAAGTATTCTGGTTGAACAGGGCGATGAAGTCACTGAAGGCGTTGCATTGATTGAATTAGAGTCTGAGTCTGCTGCTGAAACACCTGCGAACGAAGCACCGAAAGCGGAAGCGCCAAAAGCCGAAGCAAAAGCTGTGGTTGCTGAAACAAAAGCACAACCCGCTGCTGCACCAGCAGCGACTGCAAGCCAGATTGTGGATGTCAAAGTTCCAGATATTGGTGTAGAAAAAGCCTTGGTTGCAGAAGTGCTGGTCAAAGTCGGTGATCAGATTGAACCAGAACAAAGTATTGTAGTGGTTGAATCGGACAAGGCGACGGTAGAAGTCCCAAGTTCGGTTGCGGGGATTGTGGAAGCGATCCAGATTAAAGAAGGCGACAGCATCAAAGAAGGCGTGGTTTTGATTCAGGTCAAGACTGCGAGCGTTGCAACGTCATCTGAACCGCAAGCAGCCCCAGCTCAAACAGAAGCGCCAGTGGCGACAACAGAAGCACCAACTGCAAGCAATGCTCCAACAGGTAATGTTGAAATTGAAGTACCTGATTTGGGCGTAGAAAAAGCACTGGTTTCAGAAATTCTGGTCAATGTTGGCGATCGTGTTGAGGCGCAACAAAGCCTATGCGTGGTTGAGTCAGATAAGGCATCGGTTGAAGTGCCAAGCTCCGTGGCAGGCATTGTAAAAGCAATTCATGTGTCTGCGAATCAAGAAGTGCGTCAAGGCGTGGCTTTGGCAACGATTGAGGTCAGTGGTCAGGCCGCTGCACCAGCAGCAGCGCCAAAAGTACAAGCTCCTTTGGCACCAACAGCAAGCGCAGCGCCAGAAAAACCGCAAGCTCCTGCAACGACAGCAGCAACTGCGCCAGCGCAAGCTGAGAAGTTGACTAAACAGCAAGAAGCAGACAATGCCAAGGTGTATGCAGGCCCTGCCGTGCGTAAACTGGCGCGTGAATTAGGTGTTATTCTCGGGCAGGTTAAAGCATCAGGCGAACATGGTCGTGTGATGAAAGACGATGTCTTTGCTTATGTGAAAACACGTCTGACCGCACCACAACCGACTGCTGCAACGCAAGCCGCTCCAGTGGCTTCAGGCTTACCGAAGTTGCCAGACTTTAGTGCATTTGGTGGCGGTGAAGTGAAAACAATGACGCGTTTACAGCAAGTGTCTGTACCGCAATTATCATTGAATAACTTTATTCCGCAAGTGACACAGTTTGACTTGGCGGATATTACCGAGCTTGAAGCATGGCGTGGCGAACTGAAAGATGGCTTTAAAAAGCAAGGTTTGAGCTTAACCATCTTGGCCTTTATTGCTAAGGCGGTTGCGCACTTGTTAAAAGAAGAGCCTTATTTTGCGGGGCATTTGGCCGATGATCAAAAGTCAGTATTGCTGCGTAACGAAATCCATATGGGGATTGCGGTTGCAACGCCAGATGGCTTAACCGTTCCAGTATTGCGTAACCCTGACCAAAAATCAATTAAGCAGATTGCAGCAGAGTTGGCTGAACTCAGCCAAAAGGCGCGTGATCGTAAATTGTCACCGAAAGATCTACAAGGTGCCAACTTTACCATTACCAGCCTAGGCAGTATTGGTGGAACAGCATTCACACCATTGGTGAACTGGCCGCAAGTCGCGATTTTGGGTATCTCACCTGCCACCATGCAACCAGTATGGAATGGTAAAGACTTTGATCCGCGCTTAATGTTGCCATTGTCATTATCGTATGACCATCGTGTGATTAATGGTGCTGATGCGGCACGTTTTACCAATAAGCTGACTAAATTATTGAAAGATATTCGTAGCTTATTGCTCTAATTGCTTTTTGAATTTAGAAAACCTCGCTTTGGCGGGGTTTTCTGTTTTTAGGCTGAATAAAATATGAATAGATGTGTGTTATGTTGACCTGAGAATAAATTTGCATTGCGAGAAGGAGCAGGGATGTTGGTGATTTATCGGGTGATGCTGCCTTTATTACTCATAGTTTTTGTGGCGATGGGGCTATGGGTCAGCTTTTTACATTTTCCCTGGGATTGGGTGGTGTATGTGGTGATGGGGTTTGAAGTGTTGTTTGCGACAGTGGTGATGGCAATGGAATACCAAGCCCAAAATGTAGGTGGGGCAAGTGGTTGGGGCAGTTTTGGCTTTTTGTGGCTCAGTGCCTATTTAGCTTTTTTTCTCGGTTTATTACGTGTGCTCATTTGGAGTTACCAAAAATTCTGGGTTTAAGCATTCAAAAGCATTTTATTGTTTGCTAGAATAGTTTCACTTCATTGGGGAGTAGCCGCTCTTTACGCAAAGTAAAGAGGTGATGATCAACATAATTGTTCAACCGAACATGGTCATCATAGCAAAGAACCAAGAACAGCTTCTCAGCTGTGCTTTTGTTGGCAAGACCTTTGATTTACCACTCTGCATCAATCTATTTGATTTTGGCTAGCAGGAGCGGTAGGTCATCGGTATATTTTGCTAGCCAGAGCATTCAACTATGTATGAATTCCTCATCTCCACCTCAATTGTTGCCCTTGCTGAAATGGGCGATAAAACGCAATTGCTGGCACTGTTACTGGCTGCACGTTTCCGCAAACCGATTCCGATTTTAATTGCCATTTTACTGGCCACCACGATCAACCATGGTATTTCTGCTGTCTTGGGACAATGGATTACCACCGTACTCAGTCCTGAAGTTTTGTTATGGATTTTGGCACTTGGTTTTATTGGTATGGCCATCTGGATGCTGATTCCAGATGAACTGGGTGATGAAACTGAAAACATCAATAAATGGCAGAAATTCGGGGTATTTGGTGCCACCTTCATTTTGTTCTTCTTGGCTGAAATTGGTGATAAAACCCAGATTGCAACTGTCGCTTTAGCAGCACGTTTTGACAGTGTGTTCTGGGTGATGCTGGGTACCACATTCGGGATGATGCTTGCCAATGCGCCTGCAGTGTTTATTGGTGATAAATTAGCGGATAAATTACCGATTTCATTGATTCATAAAATTGGGGCTGCGATTTTCTTGGTCGTTGGTGTCTCTGCTTTGGTACAACACTATTTCCTTTAAACGGATTGAATCTCAAACCCATCAAGACCCATCTAGTAGAGATGGGTTTTTTCTTATCAATTATGATAAAAATCCAATATCTGATTGAAACATGAACTAAATCCCATTATTTTATTATGGAATTAAAATATTTCATATTTAAAGAATTTTTCTGGGGTGGTTATGAGTTTTGAGCGGACAACATCGCAAATACTGTTTGATAATGGCACACATAAATGCATTAGTTTTACCAGTTTGGTTAAAGGGGAAGGCATTCAGGCCAATCAATTTTTAATTATTGATCATGAGCGTGCAGCGGTTCTAGATCCAGGTGGTGACCTCACCTATGTGCCTCTAACCATGGAGCTCAATCGTTATACCAAATTAAAAAATTTGGACTATGTGATGGCTTCACATCAAGATCCTGACATTATTACCTCAATGCCGCGTTGGTTGGTGTATACCGATGCCAAAGTGGTGGCCTCTAAGCTATGGGCGCGCTTTTTACCGCATTTGAATTCAGCTTTTATGAGTGATCGCATGAAAGGCAATTGGGAAGAGCGCTTGATCGAGTTATCGGATACGGGACAGATTATTCCTTTGGGTGAATCTTCTATTGTTGCAGTGCCTGCACATTTTCTACATTCGGTGGGGAATTTCCAGTTTTATGATCCGACCGCCAAAATTTTATTTTCAGGAGATATGGGTGCTTCCATTGTTGATGATGCCAGCCAGCCAATTACCGATTTTGAAGCCCATATTAAAAAGATGAAAGGCTTTCATCAGCGTTATATGTGTTCCAATAAAGTCATTCACTTATGGGTGAATATGGTGCGGCAAATGGATTTAGAGATGATTGTGCCGCAACATGGGACTGCCTTTGTTGGCAAGGCCATGATCACTCAGTTTTTGGACTGGATTGAAACGCTGGAGTGTGGCGTGGACTTAATGAATGAATATGTCTTTAGCTTGCCCACTGAAATGAGCTAAGTCTTTTTCTATTTGGAGCAGCAAAGTCAACATCATGGTTCATTCGATGGGATAGGGCAACTGTTGGGTTGCCTATTTATACATAAAGTCATTCAAGCTGTAGGAAGGTGCAGTCTTCGCTTGTAACAAAGTACGATGCTTAAATCATTTATCTTGTGCTTATGGATTGCACACAGGTATTTGAAAATCATGGTCATTATGATCAAACTTACTGACGAATTTGCTGTAATCTGCATGAAGAAATGACTGAGTAAATTCTGTGCTCAGCACAGATTCAAATTATTTTCATCATAGAAAATGAAAATCGCATCGAAATTTGTTTATAATAGCTCACGGAAATTACCAGTGAGATTGTTATGCTGACCATCGTTCAAGAAGCGTTAACCTTCGATGATGTCTTATTACTTCCTGCCTACTCAACTGTTCTCCCAAAAGATGTCTCCCTAAAGACACGTTTAACTCGCGGAATTCAACTTAATATCCCTCTCGTTTCTGCTGCAATGGATACCGTGACCGAGTCACGTATGGCGATTGCGATGGCGCAAAACGGTGGTATTGGTATTTTGCACAAAAACATGGATATCGCAGCGCAAGCCGCTGAAGTCCGTCGTGTGAAAAAATTTGAAGCAGGTATGGTGAAAGATCCGATTACGGTCACCCCTGAAACAACAGTTCGTGAATTGATTGCAATCACTCAGGCCAATAATATTAGTGGCGTACCTGTTGTGAAAGACGGCAAAGTGGTTGGAATCGTGACAGGTCGTGATACACGCTTTGAAACCAATCTTGAACAGCCTGTTAGTAATATCATGACAGGTCAAGACCGTCTCGTAACTGTACGTGAAGGCGAGTCTAAAGAAAATATCCAAGCATTATTGCAAAAACACCGTATTGAAAAAGTATTGGTTGTTGGTGAGAACCATGAGCTGAAAGGCTTGATTACGGTGACTGACTTCCGTAAAGCTGAAAGCTATCCAAACAGCTGTAAAGATGATTTGGGTCGTCTACGTGTGGGTGCTGCGGTCGGTACAGGTGCTGAAACACCAAGCCGTGTCGAAGCTTTGGTCGATGCAGGTGTTGATGCGATTGTGGTGGATACCGCACATGGTCATTCTGCTGGCGTGATTGAACGTGTACGTTGGGTTAAAGCCAACTACCCACAAGTGCAAGTGATTGGTGGCAACATTGCGACTGGTGATGCTGCATTGGCATTGCTTGATGCAGGCGCGGATGCCGTGAAAGTCGGTATCGGCCCTGGTTCGATTTGTACCACACGTATCGTGGCTGGTATTGGTATGCCACAGATTTCTGCAATTGATAGCGTTGCAAATGCATTGAAAGATCAAATTCCTTTGATTGCAGATGGCGGTATTCGTTTCTCTGGCGATATGGCGAAAGCGATTGGCGCAGGTGCGAGCACGATTATGGTGGGCTCACTCCTCGCTGGAACTGAAGAAGCGCCAGGTGAAGTTGAATTCTTCCAAGGTCGTTACTACAAAGCATACCGTGGCATGGGTTCATTGGGTGCAATGGCGGGTGTATCTGGTTCTGCTGACCGTTATTTCCAAGATGCTAAAGCGGGTGCTGAAAAGTTAGTACCAGAAGGCATCGAAGGTCGAGTGCCATACAAAGGCCCAATGGGTAACATCGTACATCAAATGATGGGTGGTTTACGTTCATCAATGGGTTATACCGGTTCATCTGTGATTGAAGATCTTCGTCAAAATGCAAAATTTGTGAAAATTACTTCAGCAGGGATGTCGGAATCACATGTTCATGATGTCACGATTACTAAGGAAGCACCAAACTATCGTGTTGGTTGATTTTTAGTAATTTTGTTGATTGAAAAACCGTCAGGCCACTGACGGTTTTTTTTGTTTTGGTGTAAAGTGAAGTGGATGAAGAAAGATATGGTTATAGACCATATAAAAGATAAGAAAGTGAGTAGAAAATGAGTTATTTTGGTACCGATGGAATTCGCGGCAAATTTGGACAACTGCCAATTACACCTGAGTTCGCATTAAAGTTAGGCTTTGCCGCAGGAAAAGTATTAAAAAGAAATAGCCCTAAAAATAAACCGATTGTAGTGCTGGGGAAAGACACGCGCTTATCGGGTTATATTTTAGAAGCTGCTTTACAAGCAGGTCTGAATGCCGCAGGGGTATATGTGCATTTGTTGGGGCCACTCCCAACGCCTGCCATTGCCCATTTAACTCGCGCGCTGCATGCGCATGCTGGGATTGTGATTTCTGCATCGCATAACCCTTATTTTGATAATGGGATTAAATTCTTTTCCAGCGAAGGTAAAAAACTACCAGATGCTCTACAAGACCAAATCAATCAGGAACTGGAAAAAGAGTTGTTGATTGAGGACACCGCGCAATTAGGTAAGAGTGTGCGTGTTAAAGATGCCAATGGTCGTTATATCGAATTTTGTAAATCAACCTTCCCGTACCATTTCGACTTACGTAATTTAAAAATCGTGGTGGATTGTGCCAATGGTGCAGCCTATAGCGTAGGCCCATCGGTGTTCCGTGAGCTCGGCGCTAAAGTTATTCCATTATTTAATGAACCTGATGGTTTAAATATCAATGAAAACTGCGGTTCGACTCATCCTGAACAGCTACAAAAAGCAGTGTTGGAACATCAAGCCGATGTGGGGATTGCCTTTGATGGTGACGCTGACCGTGTGGTGATGGTGGATAAAAATGGTCAATTGATTGATGGTGACCATATCCTGTACATCCTTGCAACTCAGGCGAAGAATAAACCAGCGGGCGTTGTGGGTACCGTGATGAGTAATATGGCACTTGAGTTGGCTTTACAAAAAGCTGAGGTAGGCTTTGTACGTGCCAAAGTCGGTGACCGTTATGTATTACAAGCCCTAGAAGAAAAGAATTGGGTCACAGGTGGTGAGCCATCAGGTCATATTCTGACTTTGGATAAGAGTACAACGGGTGATGCGATTATCGCAGCGTTACAAGTGCTTACGGTGATGGTTGAACAAGGCAAAGCCTTACATGAGTTGGTGGATGGCTTTGTGTTATTCCCGCAAGTGTTGGTCAATGTTCGCCTACAACACATGATTGATCCTTATTCGATTCCTGCCTTGGTTGCAGAATTTGAAAAAGCTGAACAGCAATTGAAAGGTCGAGGCCGTTTATTGATTCGTAAATCAGGCACAGAACCTGTGATTCGTGTCATGGTGGAAGGCGATCAGCAGCAAGAAGTTGAGGCTTTGGCCAATCATTTAGCTGATGCAGTACGTGCTCAAGCCCAAGCTGCTTAAGGGAGAGCCAGCATGAGTGATGTGATTAAAGACCTCAGTGAGTTGCGTTTGAGCTATGAACAGGGTGAATTACATGAAGCCCAGATCAGTGCTGAACCACATACGCAATTCCTGAATTGGTTCAATCATGCCCTTGCAGCACATTTGCATGAACCTTATGCCATGTCGTTAGCGACCGCAAATGTTCAAGGTCGCCCGCATGTGCGTACCGTATTATTACGTGGCGCGACCGTAGCGGGTTATGATTTCTATACCAATTATGACAGTCAAAAAGGCTTGGACTTGGCAGAAAATCCTTATGCTGAGTTGCTATTTTACTGGCCAAGTTTAGAGCGCCAGATCCGTATTGGTGGCAAGGTCATCAAGATTTCTGAACAAGAATCGACGGACTACTACCATAAACGCCCTCGTGATAGTCAGATTGCTGCACATATCAGTACCCCGCAAAGTGGCGTCATTGAAAGCCGTGAGTTATTGCAACAACGCTTTCAGGCGCTGCAAAGCCAAGTTCAAGATGAGTTGGATAAGCCTGAATTTTGGGGCGGTTATCGCTTAGAAGCTGATTATTATGAGTTTTGGCAAGGGCGACCAAATCGCTTACATGACCGTTTAAGTTATGAAAAACAAAATGGTCTTTGGACTATCCAACGTTTGATGCCATAAATGACCCAGATCCAAATTCAAAAAAGACCATTACTGACACGCCCTGAACAGTTTCAGGGCGTGCCTGCTTTTATTGCTGAAATTCTAGCAAGGCGCGGTGTGCAGTCTGAACAAGAGCTGGAGCTTAAGCTTAAGCACTTGCTATCTCCAGAGCTTAAGGGCTTGGAGCAGGCAGTCGCCTTGATTGATCAAGCCATTGATCAGCAAAAACAGATTGTGATTGTCGGTGATTATGATGCCGATGGTGCAACCAGTACCGCTTTAATGGTTCTCGTCTTACAAGATATGGGCGCCAGAGTTGAGTATCTGGTGCCTGATCGTTTTAAGTATGGTTATGGACTCACGCCTGCGATTGCTGAATTGGCCAAGCAAAGCTATCAGCCAGATCTGCTGATTACGGTAGATAATGGTATATCCAGCCATGCAGGTGTGGACACTGCTCAAGCATTAGGGATGCAGGTGATCATTACTGATCACCATTTAACCACCAAGCCAACACCGAGTGCTGAGGCTGTGGTCAACCCGAACCAATTGGGGTGTGAGTTTTCGAGTAAGGCTTTGGCTGGAGTAGGCGTGGCTTTTTATGTACTGGCGAAATTAGCCAGTTCACGCAGCCAGCAGGGAAAAAGTAGTAGCAAGGTAACTCAATACCTTGATCTTGTTGCCTTGGGGACTTATGCCGATGTCGCCAGTTTAGACTATAACAACCGTATCTTGATCGATGCTGGATTAAAGCGAATTCAGCAACATCAATGTCGTGCAGGTATTTTAGCTTTACTGGATATTGCAGGATGTGATGCAGCGAGCCTACGCGCACAGGATTTAGGCTTTGTGGTGGGGCCTCGAATCAATGCGGCAGGTCGAATGGAAAGTATGCGGATCGGAATTGAGTGTTTACTCGCAGCTGATATGCAAACAGCCTATCCGATTGCACAACAGTTGAATCAGCTGAATATCGAACGCCGTCAAGTTGAAACTGAAATGAAGCAGCAAGCGTTAAATGCGTTGCAACATATTCAGCTGGAAAAAGAGCATTTACCTGCAGCATTGGTGATGTTTGATGAACAATGGCATCAAGGTGTGATCGGCATTGTGGCTGGGCGTTTAAAGGAACAGTTTCATCGTCCAAGTTTAGTGTTTGCTCCTGATGAAGATGGCATCCATATTAAAGGTTCAGCACGCTCAATTGATGGGATTCATATTCGCGATACCATTGAGCAAGTCGCAGAACACTATCCACATTTGGTCAGTCATTTTGGTGGGCATGCAGCAGCAGCAGGTTTAACCCTGAAAAAAGAACATTTTGCTGCATTCAAAACGGCTTTCACCCAAGCGATTGCTGAAATGGATGATGATTTATTTACGGCGACGCTATGGACTGATGGGGAATTATTCGAGTCCGATTTGCATTTAGGAACTCTGGATTGGATTGAACAACTGGGACCTTGGGGACAAAAGTTTCCTTTACCTCAATTTGAAGGACGTTTTAAAGTCATTGATTATCGCTGGCTCAAAGAGCAACATTTAAAACTCAAATTGGCGGTTGGGTCACATTCCATAGATGCGATTGCATTTAACGCCATGGAGCGTTTTGAATTTAACCCGATGCTGGGTTATGTAGACTTGGTTTATACCTTGGAGCGTAATGTCTTTAATGGCAACACCAGCCTGCAATTACAAGTTGCTTATTTAAAACAATAAAAAATCCGCTCATCAGAGCGGATTTTTTATTCTCTAGTCAACGCTTGATTAGAAACGAAGCGTGCCATTAAGTGCAACAGCGTCAGCACCATCTGTGGTGGTATAGCCGACACCTAGAGCAAATTGTGGTGTAAAGAATTTTTGCGCGTGAATATTAAAAACACTGTCTGAATCTTTTGCGGTAGAGTCAGCAAATGAGACACCAACATTGAGCGTTGGATCAAGATAAAGATCTGCGCCTAGGCGATAGGTTGTTTCATCTCCAATATAGCTGAGTGCTTCAAAGTTGGTATAGTAGCCACCAATTTGTGCAACATATTTAGCACGTAAAGAAACAGCAGTATCGTCATTTTCCCCAGAGACGATTGCTGCGTTTGAAAGTGTGCTGGTAAAACCGTATTGAGCAACCTGTACTGGATTTAAGCTATCCGATAAATCTGCAACACCCACTGCAAGGAGTAATCCATTGATTGGCAAGAAACCTGCTTCAAGACTATAGCCATCGCCATTTTCGGAATTAGAGCCTAAACCATTAATTGTTGCTTTGACATTGGTACGATGTAAGGCACCAGAAAGATAAAATTGTGAGTTAGGAACGTAGAACTCACCTTGAAGGCCGATAATATTGAATTGTAAGTCACCGAAATCTTCGTCATCTTTCAGTTTGCTATAAGCATAGCCGCCGCCAATATTTGATGCTTTATCTAAGAAAGCAGCTTCTGCCAAAGGTGCATTGCGGGTTTGCACAGGGTTAAAATAATATTTCCCGTTGATGACTGCGCTGTTGCCTTTCCCATCATCCATGTTGATATGTTCATATGCACCATTGACTTCTGTTTGATACGCATGGGCATTGATGGCAAAGCAAGCACTTATGAGTGTTGCCAGAAGAGTTAATTTTTTCATTAGAATTTCCCCCGATTAAAAATAATATATATTTTGTTACACGGAGTAGTGTATTCAAAAATAGCTAAGCGTCAATTCTTAAATACTGGATTCAGCTGGGAAAAAAGGGGATTGGAAATGATAAGAAAACGGGATAGCAATAAAAAACGCCCTGAATGATTCAGGGCGTTTCCGATGTTACAAACTTCTGTTCAAGTCTTAGAAGCGGTATGCACCACGAAGACCGAATGAAGTGTAGTCATTATCAATATATGATTTATCGTTACCGAAGCCTACACGACCTTCTAAACTCACTTGTTGATTGAAGAATTTCTTCGCAGAAATACCCCATTCATTTGAATTGATGAAAGTGTTGTCATAATCAAGTTTCTGGTAATCAACACCAACGCTTAAAGTTTTGTCGATGAAGTAATCGCCTTTTAATTTCACTTCTTTGTTGTCACCAAAAGCAGTGTATGCTTCTAGGTTCACGTCATTTTGACCAACTTTAGTCACATACTTGGCACGAAGTGTTGGACTAGTTTCACGGTCACCATCTTTTACGTCAACAGTTTTCGCACCTGCAGCAACCAATAAACCTGGTGCTGGTAAGTAACCGACTTCTGCTGAATAATGGTTGATTTTTAATTTGTCTTCGTCAGTTGCATATTTAGAATTCGGTTTGATTTCTTCACGGCCAATATTACCGCTTAAATAGAAATCGCTGTTTGGGACAAAGTATTCAATACCTGCACCATATTGGTTGTTTTTGAACGCATCATCTTTTTCATGCGCGTATTGTGCTTTTACATTGCTGGCACGGTCAAGGAACGCTGCTTCTGCAAGAGGTGCATTACGTGTTTGTACTGGGTTAAAGTAATATTTACCGTCTACACTGAAACGATCATTGTCACCAAAACGATCTTGGTCTTTATAGGTA
The DNA here is from genome assembly GCF_023702715.1 of Acinetobacter sp. C32I. Taxonomy (NCBI): domain Bacteria; kingdom Pseudomonadati; phylum Pseudomonadota; class Gammaproteobacteria; order Moraxellales; family Moraxellaceae; genus Acinetobacter; species Acinetobacter sp. C32I. Next base: position 2,839,941 of record NZ_CP098480.1, on the reverse strand, counting down.
TAAGAACCACCTACCTCAGCTTGATAAGCATGAGCAGTTCCTGTTACTGCGATTGCAGATAAAAGTGCTGATGCAATTGCTAATTTTTTCATGGTTGTTTCCTCATTAAGATTTAAACCAAGTGTTAAACACTGATACATGTTTTGTTACAACTTGAGTCTAGAGTAATTTTCAATATCGTCAATCTTGATAAGGTAATCGAACAGTACGAATGTAATTGACTTGTAATTTTGACATTTTATCCTATTGATATTATTTGATAAAAAATCAATGTTTTGATTTATTAAAACTTAGGAGGAATTGTGTGTTTTAGTATGGTTAGTCTAATTTTCACACAATAGGCCGAGTGAAAACAGGGTTCAGAAATATTTCAAAGATAAAATAAATTTATTCATAAAGTTTATTTTTATAAAGCAAAGTATTCAAAATGACATGGCTGTGTCGACGAAAACAGTTATGTTAAAATAGCGGATTAAGTGAAAAAATAGTGTGAGAACAGACGCGTGGAAATTAATCCGTATTTAATCCAATTGAAAGACTTATCTGATCGTAGCCAAACACTACGGGGGTATCTTTGACTACGATCTAAAGGTTGAGCGTTTAGAAGAAGTTTTAAGAGAACTAGAAGACCCTGCGATTTGGAATGATCAAAACCGTGCTCAAACCATCGCCAAAGAAAAGGGCAGCTTAGAAAATACGATTGGTGTGTTTGATCGTCTTGCTGAACAGTTAGATGATGCCAAAGCCATGCTTGACCTTGCGGTTGAAGCGGATGATGAAAGTTTATTGCTGGATGTCCAAGCTGAATTGGATAGTGCTGAAGAGGCGCTAGGTAATCTTGAATTCCGCCGCATGTTTAGTAATCCAATGGATCCAAATCCATGCTTCCTTGAAATTCAATCTGGTTCAGGTGGTACTGAAGCACAGGATTGGGCGTCAATGTTATTGCGTATGTATTTACGCTGGATTGAACGTCATGGCTTTAAAGCTGAGTTGATGGAAGTGTCAGACGGTGATGTCGCTGGAATTAAATCAGCAACGATCCGAGTGGATGGTGAATTTGCCTATGGTTGGTTGCGGACTGAAAGTGGTGTGCATCGTTTAGTGCGTAAGTCACCATTTGACAGTAATAACAACCGTCATACTTCATTCTCTGCGGTATTTATCTCCCCTGAGATTGATGACAATATCGAAATTGATATCAATCCATCCGATGTTCGTACCGATACTTACCGTGCTTCGGGTGCGGGTGGTCAGCACATTAACAAAACCGATTCTGCAGTACGTCTAACTCACGCACCGACAGGGATTGTAGTGGCTTGTCAGAACCAACGTTCACAACATGCCAACCGTGATCATGCGTGGAAGCAATTACGTGCAAAACTCTATGAATTAGAGATGAGCAAACGGAATGAAGCTGCTCAAGCCTTAGAAGACTCGAAGTCAGATATCGGTTGGGGAAGCCAAATTCGTTCGTATGTTCTCGACGACTCACGCATTAAAGACTTGCGTACTGGTGTGGAAAATTCCAATACCAAGGCCGTGTTAGATGGTGATTTAGATAAGTTCATCGAAGCAAGTTTGAAACAAGGTTTATAAGTTTTAATCCAATTAAAACGGCAATCTCGTTCAGCATCGGTTGGTTAATCGAAAAAATATGATATTAATATCGAAAAAAATGGATATTAATATTTAAAAATTTCGATATACTGGTTTCAGGTGCTGAACAAAGTGTTGCCGCTTGAGAAACGTGGTGAGTCTATGGATATTGATGTTATAAGCAAAGCCTTAGCCAATCCATTACGTCGACAGATTTTGCAATGGCTAAAAGAGCCTGAGCAATTTCTACCCGTTGAGCAATGTGGTGGTAGTTTTGAACGGGGTGTATGTGCGGGGCACATCGAACGTTTAGGAAAAGTTGCACAATCGACCATGTCGAATCATTTGTCTGTACTACAACAGGCAGGTTTGATTAAGGTTGAGAAATATGGACAGTGGTCTTATTTCACGCGCAATGAAGCTTTGATTCAGCAATATATCGAACATTTAAAACAAGCACTTTAAATCGAAGAAGTGTAAGTTGAGGCGATCATGGCTGAACTAAATTCTACTTTGCAAGTAGGTGATTTCACGATTAAAAACCGCTTGGTTTTAGCTCCTTTAACGAGAGCACGTAGTGGTGCACAGCGTATTCCAAATGATTTGATGGTGGAATATTACCAACAACGTGCCAATGCGGGCTTAATTATTACCGAAGCAACCGTGATTAGCCCTAAAGCAGCGGGTTATGCCAATACCCCTGGTTTATGGTCTGAAGAACAAGCACAGGCATGGCATAAAATTGTTGAAGCGGTACACGCACAAGGCTCGAAGATTGTAGTTCAGTTATGGCATGTCGGACGCATTTCACATCCAGATTTATTGGATGGTGATACGCCTGTAGCACCAAGTGCGATACAACCTGCGGGTGAAGTGAGCTTACTTCGTCCAAAGCGTCCTTTTGTAACACCGCGTGCGTTATCGCATGAAGAAATTCAGGAAATTGTTGCACAATATAAAAATGCAGCAGAACAAGCCAAAGCCGCTGGGTTTGATGGTGTGGAATTGCATGCTGCTAATGGTTATCTGATCGATCAATTCCTACAAAGTAGCACCAACCATCGTGATGATGAATATGGTGGTTCAATTGAAAACCGTGCGCGTTTATTGCTACAAGTTGTAGATACCTTCATCGAAGTATGGGGTGCTGGTCGAGTGGGTGTACATCTTGCCCCACGCGGTGATTCGCATGATATGGGCGATGAGAATCCGTTAGCAACTTTTGGTTATGTGATCGAGAAATTAGATCAGCGTAAGGTTGGCTTTATTTTCACGCGTGAATATGAAGCTGAAGATAGTGTATTGCCAAAACTGCGCCCGAAATTTAAAGGCGTGTGGATTGCCAATGAAGGTTTAACAGCGGATTCTGCGAAACGTATTTTGGCGACTGGCCAAGCGGATGCGGTCTCATTTGGTAAACAATATATTGCGAATCCAGATTTGTTTGAACGTTTACAACATGATTTGCCTTTAAATCCGCTTCAACCACAAACTTTATATGGTGATGGTGCTGAGGGTTATACCGATTATCCTGCCTTTGAACAGTTAGAAGCTTAATCTGCTTTAAAACTTTAAAAAATGACTCATGTGATTTACCAAAATTGCATGAGTTTTTTATTTAACTCTCGAAATGATTGGCTAAATCTTAAGGTAATAAATCAGAAGGAATATCTACACAATTTATATCGTGAACCCATAGTCCTTTTTCCGTAATAAAATAAGTTTGATGATCAGCGACTTCGAAATTATAGACTTTTTGATGAAATGTTCCCGTTAAAACATGAATTTCTTGATGATTCACATTAAATGGACTAGATGCATCACAACCTAGAATTTTATATAAGCCTGTTTCATCGTATTCACATAAATCAAAGTATTCAACATCGTCAACATCAAAACCTTTACGCTCAGCATCTAGAATATTGCGAACATGATAACTACCAGCAACATTTAAAAGTGTAGTCCTACGTAAAGGATTCACCATAAGAATCAAAGCAAAAGTTTCTTCGTCATGTGTTCTGAGGGTTTGACCATTTTTTAATTTATCTAGACGAGTCCAACCGATATCTTTGACCCAAAATAGGTGATTTGGTGTTGCAGCAATTCCGTTCAATTTACCTTTACGAGAGAGTCGTAATAATTTTTCCTTATTGAGCTGTGCAAGATTTGTATTAGCCTTTATTTCAAAATACCATAAATCCCAAATTTCTTTATCTTCATAAGAAGCTGTGCTTATAACAGATTTATAGCAAAGCTCGCCCTCACCAGATTCTGGCTTAGACAGAACCATATCACCTACTTTAATGTCTTGTATCGGAACTAGACCTTGCTCTGTGATAATACGAGTTCCAGCTGGAAAACATCCTTTTTGTTTATGGGCAGTATACATTTGCTTAATCCCTTGTTCGTTTTTTTCTTTTCATGGTTGTGTCGTGATCTAATGAAATTTCAAATAGATTTTTCTTTTAGAGTGAAAACATATCAATTCTTTAAGCCATTGACTAAATCGCGCAATTGGCTAATTTACAAGATAATTTGGCCTAAGCATATAGAAAGGAAGTCCATATTTCTTCAAAACACATTTAAAAGTCTAACTGTCAAAACATCATAAATTTCCGCATAATGAGCAGCAATCACCTTGTAAATTATGGTCTCGGATGGCGCAGAACGCAGCAGCACAGCAAACACCGTTTTGGTATAACGTTTTATTGGCTTGTATCAAGCCCTTATACCGTTGGAAAATCAAACAACGGGCAGAAAGTGATGCGCTGTTTCAGCAGGAATGTATCGAGCGTTTTGGGCCGTTTCAGCCTGCTAAAAATTTAGGGGCAATTTGGTTTCATGCTGTTTCTGTGGGCGAAACCAATGCGGCACAGCCTTTAATTGAACATTATTTAAAATTAGGACATCCGGTTTTGGTCACCAATACCACCAAGACTGGGCAAGCTCGGGCAAAATCACTGTTTTTAAAAGCCCCTTATCTCGATTTATTTCAGGCGGTATATTTGCCTGTCGATCAAAAAGGGTTATTAAAACGATTTTTTAATCTGTATCAGCCTCGGCTATTGGCATTGGTTGAAACAGAGATCTGGCCCAATTTAATTGCTGAAGCACAACAGCAACAGATTCCCTGTATTCTATTGAATGCACGTCTTTCCGAAAAATCGGCCAAAGGTTATGGCAAGGTCCGCCGTTTAACTCAACCCATGCTGCAACAACTCACTTGGCTATTGGCACAAGATGTGGCAACCCAACAGCGTTATGTTGGATTGGGTTTAGATCAAGCCAAAAGTCAGGTGGTTGGTAATATTAAATTTGATATTTCAGCACCAGAACATTATCTGCAACAAGCACAGCAGTTGAAACAAGATTGGCACTTGGTGGATCGTCAGATCATTACTTTGGCCAGTACGCATGCGCCCGAAGAGCAAAGTTTACTGCAACAATTACAGCCGCATTTAAATTCAAATCCGAATTTGCTCTGTATTGTGGTGCCGCGTCATCCAGAACGTTTTGATGAGGTGTACCAAGTCTGCCAAAGTTTAAATTTAAAAACTCAACGCCGTAGCCTGCAACAATCCATTCAAGCGGATACTCAAGTATTTCTTGCCGATAGTATGGGGGAAATGTGGCTCTGGTATGCCTTGAGCCAAGCCTGTTTTGTTGGTGGTTCATTGAATGAACCAGGTGGTGGGCATAATATTTTAGAGCCGATGGTCTTGAAAGTGCCTACCGTCATTGGTCCACGTTATTTCAATTTTCAAACCATTGTGGATGAGTTTGTGGCTCAGCAAGGGATTCTGATTGGAGAGGATGCAGCACAGGTGGGGCAGCAGTTATTAGCCTGCCTGGGGGATAATGCACAGACTCAGCAATTGATTCGACAGGCTGATCAGGTGTTACAGGCAAATAAAGGCTCATTACAGCAGCATATTCAATGTCTTGATCACTATTTACAGCAAACAGCATTGTCATGAATATTGTTTTACTCGAGCCAGATCAGTGTACTTCAGCGGAGGTCTGGCAGATTAGCCAGCCTAGGCAATTACAGCATTTACGCCAGCACTTACAGCTCAATGTTGGGGATACTTTAAAAGTTGGGATTCGTGCAGGTCAGCGCTACTTAACTGAGGTGGTCGCTATCAGCGAAGCATGTATTGCTGTTCGTCCAGTTCAAACAGAAGCGGTTCCTGCAAAGCTTCCCGTGCATCTAATTTTGGCCTTGCCACGCCCTAAAGTATTGCGTCGTATCATCATGGATGCGGTGACGCTTGGGGTGGAACGGATTAGCCTGATTCATAGTTATCGCGTAGATAAAAGCTATTGGCAAACGCCTTTTTTACAGCAACTGAATGATTATGTGACTTTGGGCTTGGAGCAGGCGGGCGATACCATAGCACCCGAAATCCAGCTGTATAAACGTTTTAAACCTTTTGTTGAAGATGTTTTACCCACATTGATCAGCGCAGAACAGCCTGCTTATGTGGCGCATCCTTATGCTGAGCAGCCAATGCCGTATGCAATTCAACAGCCTTGTAGTGTGATCATTGGTCCAGAAGGAGGATTTATTCCTTATGAGGTCGATCTACTCATCAAAAACGGCTGCCAAGCAATGAGCTTAGGCAACCGAATTTTGCGAACTGAAACAGCCGTATCGAATATATTGGGGCGATTATTTGTCTAAAGTATCGCTCTGCTCAGATTGATCACCACGATAGACTTTGACTTCTTGTACTGGATAAGGAATTGAAATGCCTTTCTCGTCAAAGGCAGTCACCACCAATTCTTGAATTTCACTGATAGAGGCTGAGGTGCTGGTTTCAGTGGTATTGACCCACCAGCGTACCGTTAAATTAATTGAGAAATCTGCCAGTGCGGTGACATTGACCGAGAAGCCGGGTTGGCTCAGCACATTCAGATTACGGTCTAAGATATCCAGAATAATCTTCTTGGCTTTTTGCATATCATCTTCATAGCCAATACCGACCACAAACTCACAACGACGACGTTGATAAGCATTATTGACGGTAACGGCGCTGGTATACACCGTGGCATTTGGAATCACGATGCGACGGCCATCAGGCGAACGTAAGAAGGTTGCTCGGATTTGAATATCTTCCACATTGCCTTCTAAACCATTCACCACAATATCATCACCGATACGAAACGGTTCGCTGATCAGAATCAGAATCCCTGACAATAAGTTTTGAAAAATATCTTTGAAAGCAAAACCGATCGCAACCGAACCAATACCGAGTGCACCAATCAACTGACTTGGGGTAAAGCCTGGGATGGCAATCACCAGCGCGATCAAGAAGCCGAAGAAGATAATAAAGGTACTACCGACCCGATTCAGTACCAATACTAAATTTTGACGAGTATAGCTGCGATTTTCTAAAGTCTTGCGAATAAAGAGTTTAAACAACTTGGTGAGCAACCAAAAGATAATGAAAACGGTAATCGCAATCCCGATATAGGGAATACGCTCCCAAAAGCTGTCCATGATTTTATCAATCGTGGTATAGGCATCGTGGTACTTTTCAGTATGGGCCAAAACCGTTTCAGTGGTCTTGGTGCTGGCTTGATGAATCAGCGCACCTGTATCTTTCGCCACTTCAGTCAATGTTGTTTGTTCATTTGCCACAGCAAGATCTCTATTTCGCAAAGGAAGGAGTAAATGAGGGAAGCAATCATAATGAATTTATTGCCAACACGCATGCAAAATTCAGTCTTTGTTTCCCATGATGATTAAATCAATTCGCTTGAATACGGTCGTTTAAAAATATTCGGTGGTATTTTGAATGATTTGAGTTGGTGCTTCCCAGAGATCTGGGCTAGCAAAATAATACGCAAAAATGAAGATACCTGACATCATCAGTAAGCTGACCAAAATCATCAGCCATGCCAGTAGTTTTTCCCATCCACGAGAGGGGCGAACATCACCATAATCATTGCGATGCGGTGTTCCAGGTGCCAATAAGGCATATAAAGTAAATAAAAATTGCAGCACTGGAACCAAGAGCAGTAAACATAGCCAGCCAGTTTTATTTAAGTCGTGCAGACGACGAATCAAAAACACGATTTGCAAATAAAATGCGACTAACCACAGTGCGATCAAAGCAAAGATGGTAAGACCTGAAAATGTAGAAAAGAAGGTTTCATCGACATGACTGAGACTAAAAAGGCCAGCGAAGGCAAAAATACCGAAAAAAGCAGCCATACATATGAAGCTGAGTAAACCATACCAAGCGATATAGCTGAGACGGTTGAAGCGACCATTTGGGGAGAGCGGATAGTCACTCATTGGCTGTACTTGCACAGTTGTTGCGGGATCAAACATAGAACATTCCTATTTTTCTGATTATTAAATCTTTTAAGCTTTTGGCAATGATCAAAATAATCACTTATTTTAAAAACAAAAAGCATAGACAAGCAGTTCAAATTTAAATTATTTTGAGTAAATTTTTGAAAATAAATTGATCGTAAAAGCGTCGTCTTTGTTATTTTAACCTATAACTTAGTCAAGGTCGAAAGATTAAAAGTCCTGACATTTCTACGACCAAAGCCGCATTGTTTGCACTTGTAAATGGTGTCAATACTGCAAGTGAGAACAAAACATACCCGTGTAATAGATGAGAACATCTAAGGTATGAGATAAAAAACCAAGGAAGTGAGCTATGAAAGAAATCTACCCAGTGCCTGATAAATTCAAAGAAACGGCAAGAATCTCTGAAGCAGACTATTTCAAACGTTACCAGCATTCGATTGAGCAACCAGAAGCATTTTGGGCAGAGGAAGCCAGCAAGATTGAATGGATCAAACCATTTACACAGGTCAAAAATACCAGTTTTAATCAAGATAATTTCAAAATCGAATGGTTTGCTGATGGTGAGTTGAATGTCTCAGCCAATTGCTTAGATCGTCATCTTAAAGATAACCCATTAAAACCTGCGATTATTTGGGAAGGTGATCACCCTTCGCGTCATAAAATCATCTCATTTTCTGAACTACATGATGAAGTCTGTCGTTTTGCCAATGTGCTCAAAAAACAGGGTATTCGCAAAGGTGATCGTGTGGTGCTGTATATGCCAATGGTGCCTGAGGCGGCAATTGCGATGCTCGCCTGTGCACGAATTGGCGCAGTGCATTGTGTAGTATTTGGTGGCTTCTCGCCAGATTCATTGGCAAGCCGGATTGAAGACTGCCAAGCAAAACTGGTGATTACTGCGGATGCTGGCATGCGCGGTGGCAAGTTACTGCCATTGAAAGAAAACGTGGATGCCGCTTTAGAAATTGATGGTACCAGCAGTGTTGAAAACGTGATTGTGGTGCATCGTACCGGTAATCCAATTCAGTTTAATGCGCCACGTGATGTTTGGTATCACCTTGCCATCATGGAGGTAGACGAACACTGCCCGCCAGAACCGATGAAAGCCGAAGATCCACTCTTTATTCTGTACACCTCGGGTTCAACAGGTAAGCCGAAAGGTGTATTGCATACCACAGGTGGTTATCTGGTCTATGTCAACACCACTTTTAGAGAAGTCTTCGATCTACGTGAAGATGATGTCTATTGGTGTACCGCAGATGTGGGATGGATTACAGGCCATAGTTATTTACTTTATGGCCCACTGAGTAATGCCACCACCACGGTGATGTTCGAGGGGATTCCACAATATCCAACGTGGGCACGGATCGGTCATGTGATTGATAAGCATAACATCACCATTCTGTACACCGCGCCGACGGCGATTCGTGCCATGATGCGTGAAGGTGATGCCTATGTACGTGAAAGTGATCGTAGTAGTTTGCGCCTACTGGGTTCGGTCGGTGAACCGATTAATCCTGAGGCGTGGAACTGGTATCACGAGGTGGTCGGTGAAGGTCGTTGTCCAATTGTCGATACATGGTGGCAAACTGAAACAGGTGGCATTTTAATTTCACCATTACCGGGTGCAACAGCCTTAAAACCAGGTTCAGCGACACGTCCATTCTTTGGGGTACAACCTGCCTTGGTGGATGGCGAGGGCAATGAGCTTGAAGGTGCAACCGAAGGCAATCTGGTGATTAAAGATTCATGGCCGGGTCAAATGCGAACCATTTGGGGTGATCCACAACGCTTTATTGAAGCCTATTTCTCGACCTTTAAAGGCTGTTATTTCACTGGTGATGGTGCACGTCGAGATGCCGATGGCTACTACTGGATTACTGGGCGTGTTGATGATGTCCTCAACGTATCAGGCCATCGCCTAGGGACAGCCGAGATTGAGAGTGCTTTGGTGGCACATGAGGCCGTGGCTGAGGCTGCGGTGGTGGGCATGCCGCATGAGATTAAAGGACAGGGGATTTGTACCTTTGTCACTTTACAAGCTGATGTGCCGGAATCTGAAGAGCTACGTAAAGAGCTGGTGAATTGGGTGCGTAAAGTACTTGGTCCTGTAGCAACCCCAGATGCACTGCATTGGGCACCTGCTTTGCCAAAAACCCGTTCAGGTAAAATCATGCGCCGTATCTTGAGAAAGATTGCTGCCAATGAACTTGATACGCTTGGTGATACTTCAACACTGGCAGAACCTGCTGTGGTTGATCATTTGATTGCGACGGTTTATCCAAACCGATAAACCCGATGCAAATGTGAAAAGAGCGTTCGATGGAACGCTCTTTTTTTATCTGCATTGTTTAATGGTTTGCTAAAAAATCTGCGGTGTTTTGTACAGTGGCGAAGAAACCCAGTGCAGATAAGAACGCCGTTTGTACATCAACTGCTTTGACGATTTTACCTGCATATTCGAGATCTCGGGTTGCAGTGGCGTCGGCAATGACAATTGGTTGGTAGCCAAGCTCTTTGGCTGCACGTGTCCCTGAGTCAATACAGACATGGGTCATCATACCTGTGATCACTAACTGTTCAACTTGATGCTGTTCAAGGATGGCTTGAAGATGGGTTTCTAGAAAGCTATTGGGGAAATGCTTTTCAATAATGATTGAGTTCTCGGTCACTTTCAGTTGTGGGTGTAATTCAACACCGACGGTATTTTCCTGAAAAAAACTGGCTGAGGTAGGATTAATATGCTGAATATAAATAATCGGTAAATTATTTTGAATAAAATAATCTTCCAATTGGTTGGTTTTCGCCAGAGCGAGGTCTGGATTGACCAATTCCATTTTGCCATTTTTAAAATAGTCATTTTGAACATCAATAATCAGTAAGGCTTGTTTCATTGTTTTTAGGTCCAAGATTGAGATAAAACAAGAGTAGGGTGAAACTGAGAAATCGGCTATATTCAAATGAAAGCATTGTTGCTGGTTTTCTTTCGTAATGAAAAATGAATATTGAACTTGATCCCATCGACTTAAAAATTATTGAACTGCTAAAACAAGATTCGCGTCTGAGTCATAAAGAAATTGGACAGCGGGTGCATCGGACTGGGCAGGCCGTTGGCGCTCGTATTGCACAGTTAATGGATGCAGGCATTATCAAAAATTACACTGTCGCGATAAAATACGAACATAAACAATTCATCCAATTGTTTATGAATGATCAGCAAGCTTTTATTGAGGTTGAGCGTTTGGTCAAACAATATGAGCAAGTGGATGAGTGTTTTAAAATTCTCGGCAACGCCTGCTATATGATTGTTAGTCACTTTAATCCACCACAATTAAATGACTTTATTGAACAATTGTCGCAGTGGTGTCGTTATTCGGTTGAAACCGTCATGCGAGAAATTGAGACCCGTTAAAATAAAAAAGCCCCAAGCCGAGCCTTGGGGAGTATTTGCCATTTCTTTTGTTTTTCTTCTTATTTAATGCTGAAAACTACGCTGATTTTGCTGCGAGATGCTGCTCCTGTTGTTGTTCCAGTTGACGGACAAGGGGTAGAACTTTTTCTCCAAAATATTCAACCTCTTCAATGAAATGCAGAAAGCCTGAAAGCACCAGATCAACCCCCACATTTTTTAGGGCCACAATACGTTCCGCAATTTGCTGCGGCGTCCCGATTAGATTGGTTTTAAAGCCATCGTTATATTGCACCAGATCATCAAAGGTCGATTTTGCCCAATTGCCCTCACGCTCAGGCGCTGCTGCACCTGCTTCACGAGTCGCATCACCGAAGGCATTCACTGCTTCGACGTTAGCTTGAGCAATGATTTCATTCAGTACGGCTTTGGCTTCTTCCTCAGTATCACGTGCGATAATAAAAGCATTGACTCCAATCTTGACTTGTCTGTTGGCTAACTTTGCTTTGCTGCGGACATCATCAACCTGTTTTTTGATTTCTTCAACGCTATTGCCGTTGGTAAAATACCAGTCCGATACACGCGCAGCCATATCACGTGCTGCACGGGAACTACCGCCTTGAAACACTTCGATATAAGGTTTTTGCAAAGGTTTCGGTTTAAGCGTGTAATTTTGGAATTGGTAATATTTGCCATCAAAGCTGTAATTGTCAGTTGTCCAGATACCTTTGAGGGTACGAATAAATTCTTCTGAGCGAACATAACGTTGATCATGCTCAGGCCAAGGTTCACCAATCGCATCAAATTCGCCACGAAACCAGCCGCTAACCACATTAATCGCAATACGCCCTTGGGTAAGGTAGTCAATGGTTGCTAGCTGTTTAGCCGCAAGTACAGGCTTCCAAGGGCCGGGTAGAATCGCTGCAATTACTTTGAGTTTTTCGGTCTTTGCCAATAAAGCATGACTAAAACTCACGGATTCATGTTGGTTTTCTGCGCCATAGCCAGCGGTAAAACGGATTTGTGTGAGGGCGTATTCAAAGCCGCTGCGTTCCGCTGCTTGTGCGAGGCGTACATTATAGTCATAGCTCCAGTCAGTGCGTTGTTCAATATTGCTTACAACGAGACCGCCACTCACATTGGGAACCCAGTAGGCAAATTTAATTGTGGATGCTGTTGTTGTCATCGTTGTATCCTCCATAACAGATATGGTTTATGCCACGTGAGTGAGATTCTTGGTTGGCTTGGGGTGTAAGCGAGATTCAGCTGCATCCAGATTCGGTACTGCCGCAGATGGTAAGACTTCTGCTTGTTCAATCTGTTTATTGATGCCGAGGTTTTGATTGGCTTGCTCAGTTTTGGCTTTGATGGCCGCCGCACGTTGGCCTTTGGCAGGTGCCCATTCTAAAATTGGTAGGGCACGTGCCACAGCGAGGGTGACACGATCCGATAATTGCTCGCTTTTTACCGTATATTCAGGCGTAAAGTCACGATCAGTGGCATACACGCCAATCGGTAAGGTTTGTGCTTGGAAGAAACTGAATAAAGGGCGTAATTGATGTTCTAACACCAGCGCATGACGGTCACTGCCACCTGAAGCGGCGAGTAACACAGGTACATCAACCAAAGCGGTCTGCTCAACAAAGTCGAAAAAATGCTTAAATAAACCCGTAAACGAAGCACGATAAACAGGTGTTCCCACAATCAGTGCATCTGCAGCTTCTACCGCAGCCAAATCATCTTGGACCCGTTGAGGCAGTTGATTACGATAAATGGCACCACCCAATAAAGGCCCGATTTCACTGAGTTTGACGAAATGTACTTTAATATTAATTGCTTCAGAAAGCTCATCCAGAATCGCCTGAACTAAGCTTTCTGTTTTTGATGGGCTATTTAAACCACCAGATACGGCAACAATATTAAGGGGAGTTGAGAGGGTATTGTGATTGGACATAATAACGGCCTAAAAGATCATTTCGAATTGCTATTTATTTATCTACACCGCATGCCAAGCTGTAAAATAAGGAAATGCTGCAAGCTTATCTTTTTTAAAGATATGTCGATAAATCACAATAAATATCAAATTTTAGGTCGTTAATTTTCTGTTTCTATTCAAGATTTTTGAATCTGTTTCATGCAAAGATGATTTTAATGGAGTTATATCAATATTTGATTTATTTTGCGGGAAAAAGAAATAAATCCATGCTTGTGCTTGACCTAGCCTTGAATTGAAAATAGGCTTAGGCAGATTGAATTTAAATAAACAACGTACAGTGACGTACTTGCAGATAGCTTAAGCGCTTATGAATATTTTAATTGTAGACGACCATCCTTTATTTAGACATGCTTTGATTCAAGCGGTTCGTTATAGTTTGCCACAGGCGCAGATTCAAGAAACGGCGGATGTTGATGAGTTTTATGCACGTTTAGAGCATGGCGCAGAGCCTGATCTGGTGTTGCTGGATTTGAATCTTCCAGGCGCATCAGGTTTCTCTGCCTTGGTGTATGTGCGTGCACAATACCCCGCAATTCCGATTATTGTGGTCTCAGCACATGAAGAAGTTTCAATTATTCAGCGTGCGATTGCACATGGTGCAATGGGCTATATTCCAAAATCTTCACATCCAAGTCATATTGGTGAAGCGATTAAGCATGTTTTGGAAGGTGAGATCTGGTTACCACCGAACTTACCGACCCATGCCGGCTTTGATCCGCGTGCGGCAGATGAAACCGCTTTAGCCGAACGTTTACAATCACTCACGCCACAGCAGTTCCGTGTATTGATGATGGTGGCAGAAGGTTTATTGAATAAGCAAATCGCTTATGAATTAGAAGTTTCAGAAGCCACAATCAAAGCACATGTCACCGCAATTTTCCGTAAACTGGGTGTGCAAAATCGAACGCAGGCAGTCTTGGCAATCAGTGCCTTAAATATTGAAGATAAGAAGATGTAAGGTTTAAAGATGAGAAATTAAAGTTCTCATTTTATTGAAGATCAGAAAACAAAAAACCAGTTCATCAGAACTGGTTTTTTGTTATGAATGAGATGTTCTATGTAGAACTCAAATCCAATATTAGAAACGGAACTTCGCGTTTAAGCCAACAGTTTGCGTATCTACGTTTGCATGTACTGCATTTGCATTTACATAGCTAGCACCAACAGCAACAGCTGGAGTGATGAAGTAGTTTACATTCGCGCCCCAAGCAGATTTGATTGGAGAGAAGTTATCTTCGTTTGCTGGATTAGAGCTGAAGTTTGCTTCTGCATAAGATGCACCAACGCTTAACTTAGGTGTTACATATACGTCAGTTTTTAATTCGTATGCTTGGAAGTCACCATAAACAAGACCAGCTTCAAAACCTACAGCCATGTTCGTACCGTCAATGTTACCTACGTATTTAGTACGTGCAGTAATTGCGTCTTGGTCTTCACCGATAACTAAAGGTTGAGCTACTGATTTAGCAATACCATTTGAAAGTACGCTGTTCGCATCTAAAGCAAATTGGTCAGCGATGTTTGTATAACCAACAGCAACCAAGAAGTTAGGAGTAAGCATTGTACCTACTTCTAATGCGAAACGATCACCATTGTCTTTGTAATCTTCAACTTTAGTTTGAGAATGGCTATAAGAAGCACTTGTATACACTGGTAAGTAAGGTGTTGGAAGGTAAGCTTCACCTTTTGCACCGAAAGAGTTGTTCTTAACAGTTGCAGTCTCGTCACCGCTTAATTTTGCAAAGCTATAAGCAACAGAAACATTAGATGCTTGGTTTAAGAATGCAGCTTCAGCTAAAGGACCTTTAGAAGCATCTACATTTTTAAAGTAGTAAGTACCTTGAGCAGCACCAGTAAAGTCTTTGTCATTTAAGTCTTTTGCTTCGATGAATTCAGACTGACCTTGAACTTCGAATTGGTATGCGTGAGCACCGGTCATGGCTAAAACTAAAGCAGTGGCTAAACCGAGTTTTTTCATAATGATTTCCAGCTTTAAAACAAGAAAGAGTAAAGTTGGAGTCATTGTATTGTAACAAAGTATGAAGTCAATGTAATAAATTTGAGCTTCCGATGAATGAACAAATGCTGACCAGCTTGTGTATGAAAAACGAGCAATTAAAAGAAATGCTGTCAACCTTTTATAAAATACATATCTAACAAATAGATAAGTTTATTTTTTAACAAGATAAGCGCTGTCATAAGAATGACATCTGCAAATATTTTAATTGGTTTATCCAATTGGTGTGATCGATTTTTTCATTTAAGCCATTCTTGTTGTTGTCATAATTTTGACGCTAAAAGTGTGGATTGAAATATTGTTCTACTATTTTTTGCGACCTGCTTTGCAGAATTTCATGTGATTGGCTACGCGTTAATATAAACCAAAAGTGTCGAATAAATCTGATTTTTAATGATCAATCAACAAAATCGATTGTAACAATAAACCCGATCTATTTAATCAACTTTACTTTGTGAGAGCTAATTCACATAATACATAGCAAGAGATATCTAATTTGCATTTAAGTATCTCGTAACATTTTCTTTTGAGTTTTTTGATGTTTTTACATCATTGTTTTACTAGCTCGGCTTTCCCCAAGGCTGAGCTTTTTTTTGTCTGTTTTTTTACAAACTATTGATGAAAATAACACTACAGAACAACGGTGATAAAACACTTATAGTGACAGATTATTCTACTTTTCCAGCTTTATGATCATGTCAAAAAAATTAACATGTCTGGCCCTTTTTACCGCTGTCTTTTGTGCAATTCCCATGGCTGCTTGTCAAACTTTTAGCCAACAAAAGCAACAGCTCACAACACAAAAAAATGAACAGCAGCAGATTTCAAGCTTATTCCAGAGTGCCCAAACCCGTGGTGTTTTGGTGATTTATGATGGCAAGAAAATTCAAAGCTATGGCAATGATCTTGATCGCGCAGAACAGCGTTATATTCCTGCCTCAACTTTTAAAATGTTAAACGCCTTGATCGGAATACAGCATCATAAGACTACTCCAGATGAAGTGTTTAAATGGGATGGCAAAAAGCGGGCATTCAGCAGTTGGGAAAAAGACCTCACATTAGCTGAGGCGATGCAGGCATCAGCGGTACCCGTGTATCAAGAATTGGCAAGACGAATTGGTCTGGAATTGATGACTCGTGAAGTGAAGCGTGTGGGCTATGGCAATAAAAATATCGGGACACAAGTCGATAATTTCTGGTTAGTTGGCCCATTAAAAATCACCCCCGTAGAAGAGGTTCGCTTTGCCTATGCACTGGCAAAGCAGAAACTGCCCTTTGACCAGCCGACACAGCAACAAGTCAAAGCGATGTTATTGGTGGATCAGATTCAGGGAACCAAAATCTATGCCAAAAGTGGTTGGGGCATGGATGTCAGCCCGCAAGTGGGATGGTGGACAGGCTGGATTGAACAGCCAAATGGCAAGATCACTGCGTTTTCACTGAATATGCAAATGAGCCAGCCTGAACATGCGGATGCACGTAAAGCGATTGTGTATCAGGCCTTACAAGAGTTGGGATTGTTAGCCCATTAAATAGGCAAAAAAAGACCCAGCTTTTGGGGAAAGCTGGGCTGAGAAAGGATGTTTCGCTTGGGGGAGAAAACATCCTAGAGGGTTAGAGGTTTAAATTCTGCAATCTCTGTATGTTTAAATTATCTGCTTTGGAAAGTAATTTGTAAAATTGATAATTTATATGTTTTGAATAGAATTTTTCGATTTTAAAGCATGTTCAAGATTGGAAAACCAGCGCCGAACCCAAGTGAAATATGATTGATATTATTTAAACTAGAAGTTTAGTGGCAAAACGTTTAGATCACTTGGTATGTGTACTAGAGACTTCAACCGTTTTGCCCATATGAGTGAATTAATTTCGTGATTACCACTCGTAGCGTAAGCGAAATAAATGCATGTCAGGCGTATGGTTGCTGTCTTGGGTATACAGGCGCTCGTAGTCAAAGCCAATACCATGATTGAAACGGATTGCCACGCCAATGCCATGATCGCGTCGAGAGAAATTGTAGCCGCTCCGATATTTTAAATAATTGCCCATCAGATAAGGCTGTATGTATTGCATGCCATGATGGTCAAGGTCGATATGATAGCCTGCATAATATTCAAGTCCATAAGCCTCCGTGTCTAACAGGTTTTCAACTGATTGGGTGGAGGTCTGATTGAATGCATCAAAATTAGGCAATAGATTTTTATACCAGCCAACACCGCTACTGAGCATCCATGTCCCATCAAAATAGAACAGGGCAGACGCAAGCATATCTTGAGAGAGCTTAGATGTTGCATGATCAGATTGCAGCTGAGCTTTGTTGTGTTTCCATGAAATCGCCCAGTTTAAGTTTTTATTTAAATGAATATCGACAGCGGCTTCTTGCCCAGATTTACGTTGATAACGGAGCTGATTCAGACTGGTGTGATCCTCAAATAAATAAGCCGCATAAAAATCAATCTTTTCCGTTTTTTTCTCATATCTTAAAGTCTTATTGGCTGCTTGAGTCCCATCGAAATAAGCAAAAGGACTCCATGTTTGTGGTTGCGCCAGTGTACTGTAGTCCCAAAGATCGGTTTTACTTCCGACCACATCGTAATACAGACTATAAATTTTTCCATATTTTAAAGTGCCATAGCGATGGCTTGAGATTCCCGCATAGGCTTGTTCTGTGGTCAGACGCTCATCATTGTTTTGATAATGTCCTTCCCAATCTAAAATTTTGGCTGGATTAATAAAATTCTGATAACCCGTAATCAAATGCAGATCATCATTGATTTTATAGTCAGTATTGAGATAGATCCTGCTGGTTGAGCTATAGCCATTGCGACGATATTTCTGTGCTGCATTGGATGGCTGATACTGATCGAAATTCAGGGCTTGCAGTCGGAGACTGCCAGCACTGCTCAGTTTAAAGTTGTCCTGCGCAGTGAAAATCTGATCTTGATTGATCAATTCAATCTGTGCAAATGCCGAAGAACAGAGTGCAAAACTCAGGGCAATAAAAACCCGATGGTATTGAAGTTTGAACTTAACCATTTTTAAATACGTCCATGTATAGATTTAAGTGTGAGCGGTTAATCTCCGATGAAAATATTCATCTAAGATGTTGTAATGATGCGTATTATCCAGTAACTGGAAGGAGACAAAGTCTGGGTCGATGGCTTTCCTTCGATGAAAATACGACTGACTTTGCCCGATCAACTCATCGAGCTCTTGCGCACCACAGAAAATGGCATAGGGCTTTTGGACAGCGGTCTCGACAAGGATGGGACTATATTGTCGAATCTCGTGTTCCGAGAGATTCAATGCTGTATTTAAATGGGTCTGTTGAATGGGCATGAGATCATAAATGCCACTCAATAAAACGGCTTCAGTTACAGCAGGATGGGTGAGCATTAATGCAGATAAATGAGCCCCTGCAGAATGCCCAATCAGCATGATGTCTTGAGTGCTCCATGCTTGTTGTTGGATAAAGTCAAGCGCTTGTTGGATTTGCTTGACGATTTCACTCATGCTGCGTTGCGGAGCCAAGTCATATTCAAGCAAGACACATTGCATATTGTTGGCAACAACATCCGTGGCGATAAAGGCAAAATCGGATTTATTACACCATTGCCAATAGCCACCATGCACAAACACGATAGTTTTGCGTGCCTGTGCTAAAGGAAAGAGATCTAAGCAGGATCGAGCCGTCTCAGCATAGGCAATATCCTGAATACAGGGGTGTTGCTGATAGCTCAACCGACTACGCTGTTGAAACTCCATCAGAATATCCTGCTCATTTGCAACCGTTCGAGAATTATCATAAAGCTTCATGGCGTGTTTACTCGGAAGCTTCGGTGTTCGTGCTTAAATCGAGCTTTGCTGAGCTGCGTTTTAGCATATAAAAAACGATTAACAGCGCAATGAAGGGAATGCCAAACTGTAGCGTAGATTTAAATTCGGCAGTAAACCAGGTGGTGAGGGTAATGCTCAGAATACTGAATAAACCAAACAGTGAAATGAACTGACTTGCTGGAATTTTGTATTTTAATCCAATGCCATTTTTCGCAATATGCCGTCTAAAGCAGATATGGGTCACAAAGATGCTGCCCCAAGTAAACAATGCGCCGAACATGGATAAGGCAATCATGATGGGGAAAGCTGATTCAGGATTGATGGTATACACTACGCTAGCAACAGCAATCCCCATCGCGGATAAAAACAGCGCATTGATGGGCACGCCATTGGGACGGATTTTACCGAAGATTTGAGGTGCATCGCCTGCCCGTGACAAGCTAAATAACATTCGGGTTGAAATATACAGCATGCTATTCATGGCAGAGAGAGCGGCGACAATCACGATGAAATTGAGAATACTATCTGTATATGGAATCCCGACAATTTTCATCACGGTGACAAAAGGGCTGCTGGCATCTTTACCAATCAGTTCTGTCCATGGAACCAGTGCTACAATTAAGGACAAGGACAGTAAATAGAATAAAATCAAACGCAGTGCGGTACTCTTAAAGGCGTATTTGACCGCTTTTTCCGGATTCGATGCTTCACCTGCAGCGACGGCTATCATTTCAATACTTAAATAACTAAAAATTGAAATAATCACCCCAATCCAGACGCCACTGAATCCATTGGGAAAGAAGCCACCGTGTCCAGTCAGATTACTCACAACATGGTGACTTTGCTGATTGTTTTGAGTCAGAATGCCGATTGCCAACAGAATAAACACGATAATCGCAAAGATTTTAATGGTGGAAAACCAGTATTCCACCAGTCCAAATGCCTTGACACTATAAGCATTCACTGCAAGCAAAGTACCTGAAAAAAACACGATCCAGATCCATGCGGGCAGATCGGGAAACCACATTTTCATATAGTCTGCGACGGCGGTGATCTCGGTTCCAACCGCCAGTACGATACAGGCCCAATAACTGTAGCGCACCAAGAAACCTGCCAAGGGGCTGATATAATGTTCAGCATAGGCCCCAAATGAGCCTGAAGTCGGGTGTTGTACTGTCATTTCGGCGAGACATGCCATCAGCGCAAAGGCAATTAGCCCGCCAATGGCATAACTCAAAATGACAGCAGGGCCAGCAAAGCTAATCGCAAATTTGCTCCCCATAAACAGCCCGGTTCCAATCGCGCCACCAATCGCAATCATTGCCATCTGTTTGGCGGATAATTTTTTATGTAATCCTGCTTCACGTGCTTGAATCTTATCAAAATTATTCATTGGCCTCTCCTAGCCATCAGCTCAATCCGAAAGTGACGACTTAGGTCACTTCTCCCCGTACCAGGTAGCTTTCATTGTTCCATTCTTGATGCTGCATGATGGCTTTGAGATGTTGCACCGCATGCCAGATATCTTCAAATCCAAGATACAGCGGAGTAATGCCAAAGCGTAAGACTTCAGGTTCACGATAGTCTCCGATCACGCCACGGGCAATCAGTGCCTGAATAATTTCATAGCCATGTGGATGTTGATAGCTGACATGACTGCCGCGATATTGATGCGCTTTCGGGGTGATCAGCTCGAAACCATACTCAGCACACTCTTGATCAACCAGCGCAATAAATAGGTCAGTCAATTTAAGCGATTTCTCACGAATTTTCTGCATGTTGGCTTGCAGGAAAATATCTACCCCACATTCGATCAGACTCATGGAGATAATTGGCTGAGTACCGCACAGATAACGGCGGATATTGTTGGCTGGCTGATAATGCTGAGCCATGGCGAAGGGCTTTTGATGTCCCCACCAGCCAGAAAGTGGTTGCCAGAACTGATCCCGATGTTTGGGATTGACCCAGAGCAGCGCAGGTGAGCCTGGACCACCATTGAGATATTTATAGGTACAGCCAATGGCAAAATCACTGTTCGTTTGATTGAGATCCATCGGTACAGCGCCAACAGAGTGACACAGATCCCAAATGATTAAGGCATTATTGGCATGCACTTGCTGATTAATCGCGGCCATATCATAGAAATAACCTGTGCGATAATTGACATGAGACAGCACCACAACGGAGACATCAGACGCTAAAATTTCGCTTAAACCAGCAGGGCCCTCAATCAATTCGACCTGATAGCCTTGATTGATCAAGTCAATGAAGCCTTCGATAATATAAATATCGGTGGGGAAAGCGTCTTTTTCCGCGACAATAATTTTGCGCTGCGGATATTTTTCAGCCTGAATTTTAACTGCGGCCGATAATACCTTGAATAAATTTAAGGTGGTCGAATCAGAAATCACGGTTTCGCCAGCATTGGCCCCGATCAGTTGTCCGACTTTATCGCCTAAACGGGTCGGTAAGCCCCACCAATCTGCTTTATTCCAACTGTTAATGAGATCTTCACCCCATTCTTGTTGAATAATATGCTGTGCATAATTTAAAGATTGCTTCGGTCTTGCACCTAAAGAGTTACCGTCTAGATAAATCACATTGTTAGGCAAGGCAAATTCATTTTTAAATGTGCCGAGCTCGTCTTGTTTATCCCAATACAGACATTGTTCATGTGTCACCATATTGAATTTCATCCCTTTATTTATTGAATTCCACTGTTAAATTTTATCACTGCAATTTTTGTTTTTTTCCGATAAAATCAGTAGATAAAGTTAAAAATTAGGATATGATTTCAATAATATTTAAATTATTAGAATAATTTCCGAATATGAATATTGATGCGATTGATCTTAAAATCCTAAATTTCTTGCAGAACGATGCACGCCTGAGTAATCAGGAATTGGCCGATCTGGTGAATCTTTCACCCTCCGCCTGTCATCGACGGGTCAAACTTTTGGAAAGCAATGGCATTATTGAGAAGTATCAAGCTCGGCTCAATTATGAAAAATTAGGCATTAAAATTGAGGCCATAGTTGAAATAAAATTAATTCAACTAACTGAAACTGATCATAATTTTTTCTTAAAGCAGATTGATGGCTTTGAAGAAGTCATCAATGCCTATGTGATTACAGGTGAGTCTAACTATGTGCTGCATGTCGCAACCAAAGACCTGAATGCGTTTTCACAATTCATTATTAATAAATTGAATAAGATTAAAGGCATTATGAGTATTAATTCTAAGATCATCTTAGATAAGGTAATTCAGAAAAAACTGCTCTAACTGATAGGGGGATATGGCGAATTGGGTTAGATTTCAAAATATTTATTTTAATAAGATAAATTACTTAGTTAATTTAATTTAAATAAAAATCATTCTCACTTTTAGTTTTGACAAATAAGCTCGATCTTAAAATAATGATTTAAACCAATGCATCGCGATTAATGTAACCAAAAACCTCGGTTTAAGCGTGGTAGTGCGATTTAGAATTCGGGTAAAATTAATCTCTGTTTAAAAATCAATTGAGATCGTTCTTGAAAAGTGCAAGGTGTGTGAATGGGGCGTAAATTAAAAAGCTCGAAATTACGATCTGAGCAAATTAGCCGTCGCCTCTTTTTCTGCATGATTGTCATTATCTTTTCGATTTTTTATCTGTCCATTCCTCTAATTATCAATAGTTACCAAGAATATATAAAATCTGACCAGACGCTGACCGAAATTACCTGTCTGCGCGCCTTAGTCAAAACATCCAATAAAATTTCCAGAGAACGGGCTCCTTCCAATAAATTGATGTCGAGTCAGCCTGAGGTGTTGTTAGAAAATCAGAAGGAATTATTCGAGTATCGTAAAATTGTTGATGCAGAAATTGATGACACGATTGCGATCTTAAAGCAAAACGGTTTTAGGCTGATTGCCTATGAATTGGAAACAGATTTAAAAGTTAAATTATCCAAAGCGCGCGCTATTGTTGATGCCTATGCCAATACACCACATGCTGAGCGAACATCGAAACAGTATGATCATGCAATTTTATCGATGTTTAGTGTCTGGGATGAAAGCCGTGAGTTTTTAACGTGGTTATTGGTACGTTCCAATAGCAAGAATAGCAAGATGTCGAATTACTTTACGGCAATTCTGGTGCTCACGGATATGCGTGATCAGGCAGGGCGGGTGGCGTCTAATATTATGGCGCCTGTGACCTTTGATGAGAAAATTTCAGATGAAAACCGAGCGCGCTCGTTACAGACTCAACATCAAGCAATTTATCTCTGGGAATTAATTGACACGATTCAGCCGGAACAGTCAAAGACGCCTGAATATGTGCGTTTATATCGCCGTGTAAAAACCGAATTTTTAGATAAAGGCTTGCCGATCGTGGCGAAGCTGCTTGATGAAAGCAAGAATAATCAGGCCTATTTCCTGTCGGGCACGGAACTGACAGAACGAATGGTGGGGAAATTCACCACGGTGATGGATTTGCAAAACTATATTCTGGATTACAGTATTCGGGTGGCTGATGAACAGAATAAGTTGGCAAAGCGGCAATTCATATTCACCTTGTGTATTTCAAGTCTATCTTTGCTGATCGCTATTTTTACCATGATCTACGCGAAGCGAAGGGTATTTAGCCCATTAATTCATGCGCGTAATATGATTTTACGCCTTTCAGGAACTTCAGATGAACTCCCTGCGGAAAACAAGCGGAAAGGTGAGTTTTTTTCCTTGTTTGAGGCGATTGATAAACTCAAAGTCATGTTGACACAGCGTGATCAAATGGAACTACAACTTAAAAAAATTGCGAATTCAGATGTGCTAACAGGAGTCGCTAACCGCTTGGCCTTGGATGAATATATTCAAATGTTGGAATCCAAACCTGAGTCTTTGTCTCAGACCTGCGTGATTGCAATTGATATTGATAATTTTAAGTTCGTGAATGACCAGTATGGGCATATTGTCGGGGATCAGGTGATTAGCATGATTGCCGATCAACTGAAACATAATGTGCGGGCCTCGGATTTAATCGTGCGTTATGGCGGTGATGAGTTCTTGGTCGTAATCGAGAATATCCAGATGGGCGCTGCTAAAGTGATGGCAGAAAGTATGCGTTCGGCTATTTTAAAACAAAGGATTGTGATCCCGAATGTAACTGAATCACTTCATGTTTCGGTCAGTATCGGTGTGGCGATTGGCGCCAAAAGTTGGTTGGAGCTGTTGGAAAAAGCGGATCAGTCCTTACTTAAAGCGAAGGCAAAAGGGAAGAATATTGTAGAGACTTAAAGCTTGTGCGGAAGGTCTGATGCTTATTTTGCTTTAGGTATCTTGAAATATTGAATCAAAAACAGGATTAAGTTTGTGTACTTAATCCTGTTAGAGAACTCTAATTCTTTATAAGAAGGATCATTTCAACATCGGTTTTAAGAAACGACCAGTATGTGAAATTTCAACTTGTGCTACGTGTTCTGGTGTCCCTTCGGCAATAATTTGACCACCACCCGAACCGCCTTCAGGACCGAGATCAATCACCCAATCGGCAGTTTTGATCACATCCAGATTATGCTCAATCACCACGATGGTATTGCCCTTATTGCGGAGCTCATACAAAATGTCGAGTAACTTGGCAATATCATGGAAATGCAGACCTGTGGTCGGTTCATCCAAAATATATAAGGTTCGACCTGTATCGCGTTTTGCCAACTCTCGTGCCAGTTTCACCCGTTGTGCTTCACCACCTGAAAGGGTTGTCGCTGCTTGTCCTAAACGAATATAGCCAAGCCCGACCTGGGTTAAAGTATCTAAACGACGATGAATCACAGGTATTGCACTAAAGAACTCAGCGGCATCTTCAACTGTCATTTCCAGTACATCAGAAATATTCTTGCCTTTATAACCCACTTCTAAAGTTTCACGGTTATAACGCTTGCCATGGCAGGCATCACATGGCACATACATATCAGGCAAGAAATGCATCGCCACCTTGATCATGCCATCGCCTTCACAGGCTTCACAACGACCGCCTTTCACGTTAAACGAGAAGCGACCTGCGCTGTAACCACGGGCTTTGGCTTCAGGCGTTTGTGCAAACAATTCACGAATCGGCGTGAATAAACCGGTATAAGTAGCTGGATTGGAACGTGGAGTACGACCAATTGGACTTTGGTCAATATCGACCACTTTATCCAAATGCTGTAAGCCATCAATCGAATCAAATTTTTCGGCAGTCAGTGTGGTTGCACCATTCAGTTGAGTCGCAGCTAAAGGCAATAAGGTACGGTTAATCAAGGTTGATTTACCTGAACCTGAAACCCCAGTCACACAAGTCATGATGCCCAATGGAATGGTCAAATCCACATTCTGTAAGTTATGTCCGCTGGCACCAGAGAGCTTGATGACTTCATCTGGGCGCGGTGAGATGGTACGTTGTTTCGGTACTTCAATTTTGAGCTTGCCTGACAGGTATTGGCCTGTGAGCGAGTCCGCATGATTGGCCAATTCATCGTAAGTTCCTTCGGCAATCACGGCACCGCCATGAATCCCCGCACCTGGGCCGATATCAATAATATGGTCAGCGGCACGAATCGCATCTTCATCATGCTCAACCACCAGTACCGTATTGCCCAAATCACGTAGGCGAATTAGGGTTTGTAATAGGCGATCATTATCGCGTTGATGCAGGCCAATTGATGGTTCATCCAGTACGTACATCACGCCCATGAGGCCCGCACCAATTTGTGAGGCCAGACGAATACGTTGTGCTTCACCCCCTGAAAGGGTTTCAGCTGAACGTGCCAAGCTGAGATAATTCAGACCAACGCTGACCAGGAAGTGTAAACGCTCACGAATCTCTTTAAAGATTTTATCGGCGATTTCGCCTTTAGCCCCTTCAAGGTTCAGGTCTTGATAATAGTGTTCCGCATCACCAATCGACATTTTGGTGATTTGGGCAATGGTCTTGTCTTTGACTCGCACATGACGAGAAATTTCATTCAGACGTGAACCACCGCAAGCGTCACAAGCCGCATTCGATAGATATTGCGCCAGATCATCACGTACATAATTCGATTCAGTTTCGCGGTAGCGACGTTCCAAATGCGGCAAAATCCCTTCAAAGGCTTGCACACGGCTGTGTTTACGACCACGTTCATCGATATAGCTTAGATCGATTTTCTCTTTGCCTGAGCCTTGTAAGAATTTTTTCTGCGTGTCTTTATCTAATGTGTTCCACGGTTGATCGAGGTCAATATTGAAATGATCAGCCACTTTTTGCAGCATGGTGTAGTAATACGGACGCTGTCTGTCCCAACCACGAATTGCACCTTGGCTGATGGACACTTCTGGATTCGGAATTAACTTGTCGGCGCTGAAATGGCTACGCGTTCCCAAACCATCGCAGACAGGGCAGGCACCGAAGGGGTTGTTGAATGAGAATAGACGTGGTTCAAGCTCTGCTACAGCACGGTCACATTCAGGGCAAGAATGTTTGGCTGAAAACACACGTTCAGGATGTTCGCCATTCATCCATGATAGCACTGCAATATCGCCGCCTAGACGCAGTGCCGTTTCAAACGATTCTGCGATACGGTTACCCAGATCATCACGCACTTTAAAACGATCGACCACCACTTCAATGGTATGTTTTTTCTTTTTGTCCAGTTCCGGCGGGGTATCAATATCAATGATCTCCCCATCGACACGGGCACGTACAAAACCTTGGCCTTGAAGCTGTTCAAACAGTTGAGTGTATTCACCTTTACGCTCACGGACTACAGGAGCGAGCAACATCAGTGCAGTGCCTTCTTCAAGGCTTTTTACTGCATCGACCATTTCTGAAATGGTTTGTGCCACCATCGGCAGATCATGTTCAGGGCAGTAAGGTGTTCCTACACGCGCATAGAGTAAACGTAAATAGTCATAAATTTCGGTAATGGTGCCCACGGTTGAACGTGGGTTATGACTGGTCGACTTTTGCTCAATCGCAATTGCGGGGGAGAGACCTTCAATCGAATCGACTTCTGGTTTTTCCATTTGTGACAGGAATTGACGCGCATAAGCGGAAAGTGATTCGACATAACGACGTTGACCTTCGGCATACAAGGTATCAAAGGCCAAGGATGATTTACCTGAGCCAGAAAGTCCCGTAATCACCACAAACTTGTCACGTGGAATATCGAGTGACACATTTTTTAAATTATGGGTACGTGCGCCTCGAATACGGATATGACTTTGACTCATAAATACATCTCAATAAGCTGAATATGAAAACGTGTATATGATAGCGATTTAAAATCGTTCAAGTGGTATAAAAATAATTAAAACGACAAATTGTGACGGTTAATGAACTGGTTCACATTTGTCTCACGCCAAGCGCCTAGTATTTTTAGCATTCAATGCCTCAGATTACCATGTAAAAATTGATCACTTATTAAAATAGATATTTTACTAGACGACTGGTCTAATATTGATTTATAGTGTGACGATGAAACGATCAAATAAAAGTGAAGCCACGCGACAACACATTCTCGATACCAGCTTTGAACTGGTATTGCGTAAAGGTTTTGTCGGTGTTGGCTTGCAAGAGATTCTCAAGGCCTGTGACGTCCCGAAAGGATCGTTCTACCATTATTTTGCTTCGAAAGAGGCGTTTGGTTGTGCCTTGCTGGAACAATATATGGCGGACTATAAAGCCCGTGTCGAGCAGCTCTGGCAACAGGCCGAACAAAGTGCGTATGCGCGTTTGATGGCGTTATGGCAGGCGTGGATCGATGATCCTGTTTATGGTAGTTGGGCAGAGAATTGTCTGATTGTGAAATTGGCCGCAGAGGTTTCAGATTTATCTGAAGACATGCGCCAAATTCTCAACCTCGGTGTGCATCGATTGACACAACGCGTGGCGTTGTTATTACAAGAAGGGCAACAACAAGGCTCAATTCCTACCCATCTTGACCCATTAAAAACAGCTCAGGTGATGTATCAATTGTGGTTGGGTGCCGCTTTGATGACCAAGTTGGCTCAAGACAAAGCACCGCTATATTTAGCTTTAGAAACCACTCAACAACTGCTCCAACCGATTAAGGAATAAAACATGCAAAGTATTATCCATCACAGTTTTGGTGAACCCGTCGATGTGTTGCAGTTGGGTGATATGCCTCAGCCTGAGCCGAAAGCAGGTGAAGTTCGTATCAAGATGATTATGTCTCCAATCCATAATCACGATGTTTGGACTGTACGTGGTAGCTATGGTTATAAGCCAACCTTGCCTGCGATTGGTGGCAGCGAAGCGGTGGGTATCGTCGATGCAGTGGGTGAAGGTGTTGATGCAAGTAAATTAGGACAGCGTGTTGCAGTCGCAGGAGTACATGGCAGTTGGGCGGAATATTTTATCGCGCCGGCAGCTAGTATTATTGCTTTAAATGACGCGATTGATGACCAAACCGCCGCACAACTAATCGGGATGCCGATCAGTGCGCTGATGCTCCTCGATTTTGTCAACGTACAAGCAGGTCAATGGTTGATTCAAAATACCGCAAATGGTGCGGTAGGAAAAACTGTCGCCATGATTGCTCAAGCGCGCGGACTACAAGTGATTAATTTGGTTCGTCGTAGCGATGCGATTGCGGAAATGCAGGCCTTGGGGATTCAGCATGTGGTTGCGACAGACCAGCCAGATTGGAAACAACAGGTAAAAGCGATACATGCGGATCAGTCATTAATTGCTGGGGTGGATTCAATTGGCGGCAGCGCCAGCGGGGAAATGTTGAATTTACTCAGTGAAAATAGTCTGTTGGTTTCGTTTGGCAGTATGACTGGCGAGACCATGCAGATCTCATCGGGGGATCTGATTTTTAAACAAGCCACGGTTAAGGGTTTCTGGGCCAGTGTGGTCAATAAAGAAATGCCAGCAGAGCGTAAAAAGGCTTTGTTTGTGGAACTAATTACATTGGCGACGCAGAAAAAACTGGTTCTACCCGTCGAAGGTGTTTTTAGTTTCGATCAGATCGAAGCCGCGGCATTGAAAGCAACTCAAGGCGCGCGTCAAGGTAAAGTGTTGTTAACACCATCACTATAAAACATATGAGGTCAGTCTAGGGTTTGGCCTGATTAAATTCGAACACAATAAAAAGGAAAAATCGCATGTTGGGACAAGTATTGATCGGGTTGATTGCAGTATTGCACGTTTATATCTTGGTACTGGAAATGTTTTTGTGGGACAAGCCCTATGGTTTAAAGGCCTTTGGCAATAGTTTGGAAAAGGCACAACTGACCAAAGTGTTGGCACAAAATCAGGGGCTGTATAATGGTTTTCTGGCAGCTGGATTATTCTGGGCCTTGCTAGCACCCGCAGACTACGCCACGGCAATTGCCAATTTCTTTTTAGGCTGTGTCTTGATTGCCGGGATTTATGGGGGGCTGACTGCGAGTAAAAAGATTATTTATATTCAGGCGGTGCCTGCATTGATTGCTTTAATTGTGGTGAATGTTTTTTAACCCAGCAATAAAAGTAGGCATTTGAGCTGATTTATGCTTTAATGCGCTCAGTTTGAGATGAGCCTCATACAGTATATCGGACGATACGATATACGACTAAGCCCCTTAATTGGGGCTTTTTTATGTCTGGAGAAAATATGGCTCAGGGCTAGGCGCTTAGGCTTGATCCAGACCTAACCATTGACGTTGCTGATAAGCGCTGTCCCAGAATAACCACTCCAGTTTTGCCCCCATGGTATAAGCCGCATGCATTTTGGCTAAGGTATCTTCATCACAACGGGCTGCCACTTTATCAACCGTCGCAATCACATTGCGTACCGCAGTATTAAATTCCTCGCCTGCATAAGTATCGATCCATGCTTGGTACGGATTGTTGGCAACCGATTGGCTGACGATGTCTTTACCTACTTCGGCATAAATCCAGAAACAGGGCAGTAAGGCCGCTAAAATCACAGGATAGCTTTCCGACCATGCGGTTGCCGTCAAGAATGAGGTGTAATGATGGCAGGCCAAAGTCAGCGGTGTGCTTTCAAACTCGGTCTTGCTGATTTCAAATTCCTGCATAAAGTCACTGTGCAAGCTGCGTTCCACAATAATGGCGATTTTTGCTGCTTCAGAAAACTGAATCACATCATCGGCTTCATAGGCCTTTGCGGCAGCAACCGCCAAGGCACGACCATAGGCCAATAAGTAATGCGCATCTTGAATCACATAATGACAAAAAGCTGAACGATCGAGTGTGCCTGCTGCAAGCTCTTGATTAAACGGAAGCGCTAATATTTTTTGATATAAATCTTGATTACGTTGCCAAACATCTTGAGAAAACGTCATGGAATGAACCTATTAAAGTACATATAAAAGAAATCTTTCAGCACTATAGCAGAGTCTGGTCTGGATGGTTTTTTTTGCCAAACAAGTCCAACAATCTTTTCTCTTTTGGGGCAAAACTCGCCTACAATAAGCACATTTTTATCACTCTATATTTGGATAAAAGGCTGCTCATGAAGCATTTCCGTTTCTCAATATTTTTTACGATTGTGTGTTTAGCACTTTCGGCTTACTGGGGCTATACACATGGCCCTGAAGCGGGTGTTGCCACCATGCTAAAAGCACTGACCATTACTGCAATTCTAGCGGTGATGGAAGTGTCTCTTTCTTTCGATAATGCGGTGGTGAATGCCTCAGTACTGCGTGGTTGGGATCATTTCTGGAAAATGATCTTCTTGACCGTCGGTATCTTGATTGCCGTATTTGGGATGCGTTTAATCTTCCCTGTGGTGATTGTCGCGGTAACCGCTGATATGGGCATGGTTGAAGTCGCTAAAATGGCTCTGAACGATCCAAAAACCTATTCAGAACGCTTAATGGCCCATCATGCTGAAATTTCAGCTTTTGGGGGTACTTTCTTATTGATGGTGTTCTTAAACTTCTTCTTTGACGATGGTAAAGAAACCCATTGGTTTAAATGGTTGGAAGCGAAATTAGCCCATTTGGCCAACGTGCCTGCCATGTCGGTGTTCTTGGCCTTGATCGCGATGATCATCATGGCAGCGAATGTCGATGAGTCTGCTCGTTTGGCTGTAACCATGGCCGGAATCTGGGGCATCGTGGTGTATATCGGAGTACAGGTCTTGAGTCATTTATTGGGTGGCGAGCCTGAGATTGATGAAAATGGCAATGCCATTGGCCATGACTCAAGTGGTGCAGCTTCGGGGGTGGTAAAAGCTGGTTTTGGTGGTTTCCTCTACCTTGAAGTACTGGATGCATCCTTCAGTTTTGATGGTGTGATTGGTGCATTT
The DNA here is from genome assembly GCF_023702715.1 of Acinetobacter sp. C32I. Lineage (NCBI taxonomy): Bacteria > Pseudomonadati > Pseudomonadota > Gammaproteobacteria > Moraxellales > Moraxellaceae > Acinetobacter > Acinetobacter sp. C32I. The sequence goes on along the minus strand of NZ_CP098480.1, from coordinate 2,808,473 downwards.
GCGATTACCAGTGATGTGGTGATCATCATGCTGGGGCTAGCAATTGGCGCGATCTTTGTCCGCTCAATGACCATTTATCTGGTGGAGAAAGGCACTTTGGATGCGTATATCTACTTAGAGCATGGGGCGCATTATGCGATTGGTGCTCTGGCATTCATTATGATTGCCAGCGGTACAGGTTTACATGTGCCTGAAGTGGTTACGGGGCTGATCGGTGTGGCCTTTATTGTGTGGGCAGTGATTGCTTCGATTCAATATAGCAAGCGTGAACAACAAGCCTCTTAAGCTTGTTTTCAGTTTGATCAGTTAGTGTAAATAAAGGAGCGAATATCGCTCCTTTATTTTTTCTCTGCAGAAAGATTATGTTTTTCATAATCTACGTACAACCTTTGTAGGCGAATGGCTTATAATTCGCTGAGCCAGTTATAGTGTCTTATCAATAATGAATGCTTTAGAACGCCGTTCAACCTTTGCCTTAAGTAGCATTTTTGCCTTACGCATGTTGGGCTTGTTCATGATTATTCCTGTGTTTTCAGTCGCAGGACAATCCTATCAATATGCCACACCTGCCTTAATTGGGCTTGCAGTGGGGGTCTATGGCTTAACCCAAGCAATTTTACAGATTCCATTTAGCTTATTGGCTGATCGCTTTAGCCGGAAGCCTCTGGTGGTGCTTGGCTTATTGTTATTTGCCATTGGCGGTGCTATCGCAGGTCTATCCGATACCATTTACGGGGTGATTATTGGGCGTGCCATCGCAGGTGCAGGTGCAGTTTCGGCTGTGGTGATGGCATTACTGGCCGATGTCACCCGTGAAGAACAGCGGACCAAAGCCATGGCCGCAATGGGCATGAGTATTGGTCTGTCTTTTGTGGTGGCCTTTAGCTTAGGGCCGTGGCTGACCAGTTTAGTTGGCATTTCTGGCTTATTTTTTGTGACCACGATTATGGGCTTGGCTGCGATTGCAATGCTCTTGCTGGTCCCTAAAGTCACGCGACACCATCGCAACTATCAGCAAGGCTATCTGAATCAGCTCAAGCAAGTCATCCAAATGGGCGAGTTGAATCGTCTACATGTCTCGGTGTTTGCACTGCATTTATTGCTGACTGCGATGTTTATTTATGTGCCTTCACAGCTGATCGAATATGCTGGAATTCCTTTAGCAAAGCATGGTTTAGTCTATTTACCTCTGTTAGTGATTAGTCTGTTCTTTGCCTTTCCAAGCATTATCATCGCGGAAAAATATCGCAAAATGCGCGGCATTTTTCTCACTGCAATTGCAGGGATTATCGGTGGCTTACTGATTCTGATCTTTGGCTATGAATCTAAATATGTATTGCTGGCAGGACTGGGTTTATTCTTTATTGCATTTAACGTGATGGAAGCATTATTACCCTCTTGGTTATCCAAAGCAGCTCCGATCCAATCCAAAGCCACTGCCATGGGCGTGAATGCCAGTAGCCAGTTTTTGGGTGCCTTCTTTGGCGGAACCTTGGGTGGGCAGCTTTTGATGTTACAGAATACTGCGCTCGGGTGGAGTGTGCTGACGGGGATTGCTATAATATGGCTGCTAATTAGTTTTGGTCTGGCTCAGCCGAGATATTTGTCTTCTATTGTGTTGCCTTTACCTCAAGCAATACAAACAGATGAATGGACTTCAAAACTGTTGGCGATTCGTGGTATTGAAGAAGTCGTGGTGATGCCAGAACAGCAAGTTGCGTATATTAAAGTCGATAAACAGTGCATTAATGATGCTGGGCGACAAGATTTAACGCACTTGATTGGCAAAGAGGTAGCCATTTAATCATAACTCTTATAAAGTAAAACATAGAAATATATAGGATGAAGACAGCTAATGCGTGGTGTGAATAAAGTTATTTTAGTAGGTACTTTAGGTAAAGATCCAGAAACTAAAACTTTTCCAAATGGTGGATCATTAACTCAATTCTCGATTGCAACCAGTGAATCGTGGATGGATAAAAGTACGGGTGAGCGTAAAGAGCAAACAGAATGGCACCGTATCGTGTTGCACAACCGTTTAGGTGAAATTGCACAACAGTATCTCCGTAAAGGTTCAAAAGTATATATCGAAGGTTCATTACGTACCCGTCAATGGACAGACCAAAATGGTCAAGAGCGTTACAGCACTGAAATTCGTGGCGATCAAATGCAGATGCTGGATAGCCGTCAACAAGGCGAGCAGAGCGGTGGCGACTTTAACCAACCCCGTTTTAACAACAATAATAACCAAGGTGGCGGTTACCAAAATACCGGTTATAACAATAACAACAACAACCAAGGTGGTTATGGTCAAGGCGGCGGCTTTAATGGCGGCAACCAGCAAGGTAATTATGCAGGTAGCCCACAAGCAGGCAATGGTTTTAATACACCAAAAGCAGCACCTCAACCTGCTGCGGCAGCACCTGCTGATTTAGATGACGATTTACCGTTCTAAATCGAAGTAACAGATATAAAAAAGGCATAGAACTCAGTTCTATGCCTTTTTTGTTGGCGTTGATTTTATCGCGCAGAGTCCAAGGTTTCATGGTTGGTCGCCACTTCTTGAGCTTTGCTGTAACTTTCAATCAGAAGCTGATAAGCCGGGAAAATCTGGGTATAGACCTGTGCCCATTCCAGAGCATCGTCACGGTTCCACGTGCGTTGAATCTCAGAAGCCACAGCAGCAGTATCCATTGGCACCACGCCGGCTTGCACCACACGGGCTAGGGTAATTTCTTCTGCCATTTTGCTATAGGTTCCAGAAGCATCAATCACGGCAAAGACTTTATAGCCTTCGGCAACGGCACTGATCGCAGGGAAGGCCATACACACGCTGGTAATGGTTCCTGCAATGATCAGGGTATTACGGCCTGTCGCTTTAACGGCATTGACAAAGTCTTGGTTATGCCATGCATTGATTTCACCTTTACGTGCTACATATTGGGCATGAGGTGCATTGGCATGGATTTCAGGAATTAAAGGGCCATTGGGGCCTTGTGGTACGGAAGCGGTGGTGATCACTGGAATTTTGGCCAAACTGGCAATCTTAGCCAAGGCTGCTGCTCGTTGACGTAATTCAGGCATTGGCATATCGCCGACGGTTTGGAATAAACCACTTTGGTGGTCAATCAATAACATCACGGCATCATTGACATCGATAACAGGTGCTTGACCATTGAAGTTTGCTGGCATTGTCATTGTTGTATCCTCATCTTGTCTTAGGGGTATAATTGATGATATAGACGGGACGATGACTGAAAAATATCTGAAATAGGATATATTGTCATGTCACAAGAACAATTGTGGTCATCATTGACGGGTCGAGCAAATAATATGAAAGATTTAAATGACTTATATTTCTTTGTGAAAGTGATCGATTGCGGTGGCTTTTCGGCAGCCAGCCAAGAATTAATGGTGACCAAGTCTTTACTGAGCCGTCGTATTGCCGAATTGGAAGACCGACTCGGGGTGAAGCTGATCAATCGAACTACCCGACAGGTGTCGATTACCGAGGTGGGTAAAATTTATTATCAGCACTGCAAGGCCATGTTGATTGAAGCTGAAGCTGCCGAAGAAGCAATCGAATTTTTAACGGCTGAGCCACGTGGATTGATCAAGCTGTCTTGCCCGACCAATTTATTACATATCAATATCAGTCACATGTTGAATGAGTTTTTACAGCTGTATCCGAAAATCAGTCTGCATGTCGAAGCCACCAATCGCCGTGTGGATTTAATCAATGAACGGTTTGATTTGGCCGTGCGGATTCGTCCTTTACCTTTGCCAGACAGTGATTTAATTGTGCGCGAGTTGGCTTTGGCACGGCAGTTTATTGTTGCAAGTCCAGACCTGTTACATCAGTTTTATTCAATTAGCGAGCCGCAACAACTGACCCAATTTCCCGTGCTGATGATGGAATCTTTTGCCCCTGAATATTATTGGCAATTATTTTCACGCGAGGAAAAAGAGCTAAAAGTCCAGTGCCATCCACGCCTCACTACCACGGATTTAACTGCACTTAGAGAAGCCACGCTGCAAGGTTTGGGCGTGGCAAAACTACCAGAATTAATGGTGGCTGAAGATATTAAACAAGGGCGTTTGATTCATGTATTGCCTGAATGGCAGCCTAAACCCGAGCTGATTCACTTAGTCTATACCTCTAGACGTGGCTTGCTGCCATCAATGAAATTATTGATCGATTTTCTGGTGCAAAAATTTGCTGAGTTAAAACAGCAGAACTCAGTTTTATACTAAAAACTGCACTATAAAGAATAGCCACTGTCAGTTTTTGCCAATTCTCGCAGGCCTTCCATCAGGGTTTCGATCAGCTTTTCTACCACCAAGCGTTGCCCCTTGCGTGAAGCATAGACCAACTGAACTGTGCCTCGATTGGATTTCCATTCGGGTAACAAATGAATTAACTTACCTTTCTGAATATCAGCTTGAACCGTGAGATAAGGCAGATCAGCGATGCCCAAACCATCATTGACCGCATAATAAACCCCTGCCAAATCATTACTTTTCACTCGTGGCTGATAAGGTACATCTACACTTTCATCATTGTTAACATGACATAAATGCCAATAATATTGATGTTTTTGAATACCCAAGGCCACGCTCGGATAGTGCTGTAATTCTGAATAATGCTGAATGGTTCTGTCTTGTAATAATTCGGGTGCTGCCACCAGACAATGCTCGGTTCGAATCACATCGCGGACAATGAGACTGGAATCCTGATTCGGTTCAAAACTAGTACGGATCGCGATATCAATATCATCATGTAGCACATCGACACGACGGCTGGTCAATTCTAAAGAGATTTCAACTTTGGGATAGGCTTTTAAAAACTGATTGAGTAATTTCCGAATTTGGAAATGCATCATTAACGGTGGGCAACTGATTTTGACCATGCCTTGCGGTTCATTTTTCTGCTTGAGCAGGACATTCTCGGCACATTCGACCTGTGCAATCACTTTGCAGCATTCTTCATAAAACTCTTGACCTAAATCCGTGACTTTAAAATGACGGGTGGTGCGCTGAATCAGGCTGACATTAAATTTATGTTCAAGTTCAATGATGCGACGGCTGAGCTTGGATTTACTGATATTTTCAGCTTCGCTGGCCGCGCTAAATCCGCCGTGTTTCACCACCAAATAGAAATAATGAAAGTCATCAAATGAGTTGATCAAGGCAAAGCGAATCCGATAAATATGACAAGATTAGGATAGCATTAACTAGGGGGCTGTTGACATTTCACAGATGCTTGCGACAGAAGACATTTTTTAGACGCTACAAGGCATGCCTTATGAGATTTAGTTATTCTAAATGAATAAGGCATAACACAGTAGCGGCAAAAAGTGTCTCTGTCCCGTAGGGTTATAGCTAAAACTTCCCTAAACTGCGTTATGAAACTTGGTAAGGGGATGACCATTACCTGCATTTCATGCCTTGTTTATGTCGTTTTAGCTGATAACGCAAGACATGGCTGAAATATCAACAGCCCCTCTTCTAATCTTGATATGACGGTTTATTTTTCTGCAGTATTGGTGAAATAACTGGTCATCAAGTTGCGATAATCAGGAATATGATTCGAGAATAAAGCGCCTAAGCCTTCGATATCATTGCGCCAGTCACGGTGCAGTTCACAAGCCATCCCAAACCAGGTCATCAGCTGTGCGCCTGCTTGTGACATACGATCCCATGCTGCATCACGGGTTAAGGCATTGAATGTTCCTGATGCATCGGTAATCACAAATACTTCAAAATCTTCTGCCAGTGCAGACAGGGCTGGGAATGCGACACAGACTTCCGTGACCACACCGGCAATAATCAATTGTTTTTTACCTGTTGCTTTGACCGCTTTAACAAAGTCTTCATTGTCCCACGCATTGATTTGGCCTGGACGAGCGATATAAGGAGCATCTGGGAACAGCTCTTTCAGTTCAGGGACCAGTGGACCATTTGGGCCATTTTCAAAGCTGGTGGTGAGAATTGTCGGTAAGTTGAAGTATTTTGCGGCATCTGCCAATGCCAAAACATTGTTTTTAAATTTGTCTGGATCAATATCCCGAACCAATGAAAGGAGGCCAGCTTGGTGGTCGACCAAAAGTACGGCTGCGTTGTCTTTGTCTAGGCGAATATAGTCTTTAGCCATTGTTGTATCCTCATGTTTTTGTAAAAAGAACACGGAAAAGAAAGTGAATTTCCGTCGTGCTTGAAATGATACTAGTTAAATTTTTCATGTAGATGAAGCGCAAAAAATGAGATAAACAATATCAAAAATAGGATGATTGATAAGGTTTAGGGTTTGATTCGCTTTTAAATTTTCAATTGTCCTATATGTAGAATAATGTGTTGCCATTCTGAGGCTATAAGCACACCTGCTTGAGGCGTAAAATAGATCCCAAGAACAGAACTTCTACTCTATAGGAGAAACCAAATGAAAAGAATTCTGGGTGTGTATCAAAATAAACACATGCACTGGGTCGGTGATGGTTTCCCAGTGTATAACTTGTTTTCCTATGACCGTTTAGGCCAAAGCCTCAGCCCATTCCTCCTATTGGACTATGCTGCACCATACCGTTTTGACCCAACCACAGCACAACATGGTGTCGGTTCGCATCCACATCGTGGCTTTGAGACCGTGACCATTGCTTATCAAGGTGAAGTGACGCATAAAGACTCAAGTGGCGGTGGTGGAACCATCAAAGCTGGTGATGTGCAATGGATGACCGCAGGTGGTGGTATCTTGCATCAAGAGTTCCATTCGCCTGAGTTTGCCCATCAAGGTGGTTTGTTTGAAATGGTTCAGTTGTGGGTTAATTTGCCAGCGAATTCCAAAATGACGCCAGCAAAATACCAAGCCATTGAGGCCGATCAAATTCAGCACATTAAATTGGATGATGCGGGTAGTGAGATGCGAGTGATTGCAGGTCAATACCAAGACACCGCAGGTGCAGCAACCACCTTTAGTCCAGTCAATGTCTGGGATGGTACGATTGTAAAAGATCAGGAACATACTTTTTATGCGACCGAAGGCCATACCGCATTGTTGGTATTGCTCTCTGGTCAGGTGGTCTTAAATGAGAACCAAAGCATAGAAGCACCGAGTTTGGTGGTGCTGAGCCGTGAAGAAATTGACTTTAGCATCAAGGCCGAACAGGACAGTAAATTCCTGATTTTGACTGGTCAGCCACTGAATGAGCCGATTGAAGGTTATGGACCTTTTGTTATGAATAGCAAAGCGGAAATCGTTGAGGCTGTTCGTGATTTCAATAGCGGTAAATTTGGTTCAATGCAAGCTTAATTGCAAGTTAAATCAGTTGCTTATATAAGAAAGCCTATCACTCCGTTAGAGTGATAGGCTTTCGCTGTAAGGGTCCTCTATTGATTTTTTTAATATTATGTCACTTATAATTATTCAGCTTGTTATGTGACTTTGTTCTCGTTATTGTTTAATAAAAATAGCACTAATATTGGGCTTTGCAAAGGCTATAAAGCACTGAAAATGAAAAAATATAGAATGTTCTGTATGTTTTTGTGTCCTAAAATGTAATAAGTCTAATTTTTTCATTATGTTAAGATAGGAATGCAATTTGTGATAAAATGTAACAAGAACCCAACAACGATATTACGACAAAAGTCTGGCAGAAGCCTTCAATCTGGTATTTTTTAATACCGTGTTTCGCTTAACTATCGGTCATAATCAAGAAAAATCATCAACTGATGGGACATAATTTTGGATATTGCAATTATTGGCAGTGGAATGGCAGGACTTGCCTCAGCCAGAATCCTACATGATGCAGGGCATAAGGTAACTATATTCGAAGCACTCGCAGGGCGAGGCATGGATAGTCATAGTATTGATTTTGATGGTGGCATTATTGATGCCCCGCTACGCGTAATGAATCCAAAGCTTTGGCAAAATACTTTAAGTTTGGCAAGCTACTTGGGCATAGAAACTTTCCCTGTCCGTACCTTTATGGCTTGCAGTTGGTTGTTTGAAGATAAAACAGATACATGGCTCACCACTTCACGTAGCCGTATCGGCAATTTCCCGATTATTAATAACCGCAAAGGCATTCAGCAATATGGTTGGCGCTTGGTCAAAGGCATGTTGCAACTGAAAACTGCGGTACATCAATTCTTTAAATCAGATAATCAAGACATCACACTAGCCGAGTTCATGAATCAATATCATATTGAGGAAGTGTTCTGGCATGGTACAGTGATGCCAGTGCTGTATACCATTTGTACTTGCCATCCTAAAACCATTGGAGAATGGCCAGCCAAACCTTTATTAGAATTTATCCGTCAGTTGACGGAAGGTGAAGCCTTACTGCGAATGAAAGGCGGAACGCCTGCACTGGTCAATCGCTTGATTGAAGGCATTGAAATTCATAGTGGTTCGCCTGTTCAAAAAGTTGAAGAGCAGGGCGAAAAAGTTTTGGTGGAAAATGCACAGGGTGAAAGCCAGTTATTTGATCGTGTGGTGATTGCGACACCAACCCCAGTGATTGAAGATTTCCTCAAGCAGCCACAATTTGCCGATGATATTGCCTTACTGAAAAAATTCCGCTTTGAACAGGGCGATTTGGTGATTCATACCGATCCAATTGTGATGCCACAACGCCGTAAAGATTGGGCGGTATTGAGCTATATGATGGATCGTAAATTTACCCGTCAGCAATTTACCGTATGGATCAATGCGATTGAACCAAGCTTGGTGGGTAAAAATGCCGTGTTCCAAACCTGGTGTCCTGTGATTGATATCGATCCGAAGAAAATCATTTCCAAGGTGAAACTTACCCGTGCAGTGGTCGATTCAGAAACGGTCGCCTTGAATAAACAAATCCAGCAACGTCATTTGGACTTAAACCGTAAAGTGTTTTATTGCGGTTCATGGTCGTGCGATGGTTTACCGATTTTGGAATCTGCCGTGACCTCTGCGATGCATATTTCTGAAATCTTAGGTGCAGCCGTTCCATTTGTTGGATTAAAACCAAAAGTCAAAGTTGCGCCTGAACTCGGTTATTAAGCATGGCCACCTTCAAGCAAGCGCTGATCGAAAAAGTCATAGGGCATAAATATGCGATTGATGCCAAAAGACTCGGTGATGATGCATGGCTTGCTTGGAGTAATTTAGGTTTTTGGCAAGGCCAACATCATTGTTATCCACAGGCCTGCCAAAGTCTGGCCGATCAAATTGCACAATCGATTCAACTGAAATCCACAGATCATGTTTTAGATCTAGGCTGTGGACAAGGTGCCAGTTTGTTGCACTGGACCCAGCATTATCACATTCAACAACTCAGTGCAGTTGAGTTGCAGCCTGATTGTGTCAAACGAATTCAAAAACAATTACCGCAGGTTCAAATTCATTGTGGATCTTTTTTGAATTTAAAAGCACTGCAACTTTTGAATTCATTTGATGTGGTGCTGTGTATAGATGCGGCTTATCACAGTGATTTGAATTCATTTCTCTATTCAGCATCTTCAGTTTTGAATTCAAAAGGTCGGATCGCGTTTCACACCCTGATGTGGTCGGAAAATTGGCAGCAGTGCTCTGCGCTACAAAAACAAAAATATCACTATCTATTAAAAAGTGCCGATGTGAATTGGCAGCATGTGATGGATCAGCAGCAGCAAGGGCAGACTTTAGCGCAGCATGGTTTTACTGATATTCAAATTCAGGATTTTTCAGAGCCGGTGTTGAATGGTTTTGCGGAATATATCGAAACACGGAAAATTGAAAAATCAGCGTTTGATGTGGCCCAACTCAAAATAAACATGACTGCCAAGTTGTGCCGAAAACTCTACCAAGATGGATTAGTACGTTATATTCAAATCAGTGCAGTAAAAAAGTGAGAACAAGATGCCAAATGAATATAAAGGTTCATGCCTGTGTGGGGCAGTGAGTTATCAGGCGCAGGTTGCGCCACGTTATCGTTTTAATTGTCATTGCCGTGATTGTCAGAAAGCCACAGGCAGTGCTTATGCACCGATTGCTTTCTTTCATCAATCCGAACTGAAGATTACTGGTGAACTCAAATATTTTGAGTCTTTGGGATTATCTGGCAAATCGATCCGCCGTGCATTTTGCCCAAACTGTGGTTCACAAATGTTTGGTCTACCAGAACTCGTACCTGAAATGATTTCAATCCGTGCAGGAACATTGGATGATCCAAATTTGTATCAACCGCAAGCAGAATGTTTTGTGAGTCATGCCAATGAATGGGATTTATTAAATCCGAATATTTCGCATTTTGAGAAAATGATGGGGAAAAAACGAGAGTAAAGCGAGAAATGGTGCCGGCACACGGATTCGAACTGTGGACCTACTGATTACAAGTCAGTTGCTCTACCAACTGAGCTATGCCGGCAACGTGGCGAGAATTCTACAGAATCTGTTTAAAAAAACAAGCGAAAAAATGAGCAATCAGATAAATTTAATTGGATTGTCGAATTTTCGCCAATTTCAGCTTAGCTATTGAGTGCATAGACAAAGGAATCAATGGTTTCGCCTGTGCTTAAATGCGCTTTGACAGGGACGCGTTGGTAGCCTGCACCTTCGAATTCATCTAGTGCTTGCCAGTGTTGTTCTAGATTGTCAGAGAAAAATACAAAGCCAGAGACTTGATTTTCGCTTTGATCCAGCACAATACCCGGAAAGCCCAATTCAGCGCCCCAGCCTTGTTGTTTGAGTGTGCCAAATACATGTGCTTCTGCCCATGTACCACCAATATTTTCCATGATATGGGCATTGGGACGGTTGGGTCCTAAAGTGCCGTAAACAAATAAACTGAGCATAGTAAAACGCAGAAAAGTAAAAGAAAGAGAGTAGCAGAGATGGGGCAGGATCGGGTGTTAGCATGGATAAAAGAATTTTATTTTTTGAGAAATTATTATCTTTTGATATTTATGTAAGTGTTTAATTTTTGCCTTCTAACTCAATAAAAATAGACTTCATATTCTAATTTTAAAATTTATACCTAATAGGTCAGTTTAATATACATATCAGGTGGATTGTTGATTTATAAAATAAAGATTAGTTAGTATTAAAATCGCTAAAAATGTTGGTGGATACGATTTTATATTTGATTGCGAGCAGTGAAATAAAATAATGGGAAAATATAAATATTTTAAAATTAAAACGGTCAAGGATTGGGAGGGCGAGTATTGGGATGCCTACGAGGAGCGAAAAACACATACTGGGATTATCGTCTATCGTGGCTGGCCTTATGGGTTTACCGCTAAAGATGAGGGCGTTAGTCCAAGTTTTTCAGTGATTTTAACCCCAGAGATGGCTGATTTTGTAAAAGAATACAAAGTCTTTGAAGTTGCGAAACAACTTGAACTCTCCTTAAGTATGGTCGGTAAATTCAGACGGCTATTGGGTATTCAAAGAAATTTTATCTATCGAAATAATTCATGGATTCTGGCACATCAAGATGAACTATTGTACGACAGTTTAGAGACATTAAAAGCGAAGTATGGATTAACACGACCTCAAGTTTATCAACATAAAATCTGGTTAGCTGAACTTGTCGATATTCCTGTGCGAAAGCGACTTAGAAAAAAACAAGCTGAGGTGATTCAAGAGCAGTGGTTTCAAGCCAATAAACAACAGCTGAGCGGCTTAACTGTTCAGGAAATCGTAGAAAAATTTGATGTCAGTGTATTCATCGCTAAAAAATTTTATAACCGTATTCGGCAAGAGCTAGATGAATTCAGTTTTTCTGAAAAATTTCAAAATGATAAACAAGCAAAGCGGCAATGGCTATTGGATCATCAGGAGGAATTATTAAACTCAGGAAAAACGGTTGCCGTCTTAGCTGATCAATTCCAAAAAATGCCAGGAGAAATTTTAAGAGCAAAAGCAAGATTAAGAGAAATGCTGGAGATCCCCAAAATCAAAGCACAAAAAGAGGCTTGGTTTGCGCTACATCAAGAAGACCTCCTTAATCCTGAGTTAAGTAATGAGGACTTAGTCAAAAAGCTTGGTTTGAGCCTTGAACAGATTTTTCGGAAGAAAGATGAATTAAGACAGCGTTTAGGTCTGGCAAAGCATAAGGATCGAGTTCAAGCATGGCGTTTAGAAAATCAGGAGATTTTATTGGACTTGCATTTAAGTTTGACTGAAATTGCGAAAAGATTAAAACGGAGTGAAAAATATATTATTAAAAATCGCATGCTTTTAAGAAAATTTTTAAATATTAGCATTGAGGATCAAAAGAAGGCTTGGGTAAAACAACACCAACAGGATTTGGAGCAACTTAGTATTCCTAAAATACAAGAAAAATATCAGTTGGGCCGTTATGTTGTTCAAGGCTATCGAAGACTTTTAGTTACAATGACACAAAACGAAACCTGTTCATAATTGAATCAGACAAATCATTCTGGTAATTTTTTTTGATCAAGAATAAGGCAATAATAATGTTGAATAATATCTTTAACGTCTTAGATAAATTAGGCGTTGGCACTCAAAAACGTGCGATGAGTATTCAGTTTTCAAATACAGCACTTAATACTCAAGTCATGCTGCAACGCCTAGAGGGTTATCATGGTATTAATGATGGATTATCCTTAGAACTGATTTGTTTATCTACCAATCCTTATATCGAACTCAAACAATTTATTGGATGCCAAGTTGCTGTTGATCAAGTGACAGATGCTGGTCAACTGTTTAGAACCACAGGAATTATTACAGGCGCAAGTCAGGGGCAAAGTGATGGTGCTTTAAGCCTTTATCGACTGACGATGCAGGATGCTACCAGCTTATGGCATAAGCGACGCAATAGCCGCGTGTTTATGAATAAAAGTGCGGTGGAGATTTGTGAAATCATTTTTAAGGAATGGCAAAGCAAAAGCCCTTTATTTGCAGCTAGTCTTAAATTAGATAGCAGTGGTTTGAGCAAGGACTATGATATTCGTCCTTTCTCAATGCAGTCGAATGAAAGTGATTATGCTTATTTAACGCGGTTGTTACGTGAAGAGTCGATTAACTTTTTAATTGATGAATCCAGCTATATTGTCTCTAGTAATAGCCAGAGTATTGAGCCACAAAAATTACGTTTAATTGATGATAATGTACAATTTAAGGCACTTGAACGTCGAAACATTCGCTATCATCGCTCTCATGCGACAGAACAGTCGGATAGTATTACCAGCTTTATTGCACAACGCCAATTGCAACCCACTGCTGTTCATGTGCAGCGCTGGCAGGCGGATAGTTTAAGCCAAGAAGATGCCAGTGGTTCAGTGATCAGTTCACATCAGCACAGTGCTCAGCGAGATAATGAAAGTTTAAGTCTGGAACAAGCATGGAATATTTCACCTGCTTGGATTCGTGATCTCAATGGAGAGGATCAAGCTACAGTTTCAGGAAATAGCCAGCTAGATAAACTCAATAAACAGCTAAATCAATATCAGGCTTTACAAGCAAAATATTTTACTGCGCATAGTAGTGTGCGGGATACACAGGTTGGTTATTGGTTTCAGTTGAACGATCATCCTGAGTTAGAAAAAAATCATAGTCAAAATGATAAACAGTTTTTGATTCTGACCAAGCATTTTTATAACCAGAATAACCTTCCTAAAGAGATTAAAGACCAAGTTGAAAAATTATTGAGTCTCAGTCACTGGACGATCAGTAAAGACAGTGAACAAGAACGCCAAGCCAATGAATTGATGGTTGTGCGCCGAACGATTGATATTGTGCCTGAATATGATCCATTGCTGCACCGTCCCATAACGCATGTACAGCGTGCCAAAGTGGTGAGTGATGGTGAGGAAATCCATGTCGATGAATGGGGGCGGATTAAAGTTCGCTTCCTGTTCACCCGTACAGCAGATCATGCGCATGATGGTGGTGCTGGCGCTAATGACAGTGATGCCGATTCAGCATGGGTGGATGTGCTGACCCCTTGGGCAGGTGAAGGTTATGGCGCACGCTTTTTACCGCGTAAAGATGAATTAGTTGTGATTGACTTCTTTGATGGCAACATTGACCGCCCATTTGTGACTGGCCGTATTCATGAAGCACAACGTTCACCAACCAAATTTGACATTAAAGGCCAACTTCCCGATACCAAAAAGCTGAGCGGGATTCGTTCTAAAGAAGTCGGTGGTGAAGGTTATAACCAACTGCGTTTTGATGATACTACAGGGCAAATCAGTGCCCAGTTACACAGCAGTCATGGTACAACTCAACTGAATCTAGGCAATTTAAGTCATCCGAAAGAGAAAGCCGAAAGTGAAGGTCGTGGCGAAGGTTTTGAGTTAAGAACGGATGAGTGGGGCGGGATTCGTGCCCCCAAAGGGATTTTGATTACGACTGAAAGTGCTTCTAATGCAAGTGGAAACCAACTTGATCGACCTAATTTACAACAAAATATTGAGAAATTCTTAGCGACTAATGCAGCAATAAAAGATGCAGCTAAAGGACATCAAACCACGGAACCTGAATTAGAACTTCAAGAGTCCCTAAAAACTGAACTTCCTCACTGGAATGAGTCAGATTCTACGCCATATATTGCGATTGATGCTAAAGATTCAATCATTCTAGATGCAGATAAAGGGATTGTTGCCCAAGCCAAAGAAAATATCGATTTAAGTTCTGAACGGAATGTACAGATTTTTTCAGGGCGAGGCTTTTTGGTGAATGTCTTAGATAAGATTTCCCTTTTTGCGAAAGCTGCGGGTATTAAAATTAAAGCTGGGCAGGGTCCCATAGAAATAGAAGCTCAGGCTGATACGATGAAAATAGCCTCACAAGAACTGATGCACGTTTATGCGATTAATGACTTTGTCAAAATAGAAAGTGGTAAGGGAATATTATTAGCCGCGGGGGGAGGTTATATCAAAATTGAAGGTGGAAATATTGATGTTGTTTGTCCTGGTACCATGTCGCTAAAAGCAGGGCAGATTAAAACAATGTCGGGGAGTAATTTAAGTACTGACTTGGCGGCAATGCCAAAACTACAGATGGATTATGACGAGCTCTTTGTTTTAAGAAACAAAGCAGGCAAAGCGATGCCAAATATGAAATATCGAATTAAAACAGAGGATGGAAAAACAATTGAGGGAGTGACCGATTCAGAAGGGAAAACTGAAAAAGTTACCTCTCTTTCAATGACGAAAGCCGTGATCACACTATTAGGATATATTGATGAATAAAATATATGCCCCTCTATTATTCACTACCTGTGTATTTAGTGTCGGCTGTATATCTGCAAAATCAGACATAAAAAATAGTGTAAATGACAAAGTGAATTTAGAAACAACCAAAAGCTATTGCATTGGGCGTTATACGGTAGAGATTCCTGCTGAGGCCAATCCTTTGAATCGCTATGATCAATACGACTCATTTATTATTAAAGTCAAAGAAAATGCGACACGTCAAGATTTTGATGCGGCTATTCAAAAGTGGCGACAAGATTATTCTAAATATGATAGGTTTATTACTGAAGATTCTGTAGAACAAAAAATAGAGGGGCGTATTACTAAAATACTTAAAGGAAAAAAATCAAAAGATAAAGGTGATCCATTTGATGTTTTTGGTTTTGTACTCGATAAAAAGACTTTGTTTTTAATAGAAGGTGGGCATAGTGATCTACCTGAGTGGACCGAAAAAAGTAACGAAGCTATACAGCATCTCGTTAAAAATTTACGCTATCGTCCAGAACATGAAATCCCCACAGAAAATGGTCAATGTATTTATCAAGGTTTTATCAAAGATAATGATCAAAAATTTAGACACAGTAAACAAAAAATGGGCTTTGATTTTAAAGATTATCCGAGTGTCGTATTACGTTTTGATAGTGAGACCAACTCAAGAGAAACAGCAGCCCTTATTCCAAGGATTGAAAGTAAGTTAAGCCAAGCAGGACAAAGTCAGCGTCAAATAAATAAAGACAATATTCGAAAAGGTGAAAAAAATACGAGCTATTTAAATGGGCAAGAGTGGATTTCGGTTGAAAAAATGAAAGGTCGCAATGGCCTAAGTGCCTTATGGGAACATACGGGTACAGCACGTAACAATAAAGACCCCTTAATTGGCCTAGAGGTAGATACCTCATATTCATCATTTGGAGATCAGACCAGTAGTTTAGCGCAGGGTGAAGCGTTAAAACTATATGAGTCTATTTTAAAAACCATTCGTACATTTCGAGAATAACCATGTCAATAAATGTAATAGGATCATTTAAAACCGTGTTGCTAGAGGGACTTAGCAATGTAATGGCTCAGATCATAATTACACTATGAGGATATATTGATGAATAAAATATACGCTTCCCTATTATTAACTGCATGTGTATTCAGTGCTGGCTGTATATCTGCAAAATCGAACATAGAAAATACTGGAAACAATATGATAAATTTAGAAAAAACTAAAAGCTATTGCATTGGGCGTTATACGGTAGAGATTCCTGCTGAAGCCAATCCTTTGAATCGCTATGATCAATACGACTCATTTATTATTAAAGTCAAAGAAAATGCGACACGTCAAGATTTTGATGAAGCGGTTCAAAAGTGGAGAAGTGACTATTCAAAGGGGAATCGAAAAATTTTTGAAGATCCCCAAGAGCAAAAAATTGATGGTCGAGTGGCGAAGGTTTTTAAAGGCAAGTTGGCCGATAAAGAAATTCTTCCTTATGATGTAGCTGGTTTTGTACTTGATCAAAAAACTTTATTTTTAATTGAAGGGAATCATAGTGATCAGCCTAAATGGATCGAAGGTAGTAATGAGGCAATGCAACACCTCATTAAAAACTTACGCTATCGTCCAGAACATGAAATCCCCACAGAAAATGGTCAATGTATTTATCAAGGTTTTATCAAAGATAATGATCAAAAATTTAGACACAGTAAACAAAAAATGGGCTTTGATTTTAAAGATTATCCAAGTGTTGTGTTGCGTTTTGATAGTGAGACTAACTCAAGAGAAACGGCACATCTTATTCCAAGGATTGAAAGTAAGTTAAGTCAGGCAGGACAAAGTCAGCGTCAGATGAACAAAGACAATATTCGAAAAGGCGAGAAAAATATAGCTTCTTTAAATGGGCAAGAGTGGATTTCAGTTGAAAAAATGAAAGGTCGGAATGGCCTGAGTGCCTTATGGGAACATACGGGTACAGCACGTAATAATAAAGACCCCTTAATTGGCCTAGAGGTAGATACCTCATATTCATCATTTGGAAATCAGACCAGTAGTTTAGCGCAGGGCGAAGCCTTAAAACTATATGAGTCTATTTTAAAAACCATTCGTAAATTCTGAGAATAATAATGTCAAATAATGTACATAACCATGAGGCGTATGAAACCCTTCATCAGTCTGGAAAAACTTCCTACGTTTCACAGACCACCCCCAATAGTGTTAACACCGAATGTGAAATCCCAGCACCAGTCAAATATGTGGTGCCAATTATTTTTATTCCAGGGATTATGGGATCCAATATCAAAGATAGCAATAAAAAGAGAGTTTGGTATCCTGGCATTTCGACTTTAATTGAATACAGTAAAAGAGATGCAAAGGAACGACAAATTGATTTAAATCCAAAAACAACTGAGGTTGGTTATGATGGTGATATTAAAATAAATAAAAAGAAAGCGCCGCATATCACTGAAGAAATTGCTAGAGCACGGGGTTGGGGGTCAGTGATTCCGATTGGCTATGCCAAAGTGTTAATTTATTTAGAAAGCCAGCTCAATAATCCCTTTAAGCCCCTAAAAGAGCAACAAAAAGACAAATTTAACGGTACAACAGAATGGGAAAAAATCGTCCAACCAGGCAATAAAGAAACTAAAAAAATACTCAAAAACTGGTCAAGTAGCAAAGTTGTTGAATTACTTAGTTTAGAACAGCATGAAGAACTAGCCGATTATGTTTTTCCTGTATTTGCCTGTGGTTATAATTGGCTGGATACCAATATGAATTCTGCGGACAAAGTTGCCGATCGAATGAATAATGAGGTTATGGCACAAATCAAAAAAGAATATCCGACAGCTAAATTTAAGAAGTTTATTGTAGTGACTCACTCTATGGGTGGGTTGGTCACTCGTGCCCTAATTCAAAATGACAAGGTCAAAGATAAAATCGCAGGCGTAGTGCATGGTGTCATGCCTGCGAGTGGTGCGCCAGCTGTGTATCAACGGCTTACAGTAGGTTGGGATGGCTGGAAAGCATCAACTGGGTTATTGAATAGTATTAAGGCTTGG